>NZ_VIQO01000010.1 GCF_007483665.1 Catellatospora sichuanensis
CGCCGTCGTTGACCAGGCTGACGACCCGCTCGGAGACGTCGGCGCCGATGACCTCATGGCCCTTGGCGGCGAACTGCACCGCGAGCGGGAGGCCGATCTTTCCCAGGGCAACCACACAGATCTTCATCGCTGTCTTTTCTTCCTCAAGGTCACATGGCCGCAAACGGCGTATGAGCTGGTCCATCGTGCCAGGGGCCGGGCTCGGCGGCAAACGGCCGGCAGGGTCCCCGCCGTCCTCGCACCGGTGGCAGTCCTCGGATTCCGGTGGAGTCTACGGTATGGCCCCGGACGGGGCCGACGGTCCGCGGGCAGGCGGCCAACCCTGTGGCCTCGGCTGCTGGCCGCGGGCGGGGTCGTCATTGTCGATCTTTGGCGAAGCCGGGCGGGCCACGTATCGTACGTGTCGGCTCGAACGCAGCCGCCCCCCAGGCGCACCTCGAACTTCAGGAGAGACCCGACATGAAGGTAGTCAGCATCGTCGGGGCACGTCCTCAGCTGGTCAAACTCGCTCCGATCGCCGCTGCTTTCGCGAAAACGGACCACAAGCATGTGATCGTGCACACCGGCCAGCACTACGACGTCAACCTTTCCGACGTCTTCTTCTCCGGCCTGGGCATCCCCGACCCGGACGTGCACCTGGGCGTCGGCTCCGGCAGCCACGGCGTGCAGACCGGCAACACGCTGGCCGCCCTCGACCCGGTGCTCGCATCCGAGAGCCCCGACTGGGTGCTCGTCTACGGTGACACCAACTCGACGCTGGCCGGCGCGCTGAGCGCGGTCAAGCAGCACCTGCCGGTGGCGCACCTGGAGGCGGGCCTGCGCTCGTTCAACCGCCGGATGCCCGAGGAGCACAACCGGGTCCTCACCGACCACGCGGCCGACCTGCTGCTGGCGCCGACCGAGGAGGCGATGCGCCACCTTGCCGCGGAGGGTCTGGCGGCCAAGTCGGTGCTGGCCGGCGACGTGATGGTCGACGTCTGCCTGCGTATGCGCGACGCCGTGCGCGCGGGCGGGCACCCCCGTCCGCAACTGTCGCCGGGCATCGACCCCGACCAGCCGTACCTGCTGGCCACGCTGCACCGCGCGGAGAACACCGACGACCCCCGGCTGCTGGCCGAGCTGATCGCGTCGCTGGCCGCGCTGCCCCTGCCGGTCGCGCTACTCGCCCACCCGCGGCTGGTCGCCAAGGCCGGGGAGCAGGGTCTCAAGCTCGCCCAGGGCGCGGTCCACGTGGGCACTCCGCTCGGTTACGCGGCCATGGTCGCGGCCGTGCTCGGCTCGGTCGGCGTGGTCACCGACTCGGGCGGCCTGCAGAAGGAGGCCTACCTGCTCGACCGGCCGTGCACCACGCTGCGGACCGAGACCGAGTGGATCGAGACCCTCGAGGGCGATTGGAACCGCCTCGTGCCGCGGCCGTCGGCGCTGGGAGCGCAGGAGTGGACCGACATCGCCACCCGCCCCGCCCCCGCCGCGCCGCGCGGGCTGCCCTACGGCGACGGCCGCGCGGCCGAGCGGGTGGTCGAGTTCCTCGCCGGGTGGCCGGGCAGCAGCCGGGTGTAGACCTCGTCGAGGATGCGCGCCTGCGCCTCCCACGTCCAGGTCTCCAGCAGGCCGGGCTTGTCGTACGCGGCCCGGTAGCGCTGGGGATCGGCCAGCACCGCGCTGATCGCCCGGACGTAGTCGGCCAGGTCCTCCGCGCGGAAGACCTCGCCCTGGCCCGTCGAGCGCGTGGTCTCCGCCATCATCCGCACGTCGCTGACCACCAGCGGCAGCCGGGCGTGCGAGTACTCGAAGAACTTCGTGATCAGCGCGATCTCGTGGTTGGGGAAGTGGTGGATGGGGATCACGCCGACGTCGGCGGCGGAGAGGAACCGGACCACCTGCTGGTGGTGCACGTACGGCAGGACGTGCACCCGCTCGGCGACGCCGAGTTCCCGGGCCCGGGTCTTGAGCTGCTGCATGTACGGGGCGTCGGGCCGGGGAACGACGAAGACGGCGTGCGTCCCGGCGAGCTGCGGCAGAGCCTCCACCATGATGCCCAGGCCGCGCTGCGGAGCGGCCGCGCCGCTGTAGACGGCGACCGGCGCGGTCGCGCCGATGCCGCACAGCTCCCGCAGCTCAGCGGGTGCCTCCATGGTGGCCCCGGCCTCGTCGCCGTCGGGTGCGTTGAGCACCACGTCGGGCAGGCGAGGCAGCTTGTGCTCCTGCTGCAGCAGTTCGGCCAGGCCTTCGGACACCGTCACCACGGAGTCGGCATGTGAGGCGTACATCCGCTCGTGCGCGATCTGCGCGGGATGCCAGCGCGGGTTGTCCATCCACGGGTTGATGCCGGGCAGGAATTCGTGCGCGTCCCAGACGAGCTTCACCGGCCGACCGGCGGCGCGGGCGCGGGCTGCGGCGCGCGCGCCCACCCCGAGCATCCGGAAGTCGTTGGCGTGGATCAGATCGGGCCGCAGGGAGTCGATCACCGGGCCGTAGACGCGCTCGAAGTGCCACAGCTGCGGGTCGAGCCGGCGCCAGGCGCGGTCGCCCAGCACCCCCGACAGCACCACCAGGCACAGCCGGTCCCAGCCGCGCCGAGCGTCGCGACGGGTCCGCTGGACGGCGGCCCGTGCACCGCCCACGGGGCGCGGCGTCGGCGCCTTGGCCGGGGCCGCCGGGGTGGCGGCCTGGCCGGCCGGCGGCGTCGCGGCCGGCGTCGGGGCCTTGGCGCGGCTCTTCAGACGGGACAGCCGCCGTTTGAGCCAGCCTCGGGCACGCTGGGAGAGCTTGCGGGGCTGCGGCATCGGCAGCAGGCGCACCTGGGCGTCGCCTTCAGCCCAGGTGACGGGCTTCGCGCCGGGCGCCCGGCCGAGCAGGACGACGTCCCAGCCGGCCTCGGCCGCCGAGCGTGCCGACTTCTGGACCCGGGAATCGCCCTTGACGCCGTTGTCGACCAGCATCACCACTCGGCCGCGAGCTGCACCGACCTCTGCGACGTCGTCCATCCGCATGATCGCCACGTCCATGTTCCATCGACGGCAAGACGCTGAGGAGTGTACGTCACATCGGCGCCACGACAGATCTTGGTGCTCGACGCAGTCTGCCCGGCGAGCGCCGCCCGGTCAGGCTGCCGCCTCGACCAGCTGTCGGTCGCCGCTGTCGGCCGGCGGTGCGGGGTCCGGTTCCGGCGTTCGGGTCTGGCCCATCCGGTGCACGGCCAGGGCGATCATGAGTAGGCAGGCGGGCACGATCGGGTACAGGTAGCGCTGCGCCGTCATGGTCCCGTTCAGCAGGTTGAAGGCGAAGCTGCTGAGAAGCCCGCCGAAGTACACGCCGGCGGCTTCGGACCGCCACAGGAAGAAACCGGCCGCGAGAGCCGCGGCCCACAGCAGGAGTCCGGCGACGTTGACGCGATACGACCAGATCTCCGCGCCCAGCGTCTCCCAGGCGAGGTTGGGCAGATTGAGCAGCGCACCCCGGGGGTTGCCCGCGTAGCCGGTGTTGATGGTGAACTGGCGCAGCGCGTTGAACGGCGCGATCACCATCATCGTGACCTGGGCGGCCAGCCCGATGCCGAGCGCCGTCAGGGCGGGCGCGAACCAGTCGGTGCGAATCCTGCGGTGCCGGATCGCCGACCAGAGCCAGCCCCCGAGCACCATCGCGACCGGGACCACCGTCATCTGCCGGGTGAAGGTGAGCAGCACGATGACAGCCGCGATACCCACCAGGTTCGAGCGTGCCACCGGGCCGCGGAAAGGCAGCTGGTACAGCAGAACCGCGATGAACAGGACGCAGAGCGTCTCGGTGTAGATACCGGTCGAATAGAACCAGAACTGGTTGGTGGTCATCAGCAGGACCACCAACGCGGTCGCGAGGGTCGGCGAGCAGAACCGGGCGAAGAAGCGCAGCAGCAGCACGATCGTGATCAGGCCGCAGATCGCGGGGACGACGTACATCCCGCTCGGTCCCATGAGCCAGACGAACGGTGTGGACAGCCATACGTACACCACGCGTGGCTTGATGAGGTCGTAGAAACCCGGGTTGCTGTAACCGCGGTCGAGCCGCCAGATGTTCGGATCGTTGAAGTAGGCGCCGGTCAGATCGATGGCGTCGGCGTACGGGTGGCCGGCGCTCATCATCGTCATCGACGTGTAGTACAGCGAGTCGCCGAACCACATCTTCAGGTTCTCGTGCGTGAACCAGTAGACCAGCACGTACATCACGAACGCGACGGCCCAGAAGCGTCCCGGAACGCCGCCGGCCACGGCGGTTGCCCAACGTCTCATCATGAATGCCCCCCGACAAGCCGCCCGGCGAAGACCCAGTGCCGGTATGCGAAGTAGTTGCCCACGGCGATGACCACCACGGCGAAGGTCTTGGCCGCCAGGTAGTTCATGCCGATGCCGGTGAGACCCAGCACCAGCACCAGCGTCAGCAGATAGTTGGCGATGACGAGTAGCACATATCGGACCAACTGCGCGGAAAACGGATTGCCCTGTCCGGCCGAAGGAAAGACCATGCTGCGGTTCAAGCCGAAATTGACGACGAAGGCGCCGAGGAAAGCGAGCGTGGCGGCCAAACCCAGCGGCACCGACAGCACACCGTGCAGGAGCCAGAGTCCACCGGCGTCGGTGACATAGCTCAGCCCGCCGACGGTGAGATAGCGCACAGCGCTGTGGCGAAAGAAATGCCTGATCACTGCGGACTCCTGCGGCAGGCGCCGGTCGAAACGCCGGTCTCGCCGGCTGCTGGGGATGGGGCGCTGTGTTCCCGGAAACGGTGGGTACCCAGGCTGCGCGGGCCACTGTAGCATGGCGGCCGGTCGGGGCTACTCGGCGAAAATCGTTGCCGTGGCTGAGGAGTGGGCTGTGTACAAGGAACTCGTCGTCGCCGTTGTGGTGCCTGCACACAACGAACAAGCCCTGATTGCGACGACTATCAGCACTATGCCCGATTTCGTGGATCACATCATCGTGGTCGACGACTGCAGCACCGACGAGACGTCGCAGCGGGCCCGTTCGGTCGGTGACCCGCGGGTGACGCTGATCCGCCACGAGCGCAACACCGGCGTCGGCGGGTCGATCCTCGACGGTCACCGACTGGCGCTGGAGCTCAAGGCGGACGTGAGCGTGGTCATGGCGGGCGACGCCCAGATGGATCCGGCGCACCTGCCCCGCCTGCTCGACCCGATCGCCGCGGACGACGTCGAGTTCACCAAGGCGAACCGGTTCTACTCGCGCAACTCCTTCCAGGGAATGCCGAAGTTGCGGGTGTTCGGCAGCGTCATCCTGTCGTTCATGACGAAGGCGGCATCCGGTTACTGGCACCTGTTCGATCCGCAGAACGGATACACGGCCATCTCCCGCGACGCCCTGGAGCGCATCGACCTGGACTCGATCGCCCAGCGCTACGAGTTCGAGAACGATCTCCTGATCAACCTGAACATCGCCGACGTGCGCGCGAAGGACGTGCCGGTGCCCGCCCGCTACGGCACCGAGGTCTCCGGGATGAAGCTGCACAAGGTGATCCCGCGCATCTCCTGGCTGCTGTGGCGTGGCTTCTGGCGCCGCATGGTGGTCAAGCACGTGCTGCGCTCGTTCTCCCCCATCGCGCTGCTCTTCCTCAGCGGGTCGGCGCTGCTGACCGTCGGCGGCCTCATCGGTGCATACATCACCGTCGTCCGGTTCTTCGACGGAGTCACCCCGAGCGCGGGCACCGTGCTGCTCGCGGTCGCGCCCTGCCTCGTCGGCATTCATCTCGTGGTGAACTCGCTGCTGCTGGACATCCAGGAAGCGCCCGACCACCCCAGCCGGACGGGACCTCAGGCCCGCGCCGCGCGCGAGCGCTGAACGCCCGCCGCGCGGGCCGAGGGGTCAGGCACGAGGGGATCGCCGGTTCGCCACGACCCGATCCAGCAGGTTCGCCGTGACGCGGCGGATCCTCGGATCACCCTGCGGCGACAGGAATCGCGGCCAGAACAGTGACGCCGCGGCGAAGACCAGGGCGCCGTTCGCCGTCTCGATGAGACTGGTGTTCTGCATCCTGATCTCGCCGCCGACGATGAAATACGGCGAGGACGACAGCACCTGCTGCGGCCCGTCAGGCAGGTCCGGATCCACCCCGTCGGCTTCGCCGGCGACCAGATCGTCGATCGTGTCGCCGTCGCGCACCCCGGTCCCGGCCCAGAACCAGTGGTCCTGGCCCCGCACCACGAGCGGCGCCGGGGCGACCGGAATCCCGTTGAACTGCACACCCAGCAGGCGCTGCTCCGGATCGCCCGGGCCGGCCTCGTCGCGCCAGCGGCAGGTGCGGTCCGCCCGCTCGCCCGGCTCGTCGCCTCTCGACTTGTAGCAGGTGAGCAACCGTCCCGTCCGCCCGTCCGTCGCCTCGGGCAGACGCACGTGCCAGTAGACGTTGTTGGCGGACAGGAAGACCAGGCTCGTCCCGGCGGCCGGCGCCGCCGTCGCGTGCTGCCGCATCTCCCGCGACCAGTACTCGTCGTGGCCGGGGAAGACCAGGCCCGCGTAGCGGGTGGGGTCGATCCGCCCGGCGTGCAGGTCCTGGGATGTGGCGTAGACGAGGTCGTAACCGGCCTCCTCCGCCCACGACGCGAAGGTCCAGTCCAGTTCCACGTTCGCCGGCCTGCCCGCGTTGGCGTACGGCCGGTCGAAGGAGACCTCCACGGCACGTGAGTCGGGGTCGAGCCCCCTCGTGGGCGGCGCTCCCGCGGTCGCGGCCTTCAGCGCGTAACCGTAGTAGAGGCTCTTGCCCTTGCGCTGATCCTTCGGCCAGAGGTTGTACGCCTGGTACGTGGTGGTCGGGACCACCACGCACAGCTCGGCCGGACGGTCGTCGTCGCGCACCACGAAGGGCACGTAGCTGCGCCGGCCGTCCTCCCTGGTGAGCACGGCGAGATAGTGGCCGGACATCCAGTCCTCCGGGATGGTCAATCCCCAGGACGCGGGCCAGTCGCACACGATCGTGCCGGAGCCCGGCTGCGGTGCGGGGACCACCTGCGTCACGCCGTCCAGCATGGGGCTGGTGGTTGCCAGGCCCGCGCCCGCGGTGCCGTAGTAGCCCATGCGGTAGACCTTCACCTGGTACCGGCCGGGATCGGCGACGGAGACGTGGAAGTCGATCCGCTCGCCGACGTTCACGCTCGTCGCCGAGGCGTACCCGGTGATGTCGAGCCGCTTGTCGGAGGACGCCCGGATGCCCGGGCTGGTCATCTTCCAGCCGTCGTCGGCGACCGCCTTGCGCTTCCGGCTGGCGGGGGCCGGCGCAGGGCCGGCGGCGGCACGGCCGCCCGGGAAACGGATGCCCGGCCAGCCGGTGGCCCAGACGGTTCCGCCTGCCAGGCCCGTGGCCAGTGCCGCCAGCAGGGCGCGACGCCGGAACTGGGACATGGGGGTGCTCCTGCCGTGGGGGGCGACATGGTGGTGTGGCTGGGGGGATGGTAGCCGTCTGTGGGCCGGCGGTGGGGGTGCCCGACGACCACCCCCCGAACGGCCGCGGCCCGGTGGCGAGGTGCGCCACCGGGCCGCGACTTCCGGCCGATGTGCTAGCGGAGGAACGTCGAGAGCACGGCGGCGGTTCGCCGGCCGTCGTGGACCTCGCGCACGAACCTGGCCGAGGCCGCGCCGATCCGGGCCGTGCCGGCCCGGTCGTCCAGCATGGACTCCAGCACGCTGATCAGGTTGTGCGGCGTCGCCGAGACGATGGGCAGGTCCGGGCCGACGGCCTGGGCCACGCGCTCGCTGATGTACGCGACCACCGGCTTGCCCGCAGCCATCGCCTCACAGCCGAGCGTGCCGTATGCGCCCGTGGTGAACTGGTCGAGCACGATGTCGGACTCCTTGACCAGTTCGTTCATCTGCTCCCAGGGGATGCCCTCGGCGAGCCGCAGGTCGATGGCCCCCCGCTTGTGCAGCCTGGTGAGCGCCGGAAGGATCCGGTCCGTGCCCTTGGTCCAGCGCTTGGACGGCGCGTGCATCACGATCGGGCGCTGGCGCTCCATCACCGGCCGGTCGCAGGCCCAGGCGTCGGCGTCGATGACGAGCGGCGTCCAGGTCGCCGTAGGGAGATCCTCGAGCAGGTCAGGCGTGGTGACGAACAGCGGCAGCCCGCACGACTCGGCGATCTTCTGATTGCGCTGGGTGCGCTTGCTCAGCTGGGCGGCGATGCCCTCAGGAGCGTCCCGGAACAGCGAGAACTCGTGATTCCTCAGGTGCCGCCGCGGGTCGCGGATCTCGCTGCCGTGGGCCAGAATCGCGACCTGAATGCCGGCGCGGCCCAGCATGGCGAGGTCGCCTTCGATGGTGGTGCCGTTGAGGTGGCCGAAGACCGGCATGAACGCATCGACGAGCACGTGCGTGTAGCGGCCGAGGACCCGGTGCACCTGCTGTGACTGCACGTTGAAGTCGGCCAGCCGGTTCACGTCGAGGTAGACGTTGGCCGGGAAGCCGAAGGAGTCGGGCTGCCGGACCATGACGACCTCGGCCGAGACGTCGGTCATCTCCCGGCAGATCGCCTTGGCGAAGGCCGCGCCCTGTCCGGCGTAGTTGGCCGGACCGAGGCCGAGCCGGACCCGGGTGTCCCCGATCTCCCGCCAGTCTCCGACGAGCAGAGGGTCCACCGGCGCGGGATCTTCCTGCACGTCCCACGGGATGTCGGCGGGTGCGGTGGGCACGCGCGCCGACAGGCTGCGGTACAGCCGCAGCAGCGCCTTGCTCTGGTGCTCCCAGGACAGGTCGTCGAGGATCGCCTCGCTGATCCGCGCGGAGAGCACGGCGCGCTGCTCGTACGCCTTCTCCGCGGCCACCACGAAACCGTCGACGTCCGTGGACGGGAACACCTCGCCGATGCCGTGCTCCTCGACGAAGGCGCGGACCACTTTGACGTCGCTGGTGACCAGCGGAAGCCGGGCGTGCAGGTATTCCGAGATCTTCGTGGGCAGCGAGATCTCGCAGTTCGGCACCTTCAGGAACGGGATCAGGCCGAGGTCGGCCGACTGCAGGTAGGCGGCCACCTCGTACTGCGGCACGTAGGGCAGCAGGTGGATCCGATCCCGCACACCCAGCGTCTCCGCTTGCAGGAGCAGCTGCTTCAGCAGCGGATTGGACCGGCCCACCACCATCGCGAGGTGGTAGCCGGGCAGCTTCGGCATCGCCGCGATGACGGTGTCGAGGCCGCGCTCCTTGCCCAGCCAGCCGGCGTACACCATGAGCGGGACGTCGTTGTCGAGGTTGCACAGGGCGCGTACGGACAGGCTCTTCTCGCTGGTCGGCGCGATGATCTCGCGGACCGGCGAGTTGCCGACCACCACGGGGGTCTCGGCGAGCTGGTAGTCCGTGCGCAGCATCTCGGCCAGCTGCGTGGACACCGTGACCACCGCGTCGGCGGCGGAGATGAACTCGCGCTCGGCGCCGGTGAACGCGCTGGCCTGCAGGCGGGTCGGCCACTGGACGCCGCGGATGTACTCGTGGGCGTCGTAGATCCACGAGCAGTTCAGCCCGCGGGCCCGCAGCCGTTCGACGGAGTGGGCCGCGATGACGATGGTGGCGATGTCGTTCGCGTGGATCAGGTCCGGCTTGAGGTCGTCGATGACCGGTCCGAACGCCTTGTCGAGCTGGGCCAGGGGCGGCCAGTCCCGGCGCCAGTCGCCGGTCGGCGCGACGCGCGAGCTACGGCGCGCGCGCATCTGGTGGACCTCGTGGCGCAGCTTGCCCACCACCCGGCGAGCGAAGCGCATGCCCAGGTCGCCGACGCGGGCGACGCCCCGGGACCGGGACCGGTTGTCGGCTTCCTTGCCGGTCTGGGCCAGCCGTTCCGCCGTGCGGCCCAGGCGGGTCTGCGTCTTGGGCCTGGCCGCCGGGACCCGGATCACCTTCAGCGGACCCATGGTCGTCTTCTCGAGGGTGTGGGCGTCGGTGCTGCCCACGACCGTGACGTCCCAGCCGTCCCGCGCCGCCGCGATCGCCGTCTTCTGGACCCTCGAATCTCCTCTGATGTCGTTGGCGACGACCACGACCAACCGCGGCTGCCTGGCCTGGGATGTCATTCGGTCCTCCGTGAGCAGAAAATCATCAAGCCGATGGCCCGCCAACGCAGCCCTTTCGGGCGGTTCGCTGGTGGGCCATCGGCGTCACTGTCGGGTCAGCCAGTGGGGTCCGCCACCGACTACATCGTTTCCGGAAGTCGAACCGTCGACTTGGTCTTCGCCGACTCGAGTACGGCCGAAGCCACCTCGACCGTACGCAGACCCTGCCGCAGTGTCACGATGTCGCTGGGCTTGCCCTCCACCGCGTCACGGAAGCGCTCGTGCTCGACGAGCAGCGGCTCCCGCTTCGGGATGGCAAACCGGATCATGTCACCCTCGGCCACACCCCGGAAAGAGCGCAGCGCCTCCCACTCGGTGGTGATCGCGCCATTGGCATAGAACGTCAGGTCCGCGGTGAGCGTGTCGGCGACGAAGCAGCCCTTCTCGCCGGTGATCACCGTGGAGCGCTCCTTGAGCGGGCTGAGCCAGTTCACCAGGTGGTTGACCATGGAACCGTCGGCGAGCTGACCCACCGCGGCCACCATGTCCTCGTGCGGACGGCCGCTGCGGAAGACCGTGTGCGCGGACACCGAGACGTACGACTGACCGGTGACCCAGCTGGTCAGGTCGATGTCGTGGGTGGCGAGGTCCATGACCACGCCCACGTCGGCGATGCGGTGCGGGAACGGGCCCTGCCGGCGGGTGACCACCTGGAAGACCTCGCCCAGCTCGCCCGCCTCCAGGCGGGACCGCAGGTTCTGCAGCGACGGGTTGTAGCGCTCGATGTGACCCACGCCCGCGACCAGGCCGGCCTTCTCGAAGGCGTCGACCAGCCGCCGGGCGGCGTCGATCGAGGGGGCCAGCGGCTTCTCGATCAGCGCGCAGATGCCGTTGGCGGCCAGCTCCAGGCCGATCTCCTCGTGCAGCGCGGTCGGGCAGGCGATCACCGCGTAGTCGATGCCCAGCGCGATGAGCTCGGAGACCGTGGGGACCACGGGCGCCCGCAGCGTGCCGGTGGTGTCGCCCATCGGGTCGACGACCGCGACCAGCTCGACCCCGGCCAGGTTGGACAGCACGCGGGCGTGGTTGCGGCCCATCGCGCCGAGCCCGATGAGTCCGGCGCGCAGTTTGCGTTCGGTGTTCACAGCCGGCCCGCCACGGTGTTCACGCCGTCGGCGATGTACTCCAGCTCCTCGGCGGTCAGCGACGGGAAGACCGGCAGCGAGAGCACCTCGGCGGCGGCCTTCTCGGTCTCCGGGAGGTCCCAGGCCGGGTTGACCTTGCCGTCGGCCGTCAGGTACGGCTTGAGGCGGTGGATCGGCGTCGGGTAGTACACCGCGCTGCCGATGCCCAGCTCGGTCAGGCCCTGCTGCACCGCGTCGCGGTTACCGTCGGCGACCCGGACCGTGTACTGGTGGTACACGTGCTTGGCGTTGTCCGCGACCGGCGGGGTCACCACGGCGGTGATCCGCGAGTCGAGGAACTTGGCGTTGGCCTGGCGCTGCTCGGTCCACTGCGGGAGCTTCTTGAACTGCTCCCGGCCGACCGCCGCGGCGACGTCGGTGAGCCGCATGTTGGCGCCGACGATCTCGTTGGCGTAGCGCTGCTCCATGCCCTGGTTGCGCAGCAGACGCAGGGTGCGGGCGAACTCGGCGTCGGCAGTGGTGATCATGCCGCCTTCGAGCGAGTGCATGTTCTTGGTGGGGTAGAAGCTGAACGTGCCGGCGATGCCGAACGCACCGACCGGGGTGCCGTTCAGCGCGGCGCCGTGGGCCTGGCAGGCGTCCTCGAGGACGGCCAGGCCGTGGCGCTCGGCCAGCGCCATGATCCGGTCCATCGCGGCGGGGTGGCCGTACAGGTGGACCGGCATGATCGCGACGGTGCGCGGGGTGATCGCGGCGGCGGCGGCGTCGGGGTCGAGGCAGAAGCTGCCCGCCTCGATGTCGGCGAAGACCGGCTCGGCGCCGACCAGGCGGACCGCGTTGGCGGAGGCGGCGAAGGAGAACGAGGGCACGATGACCTCGTCGCCGGGGCCGACGCCCATCGCGATCAGCGCCAGGTGCAGGGCGGATGTGCCCGAGTTCACCGCCACGCCGTGACGGCCGTCCACCAGGGTCGAGAACTCGTCCTCGAACGCCTTGACCTCCGGGCCCTGTACGACCATGCCGCTGCGCAGAACGCGCACTGCGGCTTCGATCTCGGCCTCACCGATCACCGGTCGTGCCGGGGGGATGGGCTTTCCGTTCAAGGGGTCCTCCTCGTTTCCTTTTCCGTGCTGTTCAACGGACCCGCACCGATGGCGAATCCGATTCTATAGTCGCTGCTGAGACTCATTTGGCGGTGCTGAATTCCTCATATGCGGCGAGGACCTCATCGGTCGGCCCGTCCATCCGGATCACGCCCGACTCCAGCCAGATCGTCCGCTCGCAGGTGTCGCGGACCGAGCTGAGGGAGTGGCTGACCAGGAAGACCGTACCCGCGCCGGCCCGCAGCTCGCGGACGCGGTCCTCGCTGCGCTTGCGGAACTTGGCGTCACCGGTGGCCAGCGCCTCATCGATGAGCAGCACCTCGTGCTTCTTGGCGGCCGCGATCGAGAACCGCAGCCGGGCCGACATGCCCGAGGAGTAGGTGCGCATGGGCAGCGAACTGAAGTCGCCGCGCTCGTTGATCCCGGAGAAGTCGATGATCTCCTGGGTCTTGGCGCGCACCTCGCCCCTGGGCATGCCCATCGCCAGGCAGCCGAGCACCACGTTCCGCTCGCCGGAGAGGTCGGCCATCATGGCCGCGTTCACGCCGAGCAGCGACGGCTGGCCCTTGGTGTAGACCGCGCCGCGGGTGGCCGGCAGGAGCCCGGCGATCGCCCGCAGCAGGGTGGACTTGCCGGAGCCGTTGGTGCCGATCAGCCCGACGGCCTCGCCCTCGTGCGCGGTGAAGCTGACGCCCTTGACCGCGTGCACCTCGCGTACGGTCGCCGACGGTCCGCGGGAGGCGATCCGGCGCAGGGCGCCCAGCGGCGAGCTGTCCTTGGCCGCACCGTGCACCCGGTAGACGATGTGCACGTCGTCCACGACGACGGTGGGAATCTTGGTGTCAGCCACGGCCGTACTCCTTCTCGCCACGCCAGAAGTAGAGGAAACCGCCCACGCCCATGACGAGCGCCCAGCCGAAGGCGACGGCCCACATCGAGGCCACCGAGAAGTGCGACGGCGGAGTGGTCGTGATGAGCGCCTCGCGGGCCAGCTCGATGAAGACGAGCATCGGGTTGAGGTGCAGCAGCGTCGAGGCCCAGGTCGGCATGTTGTCGGTCGCGCTGGTCAGGCTGTAGAACACGCCCGAGCCGTAGAGCCAGGTACGCAGCACGAACGGCATGATCTGCTTCAGGTCGACGATCTTCGAGCCGAGACGGGCCAGCAGCATGGCCAGGCCGCCGCTGAAGACCGTCTGCAGGAGCAGCAGCGGCACGAGGGTGAGCCAGGCCAGTCGCGGCGGCTCGCCGGTGACCAGCACGATCCCGATCAGCACGGCCATCGAGGCGAGCAGCTGCTGCAGCTGGGTGATGGTGACCGACAGCGGCAGGCTGGCCCGGGGGAACTGCAGCGCCCGGATCATGTTCAGGTTGCCGGTGATCGACACCGTGCCCGCGGAGGCCACCGCCGACGTGTAGCCGAAGATGAAGATGCCGCAGCACAGGTACGCGACGAAGTTCTCGATCCGGTCGCTGGTGCCCAGGATCACACCGAAGATCAGGTAATACACCGCGGCGTTGGTGAGCGGGGTCAGTACGTGCCAGAGCTGCCCGAGTCGCGCCGTGGTCAGCGTCGCGACGTTGCGTGCATTCGCGAACGCGACGATGAAGTGCCGGTAGGCCCACAGCGAGCGTGCGTACTCGCGCAGACCCGGCCGCTCACCCGCGGCGCGCAGGCCGTGACGGGCCGCGAGCTGGGCTGGTGCGAGGGCGGGATAAGGCTCTGTCACCACAGCTTCTGCCATGGTACGGGCTCCGATCTCCAGACTGGGGATGAGTGGCGGTCACACACGGTAGCCGACGTCGAGGAAGAGACGCCACCGTATCGACGTAAACGTGATGCTAGTCGGCCGTGCGTCGCGACGCAACCGTCGCGTCGCTGCGCTATCGTATGCACGTGCTGGCAGAGAGTAGGCGCGCCCCCGCGGGGGCGGCTGTGTTGAGAGGGGATATCACCGAGGCGATCCAGGCCGCGGTGGTGGAGGAACTTGCCCAGGTCGGCTACGGCCGGCTGTCGATCGAGGCGGTGGCCCGTCGCGCAGGTGTGGCGAAGACCGCCGTGTACCGCCGGTGGGGCTCCAAACTCGAGATGGTGCTGGAGATCGTGTCCGGCCTCGCGAGCCAGAAGCTGCCGCTGCCCGACACGGGGACCCTGCAGGGTGATCTGGTGATCTTCCTGCAGATCCTCACCCGGGCACTGCGGCATCCGCTGGCCTCGCAGGTGATCCCGGACCTGCTGGCCGAGGCGGCCCGCAATCCGCAGATCGGGGAGAAGCTGCAGCACGCGCTGCGCGCCAACCAGCACGAGATCGGGGCGCTGATCATCGGCCGCGCCGTGGAGCGCGGAGAGCTGCCCGCGAGCACCGATCCCGACGTGGCGGTGGATCTGATCGTCGGCCCCGTCTACTGGCACCTCGCGGTCACCCGTAACCCGGTGCCGGCCGACTACGTGCCGCGCCTGGTGTCCGCGGTCATCGCGGGCCTGTCCGGCTGATTCGCGCGCACCGCACGCCGCCGACCACCCGGGTGGCCGGCGGCGTGCGGTGCGGGTCGTCATGCTCCGGCCGCCGTCACAGGCCGGCGGGCCGCTCCGCGTCGCGGGACACGATCTGGCCCTTCTCGTCGACCCAGCCCAGGTGCCGGGCCGGGTTGCCGGCGACCAGCTGGTTCGGCGCGACGTCCTTGGTGACCACGGAACCGGCCGCGATCATCGCGTGCTCGCCGATCACGGTGCCGCAGATGATCGTGGCGTTGGCGCCGAGCGAAGCCCCCCGCTTGATCAGCGTCGGGGTGATCTGCCAGTCCAGGTTCTGCGCCCGCGGCCGCAGGTCGTTGGTGAAGACCACGCACGGGCCGACGAAGACCGCGTCCTCGATGGTGACGCCGTGGTAGACCGAGACGTTGTTCTGGATCTTCACGAGGTCGCCGATCACGACGTTCGTGTCGACGAACACGTTGCGGCCGATCACGCAGCCGGCGCCGATGGTCGCGTTGGTGCGTACGTGGGCCAGGTGCCAGATCTTGGTGCCGGCGCCGACCTGGGCGCCTTCCTCGACATCGGCGCTCGGGTGCACGAAAACGGGGGGTGTGGAGGGGTTGCCAGTCATTGTCGACCACCGTGTGCCGGGGCGCTCCGCGCCGGGGTTTTGGCTGCTGGCGCAGCCGGACGGGTACGAGATTAACCCGTCGGGACCCTGTCGCGGGCGGGGGTCGGCGCAGGTGCCGGTCAGTTTCCGCCGCGGGAGACCTCGACCACGACCTGGCTGTCGGTGATCTCGTTGACCTTCACCGTGAAGTCGCCGACCTGTACGCCGTCGCCGCGCTGCACGGTGACCTCCTGGCCGGCCACCTTCAGCGTGACCGAGTCCTGGTTCGCGCTGACGAGCTGCACCTCCACGCCCAGGATCGAGATCTTGGCGTTGGTGACGTTGCGCTCGAAGGTGATCGTGCAGCCGGTCGTGCTGCAGGTGCTGGTCGCACCCTCGCCGCTGCAACCGGTCAGGGCACCGCCGGTGAGCGCGACAGCCAGCGCTGCAGTGGCGATGAGACGACTCGTCCTCCGTGCGAACATTAGGCGATCATAGACCCATCAGGATCGGGGCGTGGCGATGATTGACCGGATTGTGGAGATTCTGCGGGACACCGCGGAGGCGGTCGTCCTGCCGAGGTTCCGCAACCTGGCCGACGGGGAGATCGTCGAGAAGAGCCCCGGTGATCTCGTCACGGTCGCCGACCGGGAGGCCGAGGTCATGCTGACCGCGCGGCTGGCGGCGCTGCTGCCGGGCTCGCTGGTGGTCGGCGAGGAGGCCGTCGCGGCCGACCCGGATGTGCTCACCCGGCTGGACGACGACGGCGCGGTATGGCTGATCGACCCGATCGACGGCACCGGCAACTTCGCCGCCGGGCAGGAACCGTTCGGCATGATGGTCGCCCTGATGCGCGGTGGCGTGCCGGTGCTCGCGGTGATCTACGAGCCGGTCCCGGGGACCGTCGCCGCGGCCGAGGCCGGTGCCGGCTCCTACGTCGACGGCGTCCGAATGGTGCTGGACCACACCCCGGTCGGCGCGGAGCAGCTGCGCGGCGCGGTGATGACCAAGTACCTGCCGCCGGACCTGCGCGAGCAGGTGGTGTCCCGGCTGCCGAACCTCTCCGAGGCGGTCCCCGGGCTGCGCTGCGCGGCACGGGAGTATCCGGAACTGCTGCGCCAGACGCGGCACTTCGCGCTGTTCTGGCGGGCCAAGCCGTGGGACCACGCGCCGGGAGCGCTGCTGATGCGCGAGGCCGGCGGGGTGGTCCGGCACTTCGACGGCGCCGACTACGACCCGGTGCACCCGCGCAACGGTCTCGTCGTGTGCCGTGACGATGCGGTGTTTGGGCTGGTACGCAGCGTGTTGCTGGCATGAACAACTTTCCTGTCGGCGCGCCGCTGCGGTAATCTGCGTCGCGGCCGCGCGTCTGCGGGTGCCCCCGACACCCGTGGCGGCCGCCGCCGCGCGCACCCCCAGCTCCTTCCCTTCGCGGCGTGAGACGGAAGGATCCACGTGACCCTGACGGTGCGCCCTCGCCGGCGTTTCGTGCCGGCCATCGCCATCGCCGTGGCGGCAGCGGTGCTCGTGACCGCGTTCCCCGCGGCCGCGCAAGCCGAGCCCAACGAGATCTCCTCGACCAAGGTGGCGCAGCTGCGCCAGACACTGGAGAGCGCGGCCGGTCAGTACCTCGAGGCCGAGGGCCTGCTCACCAAGGCCAAGACGGAGCAGGCCGCCCTCAACAAGACGCTGGTCCTGGCGGAGAACCGCTACCTGCGCGCCAAGACCGGGGTGCAGAAGTACGCGGCCGAGGCCTACAAGGCCGGCCGGCTGGGCGTCATCGGCGTCATGCTGAACGCCAACACGCCGGACGCCTTCCTGGCCCGCTCCGCCGCGCTCGAGAAGATGACGGCCCGCGACGAGGCCCGGATCAGCGAGCTGGTCACCGCCCGCAAGGAGATCGACAGCACCAAGGCGGAGATCGACGGCCGGGTGCGCGAGCAGGCCAAGCAGATCGCGGAGATGGCGAAGCTGCGCGCGGCGACCGAGCGGGCGCTGTCGGCCGTCGGCGGGTACACCACCACCGGCTGGGTCGACCCGTACGCGCCGACCGCCGCGCCGGCCAAGCGCAACTCCGACGGCAGCTGGCCGTCGCAGGGCTGCACCGTGAACGACCCGACCCCGGCGAACGGCTGCATCACGCCGCGCACCCTGCACAACCTGCAGCAGGCTCAGCGGTGGTTCCACTACTACGTCTCCTGCTACCGCTCCGGCGACATGTACGAGCATCCCAAGGGCCGCGCCTGCGACTTCTCCTCGGAGCCGGACGGGTTCAAGAACTTCTCCTCCAAGGGTGCGAACAAGCTCTACGGCGACAAGCTGGCCTCCTTCTTCGTGAAGAACGCGAGCCGGCTCGGTGTCATGTACGTGATCTGGTACTGCAAGATCTGGCTGGCCGGATCGGGCTGGAAGACGTATCGCTCCGCGGGCGGCAGCTGCGGGGACGACCCGGCCGGCGACCACACCAACCACGTTCACCTGTCCGTCCTCTAGCTGCGCGCTACATCGCCTCGGCGGTCGTTGTGGGTCCGGCCCACATGGCCGCCTGTGAGGTGTCTCTCTAGCGTGGTCCGCGACCCCGAGGTGACTCTTTTCGGAAACACCGCATCAACAGAGCGGCCTCGCGGCATCAGCAGATCACTCAACGAGGAGATGCAGTGAGCGAGCGCAGCAGACTGCACAGTTTTGCAGATAATGCCGGTTTGTCCCGGCGGGTGTTCGTTGCCTCGACGGTCGCCGCCGCCCTGCTGGCCGCGGCCGGTTGCAGCAGCCCGCAGGAGGCCGCGCAGGGCACGGGCGGGGACGGGGCCCCGGTCAAGGTCGGCCTGGTCTACTCCCAGTCCGGCGCCCTGGCCAGCTACGGAAAGCAGTACATCGACGGCTTCAAGGCCGGTCTGGCCCAGGCCACCAACGGCACCAACAAGGTCAACGGCCGGACGGTCGAGCTGCTCGAGGCCGACGACGCCGGTGACCCGGCCAAGGCCGTGTCCGCGGCGAAGGACCTGATCGGCAAGGGCGTCAAGATCCTCGCCGGGTCGGCCTCCTCCGGCGTGGCGCTGCAGGTCGCGCCGGTCGCCGCGCAGGACAAGACGCTGTTCATCTCCGGCCCGGCCGCCACCGACGGCATCACCGGCGTGAACCGCTACACGTTCCGCTCCGGCCGCCAGTCGTACCAGGACGTGCTCGCCGCGAAGTCGTTCATCGGCGACGCCAAGGACAAGAAGGTCGTCGTCTTCGCCCAGGACAGCGCGTTCGGCAAGGCCAACGAGGCCGCGGTGACCGCGGTGATCGGCGGCGCGGGCGCGAAGGTCTCGGCGATCCTGGTCCCGGCCAGCGCGACCGACTTCACCCCGTTCGCCAGCCAGGTCAACACCGCCAAGCCGGACCTGCTCTTCGTGGCCTGGGCGGGCACCACCGCCACCGCCATGTGGGGCGCGCTGGACCAGCAGGGCGTGCTCAGCAGCACGACCGTGGTGACCGGCCTGGACCAGAAGGCGTCGTACCCGGTGTTCGGCGCGGCCGGCGAGAAGATCTCCTTCCTGTCGCACTACTTCGACGGCGCGACCGGCAACGACGCCGCCAAGGCGGCGGCCGCGAAGATCAGTGGCGGGCTCGACCTGTTCAGCCCGGACGGCTTCAACGCCGCACAGATGGTGGTACGGGCGATCACCGAGGGCGGCGACGACGTCGAGAAGATGGTCACCGCGCTGGAGGGCTGGAGCTTCGACGGGGTCAAGGGCAAGATGACCATCCGCAAGGAGGACCACGCCATGATCCAGCCGATGTTCCAGGTCAAGCTCGTGGGCTCCGGCCCGGCTGCCAAGCCGCAGCTGGTCAAGGAGCTGGCGCCGGAAGACGTCACCCCGCCCGCCGTTGCGATGAAGTCCTGACCTGTGGACCACCCCTCCCCGGGTATGACCGAGGCTCCGCCCGCGCCGCACCAGCGGCCCGGACGGGGCCTCGGCTCCCCAGAAGCCACCGCCGCCGTGCTGGCCACCGACACGCTGACCTGGCGTATCGGTGAGGTCGCCATCGTCGACGGCGTGTCCCTGCAGCTGCACGCCGGTGAGTTCCTCGGCGTGATCGGCCCGAACGGGGCCGGCAAGACCTCCCTGTTCAACCTCATCTCAGGCCTGCGCGCGGTCACCGCCGGCCGGGTGCTGCTGCACGGCGCGGACATCACCACGCTGGCCCCGCACCGCCGGGCGCAGCGCGGCCTGGGCCGCACCTTCCAGTCCTCATCGGTCTTCGGCAGCCTGTCGGTCCGCGAGAACGTGCGGCTGGCGGTGCAGGCGCACCGGGGCGGCTCGATGGCGCTGTGGCGGCGCGCGGCGGCGTACCGCGAGGTCGCGTCGCGGGCCGACGAGTGCCTGGCCACGGTCGGGCTCGGCGCACGCGGCGACGCGCTCGCGGGCACGCTGGCCCACGGTGAGAAGCGCAAGCTCGAGATCGCGCTGCTGCTGGCGGGCGAGCCGTCGGTGCTGCTGCTCGACGAGCCGATGGCCGGGGTGTCCGCGGAGGACGTGCCCGAGCTGGTCGAGGTGATCAGGGACCTGACCGCCCACAGCGGTCGCAGCGTGCTCATGGTGGAGCACCACATGGACGTGATCCTGGACCTGGCCGACCGCATCGCGGTGATGCACCACGGCGCGCTGCTGGCCTGCGACACCCCCGACGCGGTGATGGCCAACGCCACCGTGCAGGAGGCATACCTGGGGGAGGGCTTGTGATGGCAGAGCGAGCTGGTGAGCCCCACCACGATGGCACGGTGACGGCCGGCGAGCGCGTCGGCGAGACCGGCGCGACGAACCCGGACGGCGCTGTGGCAGCGGCCGAGCGGATCTCCGGGCCGCAGACGGCCGACGCCGGGACAGCGAGCCTGCTGCAGGTGGCGGACTTGTCGGTGCGCATCGCGGGGCTGCACATCCTGCAGGGCGTGTCGTTCGAGGTCGCAGCCTCCGGGGTGACCGTGCTGCTGGGTCGCAACGGCGTGGGCAAGTCGACCACGCTGCGTGCGATCCTGGGGCTGACCCCGCGCAACGGCACGGCGACCGGCTCGGTGCGCCTGGGCGGCGAGGAGATCCTCGGCCGGCCGACGCACGCGCTGGTCAAGGCCGGTCTGGGCTTCGTGCCCGAGGACCGGTGCGTATTCGGCGGGCTGACCGTCGCGGAGAACCTGCGGCTGGCCGAACGCACCGACTCGCCCGACTACGACCTGGTCTTCAGCCTCTTCCCGGAGCTGTCCAAGCGCGCGAAGCAGCGGGCGGGCTCGCTGTCCGGCGGACAGCAGCAGATGCTGTCGCTGGGCCGGGTGCTGCTCAACCACAACCGGCTGCTGCTGATCGACGAGCCGACCAAGGGCCTCGCGCCCAAGGTGGTCACGGAGGTGGCCGAGGCCCTCGAACGGGCCGCGCAGGCGGTGCCGGTGCTGCTGGTCGAGCAGAACCTCGCCGTCGTACGCAGGCTCGCCGGCGACGCCGTCGTCATCGCCGCGGGCCAGGTCGCCTGGACCGGGCCGGGCGAGCAACTGCTGGCCGACCCCGCGCTCACCAAGTCTCTGCTGGCCGTCAACGCTGCCGGGGGGCACTGATGTCGACGATCGTCCTGATGACCGTCACCGGGCTCGGCCTGGCGGCGCTGTACTTCCTCGTCGCGTCGGGCCTGTCGCTCGTGTTCGGGCTCGCCGACGTGCTCAACTTCGCGCACGGGCTGTTCCTTTCCGTCGGCGCGTACGCCACCTGGTGGGCCGCGGGCAACCTGCCCGGCGCGGGTCCCGACGGGTGGGGGTTCGTGCTCGCCGTGGCCTTCGGGGTGCTGGCCGGGACCGTGGTGGCCGCGCTGGTGGAGCTGGTCATGATCCGGCCGCTCTACTCGCGCACCATCGAGCAGGTGCTGGTCACCGTCGGCCTGTCGCTGGCCGGGGTGGCCGCGCTGCAGGCCGGCTTCGGGGCGGACCCGCGCCCGTTCCCGCGCCCGTCGTGGACCCAGCAGGTGGTCACCATGGCCGGGGCCCGGGTGCCGCTGGACCGGCTGCTGCTGATCGTCGCCGCGGTGGCGGTGCTCGGCGCGCTGCTGGCCTTCCTGCGCTGGACCCGGTACGGCCTGATCATCCGGGCGGGGGTGGAGAACCGGGAGATGGTGACCGCGCTCGGCATCGACGTGCGCAAGGCGTTCACCCTGGTCTTCGCCATCGGCGGGGCGGCCGCGGCGCTCGCGGGCGCGCTGTCCGGGGTGTACTTCGGCAGCGTCTCGCCGACCAGCGGCGCCTCGCTGCTGATCTTCGCGTTCATCGTGGTCGTGATCGGCGGTATGGGCTCGGTGCTCGGCTCGGCGGTCGCCGCCGTCGCGGTGGGCCTGCTGCAGCAGTTCGTCAACTACTACGGCACCTCGGGTGCCGGAGACATCTGCGTGGTCGCGCTGCTGGCCGTCGTGCTGCTGTGGCGTCCCGCGGGCCTGGCCGGAAAGGCGGCGACCGCATGACCACGACCCCGTCCGCGCTGTTCAAACGGTTCTGGCCGGTGGGCGCGTTCGTCGCGCTGGTACTCCTGCCGTACAGCGGGATCACCATCCCGGGGCTGTTCGACGGGCCGATCAACTCGCCCGGGGCGCTGCAGGTGCTGGCGCTGTGCCTGGTCTTCGGCGGGCTCGCGGCCGGCTACGACCTGCTGTTCGGGCGCACCGGCCTGCTGTCGTTCGGGCACGCGCTCTACTTCGCGCTCGGCGTGTACGGCACCGACATCCTCATCACGAAGTACGGCTACCCGCTGCCGCTGGCCGCGCTGCTGGCGGTGCTGTTCGCGACCACCGTCGCGACGGCCCTGGGCGCGGTCGCGCTGCGCGTGCACGGCATCGCCTTCTCCATGGTCACCCTGGCGTTCGGCCAGGTCGGCGCGATCCTGGTGGCCCGGGACCCGGGCGGCCTGACCGGCGGCGAGGAGGGCCTGTCGCTGGACGCCTCCGGGCTGCCCGGCGCGCTGGTCGGCGTCGTCAACACGGTCAACCTGTACTGGATCGCGCTGGCGTACCTCGGCCTGGTCGTGGTGGTGCTGCACCGGGTGGCGCAGTCGCCGACCGGGCGCGTCTTCGCCGGCCTGCGCGACGACGAGCGGCGCATCGGGGTGCTGGGGCTGGACCCGTACCGCTTCAAGCTGGTGTCCTTCACCCTGTCCAGCGCCCTCGCCGCGCTCGGCGGCGTGGTGTACCTGCTGCTGGCGGCGGGTGCGTCCCCGCACGTCGCGTCGTCGGACCTGACGCTGACCCTACTGGTGATGGTGGTGCTCGGCGGTCCGGGCACCCGGTTCGGCCCGGTGCTCGGCGGGGTGCTGTTCACCTACCTGGACCACCGGCTGACCGACTTCGGCGGGTCCGACGCGGTGGACGCGCTGCCCGGTGTGCTGGCCGGGCCGCTGTCCCAGCCGCTGTTCGTACTGGGCACGATCTTCATCCTGGCCGTCTACTTCTTCCCCGGCGGCCTGGCCGGCCTCGGCACCCGCCTGACCGCCCTCCGCCGCGCCGTCACCCCGCCCCCTCGCCCCTGAGCACTCACCCACAAGCACCAGGCACGACACACTTGCTCCCGCCCGGATACCGCCTTTCATAGACGGTGGCCCATCTCATCGAGTCCGATCCACGGATAGTCGATGTGATAGGCCACCGTCTATGAGGGGGCGGTGGGCGGCCGAGCGCCGATCGGTGCGGTGGGTCGGGCGCGGGTCAGTGGGTGGAGAGGACCACGCGGCCGAAGCTGTTGATGGGGAGCGAGTCGATGGGGTCGACGCGGACGCGCTCGCCGTACTGGGGGGCGTGGACCATCTTGTTGCCGCCCAGGTAGATGCCCACGTGGTGGACGTCGCGGTAGAAGAAGACCAGGTCACCGGGGACCAGTTGGCCGCGGGAGATGGTGCGGGCGCGCTGCTGCTGGCGGCCGGAGCTGTGCGGGAGTTGGATGCCGATCGTGCGGAACGTGGCGGCGACCAGGCCCGAGCAGTCGAAGCCGCCCGGGCCCTCGCCGGCCCACTTGTAGTCCTTGCCGATCTGCGCCATCGCGAACTTCAGGACCTTCTCGCTCGCGCCGGCCAGCCGCGGCACGGCCGGTTTCGCCCGATCATCGGCGCGGGCCAGCCGCCCGGTGGGTCCGTACGCCTTGACCCGCAGCTTCTTGAGATCCGCGATCGCGGACTCGATCGTGGTGCGCTGGCGGCTGAGCTGCTTCTGCTGGTTCTTCTGCTGCTCGAGCAGGGCGTCCAGGGTGCGCTGGGCGGTGGCGTAGCGCTCCGAGGTGAGTGCCAGCTCGTCGATCTCGCGTTGCTGGTGCTGGGTGTACGACTTCATGAGCAGCAGCCGGTCGACGATGTCGCGGGTGGTGCCCGCGTCGAGCAGCAGCGACAGCGACATGGACCGGCTGGACCGGTAACCGGCGGCCGCGAGCCGCCCGACGGCGCCCCGGCGCTGCGTGATCTTCTCCTTCAACGGTTCTATCTGGCGCTGCAGGACCCCGGTCTGCGCGGCCGTCGTCTTGAGGTCGTCGCGCAGCTCGTGGTATTTCTCCACGACCACCTCGAGCTGGTCGGACTTGGCGCGGATCTGGCGGTCGAGCTCGGCGCTCGACGGTTCGGCGTGCGCGGCGCCCGACATGAGCACGGTCGACGCGATCAGCGTCGCGCCTGCCCATAACACGAGGCGCCGCGTGGCGGAGTTCGACACGTGGTCTATAACGACAAAAGTGCATGATCGGTGCAGCCGGGGTCAGGTCGACGTGTCGAGTGACACCCGGCGCGTCTTGGCGCCGGTACCCCCAGGGGGTATGGTGAGATCGTGGAGAGCAGCGAGAAGGCCCCGGTCAGTTACGCCCACGACGACGACAAGCAGGCGCTGCTGGCGCGGCTGAAGCGGGTCGAGGGGCAGGTGCGCGGGCTGCAGCGGATGGTCGAGCAGGACACGTACTGTGTCGACGTCCTCACGCAGATCTCGGCCGCCACCCGGGCCCTCCAGGCCGTCGCGCTCGGGCTGCTGGAGGGTCATCTCAACCACTGCGTGGTGGACGCTGCCCGGCAGGGCGACCCCGCCGCCAAAGTCAAGGAAGCCACCGAGGCGATCGCTCGCCTGGTCCGGTCATAGGTCGTAGGGAGACCGCGATGTCCGTTCGGACGACATACCAGATCACCGGCATGACCTGCGGGCACTGCGCCAGCGCGGTGACCCGGGAGCTCACCGCGCTGCCCGGCGTGAAGGAGGTCGAGATCGACCTCGCCGCGGGCAACGCCGCAGTCGTCAGCGATTCCGTGCTGCCGCTCGACGAGGTGCGCAACGCGGTCGACGAGGCGGGTTACCAGCTGGCCGGCGTCGATGCCTGAGCAGCAGACGACGCAGGCCGAGCCGCAGGTGCCCGCGCAGTCCGGGACCTTCCGCGCGCAGGCGGCGGGTCGTTCCGGTGACGCCGCGGGCACCAAGCTCGGCATGTTCGTGGGCGGGCTGATCGTGGCGCTGGTCGTCGGCTTCACCCTCGGCAAGGTGCTCGGCCCGGCGGAGAGCCCCACCCAGGGGGCGACCACCGGGGCTCCGGCGGCCTCGCCGGACGCCATGGGCATGGGCGGCGCACACGCGCACGCCCCCGGGGCCAGCGCCGGCTCCGAGGTCGGCGGCCTTGCCGTGAGCAGTGGCGGCTACACGCTGGTCCCGGCGGCGACGGTGTTCGCCGCGCCGGGCCCGCAGCAGCTCAAGTTCGCGATCAACGGCGCCGACGGCAAGGCGGTCGTGAACTTCGCGGTGATGCACGACAAGCCGCTTCACCTCGTCGTGGTGCGCCGGGACATGACCGGCTACCAGCACCTGCACCCGACCATGGCCGCCGACGGCACCTGGACCGTGCAGGCCGACCTGGCCGCACCCGGCCTGTGGCGGGCGTACGCCGACTTCACCGCGATCAGCGCGGGCGGCACCCAGACCGCGATCGCGCTCGGCACCGACCTCACCGTGGCCGGTGACTACCGCCCGCAGCCGCTGCCCGCGGCGGCCCGCGCGGCCTCGGCCGACGGGCTGACCGTCGGCTACGAGGGCACCCCGGTGATCGGGGCCAGCCAGCCGATGCTGTTCACCGTGAAGCAGGGCGGCGCGACCGCCGCGCTGGAGCCCTACCTCGGCTCCTTCGGCCACCTGGTGGTGCTGCGCGAGCTGGACCTGGCCTACGTGCACGTGCACCCGGAGCCCGCGCTGGTCAACGGCGGCGTGAAGTTCTGGCTGGCCGCGCCGAGCCCGGGACGCTACCGGATGTTCTTCGACCACCAGGTGGGCGGCAAGGTGCGCACCGCGCAGTTCACGCTCGAAGTGAAGTAGGGGGGACGGGGTCATGGACCTGCGGCAGGCGAACGTCATCGAGCTGGACATCGGCGGGATGACCTGCGCCACCTGCGCCGGCCGGGTGGAGAAGAAGCTGAACCGGGTGGACGGCGTGACCGCCACCGTCAACTTCGCCACCGAGACCGCGCACGTGACCTACCCGGAGACGGTCTCCGTCGACGACCTGATCAAGGTCGTCGAGGCCACCGGGTACACGGCCGCCGTGCCGCAGGCCGTTCCCGCCGCCGCCGAGGCAGTCCGGCCCGCTCTGGACCCACTAGGCCAGCGGCTGCTGGTCAGCGCCCTGCTGACGGTGCCCGTGGTGCTGCTCAGCATGATCCCGGCGCTGCAGTTCACCAACTGGCAGTGGCTGGCGTTCACGCTGGCCACCCCGGTCGCGGTGTGGGGGGCGTGGCCGTTCCACCGGGCCGCGGCGGTCAACGCGCGCCACGGTGCGGCCACCATGGACACGCTGATCAGCCTCGGCGTGCTGGTGTCGTACGGCTGGAGCGCCTGGGCCCTGTTCTTCGGCGGCGCGGGCATGCCCGGCATGACCATGTCGCTGAGCTGGCTGGCCGCCCGGGGCGACGACCCGGGTATGCACCTCTACCTGGAGGTGACCACCACGCTGACCACGTTCCTGCTGGCCGGGCGGTGGTTCGAGCACCGGGCCAAACGCCGCGCGGGCTCCGCCCTGCGGGCGCTGCTGGACCTGGGCGCGAAGGACGCGGTGCTGCTGCGCAACGGCGTCGAGCAGCGGGTCCCGGTGGACCGGCTGGCGGTCGGCGACCTGTTCGTGGTGCGTCCCGGCGAGAAGATCGCCACCGACGGCGTGATCGTCGAGGGCAGCAGCGCGGTGGACACCGCCCTGCTCACCGGCGAGAGCATGCCGGTCGAGGTCGGCGTCGGCGACGCGGTCGTCGGCGCGACCGTGAACGCGGGCGGTCGGCTGGTGGTGCGGGCGACCCGGATCGGCGCGGACACCCAGCTCGCGCAGATGGCGAAGCTGGTCACCGAGGCCCAATCGGGCAAGGCTCCCGTGCAGCGGCTGGCCGACCGGATCTCCAGCGTGTTCGTGCCCGTAGTGATCGCGCTGGCGGTCGGCACGTTCGCGTTCTGGACGGCGTACGACGGTGGGGTCACCTCGGCCGCGGTCACCGCTGCGGTGGCGGTGCTGATCGTGGCCTGCCCGTGCGCGTTGGGCCTGGCCACACCGACCGCGCTGTTGGTGGGCACCGGCCGCGGCGCCCAGCTCGGCATCCTGATCAAGGGCCCCGAGGTGCTCGAATCCACCCGCCGGGTCGACACGATCGTGCTCGACAAGACGGGCACGGTCACCACCGGCGTGATGACGCTGGTAGGCGCGCTCCCGGCTGCCGGGGTGCAGGAGCAGGACCTGCTGCGGTACGCCGCCGCGGTGGAGCACGCGTCCGAACACCCGATCGCGCGGGCCGTGGTGAACGGGGCGGCCGCGCGCGGGATCGCCCCCGGCGCGGTGCACGACTTCCAGTCCCTGCCGGGCCTGGGCGCGCAGGGCGTCGTCGACGGTCGTAAGGTGCTGGTCGGCCGCGCGTCGCTGCTCGCCGAGCAGGGCGTGACACTCGTGGCCGTACCCGCCGCGACCGCCGTGGCGACCGCGACAGACGCGACCGCCGCGACAGACGCGACCGCCGCGACAGACGCGACCGCCGCGACAGACGCGACCGACGTGGCTGCCGCGACCGACGTGGCTGCCGCGACCGGCGTGGCTGCCGCGACCGGCGTGGCTGCCGCGACAGGGGCGACCAGCGTGATCCGGCAAGCCGGCGGGGAGCCGACGGGCGAGGTCTTGGCCGACGAAGCGCGGACCGCGGTGGCGGTCGCGCTCGACGGCGAGTTCGCCGGGTGGCTGCTGGTGGCGGACACGGTCAAGCCCGGTTCGGCCGCCGCGGTGGCGGAGTTCAAGCGGCTCGGGCTGCGTCCGGTGCTGCTGACCGGTGACGCCGAGGCCCCGGCGCGGGCGGTGGCGGCGGAGGTCGGCATCACGGAGGTCGTCGCCGGGGTGCTCCCGGCGGGCAAGGTCGACGCGGTACGCCGGCTGCAGGAGCAGGGGCACACGGTGGCGATGGTCGGCGACGGGGTCAACGACGCGGCCGCGCTGGCCGCCGCCGACCTCGGCCTGGCCATGGGCACCGGCACCGACGCGGCGATCGAGGCCGCCGATCTCACCCTGGTCCGCGGGGACCTGACCGTCGCGGCGGACGCGATCCGCCTGTCGCGTGCGACCCTGCGGACGATCAAGGGCAACCTGTTCTGGGCGTTCGCGTACAACGTGGCGGCGCTGCCGCTGGCCGCGGCGGGTCTCGTCACGCCCGTGCTGGCGGCCGCCGCGATGGCGCTGAGCAGCATCTTCGTCGTGACGAATTCGCTCCGCCTGTTCCGTTTCCGGTGATCCGTCACGGTGCGTCGTCGCCGATCCGTAAATGAACCTGCCCTCTCACGCAACAGACCGCCGCTGGATGGCACGAAGACGCAACAGACCAGCGCAAGGACGCAATCCTTCCCGCTACTGAGCGGCGGCTCAGGTGCGTAACCTTGCTGATCGTGACAGAGCGTGACTTGATCCCCACCGCCCGGCGGCCCCGTCCGCGTACCTACCTGATGTGCGCCCCGGAGCACTTCGTGGTGGAGTACGCCATCAACCCGTGGATGGACACCACCGCGCCGGTGGACACCGCGCTGGCCGTCAAGCAGTGGGACGTGCTGCGGCAGACGATGGCCGACCTCGGCCACACGGTGCACGTGCTCACCCCGCAGGCAGGCCTGCCGGACATGGTCTTCGCGGCCAACGGCGGCTTCGTGGTCGACGGCGTCGCCTACGGGGCGAAGTTCCGCTACCCGCAGCGCGCCGACGAGGCGGTCGCGCACCGGGCCTTCTACGAGTCCCGTGACGAGTACGCCTTCGTCGCGCCGGCTCAGATCAACGAGGGTGAGGGCGACTTCGCCTACCTGCCCGACGCCCACGGCGGCATCGCGCTCGCCGGGTACGGCTTCCGCACCGAGCCGGCCGCGCACGCCGAGGCCGCCGAGGCCCTGGGCCGCCCGGTGATCTCGCTCAAGCTGGTCGACCCGCGCTTCTACCACCTCGACGTCGCGCTGACCGTGCTCGACGACGAGAACATCGCCTACTACCCGGGCGCGTTCTCGGCGGCCTCGCAGAAGGTCATCGCGCAGCTGTTCCCGAACGCCGTGATCGCCGACGAGGCCGACGCGCTGGCGTTCGCGCTGAATCTGGTCAGCGACGGCCGCAACGTCGTGATCAACACCGAGTCGACCGCATTCGCGGACAAGCTCACCGCGGCCGGCTACCACCCGGTCCTGGTGGACCTCGCCGAGCTGAAGAAGGGCGGCGGCAGCGTCAAGTGCTGCATCGCCGAACTGCGCGACTGACCGCGTACCCCCTTGATCGAAAAAGTCGGCCGGGACCACATGGTCCCGGCCGACTTTGCTCTGCACCCAAAAGCTTGCTCTGCACCCATCGGCGCAACACCTCAGGTGCCGGCGTTGCGTGGCACAGCCAGGCGCCGCACCGCACCCTCGGGTGTTGCGCCCGCGGGTGCAGAGCAAGCGAATGGGTGCAGAGCAAAGTCGCCGGCGACCTGTCCACCCGCCGCGCTGGCGGGCGGCCAGGCGCGGGTCAGGCCGGGGGCGTGAACGAGGTGGTGCGGGACATGCCGGCGGCGCGGCCCTTGGCGGAGATGACCAGGGCCATCTTGCGGGAGGCCTCGTCGATCATCTCGTCGCCGAGCATCACCGCGCCGAGTCGGCCGCCCTGCTCCGAGGTGTAGTAGTCGTACGCGTCGAGGATCAGTTCGGCGTGGTCGTAGTCGGACTGGGCCGGTGAGTAGACCTCGTTGGCGGCGTCGATCTGGCCGGGGTGCAGCACCCACTTGCCGTCGAAGCCGAGCGCGGCCGAGCGCCGGGCCACCTCGGTGAACCCGTCCACGTCCTTGATCTGCAGGTACGGCCCGTCGATGGCCTGCTTGTCGTGCATGCGGGCGGCCATCAGGATGCGCATCAGGATGTAGTGGTACGGGTCGCCCGGGTAGCCGGGGATCAGCGAGCCCACGACCAGCGACTTCATGTTGATCGAGGCCATGAAGTCGGCGGGGCCGAAGATGATGGTCTCCACGCGGGGCGACGCGGCCGCGATGGCGTCCACGTTGACCAGTCCGGCCGCGTTCTCGATCTGGGCCTCGATGCCGATCGCGCCGACCGGCAGGCCGAGCGACTTCTCCAGCTGGGTCAGCGTCAGGTCGAGCCACTCCACGTGCGACGCGCTCTGCACCTTGGGCAGCATGATCGCGTCCAGGTTCGCGCCCGCGCCTTCGACGATCTCGATGACGTCGGTGTACGTCCACGGCGTGGTCAGGTCGTTCACCCGTACGACGCGGGTCTTGCCGGCCCAGTCGCCCTCGTTGAGCGCGGCCACGATGTTCTTGCGGGCCTCAGGCTTGGCCAGCGGTGCCACCGCGTCCTCCAGGTCGAGGAAGACCTGGTCGGCCGGCAGGCCCTGGGCCTTGCCGAGCATCTTGACGCTGGAACCCGGCACGGCCAGACAAGACCTGCGGGAACGCCCGAGAGCGGCCATCGATACTCCTTAGGGAGCGTTCAGTAGTTGACGCCACGGTAACCTCACTCCCGTCGAGAGGAGAACGGGACTGTGGAAGATCTCACGCGCCACGCGGTGATCACCGGTGCCACGTCCGGCATCGGGCAGGCGGCCGCTGTCGCACTGGTGCGACAGGGCTGGCAGGTCACCCTGGTCGGGCGCGATCCGGGGCGGCTGGACACGGCCCTCGGTGCGGTCCGGACCGCCGCGGCGGGCCCCGAGCCGGTCGGTCTGCTGGCCGACTTCGCGCAGCTGTCGCAGGTCCGCGACCTCGCCGCCAAGCTGGCCGGGCAGCGCGTCGACGTGCTGGCCAACAACGCTGGACTGGTCGCCCGCCGGCGGGTCACCACCGTGGACGGTCACGAGCTGACCATCCAGACCAACCACCTGGCCCCGTTCCTGCTGGCACACCTGCTGCGCGACCAGCTGGCGCCGGGTGCCCGCATCGTGAACACGGCGTCGATGGCGCACTCGTTCGGCACGCTCGATCCGGACAACCTGGACCGGCGCGGTGGCGTCTACAGCGCCTGGCTGGCGTACGGCGGCTCGAAGCGGGCCAACATCCTGTTCGCGGCGGAGGCCGCCCGGCGCTGGCCGGACCTGCTCAGCTTCTCGTTCCATCCCGGCGTGGTGCGCACCCGCTTCGGCACGCCCGCCGCCCGGCTCTTCTACAAGATCGGTCCCGGCATCGCCACCCCGGAGCAGGGCGCGGATCAGCTGGTCTGGCTGGCCACCGAGGACCCGGTCCACCTCCAGAACGGCGCGTACTACGTGCTGCGCAAGCCGACCCGCCCGCACCCCAGCGCCCGCGACCCGCGGTTCGCCGCCCGCCTGTGGGAGGCGAGCGAGGCCGCCGTCGGCTGACACGGCCGGAGCCGGTGGCGGTCCGCGCGGCAGCGGTTCCGCTTCGGGCGATGACGAGTCGAGGCTCCGCTCCACTGCCCATGGCAGCGGGGCGGAGCCTCGATCGTTTCGCGTCGGCGGGCACCCGGTGTCCGGGAACGCCACCGGCGTCAGTAGCTGCTCGCGCCGCCCGCACCCAGCACGGCCAGGAACGGCAGGCCGAATGCGCAGAGGCAGCCGACCACACCGAGGCCCGTGATGATCCAGCCGACGATGATCGCCGCCTTCGCCATCCCCTCGCCGTCCTCGCCGCTCTGGCGGATCTGCTTCATGGCCGAGTGACCGAGGATCGCCCCGATCGGGGCGGTGATCCAGGTCATCAGGCCGACCAGGGACAGGATCAGCGCGACCAGGGCCATGCTGTTCTGCTGCCGGGGCGGCGGGTAGCCGCCGTAGGGCTGCTGCCCGTACGGCTGCTGCGGCGCGGCGTAGGGGGCCGCCGACTTGTAGGGGTCGGCGTAAGGCTGCCCCGACTGCGGCGCGGCCGGCGGCACGCTCGCCGGTGCGCCGGGCACGGCCGGGGACCCGTACGACGGCGGTGTCGCGTACGGGTTGGCCGAGGGAGGCGGCGCGTAGGGGTCGGGCTGGGCCGAATACGGGTCCTGGCCGGACGGCGGAGGCGGGTAGGTCATGGCTTCTCCCTGCTAGTCCCAGTCGCTGCTGCTGCTACCGCTCTGGATCTCGTTCCAGAAGTTCGGGTCGTTGAGCACGCCGATGATCAGCAGGACCACCATGATCGCCGTCAGGGCGACGGCCGACCAGCCGGTGGCGATGCCGGCGATGGCCATGCCGCGGCCCTGCTGCCCGGTCTGCTTGACCTGCTTGAGGCTGATGTGGCCGAGGATGGCACCGATCAGGCCCGGCAGTGCGCCGATGCCATAGCAGCAGCACAGCAGCACGCCGACGATGCCCAGCACCATCGACGCGATCGCCATGCCGTTCGTGCCGGGCGCGGCAGGGCCCGTCGCGTAGGGCGTGTAGGGCACGCCGTAGGCGCCCGTCGGCTGCGGGGAGTAGGGCGCGCCGCTGACGGCCGGCGCGGCGTACGGGTCCGCGCTGACCGGCGGGACCGCGTAGGGATCGCCGCTGACCGGCTGCGGGGCGTACGGGTTCGGGGTGGGCGGCGGAGCGTACGGATCGGGCTGCTGGTTGAACGGATCCGGGCTCGGCGGCGGGTAACTCATGAAGGGCTCCTGACTCGGCGTATGGTCAGAACGAGCCGAAGCCGTTGGTCCGCAGCACCAGCCCGGCGATGCCGTTCAGGATGCCGAGACCCACGCCGACATAGCCGCAGATGATGCCGGTCAGCGCCTGCGAGCGGTTGGACTGGCCCAGCTGGGCGATCTGCTTCATGCTGATGTGGCCCATGATCGCGCCGGCGGCGCCGACGACGATGCCGAGCAGCGCGCAGCACGCGGCCGGGATGGCGATGATGCCGACGATCATCGCGGCGAGGGCCAGGTTGTTGCGCTGCTGCAGCGGCGCGGCGCCCCACGGCTGGGCGTACGGCTGCTGCAGGCCGGGCTGCGGCTGGCCGTACGGCTGCTCGACGGGGGGCTGCGGCTGGCCGTAGGGGTTCGGCTGCTGCGGCTGCGCGTAGGGGTCCGGCTGCTGGCCGTAGGGGTCCTGGCCGGGAGGGGTGTAGCTCATGGGGTGCCTTGTCTCTCGGATATGGGTTCAGCGCACGTTAGCGAACCCGGTGAACCTTTTCACAGTGACGGTGCTGTCAAGCGCCTTGGATGGGACGAAGGCCCGGCTCATACTCAGCTCACCTGAAGGTTCGTTCAGTCCCCAGGAGGCTGACATATGGCTCGTCTCGCCCGTACTCCAGGCTTGTCCGATGTGCAGACCGCCATCCTCGAGACGGTGCGCGAGTTCGCGGACAAGGAGATCATCCCGCGCGCGCAGCGTCTGGAGCACGCCGACGAGTACCCCGAGGAGATCCTCGCGGGGATGAAGGAGATGGGCCTGTTCGGCCTGACCATCCCCGAGGAATACGGCGGTCTCGGTGAGTCGCTGCTGACCTACGCCCTGGTCGTCGAGGAGCTGTCCCGCGGCTGGATGTCGGTGTCCGGCATCGTCAACACCCACTTCATCGTGGCTTACCTGATCGGCCAGCACGGCTCCGACGAGCAGAAGCAGCGGCTGCTGCCCCGGATGGCCACCGGCGACGTGCGCGGCGCGTTCAGCATGTCCGAGCCCAACACCGGCTCCGACGTCGCCGCGATCACCTCGAAGGCGGTACGCGACGGCGACTCGTACGTGCTGAACGGCCAGAAGATGTGGCTGACCAACGGCGCTTACTCGTCCGTGGTGGCCACCCTGGTCAAGACCGATCAGGGTGCGGACAGCGTCTACGGCAACATGACCACGTTCCTGCTGGAGAAGGAGCCCGGCTTCGGCGAGACCGCGCCCGGCCTGACCATCCCCGGCAAGATCGAGAAGATGGGCTACAAGGGCGTCGAGACCACCGAGATGGTGCTCTCCGGCCACCGGGTGCCCGAGTCGGCGATCCTCGGCGGCGCGGACCAGGCCGGTCGCGGCTTCTACCAGATGATGGACGGCATCGAGGTGGGCCGCGTCAACGTGGCCGCCCGCGCCTGCGGCATCTCCATCCGCGCGTTCGAGCTGGCCGTGGCCTACGCCCAGCAGCGTGCGACGTTCGGCAAGCCGATCGCGCAGCACCAGGCCATCGCCTTCAAGCTCGCCGAGATGGGCACCAAGATCGAGGCCTCGCACGCGCTGATGGTCAACGCCGCCCGCCTGAAGGACTCCGGCGAGCGCAACGACGTCGAGGCGGGCATGGCCAAGTTGCTGGCCAGCGAGTACTGCCACGAGATCGTCACCGAGTCGTTCCGCATCCACGGCGGCTACGGCTTCTCCAAGGAGTACGAGATCGAGCGCCTCATGCGCGAGGCCCCGTTCCTCCTGATCGGCGAGGGCACCAGCGAGATCCAGAAGACGATCATCTCCCGCGGCCTGCTCAAGGAGTACCGCGCCCGCTGACCACGTCCGAAGGCGCAGACCGATGGCGCGACCCCGGCCGGGTCGCGCCATCGGTCTGTCAGCGGGAGCGCAGTTCCGGCGGGGCGTCGGGAAGGTGGGCCAGGTCGCCGCGGCGTTCGGGGTGGTCGAGGTAGTACTGCAGGACGCCGGCCACGTCGGCGTCGCGCATGCGGTAGTCCGCGCCACGCAGCCGCAGAGTGCCGTCGGCGGTCTCCAGGCGTACGCCGGCCCCGCTGTTCAAACGCGCCGAACGCACCTGCGACCAGGGCAGGTGCCGCCGGTTCACGCGGACCCCGCTCGCGTTGAGCACGATCTGGCGGGCGTGCCCGTGGGCCGGGCGCACCACCACCCAGAGCAGTCCCAGGGCGAGCAGCGTCCACACGATCGCGAGCCAGGCCTCACGGCCGTCGTTCAGCCGGGCCCAGCGCGCGATGATCGGCAGCTGCACGCCGAACCACACCGCGGTCAGCACCCGGTCCGACACCGGGGTGAGCACGAGGCCGGGCTCGCCGTCGGCGTCGCCCTGGCGCCACCGCCCGTTCGGGTGGCGCAGCAGATAAAAGGAGCGGGCGACGGCGGCCCCGACACCGATGACGATCAGCCAGAGGGTGGTCGCCTCGTCGCCGGACAGCGGATGGATGGGCGTGGTGCGTCCGTACCACCACGCGCCGGCGATGAACAGCAGTCCGGCCGCGGTGAGTGCGGCGGCGCGGGCGCGCGGGGTCGTCGGCACGGCGATCACCCGCAAAGGCTACGAGACCACCTCACCTCCGCCAACGGCGCGGCCGGTGTCGATTTCGGGGCAGGCTATCCTGGCCGACGTGCGACGACTGCTCACCCCCGGCTGGCTGGCCGGTCATGCGCTGGCGCTGCTGGCCGTCGTCACATGTCTGGCCCTCGGTTGGTGGCAGGCGGGCCGTGCCGTCGAGGGAAACACCTTGAGCTGGGCGTACACCTTCGAGTGGCCGATCTTCGCGATCTTCGTGGTGGTGATCTGGGTCCGGGAGATCCGGCTCACCCTGCGCAAGGGCCGTGCCGAGGCGCCGGCCTCGGCCGTTGACCCGGTGGACCGGCCGCGGCCGGTCATCACGCGGCGGGTGAGTCAGCCCACTGCCGCGGCCGGGGACTCCGACGATCCGCAGCTGGCCGAGTACAACCGATACCTGGCCTGGCTGAACGAGAACCCCGAGGCACGACCCAGCGACTATCCCGCTAAGGAGTATCGATGAACGGCGCACTCACCCGGTACCGCATCATCGCCTGGATCGTGGGCGTGCTGCTGCTCGCGCTGACCCTGGTCGCCATGCCGATGAAGTACTTCGGCGACAACAACCTGGGCGTGATGATCATCGCCCCGGTGCACGGCTGGCTGTACGTGGTCTACCTGGCCGCCGTCGGCGACCTGGCGCGCCGGGTGCAGTGGCCGGTCACCCGCATCCTGCTGGTGGCGCTGGCCGGCACCATCCCGTTCCTGTCGTTCATCATGGAGCGCCGCGTGGTCGGCTGGCTCAGCGGCACGGACCGGCAGCCCTCGTTCACAGAAGCGTGAGCTGAACGCCCGTCGCCTCCGAGGCGGCGGGCGGCTCCGTCTCGTCCCCCGCCATCACCAGGTCCCGCGCCGGCGTGTCGCGGGCCGGCAGCCCGTGCCGCCGGCACGCGCGGCGCACCTTCGCGGTGACCAGCCGCTGGTAGTCGGCGCTCACGTAGGCCCGGTCGCCGGGATAGAGCCGCTGGTAGAACGGCACCAGCTCGGGGTGGTTCGCGGCGAGCCAGCCCAGATACCACTCCCGGGCGCCGGGCCGCAGGTGCAGGACCAGCGGCGTGATGCTCGCGGCCCCTGCCGCGACCAGCGCCCCGACCGTCGCGTCGAGCTGCTCCTCGCTGTCGGACAGGCCCGGCAGGATCGGCGCCATCAGCACCCCGACCCGCAGCCCCGCGTCGCTCATCCGGCGCACCGCGTCCAGCCGCCGGGACGGGCTCGGCGTGCCCGACTCGACGCTGCGCCACAGCGCCTCGTCGAGGAAGCCGATGGAGAACGCCACCGACACCCGGGCCCGCTGCGCCGCCTGCTGCAGCAGCGGTAGATCACGCAGGATCAGGGTGCCCTTGGTGAGGATCGAGAACGGGTTCGACCAGTCCGACAGCGCCCCGATGATGCCCGGCATCAGCTGGTAGCGACCTTCGGCGCGCTGGTAGCAGTCGACGTTGGTGCCCATCGCGATCGGCTTGCCGTCCCAGCGGGGCGAGGCCAGCTCGCGGCGCAGCAGCTCGGGCGCGTTCACCTTCACCACGATCTTCGAGTCGAAGTCGTGGCCGGTGTCCAGGTCGAGGTAGCTGTGCGTGTTGCGGGCGAAGCAGTTGTGGCTGACCACGCCGTTGGCGATGAAGTCGCCGGTGCCGGTGGTGATGTCCCACAGCGGCAGCTCCAGGCCGAGCGGCTCGATCGACGCCACGTGCAGCGGCACGGTGCCCTTGATCGCGACGCCCTGCACCGTGCGCCGCCGGGTCACCGCCGGGTCGGTCAGGTGGAAGAAGCGCAGCTTCTCCGGCAGGCCGCCGAGCATCCGCAGGCTGAGCAGCCCGATCGGGTCGCGCCGGTCCTCGACGGCGAACTCGAACCCGAACGCGCGCAGCGCCGCCCGGGTGGGCTCGACCAGCTCCGGGTCGGTGTGCACGATGCGCCACAGGCCCTGGGTGTGGCTGCCCTCGGCGTCGAAGACCCCGGCCAGGAAGCCCTTGTCCCACTCGGCGTCGCGTTCCTCGGGCCGCTGCAGCAGCAGGCCGATCAGATCGAGATCACGCCGGGCGTACGTGCGCAGCCCCGTGCGCTGGCCCAGCGGCGTGTACTCGGCGGTGTGCACACCGGACTCGCGCAGGTAGCCGATCGTGCGGCTGAGCACCTGCGGCTCGGCACAGGCCAGCCGGAACCGCGGCACGGTGCCGTACGGGTCGCGGTAGCCGGTCTCCGGCTCCGGGCGCAGCACCGCGTGCAGGTAGCCGCGGCGGTATTCGGGGGACTCCTTGGGCTGCTCGGCGAACCGGCCGGTGCCCATCAGCTTGTTGCCGGTGGTCAGGTGCGGCCGCTGGTCGGCCCCGGAGCGCGCCCCGGTGACGTGCTTCCAGCCCCGGTCGGTCAGGAACCGGTGGTCGCCGCTGGCCACCAGCTCGGTGCCGTCGCGCAGGGTCACCCGGTAGGCGGGCTTCACCGTGGACCACTTGTCCCGCACGTGGGTCACCGCGTATCGCCGGTAGGAGCCCTCGCGGACCGTGCCGACGATCGCGTCGCCGACGCGCAGCTCGGCGATGGGTTTGGTGCGCCCGTCGGCCATCAGCACGGGAGTGTCCCCGGCCAGGCAGTACGAGCAGGCATGGGTGCAGCCGCGATACGGGTTGATCGTGTATTCGAACGGCACCCCGCGCCGCTCGCCCGCCACCTTGTTGATCAGTGACTTGGCGCGTACCTCGTAGAACGTCATGCCGGCGAAGCCGGGCGTGTCGAACGTACGCACGACCGCGCCGGGCAGCGGCTGCTGCACCGGCGCGGTCGCGTCCGGCGGGGTGCTGCTCTCGGTGAGATGACTCCAGCGCACCCCGCTATTCAAACATATGTTCGAAAACTAAGCAGCCTTCGCGTCCGCCTGCACCTGCTCCATGTCGAGCTCGCGCACCTTCTGGATCAGGTCCAGGAACGCGGCCTCGGGCAGCGCGCCCGGCTGCGAGTACACGATCACGTTGTCGCGGATCGCCATGATCGTGGGGATCGACTGGATGTTGAAGTGCATGGCGAGCTCCTGCTGCGCCTCAGTGTCGACCTTGCCGAAGGTGACGTCCGGGTTCGCCTCGGCGGCCCGCTCGTAGACCGGCGCGAAACGGACACACGGGCCACACCAGCTCGCCCAGAAGTCGACGAACGTGATGCCGTCGCCGCTCGTCTTCTCGCCGAAGTTGTCGGTGGTGAACTCCACGGTGCCCATCGTCGTGCTCCTCATTTCATCGAGTGACCAGCGTCCATGTAAACCACTGTGCCACCTAGCTCATTCCCGTCCCGTCCACGGTACCGACGGTGACGTGACACACAGGGCATCCCGCGATACGGCGGGCGCGTTGCGGAGGAGCATGGAGGCGTGCCCGCGACCTTCGTCTACGACGGCGACTGCGCCTTCTGCACCCGGTGCGTCGAGTTCATCCGCCGCCGGGTGCCGACCGACGCCGTGATCGTGCCCTGGCACCGCGCGGACCTGCCCGCCCTGGGCCTGACCCGCGAACAGTGCCTGGAGGCGGTGCAGTACGTCGAGCTCGGCCGGCCCGCGCTCGCCGGCCCTGCCGCGATCGCCGCGCTGCTGCGGGCGAGCCGCTCGGCGTGGCGTCCGCTGGGCGGCGCGCTGGGCCTGCCCGGCGTCGGGCTCGTGTCGTGGCCGGTCTACCGCTGGATCGCCCGGCACCGCCACCAGCTCCCGGGTGGCACCGCCGCCTGCGCCGTACCTCCGCCCTGATCGCCCCGCCCCGCTGTTTAATAGACGTTGGCCTATCACATCGAGAATTTGTCGATCAAACTCGATGTGATAGGCCAACGTCTATGGAAAACGAGGTGCCGGAGCGCGGGCGGCTGGCCGGTGACGGCTGGTTGCGGGGAGCGGCGGCTACTCGGCAGCGGCTTCGGGGCGCTTGGGGACCATGACCTTGCGCTTGAAGATGCAGACCAGGGTGCCGTCCTGGTTGTAGCCCCGGGTCTCGACGCTGACCACGCCGCGGTCGGGCTTGGAACCGGACTCGCGCTTGTCCAGCACCGTGGTCTCGCCGTAGATGGTGTCGCCGTGGAAGGTCGGCGCGACGTGGCGCAGGCTCTCGACCTCGAGGTTGGCGATGGCCTTGCCGCTGACGTCGGGCACCGACATGCCGAGCAGCAGCGAGTAGATGTAGTTGCCGACCACGACGTTGCGCTTGAACTCCGTCTGCGTCGCCGCGTAATGGGCGTCCAGGTGCAGCGGGTGATGGTTCATCGTCAGCAGGCAGAACAGGTGGTCGTCGTACTCCGTGACCGTCTTGCCGGGCCAGTGCTTGTAGATCGCCCCGACCTCGAACTCCTCGAAGTAGCGCCCGAACTGCATGGTCCGTCTCCCGCCCCTGGATGCAGCGAACGGCGGGGCCCTCCCCGGCACCCGCCGCCCGCGCTTGTGAAAAGGATTCTGCACGAGCGTTACCGGTGAGTACATAGGCCGCACCGAGAACTACATCACAGACAACGGTTCCGGTCTCCGGGGGTGATTGGCACGCTTCGCGGCAAGCGTCCGCGGTCGCGGCATATGCTGACGGCAGGAGGTCGCCATGCCGAGTAATTCCGCAGCTGATCACCTGATCTCGCGCCAGATGTACCGGCGGGAGATCGCTCCCCTCACCTTCGAACCGCACGAGTGGGAGCTGCTGACCCGGCTCCCGGCCCGTGTCATGATCGCCGCCACCTCCGCCGAACCGGACAGCGACCGCCGTACGGTCGACGAGGGTCTGGCCGGCATCAACGCCATCGCAGCCGGCGCCGACGAGGACTCCGAGCTGGTGAAAGCCATCGTCGGCGCGATCTACGCCGAGGCGGACCCCGATCCGCCCGCCGCGGAGCAGTTCCGCGACCCGCAGGCCGCCATCACCGAGGTGCTGGTGAGCTGCCGTGCCGCGGCGATCGTGCTGGAGGCGCGGGCCACGCCGGCCGACGGGCAGGCGTACCGCCACTGGCTGGAGTCGATCGCGGACCAGGTCTGCGGGGCGGCTCGAACCGGCGGTCTGCTGGGCATCGGCGGGGTCACCCGCAGCCCGGCCGAGCAGCGTTTCCTGGCTGACCTGCTGGACGCGCTGCGCAACGTGTGACCAGCTAAAATCCTTCACTTGTGACCATCGAACGGGACGCGGACGCCGTCAGGCCGCAAGAGCAGCGGCCCGACGGCGGTCGTGTGCCTGCTGGGCGCGCGGTGCGCGCCGTCAGGCCGCAAGAGCAGCGGCCCGACGGCGGTCGTGTGCCTGCTGGGCGCGCGGTGCGCGCCGTCAGGCCGCAAGAGCAGCGGCCCGACGGCGTCCGCGTGCCCGCCGGGCGCACCGCGCAGGACGTCGCGCCGCCGCAGGCGACCCCGGACGGCGTGGACGGCTTCGGCACGGGTGGCCCGGCCGCCGAGGACGAGCAGGCGGTCGGCGTCGGCCCGTGGGCCGGTCGGTGGCCGGAGGGCGACCACTACGACCCCGAGCTGCTCGCCGGGGGCGACCGGCGCAACGTGGTGGACCGCTACCGGTACTGGCGGCACGAGGCGATCGTGGCCGACCTGGACACCCGACGGCACGAGTTCCACGTCGCCATCGAGAACTGGCAGCACGACTTCAACATCGGCACGGTGGTGCGCACCGCGAACGCGTTCCTGGCCGCCGAGGTGCACATCGTGGGCCGCCGCCGCTGGAACCGGCGCGGCGCCATGGTGACCGACCGCTACCAGCACGTACGCCATCACGACTCGATCGGGGCGTTCGCCGCCTGGGCGCGGGGCGCCGGAGTGGCCGTCATCGGCATCGACAACCTGCCGGGCAGCCGTCCGCTGGAGACGACCACCCTGCCGCGGCACTGCGTGCTCCTGTTCGGCCAGGAGGGTCCCGGGCTGTCCGAGGCGGCCCGGGCGGCGTGCGACCAGATGTACTCGATCGCCCAGTACGGCTCGACCCGCTCGGTCAACGCCGGGGTGGCCTCGGCGGTCGCCATGCACGCCTGGATCCGCTCGTACGCCGGCCCGCCCCCGGCCTGACCGGCCCGGCCGCGTCCGCGGTGAACCCGCACATCCGGCCCGCGGATCCCACGGCGCGCCGATTGCCGATCTTGGCGAGTTGCTTGACGTGCCCCGATCACGGGGCGGACAGTGGTGGTCATGGGGCTCGCGGTGTCATGTCCGCGGTGCGGTGGCGATCTGCGGCCGCCCGGTCTTGCCCACTCCGACTGGGTATGCGAGCGCGACGGACCGGTGCCGCCGCTGCACGTCGCCCAGCATGTCAACCATGACGTCTTCGCCTGCGCCACCAAGCGCGCGGCCGAGGCCGGAGTGCCCCTGTGGTGCCCCTGGCCGCTGCCGACCGGCTGGACCGTCACGGGTGTGGCATGGGTGGGGGACGACAGGTCTGGAGTGTCCGCCACGGCGCTGGCGTGCAGCGGGCCGACACCGTTCAGCGACGGCCCGGCCGACGTGCTGCTCATCGCCGAGGAGCCGGGTGTGGGGCTGGGGGCCCGCTTCGCAGGGCTGTCCGGCACGGACCCCGGTCCGGCCCTGCTCGAGCTGGAGGGCGGGCACGGCGCGCACGCGAAGGTGAAGGCCGACGGGCACCCCACTCCACTGTGGGCGGTGGCCACGCCGGACGACCGCAGCGCGTACGCCGGGGAGGCCCGGGGGCGCTGGCTGTATGCCGTGACCTGGCCCGCACAGGCCGGCTACTTCCTCTCCGAAGAGGTCGTGCTGCAGGACCTGAGCGACTGGCTGCCGCCGGAACTGGTGTTCGGAGCGCTGTCGCCGCGGCTGCGTCCCACCCGGTGAGTCGACTTCCTTACTTTCCTCATCGGACGCTGGTCAAAGCACTGGCACGGATGTGCGCTAATGATTCTCGGCAGGCACCGTTACTGATACGCTGAGTCTCGCCACGGCCACCAGTTGTCGAGTGGACACGGCCAGGCGGAGGGGGATAGCCCGACATGCTCAAGAAGATCCTTACGTGGGGCGGCATCGCCTTTTTGATCTTCTTCGTGGCGTTCCGGCCCGATTCTGCGGCGAACGTCGTGAAGACGCTGGGCGGCACTGTCATGGACATCGCCCAGGGTTTCGGTGACTTCTTCGGCAGCCTGGTCGCTTAGCTCACATGATCGGCGGTCTGGGGCCGGACGAGCCAAGCGAAGAGCGCACTCCGGGTCCTGACGGTCCGGAGTGGTCCGGTCGCCGTGAACGCGACACGGAGCCCATCCCGCGGACGCGAGCCGAGTCTCAGCCACCGGCTGAGGACGAGTTCCACGCCGACCCGGGCGACCACGCACACTTCATCGGCAAGGCCACCGTGGGGGCGACCGCCGGTGCCGCTTCGGGCGGTGCCGGAGGCAGGCCCCCCGGTGACAACGCCACCACGGCGCCACTCGGTGACGAGCTTCCGAACTTCACCGAGGACGAGCTCGCCGGGCTGCGTTTCGACGCGTCCGGGGTGCCGCTGGGGCCGCGCCGGGTGCTTCCGCTCGAGGACGAGCCGAGCTCCATGGTCGCGCGCTACCTGTTCCCCACCGAGCGTTACCGGGGGGAGTGGAAGCGGCACTGGGTGCACCTCACCAACCCGCTGCTGATCGGCGTGTTCGCCACGTTCGCGCTGGGTTACCTGTCGGGTTTCCTGGCCAAGTCCGACGTCGCCGGCCTGTGGGTGGTGGCGGTGGTGATCTGGGCGCTGGTGATGAGCTGGGTCGCCTGGACCGTCGCCGACTGGTACTTCGACCGGTTCATCCTGACCAACAAGCGGCTGATGCTCGTCAACGGGCTCATCACCCGCAAGGTGGCGATGATGCCACTGCTGAAGGTCACCGACATGAAGTACGAGCAGTCGCCGCTGGGTCGCATGCTCAACTACGGCACGTTCGTGCTCGAGTCCGCCGGCCAGGATCAGGCGCTCAGCAAGGTCGATCACATGCCCAACCCGAACGAGCTGTACCTGCGCATCGTCGAGGAGATGTACGAGCCCGCGGCAGTCGAGGCGCGGCTCGGGCGGGAAGCGGAAGAAGAGTAGGCACGCTATTCGGCGTCGGCCGAAAGGGCCGATCGGTGGATAGGAAACTTCACTGCCAGATCTAGATCCGCTAGCGCGAGTATGCCAGTCTGTCCGTTGAGGTGACGCATACGGGGTATCCACCCGATACCGGGAACCGAACGGCGTGCGGAAGCCTCATACACGGGGTGATGGGCGCGTTCGACGCGCCTCGGTCAGGCGTCCGAGACGTACGCCTGCGATGGGAGGTGCGTCTGTGAGCCACCGATCGGCCATGGAGGACGAGTTCCGCGAGTTCGTGACCGCACGTTCGGCTGCCCTGCTGCGCACGGCATACCTGCTGGCCGGTGACTGGGCCACCGCGGAGGACCTGCTGCAGACGGCGCTCACCAAGACGTACCTGGCGTGGAAGCGCCTGGGCCAGATCGAGGCGGTCGAGCCGTACGCCCGCAGGGTGCTCGTCAACACCGCGACGAGCTGGTGGCGCCGCCGCTGGCACGGCGAGCGACCCACCGAATTCCTACCGGAACGGGCCGCGCCGGACAACCTCGAAGAGCAGCTCGAGCGAGACGTGATGTGGAAACATGTCAAAGCTCTGCCGGCACGACAACGCGCCGTGCTGGTCCTGCGTTTCTACGAGGACATGTCTGAGGCGCAGACAGCGGCGATGCTGCAGATCTCGCCCGGGACCGTGAAGAGCCAGACCTCACGCGCCCTGGGCACGCTGCGGCAGCGGCTGGCTGCCGAGGGAGTCACCGGCAGGCTGCCGGCCGCGAAGGCGGCGGAGCCGGCGGTCCCGAAGCAGCGAGCGGGCAGGGTCGTCACGGAGTCGCTCGACCTGCCTGCGGGCGAGGTGACCCGAACGGCAGAGCCCACCCCCGTCACCGCACCCGCGGTGCCGTCGCCTCGGAGGGAAGCTGTTCGACCGGCCCGCGTGCCGGTCGGCCAACCTGGGCGGTGACCATGCTTGAGGACGAGCTGCGTGAGATGTTCGCGGCTCGCGCGCAGACCCTTCCTGCCGCCGCCGATCCGGCCGGCCGCGCCATCCGAAAGGCGCGCCGGACGACCCGGCGACGGCGGACGGCGACGGGCACGATGACCGTGTTCGCCTTCGCGACCGTGCTCGGCGGCGCCGTTGCGGCCCAGGGGCTCGGCGCTGCGACGACGGCGGCCACGGATCCGAACCGGGTCACCTTCCAGAACCTCTACGGCGCCGACCAGCCGGTCGCCGCCCGCCAGACCCAGCTGCCGACCATGGAGCTGCCGGTCGATCTGCTGGTCGGCCAGCAGCTGTGGACCACCGACGGCCAGCGGGTCAACCTGGTGCACGACGGCGACGTCGCCATGATCGCGAAGGTGCCCGACGGCTGGGTCTACTCCGACTCCAGCACGGTGCGCCTGCTTCCCAACAGCGCCGGCGAGCCGCTCATGCTGTCCGGCCAGGCCGAGTGGGCGGTCAGCCACGACGGCAGCCGGGTGGCCACCAACGACCAGGGCACGATGGCGGTCACCAAGCTGAGCGGCGACGACCGGGGCTCGACGGTCGCGTCGTCGCCGGTGCCCGGGACCGCCGCGCCGGTGACCTTCTTCGGCGAGCGGGTCGTCGTCTCCAGCGAGAAGGGCTTCGACTACTGGAGCGCGGCGGCGCCCTCCCAGTACACCGAGACCTGGAACGCGGAACTGCTCGCCGTGTTCGGCAGCGCGGGCGCCGAGGTGGCGATCGGCGTCGTGCGCGGCAAAGACGACCTGCTCTGCCTGGTCGACGTCAGCGCGGTCAAGAAGGGCCTGAAGATCGGCGCGAAGCTGGGCTGCGGTGACCTGGTGGGCCGGGCGCTGATCAAGCTGCACGCGGCGCTCTCCCCCGACGGCCGGCTGCTCGCCGTGGCCACGCAGAGCGGCCTGCAGATGATCGACCTGGACAAGTCGCGCATCAACGCCGCGGCGAGCAGCGGCAAGAAACAGGCTCAGGTCCAGGCCCTGGTGCTCCAGGCGGACTGCCCGATCGCCGCGGTGGACGCGGTGGTGTGGTCGGACAACCGGACGGCGCTGGCGCAGACCGACGCCGACGGCATCTTCGCCTGCCGGAACGACGGCACCAAGCTCCAGGTCACCCTGCCGCCCGACGTCCAGCCCGGCTGGACGATGATCCCTTCGTACGGCGCCGGCAAGTGACCATCGACCTGCACCTGCACTCCACCGCGAGCGACGGCACCACACCCCCCGACGAGCTGATGCGCCTGGCGGGCGCGGCGGGACTCGGGGTGGTCGCGCTCACCGACCACGACACCACCGCCGGCTGGGCGGCCGCCGCGCAGGCGCTGCCGCCCGGCCTCACCCTCATCCGGGGAGCGGAGCTGAGCTGCCGCTGGCACGGCGAGGACGAGTCCATCGCGCTGCACATGCTGGCGTACCTGTTCGACCCCGCCGACGAGCACCTGGTCGCGGCGCTGGCCGGGGTCCGCGAGTCGCGGCTGGGGCGGGCCGAGCGCATGGTCGCGCTGATGCGGGCCGACGGCATCGACGTGGACTGGGCCGACATCCTGGCCCACGCCGACGGCGGCACCGTCGGCCGGCCGCACCTGGCCGCCGCGCTGATCCGGGCCGGGCTCGTCGCCGACACCCAGGAAGCGTTCAGTCCGCGCTGGATCGGCAACGGCAGCCCGTACCGGATTCCCAAGGACGACCTCGACGTGTTCGAGGCGCTGCGCCTGGTGCAGGGAGCCGGCGGGGTGACCGTGTTCGCCCACCCGCGCGCCCGGGCCCGCGGGCGGGTCGTGCCGGAGGAGCTGTTCGCGCAGCTCGCGGCCGCCGGACTGGACGGCCTGGAGGCCGACCACCACGACCACGGCCAGGCCGAACGCGCCGAGGTGCGCCGCATCGCGGACGGGCTCGGCCTGTTCGTCACCGGCAGTTCGGACTTCCACGGCACGCACAAGAAGGTGCGCATCGGCGAGTTCACCACGGCCCCGGAGGCGCTCGAGCGGATCGTCGCCGGTGCGACCGGCGCCACCCCCGTCACGGGAGTCGCCGGATAACCCTTGCCCGCCGTGCTATGCATCCGGTGTGGATTGGAAGTTCTTCGGCGAGGTCTTCGTCACGCTGCTCGTCATCACCGACCCGCCGGGGATGGTGCCCATCTTTCTGGCGCTGACCGGCGCGCTGCCCGCCCGGGACCGGCACAAGGCCGCCACGCACGCGGTCGCGCTGGCCCTGGGCGTCATCGCGGTCTTCGCGGTGGCCGGCCAGACCATCCTGGACTACCTGCACATCCAGCTGCCCGCGCTGCAGGGCGCGGGTGGTCTGCTGCTGGTCCTGGTCGCGCTGGAGCTGCTCACCGGCAAGGCCGACGACCCTGACCAGCAGTCGACCTCGAACATCGCTCTGGTGCCGCTCGGCACGCCGCTGCTGGCGGGCCCCGGCGCGATCGTTGCGACGATGCTGTTCGTACAGCGGGCCGACAGCGGCGGCCAGTACCTGGCGATCGGGCTGGGCATCCTGGCGGTCATGATCGCGGTGTGGCTGGTGCTGCGCTACTCCGGGTTCATCGTGAAGGTGCTGCGGCCCGGCGGCATCGAGGTGCTCACCCGCATCGCGGGTCTGCTGTTGGCCGCGATCGCGGTCCAGCTGATGGCCGACTCCATCGGCGCCTTCGTCGAGATGTTCACCACCGCGCACCCCTGACGCGCCGACGGCGGCACCCGCCTTGCATCGACGCTGGCCTATTGCATCGACTCCGAGCGCCGGATTTTCGATGTGATAGGCCAGCGTCGATGAAAATCGGGGCGGGTGATCAGGTTGCGGGCTCCGCGGCGGGGGTGCGGCGGATCGTGGCGATGCCGTTTTCCAGGTCGACTCCGGTGCCGTTGGCGACGTCGACGCGCCGGCGGCTCGCCTCCTGGATGTGCTCGGTCTGCTTGTGCTTGGTCGGCCGGAACAGGCCGTCGATCTCGGCCATGCCCGCGGACATCATCGCGGTCGCGCCGTTCTTGTCATCGCCGCCCCGCAACCAGCGCAACAGTCCCACGCCAAACACCCCTGACCTCGGCTGACCGCCCGGCCGGGCGGGTCGCCTGGCCAGTGTCCCACCGGACTGGCACGATCTGCCAGGTGAGCCGAACCCCCCACCCCCGCCGCGGCAAGGACGTCCCGGAGCAGCTCGGCTTCGACATGATGCCCGAGCGCCTGTTCGTGTGCACCCCGAGCAAGCTCTCGTCGTACACCGACTGCCCGCGCCGCTACCGGCACACCTACCTCGACCGGCCCGCGCCGCAGAAGGGGCCCGCGTGGGCGCACAACTCGCTCGGCGCGAGCGTGCACACGGCGCTGCGCAACTGGTGGGACGTGCCGGTGGAGCGGCGCACGAGCGCGGCCCTGCCGCGGCTGCTGAGGGCGACCTGGGTGCGTGAGGGCTACCGCGACGACGAGCAGGAGCGGGCGGTCTACGAACGCGCGCTGGGCTGGCTGGAGGCGTACACCGAAGGCCTGGACCCCGAGCTGGACCTGCTGGGCGTGGAGCGCACGGTGGCGGCGAAGACGGCGGTGCTGGCGCTGAGCGGCCGGGCCGACCGCATCGACGCGCGCGGCGGCGAGGCCGTGATCGTCGACTACAAGACGGGACGCACCGGCCTGGACGCCGACGACGCCCGCGGCTCGCTGGCACTGGCGCTTTACGCGTTCGCCGCCGAGCGGGTGTTCCGCCGCCCCTGCCGCACGGTCGAGCTGCACCACCTGCCGACCGGCACGGTCGCCACGCACGAGCACACCCCGGAGTCGATCGCCCGGCACGTGTCCCGGGCGGAGGACACCGCACGCGACATCGTGGCCGCGGAGCGGGCGCTGGCCGACGGCACCCCGCCCGACGAGGCCTTCCCGACCCGGCCGAGCAGCCTGTGCAGCTGGTGCGACTTCCGCCGGGTGTGCCCGGCGGGCGCGGAGGCGCCGGTGAAGGAGACCTGGGCGGCGGTGGAGGCGGCCCCCACGCCGGACGCGGCCGCGCCGCACCGGTCATAGATCACTCGACTTGCCGGGCACCTGTGCGTATCTTGCACGGCCATTCGCACAGGTGCCTGGCAAGTCGGACGATCATCGCGGGGCCGGGCCGGGCGGGTCGGGTGGGTCAGGGGTCGGAGGTGCGGTCCTCGGCGGCGAGCTGCTGGCACTTCGGGCACAGGCCCCAGTAGGTCACCTCGGCCTCGTCGAGGGCGAAGCCGTGGGTCTGGCTCGGGTCGAGGCAGGGTGCGGTGCCGGTGGCGCAGTCCACGTCGGCGATCGCGCCGCAGCCGCGGCAGACGATGTGATGGTGGTTGTCGCCGCTGCGGGCCTCGAAGCGGGCGGGGGAGCCGGCCGGCTCGATGCGCCGGGCCAGGCCCGCGCGGGCGAGCGCGCCGAGCACGTCGTAGACGGCCTGGGTGGAGACCGAGTCGAGGCGCTGCCGGGCCTGCCGGGTGATCTCCTCGACCTCGAGGTGGCCACCCTGTCCGAGGATGTCGAGCACGGCGAGGCGCGGCCGGGTCACCCGCAGGCCCCGCGCGCGAAGGAGAGCCTGTGGCTCGATGTCGCCGTGCATGAACACCATTTCAGCAGCTAACTTGGATCTGCTCAAGAAAAGGTCCGATATACGTGGTCTGCGACACGGCGCATTCCCCCTCTGTCCCATCGACACAGGCGGGTCTAGGCTCAGCCTGACCTTGGGTACGCACCCCCGGAATCCACGTGGAGGCACAGTGTTCGAGGAACTGCTCGGCCTGCCGGCTCACCCCCTGCTCGTGCACGCCGCAGTCGTGTTCGCCCCGCTGCTGATAGTCGGCGTGGTGGTCTATTCGTTCGCCCCATCGGTGCGCCGCTACATCGGCTGGGCCGTGCTGCTGCTCGGCGTGGGTGCCCCCATCGCGCTGTGGTTCGCCCGCCAGAGCGGCGAGGCGCTGTTCACGACGCTGGTCGAGAAGGGCTACCCGCCGCAGATCCTCGCCCAGGTCGACCTGCACAAGGACTACGGCGACGCGGCGGCGTGGGCGGGCACGCTGCTGGGCATCCTGGCGATCGCGCTGGTGCTCTTCACCACCTCGGCCGCGAAGAAGCCGGCGACCAGCGGCTCCCGCGCCACGGGCTGGGCGCTGATCGCGCTGACCCTGCTCGCCGCCGGGGCCACCGGCTACTACGTCTTCAAGACCGGCGATACCGGCGCCCAGGCGGTGTGGAGCACGATCTGACCGGTCAGGTCCGCCACTGGATGCAGGCGATGAGGATCAGCACGACGCCCGCGGCGATGCCGAGCGCGTTGGTGAACCGGTCCGCGCGCTCCTCGGCGAGATCGATCGCGTCATGGTCCAGCTCGGGCAGCCGGCGCGGGGGAACGGTCCGGGGGGTGACCTCCGGATGCCAGCCAGGCGGGGGTGACACCGCGGGCGGCGGCCCGGGATAGGCCGCGGCGGCCTGCTCGGCGTCGGCCCCGTCTTCGGACGGCACGGGCCGGCGCCACTGATCGTCGGCGGGCCGGTTCACGATGACTGGTCCGGTGCACGATCGAAGCTCCGCCCATGCCGCGGGATGGCGGGGGCGGAGCTTCGGCGGTCGGGGCGGCGGAGGCGGTCCGTGGGACGCGGCGCGGCTGGTCCTATGCTGCGAGGGTGAGCACTGAGGCTGACTTCGGCGGTCGCGAAGACGACCGGGTGGTGGAGTTCGAGGACGACGCGCCCGTGCTGCCCGACCAGACCCGTGAGGACACGGATCGGGGCTGGGGCGAGCGTTCGTGGAGCAACGACGACCGGCTGCGCGACGAGCGCCCGCCGCACTGGGACTGACCGCCGGCTACAGCGGGGGCGGGGCTGGCGCACCGCCGTACTATAGCGCGGAAACGGACATTCGGCGCGAAGCTCAGGAAGCGCTGCTGCTCGCGGTCGACGGCGAGGTGCTCTTCGACGGCGTGCTGCTGCTCGACGAGGAGCTGCCGCCGCTGGTCGAACTGGTCGACGCGGGGGTCGAGGAGCTGCCGGCGGCCGCGGGGGCCGTGCCGGAGCCGCTGCCGCGCGAGTCGGTGCGGTAGAAGCCGGAGCCCTTGAAGACCACGCCGACCGAGGAGAACAGCTTGCGCAGGGTGCCCTCGCACGTCGGGCACTCGGTCAGCGGCTCGTCCGCGAAGGACTGCACGGCCTCCAGCTGGTGACCGCAAGCGGTGCAGGCGTACTGGTAGGTGGGCACGTTCCCCTCCATGATCATTGCTGGCACTCCGGCATATCGAGTGCTAATAGTGCCTGACCGCCCGGCTAGGTGCCAAGTAGCTGTCGCCGATCACACTGTCGACGTCAGCCGGGAATGCGCCGCAGGCCGCTCGGCGCGAGCACCCCGCTCACCCGCTGGTCGTGGGCCTCGGCGGGGACCTCGTCGAGCAGCTCGCCGTCGTACAGCAGGGCGATCACCGGGGTGCCTGGCGCCACCCTGGCCAGTGCCCGGTCGTAGCTGCCGCCGCCGCGGCCCAGCCGAGCGCCGCGCCGGTCCACCGCGACCGCCGGAACCAGTACCAGATCGGCTGTGGTGATTCCGGTCACGCCGGTGCGCTTCCCGGTGGGCTCGCGCAGCCCCAACGCGGCGGGCGCCAGCGTGCCCGGCCCGGCGTAGTCGGCCCAGTCGAGATCGCGGTCGGGGCGCAGCACCGGCAGCAGCACCCGGGCCACGCCGGGCGTGGCGGCCAGCCGGTCCGGCAGGTCCGGGCCGCCGGGCTCGCCGGCCATCGGCACGTACGCGCACACGGTCAGCGCCGCGCCCGGCGCGATCAGCTCCGGCAGCAACCCGGCCAGCGCCGCGTCCGCCCTGGCGACGACCGCCGGGGGCATTTCTCGGCGGGCCGCCAGCACCGCGGCGCGGACCGCGCGTTTGGCCGCCGCGGACGTCACTGAAGAAACGGAATATTCACTCATAACGTCCTCAGGTTGTACAAGCGTCGCATCCTAGCGCGACGTTCGCCGTTGACTCCGATGACTTCACCGCCGCCGAGGGGGAAAGTGTGACACTGCGCGCACGGCTCACCACCGCCTTCCTGGCGGTGGTCCTCAGTCCCGTCCTGCTCGGCGCATTCTTCGTCGGCACGATGGTCAGCAAGCTGTCCCACGAGCGGGCCACCGAGCGGCTGGCGGTGGCCGCCGGCTCGGTGCGCACCTCGGTCGGCGCGCTCTGCGGTCAGCTGCGCGCCGTCGCCGAGGGCGTCGCCGCCGCACCGGCCGACCAGCGCCTGGCCACCGCCGAGCGGATGGTCGCCGCGGGCCTCGCGGGCGGCGTGCACATCGACACCGGCGTCGACGGCGCCACCACCGCGCAGGCCCCGGCCCCGCCGTGGGCCGACTGCGCCGGCCCGGACCCGCAGGTGCGCCCGGACGCGGTGGCCGGGTTCGAGGCGCTGTCGGCCCGGGTGCCGCTGGCCGGCCCGAACGGCGAGCCGACCGGCACCGTCTCGGCCGCCCTCACCGTCGACGGCGATCTCGTCCGCCGCCTCGCCCAGGCCAGCGGCGCGCAGCTGACGCTGCTGCCCGGGGCCGGCGTCCCGGCGGGCGCGCTCACCGCCGACCCGGATCTCGCGACCGACGACAGCGAGCCCGGCGCCACCGTTGACCCGGACGGCGACGCGACGGACGGCACCGGTGACGGGACAGGCGACATCGGCGACGCCGAAGACGGGACGGGCGGCATCGGCGGGATGCCCGGCGCGGTGCCCGGCGGCATCGGTGCCCACACCGGCGCAGCGGCGGGGCAGCCCGGCGACCTCACCGGCGGCGCGCTGCCCGTCGACCCGACCGCCGACGGCCCCGGCGCGAACGACGCCGTCGCCGCGCCGGGCGGCGGCGGCCCGGCTGCGGACGGATCGGGCCCGGCCGCGTTGCCCGCCGAGGGGCCGGTCGGCGGCGAATTCGGCCGGGAGGTCGACCTCGCTCCCGCGCCCGAGGACCCGGGTGCCGGCGGGCCGGTGCACACCACGATGCTCGGCGCGGACGCGGCGACCATCAGCGCGTATGCGGGCAAACTGGGCGACGGCGCGACCGGCTCGGCCGACAACGGCCATCTCGTGGCGCGGGTCGGACCGGTCGCCGGTGAGCCGCTGCCGCTGGCGGTGTCGCTGCCCGCCCGGCCGCCGACCGGTCTCTACCTGCTGCTCACCCTCGTCGTTCTGATCACCGCCGCGGCGGCCGTGACGGTCGCCTGGTGGCTGGCGAAGACCGCCACCGAACCCGTGGTGGAGCTGGCCGCGGCCGCCGACCGGGTCGCCGGGGGCGATCTGGACGCCCGGGTGCCGGTACGCGGCAACGACGAGATCGCCCGGATGGCCACCGCGTTCAACCACATGACCCGGGAGCTGCACACCTACGTGGCGGCGCTGACGGCGAGCCGGGACCAGCTGCGCGGGCACCTGGGCGTGCTCGGCGACACCCTGTCCAGCACCCACGACCTGGATCGGATCCTGCGCGTCATCCTGCAGACCGCCCGGCACGCCACCGGTGCGTCGGCCGGCATGGTGCTGCTGGCGGACCCGGCCACCGGCGCGCTGGTCGGCCAGTGCACCGAGGGTCTGCCCGAGCAGTGGACCACCGGCGAGCGGGGCACCCTGCGGGTGCCGTACGGGCTGGGCCTGACCGGTCTGGTCGCGGCCACCGGGGTGCCCCGGCTGGGCCGCGTCGAGCGGGACGGGCCGCGGCTGGACCCGGGTGAGCCGGACTGCCGCACGTACATGGTGGTGCCGTTCTCGGCGCCGGGGCTGGGCGAGGCCAACTCGTTCCCGCAGCCCGGGGCGCTGCCCGCGGCGCGCGGCGTGCTGGCCCTCTACGACCGGCTGGGCCGCGACGAGTTCGACGACTCCGATCTGGTCACCCTGCGCACGTTCGCCGGGCAGGCCGCGGTCGCCGTCGACAACGTACGGGTGCACGAGGAGGCGCAGCGGCTGTCGGTGACCGACCCGCTCACCGGGCTGTTCAACTACCGCTCGCTGCGCGAGTCGCTGCGGCGCGAGTCCGAGCGGGCCGTCCGGTTCGGCCGCCGGCTGTGCGTGCTCGCCCTGGACCTGGACCGGTTCAAGGAGATCAACGACACCTACGGCCACGCCGCCGGCGACGCCGTGCTGGCCGAGTTCGCCCAGCGCATCCGGTACGAGATCCGCGAGGTGGACGTGGCCTTCCGGCACGGCGGCGAGGAGTTCGTGGTGCTGCTGCCGGAGACCGACGAGGTGGGCGGCGTCGCAGTCGCCGAGCGGCTGTGCGAATCGGTGCGCCGCGAGCCGATCATCGTGCCGGCCCGCGACGGCGGGCCCGACCTCTACGTCAACATCACGGTCTCGATCGGACTCGCCGTGCTGCCCGACCACGGGCAGCAGGGTGCCGGGGTGCTCCAGGCCGCCGACGAAGCCCTGTATGCCGCCAAGGCGGCGGGGCGGGACACCTTCCAGGTCGCAGCGCCCGGCGGTGTCCTGTGCCCATCCGGCGGCGCGTCGAGCAGCCCACAAGCCCCTCGACAGGCTCGGGGCCGTTAGTCTCGCGACATGTCGGAGCACACCCCCCACGCACAAGCGCACGGTCAGCGGGCCACCAAGGCGGTCATTCCCGCGGCCGGTCTGGCGACCCGGTTCCTTCCGGCCACCAAGGCGGTGCCCAAGGAGCTGCTGCCCGTCGTCGACCGGCCGGTCCTGCAGTACATCGTGGAGGAGGCGTCGCGGGCCGGGATCAACGACGTCCTGCTGATCACGGGACGTGGCAAGACCAGCATGGTCGACCACTTCGACCGCCAGCCCTACCTGGAGGCGCGGCTGGAGGCCAAGGGCGACATGGAGCGCCTGGCTGCCGTCCGCGGCACCTCGGAGCTGGCCGAGATCTACACCTGCCGGCAGGGTGAGCCGCTGGGCCTGGGCCACGCGGTCTCCTACGCCGAGTCCCACGTGGGCGACGCACCGTTCGTGGTGCTGCTGGGTGACGAGTTCACCGAGGAGTCGCAGCCGCTGCTGCCGCAGATGATCGAGCTGCAGTCGCGCACCGGCGGCATCGTACTGGCGTTCATCGAGATCCCCGAGGACCAGGTCAACCGGTACGGCATCGCCTCGGTGTCCGACGCCGGCGCCGAGTACGCCGACGTGGACAACGTCGTGCGGGTCACCGGCCTGGTCGAGAAGCCCGCCCTCGGAGAGGCCCCGAGCAACCTGGCCGTCGTCGGCCGCTACGTGCTGCCGGGCACGATCTTCGACGCGATCCGGCGCACCAAGCCGGGCAGCGGCGGCGAGATCCAGCTGACCGACGCGATGGCGCTGCTGCTGGCCGAGGGCACCCCGGTGCACGGCATCGTGTACCGCGGGCACCGCTACGACACCGGCATGCCGCTGGGCTACCTGCAGGCCGTCGTACAGCTGGCCAGCGAGCGGGACGACCTCGGCCCGGCCTTCACGGAGTGGCTGAAGTCCTTCGTCGCCGGCCTCGACGGCAATGCGGGGAAGGCCGCCTGACATGACCGCCACGGTCAGGTCCACTCCGGACCCCGTCCATCTCGACGCGGCTGCGGCCGCGGGCGAGCTGACGCCACTCGCCGACTACCTGGGCAGCGTGCTGCGCAGGTTGCGGGCGCTGCCGGCGTTGGATCTGGACCTGACCCAGGCGCACGGCAACGTGCTGGCCGACAACGTGGTGGCCGCCCACCCGTACCCGGCCTTCGACCAGGCCGCGATCGACGGATACGCGGCCCGGTCCGAGGACATCGCCGCGGCGGCCGCCGGCCGGCCCGCCCGGCTGAACGTGGTGGGCGACCTCGCCGCGGCCAGCTGGCGGCCGGCCCGGCTCACGCCCGGCACCTGCTTCTCCGTCGCCGCCGGGGCGGCCCTGCCGCAGGCCGCCGACGTGGTGGTGCCGATCCGCTGGACCGACCAGGGCATGGCCTCGGTCGAGGTGCACCACCCCGCCAAGCGCGGTTTCGGCGTACGCCGCACCGGCGAGATCGTCACCGAGGGCATGGTGCTGGCCCGGGCCGGCACCACGGTGACTCCGGCGCTGGTCGGCGCGCTGGCCGCGAGCGGGATCGGGCATGTGATCGTGCGGCCCAGCCCACGCGTCGTGATCGTGTCCACCGGTGACGAGCTGGTCGAGGCGGGCCGCGTCTCGCAGGCCGGCCAGGTCGTCGACGTCAACTCGCACGCGCTGACCGCGGCCACCGCGGAGGCGGGCGCGCACGCGTACCGCGTGGGTATCTGCGACGACGACCCGGAGGCGCTGCGCGCGCTGCTGGAGGACCAGACGCTGCGCGCCGATCTGATCATCACCACCGGTGGTTCCGGCACCGGGCCGGGCGACATGGTGCGGCGCATCCTGTCGCGCCGGGACGGCAGTCGCGCGGGCATGGTGACCTTCACCGACGTGTCGCTGTATCCGTGCGGCACGCTCGGCTTCGGCACCGTCGGCAGCGCCGAGGAGGTGCCGATCGTGTGCCTGCCCGGCGAGCCGGGAGCCGCACTGATCGGTTTCGAGGTGCTGGCCCGGCCCGTGATCCAGGTGCTGGCCGGGGCCGAGCCGGTGTTCCGGCCGTCGGTGCGCGGCCACCTGCTGGAGACCGTCGCGTCGCCCGGCGGACTGCGCGAGTTCCGCCCGGCGCTCGTCGCGGAGCGCCGCGGGGGCGGATACACGGTGCAGCCGCTCCCGGGCGGTGCCCGTACCCTGGCCGGTATGGCCGAGGCTAACGGACTACTGGTGCTGGGTGAGCGGGTCACCAGCGCGGCTGCGGGCTCCACCGTGGACGTGCTGCTGCTGGACCGTCGCAGATGAGTGGTGCAGTGGGTTATCCCGCGGTGCTGACCGACGGCGACGTCATGCTGCGGCCGTACCGGCGCGGCGACGCCGGGCAGTGGGTCGAGGTGCGCACCTACAACGAAGCCTGGCTGCGGCAGTGGGAGGCCACGCCGCCCGCGACCTGGTCCGAGCTGAACTCGACCGCCGCGTTCCACATGATCCGGCGGGCCATGCGCCGCGGCGCCCGTCAGGGCGAGTCGATGCCGTTCGCGATCTGCCTGCGCGATCAGGGCCGGGAACGCCTGGTCGGGCACATCAACCTGGGCAGCATCGTGCGCCGGGCCTTCTCGTCGGCCTACTGCGGCTACTGGATCGACTCGCGGGTGGCCGGGCGCGGCATCATGCCCACGGCGCTCGCGCTCGTCGTCGACCACGCGTTCGGGCCGGGCCGGCTGCACCGCGTGGAGGTGAACATCCGGCCGGAGAACAAGCCCAGCCGCCGCGTGGTGGAGAAGCTCGGCTTCCGCGAGGAGGGCTACCACCCGCACTACATGTTCATCGACGGCGCTTGGCGTGATCACATCGGATACGCGCTGACCTGGGAGGACGTGGCCACCGACGGCGGCCTGCTGGCACGCTGGCGGCGCCGGCGCGGCTGAACCGGACTTCACCTTCCTACGGTGTGGCGTTACGCGATCACGTGATCACGAACGTAGGCTCCCCTCACTGGAAGTCTTACGGTGACCGATCGATGAGCCGTTCACCGTACCTAGGGTGACGCCGGTGGGGAGTCCGCGGCGGTCCGCCGACCAGGCGGGCTGCCGGGAGGAGCCACTGGGCGCAGGGAGGGGAGAGGGTGCCGACCTCGGTGCTCCTCGCCGTCCTCGCCGCTGCGGGCCTGCTCGCTCTCGCCCCGGCGCTGGTGCGCCGGTACGACGCCACCGAGCGGCTGGTGGCGGAGCGGGCGATCTCTACCGCGCGGGTGCTGTCGCGCCGGCGCCGCCGCCGCACCGTGCCCGGCCGCCGCCCGATCCGACCGCCGCGGGCACTGTGCACCGCCCCCGTGTCCGCGCCGCCCGCGTCCGGCAACGGCCCGTCCCGCACCCCGCTGCGCCTGGTCGGCCAGGCCGAGCGGGCCAAGGCCAAGCCACGCCGCCGGCACCGCCCGGCCGTGTACCGCCGCCGCCGTCTGCTCGCCGGACTGGTGCTGCTGAACCTGGTGCAGCTGGCCGGCGTCGCGCTGGTCAGCCCCGGCTTCCTGATCAGCGTGTCGGTGACCGGCTCGGCCCTGCTGCTGTACGTCGCCCACCTGCGGGGCCAGGCGCTGCGGCTGGCCCGCCGCCGCCGTGCCGAGGAGCGGCAGGCGCTGTGGCTCGCCGAACAGCAGGCGCAGGTCCGCCTCGCGCAGCGCCGCCGCGCGCAGGCCCGCCGCGAGGCCGCCCGGCTGCTCCAGGAGGAGCTGCTGCGGGCCCAGGAGCAGCTGGCCGCCCTGCAAGCCCAGGCCGAGACCCTGGCCGCCGAGGCGCCCCCGCCACCCCGGGTGGCGACCATCTCCTACCGCGGCCGCCAGGCCGGCGTACGCGGCAAGCCCTACCACGCGGGTCCCGCCGCGTGACCCGCCGCGGTCGTCTGGAAGATCGCGGCCTCGGGTCGGAAGATGTGGCGCGACCGCAGGTCCCGACCGGAAACAGCGATCTTCGCAAGTGACCTACGACGCACCGGGTAGTGATTCGCGAACGCCCGGCAGACCTGCTAACCTTGGCCGGTCCGTTACGCGGACCAACTCGGGGACGTGGCGCAGCCCGGTAGCGCACCTCGTTCGCATCGAGGGGGTCAGGGGTTCGAATCCCCTCGTCTCCACCGAGTTCAGCGGCCATCTTCCATTGAAGATGGCCGCTTTGCTGTTGTGTGGCCGGGGGTGCACGGCAAGAGCCGCGGCGGTCGCTCATGCGACGGCTGCGGCCGGGTCCCGTCTCCGGCGCACACGGCGAAGGCCCGTGGTGAGCACCACGGGCCTTCGCGCGGCCGGATCAGATCCAGTTGTTGCCGAGGATCATGCGTTTTTGCCAGTCCTCGTACGGGATCGGCTCGCCCGTGTAGATCGGGTAGAAGAAGGCGAACATGATCACGACGAGCAGCACGAACGCGCCGAGCGCGACGGAGCCGATGAGCTGTCTGTTCTCGTTCTGCGGCAGGCCCGGCGGTGAGGTCATGATCGCGCCGAAGACGAACACCACGGCCAGGATCAGGAACGGCTCGGCCGGCATGGCGTAGAAGTAGAACATCGTGCGGTTCGGGAAGAAGAACCACGGGATCAGCGCGGCGGCCGTCATCGCCAGGATGGCCCCGGCCCGCCAGTCGCGGCGGGCGAAGCCGAACCAGAGCGTCGCGCCCAGCGCGGGCAGGAAGCTCCACCACAGCAGCGGCGTGCCCAGCAGCAGCACCTCGGCCGCGCACTGGTCCACCCCGCAGCCGGGGTCCCCGGACCAGTAGAAGGCCACCGGGCGCCCCAGCAGCAGCCACTGGATCGGTGCCCACGGGCCCGCCGACTGGTACGTGTGCTCGGAGCTGAGCCCGTTGTGGAACTTCTGCGCCTCGTCGTGGTAGTGCCAGAGGCTCTCCAGCCAGTTGCCGGAGTACTCGCGGTAGTAGCCGCCGTCGGTGAGGATCCAGCCGCTCCAGCTCGCCAGGTACACGCCCAGCACGATGGGGATGCAGGCGAGCACCCACAGGCCCTCGTCGAGGATGGTGTCGCGGATCGGGTGGCGCACCCCGGCACTGCGCCGGGCGCCCACCTCCCACCAGATCACCAGCAGCACGAACACCGGCAGGAAGGCCAGCGCCGACCACTTCACGGCCAGGGCGCAGCCCAGCAGCACCGCTGCCGCCAGCCGCCACCACGGCACCGCGAACGCCGGGCGGCTCGCCCGGCCGCGCCCGTGCGGGTCCCCGCCGTTCTCCACGAAGCGCAGCCACCGCAGGCGGCGCTGATCCCGGTCGAGGACCAGCGCGCCGAACGCGGCCAGCAGGAAGAACATCAGGAACAGGTCCAGCAGTGCGGTGCGCGACAGCACGAAGTGCATGCCGTCGAACGCCATCAGCAGGCCCGCGGCACAGCCCAGCACCACCGAGCCGAACATCCGCATGGCGATGCGGGTGAACATCAGCACCGAGATGGTGCCGAACACCGCTGCCGACAGCCGCCAGCCCGCCTCGTTGTACCCGAGGACCTGCTCACCCAGCCCGATGATCCACTTGCCCAGGGGCGGGTGCACGACGTAGCCGGCGGTGCCGTTCTTCTCGTCCCACTCGAACCCCTTCTCCCACAGCCAGTGGGCGTCGGTGGCGTAGTAGGTCTCGTCGAAGATCTTGCCGGGCGGCTTCGCCAGGTTGTACAGGCGCAGCACGCCCGCGAGGAAGGTGACCGCCAGCGCGGCCAGCCACGCGTACGGGTTCAGCCGCTGCTCCAAGGGCAGCAGGCGGCGCCGGACGACATTGAGTACGTGCGGCTCGGAAGTGATGGGCGCCTGCGGGGGCGCCGTCGCCGTCTGGGTCACGCCAAGGATCGTAGGCTGAAAAACTCGGAAACCGTCGCCTGAGTTCACGGTGATCGGCAAAAACGTATCGAAGGCAGGGGACAGATGACGGAAGTCACCGGGCTGGTGCTGTGCGGCGCACCGCTGGGCAACCCCGCGGACGCCTCGGCCCGGCTGCGCCAGGTGCTCACCGAGGTGGACCTGGTCGCCGCCGAGGACACCCGCCGGCTGCTCCGGCTCGCCCGCGACCTCGACGTCGTCATACCCGGAAAGATCGTCTCGTACTTCGAGGGCAACGAGGAACGGCGTACCCCCGAGCTGGTCGAGGCGATGCGCGACGGACAGCGGGTGGCGCTGGTGACCGACGGCGGCATGCCCAGCGTCAGCGACCCCGGCTACCGGCTCGTCGTCGCCGCCCTCGCGGCCGGGCTGCCGGTCACCTGCGCCCCCGGCCCCAGCGCGGTCACCACGGCGCTGGCGCTGTCCGGGCTGCCCTGCGACCGGTTCTGCTTCGAGGGCTTCCTGCCGCGCAAGGGTGGCGAGCGGCGCGCCCGGCTGGCCGCGCTCGCGGCCGAGGAGCGCACCCTGGTCTTCTTCGAGTCGACCCACCGGGTCAAGGACACCCTCGCCGACCTTGTGGCGGCCTTCGGCGGCGACCGGGCCGCGGCCCTGTGCCGGGAGCTGACAAAGACCTACGAGGAGGTACGCCGCGCGCCCCTGGCCGAGCTGGTGGAGCTGGCGGAGTTCCGCGGCGAGATCACGCTCGTCGTCGCCGGCGCGACGCCGGACGCCACCCGCCCCACCGACGAGCAGCTCATCGCCGAGGTCGCCGCGCACGTGGCCGCGGGATCGTCGCGCCGGGACGCCGCCGCCGCCGTGGCCGCCGCCCACCACCTCCCCAAACGCGACGTATACGACCTCTCCACCCGCCGCTGACCCCGGACCCACCCCGCCGCCTGGCCCGTCCGCCCCGCCCCAAGCCGCCGCGCCGCCCGCGCCGCGCCAGTCATAGACGTTGGCCTATTACGTCGAAAATCCGTGCGTCGGATTCGATGTAATAGGCCAACGTCTATGAAAAACGCGGGTGGGTAGCCGGGTGGGGTGGGTCAGAAGGTGGCGGCCAGGAAGCCGATGGTGATGAGGAGGGGGCCGGCGAAGGCGAGGCCGACGGCGGCGAGGCGTTCGTGCCGCTCCGGCAGGCGCATGGCGCCGGTGGCGAAGACGATGGCGATCGAGCAGAGCAGCACGATCGACAGCCCCACCATCCAGCGCAGGTGCAGGCCACCGGTGCCGTTGGTGACGTACGCCCGGTGGCTGCCCGCCCCGACCATGCGCGCCGGTGCGCTCAGGCCCTCGGCCTGCCCGGGCGGGCCGAGCACGTTGACCGAGGCGGCCGTGAAGTCGCGGGCCGGGGTGGCGAACTCGCCCACGCAGCGCTGCGTGAGTCCGCTGCCCGCGCAGCTGGTGACGGTCAGGGTGCCGGCCTTGCCGTGACCCACCGCGAGCCACAGCGGCTCCGCGCTGACCCAGCTGAAGAACGCGGCGACCAGCCCGAACAGGATGAGCAGCGGCATCGCGACACCGGCCCGCCGCGGCGGGCGGGGCCGCTTCGCCCGCTTGCGCGCCGGGGCGGCCTCCTGTCGGCGGCGGTCGCCGTGCAGCCGGGGGTCGATCCAGCTCTCCCGCGGGATCTCCTGCACCGGCATGGTGAACGCCTCGGTGGACGCGGACATCCCGGGAGCCTGCGCGTGCGGCGCTCCCGCCACCGGTCGATGTGCTGCGGGCAGCGCGACCGTGGGGCGAGCGGAGCCGGCGGGGGAAACGGGGGCGGGGCGACCGGCCGGGGCGGCGGTGTCGGCGTCCGGCAGGTCCGCGTGCCAGTCGTCCTGGTCTGCCAGGTCCACCGTCACGGCGCTGCGTGCCGCATGTGGCCGGCCGGGTGCCGTCAGGGGCCGGTCCGGCGCCGCGGAGTCGGCTGCCGGGTCGGCGGGGGGCGGGTCGGCAGGCAGCGCGTACTGGTCGAACGGTTCGTCGGGGTCGAGGCGGCGGGTGGGCTCGCCGAGCCAGGACGGGTTCCTGCGGCCGGGCTCCGGCAGGTCGAGGTCGAAGCGGCCGGTCGGCTCGCCGAGCCAGGCGGGATGCGTGCGCCCCGACGCGTACTCGGATTCGGGGTCGGCGGCGAGGTCTTCGTCGGAATCCGGGTTCGCGACATCCTCCGCCTGCGGCGATGCCTCAGCGTCCGGCGAGGCCTTGCCATCGGTGACCGGCTCCGGACGGTCCTCGACGCTCTCGGCTACCGGCTCGGGGCGAGCCGTGATGTGTTCGGTGACCGGCTCGGGGCGAGCCGCGGTGCTTTCGGTGACCGGCTCGGGGCGAGCCGCGGTGCTTTCGGTGACCGGCTCGGGGCGAGCCGCGGTGCTCTCGGTGACCGGCTCGGGGCGAGCCGCGGTGCTCTCGGTGACCGGCTCGGGGCGAGCCGCGGTGCTCTCGGTGACCGGCTCAGGGCGGGCCTCGGCGGTGTCGGTCACGGGTTCCGGACGGGCGGCGGCACCGTGCTCGACGTGTTGCTGCGGTGCCGTGTCCTGCGGCACCGGCGGGTGCGGGTCGTCGGGGCGGCGCCACGGCGTATCGGTGTCGCCGGGCGCGGTCAGTGCCACCAGGCCGGGCGGTGGCGGCGCGACGAGCGTGCCGGACCGGCCGGGCCGGGAGGGAGGGGCTTCGTCGCGGGCGGGGGCCGCGCCGGGCTCGACCCGCTGGGTGGGCTCATCATGCGCGAGGCTGTCCACGTTATCCCTCATACCTGGTCATTTCACTCCAGTCGGACACCTGACAAGGGGATTTGCCGGGCGTGTCGTACGAGGTGACAACCGGTGCATGGGCCAGCGGCGGCCTTCACTACGCTGGTTAGTCATGAGTCACGTTCTCGCCGCGGTCGCTTGGCCTTATGCGAACGGCCCCCGCCACATCGGTCATGTCTCCGGTTTCGGAGTGCCCTCCGACGTTTTCAGCCGGTACATGCGCATGGCAGGCCACGACGTGCTCATGGTGTCGGGCACCGACGAGCACGGCACGCCGATCCAGGTGCAGGCCGACGCCGAGGGCATCACGCCCCGGGAGGCGGTCGACAAGTACAACCGCATGATCGTCGAGGACCTGCACGGGCTGGGCCTCGCCTACGACCTGTTCACCCGGACCACCACCCGCAACCACTACGCGGTGGTGCAGGAGCTGTTCACCGCCCTGTTCGACAACGGGTACGTGATCGCGAAGACCACCCAGGCCGCGATCTCCCCGTCGACCGGCCGCGGCCTGCCCGACCGGTACATCGAGGGCACCTGCCCGATCTGCGGCTACACCAGCGCCCGCGGCGACCAGTGCGACAACTGCGGCAACCAGCTGGACCCGATCGACCTGATCGACCCCAAGTCGAAGATCAACGGCGAGACGCCGGTGTTCGTCGACTCGGAGCACTACTTCCTGGACCTGTCGGCGTTCGCCGAGGCGCTGGGCGGGTGGCTGGACACCCGCGAGGGCTGGCGGCCGAACGTGCTGCGCTTCTCCAAGAACCTGGTGGCCGACCTGCGGCCCCGCGCGATCACCCGGGACCTGGACTGGGGTGTGCCCATCCCGAAGGAGGGCTGGGACACCAAGCGCTTCTACGTCTGGTTCGACGCGGTCATCGGCTACCTGTCGGCCTCGATCGAGTGGGCGCGCCGGTCGGGCGACCCGGAGGCGTGGCGCCGGTGGTGGCAGTCCGCGGACGGCCGGTCGTACTACTTCATGGGCAAGGACAACATCGTCTTCCACTCGCTGATCTGGCCGGCGATCCTGCTCGGCTACGACGGCAAGGGTGACAAGGGCGGCAAGCCGGGCGAGCTCGGCGAGCTGGGCCTGCCCACCGAGGTGGTGTCCAGCGAGTACCTGACGATGGAGGGCCGCAAGTTCTCCTCGTCGCGCCGGGTCGTCATCTACGTGCGCGACTTCCTGGAGCGCTACGACGCCGACGCGCTGCGCTACTACATCGCGGTGGCCGGTCCGGAGACCACCGACACCGACTTCACCTGGGCCGAGTTCCTGCGCCGCAACAACGACGAGCTGGTGGCGGGCTGGGGCAACCTGGTCAACCGCACCGTCTCGATGGCGGTGAAGAACTTCGGCGCCGTGCCGATGGCCAGTGACCTCACCGCGGAGGACACCGCGCTGCTGGAGACGGTGCGCGGCGGCTTCGCCACGATCGGCGGCCTGCTGGAGAACCACAAGCAGAAGGCCGCGATCAACGAGGCGATGCGCATCGTCGGCGAGGCCAACAAGTACCTGTCGGACCAGTCGCCGTGGAAGATCAAGGCGGAGGAGGACCGGCCGCGGCTGGCCACCATCCTGCACACCGCGCTCCAGGCGATCACCGACTGCAACACGCTGCTGACGCCGTTCCTGCCGCACGCCGCGCAGAAGATCCACCTGCTGCTGGGCGGGGAGGGTGTGCACGCGCCGATGCCCTCGATCGTCGAGGTGTCCGACCTGGACGGCGGCCCCGGCTATCCCGTGCTCACCGGCGACTACACCGTCGGCGCGAAGTGGGAGCCGCGCGAGCTGCGCGCCGGCACGCCGCTGAGCGCGCCGACCCCGGTGTTCAAGAAGCTGGACCCGTCCATCGTGGACGAGGAGCTGGCCCGGCTGGAGGGCTAGAGCGGGTAGCGGATGTCGACGTCCTGGGCGTCGGTGACCTCGGTCGCCGGCGCCCAGGCCTCGTACACGCCCCGTTCGTAGCACTGGGCCCCGAGCGCGGCCACGTTCGTCGGGTCGGGGCGGCACAGACGCAGCCGCACCCAGTTGCTGTCGGCCGTGAGCACGGTGCAGGGCGCGCCGCGCCAGTGCGCGTAGCGGGTGCGCCGCAGCAGCGACTCGACCGGGTAGCGGGCGGCCCGGCTCATCGCCAGCACCCGGAACTCCTCCGGCGGGTCGGCGACGGCCTCGTACTCCTCGCCTCGGAACGTGCCGACGAGCCTGCTGTGCACGGTCTCGGTGCGTGGGATGGGCAGGTACTCCTGGTCTGCGCTGATCTCGCGGAGCGGGTGCAGCAGCCGCCGCCACTGCGGGCCCACCAGGCGCAGCCAACCGCGCTGCTCGGGCTGGAAGGTGTAGAGCACGATCTCGGTGCCGTCCGGCACGTACGCGACCAGCGCCGCATGTGCGGGCATCGGCAGGTCGGCGAAGTCCGCGGTGATCCATTCGGGGATCAGCTCGCTGCTGCTCGGCGCGAATCCGGTGCCCAGCACCGCCGCGCCGACCCGGTCGTGCGGCGGCATGGCCACCAGCCCGGCCACCGCGTCCCCGGTCGACGGCTGATAGTCGCGCGGATCGACGGCCCGCCAGCGCAACAGGTAGGCGATCTCGTCGGCGGGGTCCTGCGCGCCGGTGCCGTTCGCGCCGAGTACGGCCAGCTCGGCGGGGGTCCGCAGGTGCGCGAGGTCCCACTCGCGGTAGCAGAAGCCGTGCGGCAGGCGGCCGCGCAGCAGCGCGGTGACTCCCGTGGGGTCCAGCGGCATGACCATCCTGGTGCCCCGGCGCACGGTGGCGCTGCCCCGCACGGTGCCGATCAGCTCGGCGGCCTGCCGGTCGCGTGGCGGGCGCTGGCTCAGCCGATGCACGTGCTCCCAGCTCACCGCACGCGACAGCGGTGCGCACAGCGGCGACTCCGGGTGCGTCGCGGGCAGCGCCTGCGCGCCGGCGGCGACCTCGGCGGCCGGCACGAACCGGTGGTACGCCCAGCGGGCAGGGTTGTCCAGGCGCAGGAAGCCGGGCGCGGGAGTTTCGCTGAACAGTTCGTACGCAGCGCCACCGGCGATCGCGTCCGCGGCGTAGGCGCGGCCGTCCACGAGGACCGTGCCGCGGTCGGTGTCATTGACGGTCGTCACGGGCTTTGACGCTAATGCCCGCGTGTGCCCCGCAGATGAACACGGACTGAACAGACGGCCGCGCGCGGGGTGATCGACCTCGCAGCGGTACGGGGTGCTCACCGACCGCAGTGCGGGTCGGCGGGGTGGGATCATGGGCGGGTGACGAACGAACGCGCCGCGCGGGCCGCCGAACGCCGCTGGGAGTCCTTCCCGCCCGCTCCGGAGGCACTGCCCCACCCCGTGCTGGACAGCCACACCCACCTGGACATCGTCGCCGAGGACGGTGGCGACCCGGCCACCCAGATCGACGCCGCCGCGAAGGTGGGCGTGGACCGGCTGGTGCAGGTGGGCGTCGATGTGCGGTCCTCGCGCTGGGGCGTGGCCTGCGCCGCGGCGCATCCCGCCGTCGTCGCGACCGTGGCGCTGCACCCCAACGAGGCACCTCGGCTGTCTGATCTGGATGCAGCGCTCGCGGAGATCGCGTCGTTGGCCGAGGACCCCCGGGTGCGCGGCATCGGCGAGACGGGCCTTGACTTCTTCCGTACCAAGGACGAAGGGCTGAAGCCGCAGGAACGCAGCTTCCGCGCCCACATCGCGCTGGCCAAGCGGGTCGGCAAACCGCTGGTCATCCACGACCGGGACGCCCACGCCGACGTGCTGCGGGTGCTCGACGACGAGGGCGCGCCGCAGACCGTGGTGATGCACTGCTTCTCCGGCGACGAGGCGTTCGCCGCCGAGTGCGTGCGGCGCGGCTTCGTGCTGTCCTTCGCCGGCACGGTGACCTTCAAGAACGCCCCGCAGCTGCGCGCGGCGGCCGCGCTGACCCCGCCGGAGCAGATCCTGGTCGAGACGGACGCGCCGTATCTGACGCCGATGCCGCACCGGGGGCGGCCCAATGCCTCCTACCTGATCCCGCTGACCGTGCGGGCGCTCGCCGAGGCCAAGGGCATGCCGCTGGCCGAGATGTGCCAGGCGATCTCGGCCAACGGCGACCGGATCTTCGGCCCCTGGTGAGTCTCGCGACGGTGTTAGCCTCGTCGATATGACGACGGTCGCCATCCCCTCGCCGCCCGGCCTGCCCCTGCTCGGGCACCTGCTGGAGATGAACCGGGACATGCCCGGCTTCCTGCAGCACGCGGCCCGGACCACCGGCCCGGTCAGCCGGGTGCGGATGGGGCCACTGTCGATGGTGCTCGTCGCCGATCCGCTGCTGGTACACGACATGCTGGTCAGGCGGCCGCAGGAGTTCGCCAAGTCGTGGCGTACCGCCCGGCTCATCCAGGGCCACGTCGGCGACGGTCTGCTCACCCGCGAGGGCGGCGAGCACCGCCGGCACCGGCGGCTGATGCTGCCGAGCCTGCACACCCAGCGCATCTCCCGGTATGGCGAGATCATGGTCGGCGAGTCGCGGCGGCTGGCCGATTCCTGGGCCGACGGGCAGCAGGTCGAGGTCGTCGAGCAGATGACGCAGCTGACCCTGCGCATCGTCGGCGCGTCGCTGTTCACCGTGGACGACGACGGCGCGGAGGTCTTCGCCGCGGTGCACGACTTCGTCAACTCGCTCAACGCGTACCTGCTGTCCTTCGGGCTGCTGCCCGGCTGGCTGCCGACGAAGACCCACCGCTGGCGCAAGGCGAGCGTCGCCCGCATGGACCGGCTGTCGTACGAGCTGATCCGGCAGCGCCGGGAGCGCGGCGGCGACGGTGGTGACCTGCTGTCCATGCTGATCAACGCGAGGGACCCGGAGGGCGGCCCGGCGCTGACCGACGCCGAGATCCGCGACGAGCTGCTGACCATGTTCTTCGCCGGGCACGAGACCAGCGCCACCGCGCTGACCTGGGCCTGCTACGAGCTGGCCCGGCATCCGGAGATCGCCGAGAAGCTGCGCGCCGAAGTGGCCGAGGTGCTCGGTGAGCGCCCCGCCACCATGGCGGACCTGCCGAACCTGCCCTACCTCGGCCAGGTGGTGAAGGAGACGCTGCGGCGCTGGCCCCCGGGCTGGCTGTTCGACCGCACCCCGGTCGCCGAGACGGAGCTCGGCGGGCACACCGTCAAGCCGGGGCAGGTCCTCTTCTTCAGCCCATACGTGATCCACACCGATCCGGCCTACTGGCCGGAGCCGGAGGAGTTCCGGCCCGAGCGGTTCGCGCCCGGCGTGGAGATCCCGCGCGAGGCGTACCTGCCGTTCGGCGACGGCCCGCGCATCTGCGTCGGCAACCGCTTCGCCGAGGCCGAGATCGCGCTGGTGCTGGCCACGCTGGTGCCCCGGGTGAGGCTGGAGCCGGTCTCCGACCAGCCGGTGCGGTTGTCCGGCCAGGCCACCATCCGGCCCAGGGGCGGGCTGCGGATGACGGTGCGCAAGGCGGGGTGACCCCGGGCCGCCGGATAGCCTGAGGGGGTGACCGTTGAACAGGCAAGACTGCTCGGCCCGGCGGAGATCCGGGAGCTGGCCGCGCGGCTCGGCGTCGCGCCGACCAAGAAGCTCGGGCAGAACTTCCTGCACGACCCCAACACCATCCGGCGCATCGTGGCCGCCGCCGAGCTCGATCCGGCCGACGTCGCCGTCGAGGTCGGGCCCGGCCTCGGCTCGCTGACGCTGGGCCTGCTGACGGCCGCCGCGCACGTGCACGCCGTGGAGATCGACCCGCCGCTGGCCGCCGCGCTCGGCGCGACCGCCGCCGAGCGCGCCCCCGGGTTGGCCGACCGGCTCACCATCCACAATGGCGACGCCATGCGCGTCACCGCGGCCGAGTTCGATCCGCCGCCCACGGCGCTGGTGGCGAACCTGCCGTACAACGTCGCCGTGCCGGTGGTGCTGCACCTGCTGGCCGAGCTGCCGGGTATCCGGCACGGCCTGGTCATGGTGCAGAAGGAGGTCGCCGATCGGCTCACCGCCCCGCCCGGCAGCAAGATCTACGGCATCCCGTCGGTGAAGCTCGCCTGGTATGCCTCCTCCCGCCAGGCGGGCAAGGTGCCGCCCGCGGTGTTCTGGCCGGTGCCCAACGTGGACTCGGGCCTGGTCTCCTTCACCCGCCGCGAGCCGCCCCGCGACGACGTCGCCCGGGAGGCGGTGTTCGCCGTGGTCGACGCGGCGTTCGCACAGCGGCGCAAGACGCTGCGGGCCGCGCTGGCCGGCTGGGCGGGCAGCCCTCCGGCGGCGGAGGCGCTGCTGCGCAAGGCCGGCATCGACCCGTCGGCCCGCGGCGAGCAGCTCGACGTGCACGCGTTCGCCGCCCTGGCGGCCGCGAAGCACTGACTTTGATCGACGCTGGCCTATCTCATCGAATTTACGTAGATCGAATTCGATGAGATAGGCCAGCGTCGACGTAAGGCGGGACCGGGGACGGGCGGTGGGGCGGCGCAGGGCGGTGGGCGGGGGTCGTGGGAGCGGGGTGCTGCGCCGCCGGGTGATCCGGGTGGGGCCAGTACGCTGGTCGGCGTGACAGAGGCATGGACGCTCGGCGGCGACGACGATGACCTGGCGGGAGCCTTGTCAGGACCGGTCCGGGTGAGAGTGCCCGCGAAGATCAACCTGCACCTCGGGGTCGGCCCGCTGCGGTCCGACGGTTACCACGAGCTGCACACCGTGTACCACGCCATCTCCGTGTACGACGAGGTCACCGCGCGGTCCGGGGACACGCTGAGCCTGACCATGCAGGGCGAGGGCGTCGGCGAGCTGGAGCTGGACGACAGCAACCTGGTGATCCGGGCCGCGCACGCGCTGGCCGCCACCGCCAAGGTGCCCGCCCACGCCCGGTTGCACCTGCGCAAGACGATTCCGCTCGCGGGCGGCCTGGCCGGCGGGTCCGCCGACGCCGCCGCGACCCTGGTCGCGCTGGACGCGCTGTGGGGCACCGGCCTGGGCCGGGACGAGCTGGCCAGGATCGCCGCCACGCTCGGCTCCGACGTGCCGTTCCTGCTGTACGGCGGCACCGCGCTGGGCACCGGCCACGGTGAGGCGGTCAGCCCGGTGCTGGCCCGCGCCAACCGGTGGCACTGGGTGGTGGCCTTCGCCGACGGCGGCCTGTCCACCCCGCGGGTCTACGGCGAGCTGGACCGGATGCGTGCCGCCGGCACCGCACCCGCCCCGCTGAACAGCAGCGACGACCTGCTCAGCGCGCTGCGCCAGCGGGATCCCGCGGTGCTCGGCGCGGTGCTCGGCAACGACCTGCAGGCGGCCGCGCTGTCGCTGCGGCCCTCGCTGGCCGAGACGCTCGACGTGGGCGACAAGGCGGGCGCGCTCGCCAGCCTGGTCTCCGGCAGCGGCCCGACCTGTGTCTTCCTGGCCCGTGACGAAGCCCACGGGGCAGACCTCGCCCAGGCGCTGCGGGAGTCGGGGCTGTGCCGCGGGGTGCAGCAGGCATACGGAGCAGTGCACGGCGCCCGGATAGGCTGACCTCACCATGGCCAATATCATCAATCTGGACCGGGTCGGCAAGGGTTACGGCCCGACCGGTCCCCTGCTCACCGACGTCTCCCTGGGTCTCGACGACGCCGACCGGATCGGCGTGGTGGGCCTCAACGGGGCCGGCAAGTCGACCCTGCTGCGGATGCTGACCAAGGCCGAGGACCCCGATTCCGGGCGCGTCACCCACCGCCGCGACCTGCGCGTCTCCGCGCTGCCGCAGGCGCTGGACCTGGCCCCGGACCTGACCGTGCGGGATGTGGTGTTGGGCGACGCCTGGCTGCCCGCCGCGTTCGAGGCCGAGCACGAGTGGGCCGGCGACTCCGGCGTGCGCAACATCCTCGACGGCCTGGGCATGCCCGGTCTCGGGCTGGACCAGCCGGTCGGGCCGATGTCCGGCGGCGAGCGGCGGCGTATCGCGCTCGCGGCGCTGCTGGTGCGCCCGACCGACCTGCTGATCCTCGACGAGCCCACCAACCACCTCGACATCGCGGGCGTCAACTGGCTGGCCCGCTACCTCAACGAGAGCCTGCGCGGCGCGCTGGTCGTGGTCACCCACGACCGGTGGTTCCTCGACGCGGTCTGCAACCACATCTGGGAGGTCGCCGACCAGCAGGTGCGGGCGTACGACGGCGGCTTCGCCGCGTGGATCCTGGCCCGCGCCGAGCGGGAGCGGGTCGCCGCGGTGACCGAGTCCCGCCGCCAGAACCTGCTCCGCAAGGAGATCGCCTGGCTGCGACGCGGCCCGCCGGCCCGCACCTCGAAGCCGAAGTTCCGCATCGACGCCGCGAACGCGCTGATCGCGGACGTGCCCGAGGCCCGCGATCAGGTCACCCTGGCCAAGCTGGCCACCGCCCGCCTCGGTCGCCAGGTGTACGACCTGGAGAACGTCACCCTGTACGCCGGGCCGAAGCTGATCCTGGACGACGTGACCTGGCACGTCGGCCCCGGCGACCGGATCGCGCTGCTCGGCGCGAACGGCGCGGGCAAGTCGACGCTGCTGCGGCTGCTGGCCAGGGTCACCGACGCGGCAGGCTTCCGCGCCGGTCAGACGGTACGCCCCGCGTTCCTGTCCCAGGAACTCGCGGAACTGCCGGGCGAGCTGCGGCTGTTGGAGGCCGTCGAGCAGGTGGCCCGGCGGGCCAAGCTCGGCGACCGGGAGCTGTCGGCGTCGCAGCTGGCCGAGGTGTTCGGCTTCACCGACCGCCGGGTGTGGACCCCGGTGTCCGACCTGTCCGGTGGCGAGCGCCGGCGGCTGCAGATGCTGCGCCTGCTCGCGGGCGAGCCGAACGTGCTGATCCTCGACGAGCCCACCAACGACCTGGACACCGACACGCTGGCCTCGCTGGAGGACCTGCTCGACACCTGGCCCGGCACGATGGTCGTGGCCAGCCACGACCGCTACCTGGTCGAGCGCGTCTGCGACAAGGTGTTCGGCCTGTTCGGCGACGGCAAGATCCGGCACCTGCCGGGCGGCGTCGACGAGTACCTGCAGCGCGTCGACCACGAGGCGGCGCGGGTGGGCGGGGCTTCGGCAGGGTCGGTCAAGGAGCTGAAGGCCGAGCGCACCGGCGGGCCGAGCGCGGCCGAGGTGCGTGCCGCGAAGAAGGAGGTCTCGCGGGTCGAGCGGCAGATCGACAAGCTCGACCAGCGGGTGGCGAAGGTGCACGCGCAGATGGCCGAGCATGCCACCGACTTCGCGAAGATCGCCGAGCTGGACGCGAGCCTCAAGGCGCTGCAGGACGAGCGCGGGCTGCTCGAGGACGAGTGGCTCAACCTCGCGGAGCTGATCTCCGAGTAGCGCCCGCACTGGCGGATCGCGGGTCAGGGGAGGCCTGATAGCCTCACGCATCCCCTGACCCCTCGTACCCGTCGGAGCTGCGACATGGCTTCCCACATGCCCGTCAACCACTCCCTGCGCCCGCTCTACCGCGGGCTGGCCCTGCTCGCCGGGCTGTTCGTGCTGGCGTTCGGCGTGCTCGGCTACCTCGACAGCCAGGGCGAGCCGCTGCTCCACCAGGGCAAGGCCAGCGCGTTCGGGCTGAAGACCAACCCCGCGTTCTCGTACGCGAGCATCGCCGCCGGTGTCGCGGTGCTGCTGGCCACGCTGGTCGGCCGCAACCTGGACCGCTTCGTCGACATGTGGGTCGGCATCGGCTTCCTGATCGCAGGCACCGTGATGATGGCGCTGATGCGCACCGAGTCGAATGTGCTCAACTTCACGATGACCACCTGCATCGTCTCGTACCTCATCGGCGCGGTCCTGTTCACCGCCGGCATGTACGTCAAGGTCGGCTCTGCCGCCAAGGCCGCCGCGGAGGAGAAGCACCGCCACGGCGCGGCCTGATTTGCCATGATTCGGTCCCGCCGGGACACTCCCGGCGGGACACTGGGGTCATGCATCTACCGGTCAATCACCGACTAAGGCCCCAGTGGCGCTTCCTGGCGGGACTGTCGGGTGCGTACCTGCTGGTGTTCGGCATCGTCGGGGCCATCCGCACCGCCGGTGAACCGTTCTTCGACCGCGGCGACACCGAGGCGCTCGGGCTGAAGACCAATCCCGCGTTCGCCTGGCTGTCCATCATCGTCGGCGCGGTCGTGCTCGGCGGCGCGATCATCGGCCGCAACATCGACCACTTCATCAACATCTGGGGCGGCGCGGTCTTCCTGCTGGCCGGGCTCGTGATGCTGACGGTCATGCAGACGCCGCTGAACAAGCTCAACTACGAGATCTCGACCTGCGTGGTCTCGTTCATCATCGGCACGATCATGCTGATCGCCGGGATGTACGGGAAGGTCGGCACGCCGGCCCAGTCCATCGCCGAAGAGGTCCTGCGCCACAGCACCCGCCCCGGCGACAAGTTCGCGGTCAAACCGCACGCCAACAAGTAGCTGTGACATGCTCGCCGGCTACCGCGGCCTTGATCGGCGCCATCCTGCGCTGCGCTCCGGACGACACCGAGCGGCCGCTACCGCGGGCGACGGAGCTACTTGACGCCCTTGCGGGTCAGCAGGGCGGGCTTGGGCTCCAGTTGGGCCAGACCGTTCCAGCACAGGTTGACCAGGTGCGCGGCCACCGTCTCCTTGCGCGGCTTGCGCACCTCCAGCCACCAGCGGCCGGTCAGCGCGACCATGCCCACCAGCGCCTGCGAGTAGAGCTCGGCCAGTTTCGGGTCGTAGCCCCGCGTCTTGAACTCGGCGCCGAGGATGTGCTCGACCTGGTGCGCGACGTCGTTGAGCACCGAGGAGAAGTTGCCCGACGAGGACATCACCGGCGACTCGCGCACCAGCACGCGGAAGCCGTTGGTCTCCTCCTCGATGTAGTCCAGCAGCGCCAGCGCCGCCTGCTCCAGCAGCTCCCGAGGGTGTCCCGCGGTCAGCGCGGAGGTGACCCGGGTCAGCAGCGAGGTGACCTCACGGTCCACCACGACGGCGTACAGGCCTTCCTTGCCGCCGAAGTGCTCGTAGACCACGGGCTTGGAGACCTTGGCGCGGGAGGCGATCTCCTCGATCGAGGTCGCGTCGAAACCGCGCTCGGCGAACAGCTGACGCCCCACGGCGATCAGCTGTTCGCGGCGCTGGGAGAAGCTCATGCGTACCCGTGAGCCGGTCTTCGGCGGCGCGGCCTGCCGTCCGGCCGGCCGCGCGTCACGGGAGTCGTCTGCCACGCCCCCATCCTGCCAGGAGGACGGGGGCGACGCTGGTGGGGCATCCTCGGCGGCCCGCCGTCCGGGCGAGCCTTCGGGACGAGCCGCCAGCGGAGTCGGTCCGCCGGTCGTCTCGACGGTCACCGGGCCAGCTTGGGCTCGGCGTCGCGGTCGAGCATCTTCGCCTTGAGCCGGTCGGCCTTGGGCCACTTGACGTTCGTGGCCCAGCCGAACTTCTCGAAGAACCAGATCACCCGGGCCGAGATGTCGATCTGGCCGCGCAGCACGCCGTGCCGGGCGCTGGTCGGGTCCGAGTGGTGCAGGTTGTGCCAGCTCTCGCCGAAGGACAGGATCGCCAGCGGCCAGAAGTTGGAGGCCTTGTCGCCCTCGCGCATCTCGAACGGGCGCTCGCCGTAGACGTGGCAGACCGAGTTGATGGCCCAGGTGACGTGGTGCAGCAGGCCGATGCGGACCAGGCCGGCCCAGAAGAACGCGGTCAGCGCGCCCTGCCACGACCAGGTCACCAGGCCGCCGACGACGGCCGGCGCGAACGCGGTGGTCAGCGACAGCAGGCCGAACAGCTTGTCGACCTTGGCGATGTCCTTGTCGGCCAGCAGGTCGGGCGCGAAGCGGGTGCGGTTGGACAGCTCGCGGGCGAACAGCCAGCCCACGTGGGCGTGGAACATGCCCTTGGTCAGGCCCTTGAACGAGTTGCCGAAACGCCACGGCGAGTGCGGGTCGTCCTCGAGGTCCGAGTACTGGTGGTGGCGGCGGTGGTCGGCGACCCACTGGGTCGGCGAGCCCTGCACGGCCATCGCGCCCGAGACCGCCAGCGTCACGCGCAGCCACCGCGTCGCCTTGAACGAGCTGTGCGTCAGGTAGCGGTGGTAGCCGACCGTGATGCCCAGCCCCGTCACCACGTACATCACCGCGAAGATCACCACGTCGGTGGCGTTCAGCCAGCCGCCCCAGGCGACCGGGACGACCGCGAACAGCGCCAGGAACGGCAGGACCACGAAGGCCCAGAGCCCGATCAAGGTGCCCTTCGACTGGGCTCCCTCGGTCAGCGGCTTCTGTCCGCGCGCAGATGCCGCGGTGCCGGTAGGCGTGTCAATGGCTGTCGTGGTCATGGCACCTCGCTGGAGCTGGGTGGAAGGCACGGGTTTGGGCTACCTACGACACCGTAACCTACGGGACCGTAGTTTGACAGAGTCGCCTGCGGGAATTTCCCTGCGGCCCGCGCGTGCGCGGTATGGCGGGTCGTCCTGGGGCCACCCCCTCTGGGTGACTGTCAGGCCAGGTCGGAAGGTGTTTCGGCACGCCGCGAGCCTGGGCTGCGGGCCGCCCGGAAGTGGGCGACCGGCGAAGGCGGGGTAGGCGCTAAGCTGTCAGGCGACCCCGGTCGGCTGTGGTGTAATTGGCAACACTCGCGCCTTTGGAGCGCGCTTTCCAGGTTCGAGCCCTGGCAGCCGAGCTTAAGCAATTGTTCGGATCGACGTTAGGCAGCTCGTGACTCGTACGGTGATCGTTCTCGCTGCGGGCGAGGGTAAGCGGATGAAGTCGGATCTGCCGAAGATGCTGCATCCGCTGCTCGGCCGCTCCCTGGTGGGCCACGTGCTCGCCGCCGCGGACCCGCTCGGCGCACAGCGCACCCTGGCCGTCGTCGGCAACCGCGCAGACCAGGTCACCGCGCACCTGGCCGAGATCGCGCCGGACGTGGCGACCGCACTCCAGGCGCAGCAGAACGGCACCGGCCATGCGGTGCGCATCGCCGTCGAGGCGCTCGGCGAACTGGACGGCACCGTGGTCGTGCTCAACGGCGACGTGCCGCTGCTGCGCGCGCAGACGCTGCAGGACCTGGTCGAGGCGCACGAGTCGGCGGGCGCGGCGGCGACCGTGCTGGGTGCGTCGGTGCCCGATCCGACCGGCCTGGGCCGGCTGGTCCGCGACGCCGACGGCGGGCTGTCCCGCATCGTCGAGGAGCGCGACGCGACGCCGGAGCAGCGGGCCATCCGCGAGATCAATGCGGGCATCTACGCCTTCGACGCGGCCGCGCTGCGGACCGCGCTGGCGAAGCTGACCACCGACAACGACCAGGGCGAGGAATACCTCACCGACGTCTTCGAGCTGTTCGTGACGCAGGGCTCGCCGGTGCGCGTGCACCTGGCCGCAGACGCGACCGAGACGCTGGGCTGCAACGACCGGGCCGAGCTGGCGTCGCTGCGGGCGCTGCTGCGCGACCGGATCAACCTCGCGCTGATGCGCTCCGGGGTGACCATCGTCGACCCGGCCACGACCTGGGTCGACGCCACGGTGACGGTGGAGCGCGACGCGCTGCTGGAGCCGAACGTGCAGCTGCGCGGGGCGACGACCGTGGGCACCGGCGCCGTGGTGGGCCCGGACGTGACGCTGGTGGACACCGTGGTGGGCGAGCAGGCCCAGGTGGTGCGTGCACACGCGGTGCAGGCCGAGATCGGCCCCAACGTGTCCGTGGGCCCGTACGCGTACCTGCGTCCGGGGGCGCGGATCGGCCGCAAGGGCAAGGTCGGCACCTTCGTCGAGATCAAGAACGCGTCCCTGGGCGAGGGCACCAAGGTGCCGCACCTGACGTACGTGGGCGACGCGACGATCGGCGAGCAGACCAACATCGGCGCGGGCAACCTGTTCGCGAACTACAGCGGCAGCACCAAGAGCCACACCGTGATCGGCTCGCACGTGAAGACGAGCTGCGACACCACGTTCGTGGCGCCGGTGCGGATCGGCGACGGGGCGTACACGGCGGCCGGTTCGGTGATCGACAAGGACGTGCCGCCGGGCGCTCTCGCGGTGGCGCGGGCACACCAGCGCAACATCGAGGGTTGGGTGCGCCGGTCCCGTCCGGGCAGCGCGGCGGCCGAGGCGGCCGAGCGGGCCGAGTCGGCGGAGCGCCCGGCTGACGAGGGCTGACCCTCGGCGAAACTGCAAAAGGCTCGGCCCTGCGGGGCCGAGCCTTTTCGTCTACGTGGGCCGGATCAGCGGCGGCCGGGCTGCTCGTCCTCGTCCTCGAGCCAACCGCGCTTGGCTGCCTCGGCCCCGAGGGAGAACTGGTTCTTCGCGCCGGTGGCCTGCTTGAGGTTGGCGATGTGGTCGTGCACGGCGCGCTCGCTGAGGAAGACCAGCTTGGTGATCGTCTGCACGGTGAAACCTGCGGCGAGCAGCAGGAGGATCCGACGCTGAACGAGCGTCGGTTCTCCGGACCGGTCCCGGGCCATCGAGCGCAGCCTTTCTGTACGGACACTTGTGCTTAACGAAGGTAGCGCCCGTCGTCGGGGCCGGGCAAGGCACCCTGGTGTCACCTGCGTGAACTCCGGGGCAAGCGGTCTGTCCGTGATCTGTCGCACCCAGGAACAGCCTTGCTGGCTGGTTGGCGAACCGCCGGGAGAGGATGAACCGAAAAGGTGATACTGACCGCAGACCATCGTGAAGGGGCGGCAAGCCGATGGGCAGCATCGTCACTGAGAACCGCAAGAATCTGATGCTTTTCTCGGGCCGGGCCTACCCCGAGCTCGCGAAGGAGATCGGCGAGGTGCTGGGCGTGGGGGTGACCCCGACGACGGCGTATGACTTCGCCAGCGGTGAGACGTTTGTCCGTTACAAGGAGTCCGTCCGTGGTTCGGACGCCTTCATCGTCCAGTCCATGACCCAGCCGGTGAACAACTGGATCATGGAGACCCTGCTGATGATCGACGCGGCGAAGCGCGGCTCGGCCAAGCGCATCACCGTGGTGCTCCCGTTCTACCCGTACGCCCGCCAGGACAAGAAGCACCGCGGCCGGGAGCCGATCTCCGCCCGCCTCATCGCGGACCTGCTCAAGACCGCCGGCGCCAACCGCATCCTCACCGTCGACCTGCACACCGCGCAGATCCAGGGTTTCTTCGACGGCCCGGTGGACCACCTGTTCGCGATGGATATCCTGGCCGACTACGTACAGGCCAACTACGGCCACCGCGAGCTGACCGTGGTGTCGCCGGACTCGGGCCGGGTGCGCGTCGGTGAGCGCTGGACCGACCGCCTCGGCGGCTGCCCGCTGGCGTTCATCCACAAGACCCGCGACCCGCTCAAGCCCAACCAGGTGGTCGCGAACCGGGTCATCGGCGAGGTCGCCGGCCGCACCTGCATCCTGGTCGACGACATGATCGACACTGCGGGCACCATCTGCAAGGCCGCGGACATCCTGTTCGACAACGGCGCCGCGGACGTCATCGTGACGACCACGCACGCCGTGCACTCCGACCCCGCCACCGAGCGGCTGAAGAACAGCCGTATCAGCGAGGTCATCGTTACCAATACGCTGCCGCTGGGCTCGGACAAGCAGTTCGACAAGCTGACCGTGCTGTCCATCGCCCCGCTGCTGGCCCGCGCGATCCGCGAGGTCTTCGACGACGGCTCCGTCACCACCCTGTTCGGCGGTCTCAGCTGACCAGCCCGCTTCGACCGGGCCTGCCGTGCGTGTCCGGTCCGAGCCCCCGTTTTTGATAGACGCTGGCCTATGACGTCGAATCCGCGCGCCCATTTTTCGATGTCATAGGCCAATGTCTATGCGGGGCGAAGTTCCGCCCAAGGGGCGGGTCGGTTTGCCGGATCTTCGGCAGGTGGGCGCAGCCCTCGCCGATAAACCGGGAGCAGGGGTGACATGGGCCGCCCCGCCGGGGATCACCGAAAGTGATCGGGTACAGTAATCGGGTTGCCACGGCGAGGGTGCCCTGCGGGTCGAAAAGCCTGTTGATGGCGCCGTGATCGACGCGGTGCTCCGGGTCATGTTACCCCGCGCGCCCTCGTTCGCTCGGCCTGACAGAGACCCGTTGAGCAGGAGATGAATCGTGTCTGAAGTTAAGATCAGCGCCGAGCCGCGTACCGAGTTCGGCAAGGGTGGCGCCCGTCGCACCCGTCGTCTGGGCCTCGTGCCCGCCGTCATCTACGGCCACGGTGAGGCCCCGCGCCACATCGCGGTGCCCGCCCGCGAGTTCGCCGCCGCCATCCGCCACGGCGGCATCAACACCGTCTTCGAGCTCGTCTCGCCCGACGGCACCAAGACCCTGGCGCTGCCGAAGGCCATCCAGCGCGACCCGCTGAAGGACACCTTCGAGCACATCGACATGATCATCGTCAAGCGCGGCGAGCAGGTCACCGTCGACGTGCCGGTGCACCTGGTCGGCGAGGCCGCCAAGGGCACGCTGGTCATGCACGAGCACGACAAGATCTCCATCATCGCCGAGGCGCTGCACCTGCCGGAGTTCGTCGAGGTCTCCATCGAGGGCCTCGAGGCCGGTGCGCACATCACCGCCGGTGACATCACCCTGCCGAAGGGCTCCCAGCTGGCTGTCGACGCCGACACCATGGTCGCCGTGGTGAACGCGGCCCCGACCGCCGAGCAGCTCGAGGGCGAGACCGCCGAGGCACCCGAGGCCGCCGAGGCCGAGGCCGAGGCCGTGTCCGCCCAGGCCTGATCGCTTTAGCGTTCGACCGTGGCGTCCTTCATGCTGTAAGAGCATGAAGGACGCCACGAGCGTATTCAGGGGAGTGTGCATGGAGCAGGCCGCACCGTGGCTGATCATGGGCCTGGGCAATCCGGGGACGCAGTACGCAGGCAACCGGCACAACGTCGGGTTCTTCATCGCCGACCTGCTGGCCGAACGCACGGGCGTGAAGTTCGGCCGGCACCGCAAGGCCGTCGCCGACGTCGCCGAGGCCCGGCTCGGGTTCGGTGTGGACGCGCCGCGCCTGATCCTGGTGAAGCCGCTGACCTACATGAACCTGTCCGGCGGTCCCGCCGCGGCGCTGAGCCAGTTCTACAAGGTGCCGCCCGAGCAGATCATCGCCGTGCACGACGAGCTGGACATCCCGTACGGACAGCTGCGGCTGAAGGTGGGCGGCGGCGAGGGCGGCCACAACGGGCTGCGCTCGATGACCAAGTCGCTGGCCACCAAGGAGTATCTGCGGGTGCGGTTCGGCGTGGGCCGCCCGCCCGGCCGCCAGGACCCCGCCGACTACGTGCTGTCCGACTTCTCCGCCGCCGAACGCAAGGAACTCGACTTCCTGGTGGACCGGGCGGCGGACGCGGTCGAGGCGATCGTCAAGGGCGGTCTGGCCGCGGCGCAGCAGACGTACCACACCGCCTGATCCCCGACAGCCGGCCGCCGTCACATTTGCCGCATTCTCGCGTTGTAACCGTCAGGCGCACCTGCCAGCCCGTTTCCGCAGGTCGGTGTCGCCGGGTAGGTGACGGGGGGCATTCATGGAGCAGCGCCGAGACGACGATCGGCGCGGCCCACGGCCCTACCCGCAGCGACACCGGCACATCGACGCCTCGGGTGCGCTCTCCTATACCGCCACCCCCACGCCCGCGGGCCCGGCGCCGTTCAGCCCCGCGCCGGTGGGCCTGGTCGCGGTACGCCCGCAGACGCCGCAGCACCGGCCCGCCGCGAGCCGCCGCCCACTGCACCGGGGCAGCACCCACATCGGCCTGCCGATGCGCGTGCTCGACCGCCGCAAGGGCTGGGAGCAGCGATACCTGCGCACCCTGCTCGGCTCGGACCTGCTCGTCGGCGCGGCCGCCGGTGTGCTCGTCTACATGCTGCGCTTCGGCACCTCGATCACCCCGTACACCAGCACGTACGCCCTGCTGTCGCTGGCGCTGCCGTTCGCGCTGCTCGCGTCGCTGTCGCTGACCCGGGCCTACGACAAGCGCTACCTGTACGTGGGCACGCAGGAGTACGACCGGGTCATGCGCGGCGGGCTGTGGCTGATCGCGACCGCGGCCGTCGGCTCGTACGCCCTGGAGCTGCCCACCGCCCGCTCGTACGTGCTCATCGCGCTCCCGGCCGCCACCGGGACGCTCGTGCTGACCCGGTTCGCGATCCGCAAGCGGCTGCACCGGCGCCGCGAGCGCGGCGACTGCCTGCGCCGGACCATCGTGGTCGGGCACGAGCTGGCCATCATCGGCCTGACCAGGCAGCTGTGCCGCGAACGCTTCCACGGCCTGGAGGTCGTCGGCGCGTGCGTGCCGCGGGGCAGCGACGGCCGCGTCGGCCTGCCGGTGTACGGCACCTTCGACGACGTCGCGCCGGCCGTGCGGGCCGCGGGCGCGGACACCGTGATCGTGCTCAGCTGCCCCGAGCTCGACGGGCACGCGCTGCGCCGGATGGCCTGGCAGCTGGAGCGCGACGAGATCGACCTGATCGTGGCCAGCGCCCTGATCGACGTGGCCGGCGGCCGCACCACCATCCGCCCGGTGGACGGGCTGCCGATGTTGCACGTGGAACATCCGCGGCTGTCCGGCGGCAGCCGGGTGATGAAGGAGCTGATGGACCGGGCCGGGGCGGCGCTGCTGCTGGTGATGTCCGCGCCGCTGCTGCTGGTGACCGCGATGGCGCTGCGCATCGACTCCCAGGGGCCGGCTCTGTTCAAGCAGGTACGAGTCGGCAGGGACGGCCGCGAATTCGTCATCTACAAGTTCCGTACCATGTACACCGATGCCGAAGCGCGGCTGGCCGAGCTGAAGCATCTCAACGAGCACGACGGAGTGCTGTTCAAGATCCGGGATGATCCGCGGGTGACCGCGATGGGCAAATGGATGCGCCGCTATTCGCTGGACGAGCTGCCGCAGTTGCTGAACGTGCTGCTGGGGCAGATGTCGCTGGTGGGGCCCCGGCCGCCGTTGCCCTGCGAGGTCGCCGCGTACGCCGACGACGTACGGCGCAGGCTGGCGGTGAAGCCCGGAATGACAGGACTCTGGCAGGTCTCCGGGCGATCCGACCTGCCGTGGGAGGAGGCGGTCCGGTTGGATCTCCGCTATGTCGAGAACTGGTCGATGTCCATGGATCTGCTCATTCTCCTGCGTACGCTGACCGCCGTCGCCCGTAGCTCTGGAGCGTACTGATGCCCCCGGTGGAAGACGGCGCGTTCGCCGTATGGCTGGCCCGACAGGCCGGCGACCTGCTGCTCGCCCTGCGTGACGAACTCGGTTTCGACGACCCGGCGGGCCTGCGGGCCGCCGGTGACAAGCGCTCGCACGACCTGCTCATGACCCAACTGGCCCGCTGGCGGCCCGCCGACGCGGTGCTGTCCGAGGAGGGCGTGGACGACCCCGTCCGGCTCACCGCCAACCGACTGTGGATCATCGACCCGCTCGACGGCACCCGCGAGTTCGGCGAGCAGGGCCGCGCCGACTGGGCCGTGCACGTCGCGCTGTGGCGGCGTACCGGGCAGACCACGGGCGTGCTCGCCGCGGGAGCCGTCGGCCTGCCCGCGCAGCAGCGCGTACTCGGCAGCGTGCCGGCCGCGCCGTACCCGCCGCTGTCCCCGCAGGTCGCCGCCGGCGGCCCGATCCGCATCGCGACCAGCCGTACCCGCCCGCCGGCGTTCCTGGCCGCGGTGGCCGAGCAGGTCGGCGCGCAGCTGGTGCCGATGGGCTCGGCCGGCGCCAAGATCGCGGCCGTGGTCACCGGCGAGGTCGACGCCTACATCCACGGCGGCGGCCAGTACGAGTGGGACTCGGCGGCCCCGGTCGCCGTCGCCGCCGCGGCGGGCCTGCACACCTCGCGCATCGACGGCTCGCCGCTGGTCTACAACCAGTCGGACGCGAGCCTGCCCGATCTGATCGTCTGCCGCCGCGATCTGGCCGCTGACCTGTTGTCGGCCGTGTCACAGCATTCTTGATCGGCAAGCGCGACCGCGTGTACGGTAGATTCCCGAGTAATTCACTAGGAAAGGTCTGGATATGATCCAGCCTGCGTCTGAGCAGCCGGCTGCGTACCGGGTCTCCCACCTCGACGCTCTCGAAGCCGAGAGTGTCTTCGTGATGCGGGAGGTGGTGGCGGAGTTCGAGCGTCCGGTGCTGCTGTTCTCGGGTGGCAAGGATTCGATCGTGATGCTGCGCCTGGCGCAGAAGGCGTTCGCTCCGGGCCGGATCCCTTTCCCGGTGATGCATGTCGACACCGGTCACAACTTCCCCGAGGTGCTCGAATACCGCGACCGCCGGGTGCAGGAACTCGGCCTGCAGTTGATCGTGGCATCGGTGCCGGAGGCGATCGCGAACGGTCTGGTCACCGAGCCGGCGGGTGGTTCGCGCAACCGGATCCAGACGCCGGTGCTGCTCGACGCGGTGGACAAGTACCGGTTCGATGCGCTGTTCGGCGGCGCGCGCCGGGATGAGGAGAAGGCCCGCGCCAAGGAGCGGGTCTTCAGCTTCCGGGACGAGTTCGGGCAGTGGGACCCGAAGAACCAGCGTCCTGAGCTGTGGTCGCTCTACAACGGGCGGCATCACCCCGGTGAGTCGATCCGGGTGTTCCCGTTGTCGAACTGGACCGAGCTGGACATCTGGCACTACATCGCGCGGGAGGCGATCCCGCTGCCGTCGATCTACTACGCGCACGAGCGCGAGGTCGTGTCCCGCGATGCCATGTTGTTCGCGGTCAACGAGTTCATCGCGGCCAAGCCGGGCGAGAACGTCTTCAAGGCCCGCGTGCGCTACCGCACCGTCGGTGACGCCACTCTGACGGCTGCGGTGGCATCCGAGGCGGACACGGTGGAGAAGGTGATCGCGGAGGTCGCCGCGACCCGGGTGACCGAGCGTGGCGCCACGCGCGGGGATGACAAGGTCAGTGAAGCGGCGATGGAAGACCGCAAGCGTGAGGGGTACTTCTGATGACCGCTGTTGCCGAGCCCACGACCGAGGCCGCCCGTCCCGAGGGCCGGGTCGATCTGCTGCGTTTCGCGACGGCGGGGTCGGTCGACGACGGTAAGTCGACGCTGATCGGCCGGCTGCTCTTCGACACGAAGTCGCTGTTCGAGGACCAGCTCGAAGCCGTCGAGGCCGTGTCCGCTGCGCGTGGTGACGAGTACACCAACCTGGCGCTGCTGACCGACGGCCTGCGGGCCGAGCGGGAACAGGGCATCACGATCGACGTCGCGTACCGCTACTTCGCGACCCCGCGGCGCAAGTTCATCATCGCGGACACCCCGGGGCACATCCAGTACACCCGCAACATGGTCACCGGCGCCTCGACCGCGGACCTGGCCCTGGTGCTGGTGGACGCGCGCAAGGGCATCGTGGAGCAGTCGCGGCGGCACGCGTTCCTGTGCTCGCTGCTGCGCGTGCCGCACCTGGTCCTGTGCGTCAACAAGATGGACCTGGTCGACTTCGACCAGGCCGTCTACGACCGCATCGTCGACGAGTTCACCTCGTTCGCGGCCAAACTCGACATCACCGATCTCGCGATCATCCCGATCAGCGCGCTCAACGGCGACAACATCGCCACCCGCAGCACCAACATGCCCTGGTACGAGGGTCCGTCGCTGCTGCACCACCTCGAGCACGTGCACATCGCGTCCGACCGCAACCTCGTCGACGTGCGCTTCCCCGTCCAGTACGTGATCCGGCCGCAGTCGACCGTCGTGACGGACTACCGCGGGTATGCCGGACAGGTCGCGTCGGGCATCCTCAAGCCCGGTGACGAGGTCATGGTCCTGCCCTCGGGGATGACCACGAGGATCGCCGGCATCGACACCGCCGACGGGCCCGTCGCCGAGGCGTTCCCGCCCATGAGCGTGACCGTGCGGCTCGAAGACGAGATCGACATCTCGCGCGGAGACATGATCTGCCGACCGCACAACGCGCCGACCCCGGCGCAGGACATCGAGGCGCTGGTCTGCTGGATGGACGACAAGCCGCTGACGGTCGGTGCCAAGTACGCGGTCAAGCACACGACCCGTACGGCCCGCGCGATCGTCAAGGGCCTGCAGTACCGCCTCGACGTCAACACCCTGCACCGCGACGAGACCGCCGGCCAGCTCGGCCTGAACGACATCGGCCGCATCCGGCTGCGCACCACGATCCCGCTGATGGCCGACGAATACCGCCGCAACCGCACCACCGGCGGGTTCATCATCATCGACGAGGCCACCAACCGCACCGTCGCCGCCGGCATGATCATCGAAGCCGCCTGACCAGGCAACACACCGCACCACGAAACCGCACCCGCCCGCCCGGGCAGGTGCGGTTTCGCGTATACACAGCCCTCACCCCCACCCCCGTCCGTGCAAGCTGCACTTTCGGGGAAAGTGCAGCTTGGGATGGCTGCTTTCGCGCACTTTCCCCGAAAGTGCAGCCGACCCTGTCCGCGACGGTCGGGGTCAGCCGTCGATCGTGTAGCTGACGTAGCCGTCGACCTCGTGGAAGCCGAGGTTGCGGTAGAGCGTGCGGGCGGCGGTGTTGTCGTGCTCGGTCTGGAGGGAGACTCGGCGGGCGTTCGCGGCGCGGGCGGCTGCCACGGCATGCGTCACCAGGGCCCGCGCGTGGCCGCTGCCCCGGTGCTCCGGCGGCACGTACAGGTCGCGGATCATCCAGAACGTGCCCAGCGTCAGCGACGCAGGCACCACCAGCACGGTGAGCAGGCCACACGGCCGCCCAGCGGTGAAGGCGGCACTGATCCGCAGCCCCGGTGAGCCCGCCTGCTCCTGCAGCCACTGCCGGGTCGCGCCGTATCCCCGCTGCTGTCCGTAGTGCGCCCGGTAGTCGTCGAACAGCTCCGCGACCGCGCCGAACGCCGCGTCGGACGGGCCCACCCAGGCGATCATCCGCGCGACACCGCCGACCGGATCGCGGTGACCGCGGCGGCCAGCTCTGCGACGATGCCGGCCAGGCTGCCGCCGTCCGCGCCGGACAGGTTGACCGTACGCAGCTCGTCCGGTTTCGGCAGCTTGGCGACGATCTCCGGCAGGCGCGCGATCAGCTCGGCTTGGACCGCCTCGGGTGAGCGCCCGTTGGCGATGTCCTGGCTGACCCGGTCGCGCTCCAGTTCCAGCAGCGCGGCGGCGTGCAGCTGCTCGGCGCGGTCGCGGGCGACGGCGAGATCGTGGTCCAGGGTGAGGCGCTGCAGTGTCTGCTCCAGCTCCAGGCGCAGCCGGCGCATCTCGGTCTCCTGCGCGTGCCGCTGCTGCTCCAGCTCCAGCTCGTGCAGGGTGGTCTCACTGGCCTGGCTGGCCAGCGCACGGGCGTCGGCCTGCTCGCGCTCGCCTCGGCGCAGCCGCTCGGCGGCGTCCCGGTCGAACGCGACCGCGGCGTTGCGGGCCTTGAGGTCGGCCAGCTCGCGGTCGTTCTCCAGGCGCTGCAACTGGTCCAGGCGCTGGGAGGCCAGCTCCCGGCCGGTGATGATCTCCTGCGCGCCCAGCTCCGCGAGCCGGGCGAGCTGGCCCTGCTCGGAGCGGAACGGCTTCTGCAGGTTCTCCCAGAGCCGCGCGGAGGTGACCACGGCCTCCTTGATCTGCACGGTGACGATGCGCAGGCCGAGGCCGGTGTCGCTGTCGCCAGCGCCCTGTGCTTCCTGATTCGACTCTGCGACGCCGCGCAGCCGGGCGGTCAGCTCCTCGATGATGGGCTGCTTGTCGCTGAGCACCTCGTGCACGCTCATGGTGGCGACCTTGTCCTTGATCGCCGCTTCGGCCTGCTCCTTCAGCTGGAGGTTGACCAGTCGCATCGGGTCGGAGGCGTCGCCGAAGTCGAGCTTGCGGTAGGCGGTGGCGATGTCCTGGACGATCCACTGGACGTACGCCTGGACGAGCACGCCCTGCAGTTCGCGGCAGATGCAGAAGGCGTTGAGCAGGATGGTCTGCATGGTGCCGGGCACCACGAGGTAGGAGTCGGTGGCCGACCGGTATCGGAACGACGTGCCGAGGCCCAGGTGCAGCGGCTTGTCGCGGCCGCGCCGGGTGTGCACGACGAACGCGTTCGGCGGGACGAGCACGGTCTTCCACGGGCCGAAGCCGGTGACGCGTACGTCGACGGCGGTGGGCGGGGTGGTCGCCGCCTCGGCGGCGCTGCGCCGGGCCCGGTTGCTGGTGTCGCCGCCACCGCCCGGTGCCGGGGCCTGGGCCATGGGGGCCTTCTTGACCCGCAGGTCCTGCTCGAGCTGTGCCGACTGGGCCACGACCTGGTCGAGGTAGACGTTGCGTTCCGCGGAAGCCATGCGCGGCATCCTGCCGCATGCCCGCAAGACCGTCCACTGTGGTGTCGGGAAGGACACCTTTGCCACCGTGGCGGAGCACGCCCGCATCTGCGGTGGCATGGCGGCGCACCGGACGACGAGCCGTCCTGGCTCACCTGCCCGGCGGTGCCGCGCGGTGGTACCTGCGAAGCGGCGTGGGGGGGTGGGGGGGGGGGGGGGGGGCCCCCCCCCCCCCGCCCGGGCGGGGGGTGGGGGGGGGGGGGGGGGGCCCGGCGCGCGGGGGCCCCCGCGCCCCCGGGGGCGGGGGCGCCGCCGGGTGCGCCCCCCTAACCGAGCACGCCGTGACGGGTTGTGGCCGCGTCGGGTCTGCCACGGGCGGTACGGTCGCCGGCGCTCAGGGCCGCTACGCAGGCCGAGTTAAGAAGGGCACCTTCTTCTACGCGGAGCGTTAAGAAGGTGCCCTTCCTTGCGCTCAGGACAGGCGGTGGGCGCCGGGGGAAGGGAGGGCGGTGAAGGTGGCAGGTGGGGTGAAGCCGCGGGCGGCGAAGGCGGCGGTGACCGCTTCGGCGACGGTGCCGGCCTTTTCGGCTTCGACCAGGGCCAGGACGCAGCCGCCGAAGCCGCCGCCGGTCATCCGGGCGCCGTACGCGCCGGCGGTCAGGGCCGTCTCGACGGCTTCGTCCACTTCGGGCACGGTGATCTCGAAGTCGTCGCGCATCGAGGCGTGCGAGGCGGTCATCAGCGGGCCGATCTCGCGCAGCCGGCCGTCGCGCAGCAGCGCGATGGTGTCGAGCACGCGGGCGTTCTCGGTGATGACGTGGCGGGAGCGGCGGATCAGCAGCTCGTCGTCCAACCGGGACAGGTCGTCCAGGGTAGCGTCGCGCAGCGCGGGCACGCCGAGCAGTGTCGCGGCCCGCTCGCAGGCGGCGCGGCGGGCGGCGTACTCGCCGTCGACGAGCTGGTGCGGGGCGCGGCTGTCGATGACGAGGATGGCCAGGCCCTGACCGGCCAGGTCCAGCGGGACGTGTTCGGTGGCCATGCTGCGGCAGTCGAGGAACAGCGCGTGGCCCTCGCGGCACAGCGTCGAGGCGGACTGGTCCATCACCCCGCAGGGCATGCCGACGTACACGTTCTCGGCGCGCTGGGCCAGCAGAGGCCGCTGCTCCAGTGGGATGTCGAGCCCGCCGAGGTCGGCCAGTGCCGACAGCACCGCGCATTCGAGGGCCGCGGACGAGGACAGCCCCGCGCCGCCGGGAACGTCGGAGTCGATGGACAGCCGCGCGCCGGGCACCTCGTGGCCGGCGTCGCGCAGCACCCAGACCACCGCGGCGACGTACGCGGCCCAGCCGGTGACCGGCTCGGACAGGTCGAAGCTGACCGTCTCGCCGGTCAGCGTCGAGGTGACGGTCCACTCCGGACGGTCGAGCCGGGCCGCGGTGACAACGGTCCGCTGCGGCAGCGCGAACGGCAGCACGAAGCCGTCGCAGTAGTCGGTGTGCTCGCCGATCAGGTTGATCCGGCCCGGCGCGGCCCATACACCCTGGTCCATGACCGTCACAGCCCGCTCCGGAAGAAGGTCCAGGCGTCGGCGACGATGTCGCGCAGGTCGGGCTTGACCGGGGTCCAGCCGAGCTCGGTGCGGGCCTTGTCCGACGAGGCGACCAGCTCGGCCGGGTCTCCGGGGCGGCGCGGGGCCATCTCCACCGGCAGCGGGTGCCCGGTGACCTCGCGGACCGCGTCGACGACCTCCTTGCAGGAGAAGCCGGTGCCGCTGCCGAGGTTGTAGATCCGATGCTCGCCGGGGCGGGCCGCCTCCAGCGCCAGCAGGTGGGCCTGGGCCAGGTCGCCGACGTGGATGTAGTCGCGGATGCAGGTGCCGTCGGCGGTCGGGTAGTCGTCGCCGAAGATGGCGAGCTTCTCCCGCTGCCCGGCCGCGACCTGGAGCGCGATCGGGATCAGGTGGGTCTCCGGGTCGTGCCGCTCACCGATCATCGAGCCATCCGGCAGCACCAGCGCGCCGGCCACGTTGAAGTAGCGCAGGCTGACCGCGGCCAGCTCATGGGCGTGCGCCTCGGAGGCGATGGCCAGGTCGACGGCGAGCTTGGTGGCGCCGTACGTGTTGACCGGCCTGGTGATCGCGGTCTCGGTCAGCGGCAGCTCGGACGGGTCGCCGTAGGTGGCCGCGGTGGAGGAGAACACCAGGCGCTTCACCCCGGCCGCGCGCATCGCGTCGAGCAGCGCCAGCGAGCCGACGGTGTTGTTGTCCCAGTGCAGCTCGGGCTGCGCCATCGACTCCCCGGCCGAGATCAGCCCGGCGAAGTGCAGCACCGCGTCGAACCCGGCCTCGGGGGTGAGCACGGTGGCGGCGTCGTGGATGCGCGCCTGGACGAGGCGGGCGCCCGCGGGCACCTGGGAGGCGTCGTTGCGGGACAGGTCGTCGAGCACGACGACCTCGTGGCCTGCGTCGACGAGCAGCCGCGCCACAGCGCTGCCGACGTATCCAGCGCCCCCGGTGACCAGTACCTTCATGTAAGACGCTCCTCGAACTGCTCGTGCGGGCCAGCGTAGCCCGCGCCGCGGCGGTAGTGTCGTATCGCTATCTCATCACATTCAAACATAAAGCAACAGGCTCCAACGTTCCCGGTGGGCTGCCGGCTTGCGCCGGACACCCGCGAAATCCCGGAAATCGCGGTGCCCGTGCTGGCCGTGGCGCTCGTCATGCGGGAACGGTTATCCGGGAACGCTAATATGCGCCCATGTCCGTGCCCCGGCAGAACACCCCCCGCCAGCGGGAGACCCATGGCCGCGAGCCGCGCCGTCGGGAGCCCCGGTTACGTCCGCCCGGGCGGATGGCCCGTGCCGTGGCACCGGCCATCGTACGGGCCGCCGACGCGCTCACCCGCTGGACGAGCCGGGTGCTGGGGGTCGAGGCGACCGCCGGGCGGGAGCAGATCACCGAGGCCGAGCTGCGCGAGCTGATCGCCGTGAACACCGCGCTGGACCCGGAGGAGCGGCACATCATCAGCAAGGCGCTGTCGCGCTCGGCGGCCACGCTGCGCGAGGTGATGGTGCCGCGTACCGAGGTGTGGTTCCTGGCGGTGGGCATGACGGTCGCGGAGGCGATCGCCGAGGCGCGCGAGGCCGGGCACACCCGCATGCCGATCGCGGACGGCAGCCATGACGACGTGGTGGGCTTCGTCCACCTGCGCGACCTGCTCTGGGACGAGCGGCCGGATCGCTCGGTGGGCGAGCTGTCCCGCGAGATCAAGAGGCTGCCCGCCAGCAAGCCGGTGCTCGCCGCGCTGTCGGAGATGCGGCGTGAGCGGCACACCATCGCCGTGGTCGTCGACGAGTACGGCGGCACCGCGGGCATCGTGACCCTCGAGGACCTGATCGAGGAACTGGTCGGGGAGATCCACGACGAGTACGACGACACCCCCGCCGCCCACACCCCGGGCGGCCCCGCGCCGGACGAGGTCGACGGCATGCTCAACCTCGCCGACTTCGCCGAGCGCACCGGCATCACGCTGCCCGCCGGCCCGTACGAGACGGTGGGCGGCTTCCTGATGAGCGCGCTGGGCCGGCTGCCCGCGGCCGGGGACAGCGCCACGCTGGAGGCCTACCGGCTGACTGTGCTGGCCCTCGACGGCCGCCGTGTCGCCCGGGTCCGGCTGACCCCGGTGGACCTGGGCCCGGTGGACCCGATCGGGGTGGACCCAGCCCCGCTGCCCGACCCAGCCTGACCGCGCGAGCGGCGGCCTCGGGGACCTGGCCCGGTCGGCGTGCCCGCGGCTACGCGCGCCGAGGCCGGGTGCCGGACCGCGAGGTCAGCGGATCGGCAGCTTGCGCCAGGTCAGGCCGTCCGTGGAGACGGCCACCCAGCCTGCGCGGAACAGGTCGAGCGCGACGTAGCCGTCGGACGTGGCGCGCAGCTCGCCCACCGTCGGCAGGCTGCCGCCCGCCGGGGCGAAGCTCACGCCGAGGTCGCCGCTGACGTAGAACCGGCTCTCCGGTCCGGCCACCAGGATCCGGCCGTCGGGCAGGTACACGGGCTCGCCGACGGAGGCGAAGGCGGCCCCGCCGGAGACGCGCACGGGCACGCGGCCCGCGTACACGGCGATGATCTTGTTGTCTTTCAGCGCGAAGGCGAGCACGTCCTCGCCGCGCAGGGTGGCGGTGATCCGATCGGCACCGGCCGCGCCGGCCAGCGGGTGCCGCTGCCACTGCTTGCCGTCGGCGGTCGAGGCGAGGTAGGCCGTCCCGCCGTCCAGACCGCCGACCCAGGACAGCCCGGACGGGGTGCGGCCGCGCGCGGCCCAGGTGACCGTGAAGCCCGGGTCGCCGGGCGGCGTGGGTGTCGTCGCGCCGGTGTCGGTCACGACCTGCCAGGTCTGGCCGCCGTCACCGGTGCGCGCGAAGGACGGCTCGCAGGTCGGCAGCTCGCGGCTGGTGCAGGCGGTGCGCAGCCAGCCGGCCGCGCCGTCGAGCTCGAACTCGGTGATGAAACCGGGCACGTCGGGCGCGGTGGCCGGGTTGAAGATGCCGTTGATGACCAGGCCCGATCCGGTGTACACGGACGCGGGCGGCGCGGTGACCGCCGCGGTCGGCGAGTTGGCGGCCTGGTCCGGGGACAGCTGCGGCCGCCACGGCTGGAACAACCCGACGCTGGCGACCAGTAGCACCGCGGCGGCGCTCGCGGCCTGCGCCGTCCGGCGGCGGGTCTTGATCCGGCCCGCGCGGACCTGCACCTGGGCCAGCGGCGGGGCCTCGACGTCGTCGAGCAGCCCCCGCAGCGCGTCCCGGCCCCGGGAGAGCCGCGACTTGACCGTGCCCACGGGGACCTCCAGTAGTTCGGCGACCTCGTCCAGGGGCAGATCGGCGAGGTAGTGCAAGACGACGACCTCGCGGTACCGGCTCGGAATGGCAGCCAGCGCCGCGCGCAGATCGGTGTTGTCGGGCTCCGGCGCGGCCGCGGTCACCCGGGCCAGCGGCCGCTCCCGCAACAGGATGGTGTCCAGCAGCTGCCGCCGCCGCCAGCGGCGCCGCACGACATTGATCGCGACGGTACGCAGCCACGCCTCCGGCGCGTCCACATCGCTCAGGCCGTGCCGACGGGCCAGCGCCCGGGCGAAGGCCTCCTGAACGGCGTCCTGCGCCTCGGTCAGGTCCGTGGTGAAGGCGTAGACCTGCGCCACCAGCCGGCGGTACCCGACGTGGTACAGCTCACCCAGCTCGTCCTGCGCGGTCATGGTCTCCCCGGTCCCTCGTCTCGGCGACTCTAGTGAGTCCCGCCACCGGCTGCCGGTTCCCAGGTTCGTGGACGGATCATCCGGGTGGGAGAATGGCCCGCATGTCCTTCGACGCGACCCAGCACAGCAAGCCCCGGGTGCTCTCCGGGATCCAGCCGACCGGCGGCTCATACCACCTGGGCAACTACCTGGGCGCGGTGCGCAACTGGGTGGGCATGCAGGAGACGCACGACGCTTTCTACTGCGTGGTCGACCTGCACGCGATCACCGCCGGGCACGACCCGAAGCTGCTGCGCGAGCGCACCCGGGTCAGCGTCGCGCAGCTGCTGGCCGCGGGTCTCGACCCGGCCCGCTGCACGATCTTCGTGCAGTCGCACGTGCCCGAGCACGCGCAGCTGGGCTGGGTGATGAGCTGCATCACCGGCTTCGGCGAGGCCAGCCGGATGACCCAGTTCAAGGACAAGTCGAGCAAGCAGGGCGCGGAGCGGTCCAGCGTGGGCCTGTTCACGTACCCGATCCTGCAGGCCGCGGACATCCTGCTCTACCAGGCCGACTCGGTGCCGGTGGGCGAGGACCAGCGCCAGCACCTGGAGCTGACCCGGGACCTGGCAGGGCGGTTCAACACGCTGTTCGGCAAGACCTTCACGCTGCCGCAGCCGCACATCGTGAAGGAGACCGCCAAGATCCTCGACCTGCAGGATCCGAGCGCGAAGATGTCGAAGTCCGCGTCGACCACGAACGGCCTGATCGAGCTGCTGGAACCGGCCTCGAAGATCGCCAAGAAGATCAAGTCGGCGGTCACCGACACCGGCCGCGACATCATCTTCGACCCCGAGGCCAAGGCGGGCGTGAGCAACCTGCTGACCATCTACTCCGCGCTGTCCGGCCGCCCGATCCCCGAGCTGGTCGAGGCGTACGCCGGCAAGGGGTACGGTGACCTCAAGAAGGACCTCGCCGAGGTGGTGGTGGAGTTCGTGACGCCGTTCCAGCAGCGCACACAGGAGTATCTCGACGACCCCGCGCAACTGGACAAACTGCTGGTCATCGGTGCCGAGAAGGCCCGTACCGTCTCGGTGCGGACGCTGGCTACGGTTTACGACAAGATCGGATTCCTGCCGGCCGCAGGACGGTAGGAACTAGCTAGCACAGTTTGCCGGCCGCAGCGACGGGCAGTCTGGCGCCGCAGGCGCCAGGCAATTTTTGGAGGCGTCGGTGGAGCGCACCATCGGTATCGCGATCGGCATCCCGCAACCGTGGGGTGCCGAACTCGACGCGGCCCGCGCGTCCACCGGCGACCCGCTCGCGGCGCTGATCCCCTCGCACGTCACCCTGCTCGGCCCGACCATGCTGCCGGTCTCCGCCGACCTGGACCGCCGCCTCGACGAGCTGCTGCTGAGCGTGGCGGAGCAGAACGCCCCGTTCGCCATCCAGCTGCGCGGCACCGGCACCTTCCGGCCGGTCAGCCAGGTCGTGTTCGTCGCGCTGGCGACGGGCATCGGGGAGTGCGAGCAGCTGGCCGGCGGGATCCGCACCGGTCCGCTGGCCCGGGAGCTGGCGCATCCGTACCACCCGCACGTGACCATCGGGCACGACGTGCCGGGACCCGCGCTCGACGACGTCTTCGAGCGCATGGCCGACTACTCGGCCCGGTTCGAGGTCGGCCACTTCACCCGGTACGAGCACAACGGCAGCGGCAGCTGGCAGCCCATCCGCGACTACGCGCTGCGCGGCTGATCGTCGCCTCGCGCCGCTCCACCTCGCCAAGATCGCCTGCGGTTTCGGGGAAACTGCACGAACGATGACCTCGTTTCGTGCAGTTTCCCCGAAAGTGCACAGCAGAACGGCGCGTCGGGCGACAGGCCCGGCGGCCGTCGGCGGTGGCGGGTCAGGAGCCGGTGAGGCGGGCCGAGATGCGGGCGAAGCCGGCCTTCAGCTCGGCGGCGCTCGGGGCCTCGGCGATGTGGTCGTCGTGGTCGTGGTCATGGTCGTGCTCGTCGTCGTCCGTGTCGTCGTCGAGCACGTCGTCGATCTCGTCGGCCTCCTGCGCGGCCAGGTCCTGCGCGTTGGCGATCTCCGCGCGGATCTGATCCAGGGAGGTCGCCGGCAGCAGCGGTTCGACCACGGCCATCAGGTCCTCGTCGGCGACGACGTGCTGCGCGAGCGCGAGCGCGTGCGGACGCTCGTACGGCCCGCACACCACCGGCTCCCACTCCTCGTCGTCGTCGAGCGGCCCGAAGGTGATGATCCAGGGAAGGTCGAGCTGCGGCGCTCCGGCCGGCAGCTCCAAAGTCACGAGTGCACCCACCCGACCATCATCGAGCTTCACGATGCTTTTCGGGGGTCTTCCGGGTATCCGGCGCGTCGGAGTCGTCCGGACCCTCCAGCCGCGCGGCCCGGTCCGAGGCGTCGTCCTCGGTCTCCGCCTGCACCGCCTCGGCCTCGGCCTTGGCGATGTCGCCGGGCGGCACCCACTCCAGGTGGTGCTTGCGCGGGCGGCCCCAGGCCAGGTCGAACACCTTGCCGTTGGGGGAGGTGGCCGCGTAGGAGACCGCCCACAGCACGATCTGGTTGAACAGGTACAGGTACAGCAGCAGACCGACGGACGCGGCGACCGCGACGTACGCCGGGTTGTTCTCGGTGCGCTCGACGAAGTACTTGCCGACCGAGTTGAGCAGGGTGAGGCCGACCGCGATGATGCCGATCGCGGGCAGCAGCCGCCGGGGCGTCATGTGCACGCGCGGCAGCACCGTGATCAAGGCGAACCCGATCATCGCGTTGACCAGGAGCGTCACCGCGTAGACGGACACCTTCAGCCAGAACGCGCCGCTGGTGCCCGGCAGCAGGTCGAACAGCGTCGCCAGGCCGTCGATCGCGGTCAGCGAGATGCCCATCAGCAGGCCCAGCGCGATCAGCATGCCGAAGTCGGTCAGCCGCAGCACGAGGAAGTTGCCCGGGTGCTGGTCCAGCCCCCAGATCGCGCGCTGCGACGAGCGCCAGGCATCGACCCAGCCGATCCCGGCCAGCACCAGGCTGATCAGACCCACGGTGCCGATGGAACCGGCCGCGGTGCGCAGCTGCTCGGTGTTCATCGCCGGGAAGTACGTGGTGAGGAACTTGTCGACCTCGGCCACCAGGTCGGCGTCGCCGGAGAAGACCTTGACCAGCACCGCGTACGCCACCATGGCCAGCGCGAACGCGGCGAAGAAGGCGTAGTAGGCGATCGCCGCGGCCAGCCGCCCGGCCAGCACGTCGGCGTAGCGCTCCTTCATCCGCCACAGGTGGTCGAACGCGGCGGACCGCTTACGAGCCCGGTCCACCGACGCGTCATAACGGGCGCCGACGACCTCGGTCATCCGCTGCACCCAACCCACCACAGCCACCACCCCCTCATCCTCCCCGACCCCCGCACCACCCCGCCGCCCGATCCCCCACCAGCGTTGATCGATGCCCAAAAGGAAGGAAGGGCCCCTTCTCACCTATAAAGCGATGAGAAGGGGCCCTTCTTTTCACCAGGTCAGGCGGTGAGCCAGACGGTGGTGTCGGCGGGGATGCGGCCGTCTTCGTGGAGGGGGCCGCTGGACAGCAGGACGTCGCCGGTCAGGTTCAGCTCGGCCAGGTCGACGGCGCGGTCGGCGATGTTGACGACCACCACGACGCCGGGCTCGCGGACGAAGGCCAGCACACCCTCGGGCGCGTCCAGCCAGGTCAGCGTGCCGCCGCCGAGCGCGGGCAGCTCCTTGCGCAGGCGCAGCGCCGCGCGGTAGAAGTTCAGCGTCGAGTCCGGGTCGGACTCCTGCGCCTGCGCGGTCAGCGCCTCCCACTTCGCCGGCTGCGGCAGCCACGGCGTGCCCAGGCCGTCCGGGTTGAACCGGAAGCCCTCGGCCGCGGTGCCGCCCCACGGCAGCGGCACCCGGCAGCCGTCGCGGCTCTCCCCGGTGCGCTTGAACGACGGGTCCTCGCGCAGCTCGTCGGGCAGGTCGAGAACCTCGTTGAGGCCCAGCTCCTCGCCGTTGTAGAGGTACGCGGAGCCGGGCAGGGCCAGCATCAGCAGGGTGGCGGCGCGGGCCCGGCGCAGGCCCAGGTCACCGTCGCCGTAGCGGGTGACGTGGCGGAACTTGTCGTGGTTGGACAGCACCCAGGTGGTCGGCGCGCCGACCAGGGCGGCCTCGGCCAGCGACTTGTCGATGATGGTGCGGAACGACGACGGGTCGAAGTCGGCCATCATGAAGTCGAAGTTGAAGGCCTGGTGCAGCTCGTCGCGGCCGATGTAACGGGCCAGCCGCTCCGGGGACTCCACCCACGCCTCGGCCACGGCCATCCGGCCGCCCGGGTACTCGTCCAGGATGGGCCGCCACTCGCGGTAGATGTCGTGCACGCCGTCCTGGTCGAAGTACGGCAGGCGCTCGCTGCCGAGCATCTCGACCTGGCGGCCGCCCTCGTCGGAGGTGCGGCCCACCGACGGCAGGCCCGCCTCCTTGATCATGCCGTGCGCGACGTCGATCCGGAACCCGTCCACGCCCCGGTCCAGCCAGAACCGCAGCACGTCGCGGAACTCCGCACGCACCTCGGGGTTCTCCCAGTTCAGGTCGGGCTGCTCGGGGGCGAACAGGTGCAGGTACCACTGGCCGTCGGCCACCCGGGTCCAGGCCGGGCCGCCGAAGATGGACTCCCAGTCGTTGGGCGCCAGCTCGCCGTGCTCCCCCTGGCCCTCGCGGAACATGTACCGCTCGCGCTCGGCCGAGCCGGGCGCGGCCGCCAACGCCGCCTGGAACCAGGCGTGCTGGTCCGAGGAGTGGTTGGGAACCAGGTCGACGATGATCCGGATGCCCAGCGCGTGGGCGTCCTTCATCATGTCGTCGAAGTCGGACAGGGTGCCGAAGCGCGGGTCCACGTCGCGGTAGTCGGCGACGTCGTAGCCGCCGTCGGCCAGCGGCGAGGTGAAGAAGGGGCTCAGCCAGATCGCGTCGACGCCGAGTTCGCGCAGGTACGGCAGCTTGCCGCGCACGCCCTGCAGATCGCCGGTGCCGTCACCGTCGGCGTCGGCGAAGCTGCGCGGGTAGATCTGGTAGACGACGGCGTCACGCCACCAGTCGTCGTTTGCCTGCGTGGTCACTGGCAGTCCTTTCCAAGGGTGGCGCGTGAGCGGCTGCGCCGGCGGTCGGTCGTGAGGGGAGCAGGGCCGCGGCCGGTCGTGGAAGCCGCCGCAGCCGGCTGAGAGAGCGATTTCTCGCCGGCCGTGCCGGAGGCGCCGGACAGCAACAGGACCGCCGCGTCGATGACGGCGGCGGCGCGGCTGTTGCGGCGCATGTTTCCTCCAGGAGCGAGCGCTCGCGGGCTGAGCCGTGATGCTCAGGTGTGGCGCGAGACCCATGAAGGATGTCCTGCAAGTTGCGCAAGAGTCAAGCAGACGATTTCAGAAAGTTTCAATCGTCATACTGACGCTCAGTCACGCGCTATGGGCGGCCGTGGATCCCCGAACGACCAGCTCCGGTCGGAAAATGTACTCCGAGTGCGGCGCGGGGTGCCCCTTGATCTCGTCCACGAGTGCCCGTACGGCTGCCACGGCCATCGCCCGCACCGGCTGGCGCAGCGTGGTCATGGGCGGGTCGGTGAAGGCGATCAGCGGCGAGTCGTCGTAGCCGACCACCGAGACGTCCGTGGGCACCTGCAGGCCGCGCTGCCGCACCGCGCGGATCGCGCCCAGCGCCATCAGGTCCGAGCCGCAGACGAAACCGGTCACGCCCTTGTCCAGCAGACGCGACGCGGCCGCGTCGCCGCCCTCCACGCCGAACAGGGACAGCGAGATCATCTCGTCGATCTGCGCGTCGCTGAGGTTGAGCAGGCGGCGCATGCCGGCCCGGTAGCCCTCGATCTTGCGCTGCACCGGCAGGTAACGGTCCGGGCCGGAGATCAGGCCGATCCGTTTGTGGCCGAGTGCCACCAGGTGGGCCACGGCCAGCTCGCCGGCGGCCCGGTCGTCGCAGGAGATGAACGGCGCCTCGATGTTCTCGGCGTAGCCGTTGACCAGCACGATCGGCAGCGGCCGGGCAAGCAGCTTGCGGTAGCGCTCGGGGTCGCTGGTCGAGTCGGCGTGCAGGCCTGAGACGAAGACGATGCCGGAGACCTGCCGGTCGAGCAGCATCTCGACGTACTCGTCCTCGGTCACGCCGCCGGGGGTCTGGGTGCACAGCACCGGGGTGAAGCCCTGCTGAGCCAGGGTCGTCTCGATGATCTGGGCGAACGCCGGGAAGATCGGGTTGTCCAGCTCCGGCACCACCAGGCCGACCAGGCCCGCACTGCGCTTGCGCAGCCGGGCGGGGCGCTCGTAGCCCAGCACGTCGAGGGCGGTCAGCACGGCCTGCCGGGTGTCGGCGGAGACGCCGGGCCGGTCGTTCAGCACCCGGGAGACGGTGGCTTCGCTCACCTCCGCCTGCTGGGCGATGTCAGAGAGTCGTGCGCGCATGGCGGCACTCTAGCCGAAGACAGCCCGATGTTGATATGGGCACGTTGCAAGGTCTTCCATTGCTTGCAAAGGCTTGCTAACCTCCCGGCAACAAACTCCGTAACACGGATCACAACCCCGGCAACGGGGTGCTGTGGTGCGTCACCGATTCTGGAAGACCTTCCAGAACGGGGCGCGTCGACCCCTCTCGGCCGCCCGGGCGCGTGGATTAGCCCGAGCGGTCACCCCCGGGTCACCTGGGTGACCCTTCTCGAAGGAGTGCTCATGCGCATCCGTACCGCGGGTGTGATCGCCGCCGCCGGGCTGCTGATGCTCGGTGTCGCGGCTTGCGGCGGAACCAACGAGCCGGCCGCCACCCCCAGCAAGGACAAGGGCAACGGCAAGCTCGTGCTGTGGACCGACCCGACGCGTGCTCCCGTCCTCAAGCCGTTCGCCGAGGCGTTCGGCAAGGAGAACGGCGTGACGGTCGAGGTCAAGGAGATCAGCGAGAACCAGCAGCAGACCTTCATCACCGCCTCGCAGCAGGGCAGCGGCCCGGACATCATGGTCGGCGCGCACGACTGGATCGGCAACATGGTGCAGAACGGCGCCATCGACCCGGTGCAGCTGACCGCTGACCAGAAGGCCGCCTTCCACCCGAACGCGATCAAGGCCGTGACCTTCAACGGGCAGATCTACGGCGCGCCGTACGCGATGGAGAACGTGGCCCTGATCCGCAACACGGATCTGGTGCCCACCGCGCCCGCCACGATCGAGGACCTGATCAAGGCCGGCAAGGACCTCAAGGCCGCCAAGAAGGTCCAGGAGATCCTCTGCGTGCCGTTCGGTGCGGCCGGCGACGTGTACCACACGTACCCGCTGTTCTCGGCGGCCGGCGGCTCGCTGTTCGGCACCACCGCCTCCGGTGACCCGGACCCGTCCAAGGTCACGGTGAACACCCCCGAGTCGATCGCCGCGCTGGAGAAGATGAAGGCGCTCGGCGAGAAGGGCGAGGGCGCGATCAAGACCTCGATCGGCAACGAGAACGGCATCCCCAGCTTCGTGCAGAAGAAGTGCGCGTTCCTGATCTCCGGCCCGTGGTCGATGAACGACGTCAAGAAGGCCGGCTTCGGCTTCGACATCAGCGCGGTCCCCGGCTTCGCGGCCGGTGGCCAGGCCAAGCCGTTCCTCGGCGTGCAGGCGTTCTACGTCGCGGCCAAGGGCAAGAGCAAGGTGCTGGCCCAGGAGTTCGTGGCCAACTACGTCACCAACAAGGACGTGGCCCTGGCGCTGTACAAGGCCGACCCGCGCCCCGCGGCGCTGACCGCGGCCGCCGACGCCGTGAAGGCGCTGGACCCGAACGCGGAGAAGTTCGTGCAGGCCGGCGCCAACGGCATCCCGATGCCGGCCATCCCGGCCATGGGCGCGATCTGGGGCCCGATGGCCAACGCCGAGGTGGCGGTGGTCAAGGGCGGCGACGCCAAGACCGCGGCCGAGGCCGCAGCCAAGGCCATCACCGCCGAGATCAACAAGTAGTCCTGCCTCATGACCACTGAGGTGACGGGTGCGGGGAGCGCGAGCTCCCCGCACCCGGGGCCGTCCGGGCAGGCCCCCGACCAGCGCTCCCGGGGTGGGCGTCGCGGCGACGCGGAGCAGGTCCGCCGCACCCGCGAGCTGTCCACCGGCTTCATCGTGTCGCGTATCGCGGTGCTGGGCATCGTCGCCGCACTGCTGATCTACGCGCTCCCGCCGCTGATCCAGACCGAGGCCTGGACGGCCCTGGTCGTCGTCGGCGTGGTCACGGCGCTCGTCGCCTACCTCTACCTGACCCCGCGCCACATCCCGGCGAAGTACCTGGTGCCGGGCACGATCTTCCTGATCGCCTTCGCCATCGTGCCAATCGTGCTGACCTTCGTCACCGCCTTCACCAACTTCGGCGACGGGCACCGGGGCACCAAGGAAGAGGCGATCCGGGCCATCGAGACCAGCTCGGTGACCCAGGTGCCGGGCTCGCCGGAGTACTACCTGACCATCGCCGAGCGCGACGGCGAGATGGTGTTCCTGCTGGTCGACCCGGCCACCAAGGCCGTACAGGCGGGCACCGCCGCGGGCCTGACCCCGGTCGACGGGGCCGAGGTGTCGCTGACGGGCAAGGTGCTGACCGCCGCCGGGTACACCGTGATTCCGACCGCGCAGGCGGCCGAGCGCGATGCGGAGATCGCGGCGTTCTCGGTGCCGACCCCGGGTGGCGCGGTCAAGGCCACCGGCCTGAGCCGGGCCTTCGAGGGCAAGGCGGACAAGTCCTACGACGCGGCCTGCGACTGCGTCACCAGCCCCAGCGGCGGCAGGTGGGTCGCGGACGAGGTCGAGGGCTACTTCGTCGACGCCGAGGGCAAGCACCTCGACCAGGGCTGGAAGGTCGACGTCGGGTTCGCCAACTTCACCAAGGCGCTGACCGACCCGACCATCTCCGGGCACTTCCTCAACGTGCTGATCTGGAACTTCGTCTTCGCGCTCAGCGCGGTCGCGACGACGTTCGCGCTCGGCATGATCGTGGCGCTGGCGCTGCACTCGCCCCGGGTGCGCGGCACGAAGTTCTACCGGATCCTGCTGATCCTGCCGTACGCCATGCCGGGTTTCGCCATGCTGCTGATCTGGCGGGACATGTTCAACACCGACTTCGGGCTGATCAGCAAGCTGTTCGGGGTGCACGACTGGCTGGGCACGCCGACCACGGCACGGCTCGGGCTCATCGTGATCAACCTGTGGATGGGCTTCCCGTACATGTTCCTGGTGATCACGGGTGCGCTGCAGGCCGTGCCGCGGGAGCTGACCGATGCGGCCCGCATCGACGGCGCGTCCGCGTGGGCCGGGTTCCGGCGGGTCACCCTGCCGCTGGTGCTGGTGGCGCTGACCCCGCTGCTGATCTCCTCGTTCGGCTTCAACTTCAACAACTTCAACAACATCAAGCTGGTCACGAACGGCGGCCCGTACGCGATCGACAACAGCACCGTCGGCGCGACCGACCTGCTGATCAGCTACACGTACCGGGTCGCGGGCTTCGACTCCGGCGTGGCCGACTTCGGCTTCGCCGCGGCCATCTCGGTGTTCATCTTCGCGATCGTGGCCACGGTCTCCACTGTGGCGTTCTGGCGCAGCCGGGCGCAGGAGGAGGTGTACTCGTGATCAAGTGGCTCAGAGACGTCGGCTGGCGCTACGCGGTGGTGCTGGTGGTATGCGCGTTCGCGCTGTTCCCGGTGGTGTTCGTGGTGTCCGCCGCGATCAACCCGCTGGGCACGCTCGGCTCCACCGGGCTCATCCCGGAGGGTGCCAGCCTGAAGAACTTCGTCGACCTGCTGACCGGTGACCACCCGTTCACCAAGTGGTTCCTGAACTCGGTGATCATCGCGCTGATCTCGGCCTTCGCGGGTCTGCTGATCAGCGTGGCGGCGGCGTACGCCTTCAGCCGGATGCGGTTCCGGGGCCGCCGGGTGGGCCTGCTGTCCATCCTGCTCATCCAGATGTTCCCGCAGTTCCTGGCGATCGTGGCCATCTTCATCGTGTTCACCGAGGTCACCGAGCTGTACCCGGCGTTCGGCTTCAACAAGCCGTGGGGTCTGCTGGTGCTGTACCTGGGCGGCGCGCTGGGCGTGAACACGTACCTGATGAAGGGTTACCTGGACACGGTGCCCAAGGAGATCGACGAGTCGGCCACCATGGACGGCGCGTCGCATGTGCAGACCTTCTTCCGCATCATCCTGCCGCTGGTCGGCCCGGTGCTCGCGGTGACGGCGATGCTCTCCTTCATCGGCACCATCAACGAGTTCCTCATCGCCAACGTCTTCCTCCGCGACACCGAGGCCAAAACCCTGGCCGTCGGCATGTACGGCATGTTGACCGACAAACGCGACGCCAACTTCGGCATGTTCGCCGCCGCCACCCTCCTGACGGCGATCCCCACCGTCAGCCTCTTCCTCTGGCTCCAGAAGTACATCGTCAGCGGCCTGACCGCCGGCGCAGTCAAGGGCTGACCTTCCGCCGCGTTGATCATGAACTTATGGCACGGCTCGACGGTGTGTCGCTGCCACAACTTCATGATCAACGCGGCGAGGTGGGGCAGCAGGAACAGCAGTGTCGCGACCTCGGGTTCCGGTGAACGGGACTGCGGGCTGAAACGTCGACATCCTCTGAAAACGGAAGGATGGCGCGACAATGCGTCTCATCGAACAGCCGCATCATGACGGCTCTGCCCTGTACGTCTCGGACGGCGCACCGGCGCTGGGTGACGTGGTCACCGTGTGGGTGCGGGTGCCTGCGGCGGCCGGAGTGGAAGCGGTGCACCTGCGGAGCACGCCGGACGGGGAGCCGTGGTTCGTGGCGGCCGAGGTCGATCCGGATCGGACCGGCTCGGCGGTCGGTGGCTACGGCGCGACCGACGTCTGGTGGCGGGCCGCGCTCACCGTGCGCAATCCGGTGACGAACTACCGTTTCCACCTGCGCACCGCTGCCGGTGACACGTACTGGCTGACCGCGGGCGGGGTGGTCGGGCACGAACTGCCCGACGACACCGATTTCCGGGCCGTCGCCTACGACGCGCCCCCGGCCTGGTCCGCGGACGCCGTGCTGTACCAGATCTTCCCGGACCGTTTCGCCCGCTCGGCGCACGCGAAGCCAATGGCGGAAGCGGACCTGCCGGACTGGGCGCTGCCCCGCGACTGGGACCGTGACGAGGTCATCGGGCAGGGTCCGGGCACCGCCGAGCAGCTCTTCGGCGGCGACCTGGACGGCATCACGGAGCACCTGGACCACATCCAGGCGCTGGGCGTGAACACCGTCTACCTGACCCCGGTCTTCCCGGCCCGGTCCAACCACCGCTACGACGCGTCCACCTTCGACCAGGTGGATCCGCTGCTGGGCGGGGACGCGGCGCTGGCCCGGCTGGCCGAGGCCGTACATGCGCGCGGCATGCGGCTGATCGGCGACATCACTTCCAACCATTGCGGCGACGCCCATGAGTGGTTCACCCGCGCCTCGTCCGATGTGGATTCTGCCGAGCGCGAGATGTTCTATTTCGACGCAGACACCGGTGACTACGAGGCCTGGTGCGGGGTGAAGAGCCTGCCCAAACTCAACTGGGCGAGCCCGCTGGTGCGGCAGCGGATGACCGCCGTGCTGCGGCGCTGGCTCGCGCACTTCGACGGCTGGCGGGTGGACGTGGCCAACATGACCGGCCGCCGTGCCGCGCAGGACGACGCCCACGAGGTGGCCGCGCTGATCCGGCGGGCCCTGCCCGCCGACGCGATGCTGGTCGGCGAGCACATGCACGACGCGACCGGCGACCTGGATCGCGACGGCTGGCACGGGGCCATGAACTATCTCGGGTTCACCCGCCCGGTCTGGGCCTGGCTGCGCGGTGACGCGCCCGGCTTCGCCAACTTCTTCGGCACGCCGGGCGATGTGCCGAGCCGGGACGGGGCGGCCGTGCACGCCACCATGCGGGCGTTCGCGGCGCGGGTGTCCTGGCGGTCGCTGGTCCACTCGTGGAACATCCTCGACTCGCACGACTCGGCCCGCATCCGCACCGTCACCGGATCGGCGGCGCGGCACCTGGTCGCGCTGGGCATGCAGGTCACGCTGCCGGGAACCCCGATGGTGTACGCCGGCAGCGAGTTCGGCCTGACCGGCTGGAACGGCGAGAACGCGCGCACCCCGATGCCGTGGAAGCGCGACCGCGACGAGCAGACACTCGGGGCGTACCGGGAGTTGCTGGCGTTGCGGGCCGCGGAGCCCGCGCTGCGCCACGGCGGGCTGCGCTGGCTGCATGTGACCAGCGATACCATGGTCTACCTGCGGGAATTCGAGCAGAATGCACTTCTGGTGGCAGCTTCGCGGGCGGCCGGTGAGGACTTCTCACTCGCCCTGGGCGCGCGGGCTGTCGGCGTCTTCGCTGCTACGGACCTTGAACCGGACGGCATGGGTCGGTTGACCCTGCCGGGTGACGGTCCGGGACTGCGCGTCTGGCGCCTGGAGCCACCCCGCTGACAGGCGGTGGCGGCACGCGGTTCGACCCCGTGTGCCGCCACTTGCCGTAAACGTGTCGACACGCCGTGTGATCGTGAGAAATTCACATGATCGCCTGGTGGTATGTCCTTTTCGGGCGTGTCGCCCCCGCGACTCACGCAAGATCGCATGAACCGGGGTCTTACGCTGACGCCCGTGCCCAAGCCGCCGCTGCGCCCCGAAGCGCTCGCCCGCCGGATCTTCCGGGGAGCCGACGCGCTGGAGTCCGGTCTGCTCACCCGCGCCCAGCTGCGCAGCTCCGCCTGGCGGCCGCTGTTCCGCGGGGTGTACGCCGACCGCGACCTGACCATCACCCACCGGCTGCGCTGCCTGGCCGTCAGCGACTTCCTGCTGCCCGAGGACGGAGTCGTCGCCGGCCGCTCGGCCGCCAGCCTGTACGGCGCACCGTACGGGGCGGACGAGGCGGTGGAGATCCTCACCCCGGGCCGGTTCGGGCCGATGGCGGGCATCGTGGTGCACCGGGGGCCGGTGCCGGAGAAGGACGTGACCCGGCGGGTCGACGGCATCCGGGTCACCACGCCGCAGCGCACCGGCTGGGACCTGGCCCGCTGGCTCGACGTGGTGGAGGCGACGGCGCTGCTCGACGTCATGGTCGCCCGGGGTGCGGTGAGCGTCGGCGCGCTGACGGAGTACGCCCAGGCCCGGATCGGCAAGCCCGGCTGGGGGCGGCTGCTGAAGGCGGCGCAGCTGGTCGACCCGGCCGCGCGGGGGCCGCACGAGAGCCGGGTACGGGTGCGGCTGGCGCTGGCCGGGTTGCCGGCCCCGGTGGTGAAGTACGTGCTGGCCCGGGACGGGGAGCCCGCGGTGCGGCTCGACCTGGCCTGGCCGGACCACCGGCTGGCCGTGGACTGCGCGGAGGTCCCCGCGCCCCCGCTCGGCGCTGACTGGCTGGTGCTGCCCGCCGGTCCGCAACTGGTGGCCGACGGCTACGACCCCCTGGTCCGCGACGTCAGGGCCGCCCTGCGCGCCCGCCGCCCGCGCTGACGACGAAAGATCGCTGTTTCGTGTCTGGATCTGTGGTCTGACCACAGCTTTCGACACGAAACAGCGATCTTGAAACCGCTCGCACGGCCGCGGGTCGCGCGGCCTTCGGTCAGCGCCAGAAGACGGCGACGGCGGCGTTGACCAGGGTGAGGCCGATGATGGCCAGGAAGTGGCCCTTGTTGACCGTCTCACGCTTCTTGAGGTACGGGATCAGCACCATGATGAAGATCATGATGGCGATGACGCCCTTGACCGCCAGCTTGACCGGGTCGGGCTGGATCTCGCGGCCCAGCGGCGCGGCCAGCGCGACGCCGGTGACCACCTGGATGACCGCGCCCCACAGCATGACGGCGTTGATGTAGATGCGTCCCGTGTAGTACTGCACCAGCGCGCCGCCCAACAGCAGGGCGAAGCCGACCAGGTGCGCGTACCGCAGGATCAGTCGTACTGCTTCCATTGCGTCCACGATCGCCGAGGGTACGCGAGCAGGTGTCGCCGACATCACGCCCCAGTCCCAACCAGGCATGGACCTGAAAGAATGCCCGGTTCGTGCCCTGCTGCGCAGTTACCGGGGCCTATTGTCGACGCTGCTTCGTGATTCTTTACACGTCCTGGTCACGCGGGGGTAACGACCGTTCAACAACCCTGCACGATTGTCGTTCGAACGGCGACGTGAAGGATATGTTGCTGGACGAGGTTCACCGTGCCGCCATCTGCACACAGGTGGAAAGACCATGCGCGGTGTCTTTATGGGAGAGGAGACCGTCTTGCGCCCTGTGCGTGGGATGAAGATTGTCGCGCTTGTCGCGTCTGCGGGCCTCGCGTTCGCCGCAGCCGCCTGTGCCAAGCCGACCGAGGAAACGCCGGGCACCGGCACCAGCGCCGCTGCGAAGTTCAGCGCGTGCATGGTGACCGACACCGGCGGTATCGACGACCACTCGTTCAATGCCTCGTCCTGGGCGGGCCTGCAGGCCGCCAAGGCCGCGAACCCGGCGATCGACCCGAGCTACACCGCGTCGACGGCCATGGCCGACTACGACCCCAACCTGGCCAACTCGGTCACCAAGGGTTGCAAGTACATCCAGGCTGTCGGTGGTCTGATGGGTGACGCGACCAAGAAGGCCGCGACCGCCAACCCGACCGTTCAGTTCTCGATCGTCGACGCCGACAACCTCGGCCTGGCGAACGTGTACCCGATCCAGTTCCAGACCCAGCAGGCGGCGTACCTCGCCGGCTACCTGGCGGCGGGCTACTCGAAGTCGGGCAAGGTCGGCACCTACGGCGGCATGAAGATCCCGCCGGTGACGATCTTCATGGACGGCTTCGCCGACGGTGTGGCCGCCTACAACAAGGCCAAGGGCAAGAACGTCCAGGTGCTCGGCTGGGACAAGGCCAAGCAGGACGGTCTGTTCAACAGCGGCAACGACGCCTTCGTCAGCCAGGACCAGGGCAAGCAGAAGTCCGACGCGCTGGCCGCGCAGGGCGCTGACGTGATCTTCCCGGTCGCGGGTGGCTCGGGCCTCGGTTCCGCCGCCAACGCGGGCAACAAGTTCGTCGTGATCTGGGTCGACGCCGACGGCTTCGACACCACCAAGTACGGCAACGTCATGCTGACCACGGTCGTCAAGAACTCGACCGACGGTGTGAAGGAGGCCGCGACCAAGGCCGCCGGCACCCCGGGCACCCTGCTGACCGGCGGCTTCATGGGCACGCTGGCCAACAACGGCGTCTCGCTGGCCCCGTACCACGACTTCGACAGCAAGATCGACCCGGCTCTCAAGGCCGAGGTCGAGACGCTGAAGCAGGACATCATCTCCGGCAAGATCGTGGTTGAGTCCCCGGCCCAGCCGAAGTGACACCCGGTCGTCCTCTCCGGTGAGATCATCACCGGAGAGGGCGGCCTCGCTTTCCTCAACCGGCCGCTGTCCCCGCCACGGAATCCGTGGTCGAGATGGCGGCCGGACCGGTTGAAGCTCAGTGCGGACCGGGGAGTGCGCTCCCCCCGGGGCCGCCCACATAATGAGCGCACACTCGCCCTCGGAACACGGAACGTCGCGGCACCCCGCCGGCCGACTCCCCGCGTCCGGCGGTGCACGGGACCAACGGAGGTCGGAGCTGAGACTCGAACTGCGCGGCATCACCAAGCGATTCGGTGACCTCGTCGCAAACGATGACATCCACCTGACCGTCGAACCGGGCGAGATCCACGCGCTGCTCGGCGAGAACGGCGCGGGCAAGTCCACTCTCATGAACGTGCTGTACGGCCTGCTGCAGCCGGACGAGGGCGAGATCCTCGTCGACGGCGCACCCGTGCGCATCAAAGGCCCCGGCGACGCCATCAAGGTGGGCATCGGCATGGTGCACCAGCACTTCATGCTCGTGCCCGTCTTCTCCGTGGCCGAGAACATCATGCTCGGCGCCGAACCGGCCCGCGGCGGCTTCATCGACCACGCCAAGGCCGTCAAGCTGGTCCGCGAGGTCTCGCAGCGCTACGGCCTGCCGCTGAACCCCGATGCGATCATCGAGGATCTGCCGATCGGCATCCAGCAGCGGGTCGAGATCGTCAAGGCGCTCACCCGCGACGTGGACCTGCTGATCCTCGACGAGCCGACCGCCGTGCTCACCCCGCAGGAGACCGACGAGCTGCTAGAGGTCATGCGCGGGCTGAAGGCGGCGGGCAAGTCCATCGTCTTCATCACGCACAAGCTGCGCGAGGTCAAGGCGGTGGCGGACCGGATCACCGTGATCCGCCGCGGCAGGACCGTGGGCACCGCCGAGCCGACCGCCCCCGAGGCGGAGCTCGCCGAGCTGATGGTCGGCCGCAGCGTGGTGCTGGAGGTGCCGAAGGAGGCGGCGGTGCCGGGCGAGCCCGTGCTCGAGGTCTCCGGCCTGGTCGTCGCCGACGACCGGGAGCACCGCGCGGTCGACGGCGTGGACCTGGTGGTACGGGCCGGAGAGGTGCTCGGCATCGCGGGCGTGCAGGGCAACGGGCAGACCGAGCTGGTCGAATCGATCATGGGGCTGCGCCCCGCTCGGGCGGGCAGCGTGCACCTGTCCGGCAAGCCGATCACCACCTGGCACACCCGCGAGGTGCTGCGCGCGGGCGTGGGCTACGTACCCGAGGACCGCAGCGTCGACGGCCTGGTCAAGGAGTTCTCGGTCGCCGAGAACCTGGTGCTCGACCTGTACGACCTCCCGCCGTTCGGGGGCCGGTTCGCGCTCGACCTGGACGCCATCGAGCGCTCGGCCGGCGAGAAGATCGCCGAGTTCGACGTGCGCACCCAGTCGGCGCACCAGCCGGTCGGCGCGCTGTCCGGCGGCAACCAGCAGAAGGTCATCGTGGCGCGGGAGATGTCCACGCCGCTGAAGCTGCTCATCGCGTCGCAGCCGACCCGCGGCGTGGACGTCGGCTCGATCGAGTTCATCCACTCCCGCATCGTGGCCGAGCGCGACCGCGGCGCGGCCGTGCTGGTCGTCTCCAGCGAGCTGGACGAGGTGATGGCGCTGGCCGACCGGGTCGCGGTGATGTACCGCGGCCGGGTGCTGGCCGTGGTCTCCCCGGACACGCCGCGCGAGACGCTGGGCCTGCTGATGGCCGGCATCGACCCCAGTAGCAGCTCGCACACCCCCGGGACACCGGCATCCGGCGAGCAGGACACCCAAGGTGAGGGTATGAGCGACAACGGCGAGGCAGCCTCATGACGTCGCACGAGCCGATCGAGGCCGAACCCGGCGCCACCGCCGCGTCGCCCGACAAGAGCCCGGCGCTGCCGACCCCCGACGTGGACCAGTACCACGTCAACCCGGCGGAGAAGCCCGCCCGCCACCGCGTGCCCGAGAAGGGCAAGCCCTCGTTCGCGAACATCCTGCGCGAGGAGCTGTGGGCGAACAACAACTTCACGGTCACCCTGCTGGCGATCGTGCTCGCGCTGATCTGCGGCGGCGTGCTGATGGTCATCGGCAACGCCGAGGTCCGCGACCAGTGGCAGTACCTGCTCTACCAGCCGGGCAAGACGCTCGGTGACACCTGGGCGTTCGTCAGCACGGCGTACGTCGACATGTTCAAGGGCGCCATCGTCAACCCGGACACGGTGAACCGCTGGTACTGGAACATGACCACCTGGCAGCAGGTGTTCTACCCGATCTCGGAGACGCTCACCAACGCCGCGCCGCTGATCTTCACGGGCCTGGCGGTGGCGGTGCCGTTCCGCGCGGGCCTGTTCAACATCGGCGGCCAGGGCCAGGCGATCATGGGCGCTCTCGCCGGCGGCACGGTCGGCCTGGCGCTGTCCCTGCCCGCGATCGTCCAGGTGCCGCTCGGCGTGCTCGCGGGCGTGCTGCTCGGTGGACTCTGGGGCTACCTGGTCGGCGTCCTCAAGGCACGGACGGGCGCGCACGAGGTCATCCTGACGATCATGCTGAACAACATCGCGTTCCTGTTCCTCGGCTGGTTCATCCTGCAACAGGGGATCAAGGACCCGGCCCGGCCGGACGCGATCAGCAAGCCGATCCAGGAGTCCGGCCGGCTGCCGCAGCTGATCCCGGACCCGCTGCTGCGGGCCAACCTCGCCATCGTGCTGGCCGTGCTCGCCGCGGCCGGGGTGGCCTGGCTGCTCAAGCGCGGACGGTTCGGCTTCGAGCTGCGCGCGGTCGGCCACAACCCGCACGCCGCGGCGACCGCCGGCATCAAGGTCGGCACGACCGTGGCGCTGACCATGGCGCTCGCCGGCGCGCTCGCCGGGCTCGGCGGCACCAGCGTCGCGCTGGGCACCGCCCCGGCGCTGACCATCGACATGATCGGCCAGATCGGTTTCAACGGCATCCTGGTCGCGCTGCTCGGCCGGGTCCGCCCGTGGGGTGTGGTCGGCGCGGGCCTGCTGTTCGGCGCCCTCCAGGCGGGCGGCAACGCGATGCAGACCTTCTCCGGTGTCTCGGTGGAGCTGGTCGTCGTGATCCAGGCACTGATCGTGCTCTTCGTCGCCGCCCCGGCGCTGGTGAAGGCGATCTACAGGCTGCGCAGGTCGCCGGCTGCCGCCGCGCAGGCCGGATTGGCGAAGGGGTGAGCGTGACAACCTCCACGATGGACGTCGAGCTGGCGGTGCCGGAGGCCTACTGGACCCGCACCCGCAAGACCGGTGCGGTGATGATCGTCCTGGGCCTGCTGGCCACGATCGTCTTCGGCGCGCTGGCCAGCTCCGAGAACGCGCGGTTCGCGCTCGGCGAGAACGTGTCCGGCGCCGGATTCGACATCCCGGGCACCGCCGGCGCGATCATCTTCGGGCTGATCGCGCTCGCGGCCGGGGTGGCGCTGCTGGTCACCGGCAAGCACTTCGGCGTGCTGACCGGTGTGGCGCTGATGGGCTTCATCATCTCGGCGCTGTGCTGGCAGATGTCGGTGTCGACGGTGTCGCACACCATGCCGCTGGGCTTCATCGCCGCGGCCACCTTCACCGCGGCCATCCCGCTGATCTTCGGATCGCTCGGCGGTGTGCTCTGCGAGCGCAGCGGCGTGGTCAACGTGGCGATCGAGGGACAGCTGCTCACCGGCGCGTTCTTCGGCGCCCTGTTCGGCACGCTCACCGGCAGCTTCTGGCTCGGCCTGCTGGCCGCCGCGCTCGGCGGCGCGCTGCTGTCGGCGATCCTGGCCGTGTTCGCCATCAGGTACCTGGTGGACCAGGTGGTCGTGGGCATCGTGCTGAACGTGTTCGCGGGCGGCCTCACCGCGTTCTTCTACGAGCAGGTGATGCGGCCCGACACGGACGCGTACAACTTCCCCGGCAAGGTGCCGAGCTGGCCGATCCCCGGGCTGTCCGAGATCCCGATCATCGGGCCGGCGCTGTTCAACGGCAACATCTTCAGTTACGGCTCGCTGATCGCGGTGGCCGTGATCACGATCGCGCTGTTCCGCACCCGCTGGGGCCTGCGCACCCGTGCCGTCGGTGAGCACCCGGCCGCGGCGGACACCGTCGGCATCCGGGTGCTCGGCCTGCGCTACGCGAACGTGCTGCTCGCGGGCCTGGTGGCGGGCTTCGGCGGCGCGTACTTCTCGATGCTGTCGACCACCGGTTTCAGCAAGTACATGGTCAGCGGCGCGGGCTTCATCGCGCTGGCGGCCATGATCTTCGGCCGGTGGCACCCGGTCGGGGCGTTCTTCGCGTCGCTGTTCTTCGGCTTCTTCGGCGCGCTGACCGGCTTCCTGAACAGCATCAGCAGCCCCATCCCCAGCCAGTTCCTGAGCATGCTGCCGTACCTCGCGACGATCTTCGCGGTGGCCGGGCTGGTGGGACGCGTCCGCGCGCCCGCGGCCGACGGCAAGCCGTACGTCAAGGGCTGACAGCTAGGCTGGATGGTCCGATCTTGCGTGGCGCCCGGCCGGGCGCCACGCCGGACGGGCGAGCGTGGAAAGGGGCCGTGATGGACGTCGACTGGGAGATGCTGCGCGAAGAGGCGGTGCGCGTGATGCACCGCGCCTACGCGCCCTACTCGAAGTTCCCGGTGGGCGCCGCGGGGCTGGTCGACGACGGCCGGGTCGTGGTCGGCTGCAACGTCGAGAACGCCGCGTACGGGGTGGTGCTGTGCGCCGAGTGCGGCATGGTGTCCCAACTGCACGCCACCGGTGGCGGCAAGCTGGTCGCGATGGCATGCGTGAACGCCTCCGGCGATCCGCTGCTGCCCTGCGGACGCTGCCGGCAGCTGCTGTGGGAGCAGGGCGGTCCGCGCATGCTGATCGACGCCGAGGGCGGCCCGCTGACCATGGCGGAGCTGCTCCCGCACGGGTTCGGCCTGGCCGAGCTGGAAGCTGTCAACGGAGGAGTGCAGTGAGCGAGCCGATCATGGGTGCGGTCGTCCGTGCCGGAGCCGAGCGGAACGGGGCGAGGGCATGAGCGGACACCGTGCGCGAATCATGAGTGTTCGCCATGCCGCCGACGAGCGCAGCGAGGAGAAGGCATGAGGTTCGCGGCTGTCGACGTCATCCGGGCCAAACGCGATGGCGGTGCGCTGAGCGACGAGCAGATCGACTGGGTCGTCGACGCGTACACCCGGGGCCAGGTCGCCGACGAGCAGATGTCGGCGCTGGCCATGGCGATCCTGATCCGCGGCATGTCCGACGGGGAGATCGCCCGGTGGACCGCCGCGATGATCGCCTCCGGGGAGCGGCTCGACCTGTCCAAGGTCTCCCGGCCGACCGTGGACAAGCACTCGACCGGCGGCGTCGGCGACAAGATCACGCTGCCGCTGACCCCGCTCGTGGCGGCCTGCGGTGCGGCCGTGCCGCAGCTGTCCGGCCGCGGGCTCGGGCACACCGGCGGCACCCTGGACAAGCTGGAGTCGATTCCCGGGTGGCGGGCCGCGCTGAGCAACGAGGAGTTCATCTCGCAGTTGCGCGACGTCGGCGCGGTGATCTGCCAGGCGGGCGAGGGCCTCGCGCCGGCCGACCGCAAGCTGTACGCGCTGCGTGACGTCACCGGCACCGTCGAGGCGATCCCGCTGATCGCCAGCTCGATCATGAGCAAGAAGATCGCCGAGGGCACCGGCGCGCTGGTGCTGGACGTGAAAGTCGGCACGGGCGCGTTCATGAAGTCCGTGGACGACGCCCGGGAGCTGGCCCGCCAGATGGTGGAGCTGGGCCGGGCGCACGGCGTCGACACCGTCGCGCTGCTCACCGACATGAACACCCCGCTGGGCCGGACCGTCGGCAACGCGGTCGAGGTGCAGGAGTCGCTCGACGTGCTGGCTGGCGGCGGCCCCGCCGACGTGGTCGAACTGACCCTGGCGCTGGCCCGCGAGATGCTGTCCGCGGCCGGGCTGTCCGACGTCGACCCCGCCGACGCGCTGCACGACGGGCGCGCCATGGACTCCTGGCGGGCGATGATCCGCGCCCAGGGCGGCGACCCCGACGCGCCGCTGCCGGTCGCCAACGAGATCGAGCAGATCCGGGCGGAGCGCTCCGGGATCGTGGCGTCGGTCGACGCGCTCGGCATCGGCCTGGCCGCCTGGCGGCTCGGCGCCGGCCGGGCCCGCAAGGAGGATCCGGTCAGCGCCGCCGCCGGCGTGGTGCTGCACAAGCGCCCCGGAGACCGGGTCAACGCCGGCGACGTGCTGTACGAGCTGCGTACCGACGACCCGTCCCGGCTGCCGGTGGCCCGGGTCGACGCCGCGTCGGCCGTCGTCGTCGGAGACGGGCCCGCACCCTCCCGCCCGCTGATCATCGATCGGATCGGCTGATTCCGTGGCACTGCCCGCACCGGACCCCCTCGCCGTGCGCGCCGCCAGCTTCCAGGAGCTGACGCGGCTGGGCGTCCCGCTGCCACCGGACTCCTACCCGTTGGTATGGGAACCGGGGGACACCGTCGAGCTGCGTCCCACGGGCGAGCTGGAGGCCCGCGCGGCGATCCTGCATGTGGCGATGGAGCGCGTCTTCGGCATGCCACCCGCGGAGGCCGAGAAGTGGCTCGACGCCAACGCCCTCATCCCCGACGTGACCGAGCCGGAGTGGGCCTGGATCGTCGACGAACTCGGCGACCGGCAGTCCTTCGTGCTGCACCTGGACGCGCTCGCGGGCATCTGCTGGGTGCTCGGCGTCATCAAGACCCTCGACCCGCTGCTGGTGCCGCCGCGGCTCATGGAGTCCCTGCCCGACCTGCACGCGGGCGAGACCTTCACCGCCTGGCAGGCCCGCATCCTGGCCGCGCCGCGTGACCCCACGGTCGTCGCGGCCGCGCTCGACCTGCACTACTGCCTCGACTGGTCGTTCCAGGAGCTGGAACGCCAGGGGCTGCCCGTGCCCGGCGAGCTGAACGCCAACGCGATCGGCCAGCGCCGCTGGGCGCTGGAGTGGTCGTCGGTGTTCCTCGGCGAGTTCCACGACCCGCCGGGCGGCTGGGAAGAGGTCGACCTGTCGGTCTGACCGGCCGGGACCTCTCGCAAGATCGCCGTTTCGTGTCGGAAGGTGGGGTTGGGCCGCAGGTTCTGCCACGAAACCGCGATCATGCCGGGTGGCGATCGCGGAGCGACAGGTCCGCGGCGGCGGTCAGCGCGGGCGGTAGGTTCCGATGCGGACCGCGGCCGTGCAGGTCGCCGGGGCCGTGGCACGGGCATGGTCGTGGAAGGCGTTGGGTCCCATCGCGATCAGGTCCTCGGCCTGGGCGGCGGTCAGGTCGAGTCGCCACTCCAGCACCTGCTCGCCGATCGGGGTGAAATCACGCAGCTCCTGGGCGAGGCGTTCGGCTTTGGACGGGTGCACCGACAGCAGGCCGAGCTGTTCGCGCAGCTCCGTGAGATGCCGTTCGGTCGGAGTGACCACCACCAGCAGGCCGCCCGGTTTGAGCACGCGGCGCATCTGCGCGCCGTGCCGCGGGGCGAACACGTTGAGCAGCAGGTCGACACTGGCGTCCGCGAGCGGAAGGGTGCCCCAGGTGTCGGCCAGCACCGCCCCGGCCCGCGGGTGGGCCTTCGCCGCGCGCCGCAGCGCCGCCCTGCTCACATCGAACGCCAGCCCTTCGGCCGCCGGCCAGGCATCGAGCACCGCGGCCAGGTAATACCCCGTTCCCGCCCCCAGGTCCACCACCAGCGGTCGCCCGGTGGCCCGCGCCTGCCCGCCCGATCCTCCCGTGTCCTGGCCCCACTCGGCCCGGGCCCGGTCCCGGCTCTCCGCCGCCTCGCGTTGGTGATCACGGGCGTGCGGTGGCGACACGCCGTCCACCACGTCCCTAAGTTCATGATCGACCAGGTGGGTGAGGGCGGTGGCGAGGGGGAGGTAGTGGTGGGCGGCGAGGAAGGCGGTGCGGGCGGCGACCATGGCGGGGGTGTCGCCTTCGGGGAGCTTGCGGCCGGTGGCGAGGTGGACGTAGCCGTACTTGTTGAGGTCGAAGCTGTGGTGGCGGGGGCAGCGCAGGGTGGCGTCGGCGCGCGCCAGGGGGGCGGCGCAGACGGGGCAGCGCAGCGCGTCAGTCATCTCGGCGGTGAGCACACCGAATATCTTGGTGCATGTGACTCCGACCTATGACGAGATCGTGAAGGCGCCCAAGGCACTGCTGCACGACCACCTCGACGGCGGCCTGCGCCCGGCCACCATCGTCGAGCTGGCCGCCGAGATCGGGCATGAGCTGCCCGCCACCGATCCGCGGGAGCTCGGCGAGTGGTTCGTCTCCGCCGCCGACAGCGGATCGCTGGAGCGTTACCTGGAGACGTTCTCGCACACGGTGGCGGTCATGCAGACCGCGCCGGCGCTGCGCCGGGTGGCCCGCGAGTGCGCGCTCGACCTGGCCGCCGACGGCGTGGTGTACGCCGAGGTGCGGTTCGCGCCGGAGCAGCACCTCACCGCCGGGCTGACGCTGCCGGAGGTGGTCGAGGCGGTGCTGGACGGGTTCACCGAGGGCAGCGCCGCGGCGGCCGCGGCGGGCACCCCGATCCGGATCGGCACGCTGCTCACCGCGATGCGGCACGCCGCGCGCTCGATGGAGATCGCGGAGCTGTCCACGGCGTACCGCGACGCGGGCGTGGTCGGCTTCGACATCGCCGGGGCGGAGGCCGGTTACCCGCCCACCCGCCACCTGGACGCGTTCGAGTATCTCCAGCGGGAGAACTTCCACTTCACCATCCACGCGGGCGAGGCGTTCGGGCTGCCCTCGATCTGGCAGGCGCTGCAGTGGTGCGGCGCCGACCGGCTGGGTCACGGCGTGCGCATCGTCGACGACATCGAGCCGGGTACCGGCACGCTGGGCCGGCTGGCCGGGTACGTGCGGGACAAGCGCGTGCCGCTGGAGCTGTGCCCCTCGTCGAACGTGCAGACCGGCGCGGCCGCCTCGATCGCGGAGCACCCGATCGGGCTACTGCGCGACCTGCGCTTCCGGGTGACGGTGAACACCGACAACCGGCTGATGAGCGGCACCTCGATGTCGCGGGAGATGGCGCTGCTGGTGGAGGCGTTCGGCTGGGGCTGGGCGGAGCTGCAGTGGTTCACCATCAACGCGATGAAGAGCGCGTTCATCCCGTTCGACGAGCGGCTCTCGATCATCAATGAGGTGATCAAACCGGCTTACGCGAAGCTGCTCTGACCAGCAGCCGCGCGCGGCGCTGCACTGCCGCGGCGGTGGTGGGCCGGCAGCCCAGCTCGCACTGCCGGCCCAGGGTCAGCGGATCCTCCCGCCACAGGCGCAGCCCGCGGCGCACCAGGACCATGGGCGGCTTGCGGTGCTCGGCCAGGTCGCGCACCAGCCGCCGGGCGAAGGTGACGGTGCGCGGGCGGTGCAGCGCCAGCGCGTCGGCCAGCACCCCGGCCTGCGCGCATGCCCCGACGAGTTCGGCGGCGAAGATGCCCTCGGCGATGAACAGGGGTGCGCCCTCCAGCCGGAACGGCCGATCGCCGATTCGGGCACTGAGGCTGATGTCGTACACGGGCACCTGAGTGTGACCGGTCTGCGCCAATTGTGTGACCGCAGTCATAGCCGCGTCCAGGTCCCAGGAAAAAGGGGACTCCCAGTCGACCATCTCGTTCACTCGGGGGAGTGTCGGGTCGGTTCCTTCCTTGTAAAAATCATCAAGGCACAGAACCGGGAGACCGGTTTGACGAGCTACGTACGATTTGCCCGATCCAGACGGACCGGCAAGAAGGATAACTCGGGCGCTTTGGACACTCACCGTGCGTGACTCCAAGGAAACTGCGGGCTGAACTGTGCGGTTGGCCTGCAAGAGCATCCCATCCGGTGTCGGATTCCGGGCAGCCTGGGCTTTCCTCTTTTCACCGGGCGTGATGGAATCTCGGGGGTCCGTCCCTAGCTCGCCGGGATGGGCTGTGTACGGTGCCCGGCGCGACCCCCGCGCCATCCGCACTTTCGCGGATCTCGATGGTGGTACCGACAGGAGGGCGGTGACGTGAGCAAGCGGCCAGGAACGCAGAACAACGCGGTCCTTTCGCGTCTCCGACGGCCAGTGAGCCGGCTCCGGGACATGCCGATCTGGTCCAAGCTGGGCCTGATCATGATCGTTCCGACTCTGGCCACGATCGTCGTTGGCACCAACGGTCTGTTGGACAACCTCGACACAGCGACCGGCGCCGACCGCACGCGGATTCTCTCCGTGCTGGTGAAGGAGTCAGGCGCACTCGTCGACGACCTCCAGAACGAGCGTGCCGCAGCGGTCATGCTGCTCGGCACGCCCAACACCCCGCCGGCGTCCTACGAGAACGCCGGCAAGCTGGTCGAGGAAGCCAAGAAGCCGTACGCGCAGCAGCGCGGCGCGCTGGTGGACGTCGACGACAGCCTCCGGGACCTGCTCGTGCAGATCGACTCGGGCCTTTCCAGCCTGCCCTCCGTGCGGGAGCAGGTGAAGGACCGCAAGATCAAGCAGTCTGACGCGGCGATGCGCTACCAGGTGATCATCGATTACCTGCTGCAGATCCGTGACAGCGCCGCCCAGATCGCCGGTGGCGGCGACCTCGGTGACGGCCTGCGCGCGGCGAGTGCGATCGCCACATACAAGGAGTTCCTCTCCCAGGAACGTGTCATCGTGCACCGGGCATACATGCTCGGTGGCCTGAACACGGGTCTGCGCAAGGACTTCATCGCCACGCTGACCGGCCAGGAGCAGGCGCGCGACGCCTTCGAATCGGTCGCCGGCGACGCGGACATGGACCTGTTCAACAGCCAGGTGACCGGCCCGACGCTGCGCAAGTCGTCGAAGTTCCAGGCCGACATCGAGGCGCTGCTGGGCGAGTCGCTCAGCTCGCTGAACTTCTCCGCGGCCGAGTGGGACCAGAGCATGCGCGACCACGGCGGCGTGCTCCGCAAGGTCGAGATCCAGCTGGACTCCGACGTCGAGGTCACCGCGAGCGACCTGCGTGACGAGGTCACGCAGCAGGTTCTCGTGCAGACCGGTCTGCTGCTGGGCATGCTGCTGCTGGCGATCCTCTTCGCCTGGCTGGTGGCCCGCTCGATGGCCCGGTCGCTGCGCGAACTGCGTCACGGCGCGCTCAGCATCGCCCAGTACGGTCTGCCGCAGGCGGTCGCCCGACTGCGCGACCCGGCGCTGTCCTCACAGCTGTCGCCGGTGCAGGTGGCCAACCAGATCGCCGAGCCGCTGCCGGTGCGCAGCAAGGACGAGTTCGGGCAGGTGACCGAGGCGTTCAACGCGGTCCACCTGGAGGCGGTCCGCACCGCCGCCGAGCAGGCCGCACTGCGGTCGTCCGTCGCGACGATGTTCGTCAACCTCGCCCGTCGTTCGCAGATCCTGGTCGACCGGCTCATCGGTCACCTGGACCGCCTCGAGCGCGGTGAGGAGGACCCGGACCGGCTGGCCGAGCTCTTCCAGCTGGACCACCTGGCCACCCGAATGCGCCGGAACGACGAGAACCTTCTGGTGCTCGCCGGTGCCGACTCCACCCGTGTGCAGCGCGAGCCCGCGGCCCTGCTGGACGTGCTCCGTGCCGCCCAGTCCGAGGTCGAGCACTACACCCGGATCGAGTTCGGGGTCATCGACCGTGACATCGAGGTCGCCGCGCACGCGGTCAACGACCTGGTGCACCTCATCGCCGAGCTCTTCGACAACGCGACCGCGTTCTCCCCGCCGGACTCGACCGTCATGGTCGAGGCACGCCGGGTGGGCGACCGCGCCGTGCTGTACGTCGAGGACCACGGCATCGGCATCTCGCCGGACATGCTCAACGAGATCAACGAGAAGCTGGCCAGTCCGCCGCAGGTGGACGTGGCGGTCTCCCGGATGATGGGCCTGGTCGTGGTCGCGCGGCTCGCCGCGCGGCACGGGGTCAAGACGGAGCTGCGGCTCTCGGCCGACCGGGGCATCATCGCCGACGTCACGCTGCCGACCGCGGTGCTCGTGCCGCGGGCGCTGGCGGGTCGCGGCGCGGGCGCTCCGTCGCGGGAACTGCCCGGGTTCGCCCCGGCCCCCAACATGCGCCAGCAGGCTCCGGCGGCCCCGCCGCAGCGCTCGTCCTCCTTCGCGCCGCTGGCGCTGGAGTCGGGCTCTGGGGCGAGTGCACCGGCCGGGGCAGGCCGTGGATTCAACGGCGGCAGCGGCGGGCGGCTCTTCGACGCGCCACCCGCTCCGCCCGCACCGGAACTGCCCGTCAGCGCGCCGCCCTCGCGGGCCGGCATGCCGGCGTGGTCGGACCTGACCGGCGTCAACGGCTCCGACGCGTCGCGCTCCGGCGCCGGCTTCGGCGAGGCGTTGCCGCAGCGCCGGGTGGAACGCCCGGTGGACACGGACCGGCCGGAGTCGTTCGGTGGGCCGCAGATCCCGCGGCAGCCGTCGTCGCCGCAGGAGGAGCGGGCGAACCCGTCCTGGAACCAGCAGAGCTGGGCCGGGCCGGTGGCACCCACTTCGTCGCCGCAGGCGCCGAGCAGCCCGTACACGAACCCCGGTATGCCGATCTCGGCCGTCCCGGTCTCCGCGGTGCCCGTCTCGGCCGCGCCCGTCTCGGCAGCCCCGATCGACGTTCCCGCGTCCGCCGTGCCGCCGACCTGGCCGCCGGTGAGCCGCGAGGACAACCCGTCGGTGACGCCGGACATGACGGCCGAGATGCCGCGCATTCCGGACGAGTACCCGGTCGTGGACACGCGTATCCCGTTCGCCGACGAGACCATGGAGCTGCCGATCTTCCGGGAGCTCGAGTCGGCCTGGTTCAGCACACGGCGTACGGCAGTCGATGCGCCAGCTCAGGACGAGAAAACTGCCCCTCCCGCGAACGTCCCCCCAGACACTACGATCACCGCACAGTTCCCCGCCGTTGAACGTAACGGGCACGGGAGCAACGGTGCACCGAAGGTCAGCAGCACAGCGGCGGGAGCTTCCGACCTGCCGAGCAGGGACGTGAGCATGGGGAGTACGCAGTCTGGCCGAGAGGCCGCCGGCTACGAAGTTCCGGCGCCCTACCGGCCGAGCTGGCAGACGGCCGCCGACGACGGATGGGCGGCCGCCACGGCGATCGCCAACAACACGACACCCTCGGAATCGACGGCCGCGGGGCTGCCCAAGCGCACCCCGATGGCACAGCTGGTTCCCGGCGGTGTGGAGAAGGGCGCTACCACCGTGCAGCGCCGCACGCCGGAGGGCGTCCGCGGACTGCTCTCCGCCTACCACCGCGGGGTGCAGCGCGGCCGCACTCAGCACAAGGACGATGATGTGATTCCGGGCTCCACCGAGACCGGAAGCCAGTCTGGCAAGGAGCAGGAGGCATGACCACTACGCAGGATCTTGGTTGGCTGTTGGCCAACTTCGCCGACCGGGTGCCGGGCGTCGCCCATGCGGTCGCGGTGTCCGCGGACGGCCTTTTGCTCGCGTCTTCCCGGGACCTTCCCCGGGACCGGGCCGACCAGCTGGCCGCCATCTCATCCGGTCTGGTGAGCCTCACACAAGGTGCCGCCCGCTGTTTCGAGGGTGGCGCGGTGTTGCAGACTGTCGTGGAGATGGACAACGGGTTCCTTTTCCTGATGTCCATCTCCGATGGCTCCTCGTTCGCGGTGCTCGCTTCGCGAAGCTGTGACGTGGGCCAGGTCGGGTACGAGATGGCGCTCCTCGTGGACCGGGTGGGCGACGCGCTCACCCCGGCCCCGCGTAGCGCCGCAGGCGTGCTGGGCTGAGGCAAAACCGTCCCGGAGGGTCCGGGGACGGCACTGGGGAAGGGGGTGAACGGCGACGATGCCCGACAGAGAAGAACCGACCGGTGCATTGGTACGGCCGTACGCCGTGACCCGTGGCCGCACCCGGCCGCGATTGGAGATCGCGATCGAGGCGCTGGTGGAGACGACCGTACGTGGTCGCTCCGCTGGCACCTCCGGTCGCGGCGGCCACGGGAAGGAACATCAACACATCGCGTCCCTCTGCGACGGCAAGGTGCAGTCGCTTGCGGAGATCGCGGCACGGATGCGGCTGCCGCTCGGTGTCGCCCGTGTCCTCATCGCGGACATGGCGGCAGACGGCCTGGTCGCGGTATACGAGCCGACGTCGTTTGAGAGTAACGACGCGGTAGGCACTGAACTGCTGGAGAGGGTACTCAGTGGACTTCGGAGGCTCTGACATGTCACACCGCCCGGCGCAACAGCCTGGCGGTCGTGTGACATCGGCGAAGATTGTCATCGCCGGCGGCTTCGGCGTCGGTAAGACGACGCTCGTTGGGTCCGTTTCGGAGATCACGCCGCTGACCACTGAAGCGATTATGACTTCGGCCGGTGTCGGCGTGGATGACACGCGCTCGGTCCCCAACAAGACCACCACCACGGTGGCCATGGACTTCGGCCGTATCTCCATCGATCGCGACCTGATCCTGTACCTGTTCGGCACGCCTGGCCAGACGCGTTTCTGGTTCATGTGGGACGAGCTGGTGCGGGGCGCGATCGGCGCGGTGGTCATGGTGGACACACGCAGGTTGGCAGACTGCTTCGCGGCGATCGACTTCTTCGAACACCGCAAGCTGCCCTACCTGATCGCGATCAACCAGTTCGACGGGCAGCAGTACCACAACGCCCAGGACGTACGGGACGCGCTGGCGATCTCGTCGGACGTGCCGGTGGTCAGCTGCGACGCGCGTAACCGCGAGTCGACCAAGCAGGTGCTGATCTCCCTGGTGGAGTACGTGCTCTCGATGCGGCGTACCCGCACCGGAGCCTCGGCCTGACATAGCAAGCACGCACAGGCCCGCCGTCCCCAAGACAGCGGGCCTGAAGTGCTGTCCCCCGGGACCAGCCGACCGCCCGCCCACGCCCCCCCTTCCCCCAACTATAAAACACTCGCCCCCTCAAACACTGTTTGAGGGCGCGAGTCTTTAAGACAGGAGGCAGGCCGGGCCCAGGAGCCCGGCGGGCCGGGGAGGTCAGCTGAGGCGGACCCAGGCGCCCTGGCGGACGATGAAGGGGGTGAGGGCGTCGGCTTCGATGCCGCCGTGGGAGATGGGCTGGAAGGCGTACGCCCCGCTGATGCCCTCGATCGGACCGCCCTCGAGCCGTCCCCGCAGGCGCTGCGGGTCGGTGCTGACGGCCCGCCGTGCGGCGGTGGCCATCAGCGTCAGCGCGTCCGCGCCGTACGGGGCGAAGCCGGTGAACGAGCCGTACTGCTGGATGTAGCGGTAGATGAAGGTGCGCTGGGCGCGTCCGGAGGGCGTGGTGGCCACCGTGGGGGCCCCGGCGAGCACGGCGGGGTGCACGACGTAGGCACCCTCCATCGCGCGGCTGTTGGGGCCGTTGAGGGTCTCGTCCGCACCGGCGCCCGCGTCGAGGAACACCTTGCCGGCGTAGTCGGCGTTGCGCAGCGCGGCGACCGCGGCGGCGCTCACCGGGGCCTGCGCCCAGATGATGACCGCGTCCGGCTCGGCGTCGGCGACCCGTGCGGCCGCGCTGCCGTAGGCCCGGCCGGACTTGGGCAGGCGCACGGTGTCGACGATCTCGCGCCCGCTGGCGAGCATGGCCCGGGGCAGTGCGCGCACTCCCGCGTCGCCGTGCCCGTCCGCGGTCGCCAGGATGGCCACCTTCTTCAGGCCGAGCTTGCGGATCTCGCGGCCCATGATCGCTGCTACGTCCGAGGCGTTCGGGCCGAGCTGGTAGACGAACTTCCGGTTGGGCAGCGGCACGGTCATGTCGTCACCGCTGTTGAGGCAGAGGAACGGGACCTTGCCCGGCTCGGCCACCGAGATGATCGCGCGGGCCGTCTCGACGGTCGCGCCGCCGATGATCGCGCTGACCTTGTCCTGTTCGATGAGGTCCTTGGCCTGCTGCATCGCGGTCGCCGCGTTGCCGCCGTTGTCCTTGAAGATCAGCCGGAGGTAGAGGCGGCCCTCGCCGTACGGGATGCCGACCGAGTTGATCTCGTCCGCGCCGACTCTCAGCGCCTGCTCCTGCAGCTTGCCGAAGGTCGAACCGGGGCCGGTGAGCTCCAGGTTGATGCCGAGCACGAGTTCCCCGGTGGCGCCCGCGGCGCTTGCGTCGGGCTCGGCGCAGGCGGCCAGCAGCGCTGCGGCGGCCAATCCGAGTCCGCCGGTGAGGGCGCTGCGTCGGGTCAGTCCACCTGTGGCGCTGTTCATGAACGTGCCTTTCCGCGGTGCAAGGGGTGCATGGGCGGTGGCGCGAGCCACTGCCGCACACGTATCGTGCTGGCCCGCCGGAGCGGGGGTCAAGCTCAGGGACTATGGCCTGAGACACACGGTCATGCTCGTGCGCCTCGCTCGGTGCCATCCTCCGTTTCGCTGGGGACGGCACCGCGCGACCGCTGTCGCAGGCGACGCGAAGCCGCAGCTCAGCGGTAGTTGGCCGCCCGGTAGTTGTAGTCGTCCCGGTCGTCGCGCGCGTCCTGCTCGCGGCTGAAGTCCCAGCCGTTGGCCGACTCCCGGCCCGGACGGCCGCCGACGGCGAAGCCGCCCTGGCCGGGGCCGCCGCCGAGTTCCTGGTTGCCGCGGCGCCAGCCACGGAAGTAGTTGCTGGTGTGCGCGGCGATGCCGGCGGCGTCGCGGACTATGCGCAGCGGGCGCTCCTCGCGCTCCGGCGTCGAGCCGGGCACCAGGTTGGCCGCCGGCACGCGACGGGGCAGGCCCGCGGTGGTGTCGTTGCCGACCTGCGGACGGGCCGCCTGCTCGGCGGCGCGCCAGCCGCTGTCCATGGTCGAGTTCCAGGTGGTCTCGGCGCTGGTTTCCGGACCGCTGAACCAGGCCGAGGAGACCGACGCGAAGATCAGCAGGTCGTCGTCCTCGCCGGAGGCCGGGCTGGACGCCCGCTCGCTGCGGCGCGGCTTGGGCCGCGCGCCGGTCAGCGCGCTGTCGTCGACCAGGCGCAGTGGGGGCTCTTCGCGCCCGCCGCGGCCGTTGCGTCGGGCCGACTCGTCGACCAGCCGCAGCGACGGGGACTCGGGCAGCACCAGGTCGTCGTCGAGCCACGGCGGGGTGATCCGCCCGTCGGCGGGGCGCGCGGGCTCCTCCGGCTCCGGGTTGAGCGGCCAGTTGGCGCGCGAACCGGCGGGGGCCGCGGGCTGCTGCGGTGCCATGCCCAGCGGGTCGGCCGGCATCCGGGTGATGTCGATCGGCACGTCGGTCGCGGACGGCGCGTTGAAGCGCGGGCGCTCCCCGGTGTCGCGGAGGCTGTCCTGCTGGAAGCCGCTGCGGGCACGCTCGGCGAGTTCGTTGGCCAGCCGCTCGGCGGCCGACGGCTGGTAGCCGCGCTGGGCGCGGTCGTCCAGGTCGCCCGCCCGGTCCACGGCGGGCTGCTGGTAACCGCCGCGGGGGCCGCGGTCGTTCGCGGGCTCGACAGGCTGCTGGTAACCGCCGCGGTGGCCGCGGTCGTTCATGGGCTCGGCGGGCTGCTGGTAACCACCACGCGGGGCGCGGTCGTTCGCGGGCTCGGCGGGCTGCTGGTAACCGCCGCGGGGGGCGCGGTCGGCCCGGTCGCTCGGCAGGTCGGCAGCGAGCTGCTGGTATCCGCGCGGCGCGTCGTCCACGGGCTCGGCGGGCTGCTGGTAGCCGCGCGGCGCCTGCTCGGCGAGGTCGGCGGCGGGCTGCTGGTAGCCGAGATGTCCCTGCTCGACGGTCTCGTCGGGCAGGTCCGCGGACGGGGCCTGGTTGAACCCGCGCGCTGCGCGCTCGCCGCTGATGACGGCGTTGGTCAGGGTCGGCACGAACGGCTTGCCCGCGTCGGCCGGCGGCCGCGAGGTGCGCTGCGCCGGGATGGGGGCCTGCCGCGGCGGGATCGGGGTGGGCATCTGCCGGGTGGGCGCGGCAGGGGCCTCCTGGCGCGCCGCCACGGGCATGGCGACCATCGGGGTACCCGCGATCGGGGTCGGCTCGAAACCGGGCGGCACGGGCGGCGTGGAGGGCGCCCACGCGGGGCGGTCCACCGGCGGCGGCGCGAGCGGCGTGCTCGACACCGGCTCGGGCGCGGTCGGCGGGGCCTGCACCGGGCGCGGCTGCGCCGGGGCGGCGTTCACGGCGGTCGGCTGCACGCGGCGGCGGGCGCCGGTCGCGGCGGCCATCGCGGGCGGTGCCGAGGTGACCGGGACACCGGTCCGCCGAGCGGCGGGCTGGGCGGGCGCGGCGACCGGCGGCGGGGCCATCCGGTCGGCGAGCGTGTCGATGAGGGCGGCGCCGGCGGCGTCGGAGGAGCGCACGGCGGCCACGCTGTGGCGCACGGAGTCGGCCACGGCGGCGGTCAGCTGCTTGCCGATGCCGTTGCGGCGGGGGGTCTCCGCGATGGCGACGCGCAGCGCGGTGACCGCCTCCAGGGCGGTGCCGCTGTCGCAGACGCCGTCGGCGACGAGCCGGGCGGCGACGGTCTCGGCGGTCGCGCCGTTGTCACGGTTGCGGGAGCCGGACTGCCCGGCGAGCATGCCCGGCTCGGGCAGCGCCTCGAGCACGGCCAGGGCGACCGGGGCGGCGGGGTCGGGGTAGGCGCGCAGCGCGGCGGGATACAGCTCGCGCAGCACTTCGCGCAGGGCCACCGCGGCGGCGTGCCGGCCGACGGCCAGCGCCGCGTGCGCGGCCAGCACCGGCTTGAAGGCGACGAACTCGCGGGGCGCGGGACCGACCACTGCGGACAGCGCACCGGCCTGCAGCGCGCGGGCGAGCCCGACGGCACGGCGTTCGTCGGGGGAGGAGTTGGCCTCGTCGAGAGACTCGTCGTCGGCGAACCGGTCGGCGAAGTCGTCGGCGGACTCGTCATCGGTGTACGCGATCGCCCGGCCTGCCGCGGCGAGCAGCGAGATGACCTGCTGGTCGTCGCTGTCCGCGGCCACCGTGACCATCGTCGAGCCGCCGAACCTCTCCGCCAGCAGCGACGTCACCAGCGCGTAGCCGGCAGGATCGTCGTTGATGACGCAGAACTCCAGCAGCCTGCCGGAGTCGTCGACAACGGCGACGGTCAGCCGGTTCACGGCCGCCGCAAGGTTGTCCCCCGCGTCGACCTCCGGAGCTGTCGACGCGATACCGCAGTACACCCGCACGAGCGCCACGGACTCGTCCTCCTCCCGGACCCCTCGTGTGCCAAAGACTGATGTTCCCTGGTTAGGGGTCAGTCGCGCCAGTCCACAGCGCCAGAGATCTTGCCAATAATCGAGCGCCAGCCGATGGATGCCTGCTCTGCCCCGATTTTCTTCAGCTTTCGCTTGGCGAAGAAAGCGCCGACGCCGCCCTCTTCCGACGCGCGCAGCGCATCGTCGAGGTCGTCGAGCGGGGAGCCGGGGGAGAGCGCCACCATGACGGGCTTGAGGCGAAGAGCGTAGCTCACGTCCCTGGCAAACTCCCCGGCGCGCAGCACCAGCTCGGCATCCCAGGCGTCCGGCCCGCCGCGCAGGTTCTCCACGACGAGGTCCAGTTCGTACGCGTCGTCCTCGCCCGCCACCACGTCGGTGGCCTTGACCGACTTCGCCAGCTTCGACCAGCCTTCGAGCTGCTTCATGTCGTGCGGTGCACCGGAGCGCACAAAGTCCGCCAGGCCCTTGGCCGACAGGAACAGCAGCAGGCGGCCCTTGTGTGAGAGGAAGACGGGCACCTCCTCGTCGGAGACGACGGCGGCGTCCTCGTCGTCCTCCTCGTCGGCAGCCTCATCGGCCTCGGCGGTCTCCACGGCGCGCTCGGCGATCTCGTCCTCGGCGGGTGCCGCGGCGACCTCGTCCAAGGCCTCCTTGGTCCACTGGAACTCCGGCAGCTCCTCGTCGTCGGCGACGCCGATGGGGCGGCCGGTGCGACCGGCGAAGATCGCGTCGTCGTCCTCGCGGTCGGCGATGTCGGTCGGCGTCAGCTCGCTCGCGGGACGGTACGCCCGCAGCGTCAATCCGACCTTGCCACCGGGCAGGGCTACCTCGACCGGCGAGACCTGGTACTCGTCCCAGAGCGTGCTTGCCACTGCTGACCTCCGCCGTTCAGCTGCCGACCTCTACCGGGTCGGTGACTCTCCGCACACCCTAGTGGTTCGTGTCAGCCCCCGTGCGCCCGCACCCAACCCTGCGTTCCGCGCTCCTTCACCCGGCCACCGTCCAGCACCACGACCTCGTCGAACGCGTCGAGACCGGTCAGCCGGTGGGTCACCAGCACCACCGAGCGGTCGCCGCGGTGCGCCAGCACGGCGGCGAGGACCGCGTCCGCCTGCGCGGGATCGAGGCCTTCGGTCGGCTCGTCGAGCAGCAGCACCTGCGGGTCGGCCAGCACCGCGCGGGCCAGCGCCAGCCGCTGCCGCTGGCCGCCGGACAGCTCCGCGCCGTCCTCGCCGACGCGTACGTCCAGCCCGTGCGCGTCCACCCAGTCCCCCAGCCCGGCGGTCCGGCACGCGGCGACCAGCTCGTCGTCCGTCGCGGCAGGGCGGGCCAGCAGCAGGTTGTCGCGCACCGAGGCGTGGAACAGGTGCGCGTCGGCCAGCAGGCCGGTCACCGCCGCAGGCCACCGCTCCCGGTCGAACGCCGCGATCGGTGTGCCATCGGCTCCGGTCCCGTCGGCGTCCGCGGTCGGCGGATCCGGCTCGCCGCCCGCCCCGGACCGCGGGGCGCCGGGCACGGTCGGCTGCGCGGGGGCCGGGCCGGCCGTCACACGGCCGGAGTCCGGGGTGATCGCGCCGGTGAGCAGGGCGAGCAGAGTGCTCTTGCCCGCGCCGGACGGGCCGACGACCGCGACCCGGCGGCCGGGCGGCAGATCCAGGTCGATGTCGTGCAGGGCCGGCGGGGCGTCAGCCCGGTAACGCACCCCCGCGCCGCGCAGCCGCAGGTGTACGGATCCGTCCGGGACCGGCAGCCCGCCGGAGGCGGCGGGAGCAGGTTCACCCAGCAGCTCGGCCACCCGGCGCAGGCTGCCCTGGATCTCGGCGCCCTTGCGGGCGGCGGCCAGCAGCGACAGCGCCAGCTCCCCGGCGGCCAGGGTGGCCACCGCGAGCACCGCGAGCCACACCCCGGGCAGGCCGCGCGACATGGCGGTGATCATTACGGCCATCGCGGTCACCCCGCCGAACGCGGTCGCCGCGGCGTCCACCGCGAACGAGCGCCGGGCCAGCGCGCGCTCCACCCGGGCCAGCTCGTCGGCGTGCGCCGCGCCGCGGGCCTCGTACTCGGGGCGGGCGCCGAAGGCGGCGAGGTCGGCCGCGCCGTGCACCAGGTCGACGGTGTCCACCGCGTACGCGGCGCGCAGCGGGGCCAGCCGGGCCGAGCCGTGCCGGGCCAGCCGGGCCGCCAGCAGCGGCAGCGCCACCCCGGTGACCAGAAGTCCGGCCAGCAGCACCAGGGCGACGGCCGGGTCGGCGAGCAGGGCGGTGCCGACCGCGGCGACGGCGACCAGCCCGGCCGCCGCCATCGGCAGCAGCACCCGGATCACCAGGTCCTGCACGGCGTCGACGTCGGAGACCATCCGGCTGAGCGCGTCCGCCCGGCGGGCCGGGGGCCGGTCGACGAGCGCCGCGAAGATCCGGGCGCGCACCTCGGTGACCATGCGCAGTACGGCGTCGTGGCTCGCCAGCCGCTCCACGTACCGCAGCACGCCGCGGCCGATGGCCAGCGCCCGCACCAGCACGATGGCGATCGACAGCGCGATCAGCGGCGGCTGTCCGGCCGCCGTCGCCAGCAGCCACGTCGCGGCGGCCATGAGGCCCAGGCCCGCCGCCTCGGTCCCGGCCGCCAGCAACCCGGCCCCCACAAAACGCCACCGCAACGGGTACGCGAACGCCAGCACCCGCCGCATCACGGAGTCGCGCCGCATCCCGCGCACCGCCGCCTCCCCGATCCCGCTCATCACGCGACCCCGCCGTGCGCGATCGCGGTCCGGCAGTTTCGGGGAAAGTGCAGGAAAGGGCAGGCCGATTCCTGCGGGTTCCCCGAAACTGCAAGCCGCGTGGCGGGGCGTCGGCGTGGGGCGGTCATGCGGTCACCAGTTCGTGGAGGGTGCCCTGGTCGATGCGGACCACGCGGGTGGCGGCGGCGAGCAGGGCGGGGCGGTGGGCGACCAGCAGTGCGGTGCGGCCCTCGACCAGGGACAGGGTGGAGGAGACCACCGCCTGCTCGCTGGCGGCGTCGAGGCGGGCCGTCGGCTCGTCGAGCAGCAGCAGGGGAGCGTCGCGCAGGAAGGCGCGGGCCAGCGCGAGCCGCTGGCGCTCGCCGCTGGACAGGCCGTGTCCGCGCTCGCCGAGCACGGTGTCCAGGCCCTGCGGCAGCGCGTCGACCACGGGGCCGAGCGCGGCTGCGCGAGCGGCCTGCGCGATGCGCTCCCGGGGGGCGTCCGGCGTGCCCAGCGCGATGTTGGCGGCCAGCGTGTCGGCGAACAGGTGGGCCCGCTGCGGCACCCAGCCGAGCTGCCGCCGCCAGCCGTCGAGGTCGAGTTCGGCCAGGTCCACGCCGTCCACCAGGATGCGGCCCGCGGTCGGCGTGGTGAAGCCGAGCAGCAGGTCGAGCAGCGTGCTCTTGCCGCCGCCGCTCGGGCCGACCAGGGCGATCCGCTCGCCGGGCCGGATCGTGAGGTCGACGTCGCGCAGCGCGGTGGTGCGCTCGTACGCGACGGTCACCCCGCGCAGCTCGATCACGCCGCCGCGCGGCGCGGTGCGCGTACCCCCGGCTGATCCGCCGCCGGCGGCCGCCAGCAGGGTGAACGCCTGGTCCAGTGCGGTCAGGCCCTCCATGCTCGCGTGGAACTTCGTGCCTGCGGCACGCAGCGGGGCGTACGCCTCCGGGGTCAGCAGCAGCACGGTGAACGCGGCGGTCAGCGTCATCCCGCCGCCCAGCAGCCGCAGACCCACCGGCACCGCCACCAGCGCGACCGAGATCGTGCCGACCAGCTCCAGCACCAGCGCGGACAGGAAGGCGATGCGCAGCGTGCGCATCGTCGCCTCGCGGTGCCGGTCGGCCATCTCGCGCACCGCGGTGACCTGCGCGCGGGCCCGGCCGAACGCCTTCAGCGTGGGCAGGCCGGACAGCATGTCCAGGAAGTGGCCGCCGAGCATGCTCAGCCGCCGCCACTGGCGCTCGGTCGCGATGCGGGTCTGCCAGCCGACCAGGATGCCGAAGATCGGGATGAGCGGCAGGGTGACCAGCACGATCACCGCCGAGGCGAGGTCGGCGAACGCGAGCATGGCCAGCACCCCGACCGGCACCGTCACCCCCAGCACGAGCTGCGGCAGGTATCCGGTGAAGTAGCCGTCCAGCGCGTCCAGGCCCCGCCCGGTGAGTGTGGCCAGCTCTCCCGCCCGCTGCCCGGCCAGCCAGCCCGGCCCGCGGCGGCCGACCGCCCCGAGCAGGTCGGCCCGCAGGCTCGCCTTGACCGTGGCCGCCATGCGCGCCGCCACCACGCCCAGCCCGCTGGTGAGCGCCGCGCGGGCGGTCAGCGCGAGCAGGAACCCGGTGATCGCGGCCGGGTCCAGCCGCAGCTCGACGGCGGCGGCCAGCGCTCGGGCGAGCGCGGCCGCCGCGGTGACGACGGTGATGGCGACAGCCGCCCCGAGCACCCCCAGCAGGACCACGTCACGCCGGGTGGACGGGACCTGCCGGAGCAGACGGGGATCGAACGGACGCGCCACGCTGTCCATCGTGCCCGATGGCGTGGGTCACTGCCCGGCAGGCCCGGCCACCGTGATGCTCTCGGCGAACCTGATCAGGTCGACCTCGCTCAGATCGCTCCGGCTCTGCATGATCAGCAAGATCCGCCGCTCGTCGAGCAGGATCGCGAGTTCGGTAATTCTGCCCTCGGCGACCCGGGTCATCTGGGCGGGCCGTCCGCCAACCGTCAGTGAGCTGGTCGGCGGCACCAGGCTCGTGTCGTTCCCGACGTTGACGCAGACGCCCTCCGGATCCTGGTACGTCAGCCGGGGCTCGCGGCTCAGGCAGACGTGTCCCGAGTCGAGGCTGCTGACCTCGTATCCGTCCGGCATCAGCGTGTAGGTGATCTGCGGAGTGGCGGTCATCCGGCCGGGCCGCAGCTCGCGGGCGATCCGTTCGACCTGCGCCACGGTCAGGTCGCGGAAGCTCTGCACGGTCACCCACCGGCCGTCGCGCCGCCAGGTCAGGCCGACCCGGAGCTCACCGTTCTCGCCGGTGCCCGTGCGCAGCGTCGCCGCCACCCCGTTCACCTGCGTGTTCTTCGTCTCGGCCGCCTCCCAGTCCCAGTCGTACGGGGTCGGCCCGGCGTAGATCAGCAGCTGCTGCGGGCCGCCGGTGCTCTCCACACCCGTCATGTCGAGCGCGGAGACGACCTGCAGCGGTCCGGTCTGCGCCGGTACGAAGCCCAGTTGGTACGGGAACACCGGCAGCGGCTCCGTGGCCGGCCGCGGCACGAGCGCCGCCGTGGCGGTGGCCGACGGGCTGACGCTTACGGCCGGGGTCGGCGTCGGCGTCGGGGTGACCACGGGCGGCGGCTGCTCGCCCCGCCAGACCGGCGCCAGCACGAGCAGCGCGGCGAGCACCGCGGCCGCGGTCGCGGCCAGGGCCGCCCGGCGGCGCAGCCGCACCCCGGCCGACCGGCGGCGCACCGCGTCCACCGGCACACCGGGGAAGTTCCGCTCGCCCGCGGGCACGGGTGTCGGCGCGTCGACCCGGTCGCGCAGCGTGGCCAGTCCGCGAGACGCGTGCACCCGCACCGTGGCGGGCGCGCAGTCCATCAGCTCGGCGATGCGCTCGTCGTCCAGATCCTCGAAGTAGCGCAGCACGAGCACGGTGCGCTGGCGGCGGGGCAGCGTGCCCAGCAGCGCCCAGAGCTCGTCGCGCACCGCGTGGCGCTGCGCGAAGTCGCCGGCGTCCGCGGTGTCCGGGGTGGTCCCCAGCGGGCGCTCCCGGTGCGACAGCCGCCGCCACCAGGAGGAGTGCGCCCACACGACCGCCTTGCGCAGGTAGGCGTCCGGGTTCTCCGCCTCGATGCGGTCCCACCGGTGGTACGCCTTGGCCAGCACGTCCTGCACCAGGTCCTCGGCCAGGTGCCGGTCGCGGCAGAGCAGGTACGCGAAGCCGACCAGTGGCCCGGAACGGGCGCGGACGTAATCCTCGAACTCCGGGTGCACGGGGGTCTCCTCAGCCGGTGTGCGGTGGTCTCGCGGCTAAGACGCCACCGCACGAGCGCGGTGTTTACGATGCCGGAAGAAATCTCGGACCGCCGATGCCGAGCCTGCCGCAGCCGAGCGAGCGGTGCGGCAGATCGCCGCACTGGCACAGGCACTGCGGTGCGGGCAGCCCGGTGGATCACCGTGGGGGAATGGCCCGCAGTCGCGTCAGCAGGGCGTCGCGAATGGCCGGACGGTTGCCGAACACCAGCAGGAACGCCGCCTCCCGGAGCAGCCGCTGGGCATGGTCGCCACGCAGCACGGCCCGCGCTCCGGTCTGCACCGCCAGCTGCGCGGTGGCCCGCAGCACCAGGTCGGAGGCGGCCGCACGGGCGGCGGGCACCGCGTTCGCGTCAGCGGCCAGCAGCGCGACGCGGGCCGTGGCCAGTTCGGCGTCGAGCGGGCTCGGCCCGATCAGCCGGCAGCAGCGATTCACCACACCGAGCGCGAGGAAGCCGTTCAGGGCCGAGCCGCTCGCGTCCGATGACGACCATTTCCCGTACGCCTGCACGTCGGCGAGCCGGTCCGCGGGCACGAAATGGCCGTCGAAGCGCACGTCGACGGTCCGGCTCGCCTGCACCGCGACCAGCTCCAGCGGCGTGGCGGCCAGGGTCGGCGCGTCGATCGCGTCGACGAACAGGAAATGCACGTCGTCGTGCTCGTCGCGGGCGGCGGTGTACAACGTGTCGATCATGTGCCAGCCGGTCACCCACGGCACCACCCCGTCGAGCAGGTAACCGCCGTCGACGGCGCGCACCCGCATCGGTGCGGTGGGGCTGCGCAGCCCGGCCAGCGCGATGCCGGCCCGGCGTGCCCCCTTGGCCAGGGGTTCCAGCCAGGTCGCACGGATGCCGGGACGGTCGCTGTAGGCCGCGGCCAGCACCGGGCCGTGGTGCTGCAGCCAGACGAACGCGGTGCTCAGGCAGCCGCTCGCCAGGCTCTCCACGAGCGAGGCCGCGAACGGGAGGTCCATCCCGAAACCGCCGGCGTCCGGTGGCGCGGCGACGCCGTAGAAGCCCTCGGCGGCGAGCAGGTCCAGTTGCGACGCGGGCACCCGGTCGGCGGCGTCGACCGCGAGCGCGGCCGGGAAGAGGACCTCGTCCGCGATCTCCTGCGCGCGTGCCCGCATCCAGCTCGCCTCACCCACGCGGCACCCCCTTCACCCGACCCAGGATCGCAGAGCGCCCACCGAACGGAACAGATCTTGTGCACTTTGTGCGGCCAGGGCGACACGAAGTGCACAAGATCCGGGAGGGATCGTGGCGGGCGAGCGATTGCCGGGGATTCAGGGGGTGCGGGGTCGGATCTCGTCGTCCGGGTCCGGGTCGATGAGCAGGCCGCCCTGCACCCCGATGAAGTGGTAGCTGACCTGGCGCAGCGGCCACAGCACCCAGGGGCGCTCGTCCGCGGCGATCGTGCGGCCGTCGGCGTGCCCGCCCGCGCCCACCAGCACCCAGGTGTAGGTGGTGGACAGCACGGTGATCGCACTGCCGGTGACACCGACCGGGGTGAGCCCGCGGGGCAGGCCGGCGCGCACCTCGTCGGCGGTCTCGGCGTCGGCGTACAGCACGGCCCGGAAGGTGGCGACCGCGTCGCTGTCGTCGGTGGTGAACGTCGCGCGCACGGTCAGGTAGCAGTTGCGCCGGTTGAGCAGCGCGTCGTCGGGCAGCACCCCGTCGCAGCCGCGTATCTCGTCGGCGGCGGTGCGGACGAGGCGGTCGCCGTTCATGGTCAGCTCGGCGGGGAAGATCTCGGTGGCGCGTACCCAGGTCGGGTCGCTCTTGGCGATGGCGACCGGCAGCGCGCTGATCATCAGCGCCATCGCGGCGTACAGCGCGATGGTGTTGTAGCGGCGCTCGACGACCGGGACCGCCTTCGCGACGAACACCATGATCAGCAGGAACAGCAGGATCGCCCCGGCCCCGCCGAGCCCCCACAGGATGCCGTCGGCGAACGCGTCGCTACCCGGGCCCTTGAGCAGGTCGGACATGTCGCGCCCGCGGCCGGGGATGAAGCTGAGGGCGACCAGGTCGATCACGCCGGTCGCCACGCCGAGAGCGATCCGGCCCGGCTTGCCGAGTCTGGTCCAGAACAGGCTGACCGAGACCATCGCAGCCGCCGGGGCGGCGATCACCAGCCAGCCTGCCGTCGTCATCCCGGCCGCGGAGCAGGCCGACACCTGGCAGGCGACGGCCAGCACCGCCCCGCGGACGTACCCGCCGAGCACGAGGTAGGTGACGAACAGCGCGACCAAGCCGAGGACCGCCAGCAGGCTCCACAGCCGTCCGGACCGCGACCCAGCGGTTTTGCCACCGGACGGGGCAGGGCCGGCGGCCTTTCCGGCGATCATGGGACGGCGACGGCTCGCCTTGCCGACATGCTGGACCGGGCCGGAGTCGGAGGAGGGGCTGCTCATGGTCGGCCACCCTAGCGAACCCGCGCACCCAGCTCAGCGACCGGGAATGTCGGGAAGGGCACCTTCACAACGCATGGCGATGTGCAGGTGCCCTTCCTCCCAAACGATGTGCGGGGGCGCTTCTTTCGTCAGATGCCCTTGGGGTGCCAGACCGTCTTGGTTTCGAGGTAGGCGGTCATGGGGGCGAGGCCGGGGTCGGCGGACCAGTCGACGGCGGCCGGGCGGCGTACCCGCTTGAGGGTCTCCGCGGCGGCCTGCTCCAGCTCCAGGGCCAGCTTGGCGTCGGCCAGGCCGGTCAGGTCCAGGCCGTTGACGTCGCTGTGCGAGGCCAGCCAGGGGGCCATCTCGGCAGCGGAGCCGGTGAGGATGTTGACCACGCCGCCGGGCACGTCGGAGGTGGCCAGCACCTCGGCCAGGGTGATCGCGACGCGCGGGGCGTCGGTGATCACGACGACCGTGTTGCCGGTGGCCATCGCCGGGGCGATGACGCTGACCAGGCCGAGCAGGGTCGGCGCGGACGGCGCGACCACCGCGACGACGCCGCTTGGCTCGGGCGACGAGATGTTGAAGTACGGCCCGGCGACCGGGTTCGCCCCGCCGACGACCTGCGCGAGCTTGTCGGTCCAGCCGGCGTACCAGACCAGGCGGTCGACCGCCTCGTCCACCTCGGACGCGGGCACCTCCAGCGCGGCGAATTCGTCGCGGCGGCCCTCGAGCATCTCCGCGACCCGGTAGATGACCTGGCCCTTGTTGTATGCCGTCGCGCCGGACCACTTGCCGAACGCAGCCCGCGCGGCTAGCACGGCGTCACGGGCGTCCTTGCGGGAAGCCTGGGCGGCGTTGGCCACGAACTGCCCCTTGCTGTCGGCGACGACGTAGGTGCGGCCCGACTCGCTGCGCGGGAACGCACCACCGATGTAGAGCTTGTACGTCTTGCGTACGGCCAGCCGCGGCAGGACGGCGCCCGCGGTGACCCGGGTGGCGGAGGCGACGGAGTCCGCGGACTCCTTCTTCTTAGCCGGCAAGGTAGGCCTCCAGCCCGTGGCGGCCGCCCTCGCGGCCGTATCCCGATTCCTTGTAACCACCGAACGGCGAGGCCGGGTCGAACTTGTTGAACGTGTTCGCCCAGACGACACCGGCCCGCAGCTGGTCGGCGATGGCGAGGATGCGGGAGCCCTTCTCGCTCCACACCCCGGCCGACAGCCCGTACGGCGTGTTGTTGGCCTTCTCGACCGCCTCGCCGGGGGTGCGGAAGGTCAGCACCGACAGCACCGGCCCGAAGATCTCCTCGCGGGCGATGCGGTGCGCCTGGGACACGCCGGTGAAGATGGTCGGCGCGAACCAGAAGCCGCGGTCGGGCAGCTCGCACGCGGGCGACCAGCGCTCGGCGCCCTCGGCGGAGCCGATCTCGGCCAGCGCCTTGATCCGGGACAGCTGCTCGGCGGAGTTGATCGCGCCGACGTCGGTGTTCTTGTCCAGCGGGTCGCCGACGCGCAGGGTGGCCATGCGCCGCTTGAGCGACTCCAGGAGCTGGTCGGCGACGGACTCCTGGACCAGCAGCCGGGAGCCCGCGCAGCAGACGTGGCCCTGGTTGAAGAAGATGCCGGTGACGATGCCCTCGACGGCCTGGTCGATCGCGGCGTCGTCGAAGACGATGTTCGCCGCCTTGCCGCCCAGCTCCAGGGTGACCTTCTTGTTCGTGCCGGCCACCGCGCGGGCGATGATCCGGCCCACCTCGGTCGAGCCGGTGAAGGCGACCTTGTCCACGTCGGGGTGGTTCACCACGGCCGCGCCGGTCTCGCCCGCGCCGGTGACGATGTTGACCACACCCGGCGGCAGCTCGGCCTGCTGGCAGATCTCCGCGAACAGCAGCGCGGTCAGCGGGGTCGTCTCGGCGGGCTTGAGCACCACCGTGTTGCCCGCGGCCAGCGCCGGGGCGATCTTCCACGCGAGCATGAGCAGCGGGAAGTTCCACGGGATGACCTGCCCGGCCACGCCCAGCGGGCGCGGGTCCGCGCCGAAGCCCGCGTACGGCAGCTTGTCGGCCCAGCCCGCGTAGTAGAAGAAGTGTGCCGCGGCCAGCGGCACGTCCACGTCGCGGGACTCCTTGATCGGCTTGCCGTTGTTCAGCGACTCCAGTACGGCCAGCTCACGGCTGCGCTCGGCGATGAGGCGCGCGATCCGGAACAGGTACTTGGCCCGCTCCCGGCCCGGCATCACGCCCCACACGTCGGTGTAGGCACGGCGGGCGGCCTTGACGGCCCGGTCCACGTCGGCGGTGGAGGCCTCGGCGATCTCGGCCAGCACCTCCTCGGAGGCGGGGGAGATGGTCTTGAAGCTGCCCGCGCCGTCGACGAACTCGCCGTTGATGAACAGCCCGTACGAAGGCTGCAGCTTCACGATCGAGCGCGACTCCGGCGCCGGCGCATACTCAAAAGCGCTCATGATTAGTCCAGGGTGAAGTAGTCGGGGCCGCTGTAGTGGCCGGTGGCGAGCTTGGTGCGCTGCATCAGCAGGTCGTTGAGCAGCGTGGACGCGCCGAACCGGAACCAGTCGGGGTCGAGCCAGCCGTCGCCGGCGATCTCGTTGACCATGACCAGGTACTTGATGGCGTCCTTGGTGGTGCGGATGCCGCCCGCGGGCTTCACGCCGACCTTGCGGCCGGTGGTGTCGAGGAAGTCCCGCACCGCCTCCAGCATGATCAGCGTGACGGGCAGGGTGGCCGCGGGGGCGACCTTGCCGGTGGAGGTCTTGATGAAGTCGCCGCCGGCCAGCATGGCCAGCCAGGACGCGCGCCGCACGTTGTCGTAGGTGACCAGCTCGCCGGTCTCCAGGATGACCTTCAGGTGGGCGCTGCCGCAGGCTTCCTTGATCGCCACGATCTCCTCGAACACCTCGAGGTACCGGCCGGACAGGAAAGCGCCCCGGCTGATCACCATGTCGATCTCGTCGGCCCCGGCCGCGACCGCGGCCCGGGTGTCGTCCAGCTTCACCTTCAGCGGCGCCTGCCCCGACGGGAAGGCGGTGGCGACGCTGGCCAGGTGGATGCCAGAGCCGCGCAGCGCCTCGTGGGCGGTCGGCACCATCGACGGGTAGACGCAGATCGCGGCCACGGGCGGGCAGCTCGGGTCACCCGGGTCGGGCTGCCGGGCCTTCGCGCACAGCGCCCGGACCTTGCCCGGGGTGTCGGCACCCTCCAGCGTGGTCAGGTCCACCATCCGGATGGCGAGGTCGATCGCCCATGCCTTCGCGGTCGTTTTGATCGAGCGGGTGCCCAGGCCCGCGGCGCGCGCATCCGCGCCGACCCGGTCGACGCCGGGCAGGCCGTGCAGGAAGGTCCGCAGCGCCGCGTCGGAGCGCGTGACCTCGGACAACGGTGAGATGGTGGCCGTCATGCCGCGAAGTCTACGCGGTCTCATGAATATCGATCTTGTCCACGTCGTGGGATCGGGCGGATCGGTGGCCGTCGTCACTACACACATCCGACATGCCGTGTTCACGCCACATCAACGCTGGTCACCGACCGTCTTGGGGTGCGCATCATGCACTTCACCGACACGTACCTGCCGCGCCGCGACGGAGTCGTCACGTCGCTGCGAACGCTGCGCGCGGCCCAGGCCGCCGCCGGGCACGACGTGCACTGCGTCGTCCCGGCCCACGGGGACCAGGCGGACGAGCCCGGCCTGCTCCGGTTGCCGGCGCTCGCCTGCGGGGTCGCCGACCTGCGGCTGGCCCGCTGGGCGCTGTGCGCCCGGGGAACCCGCGAACAGCTGGTCGCCGACCTCGGCGCATACCGGCCCGACGTGGTCCACGTGCACACCCCCGGGCCCGCGGGCCTGCTCGGCGTGCTGCTGGCCGCCCGGCTCGGGGTGCCGCTCGTCCAGACGTACCACACCGACCTGCACGCCTACGCCGAGGCGTACCGGGTGCCCGGCTGGGCGCTGCGGCTGCTGCTGCGCCTTTATGCCGGGCGGCTCGGCGTACCCGCGGCGCTGCGGGGCGACCGCGCCGCGGTGCTCAGCGAGGGCAACCGGCTGCTGCTCGGCGACGCCCGCGCGGTGGTGGTGCCGACCCGGGCCGTGCTCGACCGGGTCGCCCTGCCGGTGCCCGTGCAGCGGATGGCGCTGGTCCCCACCGGCGTGGCCGAGCGGCCGGCGTCGCGGGCCGAGGCCGGGGCGTTCCGGGCGGGGCACGGCATCGGCCCGAAGGACCCGGTGGTGCTGTTCGTCGGCCGGGTCAACCGGGAGAAGGGCGTCGACCTGCTGGTCCCGGCGTTCGCCCGGGTGCTGGCGGCGTCACCCCGGGCCCGGCTGGTGCTGGTCGGCGCGGTCTACGAGCGGCGCTGGCTGGCCCGGCTGCTGCGCCGTTCCGGGCCCGGCGTCGCCGACCGGGTGGTGCTGACCGGCCAGCAGCCCCCGCACGTGGTGGCCGCGGCGTACGCGGCGGCGGACGTGTTCGCCTTCCCGTCGCGCACCGACACGCAGGCCCTGGTGCTGCAGGAGGCCGCGCTGGCCGGGCTGCCCGCGGTGCTGGCCGACCCGTCGCTGCACCGCTACGGCACGCTCGACGGCAACGCGGTGCTGGCCGACCCGGACCCGGAGGCGTTCGGCGACGCGGTGCTGCGGCTGCTCACCGACCGCCGGGCCGCCCGCCGCCTCGGCGCCGCCGCACGAGCCTGCGCGGCCGGACACACCCCGCAGCGGTACGCCGAAGCGATGCACGCGGTCTACGCCGCCGCCCACGCCCCGGAACCGCCGGCAGCGGTCACCCACGCGGCTGCCGATCGGGTGCCGGGTGAGCCGGCTCGTGCCGTGCACGTCGCGGACGCGCTGGTCGCCGCTGCGCACGCGGCCGACGAGCGGGTCCGTGTCGCGGTGCACGGGGCGGGCTGAGGCGTCTACACCACCGGCGTCGGAGCTTTCGACGCCGGTTGGCGCGACGCGGGCGGCCACGGGCGGGTAGTTTCACGTCGTGGACGTACTCGTCGTTGATCACCCGTTGGCCCAGGCCCGCCTCACCGCCATGCGCGACTCCCGCACCGACTCGAGCAGCTTTCGGGCCGCGTTGCACGAGCTCACGACCATGCTGGCGTACGAGGCCACGCGCACCTTCAAGGCCGACACGTTCCCGGTCGAGACCCCGGTCGCGACCGCGGTGGGCACCCGTCTGGCGAACCCGCCGCTGCTGGTGCCGGTGCTGCGCGCCGGGCTCGGCATGGCCGACGCCGCGCTGAGCCTGCTGCCCGAGTCCTCGATGGGCTTCGTGGGCCTGGCCCGCGACGAGCACACCTTCGAGCCGCGCGCCTACATGGAGTCCCTGCCCGGCGACCTCACCGGCAAGCCGGTGCTGGTCCTGGACCCGATGCTGGCCACCGGCGGCTCGCTCGAACACTGCTGCCGCCTGCTCGCCGACCGCGGCTGCACCGACATCGTGGTGCTCTGCGTCCTGGCCGCCCCCGCCGGCATCGAGCGCCTCCGCAATTCCGGCCTCCCCCTCCGCATCGTCACCGCCTCCATCGACGACCACCTGAACGACCAGATGTTCATCGTCCCCGGCCTCGGCGACGCCGGCGACCGCCAATTCGGCGGCATGCCCCGCTTCTGACCCCGCCCGCGCCGGTACGCGTTGATCATGGACTTATGGCACGGCTCGTCGGCGTGTCGCCGCCATAAGTTCATGATCACCTAGGGCCGTGCGCCGACCCACGGCCCTGGTTCTGCTCGCCTGCCTGGCCGTCAGATTGTTGATCATGAAGTTGTTCGCGCGACACGCCGCTGACCCGTGCCATAAGTTCATGATCAACGCGGCAAAAAGGGTGGGTCAGGTGGGGCGGCGGAGGACGGCCAGGACGGATTGGCCGAAGGGTGGGCGGAGGCGGGACTCCAGGCGGCGGGTGACCGGGGTGACCAGGGAGTCGTAGACGCGCATCATCACGCCGCCCTTGGGGGACATGCCCAGCAGGCGCGCGGTGATGAAGTAGCAGATGAAGCCGAGCGAGTTGACGTACTCCATGCGCTCGACGGTCAGGCCTGCCGCCACCGCGACGTCGGTGAGGGTGCGGCGGGTGTAGCGCCGCCAGTGGCCGGTCGCCACGTCGACCTTGCTCATCGCGATCGGGAACGCGGGCACCACCAGCACCATCGGCGCGCCGGGCTGGATGAGCCGGGCCATGCTGCGCAGCGCCGCCACGTCGTCCTCGATGTGCTCCAGGACGTTGTAGCTGACCAGGGCCGTGTGGTCGCCGTAGGAGTCGGTGGGCAGCAGCATCTCGCGGGCCTCGACCCGCGGGTCGTCGGCGAAGCGCTGCTTGAGGTCGACCAGCCGCTCCGGATCGGCCTCGGTGGCCGTGAAGCGGTCCACGTACGGCAGCCACTCCAGCAGGTAGTCGCCGAGCCCGCTGCCGATCTCGATCGGGTGCGCGCCGAGGTAGGGGGTGGCCATGCCGGCGAACCAGGTGCGGTGGTTCACCGCCTCGGCCAGGCTCTCCAGCACCGCGGCCTGGATCTTCTGGTCCCCGGTGAGGAGGCTCGGCTCCGTGGCGTACGACGTCATCGACTGCATCCGTCCGATAGCTGCAACGAGAATTGGTTTCCTATTTGTCCCCAGCTTTCGGGGCTAATCCGGACAGATTACCTAAATGCCGTACATTCGACGCTCGTGAAGACCGAAATTCAGGAGTGGCACCGGGTGCGATCCAGCCCCGCCGAGCGCCGCAATCGTGCGAAAAACCGCGTTGACCAGCCAAGACGTCTCAACGTGAACGTGGCAGTCGGTGCCGGGTTCCTGATCGCGGCGATGTTCGTGACGTCCGGCCTGTGGAAGGACGGGTCGCGCGCGCTGCTCTCCGTCAACATCCCTGACCAGGTCTTCTTCCAGTTCGTGCTGCGCCACGCCCTCGACGTGCTGAGCGGCGACGCGGCTCCGTTCTTCTCCACCCGGATGAACGCCCCGCACGGGGTCAACCTGATGGCGAACACGGTGATCCTCGGCCTGGGCATCCCGCTCGCGCCGGTCACCGCGATCTGGGGGCCGCAGATCAGCTTCGCGGTGCTGCTGGTGCTGGGCCTGGCCGGCACAGCCACCGCCTGGTACTGGTTCCTGCGCCGGCACGTGACCACCTCGACGGTGGCCGCCGCCGCGGGTGCGGCGCTGTGCGGCTTCGGCCCCGGCATGATCAGCCAGGCGAACGGGCATCCGAACTGGACCGCGCAGTTCCTCGTGCCGTTCCTGGTGCACCGGGCGTTGCGGATGGGCGAGCCGGGGCGCTGCCTGCGCAACGGCGTGGTGCTCGGGCTGCTGGTGACCGCGCAGGCGTTCGTCAACGAGGAGGTGCTGCTCTACACCGTGCTGGCCAGTGCCGCCTTCCTCGCCGCGTACGCCGCGCTGACCTGGCCCGCGCAGCGGGCGGCGATCCGCCCCGTGCTGGCCACGGCCGGGATCGCCGCGCTGGTCGGGGGTGCGCTGCTGGCGTACCCCCTGTGGTCGCAGTTCTTCGGCCCGCAGAGCTTCCGCGGCCTGCCGCCCGGCGCGTCCGCCTATGGCGCGGACCTGGCCAGTTTCGCCGCCTTCCCGCGGCTGTCGCTGGGCGGCAACATCGACGCGGTCCGGCTGCTGGCGCCCAACGCCGCCGAGGAGAACACCTTCCTCGGCTGGCCGCTGCTGGCCGTGCTGGCCCTGGCCGTGACGGGCTGGCTGTGGCAGCGTGCGCTGGTCCGGGCGCTGCTGGCGACCGGTGCCCTGTTCGCGATCTTCGCGCTGGGCAAGCAGGTGTCCGCGGGCGGCGAGCGCACCGCGCTGCCCGGGCTGTGGCGGCCGCTGGGACAGTTGCCGCTGCTGGAGTCCGTGGTGCCGGTCCGGTTCGGGCTGGTGCTGCTCCCGGTTGCCGGGGCGCTGCTGGCGCTGGCGATCGAGGCGGTGGCGCGGCTGCCGCGGATGGGTGAGCTGCCGGTGCGGCGGCTGGCGTACGCCCTGATCGTCCTGGCCCTGGTGCCGCTGCTGCCGCTGCCGCTGCTGACCCACCGCGGGATGCCGGTGCCGCGGTTCGTCACCGAAGGGACCTGGCGGGCGTACGTCCCCGCGGGCAGCACCCTGGTCACGGTGCCGGTGACCAGTAGCAGCCACAGCGACGGGATGCACTGGTCGGCGCAGTCCGGCGCGGACTTCACGTTCCCGGGCGGGTACTTCATCGGGCCGGGGCGGCTGCCGGGCACCGCCACGTTCGGGCCGCCGCCGCGACCAAGTGACCTGCTGCTGGCCGCGGTCGCGGAGGGCGCGAAGGCGCCGCGGGTCACCGCGCGGATGCGCGAGGGACTCATCGCCGACCTGCGGTTCTGGCGGGCCGGCGCGCTGGTGCTGTCCGATCGCGAGCCGCGCGCCGACGTGCTGCGCGAGCTGGTGGACGACCTCGTGGACGACGAGGGCGTACGCACCGGCGGCGTCACGGTGTGGAACGTCGCCCCGCTGGTGACGCCGACGGCCTGACGCGGAGGACTGCACGAATGGTGTGCTGTTTGCCCAGGTCAAAGACTACGCGATGTTAAGAAGGGCACCTTCTATAACGCGGAGCGTTAAGAAGGTGCCCTTCCTTTGTCCTTACGGGCTGACGGACCAGATGCCGAGAGCGGCGGCCACCTCGGTGCGCAGGGCGCGGATGGTGGCGGCGGCGCGTCCGCGCGATGAGGCGACGTCGGCGTCGGTGACCGGCTCGACCACCTCCAGGTATGCCTTGAGCTTGGGCTCGGTGCCGGACGGGCGGACCACGACGCGGGCCGTGTCGGTGCGCAGGATGACCACGTCGGCGGCCGACTCGGCGGGGCGGTCGAGCAGGTCCTCGGTGGACGTGACGGGCTCGTCGAGCAGCGAGGTCGGCAGCTTGGCGCGCAGGTGCGCCATCATCCGGCCGATCTCGTCCAGGTCGTCCACGCGCACCGAGAGCTGGTCGGTGACGTACAGGCCGAACTCGGCGGCCAGCTCGTCCAGCCGGTCGGTGAGGGTGCGCAGCTCCGCCTTCAGGCCGGCGGCCAGCTCGGCGACCATCAGCGCCGCGGTGATGCCGTCCTTGTCGCGGGACAGCCACGGCGCGACGCAGATGCCCAGCGCCTCCTCGTAGCCGTAGGCGAGGTCGGGCGCGGCGCGGGCGAGCCACTTGAACCCGGTGAGCGTCTCGGCGTACCCGACGCCGCGCTTGGCGGCCATCGCCCGCAGCATCGACGACGACACGATGGTGGTGGCGTACGTGCCGGTGCGGCCCAGCCGCATCAGGTGGTCGGCGAGCAGCACGCCCACCTCGTCGCCGCGCAGCATGCGCCAGCCGTTGCCGTTGCCGACCGGCACCGCGACGGCGCAGCGGTCGGCGTCGGGGTCGTTGGCGATGACGATGTCGGCGCGGCGCTCGGCGGCCAGCGCGAGGACCAGGTCCATCGCGCCCGGCTCCTCCGGGTTGGGGAAGGCCACCGTCGGGAACGTACCGTCCGGCTCGGCCTGCGCGGGCACGGTCGCGGGCAGGGCGAACCCGGCGCGCAGGAACGCGTCGCCGAGCACCTTGCCGCCGACGCCGTGCAGCGGCGTGTACGCCACCGCCAGGTCCTTGGGCTGGTCGTCCTGCACCACGGCGGCCGCCGCGGTCAGGTACGAGTCGAGGATGTCCTCACCGAGCACCGTGCCGGGGTGGCCGAGCGGCACCTCCGACAGCAGCTTGACCGCGCGGATCTCCGCCTCGATCTCCTGGTCGGCCGGGGGCACGATCTGCGCGCCCCCGCCGAGCGGGCCGCCCAGGTGCTCGCCCAGGTAGACCTTGTAGCCGTTGTCCTGGGGCGGGTTGTGCGACGCGGTCACCATCACGCCCGCGACGGCGTCCATGGCGCGTACCGCGTACGCCAGCACCGGCGTGGGCAGCGGGCGCGGCAGCAGCGCGGCGCGCATCCCGGAACCGGTCGCGACGCGGGCGGTCTCCAGCGCGAACTCGTGCGAGCCGCGGCGCGCGTCGTAGCCGATGACCACCAGGCCGCCGGGTTCGTGTTTGGTGAGCCAGTTGACCAGACCGGCGGCGGCCTGGCGGACGACGGCCAGGTTCATGCCGTTCGGGCCGGCCCGCAGCGGGCCGCGCAGGCCCGCGGTGCCGAACGTGAGCGGTCCGCTGAACCGGTCGGCGAGCTCCGCCCCGGTGGCCGGCAGGGCGTCCAGCAGCTGCTGGAGCTCCGTGCGCGAGTCGGGGTCGGGGTCCTGGGCGATCCAGTGGCGTACGCGATCGGCAAGTGTGTCGGTCATGCCGAAACCCCGCTTCGCGTGCTTTCGGCATGGCCGTCTACCGGGCTGTGCCGCCTGATTCGCTCGCTTCGCTCACTCATCGGTGTTTCATAACACGCGGACAGGTGCTGCGCTCGGCGAACCCCTCAGGTCGCGGCGATCGTGAAGGAGTCGACCGCCTGGTCGAAGACCGCCTTGTCCTGGGCGAACGAGTCGTCCCACGTCGACAGGTAGACGTGGAACGCCGTGCCGCCCTCGACGCCGATGCGCCAGACCGCGTGCCGCGAGTTCTTCTGCGGCGGCGTGCACCGGTATTCGAGCTGCGCTGCGGTCTCCAGGGTGCCCAGCTTCTGGTCGCTCAACTCGATGCGCTCGTAGGTGTCCTTCTGGCAGCGGTCGACCTTCTTGAAGTTCTTCTCCGCGCCTTCCAGCTCCCGGGTCGGGTTGCCACCGGACCGGTAGACGTTGATGCGCAGCCAGCGCTCCTTGTCGTCGGGGTCGCGGTAGTCGACGTAACTGCCCGACTTCACCGGCGTCCACCCCTTGGGGACCAGCACCGTGACGTTCTTGAAGGTCACCCGCTCCATGCCCTCGGGCACCTGCGCGGAGGCGGAGGAGGCGGCGGGGGCGCTCGGCGAGGGGCCGGGCGCGGCACCGGGCGTGGTCTCGTCGTCGCCGCCCATCACGGCCCAGGCCACGCCGGTGACCACGAGCACGCCGACGAGTCCCGCGCCGACGGCCAGGCGCATCTTCTTCGGCCAGGCCTTGACCTGCCCGAGCACGCCGTCCAGCGCCGGCGGACGGGCGGGCTTGGCGGCCTTGGGCGCGACCGTCTGCATGGCGCCGGTCGGCGCGGGGTGCGCCCCGGTCGGCAGGTCCAGCGGGTCCGGCGCGCCCGGCCGGGCGTGGCCGCCCGCGCGGGAGGACGGCATCTCGCCGGTGTGCAGCAGCGCCCGGCCGCCGATCTCCTTGGCGGGGCGCTCGGGCTGCGCCGCGGCGGGGGTGACCCACGCGGTAGTGCTGGGCTGCGGCGCGACGACCGCCCATGGGTCGGTGACGTGCTGCGGCACGGCGTGCTGGGCCAGCGGGCCGGCCAGCAGCTCGCGCAGCGTGGCGCGCGCGGTGGGCACGTCCCAGCGCCGGTCCGGGTCCTTCTCCATGAGGCCGTAGAGCACCTCGCGCAGCGGGCCGCAGCGCTGCGGCGGAACGGGCTCCTCCTCGACCACGGCGTGCATGGTGGCCAGCGGGTCGCCCTTGTCGAAGGGCGGGCGGCCCTCCACCGCGGTGTACATGGTCACGCCGAGCGAGAACAGGTCGCTGGGCGGGCCGAAGCGGTGGCCCAGCGCGCGCTCGGGGGAGATGAAGTGGGGCGAGCCCAGCACCATGCCGGGGGTGGTCAGCTGCACGTCGGTCGGCAGCTTGGCCACGCCGAAGTCGGTGAGCACGCAACGGCCGTCCTTGGTGATCAGGACGTTGGCCGGCTTCACGTCGCGGTGCAGCACGCCCGCAGCGTGCGCCACCTCCAGCGCGCCCAGCAGCGCAATGCCGATCTTGGCGACCGCGCGGGGGGCCAGCGGCCCGTCCTCGATCACCATGTCGGCGAGGCCGCGGGCGTCGAGCAGCTCCATCACGATCCAGGGCCGGCCGCCCTCGGTGACCACGTCGAAGACCTGGACCACGCTCGGGTGCGACAGGCTGGCGGCGGCGCGGGCCTCGCGCAGGGTGCGCTCGTACATCGAGGCGGCGTCGCTGGCGGCCAGGCCCGGGGGCAGCACGACCTCCTTGACCGCGACCTCGCGGCGCAGCACCGTGTCGGCGGCGCGCCACACGGTGCCCATGCCGCCGTTTCCGATCGCGGTACGGAGTGAATAGCGTCCGCCGATGACGGTGCCCGGAGCCGCACGGCCCGGAGTGGGGCTGCCGCTCCAGGTGGATGCATGGGTGGTCACTGCTGATGCCGCCAAAGGAGAGGGGACGATGGCAAAAGGGGAATGGGTCACTCGACCCCTATCCTGTACGACGCCGCGCCGCAGCGAAAGCCGTGGGCGGGTTCTGAGACCGAATTTCACTGTTCCGTCCGCTTGCCATCACCCTGGGTGTACGTGATGTGTGCAATCCCTCGCCCCGGAACGCGGCGCCGCCGCCTAACATCCCGGGTATGAACGAGCGTTCAACGCGGCGTAGCGAGTCCGGCTTCCCGATCGAGCCCGTCTACGGCCCGGCCGACGGTGAAAAGCCTGGTCAGTACCCCTTCACCCGGGGTGTCTACCCGACCATGTACACCTCGCGCCCGTGGACCATGCGCCAGTACGCCGGGTTCGGCACGGCGGTGGAGTCGAACGCTCGCTACCACCAGCTGCTCAACGCGGGCACCATGGGCCTGTCCGTGGCGTTCGACCTGCCCACCCAGATGGGGTACGACTCGGACGAGCCGATCGCGCACGGCGAGGTCGGCAAGGTGGGCGTCGCGATCGACTCGATCGAGGACATGCGGCTGCTGTTCCGCGACATCCCGCTGGACAAGGTCTCCACCTCGATGACGATCAACGCGCCGGGCAGCGTGCTGCTGCTGCTCTACCAGCTGGTCGCCGAGGAGCAGGGGGTGCCGGGCGACAAGCTCAACGGCACCATCCAGAACGACATCCTCAAGGAGTACATCGCCCGCGGGACGTACATCTTCCCGCCCAAGCCGTCGCTGCGCCTGGTCGCCGACACGTTCGCCTACTGCCGGACCGAGATCCCCAAGTGGAACACCATCTCGATCTCCGGCTACCACATGGCGGAGGCGGGCGCGACGCCCGTGCAGGAGATCGCGTTCACGCTGGCCGACGGCATCGAGTACGTGCGCGCCGCGATCGCGGCGGGCCTGGACGTGGACGCGTTCGCCCCCCGCCTGTCGTTCTTCTTCGTCGCCCGCACCACGCTGCTGGAGGAGGTGGCGAAGTTCCGCGCCGCCCGCCGCATCTGGGCGAAGGTGATGCGCGAGGAGTTCGGCGCCAAGGACCCCAAGTCGTGGATGCTGCGCTTCCACACCCAGACCGCGGGCGTGCAGCTCACCGCCCAGCAACCCGAGGTCAACCTGGTCCGGGTCACCGCGCAGGCGCTGGGCGCGATCATGGGCGGCACCCAGTCGCTGCACACCAACTCCTACGACGAGGCGATCGCGCTGCCCACCGAGAAGGCGGCCCGGCTGGCCCTGCGTACCCAGCAGGTGCTGGCGTACGAGACCGACCTGACCGCCACGGTGGACCCGTTCGCGGGCTCGTACGTCGTCGAGGCGATGACGGACGAGATCGAGGCCGAGGCGCGGGCGCTGATCGACCGGGTGTTCGAGTACGGCTCGGCCGTCGACGCCATCGAGGCCGGCTTCCAGAAGCGCGAGATCGAGTCGTCGGCCTACCGCACCGCGTTGGAGATCGACTCCGCCGAGCGGGTGGTGGTGGGCCTGAACCGGTTCACCATCGACGTCGAGGAGCCGTACGAGCCGCTGCGGGTCGACCCGGCGATCGGGGCAGAGCAGGCCGACCGCCTGGCCCGGCTGCGCGCCGAGCGCGACACCGACGCGGTCGAGGCGGCCCTGGACAAGCTGCGCTCCGCCGCCCAGGGCACCGAGAACGTGCTCTACCCGATGCGCGAGGCGCTGCGCCTGCGGGCGACCGTCGGTGAGGTCTGTCACGCCCTGCGCAGCGTCTGGGGTGTGCACGCCCCCCGCGAGACCTTCTGACCGAACATTTCATCCACCCCGGCGGGCGACCCCCGCCGGGGTGGTTCCGTTTCCGCGATGATCATGAACTTCGGGCTCGGGTCGGCGGTGTGCCGTGGCCACCGGCCCCCGATCGACCCGGCCGTCGGGTCATCCTTGCGGGGCAACGGAATCGGTGCGCACGTCGTGTGCGATGGAAATATCGGCGGTGATGTCAGTCTCGGGTGATGCGTGACCCGGCACGTCGTCACCCGTTGTAGGAGGTGAGGACACTTGCAATCGAGGGTCCCGCACGCTTGCGAACGCTCCTACCTGCTCGAATGTGACTCTGAGCAACACAACTACTACAAGAACGTAGTTGCGCAGAGTCACCGGTGCAGGGCTAGGCTGGACGCTGTTTATCCCATCGACCGAGATCGAGAATCTGCCGTGACGAGTGCGCTGGCGCTGCCCAAGAGCAGCTTGCTGACGTCGTCCATGGTGTCCGAGATCATGTCGGACACCGATCCGCTACCCGGCCGGCTCGACCGCTGGCTCACCGCGCACGGCGCGAACCTGGTCGCGGTACGACGTCACCTTCACGCGCACCCGGAACTCTCGCACCAGGAGTTCGAGACCGCCGCACTGGTCGCCCGCGAACTCGCGGCCGTGGGCCTGCAGCCGAAATTCCTGCCCCGGGGCAACGGCGTCATGTGCGACATCGGCTCCGGCGACCGGGTCATCGCGCTGCGGGCCGATCTCGACGCGCTGCCGCTGCCGGACACCAAGGACGTCGCATACCGCTCGACGGTGCCGAACGCGGCCCACGCCTGCGGCCACGACGTGCACACCACGGTGCTGCTCGGCGTCGGCCTGGCGCTGGCCCAGCTGGAGCAGCAGGGCGGCATCGGCGGCCGGGTGCGGCTGATCTTCCAGCCCGCCGAGGAGTCGATCAACTCCGGTGCGCCTGAGATGATCTCCGCGGGGGCGCTGAAGGACGTCGCGGCGATCTACGCCCTGCACTGCGCGCCGCAGCTGCCCGTGGGCATCGTGGGCGTGCGCTCCGGCGCGATCACCGCCGCCTGCGACGCGGTCGAGGTGCGGCTGAGCGGCAAGGGCGGCCACACCGCCCGCCCCCACCTGACCGCCGACCTGGTGTACGCGCTGGGCCGGGTGGTGACCGAGGTGCCCGCACTGCTGGGCCGCCGGGTCGACCCGCGGGCCGGGCTGTCCATGGTCTTCGGCTCGATCCACGCCGGTGAGGCCTCCAACGCCATCCCCAACGAGGGCAGCGCCAAGGGCACCATCCGGGTGCTCAACCGCGACGCCTGGCGCGAGGCGCCCGACCTGGTCACCCAGCTGATCAAGGATGTGGTGGCCGGCACCGGGGCGAAGGCCGACGTGCGCTACACCCGCGGTGTGCCGCCGGTGATCAACGACCGGATGGCCTCCGCGGTGATCGCGGGCGCGGCCGGCGCGGCGCTGGGCGCGGAGCGGGTCGTCGAGGCCGAGATCAGCATGGGCGGCGAGGACTTCGCGTTCTACCTCGAGCACGTGCCCGGCGCGATGATCCGCCTGGGCACCGGCATCCCCGGCGCCGCCCCGATGGACATCCACCAGTCCGCCTTCGACGTCGACGAGCGCGCCATCGGCTACGGCGTGCGCACCATGGTCCACACCGCGATGGCGGCCCTGGCCTCCCCCTCGTTCTGACCTGATCGACGACTTCAGCTGAACCGACGACCTCATGTGATCGACGACCGAGCCCCCGGCACCCTGCGGTGCCGGGGGCTTCGTCGTTCTCCGGGGTCAGTCGTCGTCGGATCCGGCGGGGGGAGCCGCGGCCGCGGTCGCCGGGACCTCGGCCGGGGCCGGGGGCGGCGGTGGGGCAGCCCGACGGCGGCGCAGGGCGACCACCAGGCCCACCGGGATCGCGAGCGCGACCAGGAACGGCAGCAGGAAGCCCAGGACCGCCAGGGCGACCTGCACCGTGGCGACGAACGCGTCCCAGCCGGCCTCCAGGCCGCCCAGGAAGCCCGGTGCGGGCTCCTTCTCGGGTTCGGGCAGCTCGGTGTGCGGCCCGACCAGCGTGACGGTGATCGTGGACAGCGAGACCAGGTCGTCCAGGCCGGCCTTCTTGCGCTCCAGGGAGGCCAGCTCGGCCTGCCGCTGGTTGAGCTCGCGCTCCAGCATCACCACTTCGCTGAGCTGCTTGGCCTGCGTGAACATCCGGCGTACCGACTCGACGCTGGCGCGCTGGGCGGCGATGCGGGTGTCCAGGTCGACGACGGCCTCGGTGACGTCCTCGGTGTTCGAGCTGCGGTTGACCTCGGTGCCCAGCTTCGCGATCTGCTCCACCACGCCGTGGAACTGCTTCGCGGGCACCCGGACCGTGATCCAGGCCTGGGACTCGGTGCCGTCGTTCACGCGCTTCTCCGCGCCGATGTGCCCGCCCGCGGTGCTGACCAGCGAGGTCAGCCGCTCCGCGGACGCGGGGACGTCGTCGACACGCACGGACAGCTCGCCGCGGTAGATCAAGGATCGGCCGACGACCGGGCCGCCGGTGGCGGTCACGCCATCTTGTGCGGGTGCTGCGGGGGCTTGCCCGGCCTCGCCCTTCTGCTCCTGGTAGCCCAGGTTGTTGTTGGGCATGCCCGCGGCGGGCACCTCGGCCCCGCTGTCGGTCGAGGCCTTGTCCGACGCCGAACACCCCGCGAGCAACAGCAGGCCGCCGAGCACCGCTACTACGAACGTCTTCTTCATGCCTTTCCGGACGTCACTCATGACCCCTCAGGTTCCGGCAGACTGGTCACGGAAGGACGACAGTCGGGACACGGATCCGGACCGAGACGGAAAGGCGGCCACCGATGCGGGTGACGAAGTTCTCGCACTCCTGCCTGCGCATCGAGCACGACGACGCGGTCGTGGTGATCGACCCGGGCGTATGGAGCGAGTCGGAGCGCGCCCTCGACGGGGCCGACGCGGTGCTGCTCACCCACGAGCACGCCGACCATGTGGACGCCGACCGGCTGGCCGACGCGCTGGCCAAGCGGCCGTCCACCATGATCTATGCCCACCCGGACGTGGTGGACAAGTTCTCCGGGCAGTGGGAGGGTGCGGCGGTCCCGGTCACCTCCGGTCACGCGTTCACCGCGGCCAACCTGCTGGTACGCGCCTACGGCGGGCTGCACGCCGTGATCCACCCGGAGATCCCGCAGGTGGCGAACCTGGGCTTCCTGATCAACGAGTCGCTCTACCACCCCGGGGACTCCTTCGACGTGCCCGAGGGCGCGACCGTGCAGACGCTGTTCGTGCCGGTCTCCGCGCCCTGGCTGAAGATCGCCGAGTCGATCGACTTCGTCCGCGCGGTCGGCCCGCAGCGGGCGTACGCGCTGCACGACAGCCTGCTCTCGGACAACGGGCTCACCCTGACCGACGCCCTCATGACGGCCCGGGCCGGCGCCGAATACGCCCGGCTCGCCCCGGGGGCGACCGTGGACGTCTAGGGCTGCCAGGACATCAGGTTCGCGAACAGGTCGGCCTGCTCGACCGCGTCGTCGAGGGCGTGGTGCGTGTGCCGCCGGTCGGACAGCAGCTGCTTCGGCATCGCCCGCTTGTGCGCCCGGCCGAACGGCACGCCCGCCCGGATCGCGTACGCCGTCTTCACGTCCAGGCAGCCGGAGTGCCCGAACACGCTCGCGCCGGTGAACCGGATCAGGTACCAGTACACGAACATCCAGTCGAAACTGGCCGGATAGGCCACGAACACCGGTCGGCACTCGCCCGCGGTCGCGGTCACCCATCGGCTGAACTCGCGCATCGCCACCGCCGGATCGGCCCCCTCGCGCTGCAACGCCGCCCGGTCCAGCCCGGACACCTCCAGCGCCGCGGGCACGAAGTCGTCGCTGATCGGCCGCAGCTCGCGGTAGAACGTCGCCGCGGTCGGGTCGGTCCGCGCGAACGCCTCGCCCATGGTCCCGGCCACCGCCGCGCCGAAGCTCAGCATCGAGTACGGCCCCGGGATCGGGCCGTCGGCCTCGACGTCGACCGAGAAGTACATGTCCGCGCGCACCGCGCACCACGCTTTCGACGAGGGTGTATGCAACCCGGCCAGCCTAGGTGCGGGCCGGTCCACGTCGCACCCGCTTTCCGGGGGGCTGACCCGGCGCGTCCGGCGCGGCACAATCCACATGTGACACCCCCCTTGACGGCGACGCCCATGCAGACCGCGGCGATGGCGGCCGATGCGGTGAACCGGCTCGGCGGCGCGTTCCTCGAGTGCCCCCGGACCCTGCGCCGCGCCCGCGAACTCGGCCTCACCGGCTGGGCGTGCTACGTCGCCGGGCGGGGCGGGGCACTGGGTGACGTACGCCCCGACACCGTCGCCGCCGCGCTGGGCCTGATCACGCCCGAGGCGGTGCGCGACGGCTGGGACGCGGCCCGGCGGGCGTTGTCGCCCCGCGAGGTCGCCGCCCACCTGCTGGCCGAGTGCTGCCGCTGGGGCAGCGAGCACCTCGCCGACGCGCCCAAGGTGGACCGCCTGGTCGAGCTGACCGAGAAGGCGGTGCTCGCCGCCGACGGCGCGGGCCTGCCGCTGTTCGCCGCGTGGCGGGCGATGCCGGTGCCCGGTGACGGGCCCGGCGCCCGCGCCGCCGTCGCGCTGCACCTGCTGCGCGAGCACCGGGCCGGGGCGCTGCTGCTCGGGGTGCGGTCCAGCGGCCTGAGCCCGATGGAGGCGCTGATCGCCGGGCCCGAGGGCGAGGCGGCCGCGGTCGCGTTCGGCTGGCAGCCGCCGTACCCGCCGGTGGCGCCGCTGCTGCGCCGCCGCGCCTGGGCCGACGCGGTAGCCGACCGCATCAGCGGCCAGGCCGTGCAGAACTTCACCCCCGCCGAGCGCGGCGAACTGGTCACCATCCTCAAGGACACCACCCGCACCGTCTTCACCCGCCGCCGCTGACCCCCCTTTCTTGATCGTCCGACTTGCCTGGCACCTGTGCGTATCTTGAGCTCGCATTCGCCCACCTGCCTGGCAAGCCGGCCGGTACTGGGCCGCGCGTGCGGGGCGGCTAATCCGGTGGTGGTCATGGGGGCGGGTTGTCAGGATGGCGGCGTGACGGACGACGAACTTCCCCAGGGCTGGTCCTTCCGGCCGACTACCAGCGAGGACGCCGGTGACCTGCTGGCGCTGGTGCACGCCAGTGACATGACCGCGGTCGGGTTCGCCGACTTCGCCCCGGAGGACGTCGCCGAGGCGCTGGCCGGGCCGTACAGCACGGTCGCGGTCACCGCTGCCGGCGCGATCGCGGGCTGGGGCTACCTGGAGAACCCGGGCGACGCCCCGCGCGACTTCCTCGAGGTGTACGTGCACCCCGAGGGCGGCCGCCCCGCGATGCGGCCCCTGCTGGCCCGGATGCTGGCCGAGACGGGCCGCCGGGCACGCGAGCGCGGCGGCGAGGGCACGGTGCGGGCCGGGGCCATCCCGGTCGAGCTGCCGTGGATCGAGTCGCTGACCGCGGCGGGCTTCGAGTTCGTGAAGCAGTACGCCCGCATGCAGCTCGACCTGCCCGCACCCGCGCTCGACCCGGTGCCCGGCGTGACCGTGCGCCCGGTGCGGGACGAGGAGATGCCCGAGTTCTTCGCCGTGCTCGACGCGGCGTTCCGGGACACCCCCGACTACCAGCCGACCGGCTACGACCGGTGGCGCGAGCGCTTCCTGGACGGCCACCGGGTGCGCCTGGACGAGTGGTTCGTCGCCGAGGTGGACGGGGCCGTGGCCGGCATCCTGCAGTCCTCGGAGCAGAGCGAGGCCGTCGACGAGGGCTGGGTGAAGCACCTGGCGGTGCGCGCGGAGTTCCGCAAGCGCGGGGTGGGCCGGGCGCTGCTGGCCGCCGCGTTCGCGCGCTACCTGGCCAACGGCCGGGTCTCCGCGGGCCTCGGTGTCGACCTGGCGAACCCGACCGAGGCCATCCGGCTCTACACCGGCGTGGGCATGCGGGCGGCCTACCAGGCCAACATCTACGAGCGGCCGGCCCTGGGCTAGGGGCGGACCGTGCGGGTGGGCCGGGCGCGCAGCGCGGCGACGTAATCGTCCGGCGCGCCCGCCTTCTCCGCCGCGTTCGCGATCTCCGACAGGTACCACGCGGTCGGCAGGCCGCCCTCGTAGCCGTGGAAGACGTAGACGTAGGCCAGCGCGCTGCCGTCGAGTGTCGCGACGCGCAGTTGCAGCTTGGTGTAGGTGCCCGCGTTCGCGCCCTCGACCTCGTCGAGTGCGGCCTCGTCCCACGGGTGCACGTCGTAGAGCGCCACGAAGATCCGGTCTCCGGGGGATTCGACGATCGTGGTGACCGCGCCTTCCCAGCCGACCTCGTCCTCGCCTGCGAAGGTCAGCCGCCAATCTTCGAGCCAGCCGGTCCCGACCATAGGCGAGTGCGGACAGTAGGCCCGCATGCGGGCTGGGTCCAGGTTCGAGCCGTACGCTGCGTAATGACGCACGGCGATGACGATAGCCGCCCGGACCGCTCGCTGAGAATACGCCCGTGCGTGTCGGACCACTCGGTGTCTTTTCGGGCACACCGGGTGAGCGTGAGCCGGGTCGCATCCGCGCCTGGCGGACTTGCCCGGTAGGGAAGAATGACACCGTGAGTCGGATTGTGATCATCGGTGGCGGCCCCGCCGGATACGAGGCGGCGCTCGTCGCCGCGCAGCTCGACGCGGACGTCACGGTCGTGGAAGCCGACGGTGCCGGCGGCGCCTGCGTGCTGCACGACTGCGTCCCGTCCAAGACCTTCATCGCCAGCTCCGAGGTCGTGACGAGCTATCGCGACACCGAGGAGTTCGGCGTCCACTCCGACGGACTGGAAGCCGTCACGGTCGACGCCGACGCGGTGCACAGCCGGGTCAAGCGGCTGGCCCTGGCGCAGTCCGCGGACATCCACGCGAAGCTGATCAAGGCCGGGGTGACCCTGGTCAAAGGCACCGCCAAGATGGGCGACGACACCCTCGGCCACACCCACCGGGTGCGGGTGCGCCCGGCCGACGGCGACGCCGAGTACGCCATCGACGCGGGCACGGTGCTGATCGCGACCGGCGCGACGCCGCGGCGGCTGCCCTCCGCGGTGCCCGACGGCGAGCGCATCCTGACCTGGCGGCAGGTGTACGACCTGCCCGCGCTGCCCGAGCACCTGATCGTCATCGGCTCCGGCGTCACCGGCGCCGAGTTCGCCTCGTCCTACCTGGCCATCGGCGTGCCGGTGACCCTGGTGTCGTCCCGCGACCGGGTCATGCCGCACGAGGACGCCGACGCGGCGATGGCGATCGAGCGGGTGTTCCGGGCCCGCGGCATGACCATCCTGAACAACTCGCGGGCCGACGCGGTCAAGCGGGTCGGCGACGGCGTCGAGGTGACGCTGTCCGACGGCCGGGTGGTCACCGGCTCGCACGCGCTGATGGCGGTCGGCTCCATCCCCAACACCACCGACCTGGGCCTGCCCGAATACGGCGTCAACGTGGGCCCCGGCGGTTACGTCACGGTCGACCGGGTGTCGCGCACCAACGTGCCCGGGGTGTACGCGGCCGGCGACTGCACCGGTGTGCTCCCGCTGGCCAGCGTCGCGGCCATGCAGGGCCGGATCGCGATGTGGCACGCGCTCGGCGAGGCGGTGGCTCCGCTGCGGCTGCGCACCGTCGCCGCGAACGTCTTCACCGACCCGGAGCTGGCCACGGTCGGCGTCTCGCAGGCCGACGTGGACAGCGGCAAGGTCCCGGCCCGGCAGGTCATGCTGCCGCTGGCCGGCAACGCGCGCGCCAAGATGGCCGGCCTCGACGACGGCTTCATCAAGCTGTTCTGCCGCCCGGCCAGCGGCATCGTGGTCGGGGGCGTCGTCGTCGCACCCCGCGCCAGCGAGCTGATCATGCCGCTCACCATGGCGGTCGAGAACCACATGACGGTGGACCAGCTGGCCCACACCATCACCATCTACCCGTCGCTGAGCGGCAGCCTCGCCGAGGCCGCCCGCCAGCTGATGCAGCACGACGTCGAGTAGGCATGATCGTCGTTTCGTGTCAGAACCCGTGGTCAGACCTCGGGTTCTGACACGAAACAGCGATCTTGTGCATCGTCCTAAAGGGACGGCCTCCCACATCTCACATCGTTTACGCAATCGCAACGCGGTCCGCGTAGCGTCGGGACATGGCGGACCTTTTCGAGGATTACCCGCTCGGTCCCGGCTGGGACGAGATGTTCGGCGTTCCCGGTGAGCCCCGGCCGACCTACGAGGCCCTGCACGCCACGCTGCGGCCGCTGGCCGGCAGCGAGCTGAGAATCCGGGCCGAGGTGCTGGCCAGAGCCTTCCTCGACCAGGGCATCACGTTCGCCCTCAAAGGTGTCGAGCGGCCGTTCCCGCTGGACATCGTGCCCCGCATCATCGCCGCCGAGCAGTGGCGTCAGGTCGAGGCCGGAGTCGCCCAGCGGGTGCGGGCGCTGGAGGCGTTCCTGGCCGACGTGTACGGCGAGTGCCACGCGCTGCGCGACGGCATCGTGCCCCGGCGCATCATCGTGACCAGCGCCCACTACCACCGCGAAGCAGCCGGCATCGTGCCGCCGAACGGGGTGCGCGTGCACGTCGCCGGGGTCGACCTGATCCGCGACGAGGCCGGCGAGTTCCGGGTGCTGGAGGACAACGTGCGCACCCCGTCCGGGGTGAGCTACGTGATGGAGAACCGGCGCGCCATGGCGCACGTGCTGCCCGAGGTGTTCGCGCAGACGCGGGTGCGTCCCGTCGATTCGTACCCCGGCATGCTGCTGCAGGCGCTGCGCGCGTCCGCACCGGCCGGAGTGGACGATCCGACCGTGGTGGTGCTCACTCCCGGCGTGCACAACTCGGCCTACTTCGAGCACGCGCTGCTGGCCCGGGAGATGGGCGTGGAGCTGGTCGAAGGGCGTGACCTGGTCTGCGCGGGCAACGAGGTCGCCATGCGCACCACCGCGGGCGAGCAGCAGGTCGACGTCATCTACCGGCGCATCGACGACGAGTTCCTGGATCCGGTGCATTTCCGGGCCGACTCGATGCTCGGCTGCGCGGGTCTGGTCAACGCGGCGCGGGCGGGCAACGTCACCATCGCCAACGCGATCGGCAACGGCGTCGCCGACGACAAACTGCTCTACACGTACGTGCCGGACCTGATCCGCTACTACCTCGGCGAGGAACCACTGCTGTCCAACGTGGAGACGTACCGCCTCGACGACCCGGACGTGCGCACCCACGTGCTGAGCCGCCTCGACGACCTGGTGCTCAAGCCGGTGGACGGCTCCGGCGGCGCGGGCATCGTGATCGGCTCGCAGGCCACCGAGGAGCAGTTGGAACACGTACGCCAGCGCATCCAGCTCGACCCGCGCGGCTGGATCGCTCAGCGCGAGGTGAAGCTGTCCATGGTGCCGACGCTGATCGAGGACCGGCTCCGCCCGCGGCACGTGGACCTGCGGCCGTTCGCCGTCAACGACGGCGGCCAGGTGCGGGTCCTGCCCGGCGGGCTGACCCGGGTGGCGCTGCCCGAGGGCGCGCTGGTGGTCAACTCCAGCCAGGGCGGCGGTTCCAAGGACACCTGGGTGCTGCCCGAGCCGGGCGCCCCCGCCGAGGAATGGCAGCAGGACCCGTTCCCCGGCGAGATCGCGGTGATCCCCTCGCCGCGCCGCCCGGACCCCGGGCCCGGCCAGTCCGGCAACAACCAGCAGCAGCAGCAACAGCAACAGGCACGAGCCGACGGGAGGGTTCAATGCTGAGCCGGATCGCGGAATCGCTCTACTGGATCGGGCGCTACGTCGAGCGCGCCGAGGACACCGCACGCATCCTCGACGTACACCTGCACCGCATGCTGCAGGACCCGTGGACCGACGAGGAGCAGGCCTGCCGGTCCCTGCTGGCGGTGATGGGGCTGCCGATCGGCGAGCACGAGAGCGCCAGCCTGCCGGGCGTGGTGGAGCGGCTCGGCCTCGACCTGACCAGCACGAGCTCGGTGCTGGGCGCGCTGGCGGCGGCCCGGGAGAACGCCCGCGGCGCCCGCGAGACGGTCAGCGCGGAGATGTGGGAGTGCCTCAACACCACCTGGCTCGGCCTGGCCGGATCGCGCCGTCGCATCGAGGAGGGCGGCGTGCACCAGTTCTTCACCTGGGTGCGCGAGCGCTGCTCGGTGCTGGCCGGGCTCGCCGACGCCACCATGAGCCGCGACGAGGGCTGGCTGTTCCTGGTGCTGGGCCGCAGCGTGGAGCGGGTCGACATGACCGCCCGGCTGCTGTCCACGCACACCCGCGCGGGCGGCAGCATCCCGAACTGGCTGACCCTGCTGCGCTCGTGCGGGGCGTGGGAGACCTACCTGCGCACCTACCGAGGGTCGCTGAGCGACCGGCACGCCGCCGAGTTCCTGCTGCTCGACCGGCTGTTCCCGCGGTCCATCCTGGCCGCGCTGGTCACCGCCGAGTCCTGCCTGGCCGAGCTGGAGCCGACCGGCGGCACCACCCGCACCGGCCGGGTCGGCGTGGGCACCGACGCCCAGCGCATCCTCGGCCGCGCCCGCACCGACCTCGCCTACCGCGCCCCCGACGAACTACTCGCCGACCTCGGCCCGGTCCTGTCCGGCCTGGAACGCACCTGCTCCCAGGTCAACGACGCGATCTCGGCCCGCTACTTCCGCCAGACCGCCGCCGTCCACTGGCAGGCCGGAGCGGTGGCATGACACTGAAATCCGCGGAAGGGCGGCGCGCATGACGATCTCGGGCCCGGGGTGGCGGTTGCAGATTCGGCACCGGACGGGTTTTCAGTACGGGGGGCCGGTGGCTTCGTCGTACAACGAGGCGCGCATGTCGCCCAGTTCGGAGGCGCGGCAGACGGTGCTCGAGGACCGGGTCAGCGTGTGGCCGACCGCCCGCACCTACCGCTACCAGGACTACTGGGGGACGACGGTGACGTCGTTCGACGTGCAGGTGGCGCACGAGGTGCTGGAGGTGATCGCCGACGCGACCGTGGAGACGTCCGGCCCTGCCGTGCTGCGTACCGACGGGCCGTCCTGGGCGGAGCTGACCGACCCGGACGACGTCGACCGGTGGCAGGAACTGCTGCTGCCGACCCCGCGCACCGCGCTCGACGAGGAGCTGGGCGCGCTGGCCGTCGAGCTGCGCGCCGCGCACGGCCCGGACGAGGCGGCGCTGGCCGTGTTCGACCTGGTCCGTCGTGAGGTGGAGTACACCCCGGGGGCGACCGGGGTGATGACCGACGCGGTGCACGTGTGGCGCCAGAAGCAGGGCGTGTGCCAGGACATCTCGCACCTGTCCGTGGCGCTGCTGCGGGCCATGGGCCTGCCCGCGCGCTACGTCTCCGGCTACCTGCACCCCACCCCGAACGCCCCGCTGGGCAAAGCGGTGACCGGGCAGAGCCACGCTTGGGTCGAGTGGTGGTCGGGGGAGTGGCACGCGTACGACCCGACGAACGGCGTGCCGATCGGGGAGCGGCACGTGGTGGTCGGCCGCGGCCGCGACTACGGCGACGTGCCCCCGCTGAAGGGCGTCTACGCAGGCCCGTCGAACACGGGCCAGTCCGTCGAGGTCACCCTGACCCGCATCCGCTAAAACACTTAGCGCAATGAGCTAAACTTACTAATCGAGGCGGATCTTAGTATGTTTAGCTCATTGATTGGCAGGTTTCCGAGGTGCATGGGTTCACCGAGCTCGATTCGCTGCTGGATCGAGTCCCGGCGCGGGTGGTCACGCTGCTCAGAACGGTCGACATCGGCCAGGGTTCCGAGGGCCTGTACCGCAACCAGCTGCCCGGTGTGCTCGCCTCGTTGGCCAGGCGCGCCCGGGTCGCCAGCGTAACCGCGTCGTCGGAGATCGAAGGCATTGTCGTCCCGGACCAGATCCGCGCGGAGAACATCATCGAGGGCCGCGCCATGGTGTTGCGCACTCGCAGCGAGCAGGAGCTGGCTGGATACCGTGATGCGCTGGACCATCTCTTTCAATCGTCGTGGCAACCCGTGAACCTGGGCCTTGTGCTGCACCTTCACCGGCTGCTCTTCGGCCGGACGCAGAGTCCCGGCGGACGGTTCAAGCCGCACGACAACGTGGTGGTCGACCGGGCGGCCGACGGTGGCACCACAGTCAGGTTCCGTCCGGTGTCCGCCGCGCGCACCGAGTTCTTCATGGCCGAACTGATCGACCGGTTCCGGGCCGCGATGGCTACCGGTACGCACCACCCGGTGCTGCTCATAGGGTTGTTCGTGCTGGACCTGACCATCGTTCACCCCTTCGAGGACGGCAACGGACGGGTGGCCCGGGTGATCACCAACGCGCTGCTGGCCGACTCCGGATATGGGGTGGTCCGCTACGTGAGCCTCGAGGAGCTGATCGCGGACTCGGCGGACGAGTACTGCCAGGCCCTGCTGAACTCCACCCGTGGCTGGCACGACCATCGGTTCGACCCGTGGCCCTGGCTCAGCTATTTCGTCGCGACGCTGGCCGAGGCGTACCAGTTGTTCGGTCAGCGAGCGGCCGCCGACCGCAGCGTGGGGAACAAGCAGGACCGCGTCCGCGACTATGTCCTCCGCCGAGCGCCCGATGTATTTCGGCTGGCCGATATTCGTCAAGCGCTTCCAGGGATCAGCGACCCGACCATTCGGATCGTGCTCGACCAGCTCCGGAAGGACGATGTCGTGGCTGTGGACGGGGTCGGGCGCGCTGCGACATGGCGGCGCATCTGAGCCGGCGATATGCCAGTCGGGCGGGGGTACGCCGGGTTGATGGGTGAAGATGGCCTCATGCGGTTCCTGTCCGGTGCGCAGCCCGCGCACGATCTGACCTACAGCGACGTCTTCATGGCGCCGAGCCGTTCGGAGGTCGGCTCGCGCATGGAGGTGGACCTGTCCACCGCCGACGGGACCGGGTGCACCATCCCGATCGTGGTGGCGAACATGACCGCGATCGCCGGGCGGCGGATGGCCGAGACGGTGTCGCGGCGTGGCGGCCTCGCGGTGATCCCGCAGGACATCCCGAGCGCCGTGGTGACCGAGGTGATCGGCTGGGTGAAGCAGCGGCACCTGGTGCACGACACGGCGATAACGCTGCGCCCGCACGAGACCGTGGGCGACGCCATCCACCTGCTGCCCAAGCGGGCGCACGGCGCGGTGGTCGTCGTCGACGAGCAGGGCCGTCCGGTAGGGCTGGTCGTCGAGTCCGACACCATGGGCGTGGACCGGTTCTCGCAGGTGCGCGACGTGATGTCGACCGAGCTGCTGACCGTGCCGGCCACGGCCAGCCCGCGCGAGGCGTTCGACATCCTGCACCAGGGGCGGCGCAAGGTCGCCCCGGTCGTCGACCACGAGGGGCGGCTGGCCGGGATCACCACCCGGCAGGGCGCGCTGCGGGCGACGCTGTACACCCCGGCGCTGGACGAGAAGGGGCGGCTGCGGGTCGCGGCCGCCATCGGCATCAACGGCGACGTCGCAGGCAAGGCCGCCGAGCTGCTGGCGGGCGGGGTGGACGTGCTGGTCGTGGATACCGCGCACGGCCACCAGGAGCGCATGATCAACGCGCTGCGCGCGGTGCGCTCGGTGGACCCCGCGGTGCCGGTCGTCGCGGGCAACGTGGTCACCGCCGAGGGTGTACGCGACCTGGTCGCCGCCGGCGCCGACATCATCAAGGTCGGGGTGGGCCCCGGCGCCATGTGCACCACGCGCATGATGACCGGCGTGGGGCGGCCCCAGTTCTCGGCCGTGCTGGAGTGCGCCGCGGCCGCCCGTGAGCTGGGCAGGCACGTGTGGGCCGACGGCGGCGTACGCCATCCCCGCGACGTGGCCCTGGCCCTGGCCGCGGGTGCGGCGAACGTGATGATCGGTTCGTGGCTGGCGGGCACCTACGAGTCGCCCGGCGACCTCTACACCGACCCGGACGGGCGGCGCTACAAGGAGAACTTCGGCATGGCGTCGGCGCGGGCGGTCAGCGCGCGCACCGCTGACGACTCGGCGTTCGACCGGGCCCGCAAGGCCGTCTTCGAGGAGGGCATCTCCACCGCCAAGATGTACCTGGACCCGGCACGCCCCGGCGTCGAGGACGTCATCGACGAGATCGTCGCCGGCGTCCGCAGCGCCTGCACCTACGCCGGAGCCAAAACCCTCGACGAGTTCCACGCCCGAGCCCTCATCGGCGTCCAGTCCACCGCGGGTTACACGGAGGGCATGCCCATGCCCACGTCCTGGTGAGCGCCTTCTAGATCACTCGAGGAGTCGCGCGGCCGGTGCGAGCGGATACCTGTCGCCGGTGGCTGCTCGTTTCGGGACGCCGAAGCGTCCCGAAACGAGCACACCGCGGGTGGCTTACCGTCTCGCGGTGACGCATTGCCTGGCACATGGGCGAATGGCGCTTCAAGATACGCACAGGTGCCAGGCAAGTCGAACGATCAAGGATCCGGGCGGCGAACCGCGGATGCGTGCGGGCTACTTGATTTCGCAGATGGTGGTGCCGGACTGGACCACCTCGCCCACCGCGGCGGACAGCCCGGTGATGGTGCCGGCCTTGTGGGCGGTGAGGGGCTGTTCCATCTTCATGGCCTCCAGGACCACGACGGTGTCGCCCTCGGCCACGGTGTCGCCGTCGGCGACCGCGAGCTTGACGATGGTGCCCTGCATGGGGGCGGCCAGCGCGTCACCGCCGGCGGCGACGTTCGCGCCCCGCTTGCCGGCGGCCCGCTTGGCGGGACGTCCGGCCGCGGCGGGCGCGGCAACGGCCGTACCCCCGAACGAGGCGGGCAGGGAGACCTCCAGGCGCTTGCCGCCGACCTCGACCACGACGGTCTGCCGCTCGCCGGCCTCGTCGTCCGCGGCCGCGGCCTGGCCGAACGGCGCGACGGTGTGGTGCCACTCCGTCTCGATCCACCGGGTGTGCACGGTGAACTCGACGAACGCGGGGTCGCGCACGATGGCGCGATGGAACGGCAGGGCGGTGGCCATGCCCTCGACGACCATCTCGTCCAGGGCGCGGCGGGCCCGCTCCAGGGCCTCGGTGCGGTTCTCGCCGGTGATGATGACCTTGGCCAGCAGCGAGTCGAAGTTGCCGCTGATCTCGTTGCCGGCCTCGAAGCCGGTGTCCACCCGCACGCCGGGGCCGCCGGGCAGGTGCATCTTCGTGATCACGCCCGGTGCGGGCAGGAAGTTGCGGCCCGGGTCCTCGCCGTTGATGCGGAACTCGATGGAGTGACCGCGCGGGGCGGGGTCTTCGGTCAGGCGCAGCTTCTCGCCCGCGGCGATGCGGAACTGCTCGCGGACCAGGTCGATGCCGGAGGTCTCCTCGGTGACCGGGTGCTCGACCTGCAGCCGGGTGTTGACCTCCAGGAAGGAGATCGTGCCGTCCACGCCGACGAGGTATTCGACCGTGCCCGCGCCGTGGTAGCCGGCCTCGCGGCAGATCGCCTTCGCGGAGTCGTGAATGGCGCTGCGCTGCGTATCGGTCAGGAACGGCGCGGGGGCCTCCTCGACCAGCTTCTGGTGGCGGCGCTGCAGCGAGCAGTCGCGGGTGCCCACCACGATGACGTTGCCGTGCTGGTCGGCCAGCACCTGCGCCTCGACGTGCCGGGGCCGGTCGAGGTACCGCTCGACGAAGCACTCGCCCCGCCCGAACGCGGCGACCGCTTCGCGGGTGGCCGAGTCGAACAGCTCGGGGATCTCCTCGAGGGTGCGGGCGACCTTGAGTCCGCGGCCGCCGCCGCCGAACGCCGCCTTGATGGCGACGGGCAGGCCGAACTCCTGCGCGAAGGCGACGATCTCGTCGGCGTGCTTCACCGGGTCGGCGGTGCCGGGCACCAGCGGCGCGCCCGCGCGCTGCGCGATGTGCCGGGCGGTGACCTTGTCGCCGAGGTCGCGGATGGCTTGCGGGGTGGGGCCGACCCAGGTCAGGCCCGCCTCGATGACGGCTTCGGCGAAGGCGGCGTTCTCGGACAGGAAGCCGTAGCCGGGGTGCACCGCGTCCGCGCCGGAGCGCTGGGCGACCTCGATCAGCTTGTCGATGCGCAGGTACGTGTCGGCGCTGGTCTGACCGCCGAGGGCGTACGCCTCGTCGGCGATGGTCACGTGCAGCGCGTCGCGGTCGCCGTCGGCGTACACGGCGACGCTGGCCAGGCCCGCGTCGCGGCACGCGCGTGCCACGCGTACGGCGATCTCGCCACGGTTCGCGATCAACACTTTGGACAGCATCGTCATCATCGTCCTCCCCGAACGGGCCTGCGCGGAGTCTATCGGTGGAGTTGATCATTAACGAGCGCTCAGGAGCCATGTGACCTGTGTCATGAACGCTCGTTCAGATCACTGCTGGTGGGGGTGGCATACCCGCGATCGCCGATCCGGCCGCACACTGTTCACCGTGTCGACGACCCGAATGATGATCCTCGGCGTGGTGCGCCTGTTGCAGCCGGTGCACGGCTACGACGTACGCCGGGAGCTGCTGAGCTGGCATGCCGACAAGTGGGCCAACGTGCAGCCGGGCTCGGTCTATCACGCGCTGAAGAAGCTGGCCGACGAGGGCGCGCTGAGGGAGGCCGGCAGCGAGCAGGTCGGCGGCCGTCCCGCGCGGACGCGCTACGAGATGACCGTCAAGGGTGACGAGCAGTTCCGTGACCTGCTCAGCGGCGCGCTGTGGGAGCAGCGGGAGGTAGAGGACCCGTTCCTGGCGGGCTTCTCGCTGATGACCGAACTGCCCCGGGAGGAGGTCGCCGCGGCGCTGCGGCATCGGGCGCGGCGGCTGCGGGCAGACAACGAAGGCGCGGGGGCCGCGATCGCCTCGGGCTGGGCCGTGCCGGACAACAAGCCGACCCACGTGCGGTGGATGCTCGAGTTGGGCATCGCCCGCAACGAGGGCGAGATCGCGTGGTGTGAGCGGGTGGCCGAGCGGATCGATTCGGGCGAGCCCTACCTGTCGGAGGAACTGCTGGCGCGCTGGAAGCAAGCACGCGGCGAACGGGATCACGCAACCGATTAATCAAACTTGACTAGTGTCGGACCCCGGTCCTACGCTCCAGGTCTCCCCCGACCTTGGAGCTAAAAATGATCATCGAGACCTCCGGGCTGCGGAAGTCCTTCCGCTCCCGTGCCGGTCGCGAGACGAAGACCGTGGAGGCGGTACGCGGTGTCGACCTGAGCGTCGCCGAAGGCGAGATCTTCGGCTTCCTCGGCCCCAACGGCGCCGGCAAGACCACCACCCTCCGGATGCTCGCAACCCTGCTGGAGCCCGACGGCGGCACCGCCGTCATCGCCGGTGCCGACCTGCGCAAGGAGCCGGGCGAGGTACGCCGCCGCATCGGCTACGTCGCCCAGGGCGGCAGCACCTGGGACGAGTCCACCGGCCGCGAGGAGCTGGTGCTGCACGCCCGCATGTACGGCATCAGCAAGGCCGACGCCCAGCGCCGCGCCACCGAGGCCCTCGACACCTTCGAGCTCGCCGAGTACGCCGACCGCCGCTGCAAGACCTACTCCGGCGGCCAGCGCCGCCGCGTCGACATCGCGCTCGGCATCATCCACTCGCCGAAGGTCGTCTTCCTCGACGAGCCGACCACCGGCCTGGACCCGCAGTCCCGCGCCCACATGTGGGGCGAGGTGCGCAAGCTGCGGGAGATGGGCATGACCGTCTTCCTCACCACGCACTACCTGGACGAGGCCGACGCGCTCTGCGACCGGCTGGCGATCATGGACCACGGCCAGATCGTGGCCGAGGGCACGCCCGCCGACCTCAAGCAGGAGGTGCTCGGCGACGTCGTCTCCGTCAATGCGCGCGAGGTGGCCAAGGCCGCCGACCTGTTCGACAACGCCGAGTACGTGCGCAAGGTCGAGACCACCGAGCAGTCGCTGCGGCTGTACGTCGAGGACGGCGCGAGCGCCATCCCGCACGTACTGCGCACCCTGGACGCCGAGGGTGTCTCCATCGAGGGCATCGAGCTGCACCGGCCCAGCCTCGACGACGTGTTCCTGGCCAAGACCGGCCGCAGCCTGAGGGAGAGCTGAGCAGTGAAGTTCCTTCGTGACACCTGGCTGGTCTTCCAGCGCCAGATGCAGCTGCTGCTGCGCAACCCGGTCTGGGTGGCCGTCGGCATCATCCAGCCGCTGTTCTACCTGCTGCTGTTCGCACCGCTGATGAAGCAGGCGCTCAGCGCGGGCGGTCCGATGACCGACGAGCAGGCATACCGGATCTTCGTGCCCGGCATGCTGGTCATGGTGGCCCTGTTCAGCGCCTTCTCCGGGTTCGGCATCATCGCCGAGCTGCGGGCGGGGGTGATCGAGCGCAACCGGGTCACCCCGGTCAGCCGGGTGGCGCTGCTGCTCGGCCGGTCGCTGCGCGACGTCGTGCAGCTGCTGTTCCAGGCCGTGCTGGTGACCCTGCTCGCGGTGCCGTTCGGGCTGCGGGTCGCGGTCGGCGACGCGCTGCTGGCATACCTGCTGATCGGCCTGATGACGCTGCTGCTGTCGTCGACCGGCTACGCGCTGGGCCTGACCCTGCGCAGCGAGGACGCCATGGCGCCGATGCTGAACACGGTCATCCAGCCGATCATGCTGCTGGCCGGCATCTTCCTGCCGCTCACCTTCGCCCCGCAATGGCTGAAGAACGTCGCCAACGTCAACCCGTTCAAGTGGGCGACCGACGGTGTGCGCGCGCTGTTCGCCGGCAACCCCGGCGACGACGCGGTCTGGCAGGCGCTGGCGATCCTCACCCCGCTGACCGTGCTCGCGCTGTTCATCTCGTCGCGTACGTTCGCGAAGTCGGTCCGCTGACCCGGCGTGATCGGCTTCCGCGCCGACCGCCCTGGACACGGCGTTAGCTCCGTCTCAACCCGAGGCCGGGGCACCTGTAAGGAGCGTAGCTTCGGTAGGTGCCCCGGCTCTCGCGTGACCTCGCCACCTGGTTGATCTACCTCCAGCTGGGGCTCTGGGGCTACTTCAACTACGGCTTCGGTCCGATCGTGCCGCTGCTACGCGCCGAGCAGGGCACCTCCGCCGCCGTGGCCGGGCTGCACAGCACCGCGATCGCGGTCGGCGCGGTCGCGGGCGGCGCGCTCTACCCGCACCTGTCCCTTCGCTTCGGCCGCGGCCCCGTGCTCTGGGCCTGCCAGGCCGTCATCGGCGTCTGCGTGCTCGGCTACGTGCTGCTGCCCGCGTACTTCGCGGTCACCATCGGGCTCACCGTCGTGATCGCCACGGCCGGCATCGCCGCGATCGGCGGCATCGTCTCCGCGCTGTCCGAGCGGCACGGACCGGCCGGTCCCGCGGCGATCAGCGAGGCCAACGCGGTCGCCTGCGCCGCCGGTCTGGTCGCCCCGCTGCTCATCGGCGGGGCCATGCGCGCCGGGCTGGGCTGGCGCGCCGGGCTCGCCCTGCTGGTCGCCCTGATTGCTTTGGTCGCGGCCGTGGCCATGATCAAGAGGGTGCGCATCCCGTCCGGCCTTCCAGCGCCGGTTCTCGCTGGAACAGGCGCTCGCACGCCGCTCGTTGCCACGGCCGGGCCGGTCGGGGCCGGCGGCGAGCTGCCCGCCGAGGTGGCCGCGCTGCGTGCGCCGGGCACGCGGCGGCCGCTGCCCCCGGCGTACTGGCTGGCCTGGGGCATGATGACGGTCACCGGCGCGGTCGAGGTCGTGCTGTCGATGTGGACTGCCGAGGTGCTGCGCGACCAGGTCGGGCTGTCCGCGGGCGGGGCCACCGCGGTCATGTCGGCCATCGTCGGCGGTATGTTCGCGGGCCGTCTGGCCGGGGCCCGGATCGCGCTGCGCCTGCCTTCGATCCCGCTCTACCTCGGCGCGCTGGCGCTGAGCCTGGCCGGGTTCACCGTCTTCTGGGGCGCGGGCAGCGCCGCGGTGGCGGTGGCGGGCCTGGTAATCGTCGGTCTCGGCAACGCCATGCACTACCCGCTGGCCATCTCGCTGGCGGTGGCCGCCGCCCCGGGCCAGGCCGACCGGGCCGCCGGGGTGGCGTCGTACTCGATGGCGGTCAGCTTCGGCGCCGGCCCGCTGCTGCTCGGCCTGGTCGCCGACCAGGTCGGCGCGCACACCGCGTTCCTGTTCATCCCGGTGCTGATCGCGGGCGCGGCCTTCCTGGCCTGGCGCTTCGCCACCACCACCCGCACTCCGCTCACCCCCGCCCTGGCGGCCGACCTCGCCTGAGCCGGTCGCGGCGACTGCAGTTTCGGGGAAACTGCGGCAATGCGGCGGCCGATTCCCGCAGTTTCCCCGAAACTGCGCGACTGGGGGCCGGGTCCCGGGGGGCGGTCAGCGTTTGCGGGCCAGGGTGACGCCGTCGGAGAAGGGGAGCATGACGACGTCGACGCGTTCGTCGGCGGCCGCTCTGGCGTTGAAGGCGATCAGCGCGGCGGTGGAGGTGTCCTTCGGCTTCTCGTCGAGGACGTGGCCCGACCACAGCACGTTGTCCACGATCAGCATCCCGCCCGAGCGCATCCGCGGCACCAGAGCGTCCCAGTACGCCGCATAGCCCTCCTTGTCCGCGTCGATGAACGCGAGGTCCAGGTGGGGCTCCTCGGGCAGCGCGGCCAGCCCTTCGGCGGCCGGGCCGAGCCGCAGCTCGATCCGGTCGTCCAGCCCGGCCCGCTGCCAGTAACGCTGCGCGATGGCCGTGTACTCCGCCGAGATGTCGAAGCAGACGAGCTTGCCGCCGTCGGCCAGTCCCCGGCCGATGGCCAGCGAGGACATGCCGGTGAACGTGCCCACCTCGACCGCGTTGCGGGCGTCGACCAGGCGGGTCAGCATCGTCAGCAGCGCGGCGTACTCGGGCTCGATCTGCATCCGCGACGCGCCGCCGGTCGCCCGCAGCGTCTCCGCGACCAGGTCGCGCTCCAGGTCGCCGGGCGGAGTGCCGTGCGCGACGATGTAATCGTGCAGCTCGTCGGTGACCGTGATGAAGGCGCGGCCCATCGTTTCCTCCTCGCTACGCGCGCCGTGGGCATGTCCGCGGCGGATCAGCTCATACGCCGACCCTATGCCAGGGCACGCGTCAGCGCGGCCTCCACAGATCCGTGATCGAGATGTCCAGCGTCGCCAGCAGGCGGCGCAGCAGCGGCAGGGAGAGCCCGACGACGTTGCTGTGGTCGCCCTCGATGCGCTCGACGAACGGGCCGCCCAGCCCGTCGATGGTGAAGGAGCCGGCGACCCACAGCGGCTCGCCGGTGGCGACGTACGCCTCGATCTCGGCGTCGCTGAGGTCGGCGAAGTGGACCACGGTCGAGCCGACCTCCTCGGCGACCCGGCCGGTGTGCAGCTCCACCAGGCAGTGGCCGGTGTGCAGCACGCCGCTGCGGCCGCGCATGGCCTGCCAGCGTTTGAGCGCCTCGTCGGCGTCGTCGGGCTTGCCGAGGATCTGCCCGTCGAAGGCGAGCACCGAGTCGCAACCGAGCACCAGCGCCCGGGCCGGGGCCGCGGCGCTGTGCTTCAGGCGCTCCTCCACGGCGTGCGCCTTCATCCGGGCCAGCACCGCGCTGAGCGCCTCGGCCGTGGTCGCCTCGACGGCGTCCTCGTCGACACCGCTGACGATCACCTCGGCGTCGATGCCGGCCGAGTCGAGCAGGGTGCGCCGGGCCGGGCTCGCAGAGGCGAGGATGAAGGTCGGTGGAGCTGCCATGCAGCGAGCGTACCGGCCGCCGGCCCGGGTGGCCCCGCCACGCGGGCCGGCGCCGCGCATGGCCGTCTCGTGCGCGGCCAGGCCGCGTGGCGGCGACACGCATCGCAGCGACACGCGCCAGAGCGGTGCCGGTACCCGGCAGTAGAGCCGGTAGTGGCGACGGTCAGCGGCGTTTGCGCAGCACCAGGAACACCACGACGGCGACGACCACCAAGACCCCGCCGACGAGCACGAGGACGAGCAGGCCGACGCCAAGGAGGAGACCGCTGCCGCCCCCGCGGGTGTCGGGCAGGTCGGGGATCTCGGGCAGGGAGACCTCGATCGACGGCGCGATCGTCGGGGCGGACGGGGTCGCGGCCGGTGCGGTGAGCGCCGCGACCGGATCGATGAGGCCGAAGCCGTAGTCGCGGTCCCGGCCGGCCGGGCCCTTGTCCACGGCGGTGCGGGTCATCCGCTCCAGCACCTGGTCGGCGGTGAGCTGCGGATACTTCGACCAGACCAGGGCTGCGACGCCGGCCGTGATGGCGGTCGCCGGACTGGTGCCGCTGGACCGCCGGTACTGCGTGTTCGCGGCCGTGTTGATGCGGCTGGTGCTGGTGATGTCGATGCCGGGCGCGACCAGCTGCACCTCGTCGCCGCGCACCGAGACCGGGGCGACCGTGCCCTTCTGGTCGACCGCGCCGACGGCGACCGCGCCTTCGTACCGGGCCGGGGCCGCGACGTAGAAGTCCTTCGGCTGGTTGCCCGCGGCGGCGAAGATCAGTACACCTGCCGCATGCGCCCGCGCCACGGCTTTGATCAGCACGGACGAGTCGGCCGAGGGGGCCGACTCCGAGATCGAAATGATCTTCACGCCGCGCTTCACGGCCTCGTCGATGCCGATGGCGATGGCGTCGCCGCCGCCGTGACCCTTGGCCGTGGAGATCCGGATCGGCAGCACCTTCGCCTTCGGCGCCATGCCCAGCACGCCGTCCTTGTTGCCGGAACCGTGGCCGTGGGCCGCGACCAGGCCGGCCATGCCGCTGCCGTGGCCCTCGTCGTCGCCCCAGCCGTCGCCGTCGCCGCCGACGATCGTGTCGAAGCCCTTGAGCATGTTGCCGGTGAGGTCGGGGTGCTTGCCCTCCACGCCGCTGTCGATGACGGCGACGGTCACCCCTTCGCCCTGGCTGATCGCGTGCGCCTCGGCCACGCGGAGGAAGGGCAGATACCACTGGTCGTTGCGGTACCGGTCGGCGTGGGCGGGCGTGCCCACGCCGACCGTGGTGACGGCGGCGAGCAGGCTCACCGCCGCCAGACGTGCGGCCAACCTCATCGGGCGAGCCCGATCGCCGGTCCCGGGTCCACCGGGCCCGGCGCGTCCGGCGAGTCCAGCACCGGCGCGCCGCCGGAGTCCACGGCCCACATGGTGTCCGGATCGAAGTCGGGATCGTCCTCGTCACGTCGCCTGCCGGCGCCGGGCGCACCGCCCATGGGCGCGCCGAAGCCGTTGGTGCCGCGGCCGCTGACGGTGCCCGCCGCGCCGCGGCCGCCCACACCGCCGCCACCGGGGCCGCCGATCATGCCGCCGACCGGGTTGGTCCGCGCGCCCGCGGCACCGGCGCGAGCGCCCATGCCGCCGCCGCCGGGAGCGCCGCCGATGACGCCGCCCGCCGGCATCGCGCGGGGCGCGCCGGTGTTGGGCCCGAGGCCGCCGATGACCGGGTTGCCCGGGCCGGGCTTGCCGCCCATGCCGGGCAGGCCGGGGACCGGCGGCGGAGCGCCGATCACGCTGAGCGGCGGCGTGCCACCGAGCGGCGGCGTGCCGCCAGGGGTCACCGGGCCGGGCATGCCGGGCATCGTGGGCGTGGGCGCGGTGGGCGGGGGTGCCAGACCGGTCAGGTCGGGTCCGGTGGCCACCGGCACCGGGGTCAGCGTGGCACCCGTCACAGTCGGCATCGGAGCGACGGCCCCGCCGTAGGGCATCACCGGCGGGATCACCGGCGGCACCACGCCGCCGTAGTTGGTCTCGCCCTCGTCGCGGTGCCCGACCGGCGGAAGGTAGGGCCGCGGCGGCGCCATGCTGACCCGGACCAGGGACAGGTCCGCGGACAGCCCGCGCATCACGGTCCGGGCCTCGCTGAGCTTGCCCTGCAGGTACTTCTCCGGCGTCTGTCCACTCGGGAGCGCGACCGGCTCGCCCATGCGCACCGCGCGGTCGATGCGGTTGTAGTCGTCGCGGATCGGCTGGAGCTTGCGCTCTGCCTCGTAGAACGCGGCCGGGATGTCGCGGGAGTACTGGTGGTTCTGGGTGGACACGCGGGCCACGTCCTCGACGGCGGTGATCAGCTCGTCGAGTTTGGCCAGGTATGCCTTGGCGGCGTCGCTGGACTCCGGCGGCCACGCCTGCGCCAGCTTCTCCCGGTAGGTCTGCAGGCGGCTCTTGTGCAGGGAAGCGAGCTCGCCGGCGCGCTTCCAGCCGGACGCCTGGGTGTAGTGGGGATCCAGCTGGCGGCCCGCCGTCAGCTCCCACATCTGCTGCATCGACTTGTCGTACCAGTTGGTGCCGGCCGGTGCCCGGTCCTCGGGTGGGAGCGCCATCAGTAGTCCCCTCCGGTGTCGGTCGCGGTGCCGCCCGTCGGCGTGACCTGCGGGATCGTGGTCGTCGGCTGGGTCGTGCCAGGCGTCTGCGCGGTGGACGTCTGCGTCGTGCCGGGCGGCTGCGTGGTGCCGGGCACCTGCGCGGTCGTGGGCACCGACACGGTGAGGTTGCGGTTCACGTCCTGCGCCTTGGCCGCGCCGAGCGCGTCGGCCTCGCCGTACTTCTTGCTGATCTCGCGGGCCGCGGCGACGAACGCCAGCACCGCCTGGTCGTGCTTGAGCAGCGCATCGGAAGTCTGCACCAGCAGCTCGCGTTGCCAGCCCAGGCTCGAGCACAGCTCGATGAAGTCGGCGTGCGGGTCGGCGACCTTGACCGACATGTCCTTGAAAACCTCGTCCGCGTGCGGACGGTAGTCCTTGGTGTGCTCCGTCTCCAGCGCCTCGGCGAAGTCGACCAGGCTCTGCAGGTCCACGGCGAGGGAACCCTCGTCGTAACCCGTCATCGCGTTCGACTTGGTGTACCCGCTCTCGCGACCGTAGTCGCGCAGCCAGGCAGGCCCTTTGTCCTCTTCGGGCAGACCCATCTCGCACGCCCTCCCCAGGGGTTCCTCGTCCGCGATCGGCGGTGCCGCGGTCAACGACCAACGCGGTCCAGCATTGGCAGACTACCGAAATGGGGCAAGGATGCACACCGGGCTTCGGGCCGGGCTTGCCCGCAGGTCAGCGGGGAAGTCCCGAGCGCCGCCAAGCGCCCGGTCCGGCCGCGGTCACCGGCGGCAGACCGCTGCGCCACCACGCGGACACCTCCGCCGGGGGCGCGGGCGCCGCCGCGGGCCGTGCCGACAGCACCGCCACCAGGGCCGCGACCTCCTCGGCCGTCGGCGTGCCGCGTTCGATCCGGATCACCGGCTGCTCCGTCATGTCAACCCTCCCCGTTCGGCCTGGCCAGGCCGAACTCCCGATACACCCGTGACCAGAAGCCGTCGCGGACCCACAACCGTGCCTTCTCGAAGGGGCGCAGCGAGATGCCCAGCTCCTTCTCCGCCTCCACCAGCAGCTCCTTGTCGATGACCGTGGGCAGCAGCGGACCCGGCAGCAGCTCGCCGATGTTGTCACGGCCCCGGGTCAGGATCCACTTCTGGGCCACGTACTCGCCGATCTCGACGATCTCCAGGCGGTCCGGCGGCTGCGGGTGGGCGCGCCGCGCCGGGGGCACCGGGCGCGGCTCGGGAGGAGCCGAGACCTGCGCGGCGGGCAGCGCGATCGCGGGCCGCCCGGAGAACACCTCGGCGGGCGTGGGGGTGCGGATCCGCCCGGTCGCCGCGAAGTACGGCCGGACGAACTCCGCGTCCAGCGTGTACACCGTGTCGCTCTCCCACACCAGCCGCTCGGCCTGGTTGGTGCCGTACGGCGGCTCGACGCCCCACAGGTGCACCCGCACGCCGTAGCTCTGCGCCGCCTCGACCGCCGACAGCATGTCCTCGTCCCCGGCGACCAGCACCGCGTCGGTGACCGAGCGGTGCCGGGCCAGCGTCTCCAGGTCGCTGCGGATCTGCGCGTCCACGCCCTTCTGCTGGCCGCGCAGGTTCAGGTTGCCCAGCCGCAGCTTGACCTGTGCCATCTGCGCGATGACCCGCTGGTCGATGGTGGGCACCCGGTCGCGCGCCGCGTCGAACCAGTACAGCCGCAGCAGGTCGGCACCGAGGCAGCTCGCGGCCTGCCCCATGAGCGCGCGGATCATACGCTCGGCGTCCACTTTGAACTCCGAGCGGTTCGAGGTGCCGAGCAGCAGCTCACCGGAGGCCGCGTACAGGTAGCCCACATCCACCAGCACCGTGTACCGGCGTGGCAGCAGGTGACGATCGGCAGGCTCCTGCACGGTCATCCCGACATGGTTACACAGCGACCCGTCGACGTGAACGTTCTGCCACATGGCCGTCACTCATTGGTTAATAGACGCCGTCACAGCGGGATGTTCCCGTGCTTCTTGGGCGGCAGCGTCTCCCGCTTGGCGGCCAGCGTGCGCAGCCCCCGCACGATGTGCGCACGGGTCGCCGACGGCCGGATCACCGCGTCCACGTAACCGCGCTCGGCGGCCACGTACGGGTTGGCCAGGGCGTCCTCGTACTCGTTGATGAGTTCGGCGCGGCGGGTCACCGGGTCGTCGGCCGCGGCCAGCTCCGCTCGGTAGAGGATGTTGACCGCGCCCTGCGCGCCCATCACCGCGATCTGCGCCGTCGGCCACGCGAAGTTGAGGTCCGCGCCGAGGTGCTTGGAACCCATGACGTCGTACGCGCCGCCGTACGCCTTGCGGGTGATCACGGTGATCTTCGGGACGGTGGCCTCGGCGTACGCGTAGATGAGCTTGGCGCCGCGGCGGATGATGCCGTCCCACTCCTGGCTCGTGCCGGGCAGGAAGCCGGGCACGTCCACGAAGGTCAGCACGGGGATGTTGAACGCGTCACAGGTGCGCACGAAGCGCGCGGCCTTCTCCGACGCGGCGATGTCCAGGCAGCCCGCGAAGTGCATGGGCTGGTTGGCGACCACGCCGACCGGGCGGCCCTCGACCCGGCCGAAGCCGGTGAGGATGTTCTGCGCGTACAGCGGCTGCACCTCGAGGAACTCGCCGTCGTCGAGGATCGACTCCAGCACCGAGTGCATGTCGTAGGGCTGGTTGGCCGAGTCCGGGATCAGCGTGTCCAGCTCGGTGTCGGCGTCGCTCGTGGCGAGGTCCGCCGCGACCGGCCAGACCGGCGGGGCGTCCAGGTTGTTGCTCGGCAGGTACGCCAGCAGCGCCTTCACGTAGTCGACCGCGTCCTGCTCGTCACTGGCCAGGTAGTGCGCGTTGCCGCTCTTGGTGTTGTGGGTGCGCGCGCCGCCCAGCTCCTCCATGGCCACGTCCTCGCCGGTGACCGTCTTGATGACGTCCGGCCCCGTGATGAACATGTGCGAGGTCTGATCGACCATCACGGTGAAGTCGGTGACCGCGGGGGAGTACACCGCACCGCCCGCGCACGGCCCCATCACCAGCGAGATCTGCGGGATCACGCCGGAGGCTCGCACGTTGCGGAAGAAGATCTCCCCGTACAGCCCGAGCGAGACCACGCCCTCCTGGATCCGCGCGCCACCGGAGTCGTTGATCCCGACCACCGGGCACCCCGTCTTCATCGCCAGATCCATCACCTTGACGATCTTCTGGCCGAACACCTCGCCCAGCGACCCGCCGAACACGGTGAAGTCCTGCGCGAACACGCACACCGGCCGCCCGTCCACGGTCCCGTACCCGGTGACGACGCCATCGCCGTACGGCCGGTTGCGCTCCTGCCCGAACGCCGTCGACCGGTGCCGCGCCAGCTCGTCGAGCTCCACGAACGACCCCTCGTCGAGCAGCATCGCGATCCGCTCCCGAGCAGTCTTCTTGCCCCGCGCATGCTGCTTCTCCACCGCCCGCGCCGACCCGGCGTGCACGGCCTCCTCGACCCGCCGCTCGAAGTCCGCGAGCTTGCCCGCCGTCGTCCTGCCATCGACCCGGCCACTATCCGGCACCGTAGTAGTCACGCCCCGGACTCTATAACCCACCTGAACCCCCGTTCAGTCATCTACACCACACCGCCCCTTGCCGCGACGATCTTGCGCGGGCTGTGGGTACGACACACTCGTATCGGACGAATGGGTAGCAGTTCGCGCAAGATCGTCGTGATCATGCGTCGTTCGGGTCGTTCGGGTCGTTCGTTTCGTCCGGTTCGGGCGAATCGTTGAGATTGTTGTGACGATGTTCGGGGTGCTGCTGCTGGTAGGCGGCTTTACGGTGCTTGCCGTGGTGCGGCCGTGGCAGTCGGACGACCGCGACCGCGAGGAGGTCGACCCGCCCGCCAAGGGCGGGTTTCCGCCGGCCCGTCCGCGTCCCGGACCGCGGCGGGCCGCGACAGGGACCAGGGCCGCGGCGGTGACCAGGGCCGCGGCGGTGACCGGGGCGGCGGCGGTGACCGGGGCCGCGGTGGCGGGCGGTGTGCCGACGCCGAGCGGGGCCGTGGCGGTGGGCGGTACGGCCGCGCGCCGGCCCAAGCCGGTGCGCGGGGTCGGGGCCGCAGTGCCCGGCGCCGTGGCGGGCGGCTCCGTTCCGGGGGACGTGACCACCATGATCCCGCGGATCGCTCCGGCGCCGACCGCACCGGCCGGTACGCGGACCAGGGTCCTCGAGACACCGGTGGGGGTCGCGCCTTCGGCTCTGCGGGATCCGGTCGGGGGCTCGCCCTCGGCTCTGCCGGATCCGGCCGGGCCGTCGGGTCGCGGCGAGCGGGTGCCGGCCGGCAGGCCCAGCCCCGTGGTGCCGCTGAAGCCGCGTCCTGCCGCTCGGCGGGCCGAGCCCGGATCCGACCGGGTGCCGGTGCGCCATCACCGGGTGGAGAGCATCCAGCGCGGGCGGCGGGTGTCGACCGAGCCGGGGGACACCGAGATCGTGCTCCCGGAATGGCTCGGCCCGATGACCGTCCCCGACGACGCCACGCCGGTGCGCGCCCGCCACGCAGGCTGACCGGCGGCGGATACGCTCCTGCGGTGGACATGAGCAGGCTGCCGCTGGACCCGGCCCCCCTCGCGGCGCTGCCGCGCTGGCGCGTCGAGATGAGGGCGGAGACCGGCTCCACCAACGCCGACGCCGCCGTGGCTGCGCGGGAGGGCGCGGCGGAGGGCCTGGTCGTCACCGCCGAGTCACAGACGGCCGGGCGGGGCCGGCTCGGCCGCACCTGGGTGTCCCCGCCGCGCGCCGGGCTGGCCGTGTCCGTGCTGCTTCGCCCCGCGTCGGACGTCTCGGGCTGGGGCTGGCTTCCGCTGCTCGCCGGGGTCGCGCTGGCCGAGGCGGTGCGTGCGGTGACGGGCCTGGAGCCCGCCCTGAAGTGGCCCAACGACCTGCTGATCGGTGGGCGTAAGTGTGCGGGGCTGCTGGCCGAGGTGCCGGTGCCCGGCGCGGTGGTGATCGGCATCGGGCTGAACGTGAGTTTGGGGGCCGACGAACTGCCGGACACCCCGACCGGCCTGCCCGCGACCTCGCTGCTGCTGGCCGGCGCGGCCGAGGCCGACCGGACCGCACTGCTGGCGGCGCTGCTGGAGCGGCTGGGCGCGCACTATGACGTGTGGCAGGCGGCGGGCGGTGACCCGGACAAAAGCGGCTTGCGCGACGCGTACCTGCGGATGTGCGCGACCCTCGGACGGCAGGTGTCGGTGATCCTGCCCGGTGGCGCCACGGCCATGACCGGTGCGGCGGTGACGGTCGACTCCGACGGCCGTCTCGTCGTGCGGACCGCGACGGGCGATCACCCGGTCGCCGCCGGCGACGTCGTCCACCTGCGCTGACCCTCCGAAGTCGAGGTCTGGCAACGATTCGGGCCGAGCGCTCCGCCGCCCGGTGCGGGTCAACGGTTCGTGGTCAATCCTGCCGACCCTGCATCCGGAAACGGGATCTCGAACGTGAAGTTGTTGATGCGAGTATTCGCATCGACCTCACGGGAGGAAATCATGACCAACGGAAGACGCCGGGCGCTGCTCGGTATCGCCACGATGATGGCGGTGGGTGTCGGCACGCTCGCGACGCCGGCCGTGGCGAGCGCCGCCGAGGCGACGTCCGCGTCCGTGTCCATCGGCAGCCTCGTCCTGGAACCGACGGATCGCGGCTACGCGGGCACGCTCGCCACGACCGTGACGAACACCGGCACGGAGCCGGCCTGGCTGAGCATCTCCATCGTCGAGCCGGTCGCCAACTCCTGGCAGAAGATCGAGATCGACGATGTCTGCTTCTGGAACTGGAACGCGGACGGCCGCCGCACCATCACCTGCGGCATCGGGAGCCAACTCGCGCCGGGCGAGGAGCGCCGGGTCGACTCGACGTTCCGGGTGCTGAGCAAGACGCGCAAGTACGCGATGGAGGCGCTCGGCGGTGAGATCGGCGTCCTCCACAACGACGGGACCTCCGGTCCCACGACGCCGTTCTCCGCGCTGTTCCGCAGCACGACCGGCTCGGTGGCCGATCCGCGGCCGTTCGTGCAGGACACCCGGTCGAACATCACGCTGAAGGTCGGCAAGGCCCTGAAGCTGAAGAAGGACACCGACGGCCGGTTCCGCGGCCGCCTGCCGGTCACCGTGACCTGGCGCGGCAACGCCCCCCACCAGTACGTGCCGGTCGACCTGGTCGGCCTGCCGGACGGCGTATGGGCCGACGGCACGGACCCGGACGGCGGCATGCCGTGCTTCACCGGGTGCGCCGCTCCGGGTGGCGAGTTCATGCAGGGCGAGACCCGCACGTTCGACCTCATCGTGTCCGCCGCTGAGGACGCGGTCGTCGGCGACTACGGCACGATCACGGCGACGTCCGGCGTCAGCTGGGGTCCCGACTGGGAAACCACGCCCGACGTCGACCCCGCGGACAACACCCGCACCCTTACCTTCAAGATCGTCGCTTGACAGGCGGTTGACAGGCGGTTGACCAGGACGGGCACTCGGACCTCAGGCCGGGTGCCCGTCTCCTTGCCGCCCTGCGGCCGACCTCGGTGGACGGCGCGGAGCAGACCGGTTGCGGCGGAGGGCTGGTCGTCATCGCCGCGTCCGACCCGCACGTCCGGCCCGCTCGTCCGACCCGCTCGTCCGACCCGCACGTCCGGCCCGCTCGCGGCCGCTCGCCCGGCGAACAGACCGATTGCCGACGGAGCACCGATGGCGGATGGCCGGGCGTCGCCTCGTGGAACTACCCTGCTCGCGGACAATCGTGCGTTTGATCGCAGGCTGTAACGAGGAGGCACGGATGGCGTTCCCCGAGGACGTGTTGACCGCAGACGAGCGCGTGGTGCTCGACCTGCACCCCCATTGGAAGGCCATGATCCGGCCGGTGACGGTCCTGGTCCTGGCGGTGGCGGCGGTGATCACCGCCCTGCTCTTCGACCTCGACGCGATCCTGGTCTACATCGTGGCGGGCCTGGCCGTGGTGGCCGTGGCCTGGCTGACGTTCTGGCCCTGGCTGGTCTGGCGCACCACGCACTACGTGCTGACGAACGAGCGCGTGCTGCTGCAGACCGGTGTCTTCTCGCGGGACCGGCGGGACATCCCGCTGTCGCGGGTGAACGACCACGCGATGAGCCAGAAGTTCATCGAGCGGCTGCTCGGCTGCGGCACGCTGACCATCGAGTCGGCGGGCGAGCGCGGCCAGTCGGTGCTCAACGACATCCCGCACGTCGAGAAGGTGCAGACGACGCTGTACGAGCTGGTCGAGGCCGACCGGGACTCGCACTCCTTCAACGACAACGAGCGGCGGCCGGTCACCCCGGCGCAGCAGGCCAAGGTCGAAGAGACGCAGTGAGTCGGGCTACCGCTCTGGGCGCGGCTTCGCCCGCGTGAGCTCCTCGGCGAGCTCCGTGTCGGTGAACTCCGCGTCCAGGGCGGCCAGCTGCTCGGCGGCCCGGTGCTCGGCGGCGAACTCCGCCTCGAGCGGGGCGGTGAGCCGGGCGAAGTCGTCGGGGCGCACCTGCGCGGGCACCGGCACACCGGCCAGCGCGCTCGCGGCGGCCTCGGCGTCGACCAGCTCCTCGACACTGTCGACGTGCACGTGCGCCGGGCCGAAGTCGGCGTCGACGCCGCCGGCCGCGACGGCCACCTGGTTCGCGGGGGCGAACACGAAGGTGCGGTACGTGTAGAAGCGGAACAGCGTGCCGAGCACGAGGCCCAGGAACTTGGCCGCGTTGAGCGCCAGCAGGCCCTGCAGGCCCAGGGCGTACTTGGTGGCGCCCATGATGGCCAGTTCGATGGCGAGGCCCGCGATGTTGAACACCACGAACAGCATGAACTCGCGGCCCATGGCCTGGCTCATCCGGTCGCGGTAGGTCCAGTGCCGGTTCATCAGGTAGGACGTGACCATCGCCACGATGGTCGCCACGACGTTGGCCTTGAGCTCCCCCTTCGGGAAGATCGTCAGCACCAGAGCGTTCAGCACCACGAAGTTGACCACGGTGTTCACGCCGCCCACGATGGCGAACTTCAGGGCCTCGGGCCCCATCTTGCGCAGGCGTTCGGGCAGCAGGCGATCGAGCATCGTCAGGTCAAGGCGCACTGGGCCACCTTACGCGAGTCGGTGCGGACGGCTCGGTATCGCAACTCCGAATGCAAGCGAGCTCACCCCACCCGGGCGGGTGCGGGCGCCGCCGCAGCCGGCGCCCCGTTGAAGACGAAGCGGCGGTATGCCCAGAACCGGAAGACGCTGGCGATGCCGGTGCCGAACAGCATCTTGGCGACGTTGTCGGCGAGCCAGGTGTGGAAGACCCCGGGCCACATACCGCCCAGCACGTCGTGGCTCAGCCACACCACGGCGAGCGTGATGCCCAGGCCGACCAGATTGAAGAAGAAGTAGAGCAGGTATTCCCTGGTCAGGCTGGAGCGCTCGCGGTCACGCCAGGTCCAGTAGCGGTTGCCGAAGAACGCGCCGGTGGCGGCGACCACGGTCGAGATCGCCGCGGCGGCCAGCGGGCCGGTGGGCGACCGCAGCAGGTTGAACACGGCGAAGTCGACGATGTACGCGGCACCGCCGACGGCGCCGAACTTGCCCAGCTCGTGGATCAGGTGCCGGAACTGCGCGACGAGCCGCAGCGGCAGTGCTGAGGCGGGCGGCGCGGTCGGCGTCTCGGGGGTCACCCCGCGAGCCTACCGTGTCGCCGCGCCCGGACCCGCCGTGCGAACCGGCCCGGTGATCACCGCGAGCACGCCGACCTCCATCGGATCTCCGCCCATGCGCAGCTCGGCGATGCTGCCGGCGGGAGCCTTGCCGGACGCCCAGAGCACGTCCAGCCCGGGGGTGCGCCAGGGGCACAGGCCGGGCACGGTCCGGCAGGCCAGGGCCGCGGCACCGGCGTTGCGGCCGCCGCCGAGGTTGCCCGGCGCGCCCGCCGGGGAGCCGTCGATGAGCAGCTCGTCGCCGGTCAGCGCGAGGTCGCCGTCCCAGAGGGCGAGGCCCACCCGGACCGGTCCCGCGCCGCCCAGTCCGACCGTGGTGGCCGCGTCGCCGCGCCCGGTACGGGGGCCGAGGTAGACCGCGGCCTCGCCGCGGGGGGTGTCTCCGTGCTCGTACACCACCGCCAGCGTCCAGCCCGCGAACTGCTTCTTCCCGCGCGGCAGCCGCTCGGCCGGGGCGGCCAGCCACCAGTCCCCGCCGCCGCCCTTGCGGAGCAGCCTGGTCACGTCGGCGAAGCCCTGAGTGAGCGACGCACCCGACTCGGCGTGCCCGAACCGCACCTCCACCGGCTGCCAGGCCCCCTTCGGGCCGTGCAGCACGACCAGCGCGGGCAGCTCCGCCGCGGACGCGGCGACCACCAGCCCGGCCCAGCGCACCTTGGCGCGGTCCGGCAGCTCCAGCCGGGCTCCGCTGGCCGCCTTCTCCCCGGCGAGTTCCGTGATCGGCCCCTTCGGCCCGGCCGGCCCCTGCTCGTCCAGCAGGCCGTCGGGTGCGGCCGGTTCGCCGAACGCGGGCAGCAGTGGAGACATGTCCAGCACGTTGTTGTCCGTGCCGAGCAGGCACAGCGGGCGCGGGCGGCAGGACAGCAGGGTGCTGCCCGCCAGCGCGACGTCGACCCGGCCGCGGGCGGCGTGCCCGAGGCGCAGGCCGGACGGCGCGACGGGCACCCGGAACACGGTCGCGCTACGTCGCTGCCCGTACGTTGCGGCGACGCCGACCTCCTGGAAGCCGCTGACCGAGGCGTCGGCCAGCACGGGCAGCCGGGCCACCGACCGGGCGCCCTTCTTCCACCGCGGCCGGTCACAGGACGCGCCCGTGGCGGTCGCCTCGCACTGCCAGCCGTCCCCGGCCCCGGTCCCGGCCAGCCGCAGGCCCGCGGGCAGCGTCACGTCGATCCGCACCGCCCCGGGCGGCGCGGCGGCCCCGGCCGCCGGGGGCTCGCCAGGCTCAGCTTCCGCCGCCGAGAGCCCGGGCAGCCGATACGCGGCGGGCAGGAACCGGGCAGCGGCCGCCGGGGTCGCCATCGGGTCTTCGCCCTGCCGGTCGGCCGGTGCGTCGGTGGCGGCGTCCGGCACGGCAGCGCGGTCGTCGGCGGAGGCGCGCACCGGGATGGGCAGCGTTCCCGCGCGGCCCGCCGCCAGGTCGACCTCGGTGAACTCCGGAGCGGACACCTGGGCGTCCGGCTCGGCCGGGGGTGCCACGGGTGCGGGTGCCACGGGGGCCGGTGCCCCCACGGGTGGGGGTTTGGGCACGGTGACGGGCGCGGGCCGGGCCGGGGGCAGCGCGATCGCCGGGGCCTGCGTGGTGCGGCCGGGCGCCGACGGCGATGGCCGGGTCGTGGTCGCGGCAGGCGACGGCAGCGGGGGTACGAACACCGGCGGCGCGGCCGGCACCGGCACCGGGACCGGTGCGGCCCGCGACGGGGCGGCCGGTGGCGTGGGGGTGGCCGTCATCGCGACGAACACGGTGATCCCGGCGAGCGCCGCGATACCCACGCCGGTCCCGGCGACGATGCTCGCGCCGCCGTACCGGCTGATCAGGCGACCGGGCGCGGCCAGCAGCCACCGCCCACCGGCGATGACGAGCCCGGCCGCGGCGGCCAGCCGCCCGCCCAGCGTCTCCCAGACCTCCGGCCGCCACAGCACGAGCGCGCCCCAGGCGGTGGCCAGCCAGCCGCCGAGCGCGAGCTTGCCCGCGCCCGCCAGGTACGCGGGCGCGGCGGCCCCCAGTAACAGGGGGGCGATGACGCTGCGCAGGCCGGCGTTCTCCTCGGTCAGCTCGCGGTGCAGGCGGCGGCACTCGGCGCAGGTGGACAGGTGCTCGTCGACCTTGCCGCGGTCGCGTTTGGCCAGCGCGGCCCGCACGTATCCGGCCAGGTGCGAGCCGGTCCAGTGGCAGCGGGGGTTGCCGGTGAGCGCGATGTGTTCCTGCAGGTACATCTGGCGCAGCCGCTCCCGCGCTCGGTAGGCCAGCGCGGCGACGCCGTTCGGGGTGAGCCCGAGCAGCGGCGCGACCTGGGACGGGCTCTCGCCCTCCACCTCGGTGTGCCAGAGCACCGCCCGCCAGCGTTCGGGCAGCCGGTTGAAGGCGCGGGCCGCGTACGACGTCTCCAGCCGGGAGATGGTCGGGTCGTCGACGGGCTCCGCGGTCTCGTAGCGGGTGAGGTCGTCGGTGAGCTCGACGCGGCGCTCGCGCCGGGCCCGGTCGTAGCGGGTGTGCCGCATGGTGGTGAGCAGGTACGCCCGGAAGGCGGTGTCCGGCCCGCCGCCGTTGCGCAGCACCGTCAGCACCTTGGCGAAGGTGTCGGCGATCAGGTCGTCGGCGTCGGCGTGGTCGGTGCTGAGCACCCGCGCCAGCCGCCGTGCCGATTCGAGATGGCGTTCGTAGAGCAGCCCGAACGCGTCGGTGTCGCCGCCGCGGACGAGAGAGATGAGTTGTGGATCGCTCTGCGGGTCGGTGGACTGATCCTGGGCAGGGTAAAACGCACTGGTCACGGCCGCCTCCGGGGGGAATGTCACGGTTTCGCCGGCTGCTAGGGACGTTAGACCAATCACCCGATTTGCGGAATATGCGGAGCTCATGATGAAGTCGCGATAGCTGCGTTCGCCCGAGCCCGGAACGGGTAAGGGGAAGGAAGTGACCGGGCTCGCACGCGTCAGGGCCGTCGCGCGACGCGGACGCTGCTTGATCAAAAACGGGATTTGCGGAATCGTGCGCGATCGGCCGAAGAATCGTGCGCGATGAAGCACCCGGGCCGACGCTTGTGCACTTATTCACAAGGCGGGAAGGGTCTCAGGCAACAAACCGGGCTTACGCTGAGGCCACATCCCGGACGACTCGCGGCCACCTGGCCGTGGTCAGTCGTATCCGTCGGTCAAAGACGACCACGAGGAGAACTCCATGACCGCGCCGGCAGTCATCGCAGGGCTTGACCAGCATCCGACCTCGCACCCGAAGCTGCTCGCCTGGGTGCGCCAGATCGCAGAGCTCACCACACCGGACAGCGTCGTGTGGTGCGACGGCTCCGAGGACGAGTGGACGCGCCTCACCGCAGAACTCGTCACCGCGGGCAGCCTGGTCCGCCTGGACCCGGTCAAGCGGCCGAACTCCTTCTGGGCACGCACCGACCCGTCGGACGTGGCCCGGGTCGAGGAGCGCACCTTCATCTGCTCCGTGGACGAGGCCGACGCGGGCCCGACCAACAACTGGATGGCCCCGTCCGAGATGAAGCAGCTCATGACCGAGCTGTACCGGGGCTGCATGCGCGGCCGCACCATGTACGTCATCCCGTTCTGCATGGGCCCGCTCGACGCGGAGAACCCCATGTTCGGTGTCGAGATCACCGACTCGGCGTACGTCGTGGCCAGCATGCGCATCATGACCCGGATGGGCACCCAGGTGCTCGAGGCGATGGGTGAGACGGCGGACTTCGTGCCGGCGCTGCACTCGGTCGGCGCGCCGCTCGAGCCGGGCCAGGCCGACGTGCCGTGGCCGTGCTCGACGACCAAGTACATCTCCCACTTCCCGGAGAGCCGCGAGATCTGGTCGTTCGGCTCCGGCTACGGCGGCAACTCGCTGCTGGGCAAGAAGTGCTACTCGCTGCGCATCGCCAGTGTGATGGGCCGCGACGAGGGCTGGCTCGCCGAGCACATGCTGATCCTCAAGCTGACCAACCCGGCCGGCAAGGTGCACTACATCGCCGCGGCGTTCCCGTCGGCGTGCGGCAAGACCAACCTCGCCATGCTGGAGCCGACCATCCCCGGCTGGAAGGTCGAGACCCTGGGCGACGACATCGCCTGGATGCGGTTCGGCGAGGACGGCCGCCTGTACGCGGTGAACCCCGAGTACGGCCTGTTCGGCGTGGCGCCGGGCACCGACTGGAAGACCAACCCGAACGCGATGCGTACGCTCGCCGCCGGCAACTCGCTGTTCACCAACGTGGCCCGCACCGACGACAACGACATCTGGTGGGAGGGCATGGGCGAGCCCCCGGCCCACCTCACCGACTGGCACGGCAACGACTGGACCCCGGACTCCGACCAGGTCTCCAGCCACCCGAACTCGCGCTTCTGCACCCCGATCACGCAGTGCCCGATCCTGGCGCCGGAGTACGACGACCCGAAGGGCGTGCCGATCTCGGCGATCCTCTTCGGCGGTCGCCGCAAGACCACGATCCCGCTGGTCAGCCAGGCCCGCGACTGGGTGCACGGCGTCTTCCAGGGCGCGACGCTGTCGTCCGAGACCACCGCGGCCGCGGTCGGCCAGGTCGGCGTGGTGCGCCGCGACCCGATGGCGATGCTGCCGTTCATCGGCTACAACGCGGGCGACTACTTCCGCCACTGGATCGCCATGGGCAAGGGTGTCGACGGCAACGCCGACAAGCTGCCCTCGATCTTCTACGTCAACTGGTTCCGCCGCGGTGACGACGGCCGCTTCCTGTGGCCCGGATTCGGCGAGAACTCCCGCGTCCTCAAGTGGGTCGTCGAGCGCCTCGAAGGCGAGGCCGGCGCGGTCGAAACCCCCGTCGGCTTCGTCCCCCGCGTCGAGGACCTCGACCTCACCGGCCTCGACCAGCCCGCCGCCGACGTCGAACTCGCCCTCGAAGTCCGCCAGGACGAGTGGGCCGCCGAAATCCCCCAGATCACCGAGTGGTTCGACAAGTTCGGCGACAAGCTCCCCGCCGTCCTCTGGTCCGAGCTCGACGCCCTCAAAGCCCGCCTCAACGTCACCGAGTAACCCTCTGAGGCGACGATCTTGCGTGAACTGTGGGGATGACACACCTTAAACGGACGAATCCTCAACAGTTCGCGCAAGATCGTCACGATCTTGGCACAGTCACGCAGGCCCCCCGGCGGAGTCGGGGGGCCTGCGGGCATCATGGGGGTGTGCAGATCTCGGCTAGAGGCGACTATGCGGTCCGGGCCGCTCTGGAGCTGGCCAACGCGTACCCGGCCACCATCTCGGCACAGGCCCTCGCGGACGCTCAGAGCCTGCCGCGCAAGTTCCTCGAGGCGGTCCTCGCCGATCTGCGCCGCAGTGGGGTGATCCACGCTGTCCGGGGCGCCGACGGCGGCTACAGCCTCAGCTCGCCGCCCGCCGAGGTGACCATCGGCATGGTGCTCAGGGCCGTGGACGGGCCGCTGGCGGGTGTGCGCGGGCACCGCCCCGAGCAGACCAGCTACACCGGCACCTCCACCCATCTACCCCTGGTCTGGGTCGCCGTGCGGTCCGCCGTGCGCGGCGTCGTCGATGAGGTGACCCTCGCCCAGGCCGTGACCGGCCAGCTGCCGGAGGCCGTCCGAGATCTGACCACGGTCCCGGACGCCTGGCAGCCGCGCTGATCTGCGTCGGCGGCGTTAGGCTGCGCAGGATGAAACTCCGCGACCTCGTCTACTCCGTATATGAACGCCGCCTCACCCAGTTGCTGGCGGGCAAGCCGCGGCCCCGGCACGTCGGCGTCATGTGCGACGGCAACCGCCGCTGGGCGCGCGACATGGGCTACGTGGACCCCAACGACGGCCACCGGGTCGGCGCGGCGCGGATCAAGGAGCTGCTGCGCTGGTGCGACGAGGCCGGCATCGCGCACGTCACGCTGTACCTGCTGGCCACCGACAACCTGCGCCGCCCGGCCGCCGAGCTGGACCCGCTGCTGCAGATCATCGAGGACCTGAGCACCGAGCTGGCCGAGGACGGCAACCCCTGGCAGCTGCGCATGGTGGGCGCGCTCGACCTGCTGCCCGCCGACACGGCCGCCGCGCTGAAGGCGGCCCAGGAGCGCACCGCGGGCCGCCGCGACGGCGCCCACGTCAACATCGCGGTGGGCTACACCGGCCGCCGGGAGATCGCCGACGCGGTGCGCTCGCTGCTGCAGGAGCACGCGAAGGCGGGCGCGACCCTGGAGGAGGTGGCGGAGAAGCTCGACGTCGAGCACATCGCCGAGCACCTCTACACCCGCGGCCAGCCCGACCCGGATCTGATCATCAGGACCAGCGGGGAGCAGCGGCTGTCCGGCTTCCTGCTGTGGCAGTCGGCGCACTCGGAGTTCTACTTCTGCGAGCTGAACTGGCCGGACTTCCGGCACGTGGACTTCCTGCGCGCGCTGCGGGCCTACGCCGGCCGCCAGCGCCGCTTCGGCGCGTGAGGCTCAGGGTTTTCCACCCATAGCCCGAGTCCGATTCCTTCCCCTCTTCCACCTGCGCTCCCGTTGAAATTGTGACCTGTTTCACGATCCACGTGACGGACTTGGCACGTCGCCGGAAAACCCGGCAGGGTCCCTGACCAGCGCCTTCCTCCCCCCTGAGGCGCGGCAACCCCCTACGAAGGGACCGACTCGTGTCGACACCCCGTGACCCTCTGCTGGGCCGCCACCGTGAAATCCGACAGCGCAGCGGCCCGGCCCGGCTGCTGGCCGTCCACTCCCGAAAGATCGCGATCGGCGTGCTCTGCGCCGCCGTCCTCGGCGCGGTCGGTTACGGCCTCGCCGGGAACAACGCCCCCGCATCCGTCGCCGCCGACCTGGCCGCGGCCCGTGCGGCCGAGGCCGACGCCGCCAGCCGCGACTACAGCCGCCTCGACGCCACGCCGACGCCGAGCGCCAGCGCCACGCCGACGCCGAGCGTGAGCCCGACCCGGCTCGCGACGCCCAAGGCGCACCTGCCGTCCACGGTCAAGGCCACGCCCAAGCCGGCCGTCACCCGCACCGCCACGACGCCCACGCCGTCCTCCTGCAAGGGTTTCAGCGGCAACCAGCTGACCGCGTGCAAGCTGCTGCCCAGCTTCGGGTTCGCGTACAGCCAGATGAGCCCGCTGGTGAAGCTGTGGGACCACGAGAGCGGCTGGAACCACAAGGCCGAGAACTCCGGCTCCGGGGCGTACGGCATCCCGCAGGCGCTGCCCGGCAGCAAGATGGCGAAGTTCGGCGACGACTGGAAGACCAACCCCGCCACGCAGATCAAGTGGGGTCTGGACTACATCAAGAACCGGTACAAGACGCCCGCCGGCGCGTGGTCGCACTTCCAGGACGTCAGCTGGTACTAGGCACTCCGATCGCCGCTCGTTTCACGACTCGCAGTGACCCTGCGACTGCGTAACGCGAGCGGCGATCTCTTTCGGCATCCCCCGACCGGGTGATGCCAGGATCGGCGGATCGTCGGACAGATCGCGAAGACATGCTGGCCAAACGGGTTTCTTGCGGTTAGCGTGAGTCATGGTCGATGTCCCGATACGAACGTACGTACTCGACACCTCCGTGCTGCTGGCTGATCCGGCTGCGATCCGCCGCTTCTCCGAGCACAACGTCGTGCTGCCGCTCGTGGTCATCTCCGAGCTGGAGGGCAAGCGGCACCACCCGGAACTCGGCTGGTTCGCCAGGCAGTCGCTGCGGCTGCTCGACGACCTGCGGGTCAAGCACGGCAGGCTGGACGTGCCGCTGCCGGTGAACGACGCCGGCGGAACGCTGCGGGTGGAGCTCAACCACACGGATCCGCAGCTGCTGCCCAGTGGTTTCCGCAACGACACGAACGACGCCCGCATCCTGTCGGTGGCGCTCGGTCTCGCGGCGGACGGGCAGCAGGTGACCCTGGTCAGCAAGGACATGCCGCTGCGGGTCAAGGCCGCCGCGGTGGGCCTGGCGGCCGACGAGTACCGGCATGACCAGGCGGTGGATCCGACCTGGTCCGGGCTTGCGGAGGTGGACCTGTCGGACGCGGAGATGACCGCGCTGTATGCCGGGGACGGCATCGACCATGACGAGGCGGCGGGGCTGCCCGTCCATACGGGACTCATCCTGCACGCGGGCCGCGGTTCGGCGCTGGGGCGGGTGCACACGGACAAGACGGTGCGGCTGGTCCGCGGCGACCGCGAGGCGTTCGGGCTGCGCGGGCGTTCGGCGGAGCAGCGCATCGCGCTGGACCTGCTGCTCGACGACAGCATCGGCATCGTCTCGCTGGGCGGCCGGGCCGGCACCGGCAAGTCGGCGCTGGCCCTGTGCGCCGGGCTCGAGCAGGTGATGGAGCGGGGCAAGCACAAGAAGGTCATCGTGTTCCGCCCGCTGTACGCCGTCGGCGGCCAGGAGCTGGGCTATCTGCCGGGCAGCGAGGCGGAGAAGATGTCGCCGTGGGCGCAGGCGGTGTTCGACACCCTCGGCGCGCTGGTGCACGACAACGTGCGCGACGAGGTGCTGCACCGCGGCATGCTCGAGGTGCTGCCGCTGACCCACATCCGCGGCCGCAGCCTGCACGACGCGTTCGTCATCGTCGACGAGGCGCAGTCGCTGGAGCGCGGCGTGCTGCTCACCGTGCTGTCGCGCATCGGCTCCGGTTCGCGGGTGGTGCTCACCCACGACGTGGCGCAGCGGGACAACCTGCGGGTGGGCCGGCACGACGGCGTCACCGCGGTCATCGAGACCCTCAAGGGGCATCCGCTCTTCGCGCACGTGACCCTGACCCGGTCCGAGCGCTCCGCCATCGCCGAGGTGGTGACCGACCTCCTGGAGGAGTGAGTCCGTCCTGATTTGACACTCTATGGAGTGTGACCGGGGCCACAGTCGCCCAGCCGGGCGACGACAGGCCCCGGTCCACTGCGTCAGGGTGGCATCGAGCGCCCTTGCATCCGGGGTGTCCGGCGTGCCGTCCCCTCGGCCGCCGTGTGGCGTTCCGGTTGCCCGGCACGGCGCTTCCCCGGGACCGTCCAACCCCTGCACGCGGGACGGACCGGGGCCCCCGCCGCCGAGAGGATCTTCAGTGTCCCGGCAACGCCGCGCCCACCGACGGGCGCACCCCGCGACCGGCCGCTTGATCGTGCGCACGCTCGCCGTGCTGACCCTGCTCGGCGGGGTCGCCGGTGCGATGCGGCTCGACGAGACCGAGCAGTGGCAGGCCGACACTCTCACCTCGGGCCACCAGGCGCAGATCGTCGCGCAGGCCGAGTCGGCCGCGCTCACCCTGCAGCAGCACCAACTCCTCGCCGAGGCCAAGGACCGCGCCGCGGCCGAGGCCAAGGCCGCCGCGGCCCGCGCCGCCGCGGTGGAGAAGGAGGCCAGTCGCCGTGGCGCCACCCGCACCACGGTCAACTTCGGGCCCATCCCCAAGAGCTGCCAGGAGTTCAGCGGCAACCGCGCGATCGGGTGCGCGCTGGTGCTGGCCGCCGGGATGGACCTCACCCAGATGGCCTGCCTGAACAAGCTGTGGACCCGCGAGTCCGGCTGGAACCACAAGGCCCACAACAAGAGCTCCGGGGCGTACGGCATCCCGCAGTCACTGCCCGGCGACAAGATGGCCAAGTTCGGCGACGACTGGCAGACCAACCCCGCCACGCAGATCAAGTGGGGCCTGGACTACATCAAGAAGCGCTACAGCACCCCGTGCAAGGCCTGGCAGCACTCCGAGGACATCGGCTGGTACTGACCCGTCAGCCGGGTTCGGTGAGGCCGGCGCTGGTGTGTTCCTGGGCCAGCCGGCGCAGCGCGGTGAGCACCGCCTCGCCGAGCACGGTGCCGGTGACCACGCCCTCGACCATGGCGGCCCGGTCGCCGCGCGCCAGCACGAGGCCGACCTCCTGCACGGCCAGCCGCTCGGTGGCCTCGGCGTAGCCGTCGACCATCGCCAGCATGTCCTCCTGGCCGAGTTCGCGCAGCGCCGCTATGGCGTCGGCGAGCTGGTCCAGCGCGGCTGCGCGCTCGTGCACGAGCCAGCCCCGGTCGGCCACGATCCGGGCGGCCTCGGCGCGGGCCGCCTGCCAGCCCGATGTGCTGCGATCGGCGCGCGGCGAGCCCGCGACCGCCTCGTGCGCGGTGCCGAGCAGGTCGTGACCGGGCAGCTCGGCGTCGTCCACGGCCTGCAGCACCTGGCGCACCCCGGCCACGCTGAGGTTGCCGACATCGATCAGGGCCCGGATCAGGCGCAGCCGGCGCAGATGCGCGTCGCCGTATTCGGCCTGGTTGCGGCCCATCGCCCGGCCGGGCGGCAGCAGCCCCTCGCGCAGGTAGTACTTGACCGTGGGCAGCGACACGCCGCTGCCGCGGCTCAGCTCGGAAATCCTCATCGCGGTTGACGATACCCAATCGGATAGTGGATAGTGATGCTATCCACTAGGCAGAGGGGGAGTCATGCCAGCCGTGGTTCCGGGCCGCATGTCGGCCGACATCGAGGGCGATTTCGTGGTCTTCCTGATCGGCATGCGGTTCAACAAGCCCTGGAAGGTCCACAAGTGGTGGGGCGCGTTCACCGCGATGCCTCGCATGCTGCGGGTGCTCGCCCAGCGCCCGGAGCTCGGCCTGCTCGCGGCGGAGTACGCGATCACGCCGCGCGGCCCGCTGACCATCCAGTACTGGCGCAGCGTCGAGCAGTTGGAGGCGTTCGCGCGGGACGCCGCGCTGCCGCACCACCCGGCCTGGCGCGCCTTCAACAAGGTGGTCGGCGGCAACGGGGACGTGGGCATCTGGCACGAGACCTACCTGGTCAGCGCGGGCCGCTACGAGGTGCTCTACGGCAACATGCCACCCTTCGGCCTGGCTCGGGCGGGCGAGCACGTGCCGGTGGCGCGCAAGGGCGATACGGCCACGGTACGCCGGGGCGGTTCCGCAACATAAAGGATTAATCGCCCAAACAAGCTAATATCGGCATCACGTCGACCTCGGAGGATGCTGATGCGGGCTCTCGCGCTGTTCCTGTGCGTGACGGCGATGGCCGCGGGCGTGGCGGCGCCCGCCGCGGCCAGACCGGCGGATCCGCCGCACGTCGAGGTGATCGGCGGAGCACGCGCGGGCGCGGGCGAGTTCCCGTGGATGGTGCGGCTGAACAACGGCTGCGCCGGCACCCTGGTGCGCACCCAGTACGTACTGACCGCCGCGCACTGTGTGGGGCGCACCGGGTCCAACTCGTCGATCACGGTGACCGCGGGCGCCGCCGATCTCGGCTCGCGCAAGACGTTCCAGGTGCGCAGCAGCCAGGTGTGGCGGGCCCGCGGCTTCTCCGACGTGACCCGCGGTGACGACTGGGCCGTGATCCGGCTGTCCCGCGCCGTCGACGTGCCGGTGGTCGCCCTGCCCTCCGGCGGCGGGCTGGACAACGGCACGCTCACCGCGGTCGGCTGGGGCGCCACCCGGGAGGGCTCCCGTGCGCAGCAGCGATACCTGCGCAAGGTTCAGGTGCCATTCATCGGCGACGCCTCCTGCGGCAAGATCTACCGCTCGCACGGATACAGCTTCACCGACTCGGACATGATCTGCGCCGGCGACCTCAAGCGCGGCGGCAAGGACAGCTGCCAGGGCGACTCGGGCGGCCCGCTGCTGCGCCGCGACGGCGCGCGCTGGGTGCAGGTCGGCATCATCAGCTGGGGCGTGGGGTGCGGCCGCGCGGCCTACCCGGGTGTCTACACCCAGGTGTCCCACTTCGCCGCGGATATCAACGCGGCCATTGAGGAGAACGCCGCGCGCGGCTAGGTTCACCCCATGAGCGAACGAGTCAGATGGCTCGATCCGGTTCACCTCGTCGCCGGCGTCGGACGACGAGCGGCCGTGGGGCGGCCCGGAGCTCATGTCATCGACGAGCGTTGCGAGGAGCAGTGTGAGCGACCGGAGTGAGCGAACCATGGGCCCCCGCACCGCCGCCGACGAGCGAAGCGAGGAGCAGGCGTGAGCGAGCGTAGCGAGGTCGATGTCGCGATCATCGGGGCGGGCCCGACCGGTCTGTTCGCGGCGTACTACGCCGGGTTCCGGGGGCTGAGCACGCTGGTCGTCGACGCGCTGCCGGAGGCGGGCGGGCAGGTCACCGCCATGTATCCGGAGAAGATGATTTTCGACGTGGCCGGCTTCCCCGCGGTGCGCGGGCGCGAGCTCATCGCGAACCTGGTGGCGCAGGCGGGCGCGTTCTCGCCGACGTACCGGCTGGGCGTGCAGGCCGCCGCGCTGACCTATGCGGAGGGCATCCCGGTCCTCGGGCTCGGCGACGGCACCGAGGTGCGCTGCGGCGCGGTGCTGATCACCGGCGGCCTGGGCTCGTTCACCCCGCGTCCACTGCCCGCCGCGGCCGGCTTCACCGGCGCCGGCATCATCTTCTTCGTGCCGGACCCGACGATGCTCGCGGGCAAGCACGTGGTGATCGTGGGTGGCGGCGACTCGGCGTTCGACTGGGCGCTGGCGCTGGCCGGGGTCGCCGCGAGCGTCACCCTGGTGCACCGGCGCGACAAGTTCCGGGCCCACGCCGCGACCGTGGCACGGGTGAAGGCACTGCCGGTGCGCATCGAGGTCAACAGCCAGCTCACCAAGATTATCGGCGGCGGCCAGGTGGAGTCCGTCGAGCTGAACGGCACCGAGGAGATCCCCGCCGACGTCGTGGTCGCCGCGCTCGGCTTCACCGCCGACCTGGGACCGCTGGCGATGTGGGGCCTGGCCCTGGACAAGCGGCACATCACCGTCGACTCCACGATGGCCACCAACCTGCCGCGCATCTTCGCCGCGGGCGACATCGTGGAGTACCCGGGCAAGGTGCGGCTCATCGCGACCGGCTTCGGCGAGGCCGCCACGGCCGTCAACAACGCGGCGATCGTGATCGACCCTGCGGCGCACCTGTTCCCCGGCCACTCCTCCGAGGACGTCGTCTGACCTCGGCCACCGGCCACGCGTCGCGATGATCGCCCGACTTGCCAGGCAGGTGTGCGTATCTTGGGCGCGGTTACGCCCAGGTGCCCGGCAAGTCGGACGATCGTGGAGGTCAGACGAGCTGGAACGCGCGGAGTTCGTCCAGGGTGGGCGGGTCGGCGCCGGGGCGGGTGCAGGTGAGCGCTGCCGCGTCGCACATGTGGCGCAGCATCAGCCGCAGCGTCTCCGGCGCCAGCTCGCGGCCGAGCTGGTCACCCAGCCGTCCGGCGGTGTGCAGCCAGGCCAGCAGCGCGCCCATCGCGGTGTCGCCCGCGCCGATGGAGTCGATCATCGAGATGGCGGGGGCGGCGACGGTCACCTCCTCGGTCGCGGTCAGCGCCACCGCGCCCGCGTCGCCGTGCGTCAGCACCAGCAGTCGCGGGCCGGCGGCCAGCCAGCGGCGAGCGGTCTCCATCGGTGGCACGTGCGGGTACGCGTGGGTCAGGTCGCCCTCGCTGGCGCGTACCAGGTGGGCCAGCTCGACCAGGCGCTCCAGCCGGACCAGGGAGTCCGGGCGGGCCAGCGCGACGCCGCGCACGTTCGGGTCGAAAGTGATCGTGCACCGGTCGCGGTGCCGCAGCGCCCAGCGCTCCAGCGTGTCCGCGCCCGGCGGCAGGAACGCGGCCAGCGAGCCGATGTGGATGGTGCTGCCGTCGGGCAGCTCGGGCAGCTCGCGCTCACGCCAGCCGAAGTCGGCGGCCCCGGCCAGCCAGAAGTCGTACAGCGCCTCGCCGTCGTCGCCGACCGTGGCCAGTGCCAGCGCCGACGGCTGGGACGTGGCGACCAGGTACTGGGTGTCCACGCCCGACGAGGTGAGCCGCTGGCGGAACGCATTGCCGAAGGAGTCGCGGCCGACCCGCGCCGCCATCGCCACGGGCGCGCCGAGCCGGGCCGCCGCGATGGCGGTGTTGGCGGGGCCGCCACCGAGGGCGGCGCGCAGCAGGGCTTCCCCGGCGGGGACGAGGTCGACTACTTGTTCTCCGGCTACCACGATCACCCGGATAGTGTGGCCGCCGCGCGACGGCCGGGCAATGCCGCACCCGTCACCGCAGACCGACGTACCCCGCCATCACGCGCAGCTGGTGGTCGAAGAACGACCGGCGGCTGTCCTCGATCATGTTCTGGAACCGGCCGAACAGCTCGAAGGTGACCACGCCGAACAGCTGGATCCAGGCGGTGATCCCGCGGGCCAGCAGCTCGCGCGGCACGGTCGGGCAGACCAGTGCGGCGATGCGGTCCAGCTCGGCGGACAGGTCGGCGGGCAGCGGCAGCCCGCCCCCCGCCGCCGGGAACCGGTTCGTCCCGGAGTTCGTGGCCGACGTGGCCGGACTCGTGTCCGGTGCGCGTCCGGCGGGCGGGGCGGTCAGCACGCCGGCGGCCACACCGTCGGCGAGCAGGGTGAGGATCAGGTTCGTGGTGCGGGCGGCCGGGCCGACGGTCGTCTCCGGGGCCTTGTAGCCGGGCACCGGCGAGCCGTAGATCAGGGCGTACTCGGCCGGGTTGGCCAGGGCCCAGTCCCGGATGCCGTGTCCCGTCGCGAGCCACCGGCCGATCAGGTCGGCGCGGTCCACGGCCGCCTCGGCGGTCTCGGCCGCCGCGCCCAGCTCGTCGTAGCAGTCGATGATCAGCGCGGTGAGCAGGTCGTCGCGGCTGGGGAAGTAGCGGTAGACCGCCGACGAGACCATGCCCAGCTCCCGGGCCACCGCGCGCAGTGACAGGTTGGCGCCCTCGGTGGCGAGTTGCCGTCGCGCGATGGCCTTGATCTCGCTGGTCAGCTCATCGCGTACGCGGGCGCGGATGTTCTTGGCGGTCATGTCGAGAGCATAGCAACAAAACGAGAGCACTGCTCTTGACAGTCGCGAGGAGAAGGGTGTTGACTGGTCTCAACAGAGAGCGGTGCTCTCGAAACGAATCAGAGATCTGGGGAGACTGAGATGCATGTGATCGTCGGCGCGGGACCTGTCGGCTCCGCCACCGCACTGCTGCTGGCCGAGCGCGGCGAGCAGGTCCGGATCGTCACCCGCCGGGGCACCGGGCCGGCGGCGCCCGGCATCGAGCTGGTCGCCGCCGACGCCGCCGACCCGGCCCGGCTCGCCGGACTGACCGAAGGTGCGACCGCCCTCTACAACTGCGCGAACCCGGCATACCACCGCTGGCTGACCGACTGGCCGCCGCTGGCCGGGGCACTGCTGCACGCCGCGGAGGCGTCCGGTGCGGTGCTGGTGACCATGAGCAACCTGTACGGCTACGGTCCCGTCACCGGCCCGATCACCCACCACACCCCGCTCGCCGCCACCCACCCGAAGCTGGCGATGCGCGTGCGCATGTGGGAGGACGCGCTGGCCGCGCACCGGGCCGGACGGCTGCGGGCAACCGAGGCCAGGGCGAGCGACTTCGCCGGTCCGGGGTCCTACGGGGTGCTCAACGAGACCGCGCTGTCGCGCACCGCGAAGGGCCGCACCGCGTACGTCATCGGCGACCCGGACGCCCCGCACAGCTGGACCGCCATCGCCGACGTGGCCCGCACCCTGGTCGCGCTCGCCGGCGACGAGCGGGCCTGGGGCCAGGCATGGCTGGTGCCCACCGCGCCCCCCATCTCCATCCGCCAGGCGGCCCGGCGCGCGAACGAGCTGATCGGCCTGCCCGTGGCCAAGGTGAGCCGCGTGCCGTACCCGGTGCTGTGGGCCGCCGGTCTGTTCTCGACCATGCTGAAGGAGATGCGGACCACGCACTACCAGTTCGCCGCGCCGTTCGTCGTGGACAGCTCGCACACCGAGCAGGTCTTCGGCCTCAAGCCGACGCCGCTGGACGACACCCTCGCCGAGACCGCGGCGACATACCGCGACGCCTGAGCGGCGACAGGCAGACATGCCGGCGATCGGCCAGGTGATGCGCCTGGCCGCGCCGTCAGCGGGCGATCGCCGCAGCCAGCCCGGTCAGGTCGGCGCCCTGGCCGATCAACAGCGTGGTGGTGTTGCCCGCGGACCGGGCCAGCGCGGTCTGTCCGTCCGGCGCGCGGAAGCGCTGCCATGTGACGGAGCCCACCACGGTCTCGCCGTCGGCCTGGGCCTTGCCGTCCAGCTCGTCCTTGACCAGCGCGTCCAGCGCGGTGCGGGACTGCACCAGCCGCGCCCCGTTGTTGTCCGGGTCGAGGTAGCCGATGCGCAGCACGCCCGGCTCCCACTTGGCGGTCACGGTCTGCCAGCCGTCCGGGGCGGCCATCGGCAGCGGGGCGAACGAGGCCCGCCCGGCGCTCGCGATCGCGTTCGCCGGATCCACCGTCACCGCGGTGTCCCAGCCGTAGAACAGCCGGTAGCCCAGCACCAGGAGCAGCACCGGGATCAGCAGCACGCCGAGGGACAGGGCCATGTCCTTCGGGGTGCGGCCACCCGACGCCGGCACGGACGTCTGCTCGCTATCCACGGTCTCCACGGTGCTCACCCCACCATCTTGACCGATGTCACAGGTCACACCGGCACGAGGTCACCGTATGCAACATCCCGAACGTACGTTCAGCCCGGGGCATGACAGGATCACTTCAGCCGATCGTAGGAGGAGCAGCATGGCGACCCGTACTCCGCAGGATCTCGACCGGAACCTCGCGCTGGATCTCGTCCGGGTGACCGAGGCGGCGGCCATGGCCGCGGGCCGCTGGGTCGGCCGGGGCGACAAGGAGGGCGGCGACGGCGCGGCCGTCGACGCCATGCGCAAGCTGATCAACTCGCTGCCCATGTCCGGCACCGTGGTCATCGGCGAGGGCGAGAAGGACAACGCCCCGATGCTGTTCAACGGCGAGCGGGTCGGCGACGGCACCGGGCCTGAGGTCGACGTCGCGGTCGACCCGATCGACGGCACCACGCTGATGAGCAAGGGCATGCCGAACGCGCTGGCCGTGCTGGCCGTCGCCGAGCGCGGCGCGATGTTCGACCCGAGCGCCGTCTTCTACATGGAGAAGCTGGTCGTGGGCGCCGAGGCGGCCGACGTCATCGACATCACCGCCGGCTGGACCGAGAACCTGCGCCGCATCGCCAAGGCCAAGCGGGTGCGCGTGTCCGACCTGACCGTCTGCATCCTGGACCGGCCCCGCCACGCCGACCTGATCCGCGAGGTACGCGACGCGGGCGCCCGGATCAACTTCATCTCCGACGGCGACATCGCCGGCGCCATCTACGCCGCACGTGACCAGTCCGACGTCGACGTGCTGATGGGCATCGGCGGCACGCCCGAGGGCATCACCGCCGCGTGCGCGCTCAAGTGCCTCGGCGGTGCCATGCAGGCCCGGCTGTGGCCGCAGGACGCGGCCGAGCGCGAGCGGGCCATCGCCGCCGGGCACGACCTGGACCGCGTGCTCACCACCGACGACCTGGTCACCGGCGAGAACGTGTTCTTCGTGGCCACCGGTGTCACCTCCGGCGACCTGCTGCGCGGCGTGCGCTACCGGGACAACGGCGCGTACACCCAGTCGATCGTCATGCGGTCGAAGTCGGGCACCATCCGCGTCATCGACTCGTACCACCGCCTGGAGAAGCTCGCCGGCTACTCGGTGGTCGACTTCGCGTGATCCGCACCGCTGAGGCCCGGCTGTGAGCGTCGACTCCGGCCGGGCCGCCGGCGTGGCGCTGGCCGTGCTCGGCGGCAGCTGCCTGGCCCTGCAGTCGCGCATCAACGGCGAGCTGGGCCACCGCCTCGGCGACGGCATCGCGGCCGCCACGGTCTCGTTCGGCGTCGGACTGGTCGTGCTGCTGCTCGCGCTGCCATGGATGCACCGCAACACCCGCCGCATCATCGATGCGCTGCGCTCCGGGCAATTGCGCTGGTGGCAGTGCATCGGCGGGGCGTGCGGCGCGTTTCTGGTCACCACCCAGGGGCTCACCGTGCCCTGGCTGGGTGTCTCGATCTTCATCGTGGCCCTGGTCGCCGGGCAGTCCGCGTCCAGCCTCGCCATGGACCGGCTCGGCGTCGGGCCCGGCGGCAAACGCCTGATCACCCGGAACCGGGCCGTCGGGGCGGTGCTGTGTGTGGTGGCGGTGATCGTCGCGGTCGGCGGCAGCTTCGGCGACCCGCGCTCGCTCGGCTTCGCCGCGCTGCCGCTGCTGGCCGGCATCGGCGTGGCCTGGCAGCAGGGCGTCAACGGGCGGGTGGCGCTGGCCGCGACCTCCCCGTGGCCCGCGACTCTGCTGAACTTCGCGGTGGGCACGGTCGCGCTGCTGGTCGCGCTGGGCGTCGAGTCGGCGGTGCGCGGCGGCGGTCCACCCGGCGCGTTCCCCGCCGTCCCCTGGCTCTACGTCGGCGGCCCGCTCGGCATCGTCTTCATCGCGATCTCGGCGGCCGTGGTGCACCGGATCGGCGTACTGCTGCTCGGCCTCGGCATGATCGCAGGCCAGATCCTCGGCGCGCTCGCCATCGACGCCGCCGTCCCCGGCCCCGCCGGCCGCCCCGACCTCCTCACCATCACCGGCGCCGCCCTCACCCTCCTCGCCGTCCGCATCGCCACCCGCGGCTAGTCCGGGATCATTTCGCCGCGGGTGTGGTGGCTGTCCTGACCCCCGCTGTCCGGCGTGCCGGTGCGGTCTCGCACCAAGGTCACCCGACTTGCCAGGCAACCGGGCGAAAGCGCGGTCAAGATACGCACAGGTGCCTGGCAAGTTGGATGATCAAGGGCCGTCGCGCTGCACGCGCCCGGAGGATCAGGAGGAGGCGGCGTCGAGTTTGGCTTTGGCGCCGTCGAGCCAGCGCTGGCAGACGGCGGCCAGGTGTTCGCCGCGCTCCCAGAGGGCGAGGGACTCCTCCAGGGTGCCGCCGCCGGACTCCAGCTTCTGCACCACTTCGGCGAGCTCGCCGCGGGCCTGCTCGTAGGACAGCTCCGGCGCCGGGGCCTCGTCGCGCTTGCCCTTGTCGTCGGCCACGGCCTCGCTGCGCTTGCTCATGCCTTCTCCTCGTTGGTCGTGGTCGTGGTCGTGGTCGTGGTCGTGGTCACGGTGGCGGCCAGCTCGCCCTCGGCGAGGCGGACCCGCAGGGTGTCACCGGCCGTCACCTCGGATGCGTCGCGCACCACGTGGCCGTCAGCGCGCTGCACAATGGCGTACCCCCTGGTCAGGGTGGCCGCGGGGGACAGGGCGCGCAGGCGGGCCAGGGTGTGCGTGAGGTCGCCCTCGGCCCGGTGCACCCGGTGGGTCAACGCCCGCGCCGCCCGGTCGCGCAGCGCGGCCACGTCGCTCGCCCTGGTCTCGATCATCTGGTACGGCTTCGCCAGCGCGGGCCTGCTGCGCAGGCTGTCGAGGCGCTGCTGCTCGCGCTCGACACGGTGCCGCATCGCCCGGGTGACCCGTCCCCGTGCCTGCCCGATCAGGCGAATCTCGTCACCCAGATCGGGGACCACCCGCTTGGCCGCGTCCGTCGGCGTCGACGCGCGCACGTCGGCCACCCAGTCGACGAGCGGTGTGTCGGGCTCGTGCCCGATCGCGGAGATCACCGGAGTGCGGCAGGCGAACACCGCCCGGCACAGCGCCTCGTCGCTGAACGGCAGCAGGTCCTCCACCGCACCGCCGCCGCGGGCCATGATGATCACGTCCACGCTCTCGTCGGCGTCCAGTGACTGCAGCGCTCCGATGATCGACGGGACCGCGGTGGGCCCCTGCACGGTGACGTTGACCACTCGGAAGTCCACGGCCGGCCAGCGGCGGCGCGCGTTGGTGAGCACATCGCGCTCGGCGGCGCTGGCCCGTGCCGTGATCAGGCCGATGCGGCGGGGCAGGAACGGCAGCCGCCGCTTGCGCCGCGGGTCGAACAGCCCCTCGGCCTGCAGCAGCTTCTTCAGCTGCTCCAGGCGGGCCAGCAGCTCGCCCACGCCCACCTGGCGGATCTCGTCGGCGCGCAGGCTCAGCGTGCCGCGCTGGGCGAACCACTCCGGCTTGGCGTGCAGGACCACCCGGGCACCTTCGCTGAGCTGTGGCGCGCCGCTGTCGAGCACGTCACGGCTGGCGGTGACGGTGAGACTGAGATCGGCGGACGGGTCGCGCAGGGTGAGGAACACCGTGGCGGAGCCGGGCCGCCGGGAGAGCTGCGCCACCTGCCCGTCCACCCAGATCCAGCCGAGTCGGCCGATCCAGGCGCTGATCTTCTGGCTGACCACTCTTACGGGCCACGGCTGCTCCGCCGAGCTCTGCTCCGTCACAGGGCTCACCATAGGCCGACGGTACGATGGTCGGGTGATCGAGACTCCTCGCAAGCGTGTCCTGCTGGCCAAGCCCCGTGGTTACTGCGCCGGTGTCGACCGCGCCGTGCAGACCGTGGAGGAGGCGCTGAAGCTCTACGGCGCCCCCATCTACGTGCGCAAGGAGATCGTGCACAACAAGCACGTCGTCACCACCCTGCAGGCCAAGGGCGCCATCTTCGTCGAGGAGAACGAGGAGGTCCCCGAGGGCTCCACGGTGATCTTCTCGGCCCACGGTGTCGCGCCGGTGGTGCACGACCAGGCGCGCGAGCGCAACCTCAAGGCCATCGACGCCACCTGCCCGCTGGTGACCAAGGTCCACCACGAGGCGAAGCGCTTCGCCGCGGAGGACTACGACATCCTGCTCATCGGCCACGAGGGCCACGAGGAGGTCATCGGCACGTCCGGCGAGGCTCCCGAGCACATCCAGCTCGTCGACGGCCCCGGCGGCGTGGACGCGGTGACCGTGCGCGACCCGAGCAAGGTCGTCTGGCTGTCGCAGACCACGCTCAGCGTCGACGAGACCATGGAGACCGTGGCCCGGCTGAAGGAGAAGCTGCCGCTGCTGCAGTCGCCGCCCAGCGACGACATCTGCTACGCCACGCAGAACCGCCAGCAGGTGATGAAGCAGATCGCGCCCGAGTGCGACGTGATCCTGGTGGTCGGCTCCCGCAACTCGTCGAACTCGGTCCGCATGGTCGAGGTCGCCGTCAACGCCGGCGCCCGGCAGGGCCACCTGATCGACTTCGCTCACGAGATCGACCCGGCCTGGCTGGACGGCGCGACCACGGTCGGCCTGTCCTCCGGCGCGAGCGTGCCCGAGGAGCTGGTCGCCGAGGTGCTGGTCCGCCTCGCCGAGCTGGGCTTCGCCGACGTCGAGGAGGTCGTCACGGTGCAGGAGCGCCTGATCTTCTCGCTGCCCCAGGAACTCAAGCGCGACATGAAAGCCGCCGCCGCCTCCTGATCGAAAGGAAGGGCACCTTCACAACGCTCAGCGTTGTAGAAGGTGCCCTTCTTGACGTCAGGCGGACTAGTTGCAGGGGTTGCCGTCGTCGTCCCAGCCGACTTTGTCGTGGCCGAAGACGGTGGAGCGGTCGCTCATGGCGATGGTCTGCGGGAGGACGGTGCTGCCGCGGCCGTAGTACCAGGATCCGGCGCACTCGTGCACGGCGAGCTTCGTGGTCCACGTCAGGTGGGTCGCGTCCAGGTACGACACGCCGGAGTCGTACAGGTACAGCCGCTCCGGATCCGGACCGGGCACGTACACGACCCACCACACCCGTCGGCGCTGGCCGCAGAACTGCGGCGGACTGCCGTCGTTCCCGTCGGCCATGAAGGTGATCGTCCAGTCGCGCTTCGGCGTGGTCGCGTTGATCGACGAGTTGGGCGAGCACGCGGGTGACGGGACGCCCGCCGGCTTCGGCGAGGTACGGGGCGAGGACTTCGGCCGCGGGGTGGGCGTGGCGGCCCTCGCCGGGGTCGGCGAAGTGCTCGGTGACGTGCTCGGCTCAGCCGGGGGCGACCCGGCCGGGGCGGCGGTGGTCTCGGCCGGGCCGGTGGCGTCGGGGGTGGTGAATGCGGCAGCGGCAGGCGGGGCCTCGGTGGCTGCGGTGTCGCCGAGCCAACGGGGCACCAGCACCACGCCCAGCAGCAGCGCCACGGCCACTCCGGCCGCCGAGAGCACGACGGCCAGGGTGCGGCGGCGGCTCGCCGGTGGTGGTTCGAAGGACGGTTCGGTCATGGTGGGCACCCCCGCGTCGATGTGAGGCACCGAGCGTAGGTTCGGCCGGCACATGAGTGGATCAACCGATGTGCTGATCCACCTGCCGCGAATGGTTCTTTCCCCGTCGCACCTGTGCGAGGTGAGGCGCGGCGCCGCAAGCCGACCATGGGGCATCCCGGCGGCCCGGTGTCAGAAGCAGGCGCTTCCGCTGCCGTTGGTGCCGAGCCTGCTGCCGGCGAATGCGGCGTCTCGCGCGCTGTCTTCGATCGTGGCGGGGATCTCGACCTCGCCGCGCCCGTAATACCAGGCCCCGGCGCAGTCCTCGACCGCGATCGTCGCCGACCAGGTCAGCCGGTCCTTGTCCAGATACTGCGAGCCTGAGTGGGCCAGGCGCAGCACCCCGGCCTCGGCGTCCAGGGTGTAGCTGGCCCACCACACGAGTCTGCGCGTGCCGCAGAACTCCAGCTGCCCCTCGGTCTGGCGGGCCTGGAACTCGACCACACCGTTGGCGTCGGGGACGACCGCGCCGACGCTGACCATCACCTGGCAGGGCGGTGACGGGGAGGGCGAGGGGGACACCGCCGGCCTGGTCGCGGGCGGGTTGCCCGGACGCGGCGACGCACCGGGCCGGGTCGGTGTTGGGGTCGGTCTCGCCCGGGAGGCGCTGGGCCCGGGGCTCGGTGTCGCGGTCGTGCCGCTCGGGGTCGGCACGGGATCCTCGGTGGCGGACGGATCGGGCCAGGGGATGTCGGCCGCGGCGCTCGCGGACACCTCCGGTGCGGCGGTGCCGCCGGCGGGTTCGGCGGGCCATCGCATCACCACCACGATCGCCGCCACCAGCACGGCCGCCGCACCGGCGGCCACCAGGGACCGGGTACGGCGCGGGCTGCGCGACGGCGCGAGGGAGTGCGAGCGCGCACGCCGCGGCTTGGCGGGGTCCGCGCGCGAATGGGACGGCTTGGCAGAGTCCGCGCGGGAGCGCGGCACCGTGATCTCCCAGCCCGTGCACAGCTGCGCGAACAGGGCGGCAGGATCCTGCCCCGGCAGCGCCGTGGCCAGGTGCTCCAGCGCCTCGTCCCACTGCGCGGCGGGGATCGTGGTCGCGCCGAGCGCGACGTACTCGTGCGAGGGCACGTCGGCCAGCAGCAGCACCACCGTCCGGCGGGTGGCCGGGTCGAGCATGGCGAGCGCGGCCACCATCGCGGGGCCGAACTCGTCGCCACTGGGCCGTGCCGTGCCGAGCCACCGCTCGTCGATGCGCTGCCAGGCCTCCTGGCGGGCCCAGCGGATGGGGTCCTCCTGCCGCTCCAGCCTGGTCCAGCGGCTGCCCGCCAGGCTGAACACCTCCTGGGCGATCTCGGCCGCGGCAGCACGGTCACCGGTGTACGCGTAGATCTCGGCGGCGATCCGGGGCTGCCAGATCTGCTGGAATTCCCGGTAGTCGGACGACGTCACGAACGGCTCCTCGGTAGGCACGGCGCACCGAGCCTAGATGCGATCGGCCATACGCGGACCCTCCAAAGTGGTGATTTACGCCTCCGACAGGCATTCCGCCGCCCGGGTCCGCCGCGGCGCACGAGGTCGCGCCGCGGCGGCGTGCGGTCAGGCCGTGACGAACTCCGCGAGGTGCTGGGCCTGCGCCAGGCGGCTCGGCTCGTGCACGTACATCATGTGGCCGGCCTCGTAGTACCGGAACTCGATGTTGCCGCGCAGCTCGGCGGGGATCTCCAGGTGCGCGAAGGTGTGCTCGGCGGCGTAGTAGGGCGTCGCGCCGTCGTGGTAGCCGCATGCCACCTGCACCCGCAGGTGCGGGTTGGCGCGCATCGCGGCGGCGAGTTTGTCGGCCACGTTGACGTGCTGCCCCTCGAACTCCTTGAACGACCACGGCATGACGTCCCCGGTGAGGGTCTTGTACGGCAGGTCGTTGCGGTAGCCGAGGTCGGTCCGCAGGTACTGGTTGACCGCCGCGGTGTACGGCCCCATGATCGCGTCCATGGACGGGTCGCTGGACCAGTGCTCGCGCCCGTAGTCGGCGTCCCAGCCCAGGAAGCGCCCGTCGAGGCGGCCCACCGTGCGGCGGCGCGAGCGCAGCAGCTCGGTGAAGAAACGCACGTGCTCGGGGCGCAGGTCGACCCGGTCCAGGTAGTCGGGATCCAGGCCGGTGAGCCGGGCCAGCGCGCCGATCGCCGCGGTGCGCTCGGCGTCGGACAGCCGCGCGCCGCGGGCCAGCGCCCACGGATAGGTCCGGTCGGCGAACTCCTCCGCCTCGGCCAGCACCTCGCCGAGCGGCCGGTCGCCGTGCAGGCCGTGATAGTGCGCGATCGCCGCGTACGTCGGCAGGAACAGCGGGTACGCCATGTCGAGGTGCGGGTGGAACTCCAGCGTGCCGATGTTGAGCACGCTGGAGATCAGCATCAGGCCGTTGAGCCACATGCCGTGCCGGTCCTGCAGGTGGTGGGCGAGCGCGGCGGCGCGCAGCGTGCCGTACGACTCGCCGCACAGGTACTTCGGCGACGTCCACCGCCCGTGCCGGGACGTCCACAGCCGGATCAGCTCGCCGACGCTCTCCACGTCGCCGGTGAAGCCGTGGTGCTCCTTGCTCTTGCCGCCCTTGACCGCGCGGGAGTAACCGGTCGACACGGGGTCGATGAAGACCAGGTCGGCGTGGCGCAGCAGGGTCTCGGTGTTGTCGGCCAGCCCGTACGGCGGGGGCGTCAGCGCGCCCGCGTCGCCCATCACGACCCGGCGCGGCCCGAGCACACCCAGGTGCAGCCACACGCTGGACGACCCGGGGCCGCCGTTGAAGGCGAACACGACCGGCCGGGTGGCCGGGTCGGCGCCGTCCAGCGTGTACGCGACCACGAACATCTCGGCCTTGGCCTGGTGTCCGTCGAACGCGTCGTCGGTGTGCGACTCGGCGCGCACCACGATCCGGCCCGCGGTGGCGGTGTAGCGGAGCCCGGCGACCTCGTGATGGGTGACGCTGAGCTCGTCGGCGGGCTCGGCGGCCGGGGTGGGAGCGCCGTTGTTCTTCTGCTCGTCTGCCATGGCGACAGACCCTACTGCGGCGTGGCCGGTGTCAGACGGCCCGTCGCAGCCCGATCCCGGTGCCGGGCTCCAGCCGGTAGCCGAAGCCGTGCACCGTGGCGAGGCCCGTGCCGTGCTCGCCGAGCTTGGCGCGCACCCGGCGGACGTGCACGTCCACGGTGCGCTCGCCGCTGAACTCGTGCCCCCAGACCGCTCGCATCAGCTGCAACCGGGTGAACGCCGCGCCGGTGTGGCGTACCAGGAAGAACAGCAGCTCGAACTCGCGGCGGGTGAACCGCACCGGTGCGCCGTGCACGGTGACGGTGCGGCTCGTCGTGTCGATCAGCACGGCGTTCTCCGGCCGCGGCGCCGGTGCCGGCAGCTCGGGCGGGGCGATCTCGCCGTCCCAGACCGTGTCGCGCAGCGGTTCCGCGTCGGCCAGCGCGTGCACCAGACGGGTCGCGGCGGTCGCCGCGTCGGGGCCGGTCAGCTTGAGGGTCAGCGTGACGGTGAGCGGTTCGTCGCCGCCGGCCGGGTCGGCGGCGGAGCGGCGGACGGTCGAGAGCACGTCGGTGTACGCGGGCTCGGTGAGCATGACTGTCATGTCGGAACTCCTGGTCGTTACGGGTCGGGTGGGCAGGTGTGCGAATGCCCGGCGACATCGGAACGTTCGCGGCACGGGACCCTCCACGAGCGACTCAGCAATTACCTGGACAGCGTAACTCGATAACTCCTATCGGGCTAGTAGGAAATACGTGAGCCCGCGTGAGTCCGGTCTCAGCGGTGTGCCGACTCGTGCTCCAGCAGCCACCGCTTCACGTCGAGGCCCCAGCGGTAACCGCCCAGGCTGCCGTCGGTGCGCAGTACCCGGTGGCACGGCACGATCAGCGCGATCTGATTGCGGGCGCAGCCCTGGGCCGCCGCGCGCACCGCCGCCGGGCGGCCGGTCAGCTCGGCCAGCCGGGTGTACGAGACCGGCCCGTCCAGCGTGCGCAGCATGTCCCAGCACTGCTCCAGGTAGACCGTGCCGTGCTGGTTCACCGCGATGCCGTCCAGGGCGGCCACGTCGCCGTCGAAGTAGGCGCGCACCGCGGCCACCGCCGATGCCGGCACCTCGCCGGGCGTCGCCCACTCGGGCGGCAGGCTGCTGTCGAAGGCGGCCGCGGTGACGGCCGTGCCGTCGCCGGTCATCGTGAACGGGCCGGCCGGGGTGTCAATGGTGATCATGATGCTCTCCAGAGTCGGATCTGCGCGTACGAGCGCCAAGGCCGCCAGCGTTCGGCGTGCCGGGCCAGGTCCGCGGGGTCGTCGGGCAGGCCGAGCGCCTTCGCGCCGCGGCGGGTGCCCAGGTCGGTGGTCAGAAGTACGTCGGGGTCGCCCAGCGCACGCAGGGCGATGTAGTCGGCGGTCCACGGCCCCACGCCGGGCAGCGCCAGCAGCGCCTCCCGCGTCGCGGCCCGGTCGCTGCCCGCGTCGAGCCGCAGCCCGTCGCGCACCGCCTCGGCGACCGCGCGCAGGGTGCGCCGCCGCGACGCCGGCATCGAGAACGCCTCGTCGGGCAGCAACAGCAGCTGCTCCGGGGTGGGGAAGACGCTGGTGGGCAGCCCTGGCCGGTCCGCCGTCCCGGCTGCGGGCGGGCAGAGCCGGGCCAGCACGGTACGCGCGCCCGCCACGCTGATCTGCTGGCCGACCACGGCGCGCACCGCCATCTCGAACCCGTCGACGCTGCGCGGCAGCCGCACCCCCGGTTCGGCGGCGACGACCGCGGCCAGCGCGGGATCGGCGGCCAGCGCCGCGTCCACGGCGGCCGGGTCGGCGTCGAGGTCCAGCAGGCGGCGGCACCGCGCGACCGCGGGCGTCAGGTCCCGCATGTCCGACAACCGCAGCTCGGCCTCGATGAAACCGGAGCCCGCGCCTGTCCCGTCGTCGCGTGCTGCGCCGGTGCCGGGCCACAGGGTGACCGTCGCCGGGCCGTGCGGCAGGCGCAGGGAGCGGGTGTACCGGCCGTCGGTGTAGCTGTCGACGCCGGTGATCGTGCGCGCGCCGAGGAAGCCGAACAGGGCTTCGGTATGCAGCGGCGCGCGGTAGCTCAGTCGCAGCGGCACCACCCCGTCGACCGGGGTGTCCGCCCGCCGCAGCGTCGACGGCGCGCAGCCGTACACCTCACGGAACGTGTCGTTGAACTGCCGGATGCTGCCGAATCCCGCGGCGAACGCGATCTCCGACAGCCCCAGCCCGGTCTTCGTGATCAGCGTCTTCGCCGTCTGTGCCCGCTGCGTCCGGGCCAGTGCCAGCGGCCCCGCCCCGAGTTCCTCACTGAGCAGCCGATTCAAATGCCGCTCGGTATACCCGAGCCGCGACGCCAGCTCCGGCACCCCGCCCCGATCCACCACCCCGTCCCCGATCAGGCGCACCGCCCGCGCCGTCACATCAGCCCGGCTGTCCCACAACGGCGACCCCGGCACCGCGTCCGGCGCACACCGCCGACACGCCCGGAACCCGTTCCGCGCCGCAGCCGCCGCACTGGGGAAATACTTCACGTTCTCCGACTTGGGCGTCCGCGCCGGACAAGACGGCCGACAATAGATCCCCGTCGAAGTGACCCCGAACCAGAACCGCCCGTCGAACCGAGAATCCCGACTGCTCACCGCCCGGTAATAACTCTCCACACCCCCACCCTGCCCGCCGCCCACCCCGCCCCGCTAGCGGAAATCGGACCTCACCCTGTCCGGCGACGATCTTGCGTGAACTGTGGGTACGACACGCCTATAACGGGCAAAAGGGCAACAGTTCTTGCAAGATCGTCGCGATCTCGGCGATCGGGGTCACGGGGAGAGGGCGGGGAGGAGGGAGGGGAGGGGTGGGTCAGTAAGCTTTGGTGTCGTGAGCCTCAGCATCGGCATCGTCGGCCTGCCCAACGTCGGCAAGAGCACCCTGTTCAACGCGCTGACCCGCAACAACGTGCTCGCGGCGAACTACCCGTTCGCCACGATCGAGCCCAACGTCGGCGTCGTCGGGCTGCCCGACCAGCGGCTGGACAAGCTCGCCGAGATCTTCTCCTCGCAGCGCATCCTGCCCGCCCCGGTGAGCTTCACCGACATCGCGGGCCTGGTCAAGGGCGCCTCGAAGGGCCAGGGCAAGGGCAACGCGTTCCTCGCCAACATCCGCGACTGTGACGCCATCTGCCAGGTCGTGCGCGCCTTCAGCGACCCGAACGTGGTGCACGTCGACGGCAAGGTCTCGCCGAAGGACGACATCGAGACCATCAACACCGAGCTGATGCTCGCCGACCTGCAGACCATCGAGAAGGCGCTGCCTCGGCTGGAGAAAGAGGTCAGGGTCCGCAAGGACCGGGCCGGCATCGTCGCCGCCGCGAAGGCCGCCCACGCCGTGCTGGACAGCGGCACGACGCTGTTCGCGGGCGCGGCCAAGGCAGGCATCGACCTCGCCGAGCTGCGCGAGCTGCACCTGATGACCGCCAAGCCGTTCCTGTACGTCTTCAACGTCGACGAGGCCGAGCTGCACAACGCCGAGTTCCTCGACGAGCTGAGGGCCCTGGTCGCCCCGGCCGAGGCCGTCTTCATGGACGCGAAGATCGAGTCCGAGCTGATCGACCTGTCGCCCGAGGACGCGGCCGAGATGCTGGAGTCGATCGGGCAGTCCGAGCCCGGCCTCAACCAGCTGATCCGCGTCGGGTTCGGCACGCTCGGCCTGCAGACCTACCTCACCGCGGGCCCGAAGGAGGCGCGCGCCTGGACCGTCCCGGTCGGCGCGACCGCCCCCGAGGCGGCCGGTGTCATCCACACCGACTTCCAGCGCGGCTTCATCAAGGCCGAGATCGTGGCGTACGACGACCTCGTCGAGCACGGATCCATGGCGGCGGCGAAGGCGGCCGGCAAGGTCCGCATGGAGGGCAAGGAGTACGTCATGTCCGACGGCGACGTCGTGGAGTTCCGCTTCAACGTGTAGCTGAGTCCGTGGGCCCGGCCACGACTTGGTCGAGCTCGCGACGAGGGGTCACGAGATCCGTGGGCGGCGGAGTGTGCAGGCCGGCGATGTGGGGGCGCGACGCGACGAGGCCGAAGTCAATCAACGCGCGGGTTTGGGTGTCGGCCAGCTCATAGAGCTTCTCCACCACGATCCGAAGCTCCGTCACGTCCGGCTTGTACCTGTATTCGGCGATGTAAGCGGCGATGGCGCTCCGCCGCGGCCCGTCGAGCCGAGGGTGCCCCTCCCACGGGTTTCCGGCCTTGACCTTGTTGCAGGGTTCGCAAGCCGGGACGATGTTGCCCCAGGCGTGCAGACCGACCGCGGTGCGATTGATCGGCACCACGTGTTCCGCCACCAGCGCCGCCGCGTCGCCGCAGTAGGCGCAGGAGTTGCCGAAACGGGACAGCAGTGAAGTAGGCATGCTTCCGAAGAGCGGGAGGCCCCGGTTCTGGTCGTACTGGCGCCCCGCTTGTTCAAGGAACAAACGCACGACCCGGTTCGGTACATCGGAGTAGCTGCGAAGCGCCATGTGTCATGGGTACCACCGCTTGCGCCTCGATGGTCGCCTGCCCGCGTCGCCCGTACCGAAACGGTGAACGTCGGCGGTGCTTCCTTCGTCCAGACCGCCGGGCTCGCAGCTATGCGGCACGCTGCTGGTTCTCCCACGGCTTCGGGATGGCCTCAAGTCGTGCTGTCTGCGCCAGGTAACGACGGACTGCCACTTCGTCGCCACGCTCGCGAGCGGTGTCAGTCCAACCTTGGATTTCCGCCACCCACCGCTCATGCTCGGCACGGGTCGCCTCATCGATCGCTCGGATCACGTCCATGCTCAGCCTCCCAACCGCTCGTCGAGCTGACCCAACGCATGCCCGTTGGCTTCGATTCTGGCCCGGTGAAAGGGTCCGCCGTGACGACACGCAACGAGGGCTCGGCACGCGGAGCTGTCCTACGCCCGCCACAGCTGGGGCTCGTGCCACGTGCCCTCGGCTGACGGGGCAGCTCTCCGCAGGTCGAGCGGGGGGGCCACGCGGCTCGGTTCCCGCTGACGCTCACGAAGAAGCGCAGCGGAGCAGTTAGGTGGAGCACGCGGGGCGGCGAGCGCGGCGACGCTCGCCTAACGTGACCGCCATGCACGTTCTGTGTACACGGGGAATTCGGCGGTTGGAAGAGGTGCACGAGTGAGCGCCCAGCGGTCGGTTCTGGCGGACGAGGGCGAGGCCGAGGGTTCTGCCGGGACGGCACAGCCGCTGGTGCCCAGCCAGGCCCGGCCTGCCGTCCGATCCGACGACGGCAGCGTCGCCAGGCCGGGCCGACCCGCCCGGATCTGGTCGTACGCCTGGCTGCCGCTGCTCGCCTACCTGCTCGGCCACCTGCTGCACGGCGCTGCCGCGTACTGGTTCGGGTTCGACTGGCTGAGCACCGACTCGCGTATCCGCTGGGACGGCGGCATCTATCTCGGCATCGCGGAGACGGGTTACAGCGCGGGCCCGTGCGCGCAGGTCTATCCGGCCGGCCCCAACCCCGACGGCCTCTGCGGCAACGCCGGCTGGTTCCCACTGCTGCCGTACCTGGTGCTGGCCCTGATGAAAGCAGGCCTGGGCTCGGCGACCGCCGGTGTCCTCATCGTCGAGGCGTGCGCGCTGGGCCTGCTGGTCGCCCTGTCGCGGCTGCTCGACCCGGCCCGCACCGCGGTCAAGGTCGCCTGCCTGGCGGTCGCGGCACTGCTGCCCAGCGGCGTGTACTTCCACGCGACCTTCCCGATGTCGCTGGCGGTGCTGCTGATCCTGGTGACGTTCCTGCTGCTGGTACGCGGTCGCTGGGTGCTCGCCGGGCTGACCGGCATGGTCGCCGCGACGGCGTACCCGCTGGCCGTGCTGCTGGCCCCGGCGGCGGTGGTGTTCCTGCTGATCCCGCCCGGCAGGTGGGCCCGGCGCAGACTCGCGATCGCCGCGTACGTGGGCGGCCTGACCGGCACCGGGGTGCTCGCCGTCTTCGGGGTGATGCACCTGGCCACCGGCAGGTACGACGCCTACCTGGCCATCCAGTCCAGCAACTACGGCCACGGGGTGCACAACCCGATCACGACGTTCCTGACCTTGCTCGAATGGCAGCCGGCCACGGTCTCCGCCGAGCTGCTGTTCAGTACCGGGCTGGTGCTGTTCGCGGCGGTGGCGCTGGCGGCCGCCGCGGTGCGTCGACAGGCGACTGCGCTGGACTGGACACTCGGCGCGGTGTACGGCCCGCTGCTGCTGATCGCGCCGCTGGTCGTCGGAGCCGGTCAGGCCCAGTTCCGGTCGCATACGCTGCTGCTGCCGGTGGTGCTGCTGCTGCGGCACCTGCGCTGGCCGGTGGCGGCGGGGCTGGCTGCCCTTGGGTCGCCGCTGGCGTTCCTGATGACGGGGCTGTTCCTGACGCGGGCGCTGGTGTGAGCGGCCTTGTCAGCCCTGCCGGTTACGCAGGACGTAGCGCAGGAAGCCGCTGTGCGGGGTGTAGCGGTCGTAGAGGGCCCGCGCCCGGTAGTTGTTCTCGCGGGTGCTCCAGTACAGCGTCGCCCAGCCCCGGTCTCTGGTCTGTGCCCACAGCCAGTCGATCAGCGCCGCGCCGGTGCCGCGGGCGCGGGCAGCCGGGTCGACGTACAGGTCCTGGAGGTAGCAGGACAGGGTGAGCGCTGAGGTGTTCTCGTGCAGCAGATAGTGGGCGATCCCGACGACCTTGCCGTCGGCCTCCGCGACGATCGCGTGCACGGGCACGGTGTCGTCGAAGATGCGGGCCCAGAGGTGGCGGGTGATCGCCTCGGCGGGTTCGCGTTCGTAGAAGCGGGTGTAGCCGTCCCACAGCTCGCGCCAGCGGCTCTCGTCGGCGAGTGTGACGGGCCGGACGGCGAGGTTCATCGCGGGTCCTCCGCTGGCGTGGCCGGACGTCCTGACGTGATCTCGGCGAGCAGCCGCGAGGCGTCGGCCAGGCGGCGCTCGTGCAGGGCGTCACCGGGGCGGCCGAGGTCCGAGAACCGTTCGGCCGCCTCGCGCGCAAGGTCCACGGCCTGCTCGTCGCCCTGCCGGTGCCCGGCGTACGCCGCCGTGTAGCAGGCCAGCGCGATGCCTTCGCCGCCTGGGAGGATCTTCTCCTGGTCCAGCCGGCGGAACGTCTCCAGCGCGGTCCGCGCGGCGACGCGGCCGTCGAGCCCGCTGTCCGTCTGGGCCAGGGCGAGCGCCGTATAGGCAAAGCCGCTGCCCGCCTGCATGTACGGCACCGGCTCCGGCGGAGCGATCGAGGCGAGGTGCACCGCACGCGTGGCCATGGTGAGCGCGGCCGGGGTGTCGCCGGTCCGGCGCAGCACCATGCTGGTGTTCGCGGCGAACAGTGCGCGGACGGTGAGCGCTTGGTCGGCGTGGTCCGCCGCGTCACCGGTCAAGACTGCCTGCCGCAGGTGCGCGAGCGCCCGCTCGTCGTGGCCGAGCCTGGCCAGCGTGCGGCCGAGCACATAGAGGACCTGTGCGTGCCGCAGGTCGTTCGGATGGAGCCGGGCGCTGAGTTCCGCGGCCTCGGTGGCGGCGGCGAGGGCGGCGTCGGTGTGCCCGGCGACCAGCGCTTCGCTGGCGTAGTGGCCGAGCACGCCGACGAGCACCGTCGCACGGGCCGGTGTGGAGCGCCTGTGCCGTAGCCGGGCGATCTCCCTGGCCAGTCGCGTGAGGCCCGCGTCGGTGCGGCCGCTCTCGATGAGCTTGGCCGCACGCTCGACGCGCCGGGTGTGCCTGCGGTGGGCCGAGCGGGGCAGCAGCGCGAGGATGGCGAAGAGCACCAGCAGGAGGAGGCACAGCAGGCCTGGTCCCATGAAGAAGAGCTCGAAGAGATCCGCGCCGGAGGGCATGGGCGCTGAGCCTAGCTGTCCGGGCGGGAGGGCGGTGCCCCGTGTGGCGGTGCGGTGCGGTGTGCGGGGTCGTTACTGGTTGAGTGACTGGTAGGCGGCCTCGACGCGGGCGGCCATGCCGATCTCGGCGGAGGTGAGTGCACCGTTGTCGCCGGCGCAGAGCTGGATCTGGGTGCGGCCGTCGAGGCGGCGGATGTGGGGGCGTACGCCGAAGGTGTCCGCCGCGACCGAGATGCGCTCGGTCAGCACGGCGTGTTCGGTGTCGTCGAGGGGGAGGGTGCGTTTGAGGCAGTCGCCCTCGTGCACCCATCCGGTGAGCTGGGAAAGTGCGTCGCTGATGTAGTCGCGTCGTCGGCCCCGTTTCCAGACCGCGCTCATCCGCACCTCCGATACCTCCCACGCGGTGATATCGGCTTGTGGCCGAATCTTGTCCGCACCGACACTTCGGTGAGACCTATCCTGCCCTCTATCGCGGCGTGTGTCCACGCGAACAAAACCGACTTCCTGCACTTCACGGGACGCTGTGTGCAGCGCGGACTCGCTTGGTGACACCGCGTTCACCACGAACCCGGTTTGTCTGGCACGCTGTCCGCCGTGCCTAATTTCTCCTCCGAGATCCGAGTCATCGTCGGTGCTGCCATCATCGCCGATGGGCGGGTGCTGGCCTGTGAGCGTTCCGAACCGGCCGAGGTGGCCGGACGGTGGGAGTTTCCTGGCGGAAAGGTGGAGCCGGGTGAAACGGAGCATGACGCGCTCGTGCGCGAATGCGAGGAGGAGCTGGGTGTGCTCGTCGAGGTCGGCGAGCGCGTCGGCCAGGACGTGATGCTCGGGCACGGCCGCGCCGTGCTCAAGGTGTACACCGCTCGCCTGGTCAGGGGCGTGCCGCAGCTGATCGAGCACGCGGAGTTCCGCTGGCTGGCCGCGCACGAACTGCACACCGTCCAGTGGCTTCCCGCCGACGCCCCCATCGTGGCGGCCCTCCCGAAGTTCATGGGCGACGGCGCCTAACCCCACCCCCCACCCCCCAAGGTCGCGACGATCTTGCGCGGACTGTGGGTATGACACGGGTGAAACGGTCATATCCATAACAGCTCACGCAAGATCGTCGCGATCTTCGCTTTGAGCGGGGTTCAGGGAGGGGTGAGGAGGGGGCGGAGGGTGGTGAGGATACGGGCGGGGTGGCGGTAGAGGTCGGCGTCGGTGAAGTGGCGCATGTGCCAGCCCTGGGTGGCGAGCCGGTTGCCGCGGTGGCGGTCGTGGCGGATCCGGTCGCGGGTGAGGCGGGAGGAGCCGTCGTACTCGATGCCGACCTTGAGTTCTTCGTAGCCCCATGTCGAGGCGGATGTGGCCGACCTGGAGCTGTGGTTCGGGGTGGGGGAGCCCGCCGTCGATGATGACGAGGCGTAATTGGCTCTCCTGGCGGCACTCCGCGCAATAGACGCCACGCCAGGGCCGGTGCAGATCACCACGGCGGTACGCGGTCCGCAGCACCTGCGTCGACGCCCCCGCCGCACGCAACTGCCGAAGCGTTCCAGGAACAGACATGCCCCGCAGGCTGCCGCCGACCCAGCCTCAACTCCACCGCCCCCACCCCACGCCTGTGGACAACCCCACCCTTGTGGACAACCCCCGCCCTACCCCGCCCCTGTGCTACGGCCCCACGCAAGATCGCGACGATCTTGCGTGAACTGTTGAGGGTATGACCGATTTGCACGTGTCATACCCGCAGTCCACGCAAGATCGTCGCGATCTTGGTGGTGCGAGGGGGTTAGCGCTCGGGGTGGTAGTAGTTCAGGGTGTTGGGGTTGATCGGGAAGGTGATGTCGTCGCCGAAGGGGGAGGCGGCGGCGGCACGGTCGGAGAGCATTTCGTTCAGGTTTACGTGGCCTGCGGCGTTGACCTCGGCGGGCTGAGGGGGCCGGGTTTCGCGGCCGAAGTCGACCGGGGCCTGGCCGTCGGCGACCGTCACGGGGCCGGCGTGCACGGTGGGGCCGGCGGGCACGGTGGCGGCCAGCTGGTCACGGCGGAGAATCTTGCGTCCGAATACCACCAGCGGATCATACCGACGGTCCACGACCCGTTCCTTCATGGGGATGATGGCGTTGTCGGTGATCTTGATGTGCTCGGGGCAGACCTCGGTGCAGCACTTGGTGATGTTGCAGTAGCCCAGGCCCTGGGACTGCTGCGCGATCTCCTTGCGGTCGTGCCGGGCGTCGAGCGGGTGCATGTCCAGCTCGGCGGCGCGGATGAACAGGCGCGGGCCGGAGAAGGCCGGCTTGTTCTCGTCGTGGTCGCGTACGACGTGGCAGGTGTTCTGGCAGAGGAAGCACTCGATGCACTTGCGGAACTCCTGCGAGCGCTCCACGTCGATCTGCTGCATCCGGTACTCGCCGGGGGCCAGGTCGGCGGGCGGCGCGAACGCGGGCATCTCCTGTGCCTTCTGGTAGTTGAAGGACACGTCGGTGACCAGGTCGCGGATGACCGGAAAGGTCCGCAGCGGGGTGACCGTGATGGTCTCGTCCTCCTCGAAGGTGGACATCCGGGTCATGCATCCGAGGCGGGGCATGCCGTTGATCTCCATCGAGCACGAGCCGCACTTGCCGGCTTTGCAGTTCCAGCGGCAGGCCAGGTCGGGCTCCTGGGTGGCCTGCAGCCGGTGGATGACGTCGAGCACGACCTCGCCCTCGTTGACCTCGACCTTGTAGTCGTTGAGCTGGCCACCTGCGGCGTCGCCACGCCAGACCTTGAATTGCCGGACTGTCACGACAGCTCCTTGTCGGTCATGTACTTGGCCAGCTCGGACTTGTCGAACAGGGCGAGCAGGTCGGGGGTCATCGTGGGGATCGGCTGGTGGGTGAGGTCCACGTCGCCGTCGGGGGTGAGCGAGCAGACCAGGTTGACCTGCCGCCACTTCGAGTCCATCTTCGGGAAGTCCTCGCGGGTGTGGCCGCCGCGCGACTCCTCGCGCTCCAGCGCCGCCTTCGCGGTGCACTCCGACACGACCAGCATGTTGCGCAGGTCGAGGGCGAGGTGCCAGCCCGGGTTGTAGCGGCGGCCGCCGGCCGCGCCGACCTTGCGGATGCGCTCGCGCAGCTCGGCCAGGCGGGACAGCGACTCCTGCAGTTCGCCCTTGCGGCGGATGATGCCGACCAGGTCGCCCATCACATCCTGAAGATCACTCTGCAGGGTGTACGGGTTCTCCCCGCCGTCACGCGCCAGCGGCGTGAGTGCCTCCTCGACCGCCGCGGCGACCTGCTTGTCGTCGACCTTGGGCCGCTTGGGGCCGAGGGTGTCGGTGTAGCCGGCCGCGTACTCGCCCGCGCGCTTGCCGAAGACCAGCAGGTCGGACAGGGAGTTGCCGCCGAGCCGGTTGGAGCCGTGCATACCGCCGGAGACCTCGCCGGCCGCGTACAGGCCGAGCACGCCCGCGGACGCGGTGTCCGGGTCGACCTCGACGCCGCCCATCACGTAGTGGCAGGTCGGGCCGACCTCCATGGGCTGCGTCGTGATGTCCACGTCGGCCAGTTCCTTGAACTGGTGGTACATGGACGGCAGCTTCTTGAGGATCTCCGCGGCGGGGCGGCGCGAGGCGATGTCGAGGTAGACGCCGCCGGCCTTGGTGCCGCGACCGGCCTTGACCTCGGAGTTGATGGCGCGGGCCACCTCGTCGCGGGGCAGCAGCTCGGGGGGACGCCGGTTGTTGTCCGGGTCGGTGTACCAGCGGTCGCCCTCTTCGGGAGTCTCCGCGTACTGCTTGCGGAACACGTCCGGGACGTACTCGAACATGAAGCGCTTGCCCTCGGAGTTCTTGAGGACGCCGCCGTCGCCGCGCACCGACTCGGTGACCAGGATGCCCCGCACCGACGGCGGCCACACCATGCCGGTCGGGTGGAACTGCAGGAACTCCATGTTGATCAGCTTCGCCCCGGCGCGCAGCGCCAGCGCGTGGCCGTCACCCGTGTACTCCCACGAGTTCGAGGTGACCTTGTAGGAGCGGCCGACGCCGCCGGTGGCCAGCACCACGGCGGGCGCCTCGAACAGCACGAACTCGCCGGACTCGCGGTGGTAGCCGAACGCGCCCGCGATGCGCTTGTCGCCGCCGGTCTCGTCGAGCAACAGCTCGGTGATGGTGCACTCGGCGAACACGCGCAGCCGCGCCTGGTAGTCGCCGTGCTGGACCTTGTCCTCCTGCTGCAGCGACACGATCTTCTGCTGCAGGGTGCGGATCAGCTCCAGACCGGTGCGGTCGCCGACGTGGGCCAGTCGCGGGTACTCGTGGCCGCCGAAGTTGCGCTGCGAGATCTTGCCGTCCTTGGTCCGGTCGAAGAGCGCGCCGTACGTCTCCAGCTCCCAGATCCGCTCCGGCGCCTCCTTGGCGTGCAGCTCGGCCATCCGGTAGTTGTTCAGGAACTTGCCGCCGCGCATGGTGTCGCGGAAGTGGACCATCCAGTTGTCGTTCGAGTTGACGTTGCCCATCGCGGCCGCCGCGCCGCCCTCGGCCATGACCGTGTGGGCCTTGCCGAACAGCGACTTCGAGATGATGGCGACCTTCTTGCCGGCGAGGCGGGCCTCGATCGCGGCGCGCAGACCCGCGCCGCCGGCGCCGATCACGACGACGTCGTACCAGTGCTTCTCAATGTTGATCATTTTTGTGCCACCTATCCCGGCTCAGCCGATGAACCGCAGGTCGGACCACCAGCCGGCGGCGAGACCCATGATGTAGAAGTCGGTGAGCGCCAGCGTCGCCAGCGTGATCCAGGCCAGTCCCATGTGCCGGGTGTTCAGCACCGAGACCCAGGTCCAGATCTTGTAGCGCACCGGGTGCTTGGAGAAGTGCTTGAGCCGGCCGCCGACGATGTGCCGGCAGGAGTGGCAGGAGGCGGTGTACGCCCACAGCATGATCACGTTGATCCACAGGATCACGTTGCCCAGGCCGAACCCGAAGCCGCTCGGGGAGTGCATGGCCAGCACGGCGTCCCAGGTGTTGATGAGCGAGATCAGCACGGCGGCGTAGAAGGCGTAGCGGTGCGCGTTCTGGAAGATCAGCGGGAAGCGGGTCTCGCCGGAGTACTTGGCGTGCCCGTCCGGCACCGCGCAGGCCGGCGGCGACAGCCAGAACGACCGGTAGTACGCCTTGCGGTAGTAGTAGCAGGTCAGCCGGAAGAGCAGCAGGAACGGCAGGGACAGCGCCGCGAACGGGATCAGCGGGTTGTCCGGGATGAACCGTCCGAACTCGGCGGCGGCCGGGTAGCAGCCCTTCGAGACGCAGGGGGAGTAGAACGGGGTCAGGTAGTGGTACGCGTCGACCCAGTACAACTTCTGCATGAACACCCGGAACGTCGCGTAGGCGACCCAGGCGGTGAGACCAATGACCGTCAGCACCGGTGCGAGCCACCAGCGGTCGGTGCGCAACGTCTTGGCCTCGATCGCGGCGCGCGGTTTCGCGCCGGCCGGCCTCGTTGCCGTCGTCGTCATCTTCGTCGCTCCCTGAGGTACGCAGTCGTGGGAACACGTGCGTGGATCAATCACGGACACGTTACGCCGAAAGATGTCGATCATGTGACTCGGGACACTGTGATGTGTCGCATCGCGGCCTTGCCGGGCCCGCTCACCAGCGGTGACACCCATTGCCGAGCCCTTTTCGCGACCTGCCGCACCGCGCGGGCACGGTGCATGTGAAACGGCTGCTCGTTTCGGGACGCTCAAGCGTCCCGAAACGAGCAGCCGTTTTCCGCACCATGTGCCATCGGCGGACCTGGACGGTGGCCGTGCTGCGCCCGGTCCGGCCGGGACGGCGCGGCGGATCAGCCGCTGGCGTTGCCGGTGATGTTCCAGGAGGCCAGGTGCAGGGCCGGGGCGGTCCACGCGCCGAGGAACACCCGCGACGGCTGAGGCACCGCATCCGCGCCCACGCCGAGCACCGCGCCCGGCCCCAGGGCCTGCGGATAGAGCTGGGTGAAGCGCATGTTGCGCACCGGCCGGGTGACCTCGCCGCCCTCGATCAGCCAGACGCCGTTGCGGGTCAGGCCGGTGAGTGCCAGCGTGCGCGGGTCGAGCACCCGGGTGTACCAGAGGTCGGTGATCAGCAGACCGCGTTCGACCCGCGAGGTCATCTCCTCGGCGCTGCTGCCGCCCGGCGCGAAGCCGAGGTTGTTGAGCATCGGGCCCCAGGCCGCGCTGCCCGCGTGGCCGGTGGAGGCGGCCCCGGACACCGCGGCGGTGCGCCGGTCGTGCGCCAGCGCCGTGGTGATCCCCTTCTCCACCAGCGCGAGCCGGGTACGCGGGGTGCCCTCGCCGTCGAACGGCTCACGCGGGTCGTCGTACAGGCTGATCGCCTCGTCGAACTGCGCCGCGCCCAGCTCGGCGAACGAGCGCCGTTCCTGCACCGCCTTGGCGTTGAAGCCGAACAGGGCGAAGTTGGTGAGCAGGTCCGCCACGGCCTCCGGTTCGAGGATCACCTCGTACCGGCCCGGTGGCAACTCCACCGGGTCGGCCTGTGACCGGGCCTTGGCCGCGGCGCGGGTGCCCAGCGCCGCACCGTCCAGGTCGGACAGGCGCACGCTGGAGCGGCGGGCCACCCCGTCCGCACCGGCGTCACGCGCGATGCCGTCCAGCTCCGCGGTCGTGGCCTGCGCGGACAGCGACTGACCCGCGGAGTTGCGGTACGCCCCGGACCAGTGGCCGGTCTGGCAGTAGCCGGCCGTCTCCAGGCCGCCCGCCGCGTCGACGAAGTCCCGCACCCGCGCTGCCCGGTCGTCGGGGGAGGCGTTCCGGGTCGCTTCGTCCACCACGCCGGACAGGGCGAGCGGCGACGGCGGGGCCAGGCCGGGCCAGCCCGGATCGCGGGGGGCCGAGCGAACCGCGGCGGCGGTCCGCGCCACCAGCGAGGTCAGCCCTTCCGGGCCGGTCAGCGTGGTGGTCGTGGTGACCGTACGGCCGTCGAGGTGGGCGCGCAGCCGCACGGTGACGGTGTCCTCGGCGACGTTCTGGTGGATGCGCGAGTTCGCGAACCGGGTCAGCGCCCGGTGCACCGCGTCCGCGGTGACGTCCACCTCGGCCCCGGGCAGTGCCCGCACCGCGAGCTCGAGCACCTGCTCAGCAGTGGTGGTGACACTCATGCCCGCACCCCCACTCGCACGTTCTGGAAGCGGGCCGGGGCGGACGGGTGGCCGGTGTGGCCGACCTGCGTCGGCTGGCCCTTGCCGCAGTTCGGCGTGCCCCAGTATTCGATCTCGCTGGACAGCATGTCCATCGACTGCCAGAACTTCGGCCCGATCCCGGTGTACGTGGGATTGCGCAGCATCCGGCCCTTCTTCCCGTTCTTCACCTCGTACGCGATCTCGCAGCCGAACTGGAAGTTGAGCCGCTTGTCGTCGATGGACCAGGAACGGTTGTTCTCCATGAACACGCCGTCGTCGGTCTCGGCGATGATCTGCTCCAGGGTGTGCGGGCCGGGTTCCAGCCCGACGTTGGTCATCCGCACCATGGGCAGCCGGGCCCAGCCGTCGGCCCGTACGCTGCCGCCGTAGTCGAGCCCGGCCAGGGCCGCCGAGTCGCGCCCGGCCAGCACGCCGACCCATACCCCGTCCTTGACGGCGTAGCGCTTGGCCGCGGGGGTGCCCTCGTCGTCGAAGCCGAAGCTGCCCAGCGCGCCGGGCAGGGTCGGGTCGATGGTGATGTTCATCAGCTCCGAGCCGTAGCGCAGCGAGCCAAGCTGGGACAGGTCCAGCCAGGAGGTGCCGGCGAAGGCGGCCTCCCAGCCGAGGATCCGGTCCAGCTCGATGGCGTGCCCGACGGACTCGTGGATCTGCAGGAACAGCTGCTCGCCGCCGAGGATCAGCGCGGTCTCGCCGCTCGGGCATGTGGGCGCGGACAGCAGTGCCCGCGACTCGTCGGCCAGGCGCGGCGCGTGGGCGAGCAGGTCCAGGCCCTGCACGAGTTCCCAGCCGCGGGTGCCGTACTGGCCGCGGGCGGCGGGGTAGGAGCGCACCTGCGTCTCGCCCTCGCCGATCGCGGTGGCCTGGATGCCCGCCCCGCACTCGCGTACGTGCTGGTCGATGCGGTGGCCTTCGCTGGAGACGAACCACTTGCGGGTGTCCCAGACCTGGTACACCCCGGTGGCCTGGTCCGCGCCGTGCTCGACCATGGTCTTGGTGGCGTGCGTGAGCAGGTCACCCTTGTCGGACAGCGGCACGGCGAGCGGGTCGATCAGGCATTCGCTGGCCCAGGTCGCGGTGCTGGCCGTCGTCGGGACCAGGTCGACGCCCGGCCCGGCGACCCGGGCGCTGGCCTTGGCGATGGCCGTGGCGCGGGCGCCGGCCAGCCGGGCCGCGCTGTCGGACAGGTCCGGTACTGCGTAGAAGCCCCAGCTGGAGCCGACGAGTGCGCGTACGCCGAGGCCGGCGGACTCGTCCGAGTTCAGGTCCTCGACCTCGCCGTTGCGGGCCTCCATGGACTCGTATCGCTTGTGCATCACCCGCGCGTCGGCGTAACGCGCGCCCGCGTCCAGGGCCGCCGCCACCGCCGCCTCCGCGACGTCGAAAAAGCTCATGATCGCCACCCTAGTCCGAGAGCGACCGGTCCGACGCCCCTGCGTCGTGATCGCCCGGATCGCCGCGATGCGCACTGTTCACCGGATCCGCGTCGATCGACCTGCGCACACGCTGCCCGCACGGTCCGCGTCGATCGTCGGCCTTGCCTGGCAATCAGGCGAATCATGAGCACTCTTCGGCGCATGTGCCAGGCAATTCGGGCGATCGGAAGGGGGGCGTTAGCCAGTTGTTACGTAGCGCGTCTGTTGCCGACACGCCGGGGTCCGTTACCTTTTGGCCGACGAGTATGAAAGTTTTCTTCATCGGCAGGGACGGGAGCGGCAATGACGCACGATGCTGCAAGCCCCCCGTATCTGCAGGTCGACGACCTGCGGGTGCGCTTCAGCACCGCGGACGGCGAGGTCCGCGCGGTGGACGGGGTGAGCTTCGGCCTCCAGAGAGGGCGGACGCTCGGCATCGTCGGCGAGTCCGGCTCAGGCAAGAGCGTGACGAGTTTAGCGGTGATGGGGCTGCACGATCCGGCCCGCACCCGGATCACCGGCGCGATCAAGCTGGGCGGCCGGGACCTGGTCGGGCTGTCCGACGGCGAGATGCGCAAGCTGCGCGGCCGGGACGTCGCCATGATCTTCCAGGACCCGCTGTCCGCGCTGCACCCGTTCTACACGGTCGGCCGGCAGCTGGTGGAGGGATACCGCACGCACCATGCCGGCGCGTCGAAGGCGCAGGCCAGGCAGCGCGCGCTGGACATGCTCGACCGGGTGGGCATCCCGCAACCGGACCGGCGCTTCAGCCAGTACCCGCACGAGTTCTCCGGTGGCATGCGCCAGCGCGTGATGATCGCGATGTCGCTGATGAACGACCCGGCGCTGCTCATCGCCGACGAGCCGACCACGGCGCTCGACGTGACCGTGCAGGCGCAGATCCTCGACCTGCTCGCCGACCTGCAGCGCGAGTTCCACAGCGCGATCATCCTGATCACCCATGACCTGGGCGTGGTCAGCCAGGTCGCCGACGAGGTCCTGGTCATGTACGGCGGCCGGGCCGTCGAGCACGGCACGGTGGCGCAGGTGATGCGCGGCCCGCAGCACCCGTACACGTGGGGCCTGCTGGCCAGCATCCCGAGCCTGCACGGCGACCCGGAGGTCGACCTCAAGCCGATCAAGGGCAACCCGCCGAGTCTCATCAACGTGCCGAGCGGCTGCGCGTTCCACCCCCGCTGCGCGTACGCGATGAAGCCCGAGCCCTGCGCGGCGCAGGTGCCGCAGCTGCTCGCGGTGCAGGCCGACGGGCACCGAGTGGCCTGCCACCTGCCCGAGCCGCAGCGCATCAGCACCTATACCGACGAGATCGCGCACGTGGGGGTGGCCCAGTGAGTGAAGCCTTGCTGAGGGTGCGGGGGCTGACCAAGCACTTCGCGGTACGCCAGGGCGCGACCGGGGCGAAGGCCTCGGTGCGCGCCGTCGACGGGCTCGACTTCGACGTGCACGCGGGCGAGACGCTGGGCCTGGTCGGGGAGTCGGGCTGCGGCAAGACCACCACCGGCCGGATGCTGGTACGCCTGCTGGAGCCGACCGCCGGCAGCATCGAGTTCCAGGGGCGCGACATCACCACGCTGGGCCGCCGGGCGATGCGCCCGCTGCGGCAGGACCTGCAGATCATCTTCCAGGACCCGTACTCGTCGCTGAACCCGAGGCACACCGTCGGCAAGATCGTGGCGATGCCGCTGGAGGTCAACGGAATCAAGCCGGCGGGCGGCGTGAAGCAGCGGGTGCAGGAGCTGCTGGAGCTGGTCGGGCTCAACCCCGAGCACTACAACCGCTTCCCGCACGAGTTCTCCGGAGGCCAGCGCCAGCGCATCGGCATCGCGCGGGCGCTCGCGCTGCGCCCAAAGCTCATCGTCGCCGACGAGCCGGTCTCGGCGTTGGACGTGTCGATCCAGGCGCAGGTGGTGAACCTGCTGCGGGACCTGCAGCGGGAGCTGGACCTCGCCTTCGTGTTCATCGCGCACGACCTGGCGATCGTGCGCCATTTCAGCCGCCGGGTCGCCGTGATGTACCTGGGCAAGGTCGTCGAGATCGGCGACCGGGCCGACATCTACGAGCGGCCGCGGCACCCGTACACCCGGGCACTGCTGTCGGCGGTGCCGGACGTGGCCGCGTTCGGCGAGCAGCGGCAGCGGATCCGGCTCACCGGCGACGTGCCGACCCCGCTGAACCCGCCGTCCGGCTGCCGGTTCCGTACCCGCTGCTGGAAGGCCCAGGACGTGTGCGCGACCGAGGAGCCGCCGCTGGTCGCCCGCGAAGGCAGCGCGCAGCAGGTGGCCTGCCACTTCCCGGAAGCGGTCGGCGTCGTGAACGAGCACGTGAGCGAGGTGGCAGCATGAGCGAACGTCGTGAGCGAATCATGAACGTCCTCGATGCCGCCGACGAGCGCCGCGAGGAGAAGGCATGAGCCTGTCGCAGATCGGGACGGACGCCGCGGGCGTCGACGCGACCGCGGTGCCGGTCGCGCCGCAGCCCGGCATGGTGGGCCGCTCTCCCGGCCGGCTGGCCTGGGCCCGGCTGCGGGCCAACCGCACCGCGATGGTCAGCGGCTGGATCATGCTGTTCTTCATCGTGCTCGGACTGGCCGCGCCACTGATCGAGCTGCTGTACGGCATCAGCCCGTTCGAGCAGTTCCAGGACAAGATCGCCAACAACAGCCTGCCGCTGGGTTACTTCGGCGGCGTCTCCGGCGAGCACTGGTTCGGCCTGGAGCCGCAGCTGGGCCGGGACATCTTCATCCGGCTGGTGTACGGCCTGCGCACCTCGCTGTTCATCGCGACCTCGGCCGCGCTGCTGACCACGGCGCTCGGCATCGTGCTGGGCATCGTCTCCGGCTACCTGGGCGGCTGGATCGACGGGGTGATCAGCTGGGTCATCGACTTCGCGCTGGCGCTGCCGTTCCTCATCTTCGCGCTGGCGATCATGCCGACGGTGACCGCGCGCTTCTACGGGCCGCGTGACGAGATCCCGGTGCCGTTCCGGATCGGGGTGATGATCTTCCTGTTCGCGCTGTTCGGCTGGACCGGCACGGCCCGGCTGGTACGCGGTCAGGTGATCTCGCTGCGCGAGCGGGAGTTCGTCGAGGCGGCCCGCGCCAGCGGCGCCGGCCTGTTCCACATCCTGTTCCGCCAGCTGCTGCCCAACCTGTGGGCGCCGATCCTGGTGTCGTTCTCGCTGGCGGTGCCGGGCTACATCACCGGCGAGGCGGCGCTGTCCTTCCTGGGCATCGGCGTCGTCGACCCGACCCCGGACTTCGGCGTGATGATCAACAAGAGCCTGAGCTACGCGCAGACCGATCCGGCCTACCTCATCTTCCCGGGCGTGGTGATCTTCCTGCTGGTGCTGGCGTTCAACCTGTTCGGCGACGGCCTGCGCGACGCGCTCGACCCCAAGTCGTCCCGGTAGGAGGCACGAGATGCTGCGATTCCTGATCAAGCGCCTGCTGCTCGGCACGCTGACGATGTTCGCCGTCAGCCTGGTCGCCTTCGGCATGTTCTTCATGCTGCCCCGCGACGCCGTGGCCACCATGTGCGTGAAGAACTGCAACCCCGAGCGGCTGGAGCGGGTGCGTGTCGAACTGGGACTGAAGGATCCGCTGATCGACCAGTACACCGGCTACATGAAGGGCATCTTCGTGGGCCGGGACCTGGGCAGCGCGCAGGGCGGCTTCTGCGATGCGCCGTGCCTGGGCTACTCGTACACCAGCAGCGAGGAGGTCTCCGACATCTTCGCCCGGGTCCTCCCGGTGACCTTGAGCATCGTCATCCCGGCGTCGGTGCTGTGGCTGGGGCTGGGCATCGGCCTGGGCATGATCTCGGCGCTGCGGCGCGGCACCGTCTTCGACCGGCTGGCCATCGGCTTCTCGCTGACCGGCGCGTCCATGCAGCTCTACTTCGTGGGCGGCATGCTGATGATCATCTTCGTGTACACGCTGAAGATCCTGCCGGTGCCGCACTACACCTCGCTGTGGGACGACCCGCTGGACTGGGCGAGCGGGCTGGTGCTGGCCTGGGTGGCGCTGGCCTTCCTGTTCTCCGCGGTCTACGCCCGGCTGTCGCGGGCGCAGATGCTGGAGACCCTCGCCGAGGACTTCGTGCGCACCGCGCGGGCGAAGGGCCTGAGCAAATCGCGGGCGTACGGGCGGCACGCGCTGCGCGCCGCGATCACCCCGATCGTGACCATCGCCGGCCTGGACATCGGCGGCGCGCTCGGCGGCACCGTGATCACCGAGACCACCTTCGGCATCCAGGGCCTGGGCCGCACCGCCGTGGAGGCGGTCCGCCTCGGCGACCTTCCGACGATCATGGCGACCGTGCTCATCTCGGCGGTCTTCATCGTCGTCGCCAACATCGTGGTCGACCTGCTGTACGCGGTCATCGACCCGCGGGTGCGGCTCAGCTAGCGCTCCCGCCGCCGTATCGAAGGGTATGGCGAAATCTATCAATCACTGCTACACATTTCGTAAGTTTCCTTCACACCACCGGCACGGGAGTGAATATGAGATCCAGAGCGATACTGGCAGCGGGAGGCGTGCTCGCGCTGACCGTGGCCCTGGGCGCGTGCAGCGAGAACAAGAACACCGACAGCGACGTCGACACCGACCGCGTGGCCTCCGGCGCGATCGCGACCGACCCCAAGGACTCGATGGGTCCGGCCAAGGCGGTCGAGGGCGCGGCCAAGGGCGGCACGTTCACCGTGATCCGCCAGACGAAGATCTCGCACATGGACCCGCAGCGGGTCTACTCGTTCGTGGGTCTCAACACCGCCCCGCTCTACGCCCGCTTCCTGACCACGTGGAAGGACGACGGCAAGGGCAACGTGACCCTCGTCGGCGACCTCGCGGAGACGCCGGGCGTCAACGTCAACAAGGACTGCAAGGTCTGGGAATTCAAGATCAAGGACGGGGTGAAGTTCGAGGACGGCAGCGCGATCACCTCCAAGGAGGTCGCGTACGGCATCGCCCGCTCGTTCGACCCCGACCTGGCCGGCGGCCCGACCTACATCCAGGAGTGGCTGGCCAACGACGCGGCCTTCGACACCAAGTGGGACTTCAAGGCCAACAAGACCTCGCTGCCCCCGGGTCTGACCACCCCGGACGCCAAGACGCTGCGCTTCGAGTTCGCCAAGCCGCACTGCGACCTGCCGTTCGCGGCCTCGCTGCCGGCCACCGCGCCGCTGCCGCCGGCCAAGGACACCGGCGTCGAGCTGGACAACAAGCCGTTCTCGTCCGGCCCGTACAAGCTGGTCAAGAACACGGTCGGCGTGGAGATGCTGTTCGAGCGCAACGAGCACTGGGACGCCAACACCGACCCGGTGCGCAACGCGTACCCGGACAAGTTCGTCTACAAGTTCGGCCCGAACGCCGAGGCGCAGACCAACCGCCTCATCGCCGACGGCGCCGAGGACCAGGCCACGCTCGGCTGGAACGGTGTCGACTCCTCGCTGGTGGCCAAGGTCGCCGGTGACGCCGGGCTGATGGGCCGCACCCTGCGTGAGCCGACCCCGAGCGCGTGGCGGCTGTCCATCAACACCCAGCGGGTGCCGGACCTGTCGGTCCGCCAGGCGCTGAACTACGCCATCGACCGGTCCGGCATGGTCAAGGCCGCCGGCGGCGACCTGAAGGTTGCCCCGCTGACCACCCTGATGCCGCCGTCGACGCTCGGCTTCAAGAAGTTCGACGCCTACCCGGCCGACATCGAGAAGGCCAAGTCCACGCTGGCGGGCAAGACCCCCGAGCTGGTGCTGGTAATCGGCGACGACTCGGGCGCGCAGGAGCTGGGCACCCAGGTGAAGAACGACCTGGAGAAGGCCGGCTTCAAGATCACGATCAAGGTCATCCCGGCGGACAGCAAGCTGGACGAGACCAAGAAGAAGGACAACCCCTGGGACCTGTACCTGGACTCCTGGGCGGCGGACTGGCCGAGCGGCGCCGCGCTCCTGCCGGTGCTCTTCGACGGTCGCACCATCAAGGCTGAGGGCAACAGCAACACGTCCTACATCAACAACGACGCGATCAACGCCGAGTTCGACCGCGTGCTGGCCCTCGACCCGGCCGCTCAGGCGCCCGAGTGGGCCAAGCTGGACGAGCGGATCATGAAGGAGCTGGCCCCGGCGGTCCCGCTCTACGCGGACGTCATGTTCGTGATGCACGGCTCGAAGGTCGGTGGCGTCTACATCGACAGCATCTTCGGCTACCCCGCCTTCACCCGCGCCTTCGTCAAGCAGTAACCGCAACCCTGCTCCACCGGGGCGGCACCCTTCGGGGTGCCGCCCCTTCGCGTCGTGGCCGCCGCCAGGTCAAGATCGCTGTTTCGTGCCAAGATCTGCGGTCTGACCTCACCTTCCGACCTGAAACGGCGATCTTCGCCCGTAAGTGCCCCGCGGCCGGCCGAAGAAACTGACTTTCGGGGGGTGTGGGAGCTGGCTTTTGACGGGTGCGCAGGGGCGGTGAGCTGCGGGATCGTGGGAAGTGCCCAGGTGGACGGCGAGGTCGGCCAGGGCGGCTCATCGGTTCACACGGGAGGTCAGCTCATGGCAATGCGCACGGGTCGATTCGCCGTTCTCGCCGCACTCACCGCCGCGTTCTCCGCGCCCGTGCTCGTGCACGCCGCACCGGCGCTGGCGGCCCCGCCGCCGCACCTGGTCGTCGAGTCGCACGACACCAGGGCCGCGGAGAAGGCCGCGCAGAAGGCGGCCGCCGCGTTGGGTGTCGCCGACGAGACCGCGATCCAGGCCCGGCTGTCGGCCCGCGCCGCCGTTTCGGCGAAGCAGCACGCCGCCGACGCCAAGCAGGCAGCCAAGGCCGCCGCGGCCCGGGTGCGTGCCGACCTGAAGGCCCGGCTCGACGGGGCCCGGGTGGAGCAGGACATGCAGCTTGCCGACCAGGCCAAGCAGCATGCGGCGAGCGCCGCCGAGATCGCCGAGCAGGCCGCTGTGCAGGCCCGCGTCGACGCCAAGGCCGCCGAGAAGGCGCGCCAGAAGGCCGCCGCCGCCGAGGAGATCGCGGCGCAGGCCGCGGTGAAGGCGCAGCTGGGCCGCTGAACGGGCCCGTATACCCTCCGCCCACGCAGCTGGCTGCGTGGGCGGAGCCGTCTCACGCGGCAGCGCGCCAGTCGTCGCGTCGTGCGGCTGGGCCCCGGCTCCTGCCTTTTATAGACGGTGGCCTATCACATCGAGAATGATCTACCAAAAGTCGATGTAATAGGCCAACGTCAATGCGAGTCGGGGGTGGGCGCGGGCGGTCAGGTGCGGATCTCGACCGGCTCGGTCTCCTGGATGATCACGGTGGGCGGCAGGTCCTCCAGGGCGTGCCGGGCGTAGATCTCGCTGTCCAGCTCCTGCGGGCCCAGGTAACGCTCGGCGAGCGGGGCCGGCAGCGCCGACCAGTCCCACGGCTCCACGGCGACCGCCGCCCGCACCGTGTCCGGCCGGCGGGCCGCCAGCAGCGCGGCCAGCCACCCGCCGAAGCCGCGACCGTACGCGGTGACCCGGGCCAGGTCCAGGTCGGAGTGCTTGTCGGCGATGATGCGCAGCGCCTCGGCGTGGTCGGCGACGGCCAGGTCGGCCACCCGCCGGTGGGTCACCTTCTCGAAGCTCGGTGACACCCCGACGGTGCCCCGGCCGTCGACCATCACCACGGCGAATCCCGCCTCGGCCCAGTGCCGGGCCGCCGTGAACGCCTCGTGGTCGTTGCGCACCTGCTGCTGGGTCGGGGTGTCCGGCAGGCACAGCAGCACCGGCAGCCGGCGGCCGAAGACATGGCCGGGCGGGTAGAGCACGGCGGTGGGCAGCCGCCGGTCGGTGACCCGGTCCAGGGCCGGGCGGATCGTGGTCGCGGGCACCGGGCGGCGCGGGGTCAGCTCGGCGACCTGGTTGCCGGCGAACCATACGGTGAGCTGCACGTCCTCGTCGTCGAGGCTGCGCAGGCCGGTCACCACGGTGTCGCCGCCGCAGGCGGCGCTGTGCCAACCCGGCACGCTGGTCAGCCGGTGCACCACCATGCCGCCGCTGGTGCTGCTGCGCACCCGGAACAGGTGCTGCTCGGCGGGCTCGCCCTCGCTGGCCTCGATGAGCAGGTCGCCCAGTTCGCCGCCGGCCGAGCCGGGGCCGAGCCGTCCCACGACGCGCCGGACGTACAGGTTGGGCGGGGTGAGCAGGGTGCCGTCGGCGAACAGGCAGCGCGCGTCGTACCCGTCGTGGGAGATCTCGCCGCCGACCAGCACCCGGCCGTCGGCGAGGTGGCGCGGCGTGCCGGCGATCGGGTTGACCCAGCGCGGGTCGGCCAGCTCGGCGTGGACCTGGGTCTCCCCGGTGCGCCGGTCCACCGCCAGCACCAATCCGTGCCCCTGCGAGCGGCGCAGCGCCGTGATCAGCGGACCGCCGTCGGCCCAGCGCACCGTGCCCAGGTACGGGTAGATCTCGCGGTCCCAGTGCACGTCGACCCAGCCGCCGTCGAGGTCCAGCAGGTGCAGCGAGACCTGCTCGCCGCTGCGGCGGGTGGCCAGGATGCTCTCCCCGTCCGGGGCCCACCACCAGCCGGTACGCCGGCCGAACCAGCCCGCGTGCGGGTCGGCCTCGCCCCAGCGGACCCCGTCCGGCTCCCCGGCCAGCAGTTCGTCCTCGGCGCCGACAGCCACCCGCAGGGTGCCTTCGTGCAGGTAGGCGATGCGGCGGCCGGTCGGATCGGGCCGGGCCGTGGCGACCGGGCCCGGGGTGGACAGGGCGGTCACACCGTCGGCGTCACGCCGGTGGAGCCGACCGTCCGAGGTCCAGACGACGACGGCACCGGTACGGTCGAACGCGAAATCGTCCACCGCCTCGGCCACGGTATGGACCCGGCCCGAAGCCGGTTCACACATGTCCAGCACGTGATCATGCAGGTGGCCCACCCGAAGGCCGTCAGAACTGACGGCTATGCGGTGGCCAGGCCCCGGACCGTCAGGCTGCTGCGCCTCCATGGCCGCGATGCTATCGACGCGAGAGGCAGGCGCGTGGCGGTTTGCCTGATGCGGGCTAGAGTGACCGGGTGGCTCGCAGCATCCTCTTCGTGCACGCGCATCCCGACGACGAGTCGATCGGCACCGGCGCGACCATGGCTCACTACGCAGCGCAGGGCGCACACGTCACCCTGGTGACGTGCACCCTCGGCGAGGAGGGCGAGATCCACGTGCCCGAGCTCGCGCGGCTGGAAGCCGCGCAGGGCGATCAACTGGGCGGATACCGCCTGTCCGAGCTGAAGAGCGCGCTGAACGCGCTGGGCGTGATCGACCACCGCATGCTCGGCGGGGCGGGCCGCTACCGCGACTCCGGCATGATGGGCACCCCTGCCAACGAGCATCCGCGCAGCTTCTGGGGCGCCGACCTCGAGGAGGCCTCGGCGCACCTGGTCGAGATCATGGACGAGGTGCGGCCCCAGATCGTCGTCACGTACGACGCGAACGGCTTCTACGGCCACCCGGACCACATCCAGGCCCACCGGGTCGCCATGCGCGCCTCCGAGATCGCCGCCGAGCGCGGCTTCGGCCCCTCCAAGATCTACTGGACGGCGATGCCGTTGAGCGTGCTGAAGGCCGGGGTCGAGGCGCTGGCCGACTCGACGGACAACCCGTTCGCCGCCGTCACCGACGTGGCCGACTTCCCCTTCGGCACGCCCGACGAGGAGGTCGCGGCCTGCATCGACGGCTCCGACCACCACGACGCCAAGGTCGCCGCGCTGAAGGCGCACGCCACCCAGATCCCGGAGACGTCCTGGCTCTACTCCATCGCCGGCAACTTCGGCCAGGAGTTCATGGGCGTCGAGCACTACACGCTGGCGCACGGCGTCCGTGGTCGCGGCGACGGCCCGTACGGGTGGGAGACCGACCTGTTCAGCGGCCTGCCCGACGGCTCGCCCGCCGCGCGGTGAGGCTGTTCGACCTCGCCCTGCGCGGGATCGGAGGGCTGCTCGCGGTCTTCCTGGGCACCACGTCGGCGGTGCTGGAGGCGGTCTACACGCCGTACCGCATCGGCGGCTGGCCCGCGGTGTGGCTGGTGCCGGTGGCGCTGCTGGTCAGCCTGTTCCTGGGCTGGTTCGCCCGCGCGGCCACGGGCCTGGCCTGGGGCTGGTGGCTCGCTGCGGTGCCGTGGTTCCTCGTCATGATCTTCGCGGTGGGCGGCACCCAGGAAGGCGACCAGATCGCCGCGACCTGGCTTGGACTGCTGGTGCTCGCCACCGGCGGCCTCGGCTTCGTCGGCCCTGCCGCATACCGCGCCGGCAAGCGCACCACCGCGCCGCCGCCGCGGACCGCCGCCCCGCAACTCACGCCGCACCAGTCCTGACCGCATCCGCCCTGCTCGGATGCCGCCGAGTGGTGAGGACGGGCACCCTCCGCACCAATGGCGTCAAGAAGGTGCCCTTCCTTCTGCCAGGTCAGGTGTTGAGGGCGTCCAGGCGGAGCACGACGTTCTGGTACGCCGTCGGCGGCACCCGTTCGGTGCTGGTGAACGGCCGTTCGATCTGGTGGATCGTGAACAGCAGCAACGTGATCATGCCGACCACGGCGGTGGTCATGGCGAGCTGCGTACCGATGTGGTCGAACCGGAAGAACAGGATCGGCATCCCGGCCAGCAGCGCGCCGAACAGCAATGCGAACCAGGTCACGTCGCCGATCCGCTTGTCCGCCAGAGCGAGCCGATCCTCGCGGGCCTGCATCACCGCGTGCACGGTGCTCTCCGGCGACGCGTCGCTGTCGGGCGGCACCGGCACCCGGGCCGCGGCGGCGCGCAGGTCGTTCAGCACCGCCCAGCCCTGCTCGCCGACGGGCTCGCCGGTACGCAGCCGCGGCAGCTCCTGGTCCAGGATCTCGCGCAGGTAGGCGCGCGACAGCGTGTGGATCGCGGCGCGCACCTCAGGCGGGCCGGTCTCGGCGGCCCACGCCACCGACTGCACCGCCTGCGCCTCGCGGTACGTCGCATCCCGGGCGTCGTTGCCGATCTGCCACACGTCGATGAAGACGAACGCGGCGACCACGGCGTACAGCGTGCCGGTCATCGAGAACACCACGCTGAGCACGTCGTGGATGTCGGCGCGGCGGTCCGGTGGCCACGAGCGGCGGATGAACACCACGGCGAGCGCCGCGATCCCGCAGATGCCGAGAAACCACAGGAGACCGCTCGCGTACGCCCGCATGAGTTCCTCCAAAAACACTATTCGCCCAAACGGGACGTTTAGGGCTATACAAGATGCTATGCGTGCGACGTCCAGATATCGACCCCTCGTTGTCGGGCTGTTCCTGGCCACGGCGATCGCCCTGCCGTCGGCCGTCGCGCTGCTCGCGCCTGGCGTCGCGCTGGGCGCACCGCCCGGCGAGCTGCTGCAGGTCCGCTCCGCGGTGCCCAACGCGCCGTCCGAGCTGGTCAGTCTGAATCCCGACACCGGAGCGGTACGCCGCAGAGTCTGGTTGCAGCACACCGTCAACGCGATCGGATACGACCCCGCGCAGGGGCTGCTCTACGGCATCGCCGTCCGGTTCCGGTTGGTGCCCCTCGGCGGCGGGCATCTCGTCGCGATCAGTCCTGATGGGACGGTCGTCGATCACGGGCCGGTGCGTGGCACCCCGCCCGCCGTCCCCATGGGCACCGCGACCGCGGGCGCGATCGTCGGCGGGGAACTGCTGCTGTCGGCCGGCAGCCGGTTGACCGGACTCGACGTGCGAGCCGGGGCCGCCACATTCGGGCAGGTCACAAGGGATGTGGCGCTGTCCGTGCCGGTACGCGTCGCCGACTGGGACTACGACCCGTACCGGCAGGCGCTGCTCGGGGTGGACGCGACCGGGCCCACGCCGCGGCTGATCGCGGTCGACCCGGTCACCGGGCAGGTCAGCACCAGTGAACTCAGCGGTGACCTGCGGCGGGGCGGATCCTACGGTTCCGTCGCGCTGATCGGCGACACGCTTTATGCGAGCCGCAACGGGCTGGCCCGGCCGCTGCGGCAGTACCGCATAGGCCTGTCCACCGGCGAGGCGACTCTGCTGGCCACCACGCAGCCGGTGTACCTCACCGACGCGGCCTGGCTGCCCGCCGCACCGAGCCCGTCGCCGTCCCCAAGTCCGAACCCTTCCCCATCGCCTAGCCCGTCTCCGTCTCCGTCCCCGAGCCCTTCCCCGAGTCCGAGTCCGTCTCCGAGTCCGTCTCCGAGTCCGTCTCCGAGTCCGTCTCCGAGTCCGTCTCCGAGCCCGTCGCCGAGCCCGTCGCCGAGTCCGAGTCCGAGCCCGTCGCCGAGTCCGTCGCCGAGTCCGTCGCCGAGTCCGAGTCCGTCCCCGAGTCCGAGTCCGGTTCCATCACCCAGTCCGTCGCCGAGTCCTTACGGGCCACCGCGCGCGTCGCCTTCATCCAGCCCGAGTCCGTCCCCGTCCCCGTCGCCGACTGTCGCGCCGTCGCCCAGCCCGTCCCCGTCCGCAGTGCTGGTGGCACCGGTGGTGCCGCTGCCGGAGCCGCAGGCGCCGCCGGAGCCGTCCGAGATGCCGAGTCCGTCACCGGAACCGTCGCCGCCTCCGCCGCCGAGCCCGGCGCGGCGACCTGTGGTGATCGAGCCGGAGCCGGTACGCCACGTGCGGGACCCCGTCGAGACCGGGCGCAATACCGTCGTGATCTTCATCCTCGGGCTGTCCGGCACCCGCCTGCTGCTCGCCGCCCGCCGCCGACGTCGCTGACCCGCCTGCTCGCCGCCCTCGTCCGCCGACGGACGTGGACGGCCGAGCCCGCGCGATCGGGTTCGGTCCGGGCCACGGCCCGGCGCAGTGGAGGGTCCGAACGCGACGGTCAGGCCGAGGGCTGCGAGGGATCGTTCGCGGTGGCCGGTGCGGCGGTGGTGGCGCCCGCCGCGACGGCTTCCACCATGGCCAGGTCCGCGGGCAGCATGCCGCTGGCGCGTGCTCCCGCGACGGTCAGTTCGAGCTGGCGGTCCAGTGCGGCGATGGTCGCCACGCGATCGGGTGTCATCGCGCCGCGGTAGCCGGACAGGCAGCAGTCGCGGAGCATGAGCATGGTCCGCAGCAGGGGGATGACCACGCTGGGGTGGGGCGCGGCGTAGTGCCGCAGCTGGTTGAAGGCGTGGGCGACGTACTCGGTGTGGTCGAGGTCACAGGGGGTGAGCAGGATGCGGCCGTCGCGGTCGCGCACTGCCTGGGCCGGGCAGTCGGCCAGCAGCAGCGGCCGCATGACCGTGCCGATGCGCAGGATCACCTCGATCGCCGTGGTCGGGTCGTTGACGGCCTGGGACAGTGCGCGCAGTCCGACGTCGTTCAGCTGGCGCAGGCCGAAGTCGATGTCCTGCTGCATGGTGCGGGCGACGCCGATGATGACCGCCTCGGCGATGAGGCGCGCCGACGTGGCCGGGTCGGCCGGTGGCGGCCACATGGTGACCAGGGGAGTGCCCGCGGTCACGAACGCGCCGACGCGGGTCTCCAGCCGCACCACCGTGTCCGGCGGTACGGCCGCGACGACGGCGCGCCGGCTGATCTGCTGCACCCACCCGTCGGTGACGGCGGTGACGACGAGCGGCGGGCCGAGTGTGCCGACATCGGGCGGGTCGACCGGCTCGCCGACCTTGACGCCGATGCGCGGCCCGTACGGCAGTTCGCTGATCAGGCCGTGGGTTTCCCGGGCGACCCGCTGCACGATCCGGCCGACGTACTGGTTGCGGCTGATCCGGTCCAGGTAGACGACGATCGCGATGACCGAGAGCAGGGTGAGCAGGAGGGCGAAGCCCACGGTCAGCGGGGGCGCGTGGTCGGCGGCGGTGTCGACGCGCGCCAGGGCCAGCACGCAGAACGCGAAGGTGCTGAGCAGCAGGCCGACGAGCACCTGGCCGTGGCGGTCGCGCCAGAAGCCGCGCAGCACCCGCGGCGAGAACTGGCCACTGGCCAGTTGCAGCGAGACCACCAGCAGCGAGAAGACCACGCCGGCCGTCGTGATCATGGCACCGGCGATGATGCCCAGCAGCGTGACGGCGACGTCCGGAGTGAAGCTGATCACTTCACTGGGGTCTGTCATGTAGCGCTCGTCGATCTCCGCGAGCAGCAACGCGATGATCATCGAAGCGGCGAGCATCATGATCGGCAGGAACAGCAGGCTCTCCGCCAGGCGGTCGCGCAGCGCCCGGGAGCGCAGTCGGCGTACGTGCGGGGCCACCTCGTGCTCGTAGTAGGCAGCCGTCCCACTGTCACCATCTCGGACAAATTTGTCCATTAGCCACCATTTTCTCGAATGTGGGCCAGCTTCATATAACGCGCTAACCTGGTCGCCAACGTCTCCCACCAATGATGATGAGGTGCCGTCTTGTCCGTCGCCCCCGTTCCCCACCGACGCTGGCTGATCGCCGGCCTGGCTTCCGTCCTCGCGCTCACCGCGACCGGCGCCTTCGCCGGTCACGCGTTCAGCGCCGATGTGCCCCGCGGCGCGAAGGTGCTCGGCATCTCCATCGACGGCACCGCGGCCGAGGCCGCCGACGCCCTGCGGACCGGCCTGGCGGGCAAGGCCGACCAGCTGGGCGCGCCGCTGACCGTACGCATCGGCGAGAAGACCGCCACCGTGCAGCCGCAGGACGTCGGCCTCGCGGTCGACGTGGACGCGACCGTCGCGGCGGCCGTGTCGCGTGGCCACAACCCGTTCGCCACCCTCTTCGGCGGAGACGAGGTGGCGCCCGTGGTCTCCGTCGACGAGGCGCGGCTGGCGGCCGCGCTGGCACCGGTGGCGCAGCAGTCCGGTGCGGCGATGACCCTGCCCGCGGTCACCTTCGATGGAACCACTCCGAAGCCGGTGTACCCCAAGGCGGGCCGCGGACTCGACCCGGCCGACGCCGCGGACGCCGTCCGCGACGGCTGGCTGCGCCGCGGGGAGGTCGAGGTGAAGCTGGGGGAGAAGAACCCGGCCAGCTCGAAGGACGACGTCGACCGGATGGTCGCCGAGGTGGCCACGCCGGCGGTGTCCGCGCCGGTCACCGTCACCACGCCCAAGGGTGTCGTCACCGTGTCGCCGAAGGCGATCGCGGCAAGCCTGGTGATCTCCTCTGACGCCAAGGGCGAGCTGTCCAGCCGGGTCGACGAGAAGAAGCTGCGCAAGGCGCTGGGCAAGGAGCTGGCCAAGGTCGAGGTGCAGCCGAAGAACGCCACCATCGACGGCTCCGGTGGCGCGCCCCAGGTCGTGGCCGCCAGCGGTGGCACGCTGGTCGACACCGCGAAGCTGGCCGGCGACCTGCTGCCGGTGCTCAAGCGGGGCGCCGATCGCGCCGTCTCGGCCGGGCTCACCGACGTGAAGCCCGCGACGACCACCGGCGACCTCGCCGAACTGGGCATCAAGGAGCAGGTCTCCAGCTTCACGACGTACTTCACCGGTGGGCTCACCAGCCCGCGCAGCAAGAACATCGTGCAGATCGCGAAGGAGGTCGACGGCGCGATCGTGCGGCCGGGGGAGACCTTCTCGCTCAACGGGCACACCGGTCCCCGGGGCTACGCCGAGGGCTACCACGACGCGCCCGTGATCATGGACGGCAAGCTGGTCCCCGGCGTCGGCGGCGGCGCGTCGCAGTTCACCACGACGATCTTCAACGCCTCGTACTACGCGGGCATGAAGGACGTCGAGCACAAGCCGCACTCGTACTACTTCTCGCGGTACCCGGCGGTCATCGAGTCGACCATCATGTACCCGACGCTGGACCTCAGGTTCACCAACACCACCCCGTACGGCGTGCTGATCGACACCTCGTACACGGACAGCTCGGTGACGGTCAGCATGTGGTCGACCAAGGTCTACGACAGCGTCACCACGCAGTACGACCCCAAGCGCGACATCACGGAACCGGAGAAGGTCGTTCTCGAGGACGGTCCCACCTGCATCGCTACTGGGGGTAGTCAAGGTTTCACTCAGGACGCCTGGCGTATCTTCCGCAAGGACGGTAAAGAGATCAAGCGGGAGAAGTTCACCTGGCGGTATGACGCTGAGCCACAGTTCGTGTGCGAGGCGAAGAAGCCGCCGCTGACTGCCAAGCCCTGAGGAGGGTTCGATGAAGGAGCGGTGGCTGCCGGTAGGCGTGATCGCCGGCGTGCTGTTCGTGGTCAATGTGGTCGCCCGGTGGGTCGGCAAGGGCATTGACGATCCGGACACGCAGGCCACGGCGGGGTTCGTCGCACTAGGTGTGATCGGGTTCGTGTTCTTTGCGATGGCGCTGTACTGGGGCCGCCGGCGGCCGTGGTCGCGGGTGGTCGCCGACCTCGGCGCCGCGGCCTTCGCCGCATGCCTGTTGAGCATCTTCGTCGGCCCGCTCGCGGCCGGCGAGGGCCCGTTCGCACACGGCGCGGGCGCGTTCTTCAACCAGGTCTGGGTCTACGCCGCGGTCTTCGCCGTCGGCACCGGCCTGGGCATGGTCGGCCTGATCGCCTTCGCCGCCGACTACCGTGCCAGGCAGCTCAAGCTCTTCGCGGAGCGCGCCAAAGCCCACCCCCGCCGCGTCTAGCCCAAAGGAAGGGCACCTTCACATCGCTATGCGTTGTAGAAGGTGCCCTTCTTAACGCCTGCTGTCCGCGGCGGAAGGCCGCGGGTGCGGCGGCCCTTGACAGCCGCCGTCCGGGCGCGTCAGCGCTCGCCCGGTGGGTCGGCTGCGGGGACGCCGAGCAGCGCCGCCACCTGCACGAGCTGCGCCGCCAGAGCTTCGACGGTGGCCGGGCCGACCGGGCGGCGGGTCGCGCGCACCGTGTAGACCTCGTCACCGACGACAGCCCACGGCGGGATCCGCCCGGTCATGTGCGCGCGGCGCGCCTGCGGGGTGGTCAGCCGGCCGGCCAGCTCGAGGTCCTCGGTGACGACGCGGTATTCGTCCCAGAACGCGTCCTCGTCCCGCCCGCCCCGCGCGCGCTGCGGGCGGCGCTGCACGGCCAAGTACGGCATCGCCCGTGGCAACCGCAGCACCGCGAAAGCGCCGGCGCTCGCCGACCCGTCCACCACGCCGCCGAGACCGGTCACCTCGTCGTCCCACCGGATCTCGCCCACCGTGACGGGCAGACCGGCGGCGTGGGTGTCCACCGCGAACACGACGGTGACCGGGTCGGTCGTGCCGTCCTGCGCCGCCCAGGGCCACGCGGTGCGGTTCGCGACCTCCGCCCCGCCCGCACGTTCGGCCCACCGCACCGTCGCGCGCCGGCTGAGCCACTGCCACCAGCCGTACCCGACGGAGGCGACGCCGGTGAGCGCCAACAGGCTGCCGATCACGGAGACGCCCGCGATGTGACTGGGCGCCGCCTCCGCACCGTAGAAGAGGGCGCCGCAGCCGCAGCACGACAGCAGCAGGAAGCCGGCGCACCCCAGGCCGGTCAGGATCCGGGTGGGCAACGAGTCGGGGCCGCGGTGGCGGCGCACCGGGCCCCGGGACACCCAGAACTTCCGGTTCGAGCCGAGGGGGTGCTGCACGCCGGTGAGGGTATCGCCGGCGGTCCAGTGGTGTTCAGCGCAGCTTGTATCGGGTGTAGTGGTGGTGGCGGACGAAACCGAGCTTGGCGTACATCGCCAGAGCCGGGGCGTTGCGCGACTCGACCTGCAGGAAGGCGTCGGTCGCGCCGAGCTGCGCGGCCCAGCGGGCCAGCACGCCCATCGCCTCCTGGGCCAGGCCGCGCCGACGTGCGGCGGCTGCCGTCTCGACGCCGAAGACGCCCAGCCAGCGGCCGTCGCCGGTGACGGTGCCGCGGGCCCGGGCCAGCAGCGCGCCGCTGTCGTCGTACCGCTGGGCGAACACCAGCTCGGGGACCGCGGTCAGCACGTGCACCGCGGCCTCGGGCAGCGGCCCCCGGTCGTCGGCCACCATCGCCAGGAAGCCGGGCGACATGGTCGGGCTCAGCTCGAACGCGTCACCGGGCGGCGTCACCGCGATCAGCTCGTCAAGGGGGCAGACCTGGACCTCGACGGTGCACTCGGCGTGCCAACCGGCCTTGATCAGCTCCCGCTGTACGCCGGCAGCCAGCGGCAGCGGCACGTCGACCTGCGGGGGCAGTCCCTGGCGGCGGTAGAAGGCGACGACCGCGTCCAGCGCTGTGGGCAGCGGCAGGCCGGGGTCGCCGACCGGCAGCGCCGAGTTGGCCCGGCCGGTGTAGCCGCCGGCCGCCCGCAGCCGCCAGGCGCCCAGCTCCTCGACCACCGGCGGCGGCCAGGCCTCGGTGGCGGCCAGCTCCAGGGCCGCGATCTCGCGGGCGGTCGGGCCGCGCCGGGCGGGTACGACCTTGGCCCGGTGCACCTCGGCCAGCGGTACGACGACCATTCCGTGGGACGTCGCGACGGTCAGAGACGAGTCCCCGAACTCGGTGAGATCGCCCAGCACATCGGTGAACTGCGGGCGATCATCCCGGATTCCGGCGAATCTGCGTACCACCACGCGGGACCCGAGATCACTCTTAGCCAACACTGACTACCTACCTCCCTCACCCGGATACTAGGCTTTGACTTGGCCGCGTGGAGCGGCGGAACGTGCACTGTCATGTTCCGTATGAGAGTGCGTGGAGGGACGACCCGTGACCTACATCATCGCCGAGCCGTGCGTCGATGTGCTCGACAAGGCCTGCATCGAGGAGTGCCCTGTCGACTGCATCTACGAGGGCAACCGCATGCTCTACATCCACCCGGACGAGTGCGTCGACTGCGGTGCCTGTGAGCCGGTCTGCCCGGTAGAGGCGATCTTCTACGAGGACGACGTGCCGGAGCAGTGGCGCGACTACACCACCGCGAACTACGAGTTCTTCAACGAGCTCGGCTCGCCCGGTGGCGCCTCGAAGATCGGAAAGATCAGCGCGGACGCGCCGTTCGTGGCCGGCCAGCCCGCCAAGGAAGGCGACCACTGAGCACGCCGGTTTCCGGTTCAGGCCGGCGGAGAGTCTCCGCCGGCCTGCCGGACTTTCCCTGGGACCTGCTGGAGCCGTCGAAGCGCCGGGCAGCGGCGCACCCTGACGGCATCGTGGACCTGTCCATCGGCACACCCGTCGACCCGGTGCCCGCGGTCGTCCGCAAGGCGCTGGCCGAGGCGTCCGACGCCCCCGGCTACCCGCTGACGGCGGGGACCGCCGAACTCCGGCAGGAGATCACCGCCTGGACCGTGCGCTCCTGCGGCGCCGCGCCCGGGTTCGGCGTGCTGCCGACGATCGGCTCCAAGGAGCTGGTGGCCTGGCTGCCGACGCTGCTCGGCGTCGGTGCGGGCGACACCGTCGTCATCCCCGAGGTCTGCTACCCGACGTACGAGGTCGGCGTGCAGCTCGCCGGAGCCAGGGTGCTGCGGGCCGACACCCCGCCCGCGGGGGAGCGCCCCGCCCTGATCTGGATCAACTCGCCCGGCAACCCGCACGGCCGGGTCGCCTCCGAGGCCGAACTGCGCGCCTGGATCGCGTACGCCCGCGCCACCGGAGCCGTGCTGGTCAGCGACGAGTGTTACCTGACCCTGCCGTGGACCGCGACGCCGGTCTCGGTGCTGTCGCTGTGCGACGGCGACTTCACCGGGGTGCTGGCGGTGCACTCGCTGTCCAAGCGGTCCAACCTGGCCGGTTACCGGGCCGGTTTCGTCGCCGGTGACCCGGAGCTGGTCGGCGAGCTGCTGGCGGTGCGCAAGCACGCGGGCATGATCATGCCCGCGCCGGTGCAGGCCGCGATGATCGCGGCACTGGCCGACGAGTCGCATGTGGACGAGCAGCGGGCCCGCTATGCCGCCCGCCGCGAGCTGCTGCGGGGGGCGCTGCTCGGCGCCGGGTTCACCATCGAGCACTCCGAGGCCGGGCTCTACCTGTGGGCGACCCGCAGCGAGGACTGCTGGACGACCGTGGACGCGCTGGCCGAGCTGGGTGTGCTGGTAGCGCCGGGGGCGATCTACGGACCCGGCGGCGCGAAGCACGTGCGGGTGGCACTCACCGCCACCGACGAGCGGGTGCGCACGGCGGTGGCCCGGCTCGCCTGACCGGTCAGGCCACCGTGACCGGCACCTCCACCGCCCAGTAGAGCTGACCCTGCGGGCCGGTGAAGAGCAGTACCACCATCAGGTGGGCGGACGGCCTCAATCCGGTCTGCTCGTCACGCGGGAGCGTGCCGACGAAACCGGTCGACGTCTCGTCCGGCTGGACGCCGACTGCCATGCCGTCCGGGTAGCTGATCTCGGCGTTGCCGTGCGGGGTCGGGGCCAGTGCCGACAGCCAGGGGTAACGCTTCCAGGCGTCGCGCAGGGCGTCACCGCCCCAGCCGCCGCCGTCCCGGCCGTAGAACCGGCGCACGACCCGGTTGTACCGCCTGTCGATCATGATGAGCTGGTAGTACCCACGCGTCGTCGGCTGCGGCGTGGCGACGTCGAGTCGACCGAGAATGGTTTGGCCGAGCGTGGAGTGGAGGCCGGACACGCCCAGGGCGGCGGCGTCGGCGTCGAAGTGCTCCATGTCGGTCAGCCGGATCGTGGCGACGGGGTGCACCGCCTCGGGCTCGTACGGCGGGCGGTCGCGCCACGCGCCGAAGCCGACCGCTGCCACCGAGGCAGTCACCATGACGATCGCGATGAAGGGCACGAGCCGCAGCCGACGGCCGGGCGCGGATTCGCTCCACAGTGCCGCCGCCAGGAACAGCACGCCGAGCGCCAAGCCGGTGGCGACGGCGCCCGCCCATTCCGCGGTCTCGCCGTTCAGCGCGGCACGCACCTGATCGGCTTGGTGCAGCAGGCAGAGCATGGCGAGCACCAGGCCGACCGTGGTCAGCGAGGCGACGGCGTGCGCCCGCGCCGCCAGGTCCACCGCGCTGGTCGTGTCGGCGAGCGGGGCACGCCGCGTGACGTGCTGCACCGTCGCGGTGACGAACACGCAGGTGACCAGCGCGCCCACGCCCCAGGCGGCGATCTCCCCGCCGTCTCCGAGGCCCGATGACAGCGCCAAGGCGGTGGAAACGAGCGCGATGGCGGCGACGACGAGGGGCGTACGGCGCAGCCACGCCGGGACCGGAACGGCGGTCACGGTCCGGGTCGCGGTGCCCGCCGCCAGTTCGGCCGACGCCGCGCCGAGCAGCCAGCCGGCCAGCAGCGGCACGAACAGGACGGCGAACCGCTGCTCGGGCAGCAGCCAGATCAGCGGGACCACGATGCCGAGCAGGAGGCCCCAGACCCGCCGTCGCCGGATCAGCCGCAGATAGCGCTCGACGGAGGCGGCCCGTTCCTGGGTGAGGTCCAGCCCGTGGCGGTTCGCGAAGCCGAGAATCCGCGGCGGGCCCACCCAGCCGCGGATCGCGATGATCAGCACGGCGACAGCCACCGCCGCGAAAACGATCACAGACACCTCGGCCACGCCTGCTCCTCCACCCCGTAGTGGGCAGGACTCTAGCGTTCGGCCGCCACCGCAGCCGCCCCGTCAGCGGACCACGACGCTCGCCTGACCTTCCGTCCGGACGGTGGGCCGAATGTAACGGTCCGCCGCCATCGCCGCGGCCCTGGCCGGCAGCGGTGAGGGGCGGGCCGGTGCACGCCTGCCGGCCTGATCCTTTTCAGGCCGCGCTGACCGGCACCTGCACCGCCCAGTGGAACTGGTTCCGCGGCCCTTTGAAGATCAGTGCGACGAGCAGGTGCGAACTTCGCAGCCCTGCTCCGTCGGGGACGTTGCCGAAGAACGTGATGCGCATCGGCCCACCGGTGGCGCGGGTGTGCACCGCGGTGGGGCGCTCCGCCCAGAAATCGCCGTCCTGCGCTGCCGGGCCGAGGGCGAGCGCGGAGAGCCAGTCATAACGGTCGGGCAGGTCGCCGGGGTCGCCCCAGCCGTTGCCCTCGCCGCCGTACAGCGCGTACACCGCCCGGTTGTGCCGCCTGTCGATGACGACGATCAGGTACTGGCTGTCTTCCGGGACCTGGGGCGGCGCGGCGACGTCGATCCGGCCGACAAAGGCCCGCTCGCCCTCGACGGCCGCCGTGTTGACGGTGCCGGTGAGGCCGAGCGCCGCCGCGTCGGCGTCGAAGTGCGCGCGGTCCGTCAGCCGGATGGTCGCGTTCGGGCGCAGCTCCTGCGGCCCGTACGGCGGCCGGTCGCGGAGCACGGTCCGGCCGAGCCAGGCGGCGGAGAACACCAGCAGCAGGGCCGTGGTGACGGCGAGCAGGCGGGTGGACCTGCCGGGCACGGCGGCCAACCAGATCAGGACGCCGATGAGCATGATGCCGAACCCCAGGACGGTGCCGACGGTGGCGGTCGCCAGCGCGGTCTGCCCGCCCAGCTCGGCTTGCACGTTGTCGAGCTGGCGCAGCAGGCAGTGCACGGCGAGCACCAGACCGACCGCGGTCACCGCCGCGGTGGCATGTGCGCGGGCCGCCAGGTCCACCGCACGGTCCGTGTCGACGAGCGGGCGGCGGCGCCAGACGTGCTGCACCGTCGCGGTGACGAACACGCACGTGAGCAGCGCTCCGATGCCCCAGCCGACGATCTCCCCGGGGTGCCCGACGCCGGCCCACAGCGCCAGGGCGGTGGAGACCGGTGCGACGGCGGCGACGATGCCGGGCGTCCGGCGCAGCCAGGCCGGCACGGTCATGGGTTCCCCGGCCGGTGTCGCGGTGCCCGCCGCCAGCTCGGCCCAGGATGCGCCGAGCAGCCAGCCCACCAGCACCGGCATGGTCTCGATGGCGAAACGCTGCTCGGGCAGGAGCCAGATCAGCGGGACCGCGCAGCCGAGGAACACGGTGAAGGCCCGGTGCCGCCGGGTCAGCCGCAGGTAGCGCTCGACGGACGCGGCCCGTTCCGGGGTGAGGTCCAGCCCGTGCCGGGTCGCGAACCGTCTGATCCGCGGTGGCCCGACCTGCTCGTGGGCGGCGACCACCAGCGCGATGATCACCACGGCCGCGATGATGAGCAACGGATACTCGGACACGCCTGTTCCTCCGCCCCGTCAGGTGGGCAGACTCTAACCACCGGCCGCCATCGCGGCTGCCCCGTCAGCGGGCCGTGATGCGGTGCGGGGCCAGGCGTTCCAGGAAGGCCCGGTTGGCCTCCCAGCCGTCGACCTGCGGCGGATCCGTGCCGAGCCAGACCGGCTCCGCCGCCGGGTACGCGTGCAGCTGCTCTTCGACCCCGGCCCGGCTCACCACGACGCACGCCTGCCGGTGCCGGGAGGCCAGCACGCACAGCCGTCCCGCCTCCAGGTGGAAGGCGCTGGCGTCGCGCCGCCCGCTCAGCGGATGCCAGGCCAGCACCACCTCGTACTGCCGCCCCTGCAGCCGGTTGGCCGTGTCGACGGTGACCCCGGTGACTCCCCGGCGCTGCAACGCGGCTTCCACGTGCGCCTTCTGGTCCCGGTGCACCACCCCGACGGCCACGTCGGCCCGGCTGAGCGGTCGCGGCCCGGACGGGTCCACCGTGGACACATCCGCGGTGACGAGCTGATGCACCAGGTCGGCCAGCGTCGCGACCAGGGCCGGGTCGGTACGCGGCACGTGCGCGGCGGGCAGTTCCAGCAGGGCCCAGCCGTGCTCGGCGGCGTGTGCCAGTGCGGGGTGCGCGAGGCTGGCCAGTTCGAGCCGCCGGTCGGTCGGCGCGGCTCCGGCGGTGAACGCGCGGGTGTAGAACGCGTCGGAGATCACCGGCGCGGTGTGCGGGGCGAGTCGCCAGCTCACCGGCAGCGGGATGACGGGGGTGTCCGGGTGGTGGCGCAGCAGCGTGCCCGCCGCGGTGTCCAGCGGCCAGGTGGCGAGCGAGCGCACCGAGTGCTCGTCGGCGACGGTGAACGGGGCGAGCTGCCCCGGGTCGCCGACCAGCAGCAGCCGGTCGAACAGGTGCCCGACGCGCACCAGCGCCGCCGCCGACATCTGGTACGCCTCGTCGATGACGCCCAGCGGCCAGGTCCGCTCGTCGGCCTTGACGAAGGCCCACTTCGCGGCGGTGCCCACGATGACGTCGCAGCCGCCCAGCTCGCCGAGCTTGGTACCGGTGCGCACCTTGGTCCGCGGCCAGCCGGTCGGTGGTGTCCATTCCTGGCCGTGCAGGCGGCCGGTGGACAGTCCGGCCCCGGCCAGCGCGATCACCAGGTCGTCGGCCTGGTCGTTGGTCTGCACCACGATAGGCACGTGCTCACCCACGGCCACCAGGCGTTTCGCGAGTTCCCGGACCAGCGTGGACTTGCCCGCGCCGGGCGGCGAGTCGACGACGACGGCCCGGTCGGTGCCGCGTACCCGGTCCCAGACCTCCTCGATGGCGGCCTCATGCCGTGCTCCGGCGCTGCTCACAGTGCTCCTCGCGGCTCACCCGGGGCAGCCGTGCCGCCTGCGGGGACGCCGTCGCCCGGATCGGCACGCGGCCCGGGGACGCGGCCCGGCGTGCCACCGAGGTCGACGGCTGCGGCAGCCGGGGCGGCGGGTGCGAGGTCGGTGTCCAGGTCGTCGTCCTGCTCCGGTTCGGGTGCGGGCTTCGGGCGCGACGACCGGGTGGGCCAGGGCAGCTCGTCGGGCAGGTTGTCGGGGAAGTACTGCAACGGGCCGAACGGGGCCAGCACCACCTCGGCGTCGGTGTCGGGCAGCAGGTTCAGCTTGGGCCGGGTCACCGCGCCGCTGGTCACCATCAGTTCGACGGTGTCGTCGGTGGATCCGCGCACCACCATGCCGACCTTGCCCCACCACAGCTCGGTGCCCGCGGGCCGGTCGAACGCGGCCGCGGTGCGCACCCACAGCAGGGGCCGCAGCACCGAGCGGCCGCCGGAGTTGACGACCGTGTGCTCGGGGTCGCGCTTGAAAACGACCCCGGCGACGGCTTCGCCGGTGGCCAGGTAACGGGCCATGACCAGCGGATCGTCCAGCGCCATCTGCCGTTCCAGGGCGGCCGTGCGGGTCTCCAGCTCGTGCAGGAAGCGGTATGCGGGCACGTCGGACAGCCGCGCGCTGAACGACACCGTGCCCGCGAGCACCCGTTCCCGGTGCCGGGTCCACGACCAGCGGTCGGACTCCCAGCGTTTGGCCACGTGCTCGCCGGGCGGCAGCATCCGCACCAGGTCGATCGCCGCCCAGGTGTCGCGCCAGGCCCCGTCGAGCACCTCGGCGGCGGCCAGTTTGAGCCGCCGTACGTCGCCCTGCTGCTTGGCCCGTTCCAGGGCCGGGCGCAGCACGACCTGGTCCCAGGACGGGTCGCTGGCGGGCCCGGCCGGCGGCATCGCCTCGGCGTCGCGCGCGGCCTGCCAGGCGTCGGCTCCGGCGGGCGGCTCGATCCAGGCCAGCAGCCGGCCCAGGTGCCCGTCCTCGGTGGGCAGCTGGCCGGTGCGCCAGTGCGCGGTGAGCAGGTCGGTTGCGGTGAGCAGCACGCTGGAGCCGGGCAGGTGGCGGCGTGAGGCGATCCAGCCCAGGTGCGCCCCGGCGGCGGCGAGCACCGGGTCGTCGAGGGTGCGCAGGTACTGCCCGAGCAGGCCGACCCAGTGCGCGGTGGCCTCGTTGGGCACGACCAGCTGCGGGGCGTCCACGCAGCAGTGGTCCACCTCCAGTTCGCGGCCGCTGCCGGTGGCCCGCACCACGGGCTCGGTGACCGTGTAGCGGCTCAGGTAGGTGGCCAGGTCGCGGGCCAGGCCGCCGAGCGCGGCGAAGCGCAGCGCCCGGTCCCGTGGCTCGGCCACGGTGAGCAGCTTGGGGGAGTCGCGGAAGGAGCCGTAACGGATCGCGACCGGCGCGGACGGCTCCCCGGCCAGGTGGTAGCCGGTCAGCAGCCAGGGTCGCGGGGACAAATGCCGGTGGGCGCGGGAGGCCGCAGGCACGGCACGGGCCCGGGACAGCGCCAGCAGCCGCTGGTAGACGTCGAGGCTCATCGGGCGCTCCCTCCGGCCGGGCCGGGGCCCGTGGCGACGCCGGAACCACCGACCGCCCAGCCGTACGCCGCCGCGGCGCGCGCCAGCTCGTCCGCGATGGCCTGCTCCGCCTCGCCGGACGGGGAGCGCTCGCCGTGGGCCAGGGCCAGCGCGTGCACGGCCGTGCCGACGGGGCCGCACAGGTTCGCCGCCGCCCCACCCGCGCGGGCGACCGTGCCGGTGCGTTCGGCGTCCTGGCGGCAGTGCGTGTACATCGGACAGCTCGGGCAGCCGTCGCCGAACCGCGCGTCGACCGCGGCCAGCGCGTTGACCAGCGCTTGTCCACCCAGGTCGGGAAGGCGCAGCCGGGCCGGCAGATCGACGGCGTCGAGCCGGTCCAGTGACCAGCCCAGGCGGCGTACCTGTGGCGCGACGTCGAGCAGGGTGCCGACCGGGGCGAGGCCGAAGTTGCGCGGCAGCACCAGCAGGCAGCGGCTGCTGACGCGCTCCGGCACGGGTGCGGCCTGCCGCAGCGCGGCCACGACCACGGCCAGCTCGCGGGCGGTGCCGGCGACCTTGGCCGGGTCGGCGTGACCGTCCAGGCAGGCGTACGACCTGATCTCGACCGGGTGCAGCAGCGTGCCGTCACCGGCCAGCACGATCCGCTCGGGGGTGACCGGCAGGTCGCGCAGGCGCAGCTTCGGCTCGCGCCACACCCACAGGCCCGCGCCGACCGGCAGCTCCGACGTCTCGACGGCGGCCTCGCAGTCGATGCCGAGGTGCCGTCCGACCAGCTCGGGCAGCCGGGCCGTGGCCAGGTGCGTGAAGGTCCCGTCCCGCTCCCGGGCGTACGGGCTCTGCCCGCCCGGCGGCGCGCCGATGGCCTCGGCCAGCAGCCCGAGATCGACCTGCGCCGCGTCCAGGGCCTGCCGGCGACGGCAGCCGGGCGCGTCGAGCAGCCCGGCTATCCGTCGCGGGTCCAAGCCAGCACCTCCAAGTGCGTGCCTCCCAGCTGGGCGAGGTCAGTCGTTGGCGTGCAGTGCCGCGTTGAGCACGATGCCGGTGCCGCTGCGCGGCCGGGCCTCCACCGCGCCGGTCACCGAGTTGCGCAGGAACAGCACGTTGGACGCGCCGGACAGGGTCAGCGCCTTCACCACCTCGCCGGTGGCGACCAGGGTGACCTTGGTGCCCGCGGTGACGTAGCAGCCGGCCTCGACCACGCAGTCGTCACCGAGCGAGATGCCGATGCCGGCGTTCGCGCCGACCAGGCTGCGCTGCCCGACGCTGATGGTCTCCTTGCCGCCGCCGGACAGGGTGCCCATGATGGACGCGCCCGCGCCGATGTCGGAGCCCTCGCCGACGACGACGCCCGCGGAGATGCTGCCCTCGACCATGGAGGTGCCCAGCGTGCCGGCGTTGAAGTTGACGAAGCCCTTCTGCATGACCGTGGTGCCGGAGGCCAGGTGCGCGCCGAGGCGCACCCGGTCGGCGTCGGCGATGCGCACGCCCGGCGGCACGACGTAGTCGGTCATGCGGGGGAACTTGTCCACGCCGTACACGGCGAGGTGGCGGCCGGCGGCGCGCTCGATCAGGCGCAGCTCGTCGACGCGGTCCGGCGGGCAGACGCCCGCGGAGGTCCAGGCGTTGTTCGGCAGCAGCCCGAAGATGCCGTCGAGGTTGGCCTGATGCGGCTGGATGAGCCGGTTGGAGAGCAGGTGCAGGCGCAGGTACGCGTCGGCGGTGTCGCGCGGCGGCTCGGCCAGCGTGGGGATGACCGTGTGCACCCGCGCGATCCGCAGGCCGGGCAGGGCGGGCTCGGCGCCCTTGAGGTCGAGCGCGGAGATGCCGCAGATGTCGAGGCCGAGCTGGCCGGTGGGATACCACACCTCCAGCGTCTGGTCGCCGCTGACGGTGGCGAGACCGAAGCCCCAGGCGGGCCGGTCGGAACGTGTGCTGCTCACGGTGTCTACGCTACCGGTATGCCGAACCCGCTGACGCCGCAGGTGCTCGCCGATCCCATCGCGTCGACCCGTGCGCTGGTCGACATCGAGTCCGTCTCCGGCAACGAGCAGGAGATCGCCGACGCGGTGCAGGAGGTTCTCGAAGCGTGCGCCCACCTGCACGTGGAACGTATCGGGCACACCGTGATCGCGCGCACCGAGCTGGGCCGCGACCAGCGGGTCGTCCTGGCGGGACACCTGGACACGGTGCCGCTGGCGGACAACTTCCCGTCCACGATGGACGACAAGATCATGTGGGGCTGCGGCACGTCGGACATGAAGAGCGGCACCGCCATCGCGCTGCACCTGGCGGTGACCTGTCCGGATCCCCGCTACGACGTCACGTACTTCTTCTACGAGTGTGAAGAGGTCGAGGCGGCCCGCAACGGCTTGAAGATCGTCGGTGACCAGCGGCCGGAGCTGCTGGAGGCCGATTTCGCCGTGCTGCTGGAGCCGACGTACGGCATCGTCGAGGCGGGCTGCCAGGGCACCATGCGGGCGAGGGTGCGCACCACCGGCGTACGGGCGCACGCGGCCCGCTCGTGGCTCGGCGACAACGCGATCCACAAGGCCGGCGAGGTGCTGCGGCGGCTGTCGGACTACCGGGCCCGCGAGGTCGAGATCGACGGCTGCCGGTATCGGGAGGGCCTGAACGCGGTGGCCGTCAGCGGGGGCGTGGCCGGCAACGTGATCCCGGACGCGTGCGAGGTCGAGGTGAACTTCCGCTTCGCCCCGGACCGCTCGGAGGAGCAGGCCGAGACGCATCTGCGCGAGGTGTTCGGCGGATACGAGATCGAGATCACGGACTCGGCGCCGGGCGCGCTGCCGGGCCTGTCGGCGCCGCCCGCGGCGGAGTTCCTGGCGCTGACCGGGGCGGTGCCCGCGGCGAAGCTGGGCTGGACGGACGTGGCGCGTTTCGCGGCGCTGGGCATCCCCGCGCTCAACTTCGGGCCGGGCGATCCCAACCTGGCGCACAAGCGCGACGAGCACGTGGAACTCGACAAGATCGAGGCGGGAGCGGATCTGCTGCGGCGCTGGCTGGCGAGCCCATAAGAAGCCCGTCGGAGCGGCCGCTCGGTGTACATCCGGAGCGAAGCGCAGGATGGACGACCGATTAAGGCCGCGGAGCGGGCTCTGCATGACAGAGCAGCGGGCTCCGCGTGACAGAGTCAGCGGGCCGCGGCAGGCTCCTCGACCGGCTCGAACTCCTTGGCGTCGACCACCATGGCGATGCGGCGGGCGTGCACGGTGGCGCGGATGCGCTGGCGCATCGCCTGCCTCTGGCGGAGCACCTCGCTGCGGGTCATCACATTCATCGCCTCCCTCGTCGTCGGCCTTATTCAATCCACCCGGTATGACAACCTTGACGCCACAGCATGGCGAAAAGTTGCGTAATCCGCTGGGAATTTGCTGCGGAACAGCGCGCCGCGTCGTCACGTAAACGATCGGGCCGGTCTACGGTGATGGCATGACGCAAAGCAACCATCGACCCGAGCGGCACCGGGGCCCGGTGACCCTGCGCCGTGACGCGCTGTCCTCGGGCACCGCGGACCAGGCCCTGCTGGATTCGGCGGGGCGTCCGGATTGGAAGGTCCGCGACTCGTGGCGGACACTGCGCATCCTGAGTGAATTCGTCGAGGGGTTCGACACACTCAGTGAGCTTCCCCCTGCGGTGAGCGTGTTCGGCTCCGCCCGCAGCGTGGCGGACTCGCCCGAGTGCGAGATGGCGCAGCGGCTGGGCGCGGCGCTGGCCCGGGCGGGCTACGCCGTGATCACCGGTGGTGGGCCTGGCGTGATGGAGGCGGCCAACCGAGGGTGCACCGAGGCGGGCGGGCTCTCCGTGGGCCTGGGCATCGAGCTGCCGTTCGAACAGGGCATGAACGAGTGGGTCGACATGGGCATCGACTTCCGCTACTTCTTCGTCCGCAAGACCATGTTCGTGAAGTACGCCCAGGCCTTCGTGGTGCTGCCCGGCGGCATGGGCACCATGGACGAGCTGTTCGAGGCGCTCACCCTGGTGCAGACGGAGAAGGTCACCCGGTTCCCGGTGGTGATGATGGGTACGGCCTACTGGAGCGGCCTGCTGTCCTGGATGCGCGACACCATGCTGGCCAACGGCAAGATCAATGAGGTGGACCTCGACCTCATCCTGTGCACCGACGACGTGGACGAGGCGGTCAACCACATCATGCACGCCGACAAGGCCCTCACCGCCGAACAGCAGGCGCTGCGCGGCGGCGGGCGCCTCGTCGACTAGCCCTACACCCGTTCGCTGAGGCGGTCGGCGGCGCGGTGCAGGCGGGTGTTGAGCTCCGCCTTGTGTTCGAGGATCTCCAGGTCGATCTCGGCACGGCGCTTGCGCAGCACCGCCTCCCGCTCGGCGTACTCAGACTCGATGTCGTGGTTGAGGTCGCGTTCGGCGACCGCGAGCTGGGCGCTGACCAGCTTGTCGTACGTGGTGGAGCCGCCGACGAACTTGACCAGGATCGGCATGCAGTCGACCAGGATGAAGAAGATCCGCACGGCCCAGATGCCCACCGCCAGCACGCCGCTGGAGTCGGCCAGATCGTGCAGCGCGCCGAGCCGCTCCAGCAGGCCGATCTTCCCCTGGTGGCTGCGCTCCTCGGCGACCCGGGCCTCGATCTTCGTCTCGCGCTCGGCTTCGAAGGCGGCGTGCGAGGTGCGCGCCGCCGACTCCAGTTCCGAGATCTGGGTACGCAGGTTCACCAGCTTCACACCGTTGGCGTCGATCTGGCGGGTCCGCTTGAACGCGTCCGCCTCGGCGCGCAGCCGGCGGCAGTTGGGGCCGACACCGCGCTGACCGGTCAGGCCGTCGCCGGAGTCGCCGACGCACTCGCGCCGGGCCATGTCGTTGATGGCGCGCAACTGGACCGAGTCCGCGTCGATGGTCTTGGCCAGCGCGTCCGCGTCGGCGCGGCGGACGGTCAGCTCGCGCAGCGTCGCCACCGGGGACTGGTCGAAGTTGAAGGTCTCGGTCGCCTTGCAGTCGGCGGGTGCGACCGGCTCGGTGGAGCCCGGCACCGGGTTGCAGGTCTTGAGCCGCCCGCCGAGCTGCGCCAGCGCCTCGGTGCGCTGGTCGGCGACGTGCTGGATGACCGCGGTCTCGAAGATGCGCAGCACCAGCGGCTCCGCGATGACCACTCCGAAGAAGAACGCCATCAGCACCCGCATCGCCAGCACGGGCACCCGGCGGAACCAGCCCTCGCCGAGTCGGCTGGAGACCAGCCAGCGGTCCACGTTCAGGATGAACAGGAACCAGACCAGCACCGGGAACACGGCCAGCCAGCTCGACGCGCCCATCGCCTGGGTGATCGCGAAGTACATGGAGATGGCGGCGATGGTCGCGGTGCCCAGCACCACGCCGCCGAGCGAGGTGTACCAGGCGCGCTCCTGCGGCACCCGGTCCAGTAGCCGCTCGTCGACGCCGGCCAGCACCCGCAACCGCCGCCCGAGCTGCGGTCGCGGCAGCCGCCGTCGCGGCGGGCCGGGCTCGGCAGGTGGGGCGGGCTTCTCGGGTGCGGACGGCCGTGCCTCGGCCGACGGCGGCGACGAGGGTTCGGCCGGTGCGGGTGCCGGCGCGTGCGCGGCCGCGGGCGGTAGCGGCACCGTGTCGTCCGGATCGGAGGGACGAGCGTGGCGGCCCGGTGGGTCGGCTTCCGGCTGCGCTGGGGGTTCCGAGGGGTACACGCCGAGCTCCCTGTCGCTGAGGTTGCGGTCCATCTTCCCGTCAACACACGCCTGTGTCTGTCGGGTGGTTGCCGGGGTCCGCCCCTAAGTGCGCCGTCGCCCATCAGGGATCGACACAGGTCTTCGCAAGGAATTGCGTTGAGAGCGCAACAACCTAATGGCTACTTGTATTTGCCGGGCCAGCGTTACGAAAAGATTACGCAGAACCTTGTGGTGGGCGACACAGGGAATCTAAAGTCACCTACACCTCCTGGCGTCCGCTCCGCCTCGAGCGTCTCAGGCGTTCCATCGTTCCTCCGTTCCCTCCAGAAACGAGTCTTCGATGTCACGGAGCATCACAGGAGCTGCGGCGAGGTACCGCCGGCCCCGGCGGTGGGCCCCGATGGCGGTCGCCTCGGCCACCGTCGCGGCCGTCGGTCTCAGCCTCGTCGGCAGCGCCGGCACGGCACAAGCCAGCACCACCAGCGCCGCGCCCGTGGTGACGCGCGCCGCGCTCGACCCGGCGCTCGTCGCGGGCCGGGGCGCCGGCGTCGACTTCCTCGAGCAGGAAGCCGAGAACGCGGCGACCAACGGCACCCTCATCGGCCCGGACCGCGCGGCGTACTCGCTGCCCGCGGAGGCCTCCGGCCGCAAGGCGGTCAAGCTGACCGGCGGCCAGTACGTGGAGTTCACGCTGCCGGCCGCGGCGAACGCGATCACCGTTCGCTACAGCATCCCGGACGCGCCGAACGGCGGCGGCATCACCGCGCCGCTCAACGTCACCGTGAACGGCAAGAACAAGCAGGTCATGACCCTGACCTCCGAGTTCTCCTGGCTGTACAACCAGTACCCGTTCAGCAACGACCCCAACGCCGACCTGCTGCACGCGGACTGGTGGATCACCGAGTGCGCGTGCGTGCCGGCGTTCACCGAGCCGAAGCCGGTCATCACCAAGCCGTTCCGCCCCATGCACTTCTACGACGAGCAGCGCCTGCTGCTCGGCAAGACGTACCAGGCGGGCGACAAGGTGCGGCTCACCGTCCCCGCGGGCAGCAACGCCGCCTGGACCGTCATCGACCTGCTCGACTCCGAGCTGGTCGGCAAGCCGCACGTGCGGCTCGTCGCGTCCAACGTGCTGGCCTTCGGCGCGGACCCGACCGGCCGCCGCGAGTCGGCCGACGCGTTCGACCGGGCCATCGCGTTCGCGAAGAAGTGGCACCTCAAGGTGTACGTCCCGCCGGGCGTCTACCAGGTCAACCGGCACATCATCGTCGACGACGTGACGATCGAGGGCGCCGGCAACTGGTACACGGTCATCAAGGGCAAGGAGGTCGCGCTCAGCGAGCCGGCCGAGGACGGCTCGGTGCACACCGGCGTCGGCTTCTACGGCAGGTACGCCGAGGACGGCGGCAGCAGCAACGTGCACCTGTCCGGCTTCACCATCGAGGGCGACGTGCGCGAGCGCATCGACACCGACCAGGTGAACGGCATCGGCGGCGCGCTGAGCGACTCGACGATCAAGGGCCTCTACATCCGCCACACGAAGGTGGGCGCGTGGTTCGACGGCCCGATGGACAACATCAAGGTCACCGACAACATCATCGTGGACCAGATGGCCGACGCGCTGAACTTCCGCAAGGGCGTCACGAACTCGCTGGTGGCGAACAACTTCATCCGCAACACCGGTGACGACGGCCTGGCCATGTGGTCCGACGGGGTGGCCGACGCGAACAACGTGTACGACCACAACACCGTGCAGACCCCGACCCTGGCCAACGGGATCGCGATCTACGGCGGCACGAACAACACGGTGTCGAACAACCTCATCGCCGACCCGATCCGGGAGGGCTCCGGCCTGCACGCCGGTTCCCGCTTCGGCGCGACGGCGTTCGACGGCTACCTGAAGTTCACGAACAACAGCGTGGTCCGGGCCGGCACGTACGAGCTGAACTGGAACATCGGCCTCGGTGCGATCTGGATCTACGCGCTGGACAAGACCATCGACGCGGACATCCAGGTGACCGGGGACCACTACCTCGACAGCACCTACAACGCGATCATGATGGTCAGCGAGTGGGGCGTGAAGGACCTGGTCCAGATCCGCGGCGTCAAGTTCAAGGACCTGCGGATCGACGGCACCGGCACCTCGGTGCTCAGCGGCCGGGTCGAGGGCGGCGCGTCGTTCGAGAACGTGGACGCCCGCAACGTCGGCGCGGTCGGCATCAACAACTGCGGCTCGTTCCACTTCACCCCGGCCGGTTCCGAGTTCGTGGTGACCGACCTGGGCGGCAACGACGGCGGCGGCACCACCGGCCCCTGGATGGCCTCCTGGGAGCTGCCCAACACCATCACCTGCGACGACCGACCGCCGGTCGTCGCGCCCCCGGCGCCGTCCCCCTGGTGACGACGCGCCACAGCCAGACCGGATGAGGCACGGGCGGGCGTTCGAGTGCACAGACACCGGGCGCCCGACCGGAAATCCGGTACCCGCTCCGGGCGGGATCCGAGCGAACTGCTCGGATCCCGCCCGGAGCCGCTTCGCGGAGCCTGCGACCGGCGTGACCCCGACACCGCGGCGGGTCAGGAACAGTGCCAGAGCACAGCCTGCTGCAGCGGGCCGCGGGTGGCGTCGTCGACGTTGCCGACGATGGTCCTGCCGTCGTCGCTCACCGACGTCGCGAAGTTCGTGCCGTACTTCTCGTCGAACGGGAACACGTCCGGCAGCCGCAGGGTGGTGACGCCGTCGGTGAGGACCGCGTGATCGTCCTCCGACATGCCGACGACCCAGCCGTACGGGTTGACGCCGTCGGACGACTCCAGGCCGGGCAGGACCTGGGCCCGGCCGGTGTTCAGGTCCCAGCGCACGCCCACGACCAGGCCCTGGTCCGAGGACGCGTAGCCGACGACCCACCCGTTGCTGATCGCGCGCGCGTCGTAATAGTCGAACACGTGACCGGGCAGGGTGGGCGCTTCCAGCACGCGGCCGGGGCCCTTGGCAGGCCAGACGTACGCCACGCGCTCGCGGGCCGGATTCTGCCCGTTGCGCTGCACGGTGCCGGAACCCGCCTCCCCCACGTAGCCGACCACCGTGCCGTCGCCGTCCACGTCGTACGCCATCGCGCGGACGTAGCCCTTCGGCACCGCCAGCGGGACCGGCTGCTCGCCACGGGACGGCCAGCGCAGCGCCGCCGACTCGTCCGGCCGGCCGCCCACGATCACGCCGTGATCGTTGATCGCGCGCACGTCGGCAGGGCCGCCGGGCAGCGGTGACGACTTCCCGCCGGACACGACGACGCCGTGCGGCCCGTCGTCGGCCCAGACGTTGCCGACGGCCACGCCGTGGGAGTTGACGTCGTGGAGGCTGTCGTCGCCACCAGGCTTGCCGATCTTCGTCGCCACGCCCTCGTGCCAGAGGACCGGCTGCGTGCCGCCCCGGTAGGTGCGGTAGGTGGCGTACCTGCCGGTGGGGTCGACCGCGTGCGCGTAGCTCTGCCCGCCGTCGGGCACCGGCAGCGCCTCGCCGGTGCACGAGCTGGGCAGGGCCGCGGTGGTGGTGCGGTCGTACGCCGGTGCCGGGGCGCTGCTCGGTGCGGTGGTGGCGCTCGGCCCACCCGTGGCGGCCGCCACGGGTGGGGCCGAACGGCTGATCACCGCGGGCACGGCGGCCACCGCCAGCCCGGCGGCCATTGCGACCGCGGTGACGGCCGCCCGCTGGGCGCGCCGCCGCTTCGTGCCGGTGGCCACCGCGGCGGCGATGTCCACCCGCGACGGAGCTTCCGGGTGCTCGTCCAGCGGCAGCAGGATCCGCCGGGCAAGCTCGTCATCGGTCATGTTCACGCTCTCCTCGATAGGGCAGGTGTGGGTAGGAACGCCTCGTCGCCGAGGTGGCGGCGCAGCGCGGCCAGGCCGTGCGAGGTCTGGCTCTTGACCGTGCCGGCGGTGCAGCCGAGCAGCTCGGCCACCTCGTCGACCGGCAGGTCGCAGAGGAACCGCAGCACCAGGACGGCGCGCTGGCGGGGCGGCACCTTCGCCAGTGCCGCCCGCAGCACCAGCCGCAGATCGGTGTTCGGCTCGGGCTGCCGGGCCTCGTCCGGGGTCTTGCCGAACAGCCGGACCTTCGCCCAGGACAGCCGCCGCTCGTCCAGGAACTCGCGGACGAGCATGGTGCGCACGTAGCGGTCGAGGCGTTCGATCTCGCGCGTGCGGTGCCAGCGCACGTAGAGCTTGGTGATCGCCTGCTGAACCAGGTCGTCGGCCCGGTGCGCGTCGCCGCAGAGCAGGAACGCCGTGCGGCGCAGCGGCGCCAGCTGTCCCGTGACGAAGTCGACGTACTCGGCGTCGCGTTGGAGGTGCTGTGCTGATGCCATCGCCCGCCCCGTGATCGGTGTTTGCCCTAGGACGGGTCCGGGACAGAGGCAGGTTGTATGGCATTTCTGAGTTTTCTGCCGGGAGTCCGGATGCCCGCGGCGCCACATCCGGCTCGCCTGCTGCCGCGGTGTCGCCCGCACGTGCTGGAATGTTCGGCGTGAGCAGCGGCGTTCAGCGGGACTGGCGGCTGGTTCGGGGCAGCGGCCCCGACCGGCCGTCGTTGCGTGCCGACGCCGCGCAGCAGCGGGTGATCGCGCACGAGTCGGGCCCGCTGCTGGTGCGCGGCGGACCGGGCACGGGAAAGACGACGACCCTGGTCGAGGCGGTCGCCCGGCGGGTCGCCGACGGCGTCGACCCGCAGCGCATCCTGGTGCTGACGTTCGGCCGGCGCGGATCGCAGTCGCTGCGCCGGCGCATCGAGGCCCGCATCGCCCGCGGTGTCGGGCACGAACCGCTGGTCAGGACCTTCCCGGCGTACGCCTTCGGGCTGCTGCGCCGGTCGGCGGCGCTGCTGGGCGACCCGTCCCCGCGCCTGCTCTCCGGTCCCGAGCAGGACCTCGTCATCCGTGAGCTGCTGCCCGGCGAGGACGCCGGCTGGCCGGACCGGCTGCTGCCCGCGCTGAACACCCGCGCGTTCGCCGAGCAGCTGCGCGACCTGCTGCTGCGGGCCGCCGAGCGCGGCATCGGCCCCGCCGACCCGCTGTGGCAGCGGCGCGACGACTGGCAGGCCGCCGCGCGTTTCCTGCACGAGTACGAGCAGACGATGGCGCTGCGCGACGCCTCCACCCGCGGCTCGGCCGGCTACGACCACGCCGAGCTGGTCCGGGCCGCCACCGCCATGCTGCGCCGCGACCCCGAGCTGCTGGCCGCGGAGCGCTCCCGGCTGTCCGCGGTCTACGTCGACGAGCTGGCCGACACCGACCCGGCGCAGGTGGAGCTGCTGCAGCTGATCGCCGGTGGGCTGCCGCTGACCGCCTTCGCCGACCCCGACTCCTCGACGTACGCCTTCCGCGGCGCCGACCCGCAGATCGTGCGGACCTTCGGCGAGCTGTTCCCCGGCACGGCCCAGGTGGTGCTGGCCACCACGCACCGGGCCGCGCCCGCGGTCCGCGCCGCGACCGCCCGCATCGCCCGCCGCCTGCCCGGCCACCTGCCGGTGGTGCCCACACCGCGCCAGGAGCAGTCCACGCCGGGTGCCGCCGAGCCTGCTGACGATCCGGATGTCGGTGTCGAGGTGGTGGCGCTGCGCAGCCGGGTCAGCGAGGCCGCGTTCGTGGCGCACCGGCTGCGGCGGGCGCACCTGGTCGACGGGGTGCCGTTCTCGCGCATGGCGGTCATCATGCGTTCCACGAACGCGCAGCTGCCCGCCTATGAGCGCGCGTTGCGGCAGGCAGGTGTGCCGACGAAGGTGCTGGCCGAGGACCTGCCACTGCACCAGCAACCGGCAGTGAAGCCGCTGCTCACGCTGCTGCGCTGTGCGCTGCGGCCGGAGCTGCTCACCGAGGAGTCGGCGGTCGCGCTACTGCACTCGCCACTGGGCGGGGCCGACCCGATGGCCGAGCGTCGGCTGCGCCAGGGTCTGCGGGCGCTCGCGGTGGCCGGCGGCGACACCCGCGGGTCCGGTGAGCTGCTGGTGGAGGCGCTGCGCGACCCGGCCGAGCTGGCCGCGCTGGACCGGCGCTGGGCCTCGCCCGCGACCCGGATCGCCATGCTGCTGGCCACCGCGCGGGAGACGGCGGGCCGTCCGCGCGCCACCGCGGAGGAGGTGCTGTGGTCGGTCTGGCGGGCCAGCGGTCTGGCCGAGCGCTGGGCCTCCGTCGCCACCGCGCCCGCGATGGGCCTGGACCAGCAGCGCCGCGCGGAGGCCGCGGACCGGGACCTCGACGCGATCATGGTGTTGTTCGACGCCGCGGCGCGGTTCACCGACCGGTTGCCGGGCGCGCGCATCGACACGTTCCTCGAACACGTCGCCGACCAGCAGCTGCCCGCCGACTCGCTGGCCGCCAGCGGCGACCGGGGCGAGGCGGTGCGGCTGCTCACCGCGCACGCGGCCAAGGGGCTGGAGTGGGACGTGGTGGTGGTGGCCGGGGTGCAGGAGGGCGTCTGGCCCGACCTGCGGCTGCGCGGCAGCCTGCTCGGCTCGGAGCAGCTCGTCGACGAGGTGGCGCAGCGCGCCCAGCCCGGTGCGAAGGCGCAGCGGGTTGCGCAGACCGCCGCCCTGCTCACCGAGGAGCGGCGGCTGTTCTACGTAGCGGCGACCCGGGCCCGGCGGCGGCTGGTGGTGACCGCGGTGGACTCCGGCGCGGTCGGCGGCGCCGACGGCGAGGACCGGCCCAGCCGCTTCCTGTTCGAACTCGCCCCGCCGGTCAAGGTGGACGAGGACGAGGTGGAGAAGCTGGAGCTGGCCCGGCCGCCGCGGGCGCTGACGCTGTCCGCGCTCGTCGCCGAGCTGCGTTCCGCCGTCACCGGCCCGGACCCGGTCCGGCGGCACGCGGCCGCCCGCGAGCTGGCCCGGCTGGCCGCCGCCGGGGTGCCCGGTGCGCACCCCGACACCTGGTGGGGCCTGCCGGAGCTGTCCGACGACGGCCCGCTGCACGGTCCGGACGAGCCGGTGCGGGTGACCCCGTCGACCATGGAGAGCGCGCTGCGCTGCGGGCTGCGCTGGCTGCTGGAACGGCACGGCGGCGCGGCGGCTTCGACGGCCGCGCAGGGCGTGGGCAACCTGGTGCACGCCGCGGCGATGCTCGCCGACGAGGCGATGAGCGACCCGGCGGTGCTGGTGGAGTACGTCGCGGCGCGTTTCGACGCGATCGAGCTGGCCGCGGCCTGGCTGGCCGGGCGGGAGAAGGACCGGTCGGCGGAGATGCTGGGCAAGCTGACCCGCTGGCTGGCCGAGAACCCGCGGCGGCTGGTCGCGATCGAGCGCGAGTTCACCGTGCGGCTGGATGCCGAGCCGCCGATCGACCTGGTCGGCCGGGTGGACCGGCTGGAGGTCGACGACCAGGGCCGGCTCGTGGTCATCGATCTGAAGACGGGCAAGACGACCACCGCCACCCGCGAGGAGCTGCCCGAGCACCCGCAGCTGGGGGCGTATCAGGTGGCGGTCGAGGCGGGCGGGTTCCCGGAGGGCGACGAGTCCGGCGGGGCCGCGCTCGTGCAGCTGGGCACCACCCACCGGGACGCCAAGGAGCAGGTGCAGGACGCGATCGGGGAGACCGCCGACCCGCAGTGGGCGCACGCCATGGTGCACCGCACCGCGGCCACCATGGCCGCCTCCACCTTCGTCGCGAAGATCAACGACAAGTGCCGGGTCTGCCCGGTGAAGAGCAGCTGCCCCGTCTCCGGCAAGGGCCGCCAGGTGGTCGAGCCGTGAGCGGGCGAACCATGCGTGTGGTCTCCGCCGAGCGCGGCGAGGTGCGGCCGTGAGCGAATTGGTCGGTAGGCCCGTGGTGGAGGAGGGGCCGCGGTGGACGCCGGAGGAGCTGGCGTCGCAGCTGGGGCTCAAGCCGCCCACCGCCGAGCAGGCCGCGGTGATCAGCGCCCCGGTCGCGCCGCTGCTGGTCGTCGCGGGCGCCGGTTCGGGCAAGACGGAGACCATGGCGGCCCGGGTGCTGTGGCTGGTCGCCAACCAGCACGTACGCCCGGAGCACGTGCTGGGGTTGACCTTCACCCGCAAGGCTGCGGGCGAGCTGGCGCACCGGGTGCGGGTGCGGCTGGGCCAGCTGCGCCGGCACGTCGGCACCCGGTTCACCGAGGGGCTCGACGGCGAGCCGACGATCGCCACGTACCACTCGTTCGCGGCGCGCATCGTCACCGAGCACGGCCTGCGCGCCGGGTACGAGCCCAGCACCCGGCTGCTCACCGAGGCGTCCTGCTGGCAGCTCGCGGACGAGGTGGTGCGCTCGTACACCGGGGACATGTCGGCGGTGGAGTCCGCTCCCAGCACGGTGGTGTCGGCGGTGCTGGCGCTCGCCGGCGAGCTGGCCGAGCATCTGGTCACCCCGGACAGCCTGGCCACCTGGACGGGCCGCTTCCACGCGAGCGTCGACGCGAAGCCGGGCCGGGTGATGGCCGACGTGCGCGACCTGCTGGCCCGCCAGCGTGCCCGGCTGCAGCTGCTGCCGCTGGTGCGCAGGTACGCCGAACGCAAGCAGCTGCTGGAGGCGATGGACTTCGGTGACCAGATGTCGCGCGCGGCACGGGTGGCCCGGGACCATCCCGAGGTCGGCGCGGCCGAGCGCGACCGCTTCCGGGTGGTGCTGCTCGACGAGTACCAGGACACCAGCCATGCCCAGGTGACGCTGTTGCGGGCGCTGTTCGCCGGGGACGTGGCGGTCGTCGAGGGCGGCGTGTCCGGGCAGGGGCACCCGGTGACCGCGGTCGGCGACCCGTGCCAGTCCATCTACGGCTGGCGTGGCGCGAGCGCGGGCACGCTGGACCGCTTCCCGGGCGAGTTCCCCGACCGGGACGGCGAGCCGGCCGCCCAGGCGCAGCTGGGGCGCAGTTTCCGCAACCGGTCGGAGATCCTGTCGGTGGCGAACGCGATCTCCGCGCCGCTGCGCGACCGGGGCGCCCGGGTCGTCTCGCTTACCTCCGGCAGCGACGCGCCGGGCATCGTGCAGTGCGCCCTGCTGGAGTCGTATCTGGACGAGGCGGAGTGGATCGCCGACCAGATCGTCACCGCGTGGCGCAGTGAGGCCGGCACGGTCGACGATCAGAACCCGGCGTTCATCCCCGTCGACCGGCGGCCCACCTCGGCGGTGCTGGTGCGGGTGCGCTCGCAGATCGCGCCGATCGAGGCGGCGCTGCGGGCCCGCGGCCTGCCGGTCGAGGTGGTCGGCCTGGGCGGCCTGCTGGACACGCCCGAGGTGCGCGACGTGGTGTGCACGTTGCGGGTGCTCAACGACCCGACGGACGGGGCGAGCCTGCTGCGGCTGCTCACCGGCGCGCGCTGGCGGATCGGGCCCCGTGACCTGGTGGCGCTGCACCGGCGGTCCCGGGCGCTGGCGCACGAGCGCCGTCCGGCCGGTGACGACGCGGACATCGTCACGGACCGGCTCGACGACGCGGCGCTGGCCGAGGCGCTGGAGGATCTCGGCGAGCCGGACCAGTACTCGCCCGCGGCGTACACCCGGCTGTCGGCGTACGCGAAAGAGCTGGCCGGGCTGCGTGCCCGCCTGGACCAGCCGGTGAGCGACCTGATCGCGGACATCGAGCGCACCGCGGGCCTCGACGTGGAGGTCGCGGTGCGGGCCGGGGACGCCGGGCTGGCCCGCGCGCACCTGGACACCCTGGGCGAGGTGGCGGCCCGGTTCGCGATCGAGACCGACGGCGCGCCGCTGGGCGCGTTCCTGTCCTACCTGTCCGCGGCCGAGGACGAGGAGCGCGGCCTGTCCCCGGGCGAGATCGACGTGGCGGAGGGCGCGGTGCAGATCCTCACCGCGCACGCGGCCAAGGGCCTGGAGTGGGACGTGGTCGCCGTGGCCGGGCTGACCAAGGACGTCTGGCCGGGCCCGAGCAAGGGCACCGACCACTTCCTCAAGGGCCTGGGCGTGCTGCCGTTCCCGCTGCGCGGCGACCGCGACGGCCTGCCCGCGCTGGCCGTGAAGAGCGCCGCCGACCAGAAGGAGCTGGGCCGCGCCGTCGCCGACTTCGAGCAGCAGTGGAAAGAGCACGACGCGCGCGAGGAGCGCCGCCTGGCGTACGTGGCGGTCACCCGTCCGCGGACCTGGCTGTTCGCCTCCGGCTACTGGTGGGGCGACAAGGTGCGCAAGCCGCGTGGCCCGTCCGCGCTGCTGGCGGAGATCGTCGAGGTGTGCCGGTCCGGTGAGGGCCACGTCGACGTGTGGACGCCCGAGCCCGAGCCGGACGCGGACAACCCGACCAGCGGCGAGGTCGTGACGACCTGGCCCAGTGATCCGCTGGGCGTGCGACGGCCCACCGTCGAGGCCGCGGCCGACCTGGTCCGGGCCATGCTCGACGAGCCGGGCGACGGGACGGCCGAGCACGACGAGGTGACCCGCCGCTGGCGGCAGGAGTCCGACCTGCTGCTGATCGAGCGGGACGAGCAGGCCCGCCGGGCGAACCGGGCCGAGGTGCTGCTGCCCGCGCACCTGTCGGTGTCGCAGCTGGTGGCTCTGCGCAAGGATCCGGCCGCGCTGGCCCGGCGGCTGCGCCGGCCGCTGCCTGCCGCCCCGGATCCGTACGCCCGCCGGGGCACCATGTTCCACCACTGGCTGGAGCAGCGCTACGGTGCCGACCAGCTGCTCGACCTGGACGACCTGCCCGGCGCCGCCGACGAGGACGCCGCGCCCGACGAGGCGCTGGGCGAGCTGAAGGACCGGTTCGAGCAGAGTGTCTGGGCCGACCGGGTGCCGGTCGAGGTGGAGACGCCGTTCGTGGTGGAGCTGGGCGGGACCGTCGTTCGTGGACGGATGGACGCGGTGTTCCGCGACGACGCCGGCGGCTACGAGGTGGTCGACTGGAAGACCGGCCGGGTGCCCGCCGGCGCGACGGCCACCGCGGCCGCGGTGCAGCTGGCGGCATACCGGCTGGCCTGGGCGGCGCTGGCGGGCGTGCCGGTGGCCAAGGTCAGCGCCGCGTTCCACTACGTACGCGACAACCTGACCGTGCGTCCCGCCGACCTGCTCGACGAGGCCGGGCTGACGGCGCTGCTGACCTCGCTGCCGACGCAGGACGCCGACTAGGCCGCGGGCCGCCGGGTCGCCCCGGCGGTTCGGCCCGCGAACTCATCCGTTTCGGCGGCGGTTCAGCCGAATCGCTGTAGAGACCAGTCTGGAAACCGACTGCGTGATGTCGCACGCAACGGGCATTGTGTGAGCGGACACACGCATTCCTGGGGAGGCGCGCCGTGGAGTCATCAGTCCGGGAACTACTCCTGGTGATGCTCCTTGCGCTGATGGGTGTCGGGGTCGCCGGTGCCGTGGTGCTCGCGCCGTGGCATGCGGCGCAGGCCGGTATCGTCGTGGAGGTGCATCCGCCGGCCCCGCCTATGGCCGGTTGACGATGATTGTTGTGAACGCCTCGATACCCGCCGGAGTGCGCCCGATGTCTGGTCCGAAGTCCCTGGTCACGGCTGCTGTCTCGGCTGCCGTGCTGCTGCTGGGCGCGCCCGCGGCCGCGGCCGAGCCGGACGTGGTGCGCGGTATGCAGTGGCAGCTCACCGGTCTCGAACTGGCCGCGGCACATCAACGTGCGACCGGCACCGGCGTGCTCGTCGCGGTGCTGGACTCGGGTGTGGACCGATCCCATCCGGACCTGGTCGGCCAGGTGCTCGGTGGGCCGGATGGCGCATCGAACACCGATGTGGACGGTCGCGGCACCGGGCTGGCCGGACTCATCGCAGGTCACGGCCATGTTCCGGCGGTGCCTGCCGGTGCCGTGCGACCGACGCCGTCCGTCTCGGCCGGCTGGCCCGCGCCGAGCGCGAGCGCCGCCGCGGTGACCGACCCCCGCACGGCGGGCGTGCTCGGGGTGGCACCGGGTGCGCAGATCCTGCCGATCGCGTTCGCGCCCGCGCCCAGCGCGACCGGCGACCCGGACGCGCTGGCCGGCGCGATCGACCGGGCCGTGCTCGGCGGCGCGAAGGTCGTCTGCATCGGCCGGGGCGTCGTGCCCAGCAGCCGGCTGCAGGCGTCGGTCGACGCGGCCGTGGCGCGCGGCGTGCTGATCGTCGCGGCGGACGCGGACCGGGCGGGCCGCCCGTTCACGCCCTGGCCGGCCTCGTACAACGGGGTGCTCAACGCGATCCCGGCGGACCGCTCGGGCCAGGTGCCCGTCGCACCGCTGAGTGGGCGTACCACCGGCATCACCGTGCCCGGCGTCGACCTGATCACGACCGGGTTGGGCGGCGGCTACCGGATGGACGGCGGGTCCAGCGCAGCGGCGGTGCTGGCGGGCGCGGCGGCGGTGGTCTGGTCGGCATACCCGCAGGCCACGGCCGCACAGGTGCTGCAGCGGCTGCGGACGACCGCGACGGACGCCGGTGCGCCGGGCGCGGACAGCCGTTTCGGCGCGGGCATGCTCAATCTGACCGCGGCCCTGGCCGCGAACCTGCCGCAGGAGGCCGCGCCGAGCGTCTCGCCGAGCCCTGCGGCGTCCAGTCCGGCCGCGTCACCGAGCGGATCGCCCCGGCCGGTGGCGCTCGCCGACAGCCGGGACTGGCGGCGCTGGCTGGTCGCGCTGCCGCTGCTGCTGTTCCTGGCCGCCCTCACGGTGTGGTCGGTCCGGTCGGCCCGGACGCGGCGAGAACAGGCCGTCTGACCGCGCCCACGTGGCGGGACCGGGACCGGATCGGCTGCGGGCCGGATTAACAGATCGTTGCTGAAGGTGGCGTCCCGCGCCCTGCGGGCGGATGCCGCTGGCATGTGTAGGCTGTATATCCTATCGTGCCGGTAGGTTATATGGACTTTCGGCTGACCTCCCCGCGTCCACCGGGCGGGTGACGCCTAACTTGATCAGCGACACGGAGGAGGTACGGCCATGGGCATCGCGGTGGTGGTCGGTGGTGGCTGCAGTGGCGTGCTCGCCACCCGTGAGCTGCTGCGGACCGGCTGGCACGTGGTGCTGGTCGATCCCGGCGCGCGCCCCGGCCGCGGGCTGGCCTACAGCACCGCCGCCCCGTGGCATCTGCTCAACTCGCCCGCCGCCGCGATGAGCGCCGACCCCGACCGGCCCGACGACTTCCTGCGCTGGTGCCGGCAGCGCGACCCGCGCACCGCGCCCACCGACTTCGTGCCGCGCAGCTGGTACGGCGACTACCTGACCGAGGTGCTGCGGACGGCCGACGAGACCGCGCAGGGACGGCTCACCGTGCAACGCGGCCGGGTGGCGCGCATCTTCGAACCGTCCGGCGGCCCGCTGACCGTGCTGCTCACCGACGACGTGGTGATCCCCGCCGACCGGGTGGTGCTCGCGCTGGGCCACCCCGCCCCGTCCACCCCGGCCCGGCTGGACGCCGCCGTGGCCCGCTCGGGGGCGTACGTGGCCGACCCGTGGCGGCCCGGCGCGCTGGCGGACCTGCCGGAGGGCCCGGTCCTGCTCATCGGCACCGGGCTGACCGCCGTCGACGTGGCGCTGACCCTCGCGAACGCGGGCCGACGCGACCTCACCGCAGTGTCCCGGCACGGGCTGCTGCCCCAGTCGCACCGCAGGCCCCCGGCTGCCGCCGCGGCGCACCCGGCGCAGGCTGCGGCAGTCGCGGTGACCACGCCCGGGGGACCGGCGGCGGCCGCACAGGCAGCGCCCGCGCAGGTCACGGCGGTGCAGGTGCAGGCGGTTACGGCGGCGGCGCTGCCTGAGCTGCTGGCCGCGGCTTCGGTGGCGGGGCTGCTGCGGTCGCTGCGGCGGCTGGCCGCCGACACCGGGGACTGGCGGGCCGTGCTGGACGCGCTGCGGCCGCACTGGGACGCGCTGTGGCAGAGCCTGCCCGAGCCGGGCCAGCGCCGCTTCCTGCGGCACCTGGCGCGCTACTGGGAGGTGCACCGGCACCGGATGGCGCCCGACGTCGCGGACAGCATCGGCGCGCTGCGCGAGAGCGGCGCGCTGCGGGTGCGCGCGGCCGAGCTGTGCGGCATCGAGGCCGCCGACGAGGGGGTACGCGTGGTGCTGCGCGAGCGGCACGGCGGCGCGATCACCGCTCCCACGTTCGCCGCGGTGGTCAACTGCACCGGGCCGGGCCGCATCGTCGAGTCGGACCCGCTGGTCCGCGCGCTGGTCGCGGAGGGCATGGCCCGGCCGGGCCCGTACCGTCTGGGACTGGACACCGACCCGCACGGCGCGCTGCGGCGCCGCGACGGCTCGGCGCATCCGGCGCTGTGGACGCTCGGCCCGACCCGGCGTGGCGTGCTCTGGGAGACCACCGCCGCGCCCGAGATCAGGACGCAGGCCCGGGCGCTGGCCGTCGCGCTGGGCGACGCGGGGCGCGACCGTACGCCGATCGCCGAGTGCGTGGAGTCCTAGGGCAACGGCGGCTGTGGGCGAACATTTCACAGCCGCTGCTGCGGACGCCTCCTCCGGCAGCTTGCTAGGGTCGGCTTTGTGTCCACCGAGACCAGCATCCAGATCCCGCGCACGGCGTACGAGGTCGAGCGGTTCACGCTCCCCAACGGTTTGCGCGTCGTGCTCAGCCCGGACCGCAGCGCACCGGTGATCGGTGTCGCGGTCGTCTACGACGTGGGAATCCGGTCCGAGCCCGAGGGCCGCACCGGCTTCGCCCACCTCTTCGAACACCTGATGTTCCAGGGCTCGGCCAACCTGGAGAAGCTGGCCCACTTCCGGCACGTGCAGGGGGCGGGCGGCACCTTCAACGGCTCCACCCACCTGGACTACACCGACTACTTCGAGACGGTGCCGAGCAACGCGCTGGAGCGGATGCTCTTCCTGGAGGCCGACCGCATGCGCGGGCCGCGGCTGACCGAGGAGAACCTCAAGAACCAGATCGACGTGGTCAAGGAGGAGATCCGGGTCAACGTGCTGAACCGCCCGTACGGCGGCTTCCCGTGGCTCAAGCTCCCGCCGGTCATGTTCGACACGTTCCCGAACGCGCACGACGGCTACGGCTCGTTCAGCGACCTGGAGGCCGCGACCGTTCCGGACGCCGCCGAGTTCTTCGACAAGTACTACGCCTGCGGCAACGCCACGCTGGCCGTCTCCGGCGACTTCGAGTCCGCGCACGCCCGGCTGCTGATCGAGCGGCACTTCGGCGACGTCCCGGCCCGCCCGGCCCCGGTGCGCCCGGACTTCACCGAGCCCGATCTGAGCGCCGAGCGGCGCGAGTCCTACGTGGACCGGCTCGCCCCGCTGCCCGCGGTCGCCTCGGCGTGGCGGGTCCCGGACCCGATCACCGACTTCGCCGGCTACCTGCCGTACGTGGTGCTGGCCGAGGTGCTCACCGACGGCGACGCGTCGCGGCTGGTCGAGCGCCTGGTGCTGAAGGACCGCAGCGTCACCAGCGTCGGCGGCTACCTGGGCTTCATGGGTGAGCCGTTCGAGGTGCGCGACCCCACGGCGCTGCTGCTGCAGTCGCACCTGCCGCCGGGCGGCAGCGTGGACAAGGTGCTGGTCACCATCGACGAGGAGTTGGACCGGCTGGCCACCGACGGGCTGACCGCGGGCGAACTGGCCCGTACCCAGGCCCGGATGGCCACCCACCTGCTGCGCGAGACCGACGCGGTGCTGGGCCGCGCGCTGCGCATGGCCGTGCTGGAGCTGCAGCGGGGCAACCCGGGGCTGCTCAACGACCTGCCGCACTCGATCGCGGAGGTGACCGAGGAGCAGGTCCGGGCCGCCGCGGCCGCCCTGCGCCCGAACCGCCGGGCGTCCATCGAGGTCGTGCCCGGAGGAAACCAGTGAGCGAGCGAACCGGTGGGCTCAGTGGGGCTCATGCCGTCGACGAGCGAAGCGAGGAGCAGGCATGAGCGTGACCACCCTTCCCGAGTTGGATGAGAACCGGCCGCTGGTCCTGCCGGTGGAGGTCGAGCAGACGCTGCCCAACGGGCTGACCGTGCTGGCCATCCGCCGGCCGAGCGTGCCGCTGGCCGAGGTGCGGCTGCGCGTGCCGTTCGCCAAGGCCGAGCTGGCCGAGGCGGCGGTGCTGGCGCAGACCCTGTTCTCGGGCACGAGCAAGCGCAGCACCGTCCAGATCGCCGCCGAGCTGCAGACCGTCGGTGGCGGGCTGGGCGCCGGGATCGACCCGGACCGCCTCCAGATCAGCGGCAATTCGCTGGTGTCGGGACTGGACCGGCTGCTGGAGCTGCTGGCCGAGGTGCTCGACGACGCGGTCTACCCGGAGGGCGAGGTCACCACCGAGTCCGAGCGGCTGGCCGACCGGATCCAGGTCGCGCAGAGCCAGCCCGCCCACCTGGCCCGCGTCGCGCTGCTCAAGCGCATCTACCCGGGGCACCCGTACGCGGTGCAGACCCCGTCGGTGGAGGACGTGCGTGCGGTCAGTCCGGAGGCGTTGCGCGCGCTGCACGCCCGGCGGCTGCACCCGGCGGGCGCGACCCTGGTCATCGTCGGCGACCTCGACCCGGAGCAGGCGGTGCAGACCGCGGCCAAGCGCCTCGGCGGGTGGAACGGGGCCGGCGAGAGCGCCGAGCTGTCGCCCATCCCGCTGCTGGTGCCGGGCCCGCTGCTGCTGGTGGACCGGCCGGGCGCGGTGCAGTCGTCGCTGCGTTTCGCGCTGCCGGCGGTGGGCCGCACCCACCCCGACCACGCCGCGCTGCAGCTCGCAAACATGATCTTCGGCGGCTACTTCTCCTCCCGCTGGGTGGAGAACATCCGCGAGGACAAGGGCTACACCTACGGCCCGCACTCGGTGATCGAGCACTCGGTGGCCGGTTCCACGCTGACCGTGTCCGCCGAGGTGGCCACCGAGGTCACCGCCCCGGCCCTGGTCGAGACGCTGTACGAGCTGGGCCGCATCGCGGCGCTGCCGGTCCGCGAGGACGAGTTGGAGCAGGCGCGGCAGTACGCGCTGGGCACGCTGCAGCTGGGCATGTCGACGCAGTCCGGGCTGGCCGGGCTCGCCAGCACCTACGCCGGGTTCGGGCTGCGGCTGGACTTCCTGGCCGAGCACTCGGCCCGGCTGGCCGCGGCGACCCTGGAAGACGTGCACCGGGTCGCGGCGACGTACCTCGCGCCCGCGGTGGCGGCCCCGGTGATCCTCGGCGACGCCGAGAAGATCCAGGCCGCGGTCTCGGCGATCGTGCCGGTGCAGGTCGAGCCGAAGTCGTGAACGAAGCACATGGTGTGACGGTGAGCTGCTCGCATGAGTGATTCGCCTACGGCGGCCCGGTCGGATCTCGACCGGGCCGCGTTCCGGCGCGCCGACCCGCAGTGGCTGGCCGACGCGTGGTCACGCGGCCAGGTGGTCGTGATCGGAGACGACGGGCGGGCGCTGATCCGCGACGACCGGCTGGTGCTGGTCGGTTCGGATCAGGTCGGCGCCGGCGGCCCGGCCGGTGAGCCGCTGTTCCTCGGCGTCGACGCGGGCGGCACGGCCTATTTCGCGGTGAACCGCGAGCTGCCCGAGGTGCCCGGCGCCGAGCCGAAGCACCTGTGGGAGGTCGGCGCGGACCTGCCGCCGCGCGAGACGTCGCTGCTGACCCAGGCGCTGGCGCTGGTGCGCTGGCACCGCGACCACCTCTACGCCCCGCGCAGCGGCAAGCCGACCACGGTGGAGCAGGGCGGCTGGGTGCGCCGGGACGCCGACGGGGAGCTGCACTTCCCGCGTACCGACCCGGCCGTGATCATGTCGGTGCACGACGGGGCGGCCGGTCCGCAGGGGCTCATCCTGCTCGGTGCGAACGTGGTGTGGGCCGGTGCCGCCAAACGCCGCTACTCGGTGCTGGCCGGTTTCGTCGAGGCGGGGGAGACCGCGGAGGAGGCGGTCGCCCGCGAGGTGTACGAGGAGGCGGGCGTGCGGGTGTCCGACATCCGCTACCACGGCAGCCAGGCGTTCCCGTACCCCCGCTCGCTGATGCTGGGCTTCAGCGCGGTCGCCGACCCGGCGGCCGCGCCGCTGCGCACCGACCCGGACGAGCTGCTCGATGCGCAGTGGTTCACGCGCGAGCAGATCGCCCGGGTGCTGGACGGGTCAGACGACTCCTTCACGCTCCCGAACCGGTCCTCCATCGCCCACCAGCTCGTCCTGCGCTGGCTGCGCGAGGGCTGACGGCGGGGTCAGCCCGCGCCCGGCCCACAGGTAAAGCGCGGACACCGCCATCACCGCGCTCATGCCGGCCAGCAGCAGCCGGAAGTCGACCAGCTCGACGAGCACCGCGCCGAATCCGATCGCGAGCGTCTGCGGTGCGCTGATCAGCGCGTCCATCGCCGCCGAGACCCGGCCCATCAGTGCGGCGGGGGTGCTGCGCTGCATCAGCGTCATGAGGCCGACGAGCAGGTAGGGCAGGCCGAAGCCGGAGAGCAGGGCGGTGGGGAAGGCCAGCCACAGGCTCGGGGTCAGGCTGGTGAGCAGCAGCGGCAGGAACAGCGCGATGCCGATGGCGTTGGCCGACAGCTCACCGACCCGGCGGATCAGCCAGGCTGAGGTCAGGCCGCCGAGCAGGCCGCCGACACCCTGGACGCTGATCAGCACGCCGATGAAGGCCGGCGGCCGGTGCAGGCCCTGGTCGACGAAGGCGAAGAAGACGGTCTCGCTGAAGCCGAAGACGAGGATCGAGATCACGTTGCCGATCAGGGCGCGCCGCAGCGTGACGCTGCCGACCAGGTGGCGTACGCCCGCGCCGACCTCGGCCACCCAGTGCTGCTCGGTGCGCTCGGGCTTCTCCTCGGGCACCCGCAACACGGCGATGACCAGGGCCGCGATGATGAAGCCCGCCATGCCGAGCACGGCCAGGCCCCAGCCCTTCGTGGCGGCGTAGAGCGCGGCCCCCAGCAGCGGCCCCACCAGGCGCAGGCCCTGCCGCACCGTCTGCAGCGCCCCGTTGGCCTCGGCCAGCAGGTCCGGCGGGATGACCTCCTTGATCAGACCGTTGAGGGAGCCGCTGACCAGGATGTACGAGACGCCGTAGCCGACCGCGACGGCGAAGATGATCCACAGGTCTTCGCCGCCGTCGACGGCCAGCAGCGGAGTCAGCATCACCGCCGAGCCGACCAGGGACGCGATCAGGAACGGGCGCCGGCGGAACCGGTCCACCACCACGCCGAACAGCGGCGCGAACATCACCGGCAGGACCACGCACAGGATCGCCGCGCCCGCCATGCCGTCGGAGCCGGTGAGGTCCTTGGCCCAGATGGCCAGCGCGAGCACCAGCATCGACTCGGCGGTCATGCTGAAGAACAGGCCCGCGAAGAGCAGGCGGAAATCGGGTCGGCGCAGTACGGCGCGCATGGGGTGTCCCTCCGGGGTGGTGGGGTCGAGGTTCAGCTGGGGTTGGGGTGGGCCCAGGCGACCATGCGAACGGGGCGGGAGCCCGCGGGCCGGGATGCGGGGTCGGTGATTCGCTGGTTGTACCTGGTCATCACCGCGACGAGCTCGTCCTCCAGCGCCGTGAGCTCCTCGGCGGTGAGCCAGTTGACGTTCTGGACGCCGAAGGCGGCGTGCCGCCACGGTGTGTCGTCGGTCTGGCGCTGCTCGTCCCAGCGGTTGCGCAGGCCCAGCTCGTGACCCAGCAGCGTCGCGGTGACCTGGCTGCCCGCCTGCATCAGCTCCGGCGGATCATCCGGGCTGCCCCACCTGTTGCCCATGGGCACCCAGCGCCACGGCCGGTTGCGGCCCACGCCGCCCTCGGCCTCCTCGATGAACCCGAACTTCGCCAGCTGCCGCAGGTGCCACGAGCAGTTCGCCGCGGACTCGCCGACCCGCTCGGCCAGCTCTGTCGCCGTCGCCGGGCCGTCCAGCGCCAACTCGTTCATCAGCCGCAACCGCACCGGGTGCGCCATCGCCCGCAACACACGCGGGTCCGTGATGTCCCGCATCGGCAGTCTCTCCGTCACATCAAAAGAATGCTTTCAAAAGAACTCTTTCGTCAACCCCGGTGCTGCAGTTCGGCGGGTTCGTGATCAACCGGGGCGAAAGGTGTGTCGGTGCGAGGGCGGGGGCGGGCGGGCGGCTTAGCCTGAGGGCTGGTCACCGACGGAGGTCCCCCTTGCCGCGAGGATCCAGCCCGATCGTCCGCCGCCAGCGCCTCGGCGTGGAGCTGCGCCGCCTGCGTGAGACCGCCGGACTCACCGGTGAACAGGTCGTCGACCAGGTCGGCTGGGCGGCCAAGTCGAAACTGTCGCGACTGGAGAACGGGCGCAGCCGCCCGGACCTCGGCGACGTGCTGGATCTGCTGGACCTCTACCAGGTGCGCGGGCGGGACCGGGACCAACTGGTGGCGATCGCGCGGGACGCCGGCAACACCCGCGGCTGGCTGCGGGCCTATCCGGTGATGACGCAGCGGCAGCGCGGTTACGCCGAACTGGAGGCGGGCAGCGCCCGCATCAGGGAGTACGGCCTGGCCATGGTCCCCGGTCTGCTGCAGACACCGGAGTATGCGCGGGCGCGCATCCTCTCCTCGCGCCCGCTGTCGGGGGCGACGTCGCCGACCGACGGCGTGCCGGCGCAGCGCGTGAACCCGGTGGTGGGGCCGGTGGCTGAACTGCCCGCGCCGCAGGAGCCGGACACCGAGGTGGCGGCACGGCTGGCCCGCCAGACGATCCTGACCCGCACCCCGGACGCACCGTGCTACGAGGCGATCCTCGACGAGCAGGCGCTGCTGGGGCGCGGCGCGCCGGACGACGTGCGTGAAGGGCAGCTGGCCCACCTCGCGGCGCTCACTCAGTTACCTAACGTGACGATCAGAGTACTGCCGCGCGCGGCGACGGTCGGCCAGCACTTCATACCGCATACGGGGTTTTCTATCTATCACTTTCCCGACCCGGATGACCCGGAGACGGTGGCCGTGGAGACACTCGCCCGTGAGCTGGTGCTCACCGACCGCAACAGCGTCGAGCGATACGCGAGGGTCTTCGGCTGGCTCGGCGATGCCGCGCTGGACCCGGTGCGGTCGCGGGCGTGGATAAGCGCCCGGATCAGCTGATCTCCTCGACAGAAAATTACGCTCCGTCACCCGTTCGGGCGGTGCTGCCCGACGATCGTCGCGTCTTGCTTGATTCCAGCTGGGGAAATGCACAAGCATGACATCAGCCGAATGTGGAACTTCCACCCATGGACTCCACAGTCGACCTCCGCCCGGCAGGCAGTGACGGAGCAAGCGCATGCGGTACCTGATCGTTCGCACCGAGGTACGACCCTTCGCGCCCGAGGATGTGGTCGCGTCGTTCCTCGATGAGCAACCGCTGCGCGACGAGACGGCGACCCCCGAGCAGCGCCGCCAAGTGGCGGAGGCGGACAGCCTCGACGCCGCCCTCCAGCTCGCCCGCGCGCTCGCCTCGGTCGGCGCCGTCCGCTCCGGCCGCCAGCGGGTCAAGGTGGTCCGCCTAGACGCCCCCCGCTGGCCCAGCTGACCGCGCCCGACGCGGCCGTGCCCGGCGCACGGGAAGATCGCCGTCTCGTGCCGAAAGGTGGGGTCAGACCCCGGCTTGCGGCACGAAACAGCGATCGCGTAGGCGGCCGAGGTCAGGCCGGGTCGGCGGCCGTTTCTGCGATCGCGGCGAGGTGGTCCTTGACCTGGATGATGCTGGGGTTGGTCAGGGCGCTGCCGTCGGCGAAGCGCAGCGTCGGCACGGTCTGGTTGCCGCCGTTCACGCCCATCACGAAGTCCGCCGCGTTGGGGTCCTGCTCGATGTCGATCACCGTGTAGGTGATGCCCTCGCGGTCGAGCTGGCTGCGCAGCCGGTGGCAGTAACCACACCACGTGGTCGAGTACATGGTCAGCATGGCGATCCTCGGGTCGGGGGAGCGGGGGCTCCGGGGGACTCTAGCGATGGCAACATCCACAACACCTGGGATGATTCCCTGTTGTGACCAGAGACGCTGCCCCCGACACGGCCCGGAAGGTACTGAACGGCCTGGACGAAGAGCAGGCGGCCGCGGTCACGGCGCCGGCCGGACCGGTGTGCATCCTGGCCGGGGCGGGCACCGGCAAGACCCGGGCGATCACCCACCGGATCGCGCACCGCGTCGTCACCGGCGAGGTCCAGCCCAAGCATGTGCTCGCGGTCACCTTCACCGCGCGCGCCGCGGCGCAGCTGCGCGAGCGGCTGGCCGGGCTCGACGCGCACGGCGTGCAGGCCCGTACGTTCCACGCCGCCGCCCTGCGCCAGCTGCGCTTCTTCGCCCCCCGCCTCCTGCGCGGCCGGGAGATGCCGGAGCTGGTCGAGAGCAAGGCGCGGCTGATCGTGCTCGCCGCGGCCCGGGCCGGGGTGCGGGCCGACCGCACCGGCGCACGCGACCTCGCCGCCGAGATCGAGTGGTCGAAGTCGTCGCTGATCGAGCCCGGTGAGTACACGGTCGCGGCGGCCAAGGCCGGCCGGGAGACGCCGCTGGACGCGGCCCAGGTCGCCGCGGTGTACACCGCGTACGAGCACGTCAAGCGCCAACAGGGCGTGATCGACTTCGAGGACCTGCTGCGCGCCATGTGCTGGGGGATCGAGGAGCACTCCGACGTCGCCGAGCAGGTCCGCACGCAGTACCGGCACTTCGTCGTCGACGAGTACCAGGACGTGAACCCGCTCCAGCAGCGGCTGCTGGAGGCGTGGCTGGGCGGCCGCAAGGACCTGACCGTGGTCGGCGACGCGGCGCAGACCATCTACTCGTTCACCGGCGCGACCTCGTCGTACCTGGTGGACTTCGCGCGTACCCACCGCAACGCGACCGTGGTGCGGCTGGTCCGCGACTACCGGTCCACCCCGCAGGTGGTGGGCCTGGCCAATGCGGTCATCCGGCAGGCGAAGGGCAGCGAGTCACGGCTGCGCCTGGACCTGGTCGGGCAGCGCGCGGCCGGGCCGGAGCCTGACGCCCGGGTCTTCGCCGACGAGCACAACGAGGCGGTCGGGGTGGCCCGCCGCTGCGCCGACCTGATCGCGGCGGGCACCCCGGCGTCCGAGATCGCGGTGCTGTTCCGGGCCAACTCCCAGTCGGAGACCTACGAGCAGGCCCTCGCCGACGCCGGGGTGCCCTACGTGCTGCGCGGCGGGGAGCGCTTCTTCGAGCGGGCCGAGATCCGCCAGGCGATGATCGCGCTGCGCTCGGCCTCCCGCGCCGACGGCGGCGACGATCTGGTCGCCACGGTCAGCGCGGTGCTGGTCGGGCTGGGCTGGCAGCCCGAGCGTCCGCCGTCGGGTGGGGCCGCGCGGGAACGCTGGGAGGCCCTCGCCGCGCTGGTACGCCTGGCCGCCGAGTTCCGCCCCGACCCGGGCGCGGACAACGGGCTCGCCGATTTCGCGGCCGAGCTGGGCCGGCGCGCCCACGCGCAGCACGCCCCGACCGTGGCCGGGGTGACCCTGGCCAGCCTGCACTCCGCGAAGGGCCTGGAGTGGGACGCGGTGTTCCTGGTCGGGCTCGTCGAGGGGACCATGCCCACCGCGTACGCCCGCAGCGCCGAAGCGCTGGAGGAGGAGCGCAGGCTGCTGTACGTCGGTATCACCAGAGCGCGGCGGATGCTGTGGCTCAGCTACGGCGAGATGCGCTCGTCCGGCGGCCGGGCCCGGCGGCCATGCCGCTTCCTGCAGGGTGTGCCGGGGTTGGCGCCGTTCGGCGGCCAGGCCGCCGCGCCCCGTGCGGAGCGGCCCGCACCCGGCGCGCCCCGGGCGGCCCGCAAGACCGTGATCGTGAGCTGCCGGGTGTGCGGTGCGACCCTGCTCGCCGGGCCGGAGCGCAAGCTGGGCCGGTGTGCGGGCTGCCCGTCCTCACTGGACGAGGAGCTGTTCGAGCGGCTGGGCGACTGGCGGGCCAGGGTCGCCGCGGCGGCGAAGATCCCCGCGTACGTCGTCTTCACCGACGCCACCCTGACCGCGCTGGCCGAGCGTCAGCCATCTGACAGGGCGGGACTCGTGGAGATCGCCGGCATCGGTCCGCGCAAACTCGAGCTGTACGGCGAGGCAGTTCTCGCGCTCTTGAAGGGCGCTTCGGTGGCGGATTTGCTGCCTGAACAACCGACTTCAGAAGATCTTCAAAAAGATTTGGCAACAGAGCCGTAAAACCGTTTGCGCCCTCCCGGCCGGGAGGCATAACCTTCGGTCACACCTCCAAGAGCGCGCACATCCGTGCTGCTCCTGGCTGGTGATTCACGTTCTGCACCGACGAGGCAAGTGAGGAGGCGAGTCCCATGGAGATCACGTTCAAAACCTTGAACGCTGTCGTGCCGTCGCTCGCCGCTGCCTGCGCTCCGTCGGTCACCGTTTCGCCGATCGCCCTGGCTGCACCCTCACAGCCGGCACCCACCGGCCACGCCACGCATGGCGCAGTGGGCGCATTGGGCGGCTCGACCGTCACCGGTCTGCCGGTGGCCCAGCTGCCGGTCCTGCGACAGCTGGCCTGGAACCCGAACCCGATCAAGGTGGCCCCCGCGGGAGCCGCCAAGCCGAAGAGCATCACCAGCACCACCAGCACCACCCTGGCCTACCGGAACCAGGAGTCCTCGGGCATGAAGCTCGATGGATTCAGCGGGCTCCCACCTCGAGGTAAACCAAAGGTCTAAACCAGACCACCGGCTCACCTCGAGGCCGCGGAACCCGTACACCGGGATCCGCGGCCTTAGTTATTTCCACCCCCATGGAAAGCGATCCACGAGATCGAGATGAAAGGAAGGTGACCGGAAGATGAGTCTGGCGTTGGCCCCAGTACTCGACTTCAGCGTCGAGCTGGGTGCGGAGCTGCCCTGCCGGAAGTTCGACCCGGACCTGTGGTTCTCGGACGCTCCCGCGGAGCTTGAGCTGGCCAAGTCGCTGTGCGGCGAGTGCCCGCTCAAGGTCGAGTGCCTCTCCGGGGCACTGGAGCGCGAGGAGCCCTGGGGCGTCTGGGGCGGCGAGATCTTCGAGCGTGGTGCGGTCGTGGCGCGCAAGCGTCCGCGTGGCCGTCCGCGTAAGGACGACCTCGCTCGCGAGGCGGCCCTGGTGGCCGAGACCGAGGCGCGTGTCGCCGCGGTCACCGCTCGCGAGTCGGTCCGGCTCGCTGCCTGAGCAGCAACTCCGCATCACCCAATCCAGCCGCCTGCCGGCTAAGCCACTACCACAGCATCGGAGAGAAGCAATGAGAAACGGCATCAGCGACATCTATATGATCCACGAAATCATGAGTCGGGCTCGAATGCTTGAGCCTCAGAACATCCCCTCTGAGGCTTCCCGTTCCGCCCGTCAGATCATGGTCGCCGCGCGTCGGCGTGCACGTGAGCTGTCGCAGCGATAAGTGAATCAATGCGGATGCCCGCCGGCTCAGCCGGCGGGCATCCGTGTTTTTCGAGGTCGGTAGCCAGGTCAGGGGGTCGGTTCGGCGAAACCGGGGAGCCAGCGCTCCAGGATGGCGCGGTAGTGCGCCTTGGCCTCCAGCTGGCACAGCACGCCGATGGAGCCCAGCGTCACCCGATGGATCATCAGGTACGACGGCGGCAGGTTCAGCTGCCGACCCAGCGAGTACGCCGGGCTGCGCGGGCTGGCCAGCCGGGCCGCCTCCTCACGCAGCCAGGCCCGGGAGAAGCGGAACTCGTGCGCGGCCAGCGGCTCCAGCATGGGCCGCACGTAGTCCAGCACCGCCTGCGCGTCGATGTCGGCGTTCGCCCGCACGAAACCCTCGCCCTGCAGGCCCTTGAGCACCTCGTCGGCCCGCCCGGCCAGGGCGAGTCGGGTGATCCGGCCGACGGGCTCCGGCAGCCCCTGCGGCAGCCGGGCGACCGCACCGAAGTCGATGACGGCGAGCCGGTCGTCGGGCAGCAGCCGGTAGTTGCCCGGGTGCGGGTCGGCGTGCAGGAGCCCGGCCCGCTCGGGGGCGGAGAAGTGCAGCATGGCCATCAGCGCACCGGCCCGGTCGCGCTGCGCCACCGTCCCGGTGCTGATGATCTTCGACAGCGGGATGCCCTCGACCCACTCGGTGACCAGCACTCGCGGGGCGGCCGCCAGCACCTGCGGCACCAGGATCTCCTCGTCCCCCGCGTACGCGGCCGCGAAGGCGCGCTGGCTGGCCGCCTCCAGCTCGTAGTCCAGCTCCTCGACGACCCGCGCGCGCAGCTCGGTGACCAGCGGTTTGACGTCCAGCCCGGGTTGGATCACCTTGAACAGCCCGGCCAGGCGGGACAGCTGGGTCAGGTCGGCGATCAGCGCGTCGCCCGCGCCCGGGTACTGGATCTTCACGGCGACCGGGATCCCGGTGCGCTTGCGCGGGACCTTCCACACGGCCCGGTGCACCTGGCCGATGCTGGCCGCGGCCGCGGGCTCGTCGTCGAACTCGCGGAACAGGGCGCGCCAGTCGCTGCCCAGCTGCTCCGCCAGCACCTTGTGCACGGTGGCGGCGGGCAGCGGCGGGGCCGCCTCCTGGAGCTTGGTCAGCGCGTCGCGGTAGGGCTCCGCCAGCGCGTCGGGCAGGGCCGCCTCGAACACGCTCAGCGCCTGGCCGAGCTTCATCGCGCCGCCCTTGAGCTGGCCCAGCACGCTGAACAGCTGCTCGGCCGTACGCTCCTGGATCTCGGCGGAGATCACGTCGGTGGCGATGCCGGTGACCCGCTTGCCGAACCCGAGCACGGTCCGCCCGGCGAAGCCCAGGGGTAGAGATGCCAGCTTGGCGGTGCGGGAGACGGCGCGGCGCGGGATGTCGGTCACCGTGCCATTGTTGCCGACCCCGCGGATTTCGGCCCGTTCCGGCAGGTGAAGACCCTGTGGAGAATGTCAGCCGCGCCGCCGTCGGATGCAGTCGCACGACGGGTGGGGTGACCAGGTGCGCCGTCGCCAGGGCAGCACGCCGTTGATCTCGACAGTCGTGCCGATCGTGGTCGGCGAGGCTCCGTCGAGGTAGGCCAGCACCTCTGCAGCGGCGAAACCAGCCGCGGTGAGGCGGGTCGCGGCCGGGCACGGATCGCCCCCGGGCGGCACCTGGGCGAGCTGGGCCACCAGCCGGGGCCAGGAAGGGTCGCGGTCGGTGCGGTGCAGATCGAGGCAGTGCAGGCAGGGCCCGCCCGTGACGGGCACCAACGGGCCGACCACGGCGACCCCGTCGCGAACCGTCAGCGCCAGGTGAGGCACCCTGCGGCGAGTTCCACGGGTGGATACGGCATACCCGACCTGGACCCGGAACGTGGCGTCGGTGGCCCGCAGGGTGGCCGGGTGGGGCCCCGCCGCTCGGGCCCCGGACAGCGGGCTCACCGCGGTGGCCGCGCCGGGCGCGGGGCTGACCGTGGCCGCGGCGCCGGGGGAGACGACCAGGCCCACCTTGCCCACTCCGGCATCCAGCAGGGCCGTGGTGACCAGCCGGGCCGTCGGACCGGCGCCTGCGATGATCACCCGCGCCAGGGCCCGCCGCTGCAGCACCCGGGCCGGAGTGCCGGCGCTCTCCGAGCGGCGCAGGGCGAGCGCGGCCGCCTCGTCGGCGAGCCGGGCCCGGTGCTCGGCGGGCAGCGCCGAGGGCATCAGCGTGTGGGCCGGCATGACCAGCCCCCGGCTGGTCAGCGCGGCGAGCACCTCGTGCACGTCCTCGGCCCGCATGCCGAGCCGTCCCATCTCGGTGAGCAGGGCCCGTTCGGTGCGGGAGCCGTCGAGCAGCTCCAGCAGCCGGGCCGCGGAGCGGTGCGGCAGCTCCAGCACGACGGCGTGTTCAGGGTCGGTGCCCAGCTGGACGGTGTGACGGTCGCGCCACATCGGGCGCAGCCCCGGCAGCAGGGCCGGGCGGGACATCGGGGAGCGGCTCACAGCAGTCGAGCGTGCCAGCCCTCAGCGGGCCCCGGTCGCGGTTATCCACAGGCCGTCCCCCGTGATCAAGAGGTTTTCCACAGTGCTGACCTGGGTTATCCACAGATCTTGGAGAAGATTGTCGGGAAAGCGACAGGAGCCCGCAGTGTCTGCGGGCTCCTGTCTCGCGTTGTTCCTCAGGCCTTGCCGAGAATGCGGTTCACGGTCGTACCGCAGACGGGGCAGGGCCCCTTGGCCATCCGCATGCCAGTCTTGGAGATCTCCACCTTGCCGGTGAAATCACGCTTTTCCTTGCACTTCACGCAGTAGCCGTTGTACTTCTCTTCGGCCACGATTCCTCCTCATGATCCACGGTGACTCGTCCCGGCGGCTTGCGCTGTGACGGTCGAAGTCTGCCTGCCCGAATCGATCTGAGTAGTCAGGTTACGCGGGACACGCCGGAGTCATCACGCTTGCCGAAAATGAGGCATTTTCGTAAAGTCGCCTTTGCATTGAGTAATGTCCCTTATGCGAACCAGTGGTCCGGGTCACGGTCAGAAGAATTTTCTTGGCGAAGACCACCTATCCCGGCAAATCTGGCGATGATCACAAGATTGACTCTTGCGCCACCCTGGCACCGGGCCGCTAGCGTCCTAGCCGTGAGTAACACCCCCCTGGTTACCCCCGGGTTCCCCCTGGTCTGCGCCGGTCGTTAATGGCCGCCGCACGCAAACCCGTGGTAGAGGTCCGACGCAGTGAGCGCCGGCGGCGGACGGTGTCCGCCTACCGCGAGGGGGAGCGGGTGGTGGTGCTCATCCCCAGCCAGTTCTCGCGCGCCGAGGAGAGCGAATGGGTGAGCAAGATGCTCGCCCGGCTCGCCGCCCGCGATCAGCGCAGCCTGCGCAGCGACGCCGAGCTCGAAGCCCGCGCCCGCCAGTTGGCCTGTCGCTACCTGCCTGAGTTCGGCGCCGTCGCGGTGCCCGCCACCGTGCGCTGGGTCGGCAACCAGCACGGCCGCTGGGGTTCCTGCACCCCCGCCGACCGCACCATCCGGCTGTCCGAGCGGGTGCGCGAGATGCCCGCGTGGGTCGCCGACTACGTGCTGCTCCACGAGCTGGTGCACCTGATCGTGCCCAGCCACAACGCCCGCTTCTGGGCCCTGGTCGGCCGCTACCCGCGCACCGAGCGCGCCCGCGGCTACCTCGAGGGCATCGCCGCCGCCGAACACGCCCGCGCCGAGTGACCCTGCGCACCCGCCGCCCCGTTTTTGCATAGACGTTGGCCTATCACATCGAGAATCAGTGGCTCGGATTCGATGTGATAGGCCAACGTCGATTGAAAAGCGGGCTCGCCCGCCGAGTCAGTCCTGCTTCGGGCCGTTCTCGGGGCCGCCCTCGTCGTGGCGGGGCAGGTCGTCGAGGCCGCTGAGGTCGAGGACCGTGGTGTCGGCGCTCGCCGCGTAGGCGGCCGGGTCGGCGAAGTCCTCGTCGTCGGGCAGCAGGTCGGGGTGGTCCCACAGGGCGTCACGGCCGGACACCCCGCGGTGCTCGGTCAGCGCCGCCCACAGCGCCGCGGCCTCACGCAGGCGGCGGGGCCGCAGCTCCAGGCCGACGAGCGCGGCGAACGTCTGCTCCGCGGGGCCGCCGGCCGCGCGGCGGCGGCGGAACGTCTCGGAGAGGCGTACGACGTTGGGCAGGCGGTTGCCGGCGGCCTGCTCGACCACGTGCGTGACCCAGCCTTCGACCAGGGCGAGCACGGTCTCCAGGCGGCGCAGGGCGGCCTGCTGCTGCGGGCTGTCGTCGGGCGTGAAGATGCCTTCGAGCTGCAGCTCGGCCATCGACTCGGGGTCGGCGGGGTTGACCCGTTGCAGCGCCTCCTCGATGGCCTCACGGTCCACCCGGATGCCGTTGGCGTAGGCCTCCACCGCGGTCAGCACGTGCCCGCGCAGCCACGGCACGTGGCCGAAGAGCCGCTGGTGGGCGGCCTCGCGCAGGGCCACGAACAGGCGCAGCTCACCCGCGTCCAGTTCCAGGCCCTCGCCGTACGCCCGGATGTTGGCGGGCACGAGCGCGGCGGTGCCGTTGGGGCCGAGCGGCAGGCCGATGTCGCCGGCCGAGAGCACCTCGACGGCGAGCTTGGCCAGCGCGGTGCCGAACTGGCCGCCGAACAGGGCGCCACCCAGGCTGCTGATCATCGCGGCCATCGGGCCGAGCTGGGCGCGGGCCTCCGGCGGAACCAGGTCGCCCATGGCGTTGACCATGCGGTCGGCGACCGGGTCGGCCAGCTTGCGCCAGACGTCCAGAGTGTTGAAGATCCACTCGTTGCGGTTCCACGCGGCCGTGGTGAGCACGCCGCTGGGCAGGGAAGTGGCCGGGTCGAGCCACAGGTCGGCCAGGCGCAGTGCGTCGTCGACCTCGGTGCGGTCGGCGGCGGTCACGGCCGGGTCGCCCTCGCTGTTGAGCGAGGTGGTGGCGACCTGCCGGGCGAGGTCCCAGTTCACGGGGCCTCCCCCGCTGGAGCTCATCGCCATCAGCTGCTGCAGCCCGGCGAGGAACTGCTGCATCTGCTGCGGGTCGTTGGGATCTGGTGGTTGGCCGCCAGGAAGGGCGAACCCGAACGGGGTGTCAGGCACGCTCTCCACCGTACGCGAAGTTGAGCGCAAGTGACTCATACCCACCCCGTGATCGGGGACAAGTCAGGGTCCGGCGAGCGCCCGGACCTCCCGGATAGGCTGGCCGCCATGAGACGTCGCGGGTTGACTGTGGTGCTGGGCGCGCTCCTGGCCGTGCTGCTGCTGTTCGCCATCGGGCAGGTGAAGGTGCCCTACGTGGTGGAGAGCGCCGGCCCGACCGTGGACACCCTGTCCGCCGTCGACGACAACGGCGAGGTCTGCACGCCGGGCGCGCCCGGTGCGCCGGAAGGCTGCCACGAGGTCATCTCGGTGAGCGGCGGCCCCGCGGTCTCGAAGTCCGACGGGCAGCTGCGGCTGGTCACCGTCAACGTGCAGTCGTCCACCGACCTGGTCTCGGTGATCCGGGGCTGGTGGTCCGACGAGGAGGCGGTCGTCCCGTACGAGCTGCTCTACCCGCCGGACGCCAGCCGCGAGGAGATCGACCAGCAGGGCCAGGAGGACTTCAAGAACTCGCAGACCAGCGCGGAGACCGCGGCGCTGCGCGAGCTCGGCTACCCGGTGCGGATCACGGTCGACAAGGTGGTCGCGGGCGGCGCGTCGGACGGCCGGTTGAAGCCGGGCGACGTCATCGACACCGTCGACGGCACCGCGGTCACCTCCAACGGCAAGCTGCTGGAGCTGATCCAGGGCAAGCCCGCCGGCAGCACGCTGAAGCTCGGCGTCACCCGCGACAAGACCCCCACCACGGTGGAGGTGACCACCAAACCGGCGTCGGCGACCGACGACACCCCGCGAGTGGGTATCGAGGTCAAGACCGAGCAGCCGCACCCGTTCACGCTGAACATCAAGCTCGACGACATCGCCGGCCCGAGCGCGGGCCTGATGTTCACCCTCGGCATCATCGACAAGCTGAAGCCGGAGGACCTCACCGGCGGCAAGGTCATCGCGGGCACCGGCACCATCGACGACGAGGGCAACGTCGGGCCGATCGGCGGCATCCCGCAGAAGCTGTACGGGGCCAGGGCGGCCGGGGCGAAGGTCTTCCTCACCCCCGCCGCCAACTGCGCGGAAGCCAAGGCCAACGCGCTGCCCGGGCTGCCGCTGGCGAAGGTCGGCACGCTCGCCGACGCGCTGGCCGCACTGGCCACGGTGCGGGCCGGCGGTCAGCCGCCTTCCTGTTAATCAGCTGAGAAAACGGCCCGGCGCAGGGCCCGTCCAGGCGGGCCCTGCGCCGAAACCGCACGTCAGACGACTCACCAGGGTTCCGTAAGGGCGTCCATCGGTGCCGGGCTCTTGCACGGCAACGTAGGCTTCCACCGTGGTGAACCGATCAAGCCAACTGCCGCACATGAGCCGTCGCGGACGCGCCTGGCTCATCGTGCTGACCGGCCTTCTTGTCTTCTTCGCCGTCCTGGGCTGGGTGGTCGAGGCGTGGACCGAATGGCTCTGGTTCGACGAACTCGACGCGACCCAGGTCTTCACCGGTCAGCTCGGCACCCGGATCGGCCTGTTCGCGGTGTTCGGCCTGATCATCTGGGCCTTCCTCTTCGGCAACCTGTACCTGGCGTACAAGCTGCGCCCGTTCCTGCCGCCGACCGGGGTCGAGCAGCAGGCGCTGGAGCGCTACCGCTACCTGCTCGGCCCGCACCTGATGCGGTGGTTCGCGCTGGCCGCCGGCGCGGTCGCGTTCTTCGCCGGGCTGGCCGCGCAGGGGCACTGGCAGCAGTGGCTGCTGTTCGAGAACGCCGAGCCGTTCAACCAGAAGGACCCGCAGTTCGGCATCGACATCGGCTTCTACGTCTTCAAGCTGCCGTTCTGGCAGTACCTGCTGAACACCGGCTTCACCGTGACGGTGCTGGCGCTGATCGGCGCGCTCGGCGTGCACTACCTCTACGGCGGGGTGCGGCTGTCCGGCGCCGGTGACCGGATGACCACCGGCGCGCGGGCCCACCTGACCGGCCTGGTGGCGCTGTTCGTCAGCCTCAAGGCGATCGCGTACGTGCTGGACCGCCGGGCGCTCCTGCTGGACACCATCTCCGGCACCGACCTGACCGGCGCGGGTTACACCGACATCCAGGCGCTGCTGCCGGCCAAGGAGATGCTCACCTACATCTCGGTGATCGTCGTCATCGCCATCCTGATCTTCTCGAACGCGGTCATGCGCAACCTGGTGTGGCCGGGCATCGCGCTGGGCCTGCTGGCCATCTCCGCGGTCGCCATCGGCGGCATCTACCCGTGGGGCGTGCAGACGTTCCAGGTGGACCCGAGCCGCAACGTCAAGGAAGCGCCGTACATCGACCGCACCATCGCGGCCACGCGCACGGCCTACGGGCTGGACACCGCGACTACCACGCCGTACGCCTCGGACACGGTCGAGCCGCCGGCGTCGCTGGCGCAGGACAAGACGATCGTGCCGAACATCCGCCTGCTCGACCCGGCGGTGGTCGCCGAGACCTACACGCAGCTGTCCCAGGTGCGCAGTTTCTACCAGTTCGGCGACAAGCTCGACATCGACCGCTACACCATCGACGGCAAGACCGCCGACTACGTGGTGGGCGTGCGCGAGATCGAGTACAGCAAGCTGACCACCGCGCAGAGCAACTGGATCAACAAGCACACCGTCTACACCCACGGCTACGGCCTGGTCGCGGCGCCCGCCAACACCACGGTCTGCGCCGGCCAGCCGCTGTTCGTCTCCGGGTTCTTCACCGGCCAGGCGCAGACCAGCGAGCAGGGCTGCTCGTCGGCGACCGACAAGCTGCCCGTCGAGCAGCCGCGCATCTACTACGGCGAGCGGATGGGCGAGTACGCCATCGTCGGCAAGCCCGACGGAGGCACCAGCGCAGAGTACGACCGGCCGACCGGCGAGGCCACCGACGCCCGCTACACCTACACCGGCCAGGGCGGCGTCGACCTGGGCTCGACCTGGCGGCGGCTGCTCTACTCGATCAAGTACGCCGAGTCGAACTTCCTGCTCGCCGATGCGGTCAACGACAACTCGAAGATCCTCTACGAGCGCGACCCGCGCACCCGGGTGCAGAAGGTCGCCCCGTTCCTCACGCTGGACGGCGACCCGTACCCGGCCGCGGTCGGCGGGCGCATCGTGTGGATCGTCGACGGCTACACGACCAGCGCGAACTACCCGTACGCGCAGCGCATCGACCTGCAGGACGCGACCAGTGACTCGCTGACCGGCGACGGCACGTTCCGGCTCGCCCGGCAGGACATCAACTACATCCGCAACTCGGTGAAGGCCACCGTCGACGCGTACGACGGCACCGTCAAGCTCTACGAGTTCGACGAGAAGGACCCGATCCTCAAGGCGTGGAACAACGCCTTCGGCGGCGACCTGATCACGAAGAAGGCGGAGATCCCGGCGGAGCTGGCACAGCACTTCCGCTACCCGGCGGACATGTTCAAGGTGCAGCGCGACCTGCTCACCCGGTTCCACGTCAACAACGCCAACGACTTCTTCAACGCGCCCGACTTCTGGGCCGTGCCCAACGACCCGGCCACCGCCGGCACCTCGGCCAAGCAGCCGCCGTACTACCTGCTGACCCAGCTGCCCGGGCAGACCGAGCCGCGCTTCCAGCTCACCGCCGCGGTGACCCCGCGGGAACGGCAGAACCTGGCCGCGCTGATCTCCGGGTCGTACGTCAACGGCAAACCGACACTGCAGGTGCTGGAGCTGAGCAAGGACGGCCGGATCCCCGGCCCGGGCCAGGCGCAGCAGTTGATGGAGAACTTCGACGCGGCGCGAACACAGCTCAACATCTGGGGCAACAACGTCGTCAAGGGCAACCTGCTGTCCCTGCCGTACGGCGGCGGCATGCTCTACGTCGAGCCGATCTACCTGCGCTCCAGCGGGGAGAAGGCGTATCCGCTGATGAAGAAGGTGCTGGTCAGCTACGGCGACAAGGTGGCCTTCGCGGACACCCTCACCGACGGCATCAAACAGCTGGTCGGCACGACCACCGGCACTCCACCGGTGACCACGCCTGAGCAGCCGCCGCCGACGACCGGGGCGCCGAACCTGGCCGCCGCCGCCGAGAAGGTCAACAAGGCCATCGACGACGTGCGGGCGGCGCAGCAGTCCGGCAACTTCGAGGCCTATGGCAAGGCGCTGGCTGCGCTGGAGGCGGCGATGAAGGAGTTCGAGCAGGCGAGCGGCACGACGCCGGCTCCGGCTGCCTCGCCCTCCCCACCGGCGCCCACGCCGACACCGGCCACCACCGGCTGAGGACGACATGAGGTGAATCGACACGGGGTGAGCGCTGAGACGGCGCTCACCCCGTGTCGATTTGCAGGGCGTGCGATCAACAGGCTATGGTTTAGAGACCGACGCGGGGTGGAGCAGCTCGGTAGCTCGCTGGGCTCATAACCCAGAGGTCGCAGGTTCAAATCCTGTCCCCGCTACGAATGAAGGACCCGGTTCCGATGGGACCGGGTCCTTCTGTATGTGGGTAGGGTGACCAGAGTGACAAGGGACGACCTGGTCCGGCTGCGGCAGGCCCGCGACCGGATGAATCGCGAGTACGCGCAGCCGCTGGATGTGGCTGCGCTGGCACGCACCGCGCTGATGTCACCGGGGCACTTCTCGCGCAGCTTCCGGTCCGCCTTCGGCGAGACGCCGTACAGCTACCTGATGACCCGCCGGATCGAGCGTGCCCAGGCCCTGCTGCGCCGGGGCGACCTGAATGTGACCGAGGTCTGCATGGCCGTCGGCTTCACGTCGCTGGGCTCGTTCAGCAGTCGGTTCACCGAGGTGGTCGGGGAGAGCCCGAGCTCCTACCGGGCCCGCGACCACTCATGGAGCGCGTCGCTGCCGGGATGCGTGGCCAAGATGATCCTGCGCCAGGTCCGCAACGGCGAGTCCGGACGGCGCGCCGGAACCTCGTCCACCACTTCGTAGCGACGAGGCCCGCCCCGTGCCGACGGCGGGAGCGGGCATCGCTGTGTCCGGCACAGGTCAGGGCGTGACCGCGATGTTGGTCAGGCCGGTGGTGGCGTTGGTGACGGTGTTGGAGGCGTACACCACGTTGAGGTTGCCGGCGCACTTCGAGGTCGAGGTGACCCGGATCGCGTACTGGCCGACCCCGCCCAGGTTCGAGGTGTTGCCGCGCCACACGTTGCCGCACCCGTTCTGGAAGGACGGCGTGGTCGTCGGGTTGTGCGTCTCGTAACCGTTGACGAACGTGCCCGGCGCGGCGAACGTGCCGGTGTTGTTCTCGATGAGGTAGCCGATGCCCTTGGCGTCGATCCAGGAATCGGCCGAGTTCTGCCCGGAGATGCCGCGCCCGTCGAAGGTGTTGCCGCGGACGACGCCGGCGAAGGTGCCCTCCTTGATGTCGATGTGCTCGGCGGCGACGTACGGGCCGATGCGGTTGTTGAGCACCTGCACCCGGTCGGAGCGGTCGACGCCGCCGGAGTTGCCGTGGCAGGCCCAGTTCGACCCGGCCGAGCCGAGGTAGACGCCCTCGCCGTAGCCGGGCTGCACCAGGCCGGTGTATTCGACGATCGAGTCGCGGATCACGCCGTCCGCCGAGGAGCGGCGGAAGTGCACTCCTTCGTCCTCGGTGTGGTGCACGTACACGCTGCTGATCGTCACGTGGTGCGAGTTGTCGAGCACGATGCCCTTCTTCGACTCGGCCACGGTGAATCCGGTGAGGTTCCAGTACGGCGCGTCGAACAGCCACAGCCCGTACCCGGAGTCCCAGCCCGCGGTGGGCGCGGGGCAGGACGGCGCGGTGCCGCTCGGCCCGTCGTTGATCAGCACCGCGGTGCGCGGCCCGGTCAGCGTGATCCGTGAGTTGGCCGTGCCCGCCCGCGTGGTGGCGAACGCCCCGCGATAGGTGCCCGCCGCGAGCCGGATGGTGGTGCCGGGGTTCGCGCCGCTCAGCGCGCTGCTCAGCTGCGCGGCGGTGCTCACGTCCACGATCGGTCCGGTGGGCGGCGGGGACGATGGCAACGGCCCTGACGGCGATGCGGACGGTGACGCGGGCGCGGACGGCGACGGAGAAGCCGGCGGGGACGGCGGGGTGGACGGTGATGGAACCGGGCCGCCTGCGCAGGCGCCGCCGTTGACGGTGCAGTTGGCCGGGGTGCCGATCCCGGCGGCGTTGAAGCCGAAGGTCTGCGACGCGCCCGGGTTGACGGTGCCGTTCCAGCTCACATTGGTGAAGGTGTAGCGCTGCCCGCTCTGCGTGCGGACCGAGCTCCACGACGAGCTGACCGTGGTGCCGGCGGGCAGGTCGAACGCGACGGTCCAGCCGGTGGCGGGGGCGTCGCCGGTGTTGGTGATCGTCACGTCGGCGCCGTATCCGGTGGCCCACACGCTGACCTGGGTGACCACGGCGCGCAGCGCCGGCCCGGCGGCATGTGCGGCAGTGCTGGTCAGGTAGGGGACCGCTGCGCCCAGCAGGGCGACAGCCGCCGTGACGGCCAACGCGCGGAGGGTTCGCATCGACTGGCTCCTTTCTAGAAGGATTGTTGCCAGTCATCGAACACCGTGGAAGCCGTCCTGCCAAGAGGATGGCATCCATGAATGTGGGCGGTTAAGCGATTGGACACGGTCGACAACGGTGACATAGTCTGTGCAAGCACCCGACGCGGGGTGGAGCAGCTCGGTAGCTCGCTGGGCTCATAACCCAGAGGTCGTCAGTTCAAATCTGGCCCCCGCTACGACAAGACCGAAGCCCGGTTCCTGATTCAGGAACCGGGCTTCGGCGTGTTCGGTGTCAGGTGGCCGTCACGGGTTGGTGAAGCCGAGCGAGTACGAACCCGAGCCGCTGTACGCGTGCACCCGGTACCGGTAGTAGCCGGCGGTGCCCGAGTAGGTCAGCGTATCCGCGTTGGACGGGGTCGCGCCCTGGGCCACGACGGCCCACGCCGAACCGTTCCACTTCTGCAGGTAGAGGTCGAAGTCCGTGCCGGACGGGCCGGCCACGCAGCCGCGGTGCGTGCCGGAGGTGGTGGACTGGTAGTAGCTGTTGTCCGGCTGGTAGGCGCTGCCGCCGCTGGACAGCGAGCCGTTGCGGGAGAACTCGTAGCCGGTGCAGCCGCTGCCGCCGGGCGGCGGCGACGACGGCGGGGTGCCGCCGCCGGTCACCAGGGTCAGGCTGTACGCCGACAGGATCTCGTTGACCGGCTGGAAGTACGTCGTGCCGCCCGACGAGCAGTTGCCGGAGCCGCCCGAGGTCACGCCCTGGGCCTGGCTGCCCGCGATGAGCGAGCCGCCGGAGTCGCCCGGCTCGGCGCACACGTTGGTGCGGATGAGGCCGTTGACGGTGCCCTGCGGGTAGGTCACCGAGGAGTTGCGGGCCTGGATGGTGCCGCAGCGCCAGCCCGTGGTCGAGCCGGACCGGCAGACCGACGCGCCGATCGCGGCGTCGGTCGAGCCGGACACCGTCACGGTGCCGCCCGCATAGTTGTTGACCAGGCCGCGCGGGGTGTTGCCGGAGTTGACCCGGACCCAGGCGTAGTCGTTGCCGGGGAAGCTGGATCCGGCGAAGGTGCCGCTCGGCTGGGTCGTGGTGGCGCCGGTGCTGCCGCAGTGCCCGGCGGTGACGAAGCCGCCGTTGACCGAGAAGCCGACCGAGCAGCGGCTGCCGCTGCCGATGTAGTAGGCGTTGCCGCCGATGACGTCGATGTACGGCACCGGGGTCTCGGCGGTGGCCTCGACGCGCACGGCGGCGGCGTCGGCCCCGGCCTGCTTGACGAAGGCGGCCGCGTCGGCGCCCGACTTGGCGAGCACCACGACCTGGTTGGCGGCCACGTCGACGTACCAGCCGGGGATCGTCTTGGGGGCCTTGGTCGCGGCGGCGTCGAGCCGGGCCTTGATCGCGTCGAGCTGGTCGAGGCTGCGGGCGACCATCTTCGGGGTCGCGCCGGCGGCGCGCACCTTGTCCGCCTGCGCCTGGCTGGTCACGCCGACCGTGAAGGTCTTCGCGTCGGCTGACAGCCAGCCGCCGCCGTAGGTCGCGCCGAGCGACTTGCGCAGGGTCAGGTCGGCCTTGCCGGCCTTCTGCTCGTCGGCGAGCCGGGCCTGCACGCCGGCGGGGTCGAGTCTGAGGTCGCGGGCCAGCGCCTGGAGGACCTGGGGCGAGATGCCCGCCGCGGTGGCGGCGTCGGTCGCGGCGTCGGGGCCTTGTCCCGCCGCGGCCGGATACGTCAGCGCGACGGTGATGCCCAGGGTGAGGGTCGCCGCCGCCGAAGCGAAGAGGAGTCTGCGGTTCATGCAGCGCAAACTATGTGCATCTATATAGGGAGCGGTAGATGTCGTTTGCGTCCTACCGTGATGCGATGGAAACGCGGGGGCCGAACTGCGGGTTGGCCTTGCCCCACTCGAGGTAGTGCGGATTGCGGGCGGCCGACTCCGCGTACGCCGCCGCGGCGAGGGTGAGCATGACGTCGGCGTATCCGGCGGCCTCGCTGCGCGGATGCCAGCCGAGCAGGTGCCGCCACCGCAGCGGCCCGCCGGCGAGGGGGACCGTGGCGATGCCGTCCACCCGGCGGAAGGTGGCCTTGCACAGCCCGACCGCGTGCCCCGACAGCACCGCGTCGACGGCGTTGCCGATGTCCATCTCGTACATGGTGCGCGGAGTGAAGCCGGCCCGCGCGCAGGCGGCGGCGAAGCAGTCGCCGAAGCAGCCGTCGCCCGGCATGCTCGCCCACTGCGCGTCGGCCAGCTCGGACAGGTCGATCTCCCACCGGTGCGCCAGTGGGTGGCTCTCGGGCAGCATCACGAAGATGGCGTCGATCGCGATCTCCCGCCAGATCAGCCCGTCGTCGGGACTGCCCGGCACGGTGTCGCCGCACACGCCGACGATGCAGAAGTCGAGCTTGCCGGCGACGGCCAGCTCGCAGAGCTGATCGGCCCAGTGCGACGGGTGGGTCAGCACCTCCACGCCGTCCTTCTCCGCGGCCAGCCGGGACATGAGGCCGCCGAGGATCGGGCCGTTGACCGCGCCGATGCGCCACTGGTTCGGCCGGACGCGGGTGCCGGTCAGCTGTGCCGCGTCCTCCTGGAGCCCGCGCATCGCGGGCAGCACCACCCGGGCGCGGGCGAGCACCAGCTCGCCCAGCGCGGTCGGGGTGGCTCCGTGGCGGCCGCGCTCGAACAGCGGGCCGCCCAGCGACCGCTCGATGCGCTGCAACTGCGCGGTGACCGCGGGCTGGGCCAGCCCGAGCAGCGAGGCCGCCTTGGTCACGCTGCCCGTGTCCGCGATCGCGCAGACCACTCTGAGATGTCGGATCTCTAGGTTCATGGCCGCTCCAGCCTGGAGGGTGCAACCGGAGTAGAGAGATCCACGCAGTCTAGACTGGTGATAGATGGCTGTCACTTCGTGGGCAAGCGGTTGCTCCTTTCGTTACCGGGCGGAACACCGCGTGTCGGTGCCCTCGCGCCGCGTCGCCGACCCGCGGCCGCCGTCTTACCGCGGTGCCGTGGCGGACGGGACGGCCCAGGTCGCCGCGGGCTGGAACAGGTACTTCCACCGTTCCTGCCGGACCGGCACCGGCTCGCCGCCCCCGGGCGACGACGCCGGCCCGCTGCTCGCCGGTGCGGCGCCGGTCAGCTCGACGTGGCCGACCAGCCGTCCCGTGCTCGGCTCGAACAGCAGCTCGTCGGTGATCGTGCCGCTGGTCAGGCGTACCGCGTAGAGCCGCTTGCCGGTCATGGTGAAGGCCTCGGCGGCGGTGAGGCCGTCGAGCCTGCCCATCAGCCGGTGGAGGGCGGCGCGCTGTGCGGCGGGCAGCAGCGGGTCGACCCGGGTCAGGAAGCGCCCGTACTGCTGCCAGCGGGTGAGGTCGTCGACCTCGGCAGGACCCCGCGAGCCCGCCCGGAAGCCGGCGAGCAGCAGGTCCGGGTCGGTGGGCAGGGTCGCCAGCCAAGCCGCGGTCGGATATCCCCAGCCGGGCCCGGCCGCGGCGAAGCCGTGCCGCGCGGTGGCGAGCTGCTCGGCGGCTGACTGTCCCTTGACGTCTCCGGAGCCCGCATCCGGCGCGGGCACTTCGAGCAGGCCTTCGGGCTCGAAGCAGCGCACCTGTGCCTGGGACGTCGCCGGTGCGCTGCCGGGCGACGGCGAAGGGCCCGACCGGGTGAGCACGGAGGCGTGCGAGCACAGCAGCTCGCCGCGGCGCGGCACGGCCAGGGTGGTGCCGGCTGCGGCCTGGTCCAACTGGGCGAAGACCGTGGGGACCGGCACCGGTGCGCCGTACTTCAGCCACAGCGCGACGCTGCCCTCCGGTGCGGTGGGCGCGGCGCTCGTGGGATGGCCCGGCCCGGCCGTCGGTCCGCCCGGCTGCGGTGTCCCGTCGCCGGCTGCGCCCAGCAGCGCCACCCCGCCGACCACGGCGGCCACCACGGCCGCGGCTGCGGCGGGTGCCGCCCAGCGGGGGACGAGGAGGCGGGGCGCGTGCGGTGCGGCCGTCGCGGTCAGGACGCGCCGACGCACCCGGTCGAGCGCGGCCGGTGCGGCCCCCGGCCGCTGCTGGTGGAATTCGCGCACGCTGCGCAGGTCGGGATCGTCGGTCATCGGGAGCCTCCGTCGGGGGATTCGTGGGCGGCGGGGTCCGTGGCGAGGGCGGCGCGCAGCTTCACCCGTGCGCGGTGCAGCGCCGACTGGACCGAGCCGAGGGGGATGTCCAGGGTGCGGGCGATCTCCTCGTAGCCGAGCTCCGCGACCGCGTACAGGAGCAGCACGTCGCGTTGGCGGGCGGGCAGTGCGGCGAGCACTGCGGCCAGCCGCCGGGTCAGCGCCGACGCGTCCGCGCGGGCGGCGGCACCGGCGGCGATGTCGGTCAGGTCGAGGTCGCGGCCGGTCCGGGCCAGCGCCCGCAGGGCCCGGGTCTCGCTGCGCCGGTGCCGGCGCAGCAGGTTGCTGGCGATGCCGTAGAGCCAGGCCCGCGCCGGGCCGTCGGCGAGCCGGTGCCGGCGCCGGTGCGCGATGAGGAACGTGTCGGCCACGACGTCCTCCGCGACCGTCGGCCCGACCCGGCCGGTGCAGTAGCGCAGCAGCTCCGCACCGTGCTCGTCGAAGAGGTCTGCCACGTCGGGGAGGCTTCGGCGGGGCTCGGCCATGAGGTGCAACATACTCATGACTGCCCGCACGGCGGTCCTCTGTTCCGCGCCGCTCGCACCGGGCTGCCGGACGGGGGCCGGAGGCGGGATGATGAGTGAATGGCGGCCCGGTTCACGACGATCGACGACTACATCGACTCGTTTCCCGAAGAAGTCCAGGACGTGTTGCGACAGGTCCGGCAGACCATCCTGGCCGCCGCGCCCGCGCAGGCCGGACAGAACATCAGCTACGGGATTCCCACCATCACCCTGGACGGCCGGTACCTCGTGTACTTCGCCGGGTGGAAGCACCACCTCTCGGTGTATCCGGTGCCGGACGGGGACGCGGCGTTCGAAGAGGTCGTCGCGCCGTACCGGGCGGCCAAGGGCACGCTGCGGTTCCCGCTGCGCGAACCCATCCCGTACGACGTGATCGCCCGGGTGACGACCGCGCTGGTGGCGCAGCGGAGCGCACCCGGACGGTGACACCCGGGTGAGCGACCCGCCCCTGGTCGTGTTGCCGTCGTCGCACCGGCATGCGTGCCGTCGGGGTCGGTCCATAGGATCGACGGGTGCAGGATGCTTCGCAGGTGTTGAGCAGGATCTTCGGCTACGACTCGTTCCGCGGCGAGCAGCAGGAGATCATCGACCACGTGATCGGCGGCGGCGACGCCCTGGTGCTCATGCCGACCGGTGGGGGCAAGTCGCTGTGCTACCAGATCCCGGCCCTGGTGCGGCCCGGTGTCGGGGTGGTGATCTCGCCGCTGATCGCGCTGATGCAGGACCAGGTCGACGCGCTCACCGCGCTCGGCGTGAAGGCGGGCTTCCTCAACTCGACCCAGGATCTCGACGAGCGGCGCGTCGTGGAGGCGCAGTTCGTCGCGGGTGAGCTCGACCTGCTCTACCTGGCGCCGGAAGGGCTGAGCTCCGGCGCTGCGCTGCGGCTGCTGGACCGCGGCAAGATCTCGCTGTTCGCCATCGACGAGGCGCACTGCGTGTCGCAGTGGGGCCACGACTTCCGGCCCGACTACCTGGCCCTGTCCGTGCTGCACGAGCGCTGGCCGGACGTGCCGCGCATCGCGCTGACCGCGACCGCGACCACCGCCACCCGCACCGAGATCGCGCAGCGCCTGCAGCTGACGCAGGCGCGCCTGTTCGTCTCCAGCTTCGACCGGCCCAACATCCAGTACCGCATCGTGCCGAAGAACGAGCCGAAGAAGCAGCTGCTGGAGCTGCTGCGCACCGAGCACGCCGGCGACGCGGGCATCGTCTACTGCCTGTCCCGGGCGTCGGTGGAGAAGACCGCGGAGTTCCTGGTGCAGCAGGGCATCCCCGCGCTGCCCTACCACGCCGGGCTGGACGCGGCGACGCGCGCGAGGAACCAGTCGCGCTTCCTGCGCGAGGACGGGATGGTCATGGTGGCCACCATCGCGTTCGGCATGGGCATCGACAAGCCGGACGTGCGCTTCGTCGCGCACCTCGACCTGCCGAAGTCGGTCGAGGGCTACTACCAGGAGACCGGCCGCGCGGGCCGCGACGGGCTGCCGTCGACGGCCTGGCTCGCCTACGGGCTGCAGGACGTGGTGCAGCAGCGCAAGATGATCGACGGCTCGGCCGGTGACGCGGCATACCGGCGCGGGCTGGCCGCGCACCTGGACGCGATGCTGGCGCTGTGCGAGACGGTGCAGTGCCGCCGGGTGCAGCTGCTGGCCTACTTCGGGCAGACCGGCGAGGTCTGCGGCAACTGCGACACCTGCCTGGTCCCGCCGGAGTCCTGGGACGGCACGGTGCCCGCGCAGAAGCTGCTGTCCACCGTGCTGCGCTTGCAGCGCGAGCGCAACCAGCGCTTCGGCGCGGGGCAGTCGATCGACATCCTGCTGGGCCGCAAGACCGACAAGGTGGCGCAGCACCGTCACGAGGAGCTGTCCGTGTTCGGCATCGGCACCGAGCTGCAGGAGTCCGAGTGGCGCGGGGTGGTGCGCCAGCTGCTGGCGCAGGGGCTGCTGGCGGTGCAGGGTGAGCACGGCACCCTGGCGCTGACCGACGCCAGCGCCGACGTGCTGGGCCGCCGCCGTGAGGTGATGATGCGCCGCGAGCCGGAGCGCGCGGCCCGCTCGTCGGGTTCGTCGCGCAAGGCCTCGGCCGCGGCCGCGGTGGCGGAGCTGCCGGCCGACGCGCTGCCCCGGTTCGAGGCGCTGCGGGCCTGGCGGGCGGCGACGGCGAAGGAGCAGGGCGTTCCGGCATACGTCATCTTCCACGACGCGACCCTGCGGGAGATCGCCGCGCAGGCGCCGGACTCGCTGGGCAAGCTGCGCGGGATCAGCGGGGTCGGCGAGAACAAGCTGGCCAAGTACGGCGACGGCGTCCTGGAGGCGCTGGCCGCGGGGTGACCGCCGCCGCCCGGTAACCACGATGATCGCTGTTTGGTGTCATGAGCTGCGGTCAGACCGCAGCTCATGACACGCTGATCTTCCAGCTGCGTGCCGCCCGACCGTCGAGAGTCGGCGGGTCAGCCTTCCTCGGTGCGGCCCTGGCGCCAGTAGCCCATGAAGGCGACCGCTTTGCGGTCCAGACCGCGCTCGCCGACCAGATGGCGGCGCAGCGTGCGGATCACCGCGGCCTCACCGGCCAGCCAGGCGTACAGCCGCCCGCTCGCCGCGTCCTCGGGGACCTCCCACAGGATGTCGTTGTCCACGTCGACGTCCTCGACCGCCTCAGCCGTGCCGGGCACCGGCACCAGCCGAGCCGCGGCCTCCTGCACCGCGGGCACCAGCAGGCTGCCGTGGGCGGCGCCGTCGCGGGCCAGCCAGCGCACGTCCACCCCGGCGGGCGCGGTCAACGCCAGCGCGTCGGCGGCGTACGGCACCTCCAGCAGCGCCGCGCCGACCGTGCCCGCGGGCAGCCGCTCCAGGATCGCGGCGATGGCGGGCACCGCGGTCTCGTCTCCGGCGAGCAGCACCGGCACGCCCGGCGCGGGCGGCACGAACTCGACGCCGCCGTGCGGCCCCTCGTGCGCGGCGTTCGGTCCCATCAGGACGATCCTGTCGCCGGGTCGGGCCGCGCGGGCCCAGCGCGACGCGGGCCCGGCGTCGCCGTGCAGGGCCACGTCCACATCGACCTCGCACTGCCCACGGCGCACCTGACGGGCGGTGTACGTGCGGATCGGGTTGCGCCGCTCGTCGGGCGTCGCGCGCCAGACGGTGTACCAGTCCGGGCCGTGGACCAGTTCGGTGAAGCCGCCCGTCGGCGCGGGCAGGATCAGCTTGAGCCGCAGGTCGTAGCCGCAGTCGGCGAAGTCGGCGAGGTCGGGTCCGGCGAAGGTGAACCGCTTGTAGGTCGGGCTGAGATCGGTGACGGACTGCACCTGCACGGTGAACAGCCGCCAGACCATGGGTTCGGTCATGCGCGGGATCTCCAGAAGGGCCGGACGACAGAGGGGGTGCCGAGGCGAGCCGACGTCACGTGGCATCCCACGCGACGTCGGCGGCAGCGCTGCATGGCTTAGGTTAGGTTAGCCTTCCCTCTCGTTGTCAAACGCTCGCCGACGTGTCCTGTGCCACTCCGCCGGTGGTGGGGCCGGGTGCGGGCGCGGACGTGATGGTCGCGGGCGCGGGCGCACCGGCGGGTTCGGGCGGGCAGGCTGAGGGCGCGCCGGTGCGGTCCGCATCGCTGCCGCGCAGGGTGAGCAGGGCGACCGCCGCGGCGACCGCCATCAGCACGGCGGCTGCGATCGCCGCCGCGTGCAGGCCCGACACGAAGGCGCTGCGGGCGCTCGCGAACAGCGCCTCACCCATGGGACCGGGTGACCCGTTCGCGACGACGGCCGCCGCGGCGAGCGTCTCGCGGGCCGTGTCCGCGGCCTCGGCGGGCAGCCCGGCGGGCACCTCGAGGTAGGCGCGGAAGACGGCGGTGCCGATGCTGCCCAGCACGGCCATGCCGAGCGCGCCGCCGAACTCCGAGGCCGTCTCCGACAGCGCGGACGCCGAGCCCGCCCGCTCCGGCGGGGCGGCCCACAGGATGAGTTCGGTGCTCAGCGACATCACCACCACCAGGCCGCAGGCGTACAGCGCGGCGCAGACCATCAGCGTCCACAGTGGGGAGTCGGCGGCCACGGCGGTCATCGCGGCGAACCCGGCCAGCGCGATCAGGAAGCCGCCCGCGACCAGGCGGGCGCGGGGCACACCGCGCTGGGCGAGCCCGGCGGCGATCGGAGCGACCGCGCCGACGCCGATCGAGGGCACCAGGCTCCACAGCGCCGCCTCCAGCGGGGACATGCCCCACACGGTCTGCAGTAGCTGGGTGGTGAAGATGGCGAAGCCGACCAGGGCGAACATCGCGAGCATGTTGACCGCGACGGCGCCGCTGAAGGCGCGGCCGCGGAAGAGCGCGAGATCGATCATCGGGTCCGTCGAGGTGCGCTGCCGGTGCAGGAAGACCGCGCCGACGGCCAGGCCGAGGACGATCGCCGTGCCCGCGAGCCGGTCGTCGCCTCGGGCGGCGAACTCCTTGACACCCCAGATGGCCGGAAGCACCGCACCCAGCGACAGGGCCGCGCCGATCAGGTCGAAGCGGCCGCCGTCGACCCGGCGCGACTCGGGCACCAGTACCGGCGCGAGCACGACCAGCAGCAGCATGAACGGCACGTTGATGAGGAAGACCGAGCCCCACCAGAAGCGTTCGAGCAGCAGGCCGCTGAGGATCGGGCCGAGCGCGACGCCGAAGGTGAGCGCGGCGGTCCAGATCGCGATGGCGGTGGCGCGCTGCTTGGCGTCGTGGAACATGTTGCGGATCAGCGCGAGGGTGCTCGGCATCAGTGTCGCGCCGCCGATCCCGAGCAGGGCCCGGGTGGCGATGAGGGCTTCGGCGCTGCCCGCGTACGCGGCGGCGGCGGAGGTGAGGCCGAAAACCGCCGCGCCGATCATGAGCAGTCGGCGGCGGCCGATCCGGTCGCCCAGCGCGCCCATCGTGACGAGCAGCCCGGCGAGCACGAAGCCGTAGATGTCGAAGATCCACAGCTGCTGGGTGGCGGTGGGGGCGAGGTCGGCGCTGATGAACGGGACGGCGAAGTAGAGCACCGACACGTCCATGGAGACCAGCAGCAGGGGCAGGAGCAGCACGACGAGGCCGATCCACTCGCGGCGGCCGGCGAGCGGCGGGCTTGGCTCGTTCATCGAGGACCTACCTTCTGTGTATGCAGTACGCGCTTCTGCGTATCTTGTACGCTGTTCTGTGTACGTTATACGCAGTACTAGGATGTGCAGTCAAGCCTTCGAGGTGGAAGCAGGTGTGATGGAACTCGACAGCGGCACCGGGGTGCCGGCGAACATCGCCGCCGCGTGGGGTCTGCGGGAGCGCCCCGGCAAGGGGCCGAAGCCCGGGCTGACCCTGGACGGCATCGTCCAGGCCGGCATCCGGGTGGCGGCCGCCGACGGCATCGCCGCGGTCTCCATGAGCCGGGTCGCCGCCGAGGCGGGCGCGTCCACCATGGCGCTCTACCGGTATGTCCGAGCCAAGGACGAGCTGCTCGAACTGATGATGGACGCGGCCATCGGCGACCCGCCGGCGATCGACCCGGACGCCGGCTGGCGCGCCGCGCTCACCGCCTGGGCATGGGCGTGCCGCGAGGTCTACCTGGCCCAGCCGTGGACGCTGCGCGTGCCGATCAGCGGCCCGCCCGCCACCCCGCACCAGCTGGCGTGGATGGACGCGGGACTGGCCGCGCTGGCCGACACCAGCCTGCGCGAGGAGGAGAAGCTCTCGATCATCCTGCTGCTCAGCATGTACGTCCGCAACGAGGCGATGGTGGCCGCGGACATGCAGGCAGCCGTGCAGGCGGTGGACACGTCGCTGGACGAGGCCATCGCGACGTACGGGAAGCTGCTGAAGCTGCTCGTGGACCCGGCCCGGTTCCCCGCACTGGGACGCGTCATCGCGGCCGGGGTGCTCGACCGGGCGGACGAGCCCCACGAGGAGTTCGTGTTCGGACTGGAGCGCATCCTCGACGGTGTCGGTCTGCTCATCGCCCAGCGGGCGGGCAGCTGACCATCCGGGGTGGACGGTACCGTGCTCCCGTGACGGACATCCCCTCCCCGGTCATGACATCGACGCCCGACGCGCCCGTCGTGGCCGAACCCCCGCGGCACGGGCTGGCCTGGTCGCTGCGGCACCTGGCGGCGGTGCTCGGCACCGTCGGCTCGGCGCTGCTGCGGCACTGGCCGGCGCTGCTGGCCCTGGTCTTCCTCGGCTTCGCGGCCCGCCGAGGGCTGGTGGTGGTGGCCGTCCAGGCCAGCAAACTCGACGGCGTATTCGGCTTCCTGGTGTTCGCGCTCGTGCCGGTCGCGGTGATGACCGCGCTGGTGCTGATGCTGCGGGTGCTGTCGCGCTCGCTGCCCGCGATGGCGGCCACCGGGGAGCCCGGCGAGCGCTTCCGCGCGCTGGCGCACATCGCGAGCGTGCTGCTGCCGTTCATCGCGGTGTACGCCTCTTACGGCTACTTCGAAGCCGACCGCAACCAGTACGTCTACGAGGTGTACGCGGACGAGACCTTCAACAACGACGCCGACATCTTCGCCAACCCGGCTGCCGTGAACATCGACGAGCGCCTGCCGTTCCAGCTGAACGCGACATTGGTGATCGTCGTCGGGGTCGCGATGGCGCTGCGTTTCCTGCTGGGGCTGCGGCCGGGACGGCTGTGGGGCTGGGTGGGGTTCGTCCGGGCATACCTGGAGGTTCTCTCGATCACTCTGTTCGCTGCGTTCGTGTCGACGGTCAGCAAGCTCTTCGTGCCGTACGTCGAGGCGCGCCAGGGTTACCAGTGGGCGCTGGGCCTCTGGCACGCGCTTGTCGACCAGATGGGCCCGCTGAAGGCGGCCACGCAGGCGGCAGGCCTGTTCCTCGCAGGGCTGTTCTTCTCCATCGACACGGTGCTGGTGGTGCCGATCGCCTGGCTCGTCGTGGGCACGGTGGTCTACGGGCAGAGTCTCGGCACGCCGCCGCTGAGCGCGAAGGCGGCGCGGCGTGCCCGCAGCGCCGTACGCCGCTGGGTACGCTTCCCCGCGCCGGTGCGCAGGCTGGCCCGCGGCAGCACCGCCAGCCTGCGTGAGAGCACGGCGCCGCTGGCGCACGCCTTCCGGCTGCTGGCGCACGCGGGCAAGGTGCCGATCCTGCTGTTCTGCCTGCTGTTCACGGCCCTGCAGACGCTCCCCTCCTGGCTGTGGGAGCTGGAACGCGAGCTCGTCGGCCCGGGGGACCTGCAGTTCTACTGGGTGCCGCTGTCCGGGCCGTTGGCGCTGTTCAACCAGGCGATCAGCATGGTGCTGCAGCTGTGCCTGGTCGCGGCGACCGTCGACCGGGTGCTGCGGGTCCAGTCAGCGGGGCAGGCTGAGCCGGACGTAGCGCACCGCCAGGTCGAAGCTGCCGAAGCTGAGCCGCACCGCGACCGCGTCGACGCCGGTGGCCAGGGCGAAGTGGGCCACGGTCCGGTAGCGGCCTGAGACCGGCGCGGGGCCCCCGGAGTCGGTGTCCGGCCGGCAGTTGGCCAGTGGCACGCGCGCCTTGGTGAGCTCCTGGGCTTCGGTGTCGTGCCGGTTGCCGGCCCGGTCCTCCAGCACGATGGTGCAGCCGGGGGACTTCTCGGGATCGGGGGACTCGATCTCGATAACGGCACGCCACACCGTGACACCCTCCGGCGGCACGAACGCGGCGGTGGCGGAGCGCTTGAGTTCGGTCGTCGGCGCCAGCTCGACCAGGCGCAGCCGGAGGCCGGCGAACTCGGCCGAGCCGTCGGCGGCGGACGGCGCCTGCACCGGCCGGCCCCGCTGCCAGTACTCCAGGTCGGAGTACACCCCGGCATAGACCATCAGGGCGAGGGCGGGAACCACCGCGACCAGTCCCCAGACGTTGCGCCGCCACCAGCCGCGGCCCAGCGAGTCCGGGCCCCTCACGACGCGGCCCTCGGCGCGAGCACCTCGGTCGGGGCCGGATTCGCCAGCACGCCGGACACGTCGGAGACGGGCAGTGGGATCTCGGCCATGGAATCCACCCTGTGGTCGACGTAAGTGGACGCCACGAGCAGGGTCAGGTCACCGGCCGAGGCGGCGGGCACCTCGATCGCGACCTCACCCTCGATAGGCAGCCCGGGCTGGATGTTCCGGCCGCCGCTGACCAGATACTGCTCGAAGCGATCGGTCGTCTCGTAGATCCTGCCTGAGGCGTCACGCACGGCGGCGTACCTGATGCGCACCGGCTCGGTGCGGGCGCTCAGGCGTAGCTTGACGACGATCCAGACGCCCTGGGTCTCCAGGATCTCATCGCCGATCTTGAGCTGGGCGGCGCAGCGCACGGCGGCGGCCCGCACCGCGAAGTCGCGGCCGACCACGTCCGTGCCGAAGTCGCCCGCGACGGCGAAGGGACGCAGCTGGTGGTTGCGGTCGGGCGTGGCATCGCCCACGGCCTGGCCGGCGGCCAGCACAGCCGCGATCAACAGGAAGGAGCCGAGACGGCGCAGCAGCTTCACGGCGACGTCCGCACCGACGGCGTCGCACCGGGTCGGCCCGAGGCGGAGACTCGCGGCGACGTGTCCGGCGACGGCGACGTGCCCGGCGACGGCGTCGCGCCGCGGGAGGCGCGCACGTCGATCACGGGCACGGTGACGCGGCCGCTGGGGTCCTCGTTCGCCCTCCACTGGAGTTCGGTGCTGAACGAGTCGCCGCGGTACGTCATACCGAGCACGAGCACCGTCACGGTGGTGGGCACCGGCGCGTCACCGGACTGCTCCCAGAAGAACGCCACCTTCTCCGGCATGTTCGGGTGCAGGCGGCGGATCACCCGCTTGTCGCGGTAGAGGACCATGTCGGAGGGCTCCTTGGCGATCAGGCCCTCCACGCCGGACAGCCGCATCATCTTGGAGGTGAGCGTCCAGCTCTCGTGTGCGGTGATCGTGACGTTGGCGGTCACGTACAGCCAGCGGTTCTTCTCGTCCTGGCGGTGCAGCGGCGGCAGGTCTCCCGCCAGGCGCACGTCGATCACCTCGACCCGCCACGGCCCGCCGTCCACCGGAACACCCACCGCGAACTGGGGAGTCTTGTCCTTCGGCGGTGCGGTCTCCAGCCCGCCGAACAGCGCGGTGCCCGCCAGCACCAGCGCGATCAGCACCCAGCGCAGTTGCGGCGCGACGCCGTCGAGCAGACCCCTGAAGAGTCTGCGGCTCAGTTGACCCCGCCCCGTGGTGACCGACACAGCGGCGAGCATACGAGATGGAACGCTTACGGGGACACCCGAGCGGGGCCGTGTCCATACACAGTGGACACGGCCCCGCTCGGGGGCGGCGGCTCAGCCCATCCAGGAGAAGACGGCGGGGTCGGGGCCGATGCGGCCGCCGTTGTCCAAAGTGGCGATCGCGGCCATGTCCTCGTCGTCGAGAGTGAAGTCGAAGACCGCGATGTTCTCGGCGATCCGCGACGGGGTCACCGACTTGGGGATGACCACGTTGCCCAGCTGCAGGTGCCAGCGCAGCACCACCTGTGCCGTCGTCTTGCCGTGCTTGGCCGCGACCCGGGCCAGCACGGGGTCGTCGAGCAGGCCCTTGCCCTGGCCCAGCGGGCTCCACGCCTCGGTCGCGATGTCGTGCACCGCGTGCAGCTTGCGCAGCTCCTCCTGCGGGAACCGCGGGTGCAGCTCGATCTGGTTGACCGCGGGCACCACGTCGAACTCGTCGAGCAGGCGGCTCATCGTCTGCACGGTGAAGTTGGACACGCCGATGGCGCGCACCCGCTTGTCGGCGTACAGCTTCTCCAGCGCGCGCCAGGCCTGGGTGTAAAGGTCCTGGGACGGCACCGGCCAGTGGATCAGGTACAGGTCCAGATAGTCGAGGCCGAGTTTGGCCATGCTCTCGTCGAAGGCGCGCAGGGCCTTGTCGTACTCGTGCTCGGTGTTCCACAGCTTCGTGGTGACGAACAGCTGCTCGCGGGGCAGCCCACTGGCGCGCAGCGCCCGGCCCACGCCCTGCTCGTTGAAGTACATCTTGGCGGTGTCGATGCTGCGGTAGCCCGACTCCAGCGCCGTGGTCACGGCCTTCTCCGCCGTGTCGTCGTCGACCTGCCACACGCCGAATCCGAGCTGGGGCATCGCTACGCCGTTGTTGAGGGTCACCTCAGGAACGATCATGCATCCATTCTTCCAGTGCCGCGGCCGCTCGTCGCGGCAGTCGGCTCGGCGCGGATCGGTGAATCGACGCGCGCCGTGCCGCCCGGGTCGGCGTGGCAGTGACCCCTTGCGATGGAAGCGCTCCCATGCAAGACTGATCCAGATTCGCGACCGGGAGCCATCGTCGCGCGACACGGCACGTCAGGGCATGGATGCGCCGAAGCGGCACCGCCGTCCTCAGTGACGGTTCGCCAAAAGGTTTCCCGCCGGGACGTGGTCCCGGCACATTCGCGAGGAGATCGTCTTGTTGTACCCACTGCGGCGTTCCCGCCCCAGTCTGCTGCGGCGCGTCGGCGCCGTCGCCACGGCGGCGCTTGTCGCCGCCGGAGGCCTGATGGTGGCGGCGAGCCCGGCCCAGGCCGCAGTCGCCTGCGAGGTCGTCTACACCGCCAACCCCTGGACCGAAGCCCCCGGCTCCGGCGGCTTCACCGCCAACCTCACCCTCAAGAACCTCGGTGACCCGTGGACGAGCTGGACGCTCGGCTTCACGCTGCCCTCCGGGCAGACCGTCACCCTGCCCGGCTGGTCGGCGAACTTCACCGCCTCCGGCCAGAACATCACCGCCACCAACCTGAACTACAACGGCAACGTGCCGACCAACGGGTCCACCGGCATCGGCTTCAACGGCCGCTGGAGCGGCACGTACTCGTCGCCGAACGCGTTCACGATCAACGGGACGGCGTGCACCGGGGCCAACCCGGCGCCGACGGTGGGCATCACCGCGCCGGCCAACAACACCCACTACACCGCCCCGGCGGCGTTCACCATCGCGGCGAGCGCGGCGGACACCTCGCCGGGGACCGTGTCGAAGGTGGAGTTCTACCGCGACGGGCTGCTGCTCGGCTCGGACACCGCGGCCCCGTACACCTGGGACGTCTCGGCGCTGCCGGTGGGCACCTACGTGTTCCAGGCGAAGGCGACCGACAACGGCGGCGCGACCGCGACCGCGAACACCACCGTCGTGGTGGACGCCTCCGTCGCGCCGAAGGTGCTGGTCAACGGTGCCGGCACGGCGGCGGTCAGCGTGCCCGAGGGCGGCACGAACACGTTCAAGGTGAAGCTGTCGGCCGCGCCGTCGGCCAACCTGACCGTGGCCGTGGCCCGCACCGCCGGTGACACCGACGTGTCGGTGTCGACCGGTGCGACGCTGACGTTCAGCACGACCAACTGGGGCACCGAGCAGACCGTCACCCTGGCGGCTGCGCAGGACGCGGACAACGCCTCCGGCTCGGCGACCGTCACCGCCAGCGCCACCGGGTACGACCCCGGCGTGGTCACCGCGACCGAGGCCGACGACGAGGTCAACGTCTACACCCAGCGCTTCATCGAGCAGTACAACAAGATCAAGAACACTGCCAACGGGTACTTCTCACCCGAGGGCGTGCCGTACCACTCGATCGAGACGCTGATCGTCGAGGCGCCCGACTACGGCCACGAGACCACCAGCGAGGCGTTCTCCTACTGGCTGTGGCTGGAGGCCTACTACGGCCGGTTCACCCAGGACTGGACCAGGTTCAACCAGGCCTGGACGGTGATGGAGCAGTACATCATCCCGTCGGCCGCCGATCAGCCCAACGCGGGCGTCGCCGGCACCCCGCAGTACGCGGCCGAGCACCTCACCCCGGCCAACTACCCCTCGCAGCTGCAGCCCAGCGTGCCGGTCGGCACCGACCCGCTGCGCAGCGAGCTGACCAGCACCTACGGCAACGGCAGCATCTACGGCATGCACTGGCTGCTCGACGTCGACAACAAGTACGGCTTCGGCCGGTGCGGCAACGGGACCACCCGCCCGGCGTACATCAACACCTTCCAGCGCGGGCCGCAGGAGTCGGTGTGGGAGACCATCCCGCAGCCGAGCTGTGACAACCTCAACCACGGCGGCACCAACGGCTACCTGGACCTCTACGTCAAGGAGGCCAGCGCCCCCGCGGCGCAGTGGAAGTACACCAACGCGCCGGACGCCGACGCCCGCGCCATCGAGGCGGCCTACTGGGCGCTGACCTGGGCCACCGAGCAGGGCAAGCAGTCGCAGATCGCGTCGACGCTGACCAAGGCGGCGAAGATGGGCGACTACCTGCGCTACGCCATGTTCGACAAGTACTTCAAGAAGATCGGCAACTGCGTCGGCGCGACCACCTGCGCCGCGGGCACCGGCCGTGACTCGATGCACTACCTGATGTCCTGGTACTACGCCTGGGGCGGCGGTCTCACGTCGGCCTGGTCGTGGCGCATCGGCTCCAGCTTCAACCACTTCGGCTACCAGAACCCGATGGCGGCGTACGCGCTGGCCAACGTCAACGAGCTGAAGCCGCAGTCGCCGACCGCGAACGCGGACTGGACCAACAGCTTCAACCGGCAGCTCGAGTTCTACCAGTGGCTGCAGTCGGCCGAGGGCGGCATCGCCGGCGGCGCGACCAACAGCTGGGCCGGCTCGTACGCCACGCCGCCCGCGAACACGCCCACCTTCTACGGCATGTTCTACGACGAGAAGCCGGTCTACCACGACCCGCCGTCGAACCAGTGGTTCGGCATGCAGGTCTGGTCGATGGGCCGCATCGCCGAGCTGTACTACGCCACCGGCAACGCCAAGGCCAAGGCGCTGCTGGACAAGTGGGTGCCGTGGGCCGTCGCCAACACCACGGTCAGCGGCACGAACTTCGCCGTCCCGTCCGAGCTGGGCTGGTCCGGCGCGCCCGCGACCTGGAACCCGTCGAGCCCGGCCGCCAACACCGGCCTGCACGTCACGGTGACCAGCACCGGCCAGGACGTCGGCGTCGCCGCGTCGCTGGCCCGCACCCTGCTGTTCTACGCCGCCAAGTCGGGCAACGCCGCGGCGAAGACCACCGGCAAGGGCATCATCGACGCGCTGTACGCCAGGGCCGAGAGCAAGGGCGTCTCCACGACGGAGACCCGCGGCGACTACTCGCGGTTCGACGACGGCTACAACGCCACCACCGGTCAGGGCATCTACGTCCCGTCCGGCTGGACCGGGGACATGCCCAACGGCGACATCATCACCGCCGGCAAGTCGTTCCTCGACATCCGGTCCTGGTACAAGCAGGACCCGGACTGGGCCAAGGTGCAGGCGCACCTGGACGGCGGCCCCGCGCCGAGCTTCAACTACCACCGGTTCTGGGCACAGAGCGACGTGGCGATGGCCTTCGCCGACTTCGCCGCCCTGTTCCCCAACGGCTGACCCCGGTCGGCACAGCGTGACGCGGCGGGCACCCTTCCCGGGTGCCCGCCGCCCATTTCCGCGAGACTTCTGGAGACCTGCCGACGTTAACCCGGACTTTGGCGGTGCAGTTTCGGGGAAACTGTTCCTTCGCCGGTCCGGATTCCTGCAGTTTCCCTGAAAATGCAGGGAAGCCGAGTCAGGCGCCGGCGGCCGGCGCGACGCGGCGGGCGATGGTGTGCAGGGCGAGCAGGACGTAGCCGACCAGGAGCGGGGCGGTGACCGGCAGGATGGAGCCGATCAGGAAGGCGATCCCGATGACGCCGGCGCAGGTGACGATCAGCGCCGGGCGGGACAGCGCGGCGCGCAGGGCCCGGCGGTAGGTGTACCCCCGGCCCAGGAACGGGATCGCCAGCGCGATCAGGCCGATCAGCGCCACCGCCGCGACGGCTGTGACGCCCAGCAGCACTTCGCCGCCGGGGACCACACCCCGGCGCAGCCAGAAGATGTTCAGGGTGACCAGCAGTGCCGCGGCCAGCACGGCGAGGGTGGCCAGCAGCCCGGGCAGCAGCCGCCGGCCGAAGGAGCGGAGCAGGTCGCGGGGGCCGGGCCAGCGGCCGTCAGTGAAGCGCAGGTGCACCGCTTCGGCCCCGGCGGCGACGGCGGCGCCGGTCGTCACGACCGGCACCGCCGCGACGGTCACCACGATGCCGACCAGGGCGAGGTCGGCCGCGTCACGCAGGGTGTCGCGCCAGTCCGTGGTGGTCGTCGCCGTCATGTGTCAGCCCTTCAGTCCGCTGGTGTTGATGCCCTGGACCAGGAAGCGCTGGAATCCGAGGAAGAACAGGAACACCGGAAGCAGGGACAGTACCGACATCGCCAGCATCGGGCCGATCGAGGTCTGGCCGCTGGAGTCGATGAACAGCCGCAGCGCCACCGGCACGGTGTAGCTGGGCACGCTGGGCAGGTAGACCAGCTGGGTGAAGAAGTCGTTCCAGGTCCAGATGAAGGAGAAGATCGCCGTCGTGATCAGGGCAGGTCGCGACAGCGGGAGGATGACGTGCCAGAACGTACGGTATGGGTCACATCCGTCGATCTTGGCGGCGTCGTCGAGCTCGCGGGGGATGCCCCGCATGAACTGGACCATGAGGAAGATGAAGAAGGCCTCCGTGGCCAGCAGCTTCGGCAGGATCAGCGGCAGCGGGGTGTCGATCCAGCCGAACTCGCTGAACAGCACGTACTGCGGGACGATCAGCACGTGGCCGGGCAGCAGCAACGTCGCGATCATGAGCGCGAAGTAGCCCTTGCGGCCCCAGAACCGCAGCCGCGCGAAGGCGTACGCGGTGACCAGGCAGGACGCCGCGTTCGCCACCACCGTGGCCAGTGAGATCACGATGCTGTTCCAGAAGAACCGGCCGAAGCTGACGCCGGGGATGTAGTCCCAGCCGTCGGAGTAGTTCGACCAGGTCAGCTCCTCGGGCCAGACGGAGAGGTTGCTGGTCACCTCGGTGGGCGACTTCAGCGACGAGCCCAGCACCCAGATCAGCGGGTAGAGCACGATCGCCAGCACGCCGAGCAGGGCCAGCACCCGCACCCAGCCACGTACGCGGGCCATCAGTTCTCTCCGTCCGAGTAGTGCACCCAGAACTTGCCGGTGCTGAAGAAGATGATCGTGATCAAGCCGATCGCCGCCAGGAAGATCCAGGCCAGCGCCGAGGCGTAGCCCATCTGGAAGTCGGTGAAGGCCTTGTCGTAGATGTGCAGGGTGTAGAGCTTCGTGGCGCCCAGCGGGCCGCCGGTGCCGTTGCTGATGACGAAGGCCGAGGTGAAGCCCTGGAAGCCGTTGATCGTCTCCAGCAGCAGGTTGAAGAAGATGACCGGCGACAGCATCGGCAGCGTGATGTGGAAGAACTGCCTACGCTTGCTGGCCCCGTCGACCTGTGCGGCCTCGTAGAGCTCGGTGGGCACCTGCTTGAGGCCGGCCAGGAAGATGACCATCGGTGCGCCGAACTGCCAGATCGTGAGCACCATCAGCGTGGACAGCGCCCAGTCCGGGTCGTTGATCCAGTTGTTGCCCTCGATGCCGAACAGGCTCAGGCCGGCGTTGAACGCGCCTTCGCGGTTGAACATGGCGACCCAGACCAGGGCCAGCGCCACCGAGCCGCCGAGCAGCGACGGCAGGTAGAACATGCCGCGGAACAGGCCGACGCCGCGGCGTTCCTTATTGAGCAGCAGGGCCACGCCCAGCGAGGCGGCCAGCTTCAGCGGGATCGCGATCAGGCCGAAGGTGAGGGTGACCCGCACCGACTGCCAGAAGGTCGGGTCCAGGGTGAAGATCTTCGTGTAGTTGTCGAAGCCGACCCACTCCACGAACTCCCAGCTCGACAGGACGTCGTAGTTGGTGAAGCTCAGGTAGAGCGAGAGCAGCATGGGGAATGCGGTGATCGCCATCAGGCCGATCAGCCACGGCGAGAGGAAGACATAGCCCGCCAGGCCCTCGGAGCGGCGGGCGGCGTAGTTCTTGCGCCGGCCGCGCGTCCGCGGCGGCGCTGCCGCCGGAACCGGGAGGGCCGGACGGGAGGCCGTGGTGAGTGCCACGCGCGGTCCCCTTCCAGGAACGAGATCGAAGTGCTGCGGAAATGGAGCGGGCCCGGCCCCGGCCCGGGATCGGCCGGGCCGGGCCCGCGTCCGCCGGCGGATGATCCCGGCAGCCCGCCTGTACCGCGGGCCGCCGGGGGACAACCACCGGCGTCAGGTCACGCCAGAGCGGCGGTGGCCTCGGTGAAGAACTGCTTGGCCGCGGCCTCGGGGGTCTGCTTGCCGTACGACACCGTCTCGGCGATGTCGCGCAGCGTGTTGCGCAGGCCGCTGTGGCCCTTCGGCGGCGGCGCGGGGGCCGGGCCGAACTTCGGCGTGATCTCGTTCTCGAAGGCGACGGTGTCCTTCATCTTCTGGTCGGTCAGCCCGTCGGAGACGGACTTGCGCACGTCGAGGTTGTTCGGCAGGCCCCGGTCCACGCCCAGGATCTTGCCGGCCTCCGGGTCGTTGACCAGGAAGTTGATGATGTCGGCCACCACGTCGGGCGCCTTGGTGGTACGCGAGGCCGCCCAGTAGGTGGACGCGCGCGCCCACTGACCCTTCGGGTCGCCCGGGTATGCCGTCATGCCCAGGTCGTTCTTGGTGGCCTTCTGCATCTCGGAGAGCTGGTTGGACCACATGAAGGACACGGCGGCCTTCTTGGTGACCACGAGCTGGGTCGCCACGCTGCCGGTGACCGCCTCGTGGCAGACGTCGGCCGGCGGGGTCGCGTTCTTGGCCCGGGCGTCCACCCAGAGCTGGAACCAGGCGACCAGGTCCGCCTCACTGAAGGCGATCTTGGGGCCGTTGTAGAACTCCTTGCCCTGGGCACGCAGCCAGAGCCACAGCGCCTTGTAGTCCGAACTCGGGTCCATCAGGCCCCAGTACTTGCCGCCGGACTTGGTGGTGATGCCGGCGCCCCAGGTGATGATCTGGTCGTACGACCAGCCGACCTGCGGTGCCTCGACGCCCAGCTCGGCCAGCTTCGTCTTGTCGAAGATGATGGCCGGGGTGTTCTCGCCGGTGGCGATGGCCACCTGCTTGCCGCCGAGCTGCCCGTACTTGGTGAGGCTCTCGGGGTGCTTCGACACGTCGATCTTCTTGTTCGCCGTGTACTTGGACAGGTCCAGGGTGACGTTGCGGCCGGCGTACTCGGCCAGGCCGTTGTCGTCGATCTGGAAGATGTCCGGCGCGTTGCCACCCGCCGAGATCGTGGCGAGCTTGTCGTAGTAGCCGGTGAACGCCTGCCAGGTCGGCGTGATGGTGATGTTCGGGTGCTTGGTCATGTAGAGCTTCAGCGCCTCTTCGGTCAGCTTGGCGCGGGCCTCGCCGCCCCACCAGAAGAAGGAGACGGTGTGCTTGGCGTTCGGGTCGACCGACGGCTCCTCCTCGCCGCCGCAGGCGGCCAGCAGGCCGGCCGCGGGAACGGCGATGGCCGTTCCGGCGAGCATGCGCAGCAGGTGGCGGCGATTCCAACCGGCCGCCGGCAGGCTACCGTTGTGCTGCGTCGGCTCGTCGGCCGGCGCGGGTGTCGCTGGGTGCATAGCTTTCACTCCCTGCTCTCGGAAGCGACACCGTCAAGAGGCGGCAGTTGCCGCCTACCCGGGCCCGCAGTGCGATGCGGGCCCGGGCCTGACGAGTCGCGGATGACCAACTCGGTCTGAAGCGTTACCAGTGCGGTGGTGCGGCGGTCGTCGCCATGCTGGAGCAGCATGTCGACGGCCGCCCGTCCGGCGGCCGCCGTGGGGGTGGCCACCGTCGTCAGCATGGGGCGGGTGCGGCGGCTCAGCGCGGTGTCGTCTATTCCGACGACACTGATCTGATCCGGCACCTTGACCCCGCGGTGGTCGAGAGCGTCGATCAGGCCGACGGCCATGAGGTCGTTGTATGCGAGCACGGCGCTGACGCCGGCTCGCAGCACGGCCTCGGCCTGTGCCGATCCGCTCTCCTCGGTGGGTGCGTTGGGCCCGAGGACCACCAGCTCGGCCCCGGCGGTGCGGGCGGCGAGGGTGGACGCGCGGCGGATCTCGCGGTTGGTCCAGGACCCGCGCGGGCCGCCCAGCAGGGCGATCTCGCGGTGCCCGAGGCCGACCAGGTGCTCGACCGCGAGCCGGGCGCCCTGTGCGACGTCCATCACGACCGCGGGCAGGCCGGGAACCGGCCTGTTGACCACGACCAGCGGGACCTCGCGGGACAGCTGCTCGATCTGGGTGTTGCTCATGCGGGGGCTGCACAGCAGCACCCCGTCCACCTGCTTGGCCAGTGCGAGCACCAGCTCCTCCTCGACACCGGGGTCCTCGTTGGTGTCGGCGACGAAGACGTGGTAGTCGCGGCCGCGGGCATGACTCTCCGCCGCTTTGATCAGCGGCGGGAAGAAGGGGTTGGCGATGTCCGCCACGATCAGCCCGATGTTGTGCGTGCGCCCGGTGATCAGCGCGCGGGCCGCCCGGTTGGGCCGGTATCCCAGCACTTCCGCCGCAGCGAGCACGTGTGCCCGGGTCTCGGCGTTTACCAACTGCGGTGCGCTGAACGCGCGGGACACGGTGGAGACGTGCACGCCACTGGCCTTGGCGACATCGCGGATAGTGGCCGGCACCTGCACTCCTTTGTGTACACGCGATCCTGTGTTGGCTATCACGGTGGTGACCCATTAATGCAAACGGTTGCGACCGTGTCAACGGTCGAAGATGTCGATCTGGTTTCGACAGTGGACCTTGGCGGTGCCGGCACTAGGAAATATCATGACAATCAAGGCGGATTCCGGGGCAACCATTGACGCGATCGGGGCGCGATGGTTAGTTCTGCTGCAAACGTTTGTAGTCGCATGAGGCCCAGGAGGCCGGATGACCACGCGGTACGCGATCGTGGGGACCGGGGCTCGAGCGCAGATGTTCGCCCAAGCTCTGAACAAGCACGGCGAACTTGTCGCACTAGCCGACGTCAACCCCGCTCGGATCGCCGCTCAGCAGCGCCGCCTGCAGGCGGCGGGCGCCCCGCCCGCCGTGGCCTACGACGCCGGCGACGTGCCGGCGATGCTGGCCAAGGAACGCGTCGACACCCTCGTGGTGTGCAGCGTCGACGCCACGCACGACGAGTACATCGTCGCCGCGCTGGACGCCGGGTGCTCGGTGGTGACGGAGAAGCCGATGACCGTGGACGTGCCGAAGTGCCGGCGCATCCTGGAGGCGGTGAAGCGCAACGACGGCAAGGTCGGGGTCGCCTTCAACTACCGCTTCCACCCGGTGCACGAGCAGGTCCGCACGCTGCTGGCCGAGGGCGCGATCGGCGAGATCGGCTCGGTGCACTTCGAGTGGCTGCTCGACGTGCGCCACGGCGCGGACTACTTCCGCCGCTGGCACCGCGACCGGGCCAACTCCGGCGGGCTGCTGGTGCACAAGGCGACGCACCACTTCGACCTGGTCAACTGGTGGCTGAACAGCACCCCGGTGCGGGTCACCGCCGAGGGCCGGCTGTTCCTGTACGGCGAGAACGGCGCCCGCCACGGCTACGCCCGCGACTACGCTCGCGCCCACGGCGCCGCGGCTGCGGCGGGCGACCCGTTCGCGCTGCACCTGGCCGACAACCCGAACCTGGCCGAGCTCTACCTCGACGCCGAGGCGCACGACGGCTACCACCGCGACGTCAACGTGTTCGCGCCCGGCACCGACATCGAGGACGACATGGCCGTGCTGGTGCGCTACGCCAGCGGCGCGACCATGTCGTACCACCTCACCGCGTATGCGCCATGGGAGGGTTACCGGATCGCCTTCAACGGCAGCCGCGGCCGCCTCGAACTCGACATCGTCGAGTCCGACCACGTCGCACCCGGGGTGGCCGGCGCGGTCAAGGGCCACTCGGCCGCGCTGCACGGCGTGGAGGCGGCGGCCGAGAGCGGCAGCGTCTCGCTGCGGCTGCGCCGGTACTGGGAGAAGCCGGTCGAGGTGCCGGTGGCGGCATACGACCGGCAGGGCCACGGCGGCGCGGACGTGCGGATGACCGGGGTGCTCTTCGGCGGCGACGCCGACCCGCTGCACCGGTCGGCGACGGCGCTCGACGGCGCGCGCTCGCTGCTGACCGGACTGGCCGCGAACGCGTCGATCGCCTCCGGGCGCAGCGTGGACGTGGCGCAACTGCTCGACATCTCGGAATGGGAGTGATGGCGTGGACGACCTGCTGTTCCCGGCGGAGGCGCGCACCCGGGCGATCGCCCGGGAGCTCTACACGCACGCGCGGAACCTGCCGCTGATCAGCCCGCACGGTCACGTCGATCCCGGCCTCCTCGCCGAGGACGCGCCGTTCCCGGACCCGGCCCGGCTCATCATCGTGCCCGACCACTACGTGACGCGCATGCTGCTCAGCCAGGGCGTTACGCCCGACCGGCTGGGCGTGCCGCGCGTCGACGGCGGCCCGATCGAGACCGACCCGCGGGCCATCTGGCGCACCTTCGCGCAGCACTGGCACCTGTTCCGGGGCACGCCGTCGCGGCTGTGGCTGGAGCAGACCTTCAAGACCGTGTTCGACATCGAGACGCCGTTCGGGCCGCAGACCGCCGACCGGGTGTACGACGAACTGGCCGCGCGCCTGGAGCAGCCGGAATACCGGCCGCGGGCGCTGTTCGGCAAGTTCAACCTGGAGGTGCTGGCCACCACCGAGTCGCCGCTGGACGACCTGTCCCGCCACGCCAAACTGGCCGCGGACGGCTGGGGCGGCCCCGGCGGGCGCGTGATCACCACGTTCCGTCCGGACGACCTGGTCGACATGGACTGGCCCGACTGGGCCGCCCGGGTGGTCCGGCTCGGGGAGATCACCGGCCTCGACACGAGCATCTACGACGGTTACCTCGCCGCGCTGCGGCAGCGGCGGCTCGACTTCATCGCCGCGGGCGCGACCTGCTCCGACCACGGGCACCCGACCGCGGCGACCGGCGAGCTCGCCCCCGTGGACGCGCAGGCCCTGTTCGAGCGGGTGCTGCGGGACGGTCTGGCCGTGACGCCCGACGGCACGCCGGTGACGGAAGGGTCGCCCGCCACACCCGCGGAGGCCGAGGCGTTCCGGGCGCACATGCTGATGCAGTTCGCCCGGATGTCGTTGGACGACGGCCTGGTCATGCAGCTGCACCCGGGCTCGTCGCGCAACCACAACGCGGCGCTGTTCCGCACGCACGGCCGCGACGTGGGCGGGGACATCCCGGTGGCCACCGAGTACACCAACGCGCTGCGGCCGCTGCTGGACGAGTTCGGCCACGACCCGCGGTTCCGGGTCGTCGTCTACACGCTGGACGAGTACACCTTCACCCGCGAGCTGGCCCCGCTGGCCGGCGGCTACCCGGCGATGTTCGTCGGCGCGCCGTGGTGGTTCCTCGACGCGCCGGAGGCACTGCGCCGCTGGCGCGAGGGGGTCACCGAGACCGCGGGCTTCTACAACACCGCCGGATTCGTCGACGACACCCGCGCCTACTGCTCCATCCCGGTGCGCCACGACGTGGCCCGCCGGGTGGACGCGGGCTTCCTCGCGCGCCTGGTCGCCGAGCACCGCCTCGGCCTCGACGAGGCCGCGGAGACCATCGCCGACCTGGCTTACCACCTGCCCAAGAAGATCTTCCGAGTAGGACAGTCATGAAAATCATCGACGCCAAGGTGCACGACGTACGCTTCCCGACCGCCGCCGCGGGCGACGGCTCGGACGCGATCAACCGCGGGGACTACAGCGCCGCGTACGTCGAGCTGCACACTGAGTCCGGCCTGTTCGGCGCGGGCTTCACCTTCACCAACGGCCGCGGCAACGAGATCGCCTGCGCGGCGATCGAGGCGCTGGCACACCACGTGGTCGGCCGGACGCTGGAGGAGATCTTCGCGGAGCCGGTGGCATTCTGGCGCTCGCTGAGCGCCGACGTGCAGCTGCGCTGGCTGGGCCCGGAGAAGGGCGTCATCCACATGGCGACCGGCGCGCTGGTCAACGCGGTGTGGGACCTGCGGGCCAAGGCCGAGGGCAAGCCGATGTGGCGCCTGCTGGCCGAGATGCCGGCCGAGGAGCTGGTCGCCAGCGTCGACTTCCACCACATCACCGACGCGATCACCCCGGCCGAGGCGCTGGAGCTGCTGCGCCAGGACGAGGGCTACGCCGAGCGGCTGGCCGTGCTGGAGCGCGACGGCTTCCCGTCGTACACCACGTCGGTGGGCTGGCTGGGTTACCCCGACGAGCAGGTGCGCGAGCTGACCCGGGCGGCGTACGCCCAGGGCTGGCGGGCGATGAAGATGAAGGTCGGCGGCCCGATCGAGGACGACATCCGCCGCGCGCGGCTCATTCGCGAGGAGATCGGCCCCGACGCGCTGCTGATGATGGACGCGAACCAGGTCTGGGACGTCGACGAGGCGATCGCGAACATGGCGGTGCTGGCCGAGGTGAACCCGTACTGGATCGAGGAGCCCACGCACGCCGACGACGTGCTCGGGCACGCGGCCGTGGCCCGGTCGGTGAACCCGATCCGGGTCGCCACCGGCGAGGTCGCCGCGAACCGGGTCATCTTCAAGCAGCTCATGCAGGCCGATGCGATCCAGGTGTGCCAGATCGACGCGTGCCGGGTCGGCGGCGTCAACGAGGTGCTGTCGATCCTGCTGATGGCCGCCAAGTTCGGCGTGCCGGTGTGCCCGCACGCGGGCGGCGTCGGGCTGTGCGAGTACGTGCAGCACCTGTCGATCTTCGACTACCTGCGGCTCGGGCGTTCGCTCGACGGCCGGATGGTGGAGTACGTCGCCCACCTGCACGAGCACTTCGAGGACCCGATCAACGTGGTCGGCGGCCGCTACCGGCTGCCCACCCAGCCGGGTTACTCGGTGACGCTCAAGCCGGAGTCGATCGCCGAGTTCTCCTTCCCGGACGGCCCGACATGGCGATGACGGTCCCCGCGACCCGGCTCGGCCGAGCGACGCTGTCGCGGCTGCCCGCCGACAGCCGCCCGGCCGTGCTGCCGGGCGAGGCCCGCAGCGGCGTGCTGCACCTGGGACTGGGCGCGTTCTTCCGCGCCCACCAGGCCGTCTACATCGAGGCGGCGATGGCTGCGCGCGGTGGCGACTGGGGCATCGTGGCCGTCGCGCCGCGTTCGCGGGACGTGCTGGAGGCGCTGCGCGCGCAGGACCACCTCTACAGCGTGGTCACGCTGGACGCGGCGGCCGAGCGCGCCCGGGTGATGGGCGCGCTCAACGGCACGGTGCACGCCGCGAGCGATCCCGACGCCGTGGTCGGCCTGCTGGCCGACCCGGCGATCCGGGTGGTGACGCTGACGGTGACGGAGAAGGCGTACGCGCCGGACGCGGCCGTGCCCCGGCTGCTGGTGGACGGGCTGATCGCCCGCGCCCGCGCGGACACCGGCCCGATCACCCTGCTCAGCTGCGACAACCTGCCGTCCAACGGCGTCGTGCTGGGCAACCTGCTGGGCGGCATGATCCCGGCCGAGCTGCGCGACTGGTACGACGTGTCCGTGCGCTGCCCGTCGAGCATGGTGGACCGGATCGTCCCGGCCACCACAGCGGGCACGCTCGCCTCGGCCGAGCGCTGCCTGGGCGCCAGGGACCTGGCCGCGGTCGCCGCGGAGCCGTTCAGCCAGTGGGTCATCGAGGACGACTTCGCCGGCGCGCATCCCGACTGGGTGGCGGGGGGCGCGGTGCTCACCGGCGACGTCACCCCGTGGGAGCACCTCAAGTTGCGCGCCCTCAACGGTGTGCACAGTGCGATGGCCTACCTGGGCGCGCTGGCCGGCTGTGAGAGCATCGCCGACGCGTTGGCCCTGCCCGGCATGGCCGACCTGCTGCGCCGTTACGTCGCCACCGAGGTCGCGGCCTCGATGACGCCCCCGGACGGGGTCACCGTCGCGGGTTACGGCGACGCGGCGCTGGAGCGCTTCGCCAACGCCCGGCTCGGGCACCGCTGCCTCCAGGTCGCCATGGACGGCACCCAGAAGCTGCCGCAGCGGGTGCTGTCGGTGCTGAACACGGTCGCCGATCCGGCACTGGCCACGCTGATCCTGGCTGCCTGGGCCCGGTTCGCCGAAGGGACCGGCGATGCCGGGCAGGCGCTGTCGCTGGACGATCCGCTGGCCGCGCGCGTGCGTGCCGACCTGAGCACCGAAACCCTGTTCGGCCCCGGTGGCGTGCTCGAGGTGCCGGATCCGGCCCGACGCCGCATGATCGAGGCGTGGCGCACCGCGCTTGCCACCCACGGTGCGGCGGACGTGGTCCGGACGGCGTTGCGGTGATGACGGACCGAGGGAGGGCATCGTGACGGCCACGTCGGTGGCGCTGATCGGCGCGAACGGGCATGGGATGCACCACCGTCGGCATCTCGCGGAGTTCGCCGAACGGGGTCTGGTCCGGCTGGTGGCGCTCGCCGACACCCGGCCGGTGATGGACCCGCCGGAGGGTGTGCCGGTCTACACCGACCACGCGGCGCTGCTTGCCGAGACCAAGCCCGAGGTGGTCATCGTGTGCACGCCGCCGCACACGCACCTGGCGCTGACCCGCGACGCGCTGCACGCGGGCGCGGACGTGCTGCTGGAGAAGCCGCCCGTGCTCGACCGGGCGGAGCACGACGCGCTGCTGGCCGAGCAGGACGCGACCGGCCGCGTGGTGCAGGTCGGCTTCCAGTCGCTGGCCTCGCCGGCCCTGGCGCGGCTGCGCGCGGCGGTCGCCGCGGGCGAGCTCGGCACCGTACGGCAGGTCTCGGTGCTGGGCTGCTGGCGCCGCGACGACGCGTACTGGTCCCGTTCGCCCTGGTCCGGGAGGCGCACCGTGAACGGCCGGCCGTCGCTGGACGGCGCGCTGGCCAACCCGTTCGCGCACGCCGTGATGCAGGCGCTGGCGGTGCTGGACGCGCCGGTGATCCGGGTCGAGGTGGACTGGCTGCGGGTGCGCCCGATCGAGGTCGAGGACACCGCGACGCTGCGCATCACGCTGGCGGGCGGGGCGCAGGTGCTGGTCGCGGTGACGCTGGCGGGAGAGGAGCACGTCGACGGTGACCTCACCGTGTACGGTGACCGCGGCGTCGCCGAGCTGACCTTCCGCGAGGACCTGCTGCGGCTGCCCGCCGACTCGGCGGCGGTGCTGGTCGAAGGACGGCAGTCGCTGCTGGAGAACCTGCTGGCGTACCGCACGTCGGGGGCTCCGCTGCTGTCCGGGCTGGCCCGGACGGCCTCGTTCACCACGGTCATCGAGCAGTTGCGGGTGGCCCGACCGCCGTATCAGGTCGCCCCGGAGGCGCTGGCGACCGACGGCGGGCACCGCACGCTGGTCGGCGTGAACGCGGTATTGCGTCGTTGCGCCGCTGAGGGGGCCCTGATGAACGAGCTTTCCACGCCGTGGAGTGCAAACGGTCCGGACAGGACTGCAAACAGCTGAACAAGCGCGGCAAGACCCTTTTGAATAGCCGCTGCATCCAGCTCTTTAGGGAGCTGGAGCAGGGGATACTGTGCATTAATCACTGCAACAAAGCTGCTATCGCAATCCATTGACTTCACTGTCGCCGTTTTCCTATGTTCCTGATTAGGTAACACATCGGATACATATGGAGAGCGCGATGCGAATGCGAGACAGTGTGGTCGGTCGCCGCCGGCTCCGGCGGGCAGCCGTCGGATCCGGCCTCGGCGTCCTGTTGCTGCTGACGGGCGCGTCGCCCGCAGCGGCGACCGGCGACCCCAGCGGCCCCGGCTGGTGGGCGCAGCAGCTCGCCCGCCAGCCGCTCGCGGCGAACGACGGCTGGGCCGCCTCCGGTGCCGGCACCACGGGCGGTTCGGCCGCCGACGCCGCCCACGTGTTCGTGGCGCACAACCGCGACGAGCTGGCCGCGGCGCTGACCGGCACGGAGCCGAAGATCGTCTTCGTCGAGGGCGTCATCGACGGCCTGAAGACCGCCGACGGCACCGCCCTGAGCTGCTCGGACCTCGCCGACCCGGGTTACACGCTGGAGAGCTACCTGGCCGCGTACGACCCGGCCGTCTGGGGCCGCGCCACCGACCCGAGCGGCCCGATCGAGCAGGCCCGGGTCCGCTCGGTGGCCAACCAGCGGGCCCGTACCGAGCTGAAGGTCGGCCCGAACACCACGATCCTCGGGCTGGGCGACGCCACGCTGCGCCACCTCACCCTGATGATCGACGGCGGCAACAACGTGATCGTCCGCAACCTCAACTTCGAGGACGCCGCCGACTGCTTCCCGCGCTGGCGGCCCACCGACGGCGCCGAGGGCAACTGGAACTCCGAGTACGACCTGGTCTCGGTGCGCCGGTCGACGAACGTGTGGATCGACCACAACACCTTCAGCGACGGTGACAACCCCGACAGCAACCAGCCGGTGTACTTCGGCCGTCCGTGGCAGGTGCACGACGGCGCGTGCGACATCACGCACACCTCGGACCTGGTCACCGTGTCGGCGAACGTGTTCACCCACCACGACAAGACCATGCTCATCGGCTCCTCGGACACGGTCGGCCCGGACGTCGGCAAGCTGCGGGTCACCCTGCGGCACAACGTGTTCGACGGGGTCGGCCAGCGTGCGCCGCGGGTGCGGTTCGGCCAGGTCGACGTGTACAACAACGCGTTCCGCATCGCGGAGTTCTACGACTACAGCGTCGGCCTGGGCATCCAGTCCGCGGTGTACCTGGAGAACAACTCTTTCACGCTGACCGACGGCATCACCGCCGACCGGGTGCTGAAGGACTGGAAGGGCACCGCCGTCACCGAGCTCGGCAGCTGGGGCAGGGTCGGCAACGGCCGTCCCGGGCCGCTGAACCTGCTCGCGACGTACAACGCGGTCAACGACCCGGACTTCGGTGCCGACGCCGGCTGGAAGCCCACCCTGCGCGCGTACCAGCCGCTGCCCGGCTGGGCGGTGCCGCTGGCCACGATGCTGTCCGGCGCCGGAAAGCTCGGCGCCCGCTGACCCGGTGCCCGGCGGTCGGTCCCTGCCCGGCCGCCGGGCCCCGTAAGCCCTCGGTCCCGCTCACCGATGGCGTACAGAGCTCCCGCACCCTGGTGGCGCCCTCCGGCACACCCGTGCCGGACCACCGGGTGCGGTTCCTCCCAAGGAGGTACCGCTCATGTCCATCTCCATGCGCGCGGCTCCACGGCGTCGCAGACTGGTCGCGGCGTCAGGCGCGGGCTTTACGGCCCTCGTCCTGGCGCTCGGGGCAACCTGGTTCGGCGGCACCGCGTACGCGGCGACGCTGTTCTCGGACAACTTCGAAGACGGCAACTCCACCGGCTGGTCCAAGTCCGGTGGCAGCTGGGCGGTGGTGGCCGACGGCAGTCAGGCCTACCGGCAGACCAGCACCGGGGCCGATGCCAAGGCGCAGGCCGGCTCGACCTGGACCGGCCAGTCGGTCTCGGCCCGGGTCAAGCCGATCGCGTTCGGCAACTCATCGCGCTCGGTCGGCGTGGCCGCCCGGCTGCAGAGCCTGTCCAACTACTACTCGCTGGTGCTGACCGGTTCCGGCACCGTGCAGCTGCGCCGCGTCTCCGGCGGCGGCGTCACCACATTGGCCACCGCGGCCGTCCCGGTGTCGCCCGGCACCTGGTACACGCTACGGCTGGACGCGTTCGGCTCGGCGCTGACCGGCTTCGTCAATGGCGCACAGGTGGCCTCGGCCACCGACGGCACCTTCTCCTCCGGCAAGATCGGCCTGATGGCGTCGTACGCCAGCGCCTCGTTCGACGACGTGACCGTGTCCGACACGGCCGGGCCGGGCACGCCCAGCAGCCCACCGCCGACCCCGACGGGGTCCGCGCCCCCGCCCTCGCCGAGCAGCTCCCCGCCGCCACCCGGCACCTGCAACACCGGCGGTGCCCCGGTCGGCTTCGCGGCCGTGAACGCCTGGGGCCGCAACGGCACTACCGGCGGCGCGGGCGGCCCGACCATCGAGGTCGACACCGCCGCCGAGCTGATCGCGGCGATCGCGCAGACCGGCCCGCTGAACATCTGCGTCAAGGGGCTCATCACGGTCCCGGCGGGCATGTACAACGTCAGCTCGCACAAGTCGATCATCGGCGTCGGCTCCGGTTCCGGCATCTCCGGCGGCGGCTTCAACATCGGTCTGACCATCGACGACGCGATCACCTCCCCGCCCGCGAACGCGGTGCAGAACGTGATCATCCGCAACATGATGTTCCGCAACGCCAGCGACGACTCGATCAACGTCCAGATGTTCTCGCACCACATCTGGCTCGACCACAACGACCTGGCCCAGGGCTACGACGGCCTGATCGACGTCAAGCGCGGCTCGTCGTACGTGACCATCTCGTGGAACCACACCCACCACCACGCCAAGAACATGCTGCTGGGCCGCGACGACGCCGACGACCTGCAGGACACCGGCCGGTTGAAGGTCAGCTACCACCACAACTGGTTCGACGAGACCCCGCAGCGCAACCCGCGCGTGCGCTACGGCGAGCCGGTGCACATCTACAACAACTACTACTTCCACAACACCGACGTCGGCGTGGCCTGCCAGACCGACGCCGGCTGCGTGGTCGAGGGCAACTACTTCGAGAGCGTCGAGGAGCCCATCTCGAACAGCTACGCAGGTCCGGGCGGTCGCTGCGTGGCACGCAACAACATCTACACCGGCAACGAGCCCGGCGCCCCCGACTGCTCCGGCACCGTCGAGGAGCCCAGCGCCTACTACGGCTACGTGCTGGACAACCCTGCCGACGTCAAGGCCATCGTGATGGCCGGCGCCGGTGTCGGAAAGATCTGAGGAGGATCTTCCATGCGAAACGCGTACAGCCCGGGCGCGCACCGCGCCAGGCGAGCCGGTCTGGTGACCGCCGCCACCACTGCAGCACTGGCCGTCGTGATGACGGCCCTGATGAACCTGACCGGCGGCGTCGCCATGGCCGCGACGCTGTTCTCCGACAACTTCAACAGCGGGTCGGCCACCGGCTGGTCCAAGTCCGGCGGTGACTGGTCCGTGGTCACCGACGGCACGGGCACGTTCCAGCAGAGCAAGGTCGACAGCGAGCTGGCCCGCCAGTTCGCGGGCAGCACCTCGTGGACCAACTACACGGTCACGGCGCGGGTGAAGCCGACCGGCTTCTCCGGCTCGGGCCGCTACGCCGCGCTCGGCGCGCGCTCCACCGGCTCGTCGACCCGCTACCAGCTGGCGCTGCTCAACTCCGGGCGGGCCGAGCTGCAGGCGGTCAACGGCAGCAGCGTCACCGTCATCGGCGGCGTGAACCTGACCGTGAGCACCGGCACCTGGTACACCCTGCAGATCACGGCCAGCGGATCCACGCTGACCGGCTGGGTAAACGGCTCGCAGGTCGCCTCGGGCACGAACACCCAGTTCGGCGCGGGTCGGATCGTGCTGGTGACGTCGTACGCCACCGCCCGGTTCGACGACGTCGTGGTCTCCGACGCGGCAGGCCCGGCCCCGACCACCGGCGGCCCGCAGCCGTCGGCGTCGTCGTCGGCGTCACCGCGGCCCCCGTCCCCCTCCCCGTCCGTGCCGAGCAGCCCGCAGCCGCCGGCCGGCGGCCTGGTCGGCTGGGCGACGGTGAACGGCTCCACCAGCGGTGGCGCGGGAGGCAGCACGGTCAACGTGACCAGCGCGTCCCAGTTCCTCAGCGAGATCAACTCGTCGGGTACGAAGACCATCACGTTCTCCGGCACCTTCAACATCAGCGGCATGAACCGGGTCGCCTCGAACAAGACGATCCTGGGTGTCGGCTCCAGCGCCGCGCTCGTCGGCGGCGGCCTGACGCTGAGCAACGTCTCCAACGTCATCATCCGGAACGTCAACTTCCGGAACTGGGACGACGACGCGATCAACGTCGAGACCAGCTCGCACCACGTGTGGATCGACCACAACAGCCTGACCAACGGCTACGACGGCGCGATCGACATCAAGCGCGGCTCGGACTACATCACGGTCTCCTGGAACCGGATCTACGGCCACGACAAGAGCATGCTGCTCGGCCACAGTGACGACAACGGCAGCCAGGACATCGGCCACCTGCGCGTCACGTACCACCACAACTGGTTCGACGGCTCCGGCACCCGCCACCCCCGCGTGCGCTTCGGCAACCCGGTGCACGTCTACAACAACTACTACAACGGCAACGAGTACGGCGTCGCCTCCACCTGCGGCGCGGGTGTGCTGGTCGAGGGCAACTACTTCGAGAACGTCGAGGAGCCGACCGCGGTCGGCTACGCCGACTCTCCCGTGGGCGCCATCGTCCAGCGCAACAACTACTTCGTCGGCTCCGGCAGCCCCGCCAGCGGCGGCGGCTCCGTCAACAGCATCCCCTACTCCTACACCCTCCAGACGGCGTCCTCGATCAAGTCGATCGTGACGTCCGGCGCCGGCACCGGCCGCATCTGATGGGAAGGGCACCTTCACAACGCTGAGCGTTGTGAAGGTGCCCTTCCCATCTCCGCACCACCCTGACCTGCCCGCCGGCGCCCCGGGCCAGCGCGCTGCCGCCACCCGCGGGCGACCCGATCTCGCACGTGAACCGGAGGAGAGATGACGACACCGCACCGCCGGCGCACCGCACTCCTCGCCGGCACCATCGCCGCCGCCCTCGCCCTGGCGGTCGGCCTCACCACCGCCGCGTCCGCGGCCACCCTGTTCAGCGACGACTTCGAGGACGGCAACGCCACCGGCTGGAGCAGCTCGGGCGGCAGCTGGTCGGTCGTCGTCGACGGCACCCGCGCCTACCGCCAGAGCAGCACCAGCGCCGACGCGAAGTCCCTGTCCGGCACCGCCTCCTGGACCGACTACACGGTCTCGGCGCGGGTCAAGCCGATCGCGTTCGGCAACAACACCCGCGCGGCAGGCATCGCCGCCCGCGCCTCGAGCACGTCCAGCTTCTACTCGCTCGTCCTGGTCGGCGCGGGCCGCGCCGAGCTGCGCCGCACCAGCGGCGGCGGCGTGGCGGTGCTGGCCCAGGCGGCCACCACGGTCACCCCGGGCGCCTGGCACACCCTCGCCCTACAGGTCACCGGCAGCACGCTGCGCGGGTCCGTCAACGGCGTGCAACTGGTGACCGGCACCGACGCCACCTTCGGCACGGGCCGGATAGGCCTGCTCGGCTCGTATGCCAGCGCCGCCTTCGACGACGTGCAGGTCGTCACCGGCAGTGGTCCCGATCCGTCACCCTCGGCGCCCGCCTCACCATCGAGCGCACCGTCGCCGAGCCCCAGCACCAGCCCGCCGCCACCGCCCCCGGCGGGCCAGGCCGACGGGTACGCCTCCGTGAACTCCCTCGGCCAGAACGGCACGTACGGCGGCGCGGGCGGGCAGACCGTCACGGTGACCACCGCGGCGTTGCTGGCCGACTACGCGGGACGGGCGGAGCCGTACATCATCATGGTCTCCGGCCGGATCTCCGTCAGCGGCATGATCACCGTGGTGGCGAACAAGAGCATCATCGGCGTCGGCAGCACCGCCGAGATCACCGGCGGCGGGCTGCAGATGGGTTCGACCACCCGGCCCGGCAACAACGTCATCGTCCGCAACATCACCTTCCGGAACGCGTCCGACGACTCGGTCAGCGTGCACAACGCCTCACACCACGTGTGGATCGACCACAACGAGTTCTGGCCGGGCTTCGACGGCTCGGTCGACGTGAAGCGGCAGTCGAACTTCGTCACCGTGTCCTGGAACGTGTTCCACGGCACCGACAAGTCCATGCTGCTCGGGCACTCGGACACGTTCCCCGCAGACATCGGGCACCTGAAGGTGACCTACCACCACAACCTGTTCGACGGCTCGAACCAGCGGCACCCGCGGGTGCGGTTCGGTGAGCCGGTGCACGTGTACAACAACCACTACCGCAACGTCGGCCTGTACGGCGTCGCGTCCACCGAGAATGCGGGCGTGGTCGTGGAGGGCAACTACTTCGAGAACGTCGCGTTCCCGTGCCACTCGACGAACGGGTACGCCGACAGCGCGCCCGGCCGCCTGGTCCAGCGTGCCAACGCGTTCGTGAACTCGGGGCCCTGTGAGGCCAACGGGAGCGTGCCGGAGCCGGGGAGCTACTACCCGTACACCCTGCAGAGCGCCGCTGCCGTGCCCGCCGCGGTGACCGCGGGCGCGGGGGTCGGCCGGATCTGAGCAAGCACGACAGTGGGCGGGCACCGTGGCGGTGCCCGCCCACTGCCGTGTCCGCCGATCGATCGCGCCCTGGCGCAAGCCTGTCGTCCAGCCCGCCTGACCTGGTCTGGAGCCGGCCGGTGGGGTGCCGGGGACCGTCCTGTGCGGAATCCCGGCCCTTGGGCGTGCAACATCTGGAGTCCGGGCCGCGTGCATTCAGGTCGACCGGTTCAGCTACGGGGAGGACCTGCCGATGATCACATTCGAGGAGTACGTCCGATTACGCGGCGCGCGTCTGGTCGGCCTGGCGCGGCTGCTCGTCCACGACCGCCACCTGGCCGAGGACCTCGTGCAGGAGGTGCTGGGCCGCGCGTTCGCCCGCTGGAACAAGATCGTCAAGTTCGGCGAGCCGGACGCGTACGTGCGCCGGATGCTCGTCAACGCGCACATCAGCCGGCAGCGCCGCCGCTCGTCGAGCGAACTCGCGGTCGGCGACGTCGCCGACCGCGCCGACCGCACGGACGTCGGGGGTGCGGCGGTCGAACGCGACGCCGCCTGGCGGCTGCTGGCCGAGCTGCCGCCCAAGCAGCGCGCCACCCTGGTGCTGCGCTACTACGAGGACCTCGACGACGCCGCCATCGCCGAGATCCTGGACTGCTCGCCCAGCACCGTCCGCACCCAGGCGATGCGCGCCCTCGCCACCCTCCGCCGGCACCTGGACGTGCCGGCGGCCCTTGCCCGAGGAGGAGAACGGTGAACACCGACATCGACGAGACGATCCGCGCCGCGCTGCACGACCGTGCCGGCGGCGACGTGCACGTGGAAGGCCTGCTCGCCGGTGCCACCCGGCAGGGCAGGCGCCGGCGGCGCATCCATCACGCCATGGTCGCCGGTGGCACCGCCATGGCGGTGCTCGCCGTCGGCGGCGTGCTGTCAGCGCTGCCGTGGGGCGCCGGGGTGGCTCCTGGCGTGGACACCGCGACGCAGCCGAGTGCGCAGGTCACCGGACCGTCCGCGCCGTCGCCCGGTGGGCCGGGCGGCTCGCCGTCGGCGCAGCCGAGCGAAGTGGCGGCAGTCGGCGCCTTCCGGCCGCCGACCGCCGACGCGAAACCGCTGGCACAGGGCGGCCGGGTCGGCACCGGGCAGCTGCTGCACCTGGACGCCGCCGACCCGGCGGCGGTCAGGATGACCTGGTCGACCGGGCAGCGGCACGAGTCGCTGACGGTGGTCCGGATGAGCGCCGCGGCGACGTTCAGCCGGTACGAGGTGCTGGCGGCGGACACGGAGCAGGGCCTGGCGGCCGCGCGCCGGGGCGAAGCGCTGCCGCCACCCGTGTCCACCGATCAGGTCACCTTCGGCGGCAAGCCGGCGACACTGCGGCTGAGTGACCGGGTGCCCGGCAGGCAGTCGTCCGGATCGCTGACCTGGCAGCCCACCCCGGGCACCTGGGCGCAGGTCGTCGTGTACCTCGACGACCGGCCGCAGGCCGGACGGACCGAGGTGCTGGCGGTGGCCGGCCTGGTGCGCTTCGACCGGGTGTTCCGGTGCGTGGTGGGTTTCCGGCTGGCTTGGACGCCGTCCGGCACCCGGCTGACGGACTGCTCGTTCGAGGCGGTCGGCCGCCCGGGGCGGGTCGCGACGTACAGCGGGGTGCGCCTGGTCACCGGGAAGGCGTGGTGGTGGGTGAACAACCACGACCGTGCCGATCTGGACACCTCCGGCCCGTTCGTGGAGGTCGAGGGTCGCCGGATCCAGTCGGACAAGAACGCGGCCGGGTATGCGTACAGCGGCACGCAGGCGGCGTCGCTGAGCCCCGGCAAGCCCTCGATCAGTCAGGCCGACGCCAACCGGGTGATGGGCCACTTCGTCCCGGTCCCCGGCGACTTCCCGCAGGCCTGGGTCCAGGACCCACTGCACTGACCGACGCCTGCTCCGAGGCGGCGAAGAGTTGAGAAGGGCACCTTCTACAACGCATAGCGTTGTGAAGGTGCCCTTCCTTTCTCAGCTGACGGTGCAGGTGGCGCCGTTGAGTTTGAAGGCGGGCGGTTCGGGGTTGGTGGTCGTCCAGACGCCGTTGTAACCGATCTGGGTGGAGGCGTTCGGGGCCAGGTTGGCGTTCCAGGAGAGGTTGACGGCGGTGACGTTGAGGCCGCTCTGCGACCAGGTCGCACTGTGGCCGCTGCCGACCGCCTGGCCGGTGGCCGGGAAGGTGTAGGTCAGCGACCAGCCGTTGACCGCCGTGGTGCCGGTGTTCTTGATGGTGACCTTGGCGGTGAAGCCGCCGGGCCACTGGCTCTCGATGAGGTATGCCACGTCGCAGCCGGCGCCGCCGCCGGTGCCCGAGGTGGTGAACGTGACGGGCGAGGAAGCGGCGGACGTGTTGCCCGCGCCGTCGACCGCGACGACGTAGTAGGTGTACGAGGTCGAGGCGGTCAGGCCGGTGAGGGCGAAGGAGTTCGTGGTCGGTGAGCCGGTCAGCACGTCGGTCGTGCCCGCTTCGCGGTATACGCGGTAGCCCGCGAGTCCGCTGCCGCCGGTGTCGGTCGACGCGGTCCAGCTCAGCGTCGCGCCGGTCTGCGTGATCGACGAGGCCGTCGGGGTGCCCGGCTGCGTCGGCGCGGTGGTGTCGTTCGGCGGTGCGGTGGTGCTGAAGGTGACCGGCGCGGAGGCGGTCGAGGTGTTGCCCGCGCCGTCGACCGCGACGACGTAGTAGGTGTACGAGGTCGAGGCGGTCAGGCCGGTGAGGGTGACGGAGTTGCTCGTCGGTGAGCCGGTCAGCACGTCGGTCGTGCCTGCCTCGCGGTATACGCGGTATCCCGCGAGCCCGCTGCCGCCGGTGTCGGTCGACGCGGTCCAGCTCAGCGTCGCCGAGGTGGACGTGACCGCGGACGCGGCGGGGGTGCCGGGGGTGCTCGGCGCGACGGTGTCCGGGGTGCCGCCGCCGGGTGCCTCGCCCCAGACCCTGGTGGTCCCGTCGTACAGCGTGATCCTGCTGTTGCGGGCCATGGTTGCCTGGTAGGACCAGTCGTTGGCGGTGTCCCAGCTGCCCGAGCTGGTGATCCGGAACTGCACCTCGCGCCGCCAGTCGGACTGCCCGGCCGGGATGATGTTCTGCCCGGCGCAGGAGACCGTCACGTAGTAGACGTTGCCGCTGTGCTGGGTCGGCCCGGTCGGCGGCGAGCACTGGCTGTACGCCACCGACGTGCTGATCTGGCTCGGCGTGGTCGACCCGTCGAGGGTGAAGTAGTACCGGAACGAGCCGTTGCTCAGCGCCCGGGCCGGCCAGGCCGACTTGTTGTAGACCAGTGCCTTGACCTCGGTGAACGTGGTGCCGGTGGTGTTCAGCCCGGACTCGACGTACATCTCGGCGTCGTCCGGGGTCTCCGTCGGCGGGAAGCTCGCCAGCGGGGTGCCCCCGAACTCGCTGTACATGCGTACCAGGGCCGAGGTGAAGCCGCCGTTGTAGTCGGTGGCGACCTCGTTCATCTGGTAGTTCTGCCGGTCGTCGGTGTAGGCGTCGTTGGCCGAGCCGGGCCCGCCGACCAGCGCGCCGTAGAGCACGTGCCGGTTGTTCGTCGGGCTGGTCAGGCTGTCGGTCCAGGAGCCGTGCGCGGTGCGGTGGTGCGGGTTGCGCGGCGGGTTGGTCCCGAAGCCGTTGACGTAGCTGCGGTTGTTCGGGTTGTCGCCGAGAATGTAGTTGATCTGGCGGGCCGCGAAGTCGTGGTAGCGCGCCTTGCGGGTCGCATCGCTGATCCAGTCCGAGTACACGAACGCGACCCAGGCGGTGTTCGCCGAGTAGCGCAGCGAGCCCCACTGCTGCAGCCAGGCCTGGCCGCCGGGGGAGTAGGTGATGCGCTGGCCGTTGACGCCGACGGTCCAGTAGTCCAGCCACCGGTTGGCGTCGTCGACGTACTGCTGCTTGCCGGTGAGCTTGGCCAGCAGCACGTACGAGCCGTAGGTCTTGTCGTCCCAGTCGTGCGTCCACTTGTAGGAGTGGGTGCTCGACTGCGGCTCGGTGCCCAGGTTCGCGTAGTAGGACTCGGCCTTGCTCAGGTAGGCCGCCTCTCCGGTGGCCCGGTGCAGCCAGATCGCGCCCCAGACCAGCTCGTCGTTGAAGCCGCTCCACGAGTTGTAGTAGCTGCTCGCGTCGGTGATGCACTCGCTGTACTTGCGGCGCACCGTGTCGGCGAACGTGTACAGCTGGCGGGCGTGGCTGACCAGCGTGTTCGCGTACGTCGCGTCGGTGGGCCGGAAGACGATCGAGGCCGCGGCCATCGCGGCCGCCGTCTCCGCCGCGAGATCCGTGCCGCCGCAACTGGCATCGATCTTGTACGCGGGCCGCGCCATCTTCATCACCTCGGCCGGGCCCCACCACTGGTGGTCCGCGCCGCCGTTGCCGACCTGCCCGTAGAGCACGTTGGCCGACGGGTGCGCCTTGATGAAGTAGTCGTTGACGAAGCGCAGGTTGTTCAGCAGCGGCGTGAGCTGGCCGGATGCGGAGTAGGCGGCACGGTACTCGACCGCGCCCCAGGCCAGCATGGTCGCCGTGGCGGCCATCGGGAAACCGAACTTGACGTGGTCGCCCGCGTCGAACCAGCCGCCGGTGAGGTTCACGCCGACGTCGGAGCCGTCGTTCATGGCGGAGTTGCCGCGCCAGGAGACCCGGTTCCACGACGGCTTGGGCCCGGCTGCCTGCGCCTCGTAGAAGAACAGGGACTTCTGCAGCGCCTCGCCGTAGTTGTAGGGGCCTGCCGCCTGGGCGGGGGCGGCGGCCACGCCGACGGCCAGGGTGCTGAGGGTGAGCGCGCCGCAGGCTCCGGCGAACAACCGACGCCACCGGCCCGGAGGGCGGATGCCGTCACTGAGGGTAGGCACTAGGATTCTCCTGTCCGTGGAGCCGCGCGACGCGAGTCGCTGCGGTAGGGCACAGGTGGGGCGGATGTGGGCGCATCCGCCCCACCGCTATCGCAGTTCGCGGTGCGGTGGGTAAGTCAGGGCTTTCCTGTACGTTTCGGTCGACATCGATGGAAGCGCTCCCACCTCTGTCAAGCACGATTTAACCGCGCGGTTGCCTTCTTGTGAAGCCCCGATTTCGCGCGGGAAGCCTTACCTGGTCACGGCTCCGGTACTGGCGCGATGCGTGAGCATCGGCGGCAGCAGCGTGGTCGGCGGCACGGCCCGGTCGTCGAGTTTGCGCATCAGCAGCTCCACGGCCTGCCGGCCGACGTCCTCGGCCGGTATCTGCACCGAGCTCAGCGCGGGCGACGAGCGCTCCGCCAGCTCGTCCGGACAGATCGCGACGACGGAGACGTCCTCGGGCACCCGGCGGCCCAGCGCACGCAGCGAACTCAGCACGTGCGCCACCGCGGCCTCGTTGTGCACCACCAGGCCGGTCAGTCCCGGGTGGTGGGCGAGCAGCTGCCCGAGGGACTCCTGCACCGCCTCCGGGTGCTCCTCGAACGGCTGCGCGTACGCGGTCAGCCGCAGCCGCTTCGCGGCCTCCACGAACCCGTCCCGGGTGCGGTGCGCGAAGCCGGTGTCCCGGTCGTACACCACCCGCGGCGCGCCGAGCAGCGCGATCTCGCGGTGGCCCAGCGCGGCCAGATGTTCCACGCACACCGCGCCCGCGCGATGGAAATCCAGGTCGACGCAGGTCAACCCGGCCGAGTCGGCGGGCAGCCCGATCAGGACGCTGGGCCGCTCCAGCCGCCGCAGCGTCGGCACCCGCGGGTCGTGCATCTCCACGTCCATCAGCACCAGGCCGTCCACCATCGCGCCCGCGGCCACCCGGCGCAGCCCGGCCGGGCCCTCGTCGGCGGTCACCAGCAGCACGTCGTGGTGATACTGGCGGGCGCTGGTCACCACCGCGGTGGCGAACTGCATCAGCACCGGCAGGTGCATGCCCTGCCGCAGCGGTAGCACCAGCGCGATCACGCTGGACCGGTTGCTGGCCAGCGAGCGCGCGCCCGCGTGCGGGTGGAAGCCCAGCGCGCGGATGCTGGCGTGCACCCGGGCGCTGGTCGTGGCGGAGATGGCCCGCTTGCCGCTGAGCACGTACGACACCGTGCTGGTGGACACGCCCGCATGCCGTGCCACGTCGGCGATGGTCACCACGCTGTCGCGCTGGGACGCCCGCCGCGGACGGCTCCTCATCGGCGGCACCTCCCCACTCATGGCTGCTCCTCGCTGCGCTCGTCGCAACCATGAGGAACCGGCGACATGATTCGCTCGCTGCGCTCGCTCATGCGAACACGAGCTCGCTGACGATGATGCCCGGTGCGTCGTAGACCAGGTATAGGTCGGTCCGGCCGGATGTGCTCAGCGGGCAGCTGATCTTCTGGTACGCGTACCGTCCTTCGCCCGCGCCGACCGCCTCGGCCAGCACCTCGCCGTCGAGCGGGTCGTCGGCCACCAGCGCCACCCGGCCCGCGCCGCCCGCCACGGCGAAGACGACCTCGTCGCAGCCGGTCAGGTCGGTCGCGCCGAACGACAGCCAGGCACCCGCGTCGGTGGCCCGCACCGCGTCGCCGCGCTCCGGCGCGGTGTCGACCAGCACCACGCCGCAGCCCTCGTCATGGTCGGCCGCGCGCAGCAGACCGGGCAGGCGGCGGGCGCCGATGCGCTCGCCGCGCACGGTCAGCGTGGCGCAGCCGCGGATGTCGGTCGCCGAGCGGCCGACCATCACCTTGTGCCGGGCCGCCTCCACCACGGGCCGTCCCGTGGTCACGTCCCAGAAGGACAGGTCCGCGGCGGCCAGCTCGATGCTGACCAGCGTGCGCTCGCCCGGCTCGAGCCGGATCCGGCGGAACCCCCGCAGCCGCCGCAGCGGCTGCTTGACCCGCGAGCGCTGCTGGTGCGTGTAGAGCTGGACGACCTCCTCGCCCGCGCGCCCGCCGACGTTGGTCACCTCGACGGTCACGGTGACCGTGCCGTCGGCGTCGATCGCGTCGGTGTCCAGGCTGACCGCGCCGTACTCGAACTCGCCCCAGCTCAGGCCGTGCCCGAACGGGTACAGCGGGGTGCCGCGGTAGTACAGGTAGGTCGCGTCGCTGGTGATGATGTCGTAGTCGTAGAGGTCGGGCAGCTCGCAGTGGCTGCGGTACCAGGTCTGCGGCAGCCGCCCCGCGGGCTCGGCATCGCCGAACAGCACGTCGGCGAGCGCGTGGCCGAACTCCTGGCCGCCGTGGCTGCTCCACAGCACCGCGGGCAGGTGCACGTCGGCCCAGCTGATCGCATACGGGTAGCTGCTGGTCAGGACGAGGGCGGTGCGCGGGTTGGCGGCGTACACGGCGCGCAGCAGGGCCTCCTGCGCGGGCGGCAGGGACAGGTTCTCCCGGTCCTCGGTCTCGCGGCCGTTGACCAGCGGGTGGTTGCCCAGCACCACGACCACGGCGTCCGCCTCCGCCGCCACGGCGGCGGCCTGCTCAGGCCCGCTGCGGCGCACCTCGACCTGGAGCCGCGCGGCCTGCTCGAAGGTCGCGCCGACCGCGGCCACCCCGTCCTCGCCGACGGTCAGGTAACTGCGGCTCAGCTCGTGGTGCAGCGACAGCGTGCCGTCGGCCCGCTCGACCAGCCGGAACGTCTCGTGCACGTCCCACCCGTGCGGGCCGGGCGCGTCGGCGACCAGCAGGTTGTCGCGCACCGTCAGGTGCCGCCCGTTGGCCGCCGAGCGCAGCGCCAGCACGCTGGTGCCGTGGTGCCCGGCCGGGCCGGGGTGGCTGCCCCAGTCGAACACGTCGAAGCCGTGCGGGTCCGCGAACGCCCGCCGCACCGGCGCGGCAGGTGCCGGACTGTCCTGGCCCGGGTCGGCGTCCACGTCGGCGGCGTGCGCATCGTCCGCCCGGCCGTCGGCGGCGCGCGCCGCGCCACGCGCCGGGGCCGGGTCGGCGACCGCGAGATAGCCGCCGCCGACCAGGCGCAACGCGACGCGGTCCGCGCCCTCCGCGAAGGTCACCTGATCTGCGCCCAGCCGGGCGGCCAGGCCGTCGCGCGCGGTGACCTGGTAGGGCAGCGTGCCGCTGTACCAGTCGGCCATCAGCTGATCGCCCAGCGGCCCGACCACCGCGACCCGGCGCACCTGCGCGCGGTCGAAGGGCAGCAGTCGGCACTCCTGCTTGAGCAGCACGATGCTGCGGGTCGCGGCCTCGCGGGCCAGCGCCTGGTGCGCGGGGCAGTTCACGGTGTCGGGGTCGAGGCCGGTGAACGGGTTCGCCTCGGCCGGATCGAACTCGCCCAGCCGCATCCGGATCGTCAGCACCCGGCGCACTGCGGCGTCCACATCGGCCTCGTCGATCAGCCCGCGGTCGAGGGCCTCGGTTAGCCGTCCGATGGTGACGTGCGAGTTCGCGTCGGCGTCGGTGAAGCTGTCCACCCCCGCCTTCAGCGAGGCGGCGTGGCTGGTCGCATGGTCGGGGAAGTAGGCCTGCTGGGCGGGGTCGGCCAGGTTGCTCGGCGCGTACGCGTCCGAGACCACCAGCACCTCGTCGCCGGTCCAGGACCGCAGGTCGTCGTTCAGATGCGGGCTGACGTGCGCCGGACGGCCGTTGACCAGGTTGTACGACGCCATCACGGCGACCGCCGCGCCGCTTTCGATCGCCGGGCGGTACGCGGGCAGTTCGTATTCGTGCAGCACCCGTGGGCCGAGGTTGCTGGAGCTGACGCAGCGGTCGTTCTCGTTGTTGTAGCCGAGGAAGTGCTTCAGCGTCGGGGCGGTCTTCAGGTAGACGGGGTGGTCGCCGCGCAGTCCGCGCGCGTACGCCTCACCCATCAGCCCGGTCAGCCAGGCGTCCTCGCTGTAGCCCTCCTCGTTGCGGCCCCAGCGCGGGTCGCGCAGCGGGTTGACCACCGGCGCCCACACGTTGAGGCCCGCCCCGGACGGATCCTTGTGGTGGCTGGCCCGCACCTCGTCGCCGACCGCTGCGCCGACCCGGCGCACCAGGTCCGGGTCCCAGCTCGCGCCGAGGCCGACCGCCTGCGGGAACACTGTCGCCTCGCCGAGCCAGGCGAGCCCGTGCAGCGCCTCGGTGCCGGTGCGGAACCCGCCCACGGACAGCCGGGGCACGGGTGGCTGGTGCTGGTGCAGCAGCGCGATCTTCTCGGGGAGGGTGAGCCGGCCGAGGAGGTCGGCGACGCGGTCGGGGACGGGGGCGGAGGGGTCGCGGAAGTTCATCGCCGGGTTCCTTCGTCTGGGCGGACGGTCGGAATATGCGTCGTGGAGGCGGTGCGGGCGGAGCGGGCTGTCGAAGCGCTTCGACAGTGGATCGCGAAAGTTCCGGAGCCTGGTCCACAGTCGAAGCGCTTCGACGATCGTCTGAAAAAGACCCCGCCCGACATGTGTTTCTGCCTGATTTCGCAACGGAGTACGCCAGAGATTTACCGTGTCCCACCGGTCGTCGTCAAGGGAGCGTTCCCACGGCAGGTCCGCTCCGGTCCGCACGCGGGCGGCTCAGCAGCGCCGATGCCCGTCAGCGCGGAAGAAGTTCGCGGGGTTCGGCCGGGCGGTAGGCCAGCGCCTCGGCGGGGCGCAGCCGGTCGCGCAGCCGGGTCAGCGCGCGGCGCGCCGCGACGGTCCGGCGCGGCCCGTCGATGTGGGCGTAGTGCAGGTGGTGCACCCGACCCGGCCCTCCCCACCACGGCGAGCGGTCCTCGGACACCGGGTAGCCCAACTCTCGCAACCGTCCGCCCAGCTTCGCCTCGCACAGCGTGACCTGCCAGGGCTCCAGCCGGTCCCGCCAACTGCCGACCCGCTCGGTGGTCACCGGCTCGTGGGTGAGCCGGTGCCAGCTCTTGCGGCTGGGCACGGCGACCTCGGCCAGCCGCGCCGGTTCGGCCATCGCCGGGTCGTACTCCTCGCCCAGGAAAGCGCAGATCGCCCGCAGCTCCGGCTCCGGGTCGGCGACCAGGCGTTCGTAGCGCACCTCGTGGTAGGAGTGCTCGCCCAGGACGCGGCGCGCCCACGCGGAGGAGTCCATCGCCCGCGCCCAGTCGGAGATCGCGTGGCACACGTCCTTGCCCTGCTGCCAGGGTGTCTCGCCGAGGGAGGCGACGCAGTCGCGCCCGTCGCGCACGATGTTGACGATCTGTGCGTCGGGGAACAGGCGCAGCAGCGGGCCCAGGTTGTTCAGGTACGCCGGGCGCTTGTCCCCCCAGCGGGGCTTGTCGAAGCGGCGGGCGTACGCGCGGAACACGATGCCGAGTGCGGAGCCGAGCGTCGGCGGGCCGGTCACGATCTCCTCGATCACCGCGTCCGAGTTCAGGCCCAGGTCGCCGAAGGCGGTCTTCCCGCCGGTGATCCACTCGGCGAGGCCGCGGCGGTTGGCGGGCTCGCGCAGGTCGCCGAAGCTGGCCCGGTCGAGGTACGCGCCCAGCAGGAAACGCGTCTCCGGCGGGATCGCGATCCGCGGGTGCGCGTGCAGCATGAGCTGAAGCATCGTGGTGCCCGAGCGCGGGCAGCCCACGACGAACACCGGCCGGTCACTGCCCACGAGTGGCTCCGTCCATAAAGGGTGGATTATCCGCAATACACCCTTATTAACGACCCGTGAACGACCCACGATGCGCGGCCCGCACGCCGCGCCGGCCCTGCACGCCGCGCCACCGCCCTTGATCGCCCGACTTGCCAGGCAGATGTGCGTATCTTGGGCCCACTTTCGCCCATGTGCCTGGCAAGTCGAGTGACCTTGGTGCGGAATGCGCCCGGCTGGGTCAGAGGCGGGGGAGGCGGCCCGCGTCGACGTGGTCGAGGACGGTGGCGGCGCCGCCGGTGGCGGCCGCGCCGTGGTCGAGGATGGACGCGACGACCTGCGCGCCGCCCTCCTCGGGGCCGATGCGGCGGGCGCGGAGTTCGGCCTCGACGGGTGGGAGCAGCCAGGGTGCGAGGGGCACGAAGTAGCCGCCGAGCACCACGACCTCGGGGTCGAGCAGGTTGGCCAGGATGGAGACGCCCTGGCCGAGGGCGCGGCCGACCTCCTCCAGCGCGTGCAGGGCCGCGGGGTCGTTGCTCCGCGCGCGGCGTACCACCTCGTCGACCTCGGGTTGCAGGTCGGTGATGTCGCCGTCGCCGGCCACCTCGGGCAGCACCCGCGCGATGATCGCGGTGATGCCCGCGATCGCCTCCAGGCAGCCGCGGCGGCCGCAGGCGCACGGCGGGCCCTGCGGGTCGATGGTGATGTGCCCGATCTCGCCGGGGAAGCCGCGATGGCCGCGCAGCGGCCGGCCGTCGCTGATGATGCCCGCGCCGATGCCGACCTCGCCGGTCAGGTAGATCAGGTTCTGCGAGCCGGCGAACGCGCCGTAGCGGGACTCGGCCAGCACCGCCAGGTTCGCGTCGTTGTCCACGGCGACCGGGAAGCCCGGCTCGCCGAGCGCGCGGTTGACGATGTCGCGCAGGTTGACGTCGCGCCAGCCCAGGTTGGGGGCCATGATGACGACGCCGTCGGGGGAGACCAGGCCGGGCACGCCGACGGTCAGCCCGAGCACCCGGCGGTCCTCCTTGAGCACCCGGTTCACCGCGCGCCGGCCTAGTGCCGCGATCGCGGTCGCGGCCTGCGCGGGGCTGGACGCGAGCCCGGCGAACGAGCGCCGCCAGGACAGCACCTGCTGCCCGGCCAGGTCGATGGCGACCGCGGTGAGGTAGTCGGCGTTAACCTCGATCCCGATCGCGGCGTACGGCGAGCCGTCGAGCACGAGCATGGTCGCCGGGCGGCCGATCCGGTGCTCGGTGAGTCCGGTCTCGCGCAGCAGCCGACGTTCGATCAGGTCGGCGACGAGGCTGGACACGGTGGCTTTGTTGAGCCCGGTGGCGGCGGCGATCTCCGCGCGGGAGCATGGCGCGTGCCCGCGCACGTAGCGCAGCACGACAGCCAGGTTCGTGGCCCTGACATCGGCGAAGTCCGCCGGTTGAGGGCCGCGCTGCATGGTGATCACCGTCTGCCCTCCGGTGTGGCTGCACTGGTCGCACCATCATGCCGTATGGAGCCGTCGGTGAGCATCGCCGTGGACCTAGGCATGGGAACGCTCCCTTGTGGTCACCGTGAGCTTCGGCTAGTTTGTTTAGTCGGAAGACGAACTAACTGTATCGCGCAATCGCTCCACAGACACCCCTTTCCCGATCCTGAGCTTGACAAATGACGAAGGGAGCACGCCGTGGACAACCCCCTCGCGGGCGCGGCGGCGAACCGCCGATCGTTCCTGAGCCTGGTAGGCCTGGGCGCGATCGCCGTCGCAGGCAGTGGCGCACTCGCCGCCTGCGGTGAGAAGGCGGCGGACACGGGCACGACGCAGCAGCTCGACAAACTGCAGGCGGTCCTGCCCAAGTACCAGCCGCTGGAACTGGTGCAGCCGGACATCAAGGGCGTCTCGCCGGTCGCCAACGGCTTCACCAAGTACCCGTCCGCGCTGGTCGACGCGATCACCGAGAAGCCCGGCCGGGGCAGCACCATCACCACCATGACCCCGTTCTGGGGCCAGGTGCCGGCCGGTCCGGGCCAGAACGCCTACCTCGACGCGATCAACGCGGAGCTGGGCTCCGTGGTCACCCCGGGCGTCCAGGACGGCAACACCTACGCCGACAAGCTGAACGCGATCCTGCCCGCCCGGGACATCCCGGACGTGCTCTGCATCCCGGGCTGGGAGATCAGCAAGATCCCCAACTTCTCGGAGGCCGCCAAGGCGCTGTTCGAGGACCTCACCGACCACCTCGCCGGGGACAAGGTCAAGCCGTACCAGATGCTGGCCAGCCTGCCGACCGGTGCCTGGGGCAACGCCGTCTGGAACGAGCGGCTGATGGCGGTGCCGTGGCCGACCGACGGCCCCTACCCGTGGGCGCTGTTCCACCGCAAGGACCTCGTGGACGCCGCCGGCGTCGCGATCCCCAAGACCGCCGACGAGCTCTACGACTTCGGCAAGAAGATGACCAACCCCGGCAAGGGTGTGTGGGCGTTCAACGACATCCAGGCCATGGTCGAGATGATCTTCCGGGTGCCGAACTCCAAGGACGGCTGGGGCTACAAGAACGGCAAGGTCCAGTTCAAGTACGAGACCGACGAGTTCAAGGCCGCGCTGGAGTTCCTGGCCAAGGTGTACAAGGACGGCCTGATCCACCCGGAGGTCGTGGCCAGCAAGGGCGCGGACGCGAAGCTGCTCTTCTCCGGTGGCAAGATCGCGATGATCCAGGACGGCGTGGGCGCCTGGCTCGGCATGCAGGCCGAGCAGCAGAAGGTCACCGCCGGCTTCAACATGCAGCCGGTGCCGTTCTTCGCCGCCGACGGTGGCGCGCCGCTGGTGTGGTCCGCGATCGACCCGGTCTTCTACACCTTCGTGAAGAAGGGCCTGGGCAAGGAGAAGACCGAGGAGATCCTGCGCGTCCTCAACTTCGTCGCCGCGCCGCTGGGCACCAAGGAGTTCGAGCTCATCGAGTACGGCGTCGAGGGCAAGCACTTCACCAAGGGCGCCGACGGCTGGCCGGCCGGCACCGACCTGCAGGGCAAGGAGAAGGCGGACCAGTTCCGCTTCCTGGCCGGCACCGCTCCCACGATCAAGTACGACGCACGGGTTCCCAACTACGTGACCGATCTGATCAACTGGGGGAACGCCGCGGTCAAGCACCTCGAGGTCGACCCGTGGCTGGGGATGAAGCTCGAGATGCCGGCGGAGTACGTGAAGGTCAAGCAGCCCACCGAGGACAAGTTCAAGGACATCGCCCGCGGGCGTCGTCCGCTGTCCGACCTGGATGCGGTGCTCAAGGAGTGGCGTGACGGGGGCGGCGAGGCCGGCCGTGCGCACATGGCGAAGGCGCTGAGCGACGCCGGCCGATGAACAGGGAGTCGCTGTGAAAGGCACCACCGACGCCGGTGGGCAGTCGTCGGCGGTCCGTCTTCAGGACGGACCGCCGGGACAGCCCGCCGGCACAGTGGCCGGGTCTTCGGCGGCCCGGCCACTTCCCACGCCCGCGACCGGCGCGCCGACCGGCCGGCGGCGGGCCTCGTTCGCCGCGCGCTGGCGCAGGGACTGGCCGTTGCTGCTGATGGCCCTGCCCGCCGTGCTGCTGCTGCTGGTCTTCCACTACCTGCCCACGGTGGGCAACGTGGTGGCGTTCAAGGACTACGACCAGTGGTCGGGCGACACCGCGATCGAAGCGATCGTGAACAGCCCCTGGATCGGCTTCACCAACTTCGCGGAACTGTTCGCGGACTCCCAGTTCTGGGACGCGCTGCGCAACACCCTGCTCATCACCACGTTCCAGCTGGTGTTCTTCTTCCCGCTGCCGATCGCGCTGGCCATCCTGCTCAACAGCGTGGTGTCGAGCCGACTGCGCGGCTTCATCCAGACAGTGGTCTACCTGCCGCACTTCTTCAGCTGGGTGCTGGTCGTCACGTTCTTCCTGCAGATGCTCGGCGGCTCGGGCCTGCTGGCCCAGGTGCTGCGGGACAACGGGCTCGAACCGTGGAACATCATGACCAATTCGGACACCTTCATTCTGCTGGTGAGCTCGGAGTCGCTGTGGAAGGACGTCGGCTGGGGCACCATCATCTTCCTCGCCGCGCTGACCGCGATCGACCAGAACCTGTACGAGGCGGCCGCCTCCGACGGAGCCAACCGGTGGCGGCGGCTGTGGCACGTCACCCTGCCCGGCCTGCGCCCGGTCGTGGTACTGCTGCTCATCCTGCAACTGGGCAACGCGCTGTCGGTCGGCTTCGAACAGTTCATCCTGCAGCGTGACGCGGTCGGCCGACAGGCCGCCGAGGTGCTCGACACCTACGTCTACTACCTCGGCCTGCTCACCCAGGACTACGGGGTCGGCGCGGCGGCCGGGCTGTTCAAGGCCGTGATCGGCCTGATCCTGATCCTGGTCGCGAACCGGGTGGCCCGCCGCTTCGGCGAGGAGGGGGTGTTCGTCCGCTCATGAGCGAACGCAGCGAGCGAATCGTTCGGTCTGGCACCCATGCCGCCGACGAGCGCAGCGAGGAGAAGGCATGACCACCGTGACCCCTGCCATGCGCGCCCGCCGTCGGCGCGCCCAGCGGCCGCCCTGGGAGGAGCCCCCCACGGTTCCCGGGCGGCTCGGCAAGGGCCTGCTGCTGACCGCGGTGGTGCTGGCGGTGCTGATCCCGATGTGGTCGGTGATCGTGACCAGCTTCTCGTCGAAGCAGGCGATCGCCGACGCGGGCGGCATGGTCTTCCTGCCGCGCGACTTCGACATCTCCGCATACGTGCTGATCTTCACCCGGGGCGAGGTGTCGTCGGCGATCTGGAACAGCGTGTTCGTCACCGTCGTAGGCACCACGCTCAGCCTGGTCTGCACCGTGCTCGCCGCGTACGGCCTGTCCCGCCCCGGCAGCCTCTGGCACCGCCCCTTGCTGATGTTCTTCCTGATCACGTTCCTGATCGGGCCCGGACTGGTGCCCACCTACGTGGTGGTGACCAGCCTCGGGCTCAAGGACTCGCACTGGGCGCTGATCCTGCCCGCCGCGGTCAACGCGTTCAACCTGATGGTGGTACGCCAGTTCTTCATGGGCATCCCCGCGGAACTGCTCGACAGCGCCCGCATCGACGGCGCGGGCGAGTGGACCATCCTCGCCCGGATCGTGCTGCCGCTGTCCAAGGCCGTCGTGGCCGTGGTGGGCCTGTTCTACGCGGTCGGCTACTGGAACATCTACTTCAACGCGGTCCTCTACCTCAACGACGCCGAGGACCGAGTGGTGCAGCAGGTGTTGCAGGCGTACATCATCGCCGGCCAGAGCCCCGCAGGCATCGGCTCCCCGCCCGCCCTGGGCTTCAACGCCCCACCCAGCCTCGCCGTCAAAATGGCCGTCGTCGTCGTGGTCCTCATCCCCGTGGTCGCCGTCTACCCCTTCATCCAGCGCCACTTCACCAAGGGCGTCATCACTGGCGCCCTCAAAGGCTGATCGCCGCGGCCCTCCCTTCGCCGCGGCGATCTCCACCCCACCCCACCCCCACCCCACCCCCCACCGCGACGATCTTGCGCGAACTGTGGGTACGACACGCCCTTATGGGGCGAACCCGCAGCGGTTCGCGCAAGATCGTCGTGATCTTGCCGGTGTGGGTCAGGTGAGGAACGAGACGATGGCGGCGGCGAATTCGGGGTTGCGGACCACGGTGAGGTGGTCGCCCGACAGGACCTTCCAGCGGGCGTCGGGCAGGGCGGCGGCGAGTACCTCCGGGCGGGTCGCCAGCCAGTCGTCCGTGCCGGCCAGAACGAGGGCGGGGATCGTGATCCGGTCGAGGGCGATCGGGGTACGGTGGCCGGCCTGCGCCTGAGCGGCGAGCGCCTGGCGGTCCGCGCCGGAAGCGTCGGCGAACAGGCGGAATCCCATCACTCGCTCGTCGGTGATGATGCGCGGGTCGTCGGCGAGCAGGCCGTCGATCAGCGCCCGACCCGGCAGCGCGGCGCGGTCCACACCGCCCTGCTCGACCGCGCCCGCGCCGATGCCGCCGGTCACCAGCCGCCGGATGCGGTGGTCGGTGGCGGCGGTGAGCAGGGCGACGACGCCGCCCATGGAGTAGCCGACCAGGTCCACCCGGTCCAGCCCCAGCACGTCGAAGAGCGTGGCGAGGTCGCGGGCCATTTTGTCCTCGCCGTAGCGCGCGGGGTCGTGCGGCTTCTCGGACGCGCCGTGGCCGCGGGCGTCGACGGCGACGACTCGCCGGCCTGCGGCGACGAGGGCGTCGACGATGCCGGGCGCGTGCCAGTTGGCCGCCGCCGACGTGCTGAACCCGTGGTGCAGCACGACGGGTGGCAGGTCGCCGCCGGGCTCGCCCCAGGAATAGTGGGCCAGGATGGTGCCGTCGAAGGACGTGAAGGTCTGCATGCGGATCTCCGATCAGGTCAGGGACGACGCGCCCGCGCCCGAGCGGCACGCCGCCCAGGGTTGCGTGCGGCCGGCGGCGCTGTGTCCAGTCTCCGGAGCCGCGGGCAGGCAGGCATCGGTGGTTTCACCGGTCCGTCCGGACGCGCCGCGTCGCGCCACCGGGTGGTGGCCGCTCAGGTGGCCGCGGGCTCGGCGGCGTCGGCGCGTACCCCCGGCGGTCGCCCGGATCCGGCGGGGACGGCGGCCGCGAACGGGCGGGTCAGCGCGGGAGTCAGCGCGAGGGTGACCAGGACCGAGGCGGCGGCCAGTACGGTCATCGCGGTGCCCGGCCCGGTGTGCTGGGCGACGAGGCCCGCGACGGTCGCGCCGACCGCCTGCATGGTGAGCATTCCCGAGCTGTGCAGCCCGAGCGCGTGGCCGCGCATGGACTCCGGGGTGAGCGCCAGCAGCCGCTCCTGCAGCAGCAGTCCCGCGCCGAAGCCGCCTGAGGCCAGCACCACGGCGACGACGGCCACCGGCAGCGCCGGGGTGAGCGCGAAGACCAGATAGGGCAGGGCCAGCAGCAGGCGCAACGGCGTGACGAAGGCCGCCCGGCGCCGTGCGGGCAGGAACCGGCCCGCGGTCATGTCCCCCGCCAGCATGCCGAGCGCCCCGGCGACGAACAGCACGCCGGCGGCGTCGGGGGCGTACGGGACGAACAGCGCCTCGCAGCCGACGATGAGCCCGTTGGGCACCCACAGCGACAGGTAGACCGCACGCCGCGGCCGGGACGACCACAGCGTCGCGTTGCTGCGCCACGTCTGCCGCACCGAGGGGCGACCGGCGGCGCGCGGCGCGCGGCGGGTCAGCCCGAAGCGCAGGCAGAGCGCGGCCGTCCCATGCAGCGCCGCGCTGCCCAGCAGCGCCAGCCGGGGGGAGATGCCGGTCGCGACGAGCACACCGCCCAGCGCGAAGCCGGTGATCTGCATGACGCCGACGGACATGTTCATCACCGATCGTCCCAGCAGGTAGCCGCCCTCCGGCAGGATCTCACCGAGCAGGCCCCAGCGGATCCCGCCCGTCACCGAGCTGACCAGCCCCTGGCACAGCAGCACGGCGAGCATGGCCGCGATCGGCATGCCGGGTGCGGCCAGCGCCAGGGATCCGGCGCAGAACAGCAGGGCGGCGCCGGCCAGCGCGATCCGCGGCGGCACCCGGTCGGCTGCCGACAGCAGCGTCATCGCACCGACGACCTGCATGAACGACGCACCGAACATGGCGATCGCGGACAGCAGCGGCGAGCCCGTCCGGGTGTAGACGAGCGTGCCCAGGGCCAGCCCGCTGAGCGTGCCTGCGGCGACCTGGATCGACATCGCGGCGAACAGCGGGCGGAACTCGGGTACGCGGAACAGTTCACGGTAGGTCTGCACGCGGGAAGTCTCGGCCGGGGAGATCACCGGAGCTACAGTTTCGCATGGAGGCGAAACATGGGGCTCTGGCAGATCGACGCGGACGTTCTCGCGACCAGCAGGTTCGCCGTGTCCGGACTGGTCGAGGCGCTGGCCTGCCTGAGTCTTCTGGAGTACGACAGCCCGCCGCCGGGACAGGAGCCGTGGTTCCGGGAGCACCGCGCGGCCTACCAGCGCATGATGGCCGCCGACTCGCTGCGACGGCCGCTGGTGCGTACGGCACTGCGCCCGAGGTCCATCGCCGACTTCGTCTGCCGCCCGCCGGTGCCGCAGGACCGAGGGTTCGCCGACGAGCTCGCCCGGCTGCGGCAGACCCCGGTGGCGGAGGCGCTCGCCGACCTGCGGGCGGGCGGCCCGATCCGGTCCGAACTCGACACACCCGACCTGGTGGAGCGCACCGCCGATATCCTGGAGTGGGTGTGGACGCACACCGTCGAGCCGACCTGGGCGAAGCGCCGCCTGCTGTTCGAGGCCGACATCATCGCCCGTACCCAGCAGCTGAGCACGGGTGGCTGGGCGGCGGCGCTCGACGGGTTGCGGCCGGGCCTGCGCTGGCTCGGCGGGGGCCGCCTGCAGATCAACGTGTACGACAATCCGCCGCGCGTGCTGACCGACGCGCAGCTCAGCTTCATCCCGAGCAGCGCTCGCCGGGGTTGGGTGTGCTGGCTGCTGCCCAGCCGGTACGCCGTCGTCTACCCGTGTGCGGGGCGGCTGGCGGCACCGGCCCCCGACGCCTCGCCGGCGGCGCTGGACCGGCTGCTCGGACCCGGGCGCGCCGCGATCCTGTGCCACCTGGACGCGCCGCTGAGCACCACCCAGCTGGTCGCCGTCACGGGTGCGGTGCTGGGTTCCGTGGGCCGTCACCTGAAGGTGCTACTGGACGCGCAGCTCGTACGCCGCCGCCGGGCGGGCCGCTCGGTGCTCTACTACCGCACCGAGGCCGGCGATCAGCTCGTGCGGCTCAATCGCAGTCCGCAGGAAGGTTAAGAAGGGCACCTTCTACAACACATAGCGATGTGAAGGTGCCCTTCCTTTGTCAAGGGCGGGGGAGGGTGCGGTCGCGGGCTTCGGCGTAGCGGGCGCGGACGGTGGCGTGCGCGTCGGCCTCGAAGAGTTCGAGGCCGTCGAGGGTCCAGGCGGGGGCGGCTCCGGTGGTGATCCAGGCAGCCTGGCGGGCGGCGCCGTCGGCGACGTACTCACCGGGCGGGGGGACGGCGACGGGGCAGCCGAACACGGACGGGGCGATGCGGCGCACCGCCTCGGACTTCGCGCCGCCGCCGACCAGGAGCACCCGGTTGACGGTCGCGCCCTGGCCACGCAGGGCGTCGAGGCCGTCGGCCAGCGCGCAGAGCATGCCTTCGACGGCCGCGCGGGCCAGGTGCGCGGGGTTCGACGTGCCCAGGGTGAGGCCGTGCAGGGAGCCGGTCGCGTCGGGCTTGTTGGGGGTGCGCTCGCCCTCCAGGTAGGGCACCAGAACGAGGCCGTCGCTGCCGGCCGGGGCGGACAGGGCCAGCCGGGACAGCTCGGCGTGGTCGACGCCCAGCATGGTGGCGGCGGCGTCGAGCACGCGGGCGGCGTTGAGGGTGCAGACCAGGGGCAGGAAGTGGCCGGTGGCGTCGGCGAACCCGGCGACGGTGCCGGTGTCGTCGGCCGCGGGGACCGACGCGACGCTGAACACGGTGCCGGAGGTGCCGATGGAGACGATCACGTCGCCGGGCTGCGCGCCCACGCCGAGCGCGGCCGCGGCGTTGTCCCCGGCACCGGGGCCGAGCAGTGCGCCCGCCGGGGTCCGGCCGGGCGAGCCGTCGGGGCCGAGCACCGCGGGCAGCAGCAGCTCGCGGCCGAAGGCCAGCTTGAGCAGGTCGCGACGGTATTCGCCGGTGCTGGGTGACCAGTAACCGGTGCCGGACGCGTCACTTCGGTCGGTGGCCAGTGCCGCGAGGTCCCCGGTGCCGCCCAGGCGCCAGGTGAGCCAGTCGTGCGGCAGGCAGACAGCCTCGGTGCGGGCGGCGTTGTCCGGCTCGTGCCGGGCCAGCCAGCGCAGCTTGGTGACGGTGAACGAGGCGACCGGCACGCTGCCGACGGCGTCGGCCCAGGCGCGCGGGCCGCCGAGTTCGGCGACGAGGTCGTCGGCGGCCTGCGCGGACCGGGTGTCGTTCCAGAGCAGGGCGTCCCGGACGACCTGGCCGTCGGCGTCGAGGCAGACCATGCCGTGCTGCTGGCCGCCGACCGAGACCGCGGCGACGTCGTCCAGCCCGCCCGCCGCGGCGATCGCCGTCTGGAGGGCCTGCCACCAGGCGTCGGGCGGGCAGGACGTGCCGTCGGGGTGGCTCGCCCGCCCCTGGCGGACCAGCGCACCGGTGTCGGCGTCGCGGACCACCACCTTGCACGATTGGGTGGAGGAGTCGATGCCGGCGACGAGTGTCATGGGGTTCAGTCTCCTGGTGCCTGCCAGGTCGCCGTGAGCAGGCCGTCCACCGGGCCCAGCGTGGCCCGCACGCCGTTGACCAGCACGGTGGCCGGAGGGGTGCCGCCGGCGACGCTGGGGAACGCGATCGCCGTGACCCGGGCCGGCCCGGCGATGGTCACCGTGAGCGTATCCCCGTCCCGCCGCGCCGCGACAGTGCTTACGAAACCGTCGTCCCGGATCTCGGACATGGCGTCGCCGCCGCCGAAGCTGAGCAGCGTGAGCTGCTCCCATGGCCCGTCGGCCAGGTGCGCGGCGGGCGCGGTGACCGGCACGAGGGCGTCGCGGCGCACCCACAGCGGCAGCTGCGTCAGCGGGGGCGCGACCCGCAGCGTGACGCCGCCGCCGACCACGTCGCCGCTCCACCAGTCGACCCACTCGCCCGGCGGCAGGTAGACGTCGCGCTGCTGGCTCGCGCTGATCATGGGGGCGACCAGTAGATCCTGTCCGAGCCGGTACACGTGCTCGGCCCGCCACGAGGCCGCGTCCGAGGGGGAGTCCACGGACAGCGCGCGCATCATCGGCTCGCCGGTCTCCGCCGAGCGCAGCGCGGTCGAGTACAGGTAGGGCAGCAGCCGGTAGCGCAGCCGCAGCGCCTCGATCACGTCCGCTTCGACCGCCGGGAAGCGCCACGGTTCGCGGGTGGTCGTGCCGTGGAAGCGCACCAGCGGCGACAGCGCCCCGAACTGGGCCCAGCGCAGGTAGAGGTCGTCGCTGGGCACGCCGCAGAAGCCGCCGCTGTCGTGCGACCAGTACGGCACGCCGGACAGCCCGTGCGCGAGCCCGCCGTTCATGGACGACGCCAGCGCCTCGTACGAGCACATCGTGTCGCCGCCCCACTGCGCGGCGTGGCGCTGCCCGCCCAGGTACGAGGAACGCCCCCAGACCATGGAGTGCCCGTGCACCTCGCGGGTGACCTCGCTGACCGCGTCGTTGAACAGCAGGGCGTACACGTTGTGCAGCTCGGTGCCGGTCATGCCGTTGAACGCGACCGCGTCGGCGGGCACGCCCTCGGCGAAGTCGGTCTTGAACACGTCCACGCCCTGCCGGGCCAGCGGCCGGAGCAGGTCCTGGAACCAGGCGGTCGCCTCCGGGTTGGTGAAGTCGACGATGCCGCCGGCGGGGAACGTGCCGTGCCAGGAGTCGGCGACGTACACCGCCCCGTCGGCCCGGCGCAGCAGGAAGCCCCGCTCGGCGGCCTCGGCGAAGCGGTCGGTGCGGTGCGACAGGTACGAGTTCATCCACACGCACACCCGGAAGCCCTGCTCGTGCAGGGTGGCCAGCATGCCGTCCGGGTCGGGGAACGCCTCGGCGTCCCACAGCAGGTGCGACCAGGTGCCCTCGGCCTGCCAGTAGGTGTCCAGGTGCAGCACGTCGCAGGGGATGCCGTGCGCACGGATGGTCGCCGCGCGGGCCAGCACCTGCTCCTGCGTGTCGCGGCAGAAGCCCGACGAGATCCAGGAGCCGAACGCCCACTTCGGCGGGCAGGTCGGGCGGCCGGTGAGCGCGTTGTAGCGGGCCAGCACGTCGGCGGGGGTGGGCCCGGCGAGCACGTAGTACTCGATCAGGTCGTCCGGGACGATCAGCTGGGTGACGCTGCCGGTGGACGCGCCGAAGTCGAACTCCACCGGCAGGCCGGAGTCGACCACGATGCCGTAGCCCTTGCTGGACTGGTAGAACGGCACGTTCTTGTAGGCCCGGTCGGACTCGCTGCCGAAGGCGTCGAAGTTCCACATCACGGGTCGCTGGCCACGCAGGTTCAGCGCGGTGAAGCGTTCCCCGGTGCCGGACAGCACCTCGTCGGCGGGCAGCGTGAAGCTCTCGTGATACGCCACGATCTGCCCGTCCACCCGGGAGCAGCCCAGGGGCAGGGTGCGCATGCGGCCGGAGATGTCGGTGAGGCCGGGGTCCGCGCCCAGCAGCCGACTGCCGTCGGCATCGTGGAAGGACAGCCGCCACGGGCTCAGCGTCACCTCGGCGGTCAGCGGACCGGCCGTGACGGACACGGTGTTCTCGCCGGTCACCACGGTGGCCACCGCACCCGGGTCGGGCTGGGTGAGCGGGAGCAGCCGGGCGCTGCGGCTGCGCGCGCCGGCCTCCTCGGACAGGCGTACCCGCAGCATGCCGTCGCCGGCCGCGCCGATGTGCAGCTGCAGCGTGGTGCCGGCGTCGGTGTGCGCGTGCAACGTCGCGCCGACGGAGTCCTTTCCGGTCAGCTCGGCCCACACGACGGTCTCCGGGCCGGCCTCGCCGTACGCACGGCGGGGCAGTTCCGGCGGGTCGGCGGAGAAGTACTCGTGGGCAACCAGTGGTGGGCGGAACGGCATGATCGGCTCCCAGTGCGGCGTCTACTGCAGGTACAACATTTTTAGTTTTCCGTGTAGCCAAACAAACGTCAACGGTTGACGCCCCCTCCACCTCCCTCTAATTTGGCCGGGGTGCCGACAAAGTCGTTCTTCCACGGTGCGGACTGGAATCCGGAGCAGTGGCCCGAGCAGGTCCGGGCAGAGGACCTCGCCCTCATGCGCGAGGCCCGCGTCACCGCGGCCACCGTCGGAGTGTTCAGCTGGTCACGCCTGGAGCCGACCCCGGGGGTGTACGACTTCGGCTGGCTGGACCGGGTGCTCGACGGCCTGCACGACCACGGCATCGGCGCGGTGCTGGCCACCCCGACCGCCTCCCCGCCGCCCTGGTTCACCCTGGCCCACCCGGGTGCGCTGGCGACGCGGCGCGACGGTGTACGCCTGGTCCACGGCTCCCGCGACACCTACTGCGTCAACGCGCCCGCATACCGCGCCGCGAGCCTGCGGATCGCGTCCGCGCTGGCCGGGCGCTACGCCCGGCACCCCGCCGTGCGGCTGTGGCACGTGCACAACGAGTACGGCACCTGGTGCTTCTGCGACCATTGCGCCCGCGCCTTCCGGGGCTGGCTGCGCGCGCGCCACGGCACCCTCGACGCGCTCAACGACGCCTGGACCGCGGACTTCTGGAGCCAGCGCCACACCGACTGGGCGCAGGTGCTCCCGCCGCGCGCCACGCAGTACCTCGGCAATCCCGCTCAGGAACTGGACTACCGGCGCTTCCTGTCCGACAGCATGCTGGCCGCCTTCGCCGAACAGCGTGACGCGATCAAGGCAGTCGCCCCGGAGGCACAGGTCACCACGAACTTCGTGCTCGGCGGCTGGGTGCCGGTCGACCACGCCCGCTGGTCCCACGAGGTCGACCTGGTCGCCATCGACCACTACCCGTCCTCGCTGGACGGCGTTCCTGCCCAGAGCGCGTTCGCGGCCGACGCCGCGCGGGGCTGGTCGGCCGCGGCCGGGCACGGCGGCAGCTGGCTGCTGATGGAGCATGCCCCGGCCCACGTCACCGAAAACGGCGTACAGCGCCGCAAACCCCCCGGCATGCTGGCCCGCACCGCCCTCGGCCACATCGCCCGCGGCTCGCAGGGCGCGATGTACTTCCAGTGGCGGGCGAGCACCGGCGGCGCCGAACAATGGCACAGCGCGATCGTCGGCCACTCCGGCCCCGCCACCCGCACCTACCACGAGTTCCGCGCCCTCGGCGAAACCCTCGCGAGCGAAGGAAGGGCACCTTCTTGTCGCTCCGCGTACAAGAAGGTGCCCTTCCAAACCGGCGAAGCCGGTTCGCCTGCGGCTGGTGCCGGCGACAGAGGGGTGGCGGTGTGGTTCGACGAGGTGTGCGGGTGGGCGGTCGGGGCGTCTCATCTGCCTGCGCCGCTGGACTATCAAGGTGTCGTCGAGGGTTGGCATCGGGCGCTGTGGCGGCACGGGTATCCGGTCGACGTCGTGCCGCCCACGGCGACCCTCGCGGGGTACCGGGTGCTGGTCGTGCCGGCGGCGTACCTGCTCACCGACGAGTCCGCACGCAGGTTGGACGAGTACGTGCGCGAAGGCGGGCACCTGGTGGTGACCTACCTGTCCGGGATCGTGGACGAGCACCTGCGGGTGCGGGTCGGCGGCTACCCGGGCGCGCTGCGGGACCTGCTCGGGATCCGGGTCGAGGAGCTCGACCCGCTACCACCCGGCGTGGTGGTCACGCTCGACAACGGCGACGCCGTCACGGGCTGGACCGAGCACCTGACCGCGCCGGATGCGGAGGTGCTCGTCCGCCACGCGGTCGGCCGTCCTGCCGTCACCCGGCGTGAACACGGTGTGGGGCTTGCGTACTACGTGTCCTGCGCCCTGGACGAGGCGGCGACGGCACGTCTGCTGGATGGGGTCTGCGCCGCCGCCGGGGTGGCCCCGATCCTGCCCGGCCTGCCTGACGGTGTGGAGGCGGTCCGCACCGCTGACGGGGTCTGGCTCTTCAACCACACGGACGAGCCGTACGACATCGCGGGCCGGGTCCTTGCCGGGGGTACCGTGACGCGGCTTCCTCACCCATAGCAGCCATTACACGGAAATCTCTACCAGTCGCGCGCCTTCGAAGTGAATCTTGTGCAGTTGTTGCGCCCAGGGCGACACAAACTGCACAAGATCTAACGCAGTGGTCAATCGGGCGGCGGGACCCCGGGCAGGGCGGCCAGGGAGGCCGACAGCCGGCGGGTAAACCTGTCGACCTCCACGCGGTCGTAGCCGCCGGCCGCGAGCGGGTGCGGCGGGAGCAGTTCGACGGCCAGGTCGCGCCGGTCGTACCAGGCGGTCGACACCAGCATGTCCCGCCCGCGCCGGATGACGTCGTCCACGTGCGCGCGGTCGTAGCCGAGCGGCCGCACCGTGAAAGCCTGCGGCGTGAACACCGTGCGCAGCAACGTGCGTCCGTCGACGAACCGGCCATCGCCGAGCAGCGTCAGCATCGCGACCACCGCCTGCTGCTTGTCGCGGATCAACGCGAGGGCTGCGGGCGGTCAGTGGCAGCCCGAGGTCCACGTCGGGTCCCGGCACCAGCAGCAACCTGGCTTCCGGCTTACGGACCCGGAACATCCCGAACCCGGGCGGCGACTGCTCCAGGATCAGCATGTCGATCTCGGACCAGGCCGGTGCGATCTCATAGGCGCGGTGGCGGATCGTCAGGCCGCGCTCGTCGATGCGGAACCGGAACGGCCGCAGCCGGGTCCGCAGCATCAGCACGGCCGCCGTCAGGTACAACGCCGCCATGAACAGCCGGGTGAACCGGCTGCTCCAGCTGTCATCCGTCGCTACGAACACCAGCTCGATGATTACCGCACCGAACCCCGCCACCGGGAAGCCCCAATGCGGGCCGGGCCGCAGTTCCATCCGGGCGTCCTACTCGTGGTCGATCAGGCCGAGCCGGCCTGGCAGCCGCCTCTGGTGGTGCTGTCGCATCGTCCGTACCCCCGTCTCCGTTGGCCGTGCCGGTGGCACGGTAGCCGGGCTGCGCCAGGCGGCGACTCGGCCGAAACGCTCGATCTCGGTGGACGGCCCCGGTTCAGGCGAGGCGGTGGTCGATGAAGCGGTCGCCGCCGTAGGTCGCGAGCGCCGCCGCGATCTGGTCCGGCGTGTCCTTCACCTTTGCCAGGTCGAGCAGGACCCGGCAGGGGCGGCCGTCGACCGGGTTGGGCGCGTGCACCAGCGCCCGGTCGAGCAGGGCGCCCGCGACCGGCACGAGCAGGAGGCGGCACACGATGCGGCCGTCGGCGACGGCCGGTCCCTGGTGCAGGATGACGGATTCCACCTGTGACCAGAGCACCTCGGTCGCCCAGTCACCGCGGGCCAGCGCCAGACCGTGCGCATCGACCCGTATGCCGTGCGCGCGGCTGCGCCAACGCAGGTACTTCCTGAGCCGCCTCATGAATGCTCCGGTTCCCCGCCCCGTCGTCCGTCGGGCACATGTTAGGGGACGGAGCCAGCGGAGTCAGCCGGTGCGTTCGATCTCGCCGGGGCGCCAGGTCTGGTCGTACCAGGCCTGGAGCGGGCCGTAGAGGCGCAGGAGGGTGAACCAGTGTTTGCCGGGCACGGTCTGGATCCAGTTCGACTCCCGGCCGGTCGGCGGCGTCGGGCCGAAGTACACGTCGGTGGTGCCGTCGGCGTTGGCCTCGACCGTGCCGGACAGGCTGCTCACGCTCGGGTACGGGGTGTCGGTGACGAGCAGTGAGCGGGTCTGGCAGTCGTACAGGCATACCGACCAGAACGTCTTCGCGGGAATGTGCCGCGGCAGATGCAGCCGGTACGAGCGCCCGCCGTCGAGCCACTGCCCGTCGGCGTCCTCGGCGGTATAGGCGTACGCGGAGCCGGTGCCCGCGGGTGACGCCGCCATCGCGGGCGTGACCACCGTGGCGAGGTAGTGGAACATCGCGCGGGCGTCGAGCAGGCGGGCGCCCTCGCGCAGGAACTCGTGGCTGCCGCCGACGAAGACCCGCTTCCAGGAGGAGTCCGGGTAGTGGTAGGCCTCCGGATCGCGCGGGCGGAACGCCAGCGCACGGGCGATGCCCGCGCCCAGCGGGGCGGCCTTGGCCAGTATCGTACGCAGCCGCTGGTCGGGGCCGAACACGTCACCCTTGACGATGCCGATGCTCGCCAGGATGCCGCGCCTTTCGGGGTCGAGCGACTCCAGCGGCTCCTCCTGGACCACCACGTCGACCTCGTCGTAGAACGTCGCGTCGTTGGCGTGCACGGTGTTGTGGGGCCGGTCGGCGAGGTTGACGAACTCGTTCGGCGGCGGGTAGGCGGCCTGGGCCAGCGGGTACACCCGAACCTTCCTGATCGCCTCGACGCCGTCGAGGGCCCGGAACATGGCCCAGTTGGTGAAGGTCGGGCTGCGGAAGATGTAGTAGCCGTCGGGCACCTCGTCCTCGTGGTCCGGGGGCAGGAACAGGTACTTGCCGCCCCTGCCCTGGTCGGGTCCGGCCAGGCCCAGGTCGGTGACGTAGCGGAACCAGAAGTCGTCGACGACGCACAGCGAGTTCGGCGGCACCTCGACCACCGTCGGCCCGTCGGTGTCGAGGTCCAGGAAGGTGTGGCCGTACGTGGTGTCGGTGTTGGGGGTCAGGTAGACGCTGGTGGAGTTGAACCGCGGGTCGGTGATGCCGATCTGGCGGGCCGAGGTGACGCCCACGTTGCGCAGGCCGGCCCGCATCGCCGCGAGCGACGCGCCGGGCATGGCGACCAGGAACGCCTCGACCGCGCGGACCAGGTCGAGCGCGTCGAAGAGCCCGTCGACGCTGTCCGCGGTGGGCAGGCCGTCGTGGAAGGTGAACTGCCCGAGCGGGGTGTCCAACGTCTCGGGCATGCCGATGGCGGCCAGGATCTCCTTCGGAATGGACATGACCCGCACCTCTCACGCGGCCGCGCACCGCGCCTTACCGCACGGTACGCAGAGATGATGCGATATGTCCCGGGTATGCGAAGGATGTGTGCATCGGGCGGCTGGGTGATCCGGCGTGGCGCGGAGCCCGGTGTCCGAAGGCGAACCGGCGCGGCCGGTGACCGGCTCGGCGGTCAGTCGGCGTTGACGCGCAGCGGGCGGCGGGCCGGGCCGGGCAGCGTCACCGGCGGATGTCCGCCCGGGTGGTGGCCGTGGGCGTGGCCCGGCTCGGCCGGGCCGTAGCCGTTCGCGGCACCCGCGCCGGGTGCGAAGCCGTTGCCGGTGCTGGGCAGGTAGCCGCCGGTGACGTGCTCGGGGGCGTGGCCGTTCGCCGCACCGTGGCCGTTGCCCGTCGCCTGGCCGTTGCCGGCGACATGGCCGTTGCCGGTGACATGGCCGTGGCCCGTGGCGTGGTCGTTCGCGGGGGCGTGGCCGTTGACCGGGGCGGTGGTCGTCGAGACGGGCACCATGACCGGCACGTATCCGCCGGCCGCCGGATCCGGGTCGAGGGCCCGCGCGGGCAGCGGGATCGTTCCGGTCCGCGGACCGGCCTCGCCCGCGCCGGGCACCTGGAACACGCCGCGTGCCGGATGTGGTGGCAGACCGGGCACGGAGGCGGAGCTGAACCGCACCGGCAGCGGCACCGGCTCGGCGACCAGGTCGTGTTGGGGCTCGGCATATCGGGTCAGCGCGATGACCGCGCCGAGCGTGATGACGAAGCCGAGCGCGGCGACCCACGACATGCCGGGACGGATCTTGTCGCCCAGCAGCAGCATGCCGATCACGGCGGCGGGCACCGCGCCCGCGGCGTCCATGGCGGCCACCGCGGCGTTGGTGGAGCCGCGCTGCATGGCCAGGCCGAGCAGCAGCTGGCCGGTGAGCGAGTGCGCGATGACGAGGTAGAGCAGGGGGTTCAGGCCGAACTCGACGATGGTCTGCGCCGAGGCCAGCGGGCGGGCCGCGATCGCGGCGGAGGCGAAGCAGAGCCCGGCCAGCGAGCCGAGCACCACCGAGCCGAGCACGCCCTTGACCTTGCCGGCGAACGCGCTCACCCCGGCGATCGCGACCAGCGCCACGACCAGCGAGATCACGCCCTTGGTGTCCAGCGGCTCGGCGTGGCCCGGCTCGGCCGACACGGCCAGCATGCCGATGCCCGCCATGACCCCGAACAGCAGCAGGATCTCGGCCGGCGGCAGTTTCCACTTGAGCAGCACGACCCCGGCGAACGCGGTGACGCACAGGCCGGCCGTCACCGCGGACTGGACGAGGAACAGTGGAAGGTCGCGCCGCGCCCCGAGGGCGAGGAAGAAACCGAGGATCTGGCAGCCGAGCCCGAGCAGGTACGTCGAGTTGCCGAACAGGCGCAGCAGCAGGCCTGGATCAAGGGTGTCCGTCGTCGCTGTGCGTGTCGCCGCGATGGACTGCAGCAGGTTGGCGATGCCGTATGCGGCGATCATCGCCACCAGGAACCACCAGCCAGAGGACACCACCCTGGCAGCTTAGACCCTTAGGGGTCGGCTGCGCCCTACCCGGCCGCGACTTCACCGAGTGAATGAGAGTGACTACAGCGCGCGAAGTCCGGCGGGGCTGAGCCGCTCCAGCACGTCATCGTGCAGCTGCCCGTTGGTGGCCACCGCGGACCCGCCGCCGGCGCCGTTCCGGCCGGACAGGTCGGTGAAGTTGCCGCCCGCCTCGGTGACGATCGGCACCAGCGCGGCCATGTCCCAGAGCATCAGCTCCGGCTCGATCATGATGTCGACCGCGCCCTCGGCCAGCAGCATGTAGCCGTAGAAGTCGCCGTAGGCCCGGCTGCGCCAGGTCTTGCGCATCAGGTCGAGCACCGAAGCCAGCCGGCCGGTCTGCTCCCAGCCGTCGAGGGAGGAGTAGCAGAAGCTCGCGTCGGCCAGGCGGCGCACGCCGGACACCCGGATCGGCTGCGCGGCGGCCTGGTGCCGGCCCGCGAACGCGCCCAGCCCGCGCGCGGCCCACCAGCGGCGGCCCAGCGCGGGCGCGGAGACCATGCCGACGACCGGCTCGTCGCCTTCCATCAGGGCGATCAGCGTGCCCCAGATCGGCACGCCGCGGATGAAGTTCTTGGTGCCGTCGATCGGGTCGATGACCCACTGCCGGTTGCCGCTGTTCCCGGTGACCCCGAACTCCTCGCCCAGCACACCGTCGCGCGACCGGGTGCGCGCCAGCGTGGAGCGCAGCGCCTTCTCCACCGCCGTGTCCGCGTCCGAGACGGGCGTCAGGTCCGGCTTGCTCTCCACGTAGAGGTCGAGCGCCTTGAACCGGGACATGGAGATGGAATCGGCGGTGTCCGCCAGCACGTGGGCAAGCCCAAGGTCGTCCGAGTAGCGGGCCATGGCGAGAACTTATCGGATCTCCGCACCGTCGAGGTATCGGGTTCACGGACCCGCCGTAAATGAGAACGCGTGGACCGCGGCAGGCCGGGTACTTTCACGGTCATGAGCCCGCGGTCCGGCAGCGGACGAGGCTCGTGGTGTGGCGGGCACGGCAAGGAGGAGTCATGGGTGCGGAACCGGAAAAGGTGCTCCGGACGTTCCTCGACGAGCACGGGCGGTTGACCTCGATGCCCGCGAAGGCGGGCAAGCGGCGGGTCCTGCTGGAGCACATCGTCGCGGCCTTCGAGCCGGGGGTGAAGATGACCGAGCGCGAGGTCGACGCGGTGCTGCGGGCCTTCTACGAGCCCGACTGGGTGTCACTGCGCCGCTATCTGATCGACACCGGCCTGATGGCGCGCGCCGACGGCCTCTACTGGCGCACCGGCGGTTACGTCGAGGTCTGACCGGGGTCGGTGTCACCGGCCCGGGAGGACAGCAGCCGGCGGTACGACGCCAGGCGGCGCGCGTCCGCCTTGCCCTGCGCCACCCAGGCGTCCAGGGCGCACTCGCCGCCGTTGTGCTCGCAGTTCGGCGGGCAGTCCACGGTTCCCTCGACCAGGTCGGGGAAGCCGTGCAGCAGGTCGTCGGAGGAGACCAGGGCCAGGCCGAAGCTGCGTACGCCCGGGGTGTCGATGATCCACGACTCCCGCTTGTCGGGCAGCCGCAGCGCGACCGCGCTGGTCGAGGTGTGCCGTCCCTTGCCGATGGCGCTGACCACGCCGACCGCCCGGCCCGCGCTCGGGATGAGCCGGTTGACCAGCGTCGACTTACCGACCCCGGAGTGCCCGACCAGCACGGAGCGCCGGCCGGACAGGCGCTCGCGCAGCTCGTCGAGGTCGCCGTCGGGACGGGTCAGCACGTAGTCGAGGTCGAGCTCGGCGTAGTAACTGACCACCTGCTCCGGCCCGGCCAGGTCGGCCTTGGTCAGGCACAGCAGCGGCTCGATGTCGGCGGCGTACGCGGCGACCAGGCACCGGTCGATGAAGCCCTCGCGTGGCGGCGGGTCGGCCAGCGCACTCACGATCACGAGCTGGTCGGCGTTGGCCACCACGACCCGCTCGATGCGGCCCTCGGCGGTGGTGTCGTCGTCGTCGGCGGTGCGCCGCAGCACCGAACGCCGCGGTTCGATCCGCACGATCCGGGCCAGGCTGCCCACGTCGCCGGTGACGTCGCCGACCAGGCCCACCTCGTCGCCCACCACCACGGACTTGCGGCCCAGCTCACGCGCGCGCATGCAGGTGACCTCGAAGACCTTCTTGCCCTCGTGCACCACGCAGGTGTAGCGGCCCCGGTCGACGGCGACCACGAAGCCGGTCACCGCGTCGTCGTGCTTGGGCCGGGTCCGGGTGCGGGGACGCGAACGCGACGACTTGGTGGCCCGCACCTTCACGTCGTCCTCGTCGTACTCCCGCTTCTTCTTCACGGCTGGCCTCTCATCGTCCGGCGACCACCGCGCTCCATAGTGCCGGGAATTCGGGCAGCGTCTTGGAAGTACACGCCACGTCGGTGAGCTGCACCCCGGGCACCCGCAGCCCGATGACGGCGGCGGCGTGCGCCATCCGGTGGTCGTCGTAGGTCTCGAAGACGGCGCCGGTCAGCGGGCCGGGCGTGATGGCCAGCCCGTCCGAGGTCTCCGCGACCCGCGCGCCGAGCGCGGTCAGCTCGCGAGCCAGCGCGGCCAGCCGGTCGGTCTCGTGGGTGCGGATGTGCCCGACCCCGCGCAGCGTCGACGGGCCGTCGGCCAGCGCGGCCAGCGCGGCGACGACCGGGGTCAGCTCGCCCACCTCGGACAGGTCGGCGTCGATGCCGCTGATGGCGCCCGTGCCGGTGACGGTGAGGCCGCGCTCGGAGAGCGTGACGGTGCCGCCTAGCGCACCGAGCAGCTGACGGACCTTGTCCACCGGCTGCACGCTGCTGCGCGGCCAGCCGGCCAGGGTGACGCTGCCGCCGGTGACCAGCGCCGCGCCGAAGAACGGGGCCGCGCCGGACAGGTCCGGCTCGATCTGCCAGGCCCGCCCGGACAGCCGGCCCGGGGCCACGTGCCAGACGTCGCGGACCGAGTCGTCCACCGCCGCGCCCGCGGCGCGCAGCATCTGCACCGTCATCCGCAGGTGCGGCGCGCTGGGCACCGGATTGTCGCCGACGTGGCGCACCGTGATGCCCTCGTCGAAGTCGGCCGCCGCCAGCAGCAGGCCGGAGATCAGCTGGCTGGAGAGCGAGGCGTCCACGGCGACCTCGCCGCCGCGCAGGCCGCCCTTGCCGTGCACGGTCAGCGGCAGGCCGTCGATGCTCGACGCGTCGATCGTCGCGCCCAGCTCGCGCAACGCCTTGAGCAGCGGCCCGAGCGGCCGTTGCCGGGCCCGGGGGTCGCCGTCGAAGGTGACCGGACCATTGGCCAGCGTGGCCACCGGAGGTAGGAAGCGCATCACCGTGCCGGCCAGGCCGACGTCGACGTGGGCGGGCCCGACCGGCGGCCGGGGCCGGATCTCCCAGCGCTCGTCGTCGGAGGTGGACACGTGCGCACCCAGCGCGCGCAGCCCGGCCGCCATCAGTTCGGTGTCGCGGGCGCGCAGCGGGGCGAGCAGCGTCGACGGCCCCATGCCGAGCGCGGACAGCACGAGCGCCCGGGCGGTGATGGACTTCGAACCCGGCAGGCGCACGACGGCGTCGGCCGCATCGACGGCGGTCGGTGCCGTCCACGGCACGAGTGGTCTGCTCACGCCTTCTCCTCGCTGCGCTCGTCGGCGGCGTGTCGGCCGCTCATGGTTCGGTCACTGCGTTCGCTTACGCCTCACAGTCTGCCTGATGGGCGCTGGCGTAAGGTGGGCGGCATGTGTGGGCGGTACGCGACGACACGTACGGCGGTGGATCTGACTCAGCTGTTCGCGGCCGAGGACGAGACCGCCGAATCGCTCGCTCCCGACTACAACCTCGCGCCCACCGACCCGGCCCCGATCGTGCGTGTCTGCGCGACGCGCGAGGCCCGGGTGCTGAGCCTGGCGCGGTGGGGCCTGGTGCCGCCGTGGGCCGACGACCCGCGCACCGGGCTGAAGCTGATCAACGCGCGGGCCGAGACGCTGGCCACCTCACGCGTGTTCGCGCCGTCGTTCGCGGGCAGGCGCTGCATCGTGCCGGCCGACGGCTGGTACGAGTGGGTGCGCACCGAGACCGGCAAGCAGGCCTATTACATGACCGACCCGGTCGCCGGGCGGGGGCTGGCCTTCGCCGGGCTGTGGACGGCGTCGAAGTTCGGTCTGAGCTGCACCATCATCACCACGGCGGCGCAGGGCGAGCTGGCCCGGGTGCACGATCGCATGCCGCTGCTGCTGGAGCCGGAGCTGTGGGCGGCGTGGTTGCAGGGCCCGGCCGACCCGGAACTGCTCGCGCCGCCGGGGCCTGCGTACCTGTCCGGTCTGGAGATCCGTCCGGTGGGCGCGGCCGTCGGCAACGTACGCAATGATGGTCCTGAATTGACGAGACGGCTCGCCGAGCCGGACGTTCAGATCAGTCTGTTCTGATTTTGCGCTGGATCGTGACAGTTTGTGCCACCAGTTTGCGGGTAAACCCTTGCCCGTTCCTTCTACCGTGCGGTAAGACACAGCGTCGGTGGTAAGCGGCAGCGCCGCGCGTCACCGTCTGTCTGAGCCGGATCCTCCCGCCGGGGCGGGGGGACCGACCCACGGGGGAGGTGGGTGGATGACCCGCGCGCGTATTCCACGCCCGCACGAAGTCGCCGCTGCTCGCAGAGACCCGCGTTTGGTGCGGGCCGTGCGGGAGCGGCATGACAACGCCTGGCGCACCAGAGGTGCCTGCCAGGCCGTCGACCCGGAGACGTTCTTTCCGGCGCCGCTGGAGCCGGCCGACACGGCCGTCCAGCTGTGCGGAAGGTGTCCGGTGTCGGGGGCCTGCCTGGCCTGGGCGCTCAGCGTCGGCGACTGCCACGGTGTCTGGGGCGGCACGACCGCACGCGAGCGGCGGGCCATGCTCGTCGCCTGGCGCACCGAGGAACAGCAGGAGGAACTGCCGTACACGGCGTACGGGCCGCAGCCGGACCTGGTGGTCTCGGCCGGGCAGCTCGCGCCGCCGCAGCGGGCGGCCGGGGTGACCCGGCAGACGCCGCGGATCCCCACGCAGTCCCGTGCCGAACTCGCCCTGTGCACTCTCGGCGAAGCCGAACGCGACACCGCGCTGCAAACGGTGCCCCTACTGACCAGAGAGCACGCGCACGCCGCATGATCGCGGTATGCGAGGCGGTCAGGAAACGGTCGACACCGGGCGCGGCCCGGCAGGTGTAGCTGTCACCATGCCCGGCGGCGCGGCCGGGGCGGGCGTTGTCGCCGCCCCGGCCGCGCTGCTCGTGCTCGGCCATGGGGCAGGCGGCAGCGTGGACGCGCCCGACCTGGTCGCCGTGCACGATGCCGCAGTCGGTGCGGGCCTGGCGGTGGCCATGGTCACCCAGCCCTACCGGGTCGCCGGGCGGCGCGCGCCCGCACCGGCGGGGCACCTCGACGAGGCGTGGCTGACGGTCGTGGACGTGCTCGTGCAGCGCCTTCCTGGTCTTCCGCTGATCGTCGGCGGCCGCTCCAGCGGCGCGCGGGTGGCCTGTCGCACCGCCGCCGCGGCGGGCGCGGCCGGCATCGTGGCGCTGGCGTTCCCGCTGCATCCACCGGGCAAGCCGGAGCGCAGCCGGGCCGAGGAGCTGAGCACCGGGCTGCCCACTCTCGTCGTGAACGGCTCCGCCGATCCGTTCGGCGTGCCCGGTGCCGCACCGGGGGTCGAGATCGTTGTTCTCGAGGGGGAGCGGCACGACCTGCGCAAAGCGCCGGACACCGTCGGCCGGGCCGTGGCCGTGTGGCTGCGCGCCCGCGGCTGGGCACGGTAGCGGCGGCCCGTGGTGACGGTCGCCACTGCCCTGTGTGTCCCGCGGAATGCGACAGCCGTCGCGTGGCGTTACAGACCGCGGGTGGCCGGAAGCGTCCGGCCCCGGCGAGAGGTGGGTCGATGGTGCGGACGGGAACGCGCTGCCTGTTGCGCTCGGGCGACGATCCGGTGCTGAAGACCGTGGAGCGGCTGCTGTCTGCTCCCGCGTGGCCGGCAGCGCTGGAGGACGACGCGGCTTCGGGCATTACCGCGGTGCCCGCCCCGCGGGTGCACCTGGCATCGGTAGAGTCAGCCTCAGCGCTGCGGTCCGCTGTCAAGGAGCCGCGGCAAGAGCGTACTCCGAGGGTGGTCTCACGGTTGACCAGCACCGACAGCGTCGAAGAGCGTCGTTCCCGCTTCGAGCGGGACGCGATGCCCTTCCTCGACCAGCTCTACGCGGCCGCACTGCGGATGACGCGTAATCCGGCCGACGCCGAGGACCTCCTCCAGGAGACCTTCCTGAAGGCATATGCGGCCTTCCACCAGTTCGAGGACGGCACGAACCTCAAGGCCTGGCTCTACCGCATCCTCACGAACACCTTCATCAACTCGTACCGCAAGAGGCAACGTCAGCCCATCCAGGCGCCGACGGACGAGATCACCGACTGGCAACTGGCGGAGGCGGAGTCGCACACCTCCCAGGGGCTGCGCTCGGCCGAGACCGAGGCGCTGGACCGGCTGCCCGACAGCGACGTCAAGGACGCGCTGCAGACGTTGCCGGAGGAGTTCCGGTTGGCGGTCTACCTCGCCGACGTGGAAGGCTTCTCCTACAAGGAGATCGCGGACATCATGAACACGCCCATCGGCACCGTGATGTCCAGGCTGCACCGTGGCCGGCGCAACCTGCGCAAGCTCCTGGAGGGCTATGCGGCGGAGCGCGGGTTCTCGGGCACGACCAGCGCTCGGGAGGCGTCATGACGACGGAACACGAGGACGGCGACTGCCGCGAGGTGCTCACCGAGGTATACCTCTACCTGGACCTCGAATGCTCCGACGACCGCCGTTCGCTGATCAAGCAGCATCTCGACGAGTGCTCGCCGTGCCTGCGCGAGTTCGGCATCGAGCAGGAGGTCAAGGCGCTGGTGAACCGGTGCTGCGGGCAGGAGCAGGCGCCCGCGGAGCTGAAGGACCGGCTCCGGGCCAAGCTCTCCGAGCTCGTGGTCGAGGTCGAGGCCACCCGCGAACTGGGCTGAACCGCAGGACTTTCATGAGCGAAGCTCCGCCACCTCAGGGTGGACGGAGCTTCGCTCATTTCGGCGCAGCCGGGCCGATGATCCGACCGGCGTGCGCACCGTCAACGTGCTCAGGCGTTGGGTCGCTTGCCGTGGTTGGCCTTCGAGCCCTTACGAGCCTTCTTCTTGCGGGCCTTCTTGCCCATGGTCGACACCCCTTCCGTCGGCGGCGGTTCGCAGCTCGAATCCTATGCGCAGGTTGAACGGCGCTCCCCAGGCGCTCCGTGATTGGATACGACTCGTCCTGCTTGCGATCCAGGAAGGGGCGTGCGATGGCCGAAGAGATCAAGGCCGAGATGGTGGCCAACGTGTGGAAGGTCGTGGCGTCGGCGGGCGATGAGGTGTCCGAGGGTGACACCCTGGTGATCCTCGAGTCGATGAAGATGGAGATCCCGGTCATCGCGGAAGCCGACGGCGTCGTCTCCAAGATCGCCGTGAACGAGGGTGACGTCGTCCAGGAGGGCGACCTCATCGCCGTCATCGAGTAGTAGCCTCACCGGGCATGACCGAGATCCACGTCCGTCCGGCGACGCCGGCCGACCACGACGCGATCGGTGCGCTGTCCGTCGCCGCCTACCGTGGCGACGGGCAGACCCGCGAAGACCACCCGTACGAGCCGACCCTGCGGGACGTGGCCGCACGCGCGGCGGCCGCCGAGGTGCTGGTCGCCGTCGACGAGGTGACCGGGGCGGTGCTCGGGTCGGTCACCTTCGCGCTGCCGGGCAGCCCGCTGGCCGAGCTGGCCACCGACGGCGAGGCGGAGTTCCGCATGCTCGCCGTGTCGCCGCAGGCACAGGGCCGCGGCGTGGGCGAGGGGCTGGCCCGGGCCTGTCTGGACCGCGCCGGTGAGCTGGGCTGCCGCAGCGTCGTCATCTGCGTACGCGACTTCGCCGCCGACGCACGCCGGCTGTACGCCCGGATGGGTTTCGAGCGCGCACCCGAGCTGGACTGGTCGCCCCTGCCCGGTGTCACGCTGCTGGGCCTGCGCTACCCGCTCGGCTAGCGGAGCAGGTCGAAGGCGACCTGCATGGCCGCCTCGCGCCGCTCCTCGTCGCTGATGTCGGTGTCGCGGAGCAGGAACCAGCTGGTGTTGATGGCGAGCACGGCCATGCCCGCGCGCAGCTTCGCGGTCGGCGTGGACTCGGGTTCGACGAGCAGGCCGATGATGTCCATCATGGCCTGGCGCATCTTCGCCCCGGCCGGCGCGTTCTTGAAGGCCGGCTGGTTCTGGTGGAAGAACTGCATCACCTTCGAGTACCGGCCGGTGTAGAGGTCGTCGGCGTAGCGCTGCAGCAGCTCGCGCCGGAACTCGGGAGAACTCGGGTCCGGCTGGCTGCGGGCCCATTCCACGATCTTGTCGAGCTTGACGAGCTGGTCGGCGCTGAAGCTGTCGACGATCTCCTCTTTGCTCTTGAAGTGGTAGTAGAGGGCCGCCTTGGTGACACCCAGGCTCTCCGCGATCTCGCGCAGCGAGGTGGCGTCGTACCCCTGCTCCGTGAAGAGGTCGAGGGCGACGGTCTGGATGCGGGCACGGGTGTCCGGCCGGGGCTCGGCACGGCTGGCTGCGGGCTCGTTCATCACTGCTCCGTGTTACGTCGACCACACTGTCATCCGGTCGCGCGAACTAACTTGACGGCCGGCAAGTAGGGAACTTACCGTACGGCTAGTAAATATTCTAGCCGGGCGGCAGGTAAGCGTACCGGTGAACGAGTGGAGCCCCCGTGACCACAGTCCAGGACCGGACGTCCTCCCCTGAAATCCCCAAGCCGAATCTCCGGGTGGTGTTGCCCGGCCTGATGCTGGCCATCCTCCTGGCGATGCTCGACAACATGATCATCGGTACGGCCATGCCCCGCATCGTCGGCGAGCTGGGCGGCCTCGACAAGCTCTCGTGGGTGGTCACGGCGTACGTGCTGGGCACCACGATCTCGACGCCGATCTGGGGCAAGCTGGGCGACCTCTACGGCCGCAAGACCGTCTTCCTGGTTTCCATCGTCATCTTCCTGGTCGGCTCGGCGCTGTCCGGCGCGGCCGGTGAGATCGACCCCGATTCGGGCATGAACCAGCTCATCGCCTTCCGCGCCCTGCAGGGCCTCGGTGCAGGCGGTCTGATGGTCGGCGCCATGGCGATCATCGGTGACCTGGTCTCCCCCCGCGAGCGCGGCAAGTATCAGGGCATGATGGCCGCGATCATGGGTGTCGCGATGATCGGCGGCCCGCTCATCGGCGGCCTGATCACCGACCACGCCGACTGGCGCTGGGCCTTCTACGTCAACCTGCCGATCGGCGGCATCGCGCTGTTCGTGCTGGCCACCACGCTGCACCTGCCGAAGTACCGGACCGAGCACCGCATCGACTGGCTCGGCGCGGCGCTGCTGAGCGCCGGCGTCACCGCACTGGTGCTCATCACCACCTGGGGCGGCAACAAGTTCGCCTGGGGCTCGAAAGAGATCATCGGGATGGCCGTCGGCGGCGTGCTGCTGATCGCGATCTTCCTGTGGACGCAGACCAGGGTCGCCGAGCCGATCCTGCCGCTGGGCATCTTCCGCAACCGCAACTTCAGCCTGGTCTCGATCATCGGCTTCATGGTCGGCTTCGCGATGTTCGGCGCGATCTCCTTCCTGCCGCTCTACATCCAGACCGTGCAGGGCGCCTCCGCCACCAACAGCGGCCTGCTGCTGCTGCCGATGATGCTGGGCATGATGGTCACCTCGATCGTGGCCGGCCGCACCATCACCAAGACCGGCAGGTACCGGATGTTCCCGATCGTGGGCGGCGTGACGCTGGCGCTGGCGATGCTGCTGCTGACCCGCCTCGACACGGACACCAGCATCACCGAGTCCTCGATCTACATGGTCGTGCTCGGCGTCGGCATGGGCTTCCTGATGCAGACCACCATGCTGATCGCGCAGAACAGCGTGGACCAGAAGGACCTGGGCGTCTCCAGCTCGACCGCGACGTTCGTCCGCTCCATCGGCGGTTCGTTCGGTGTCTCGATCTTCGGCGCCGTGTTCGTCAACCGGCTCAAGGACGACATGGCCGGCGCGATGCCGGCGGGCGCCCCGGCCGGCGGCATGTCGTTCGACGTGGGCGGCCTGCAGCCGGACAAGCTGGAGCAGCTGCCCGCGCCGGTCAAGGAGGCGGTGCTGCACGGCATCGCGTACGCCACCTCGGGCCTGTTCTGGTGGGCGCTGGGCTTCGCGATCCTGGTCCCGATCGCGGCCTGGTTCGTCAAGGAGGTTCCGCTGCGCGGCTCCGAGGCGATGACCGGTGCCGACGGCGAGGAGGCGCCCCGTCCGCTGGTGGCCGTCGACTGATCCACACACGCGCGTGAGCTGAACCGCGTACGTGTTTCGGCGAGGCCCCGTCCCGGCAGCATCCGCAGCCGCGACGGGGCTTCACCGTCTTCAGCTGCGGCCGAGCAGGCGGCCCAGCCAGGAGCGCCGGGGTCGGGGCAGGGGCGCCGCCAGGCCGGGTGCGTACGCCGCGGACGCGGGCCACTGGTCCTGGGCCAGTTCCCGGGCGAGCGTGCGCACCGCGGCGGGCATGGCGGGAGTGATGAAGGCGAGTTGGGCCACCGACGCCCCGATGGTGACCGCGCGGGTGCGCCCGGCGGCGAGCAGCGCCCGCAGCCGCGCCGCGACCAGCTCGGCCACGTCGGCACGGCAGGACGGGTCCACCCAGGCCGCGGTGACCAGCGCGTAGAGGGCGGCTTCGGTGGTCCAGTCCTCGGCGCCGAAGGCGATCTCCACCAGCAGCCGCCGCCGGGTCGAGGTCGCCCACGGCTCGCCGGTGCGGTGGTGCAGCAGACCGAGGCAGGCCCACACCTGCAGTTGCCGCTCCGGCACGGAGACCTGGTCGGGGTCCGTCTCGACCGTCGCGGTCGGCGGGTGCACCAGCGCCGCGAGCAGCTCGTCGACCGGCACGCCGGACAGCCGCACCGCCATGTCGTACGCCATCGGCGGCGGTGCCCAGCCCAGCGGCAGCATGGCGACGATCTCCCGGGCGGCGGGCGGGGTCGGCGGGTCCAGCGCGGGCGACGGCCGGGTGCCGTCGAAGTCCCAGAGCCGGATCCCCGGCCGCAGCGGCACCCGCGGATCCGGCGGGCCGGGCTCGCCCGCCGAGACGGCCACGCCCGGCCAGGCCCGCCGCAGCAGGGCGAGCGCGCTGGGCGACTCCATCCGGGACAGCCCCATCTCGCCCGGATGCGCCCGCTGCTCGTCGGTGGTCGTGCGCAGCACCTTGACGCACACCTCGACGGCCGCCGGCACGTAGCCCAGCCAGGGCAGCCCGTCGCAGCAGTGCTGCAGGTCGTGGTGCTCGTGGCTGGCCTCGGTGGCGGTGCGCATGAAGTCGGCCAGCGCGACGAGGTGGTCCGGGTCGCCGTCGGACTGGAAGCGCAGCCGGTGCGCGGTGTGCACGGCGCAGTCGTACGACGGGTCCTTGACCAGTGCCTGCTCGATCAGCTCGAGCGCCTCCGCGGTGTGGCCGAGCTCGGTGAGCCAGAGCGCGAGATCCGAGGTCACCGACAGGTCGTCGGGGTCGTGCCGCTGCGCCGCCCGCATCGCCTGCACCGCGGCGGCCAGCTGGCCGTCGGCGCGCAGCGCGTTGCCCCACCACATCTCGGTCAGCTTGGTGGACTCCAGCTCGACCCCGCGCTGTGCCCAGCGCAGCGCCAGCGGCACCTCGCGCAGCCGCCGGGCCACCCCGGAAGCCGCCCCGTGCAGCAGCGCGTCCTGCGGATACGCGGCCAGCGCCCGCTCGGCGAGGGCCAGGTAGGGCCGGGTGGTGGCGGCGATGGGCGCGGGGGCCGGATCGGGCAGCGCACCCAGCACCGCCAGCAGCACCCGGACCAGGCGGTCGGCGGGGACGTGCTTCGGGTCGAGGGCCTGCACCCAGCTGACGTCGGCCCACGGCCGGCCCGGGTCGTGCACGGTCGCCTGCGCCAGCAGGCTGAGCGCGTCGGCGTATCCGCCGTGCCGGGCCAGCACGTGCGCGAAGGCGACGATCCGGCCCACCGGCGCGCGTTCGCCGGGTCGGAACAGCGCGAGCCCGCCGTCGTCGGAGCGCGCCGCCAGCTTCGCCAGCAGCTCGTGCGCCTCGGGCAGGCCGGGCTCGTGGGCCAGCGCCACCGACAGGTGGCTCACCGCATGGTCCAGGTCGTGCTCGTCGAGGGCCAGGCCGGCCAGGGCGAGCTCGCCCAGCGCCTCCTGGTGCGGGTCGTTGACGCCGTCGGCCACGTGATCTCCTCGGTCCGCGGAACACGTGGGGGGTCCCGTCGTGCACGACCGCGTGAGCGGTGGCGCGCCGTCGGGCCGTGTTCCGGCACGGACAGGCTAGAGCCGGTCGGGCGAGCTGTGTGCCCCTGCTCATTTCTGCGCACTGTGTTGCTTGAGCAGTCACGAACGTGCAAGACTGCGCATCTAACGCGCGATATCGCGCAGCACTCCAGGGCGAAGTGGTAGGAGACAGAGATGGCCCAGCGTGGCACCGGAATGGCAGCCGACATCGCCGAGCAGCCGGGGGTGTACGCGACGCTGCTGGAGCCGGCCCACGCCGGCGCCATCGCGCAGGTCGCGAAGGTGATCGCCGAGCGCCGCCCGCAGCACGTCGTGTTCACCGCGCGCGGCACCTCCGACCACGCCGCCCTCTACGCCGCCTACCTCGCCGAGATCCGGCTCGGGCTGCCCGCCGGGCTGGCCTCGCCGAGCGCGATCACCGTCTTCGGTGCCCGCCCCGACCTGTCGCACGCCCTGGTCGTCGGCGTCTCGCAGAGCGGCGGCTCGCCCGACCTGGCCGAGGTGCTGCGGGTGGCCCGGGAGTCGGGCGCGCTCACCCTCGCCGTGACCAACAACCCCGAGTCGGTGCTGGCGCAGACCGCGGAGCTGTCCGTGGACGTCGCCGCCGGGCACGAGCGCGCGGTCGCGGCCACCAAGACCTACACCGCCGAGCTGATGGCGCTGCTGATGCTGATCGAGGGCGTACGCGCCGGCGACGGCGTGCTGCCCGCCGACGAGCACGCCGCCCTCGCCGCACTGCCCGAGCTGGCGACCCGCACGCTGGCCGACACCACCGCGTCCGAACTGGCCGCGCGTTACCGGTTCGCGGCCCGCATGGTCACCACCGGCCGGGGCTACGCCTACCCGTCGGCCCGCGAGGCCGCGCTCAAGTTGATGGAGACCTCGTACCTGCCCGCGCTGGCGTTCTCCGGCGCGGACCTGCTGCACGGCCCGCTCGCGATGACCGACCCGGACGTGCCGGTGCTGGCCATGGTGGGCGCCGGGCTCGGCGGGCAGGCCATGCGCGAGGTGCTGGCGCGCCTCGACGAGCGCCGCGCGGACGTCGTCGCGGTCGGCCCGGAGGCCGTACCCGGCGCGAAGGCGCTGCTGAACGTGCCCGCGGTGGACGAGCGCTACGCCCCGCTGCTGGAGATCCTGCCGCTCCAGCAGCTCGCGCTCTCGCTGGCACTCGCCCGCGGCGAGGACCCCGACGCCCCCCGTGGCCTGAAGAAGGTCACCGCCACGCTGTAAGGCCCGTCATGAGAGGCTGACTGCGTGTCAACGCTGCGTGAACTCGTCGAGGAGCACACCTCGCTCGGTCCGGTCGACATCGATCACCTGCACCGACTCGCCGGTGACTGGCAGATGATCTCCGACCTGTCCTTCGCCGACCTGCTGCTGTGGGTGCCGGTCGAGGGCGATCCGAGCGCGGGGCTGTCGTTCCTGTGCGTCGCGCAGGTGCGGCCGACCACCGCGCCGACGGCATACCAGGACGACCAGGTGGGGCGCATCTCCAGCGGCGCGGAGGTGGCCCATCTGGGCGTCGCGCGCGAGCAGGGCCGGATCTGGCGCGAAGGCGACCCCGTCTGGTACGGCGACACCCCCGCCCGGCACGAGGCCATCCCGGTCCGCCTGCGCGGCGAGGACGGCGAGGCGGGTCCGGTGATCGCGGTGGTGGGCCGTGACACCAACCTGTCCACCGCGCGCACGCCCAGCCAGCTGGAGCTGAACTACCTGACCACGGCCGACGACCTGGCCCAGATGATCGCCGACGGCACCTTCCCGTCGGTGCGCCACCCGGGCGAGACCACGTCCGCGCCGCGGGTCGGCGACGGCCTGATCCGCCTGGACGGCAGCGGCAAGGTCACCTACGCCTCGCCCAACGCGCAGTCCGCGATCCGGCGGCTGGGCTTCTCCGCCCACCTGGTGGGCGAGGACCTGGCCGCGCTGTTCAACCGGCTGGCCGAGGACCCGCTGGAAGGCTCCGAGGCCAGCAACCGCATCCTGGGCGCGCTGCGCGGGGACGCCCCGCCGCGCAAGGAGATCGAGGCGCGTACCGCCACGGTGCTCAGTCGGGCGCTGCCGCTGATGCCGGCGGGCGTGCCCATCGGGGCGCTGGTGCTGGTCCGCGACATCACCGAGGTGAAGCGCCGGGACCGCGCGCTGATCACCAAGGACGCGACCATCCGCGAGATCCACCACCGGGTGAAGAACAACCTGCAGACCGTGGCGGCCCTGCTGCGCCTGCAGGCCCGCCGGGTCAACCATCCGGAGGCGCGGGCCGCGCTGGAGGAGTCGGTGCGCCGGGTCGCCTCGATCGCGCTGGTGCACGAGACGCTGGCCATGTCCGCCGACGAGGCGGTCGAGTTCGACGGCATCGTGGACCGGGTGGCCAACGCGGCCGCGGAGGTGGCCTCGCCCGAGTCGCCGGTGCGCACCCGCCGCGAGGGCACCTTCGGCGTGCTGCCCGCGGAGATCGCCACGCCGCTGGTCATGGTGCTCAACGAGCTGCTGCTCAATGCCGTCGAGCACGGTTTCGACTCGCTGGAGGGCAAGGTCGCCGACGGCGCCGAGGTGGTGGTGCACGTCAACCGGGCCAAGCGGGAGCTGCACGTGACCGTCGCCGACAACGGCCGGGGCCTGCCGGACGACTTCGACCCCACCACGAACAAGCGCCTCGGCCTGCAGATCATCCGCACCCTCACCACCGGTGAGCTGCGCGGGACCATCGAACTGCGCAACCGCGCCGAGGGCGGCACCGAGGCCCTGCTGTTCGTGCCGCTGGCGAAACGTGACCGGTGATCCCGGTTTTAACAAAGAGCGATCTGCGTCACGCTCCGGTCAGAATGTGGGACGTTGCGCGAACGGTGATTGGCACGGGACTGTCCGCCGTGAGAAAGTGACTGCATGACCAGCGCTGCGAACCGCCGCCTGATGGGGCCCGGGCTCACCGCCCGCCGCCACATCGATTTCGGCCGCGTGCGCAGCGCCATCTGTCCGGCTGGCTGATCCGCGCCCGTCTGTGTTTTCGAAACCCGGGCGCGCATACGCGCCGGGAACATTCATGTTCTTGAATTCGCCGCTCTGTCGCGGCGCTGGCGCATAGGCGCGTCCTCGCTCCACTGGACTTCAGGAGGACGCTGCGATGGCAGCACCGGCAGCAAGCACGCCAACCCCGGGCCGAGCCGCGCGCAAACCGCGCGGTGAGGGTCAGTGGGCGCTCGGGCACCGCGAGCCCCTCAACCCGAACGAGCGCACGAAGAAGGACGACAACGGCCTGAACGTGCGCGCCCGGATCGAGAACATCTACGCCCACCGCGGTTTCGCCTCGATCGACCCCGCCGACCTGCGCGGCCGGATGCGCTGGTGGGGCCTCTACACCCAGCGCAAGCCCGGGATCGACGGCGGCCGCACCGCGGTGCTGGAGCCGCACGAGCTCGACGACGAGTACTTCATGCTGCGCATCCGCATCGACGGCGGCCAGCTCGACCTCGACCAGCTGCGCGCCATCGCGAACGTGTCGAGCAAGTACGGTCGCGACACCGCCGACATCACCGACCGGCAGAACATCCAGCTGCACTGGGTGCGAGTCGAGGACGTGCCGGCGATCTGGCGCGAGATCGAGGCGGTCGGCCTGTCCACCACGGAGGCCTGCGGCGACACCCCGCGCGTGGTGCTCGGCAGCCCGGTCGCCGGGATCAGCGAGCACGAGGTCCTCGACGCGACGCCGGCCATCGACGAGATCGTCGAGAAGTACATCGGCGACCCGGCGCTGTCCAATCTGCCCCGCAAGTTCAAGTCCGTGGTGTCCTGGCTCGCCGACGTGCCGTACGAGGCCAACGACATCTCGTTCCTCGGGGTGGTGCACCCGGAGCACGGGCCCGGCTTCGACCTGTGGGTCGGCGGCGGCCTGTCCACGAACCCGATGCTGGCCCAGCGGCTGGGCGCCTGGGTGCCGCTGAGCGAGGTGGCCGAGGTGTACGCCGCCGTCGCGCGCCTGTTCCGCGACTACGGCTACCGCCGGCTGCGCAACCGGGCGCGCATCAAGTTCCTGGTCGCGGACTGGGGTGTGGCGAAGTTCCGGCAGATCCTGGAGGACGAGTTCCTCGGCCGCAAGCTGGCCGACGGTCCGTCGCCGGAGCTGCCCGAGCACCCGATCGACCACATCGGCGTGCACCGCCAGCGCGACGGGAAGTTCTACGTGGGCGCGGCTGCGGTCGCGGGCCGGGTCAGCGGCACGGTGCTGGCGCAGGTCGCCGACATCGCCGAGGCCCACGGGTCGGGCCGGGTGCGGCTCACGCCGTACCAGAAGCTGCTGGTGCTCGACGTGGCCGAAGACCGGGTCGAGTCGCTGATCGCGGCACTGGACGAGATCGGCCTGCAGGCCCGGCCGTCGTCGTGGCGGCGCGACACGATGGCCTGCACCGGCATCGAATACTGCAAGCTCGCCATCGTCGAGACCAAGGCGACCGCGGCACGCACCATCGAGCACCTGGAGCGCACGATCGGCCGGATCGACGGCTCGATCTCGATCAACGTCAACGGCTGCCCGAACGCCTGCGCGCGGACCCAGGTCGCCGACATCGGGCTCAAGGGCCAGCTGGTCCCCGGCCCGGACGGCGAGATGGTCGAGGGCTTCCAGGTGCACCTGGGCGGCGGCCTGAGCATGGCGCAGGGCCAGAACCCGAACTTCGGCCGCAAGCTGCGCGGCCTCAAGACCACCGCCGCGGAGCTGCCGGAGTACGCCGAGCGCCTCGCCCGCCGCTACCTGGACGGTCGCAAGGACGCGTCCGAGCCGTTCGCGGAATGGGTGCTGCGCGTCGACGAGGAGGAACTCCGGTGAGCGAGCGGACCAGAAGCGCCGGTTCAGCTCATGGCGACGCCGGAGGCGGCGGCATGAGCGAGCGAATGGGCGCCGCGTGGCTCATGCCGACGCCGGAGGCGGCGGCATGAGTTCGGATGGTTCCCAACGCGCGGTGCCGTACTACTGCCCGTTCTGCGGCGAGGAGGCCTTCCTCCGGCCGCACGCGGGTCCCGAGAACGAGGATGCAGAGCCCGCCAGCACACACGGGCAGTGGGAGTGCCGAGCATGCCGCAGGGTTTTCGCACTGAAGATGATCGGACTGCTGGGGAGGGTGACGCAATGACCGTCGACGTGCGACGTTCCACCGCCGAGCTGATGGATCTGGCCGGCCGTGCCGGAGCCGAGCTGGAGGGCGCGCCGGCCGAGGAGATCATCGGCTGGGCCGCCGAGACGTTCGGTCCCCGCTTCTGCGTCACCAGTTCCATGGCCGACGCGGTGCTGGCCCACGTGGCCGCCCGGGTGGTGCCCGGCGTGGAGGTCGTCTTCCTCGACACGGGCCTGCACTTCCCGGAGACGCTGCGGGTGCGCGACCAGGTCGCCCGCACCATCCCGGTGACCGTGGTGACGGTGCGCCCCGAGATCAGCGTCGCCGAGCAGGACGAGCGCTTCGGCCCCCGCCTCTACTCCCGCGACCCGGACTCGTGCTGCTACCTGCGCAAGGTGAAGCCGCTGGAGGACGCGCTGTCGGAGTACGACGCGTGGGCTGCCGGCCTGCGCCGGGACGAGTCGCCGACGCGCGCCAACACGCCGGTGGTCCACTTCGAGCAGGCCCGCGGCAAGGTGAAGGTCAACCCGCTGGCCACCTGGACCCAGGCCGAGGTGGACCAGTACATCGCCCGCTACGACATCCCGGTGAACCAGCTGCTGAACTCCGGCTACGGCTCGGTCGGCTGCTGGCCGTGCACCCGGCGCATCCAGCCCGGCGAGGACGCCCGCGCCGGCCGCTGGGCCATGTTCGACAAGACCGAGTGCGGTCTGCATGCGGCCTGATCCGTCGGCGGCCGGCACCACGGCAGCGCCCGTGGTGCTGGTCGCGCACGGTTCCCGTGACCCGCGGGCGCAGGCCGCGACCCGGGCCCTGGCCCGCGCGGTCGCCGCGGCGCGTCCCGGCCTGGACGTGCGGGTGGCGTTCCTGGAGCTGGCCGATCCGCGCCCGGCCGACGTGCTGGCTGCGCTGCGGGCGGCGGGAGAGCCACCGCCCGTGGTGGTCCCGCTGCTGCTGACCCGGGCCTACCACGGCCGGGTGGACCTGCCCGCCCAGGTCGCCGGGTTCGACTGCGCGATCTCCGACACCCTGGGCGAGGTGTCCGAGCCGCTGCTGGCCGGTCTGATCCGGCGGCTGCACGAGTCCGTCGCCGATTACGACGCGGTGGTGCTCGCCGCGGCGGGCACCAGCGTGGCGTCGGGCCGGGCCATGGTCGACGACGTCGCCGGGGCGCTCACGCTGCGACTGGGCGTGCCGTGCAGCACGGCGTACGCCAGCGCGGCCGCCCCTACAGGCGGCGAGGCCGTTGCGGTGCTGCGGGCCCGCGGGGCGCGCCGGGTGGCGGTGGCCTCGTACTTCCTCGCGCCGGGCCGTCTCTACGAAGCCGTGACCGCAGACGCCCGTGCCGCGGGCGCCATCGGGGCGGCCGCCCCGCTGGGAGCGTCGAGGGAGCTCGTTCGGCTGGTGCTGCACCGCGTGGACGAGGTCGCGCCACAACGCGCCCTGTTGGCCGTCTGAGCCGGTTTCCGCAGCTCATCACCCGCCGTACGTCCGTGCTCACAGCCCGTTTCGTGCCCGTACGTCCTCGCGGTCACGCGTCGGGTTCCGGACAACGTAAAAGCCCCGGAGCATCGGCGCTCGGGGCTTTCTACGTTTTTCGGTGAAGGCGTTTGCGGTTTCGCGGGTGCTCAGAGCGAGTGTGCGCGGACCCGAAGGCCGCCGCGGCGCTTGACGGCGCGCCGCTCCTCTTCGCTCATCCCACCCCAGACACCCGCGTCCTGCCCGGTCTCCAGCGCCCACTTGAGGCACTCGGTGGAGACGGGGCACCGCCCGCACACCTTCTTGGCCTGCTCGACCTGAAGTAGCGCAGGGCCGGACGTCCCAATGGGGAAGAACAGCTCCGGGTCTTCGTCACGGCAGACCGAATGGTGGCGCCAGTCCATGGCGGAAACACTCCTTGTGATGGCAGTGGAAATTGCTAACGCTTGGTTTGGTACGTTCGGGCTTCTCTGTATGCGAACGCGCGTGAAGCGATTTGGATGCGATCCGATCTGGTTACGGACCGCTACCGAAATCAGCAGCGCGTGTAGGAGCAACAGGTTCAGCGCTCGGTACGCTTGTGAATGCTTTCACGAACTCCCACGATGTCAAGGGGGGTGCCGGAAATTAGGACAGACGGGTGAGCAAGCTCACGACCGTTTTGTCCGGATCACCGGGCGTTACCCTGACCCCTGCCATCCGACAGTCAGTGATCAATGTAGTACGGGGCGTAATAGGCCGCCAGTATTTCCAGCGTGTGTCACGTGTGCCCATTGACACACGTCTGCGTTGCGCTGCCTTTCGACAGCGACTCTTAGCAGATTACGCGCAGTGCCCCGGGCACAGCGGTGAATTTCACCTTTTCGCGTTCACCTAGGTAGTCCCCGTCGAGTTGGAACGCCTGCGGGGTGGCGCAACGGACGACGAACTCCGCCAGATCGTGGCGCACCATGATCTTCTTTCCGGTGACATCGCCCCGTTCGTCGGGGTCGTCCGGCTGGTGGGCCAACATCTGCGTGACCGTATGGAGGGTGCTCGGCAGGTGGAGGGCTTGCAGCGCAAGAACATCGAGCCCGCCGTCGAACGACGCGCGCGGGCTGGCGTGGATCGCCCGGTCCCCCAGATAGGTCCACGGCGCGGTGTTCTGCACGATCACGTTCGCCAGGCCGTCCGCGGGCTCCGCACCCGTCTCCTCCAGGGTGATGCCCGGCGCGCGCCGGCCCTCGACGAAGTACTGCCCGAGCGTGGAGCGCAGGTAGAGGCCGGGGGTGGACCGGCGGCCCTTGCGCCGCGCCTGCTCCACCCGGCGCACCACGGCGGCGTCGAGGCCGAGGCCCGCGCAGAAGGTGAAGTAGCGGTCGTCGGCCAGCCCCAGGCTGACCCGGCGGCTGGTGCCGCGGCGGAGCGCCTTGAGGATCACCGAGGTGGCGTCGACCGCGTACCTGGGCAGGCCCAGGGCGCGCACGAAGACGTTGGTCGAGCCACCGGGCACCACGGCCAGGGCCGGAGTCCCGGTGCCCCGCTGCGCCGCCATCAGACCGTTGACGACCTCGTTGACGGTGCCGTCGCCGCCCAGCGCGATGACCACGTCGACGCCTCCCGCGGCCGCGTCGCGGGCGAGGTCGAAACCGTGCCCGCGGCGGCGGGTGAAGCCGAGGGTCAGCTCCATCTCACTGCGCAGGGCACCGGCCAGCACGTCCCGGGTACGGGCGGACGTGGTGGTCGCCTTGGGATTGACGACGAGCAGACCTCGCATGACCGGGAATGTACCGGGTGCGGTGACCTCGCGTTACGCCGCCCGCACGCGGCGAGACGGTGGCCACCGCATGTTCGCTAGGGTGTCATTCATGTCCGCCGCCGAAACGACCACCGCCCGCCCGCCCGCCACCCTGTACGGCGCGGTGGCGCTGATGGGGCTGCAGGCGCTGGCGGTCACCGTGCTGGGCGCGGTGCTGATCTACGCCGACCTGACCGCCGACGCCGCCGACACCCGGCTGGCGCTCGGGGTGACGGTGTTCGCGCTGGCCATCGCGGGCAGCCTGGGCGGCCTCGCCCGCGCGCTGAGCCGCCGCCGGCCCGGCGCCCGCGGTCCCTCGCTCGCGCTGGAGCTGATGCTGTGCGCCCCGGCGTACTTCATGATCAACGGCGGTATGCCCCAACTCGGCTGGACCGTCCTGCTCGGCGCGCTGGCCGTGATGGCCCTGATCCTGGCCCCCACGACCACCCGCTGGCTCGGCTGGAACCCCCGCTGACCGGAGCGGTCAGGACGTGGGGAGCTCGGTGACCAGGCGGATGGTGGCGCGGCCGTCGGACTGCTCGGCGTCGACGCGTGAGGTCAGGCCGCTGAGGACCTTCCAGGCGAACGCGGAGGGGTCCGGGAGCTTCTTCTTGCCGTTGACCGGCGCGGAGATGGCCACCGTCAGCTCGGTGTCGCCGATCTCGAAGCGGCAGTGCAGCTGCCCGCCGGGCGGTGCGATGACCAGCAGCATCGCGCAGGCCTCGTCGACGGCGATGCGCAGGTCCTCGATCTTGTCGCCGGCGAAGCGGAGGCGGGCGGCGAGGCCCGCGGTCGCCGTGCGCAGCACGCCCAGCCAGCCGCCGTCGGCAGGCACGGTGACAGCGACGACGTTGTCGGTAAGCGCCGTCGCCGCCGGTTGCAGAATCTGACTCACCTGGCCCAACCCCCCGCGCGGAGCCTAGCTCATAGCCGGGGGGTTGTGCGCACTCGTCGTCCGGTGATGCCGGGTGGCCGTCCGGGCCACCCGGCATACGTCGGCGCTGACGTCCAGGCTCAGGCCTGCTTGGTCTCCCAGAAGATCTTGGAGATCTCCTCGATCTTGCCCAGCAGCTGCTCGGCGACCGCCGGGTCGGCCTGACCCTTGGTGCCACCGGCGCCGGCCAGCTTGGTGGCCTCGTTGAACAGCTGGTTCAGGTTCGGGTACTTCTCGAAGTGCGGTGCCTTGAAGTAGTCGGTCCACAGCACCCACAGGTGGTGCTTGACCAGCTCGGCCCGCTGCTCCTTGATGATCAGCGCCCGGGTGCGGAACTCCGGGTCGGTGTTGGCCTGGTACTTCTCGCAGATGGCCTTGATCGACTCGGCCTCGATCCGGGCCTGGGCCGGGTCGTAGACGCCACACGGCAGGTCGCAGTGAGCACTGACCACCGTGCGCGGCTTCAGGCTGCGTCCTTTCAAGAACTGCATCAGGATCCTCCATGAGGTACGTGGTCTGAACGGGACAATGATCCCCTTGCGACCCTACTCCGCCGGGGAGGCTCAGTTGCGCTGGCCGCTGTTTCCCGTACTCGTGCAAGGACCGTCCATGGCGCCGACCCTGCGGCACGGCGACATGCTGCTGGTGCGCCGCGGCGGCCGGCCGGTGCGCGCAGGCGACGTGGTGGTCGCGCGCTTCCGGTCCCGACCCGGCCTGCTGGTGGTCAAGCGCGTCCGGCGGGCCCAGGACGGCGGGTGGTGGCTGATCGGGGACAACGACCTGGTCACCGACGACTCGCGGGCGTACGGCGTGGCCGACGTGCTCGGCCGGGTGCTGTGCCGGTACTGGCCGCGGCCGGGTCGGCTGGGCCGGGGGCCGTCCGGCCCGCAGCCCGGGCCGATGAATGAAGAAACGTGAACCGGACACCGTCCCCACCAGGTGTGAAATGCTCCACGACCGGCTGCCCCGATCGTTGATCAAGTGCGGGTCCGGGTCTAGACTCCTGACCTCGGGAGAACCCCGTGACCTCGCCGCGCCGTGTCAACGCTGACCCGTCGTTGAACCGACCGGCTCGTGTGCGTTGTCATCGTGGGAGTCCAAAGTGGATCATCCAGCTTTCGAGCGGCACCGGGGCGGCAAGATGGCCGTCGCCAGTACGGTGCCCCTGAGTACCAGAGAAGACCTCTCCCTCGCCTACACGCCCGGCGTCGCACTGGTGTGCGAGGCGATCGCGGCGAACCCGGCCCTGATGGACGACTACACCTGGGTCGGACACACGGTCGCGGTGGTGACCGACGGCTCGGCGGTGCTCGGCCTGGGCAACATCGGCCCGCGCGCGGCGATGCCCGTGATGGAGGGCAAGGCCGTCCTGTTCAAGCAGTTCGGCGGGGTGGACGCGGTGCCGGTGTGCCTGGACACCCAGGACACCGACGAGATCGTGTCGATCGTCAAAGCGCTCGCGCCCAGCTTCGGCGGGATCAACCTGGAGGACATCGCCGCGCCGCGCTGCTTCGAGATCGAGCGGCGGCTGGTCGAAGCGCTGGACATCCCGGTGTTCCACGACGACCAGCACGGCACGGCGGTCGTCGTGTTCGCGGCCCTGCGCAACGCGGCGACGCTGCTCGACCGCAAGCTGTGCGACCTGCGCGTGGTGGTCTCCGGGGCCGGCGCGGCCGGGGTCGCGGTCACGAAGATGCTGATCGCGGGCGGGGTCGAGGCGTCCGCGGTGATCGTGTGCGACTCGCGCGGCGCGATCCACGCCGGGCGGGCCGACCTGGTGCCCGGTTCGGCGAAGGCCGAGCTTGCCGAGCGCACCAACGCGGGCGGCGTCAGCGGCGGTATCGAGGCCGCACTGGACGGCGCGGACGTGCTGATCGGCGTGTCCGGCGGGCAGATCCCCGAGCGGGCGGTGGCCGGGATGGCCCCCGGCGCGATGATCTTCGCGCTGGCCAACCCGACGCCCGAGGTGCACCCGGACGTGGCCGGGCGGTACGCCGCGGTGGTGGCCACCGGGCGCAGCGACTTCCCGAACCAGATCAACAACGTGCTGGCCTTCCCGGGCATCTTCCGCGGCGCGCTCGAGGCCCGCGCGACCCGGATCACCGAGGGCATGAAGCTGGCCGCGGCGACGGCCATCGCCGACGTGGTCGCCGCCGAGCTGTCCGCCGAGGCCATCGTGCCCAGCGCGCTCGACCCGCGGGTGGCCCCCGCGGTAGCCGCCGCCGTGGCCGACGCCGCGCGCCGCGAGGGCGTGGTACGCGCCTGACCGGCCCTGCGGGGCCGTCGGGCCCCGCTGAAGCCGCCACCGCGGTCAGGCCGGGGCCCGACTCCCGCCCCGCCTGCCCCGAACCGCGACAGGCCGCCCAGGGCGATCTCGACCCGGGGCACCGTCGAATCGCGCCGACCCAGCCTGCCGAACCCAGGTTCACCCGGCCCCGCCCTGTCCATCGCCGGGCGACCGGGGGTGGATGGCTGCAGTTTCGGGGAAACTGCAGCCATCGGCCGCGCGACAGCCGCAGTTTCCCCGAAACTGCCGGCGCGATGCCGGGCGAAGACTCCTGAACGGAGGCTCAGGGCGGTCCGGCGGGCGGTCGGGGTGGCTGTTAGCGTCGGGTCATGCGTGCCGTCTATGCCGAGTCGATCAATCCGGACAATCCGCTGGCGGGGCTCGTGGTGGGCGAGCGGCCCGAGCCGCAGGCCACCGAGGGCTGGACCACCGTGCGTGTGATGGCCAGCGCGCTCAACCACCACGACCTGTGGTCGCTGCGCGGCGTGGGCCTGTCCGCCGAGCAGCTGCCGATGATCCTGGGCTGCGACGCGGCCGGGATCGACGAGGACGGCAACGAGGTCGTCGTGCACGCGGTGATCGGCGACCCGGCGGCCGGAGACGGCGACGAGACGCTGGACCCGAAGCGTTCGTTGCTCTCCGAGCGTCACCAGGGCACCCTGGCCGACCTGGTGACGGTGCCGCGGCGCAACCTGGTACCCAAGCCGGAGGGTATGACCTGGACGGACGCGGCGTGCCTGCCGACGGCGTGGCTGACGGCATACCGCATGCTCACCACGCGCGGACGGCTGGCGGCCGGTGGCAGCGTGCTGGTCCAGGGCGCGGGCGGCGGCGTGGCCACCGCGGCCGTGGTGCTGGCCCAGGCGCTCGGCGCGCGGGTCTACGCGACCAGCCGGGACGCTGCCAAGCGGGAGAGCGCCGCGGGGCTGGGTGCGACCGTGCTGGCACCGGGAGAGCGGCTGCCCGAGCGCGTCGACGTGGTCGTGGAGACCGTCGGCGAGGCCACCTTCGACCACTCCGTGAAGAGCACGAAGCCGGGCGGCCGCATCGTGGTGTCCGGCTCGACCTCCGGGCATCTGGCCACGGTGGACCTGCGCCGGATCTTCTTCCTGCAGCAGGAGGTCGTCGGCTCGACCATGGGCACCCGGGACGAGCTGGCGGCGCTGCTGGAGCTGATGGCGGCCCGGAAGATCGCGCCGGTGGTGGACACCGTCTTCGACTTCGCCGACGCGCGCGGGGCCTTCGAGCGGCTGGCCGCGGGCGCGGGCTTCGGCAAGATCGTGCTCGACCACCAGGGCTGAGCCCGCCGTGTCACGTCCGCGGGGTCGGCGACGGCTCCGCGGTGGTGGCCGTCAGCCCGCCCCACGGGTCGCGGCAGACGTAGCTCAGATCCGCGTGGATCCAGCGGGCGTCGTTGTCGCGCAGCACCGGGCGGGCGCAGTGCAGGCATGGCGAGACCCGGGGGTATGCCGCCCGGCCGCCGTCCTCACCGCGCTCCGCTCGCCCGTCGCGCTGCCCGACGGCAGCTGCCCGCGTGGTCGGCTCGTGCACGCATCCTCCCCAGACTCGCTCGTCGACGAAGACGTTCATCGACATTGTCGATGATGCTCTGTCCGATCAGGATGCGCAAGCCCGGTCTCAGGCGGAGGTCCACTCGCGGGCCAGCACCGACCAGACCTCGCTGTCGTGCCGCTTGCCGCGGTACGGGTAGGACTCGCGCAGCACGCCCTCCCGGGTCATCCCCAGCCGGGCCGCCACGGCCAGGCTGCGCGCGTTGTCCGGCCGGGTCTGCCACTCCACCCGGCTCAGGCCGCGCTCCCGGAACGCCCAGTCGAGCAGTGCTCGGCACGCCCGGGTGATGAGCCCGCGGCCCTGGCCCGCCGGCTCCAGCCATACCCCGATCTCGCCGTTGCCGAACTCGGCGTTGACGCTGAACAGCATGGTGCCGCCCACCAGCGTGCCGTCCAGCCAGATGCCGAGGATGCGGCCGGTGCCCGCGGCCTGCATGTCGGCATAGCGCTGCAGGGTGGCGCGGGCCGAGTCCAGATCGGTGGAGCGGCTCGCCCACGGGATCCACGGGTCGACGTCGGCCCGCGCGCGATCCATGTGCGCCAGGAACTCCTCGGCCTGCCACGGCTCCAGCGGCCGCAGCTCTGCGCCGTCGCCGAGGGGGAGTGCGAACATGCTGGTCCTCTTTCCGTGCCGGTGATCACGAACGGAGGCCATTCTGCCCCATCCGGGGTTCCGGCGAACCAGTCCGAAACGGTTTCAAACGGCGCTAGTCTGGCGTCGGGCATCGTGATCAATCACAGACACGGGGGGACTGATGAGCGAGCCGCAGGACAAAGAGGGGCGTCTGGACGACCTGGAGCATGAGGCCGCGGGCTTCATGAACCCGTTCAAGTGGGGCAAGAAGAAGAAGGAAGAGGAGGAGGCGAAGAAGGCGCAGGAAGCCCAGGCGCAGGCCCAGGCCCAGGCGGCGCCTCCGCAGGCCGCCCCTGCTCCGGCCGCGCCCCCGCCGGCCGCGCCCCCGCCGGCCGCGCCGCCGATCACCGAGCCGGCGGCAGCGCCCAAGCCCGCGGCCCCGGCAGCGGCCGCCAAGCCCGCGGCCCCGACACCGAAGGCGCCGCCCGCGCCCAAGGCCGAGCGCACCTACAAGGTGAAGTCCGGCGACACGCTGTGGGACATCGCGGCGCAGTACTACGGCGACGGCCGGCAGTACATGAAGATCGCGAAGGCCAACAACATCGCCAACCCGAACATGATCAACGTCGGCGTGGTCCTGAAGATCCCCGACTGAGCTGCGCACCTCACGCGGCGGCGGGCCGGTCGGCCCGCCGCCGCGCCGTGTCCGGTGACGATCCCGCGGTTCAGCGGGCCAGCAGCTCGGCGGTCTGGTTGGCGATCTCGAGTTCCTCGTCGGTGGGGACGACACAGACGGCCGGGAACGCGCCCTCGGGCGAGATCAGGCGCTCACCCCGCTCGGCGGATGCATTGCGGGCGGGGTCCACCACGATGCCCAGGGCATCCAGCCCGGAAAGCGACGCCTCCCGCACGGGGGCGGCGTTCTCGCCCACGCCCGCGGTGAAGGTGATCGCGTCGACCCGGCCCAGCAGCGCGTAGTAGCCGCCGAGGTACATCTTGACGCGCTCGCAGTACACGTCGAAGGCGAGCGCGGCCGCAGTGTCGCCTTCGTCGCGCCGCCGCAGCACCTCGCGCATGTCGTTGTCGCCGCACAGGCCCTTCAGGCCGCTGCGCTGATTCAGCAGGTCGTCGATGGCCTCGAAGGACATCCCGGCGACGCGGTGCAGGTGGAACACCACGGCGGGATCGATGTTGCCGCTGCGGCTGCCCATCACCAGGCCCTCCAGCGGGCTCAGGCCCATGCTGGTGGCGACGCTGCGCCCGCCGCGCACCGCGCAGGCGCTGGCCCCGTTGCCCAGGTGCAGCGTGATCACGTTGACGTCGGCCGGGTCCCGGCCGAGCAGCTCGGCGGTGCGGTGCGAGACGTACGCATGCGACGTGCCGTGGAAGCCGTAGCGGGCGATGCCGTTCTCCTGGGCCACCTCGATGTCGATGGCGTACATCGCCTGCGCCGGTGGGAGGGTCCGGTGGAACGCCGTGTCGAAGACGGCGACCTGGGGCACCCCGGGCAGCATCTCGCGGGCGATCCGGATGCCCTCCAGGTTCACCGGGTTGTGCAGCGGCGCCAGCGGGACCAGCCGGGTGACCGCCTCCAGCACCGCGTCGTCGACGAGCGTCGGCGTGGTGAAGCGCAGCCCGCCGTGCACCACCCGGTGCCCGATGCCGTCCAGGTCGGACACGTCGGCGGAGAAGATCACCTCGCGCACCGCCTGGGCGCAGTCGGTGACCCGTTCGATCAGCCCGCCGTCGATGGACTTGCCGTCGGTGTAGAGGCCCCACTTCACGGAGGCCGAGCCGCAGTTCAGTACCAGGATCTTCATGAGACCACCTGCGACTGGATGGCGGTGATGGCCACCGTGGAGATGATGTCGCGTACCGTCGCGCCCCGGGACAGGTCGTTCACCGGCTTGCGCAGGCCCTGCATGACCGGGCCCACCGCGACCGCGCCCGCCGAGCGCTGCACGGCCTTGTACGTGTTGTTGCCGGTGTTGAGGTCCGGGAAGATCAGCACGGTGGCCCGGCCGGCCACGTCGCTGCCGGGCAGCTTGGTCGCGGCGACGCTCGGGTCGACCGCGGCGTCGTACTGGATCGGGCCGTCCACCGGCAGGTCCGGCCGGCGCTCGCGGACCAGCTTGGTGGCCAGGGCCACCTTGTCCACCTCGGCACCCTGCCCCGAGCCGCCGGTCGAGTAGGACAGCATGGCCACCCGCGGCTCCACCCCGAACCGGGCCGCCGTCTCGGCGGAGGAGACCGCGATGTCGGCCAGCTGCTCCGGGGTGGGGTCCGGGTTGATCGCGCAGTCGCCGTACACCAGCACGTGGTCGGCCAGGCACATGAAGAACACGCTGGACGCGACGCCCACGCCCGGCTGCGTCTTGATGATCTCGAAGGCGGGCCGGATGGTGTCCGCGGTCGGGTGCACCGCGCCGGAGACCATCGCGTCGGCGCGTCCGGTGTGCACCATCATCGTGCCGAAGTAGTTCACGTTCGTCATCAGGTCGTACGCGATGTCGCGGGTCATGCCCTTGTGCGCGCGCATCCGGGCGTACTCGGTCGCGAACTCGGCGCGCCAGCGGGCGTCCGCCGGATTGACCAGCCGGGCGTCGCCCAGGTCCAGGCCCAGCTCACGGGCCCGCTGCTCGATCTCGTCCACCGGGCCGAGCAGGGTCAGGTCGCACACGCCGCGGCGATTCAGCGCCTCGGCGGCGCGCAGGATGCGCTCCTCGACGCCCTCCGGCAGCACCACGTGGCGGCGGTCGGCGCGGGCGCGCTCGATCAGCTCGTACTCGAACATCAGCGGGGTGACCCGGTCCGGCCGGCTCAGGTCCAGCCGCCCGGCCAGCTCGACCGAGTCCACGTGCGACTCGAACAGGCCCAGCGCGGCGTCGACCTTGCGCTGGTTGTCGCCGCGCAGGCGGCCCTCCAGCCCGGTCAGCGCGGCCACGGTGTCGTAGCTGTCCGAGGGCACCGTGAAGATGGGCAGCTCCACCCGGAACCGGCTGACCAGCGCCACCACCCGCGGGTCCGGCTCCACGCCCAGCGTCAGCAGCAGGCCGGACACCGCGGCCTGGCCGCCCAGGTGCGCGGCGAACGTGGCCACGATCAGGTCGGCCCGATCGCCGGGCGTCACCACCAGGCAGTTGTCCCGCAGGTGCTCCAGGAAGGTGGGCACCGACGCCGCGCCCACCACGGCGCTGACCACGTCCCGGGCCATCGCACCCGGGGTCGCGCCGTGCACCGGCGAGGCGTGCAGCGCGGCGGCCACCTCGGCGACCGTCGGCGCGGCGATGGCGGGCAGCTGCGGGATGGCGTACACCGGCACCGGCAGCAGCGGCAGTCGCGAGTCCGCGCCCGGCGCCACCCGGTTGGCGATCACCGCCAGCACCGGCAGCTCGTCGCAGGCGTAGAACGCGGCGCGCACGGCGTCGGCGATGTCGCCGGAGTCGCGGCGGTGCCCGTTGACCACGGGCAGCACCGAGGCCCCCAGCTCGCCCGCGATACGCAGGTTGAGCTGCAGCTCCTCGGGCAGGGCGGGCTCGTCGTGGCCCTCGCCCAGGGTGCGGCCGAAGTCGGTGCCCACCACGATCACCGCGTCGCAGGAGCGCTCCAGCGCGTGGTAGTGCTCCAGGATCTCGCCGACGAGGTCGTCGACGCGGTGCGCGCCCAGCAGCTCCGACGCGTGCTGATAGCTCGGCCCGGCCGCGCCGACCGTGCCGTAGCGGCTGCGCAGCAGCGCCACGATCGGGTCGGTCTCGCCGTCGTCGCGGGTGAGCGGGCGGAACACCCCCAGCCTGCGCACCCTTCTGCTGAGCAGTTCCGCGAGGCCCAGGGCCACGGCAGACTTGCCGCCGCCCGCCTCGACGCCGGTCACATATACGCCACGAGCCACAGTCATACCGTACGGCCTGCGCCGGGGTCGAGTCCCGGGGGTGACCGGAACCTAGTCGGAGATCTACAGCCGACGCCGACCGAAGCGGCGGCGATCCCATCGACGTCGGCGACCGCCTGGCTCTGCTCGAACCCCGAGCGCACAGTTGTCGACGCGATACGCACATTACCGGGGTCGGACGCCCCTCGTCACACTTGATTGCTCAAGCGGGGAAGGTTGCTACTCGTCGTCCTCGTCGAGGCGGGCGAGCCAGGTGGCGAAGCGCTCGACTGGCGTCTCGAACTCGGGGTTCAGGTCGATGAAGTCGCGCAGGCGCTCGGCCAGCCACTCCAGGGTGACCTGCTCGTCGCCCCGGCGCTCGACCAGCTCCTCGATGCCGCGGTCGGTGAAGTACATGGGATCCTCCGGAAAAGCCGCCGTCCCCGCCCCGCGCCTGCGGGCCGGGGACGGCGGTCATCACTGTGTTCGATCGCTCTGTGTTCAGGAGCGGGGCAGCGCCGCCTCCAGCAGCGCGGCCTGCTCGACGTCGTGCAGCTTGGTGGAGCCCACGGCCGGGGCCGCGGCGGCCGGGCGGGAGATGCGGCGCATGCGCACCCCGTCCAGGTGCTCCAGCAGGTTCAGGGCGACGAACGACCACGCGCCCTGGTTGGCCGGCTCCTCCTGCACCCAGCAGAAGTCCTCGGCCGCGGCGTACTTGGCCAGCTCCGCCTTGAGCTCGTCCACCGGCAGCGGGTAGAGCTGCTCGAGGCGGATGATCGCGGTGTCCGTGACGCCGCGCTCCTGCCGCGCCTGGACCAGGTCGTAGTAGACCTTGCCCGAGCACAGCAGCACCCGCTTGACCTGCGCCGCGTCGAGCTGCGCGGTCTCGCCGATGACCGGCCGGAAGGTGCCCTCGGTGAAGTCGGCCACCGACGACACCGCGAGGCGGTGGCGCAGCAGCGACTTCGGCGTGAACACCACCAGCGGCTTGCGCTTGGCCGACAGCGCCTGGCGGCGCAGCAGGTGGAAGTAGCTGGCCGGGGTCGACGGGATGGCGACGCGCATGTTGTCCTCGGCGGCCAGCTGCAGCCAGCGCTCCGGGCGGCCCGAGGTGTGGTCGGGGCCCTGGCCCTCGTGGCCGTGCGGCAGCAGCATCACCAGGCTCGACTGCTGGCCCCACTTGACCTCACCCGAGCTGATGAACTCGTCGATCACCGACTGGGCGCCGTTGACGAAGTCACCGAACTGCGCCTCCCACAGCACCAGCGCGTTGGTGTCCTCGACGGAGTAGCCGTACTCGAAGCCGAGCGCGGCGTACTCGCTCAGCAGCGAGTCCTGCACGTGGAAGCGGGCGTCGTCGGCGGCCACCGCGGTGGCGGGCAGGAAGTCGGCGCCGGTCAGCGCGTCCACGATCGCGGCGTGCCGCTGCACGAAGGTGCCGCGGCGCGAGTCCTGGCCGGACAGGCGCACGGTCACGCCCTGGGCCAGCAGCGAGGCGAACGCGATGATCTCGCCGAAGCCCCAGTCGATGTCCCCCTCGACCGACATCTTCGCCCGCTTGTCCAGCAGCTGCTGGATGCGCTTGTGCGGGGTGAAGCCCTCGGGCAGCGCGGTGTGCGCCTCGCCGATGCGACGGACCAGGTCGGTCGGGATCGCGGTGGCGACGACCGGCTCCGGCAGCACCTCGCGGGCCCGGGTGAGCCGGCTGGACACCCCGGCGACCGCGTCGCGGGTGGCCTTGAACACCGTCTCCAGCTGCGTCTGGTAGTCGCGCAGCGCTTCCTCGGCCTGCTCGACGGTGATGTCACCGCGGCCGATCAGCTCCTCGGTGTAGAGCTTGCGCACCGAGCGCTTGGTGTCGATGATCTGGTACATCAGCGGGTTGGTCATCGACGGGTCGTCGCCCTCGTTGTGACCACGGCGCCGGTAGCAGACCATGTCGATCACGACGTCCTTGTTGAACGCCTGGCGGTACTCGAACGCCAGCCGCGCCACGCGGACCACCGACTCGGGGTCGTCGCCGTTGACGTGGAAGATCGGCGCCTGGATCATGCGCGCGACGTCGGTGCTGTACAGCGACGAGCGGCTGTATTCCGGGGCGGTGGTGAAGCCGACCTGGTTGTTGACGACCACGTGCACGCTGCCGCCGGTGCGGTAGCCGCGCAGCTGGGACAGGTTGAGCGTCTCGGCGACCACACCCTGGCCGGCGAACGCGGCGTCGCCGTGCACCAGCAGCGGCAGCACGGTGTAGCCGTGCAGGCCCAGGTCGAGGCGGTCCTGCTTGGCCCGGACGATGCCCTCCAGCACCGGGTCCACGGCCTCCAGGTGCGACGGGTTGGCGGCCAGCGACACGGTGGTCGCGAACTGCCCGTCCGGCGAGGTGAACTTGCCGGTCATGCCCAGGTGGTACTTCACGTCGCCGGAGCCCTGCGCGGTCTTCGGGTCGAGGTGGCCCTCGAACTCGCCGAAGATCTTCTCGTACGGCTTGCCGACGATGTTGGCCAGCACGTTGAGCCGGCCGCGGTGCGCCATGCCGATGACGACCTCGTCCAGGCCGCCCTCGGCGGAGGCCTGCAGGATCTCGTCGAGCAGCGGGATCAGCGACTCGCCGCCCTCCAGCGAGAACCGCTTCTGGCCGACGTACTTGGTCTGCAGGAAGGTCTCGAACGCCTCGGCGGCGTTGAGCCGGCCCAGGACGTGCTGCTGCTCCTCGGGGGTGGGCTTGGTGTACTTGCGCTCCACCCGCTGCTGGATCCAGCGGCGCTCCTCCGGGTCGGTGATGTGCATGTACTCCACGCCGACGCGGCGGCAGTAGGAGTCGCGCAGCACGCCCAGGATGTCGCGCAGCTTCATCACGTCCTTGCCGGCGAAGCCGCCGACCGGGAACGTGCGGTCGAGGTCCCAGAGGGTCAGGTCGTGCTGGCGCACGTCCAGGTCCGGGTGCTTGCGGATCATGAACTCCAGCGGGTCGGTGTCGGCCATCAGGTGGCCCCGGACCCGGTAGGAGTGGATCAGCTCGATGACCCGCGCGGCCTTGTCGATCTGGCCCTCGGAGGTGTGCGCGATGTCGCGCACCCAGCGGACCGGCTCGTACGGGATGCGCAGCGCGGTGAAGATCTCGTCGTAGAAGCCGTGCTCGCCGAGCAGCAGCTCGTGCATCACCTTGAGGAACTCGCCGGACTGCGCGCCCTGGATGACCCGGTGGTCGTAGGTGCTGGTCAGCGAGATGATCTTGCTGACGGCCATGTCTGCCAGCTGCGACTCGCTCATGCCGGAGAACGGCGCCGGGTACTCCATCGCGCCGACGCCGATGATGGCGCTCTGGCCCTGCATCAGGCGCGGGATCGAGTGCACCGTGCCGATGCCGCCCGGGTTGGTCAGCGAGGTCGTGGTGCCGGTGTAGTCGTCCATGGTCAGCTCGTTCTTGCGAGCCCGGCGCACCACGTCCTCGTACGCCTGCCAGAACTGGCGGAAGTCCATCTGCTCGCAGCCCTTGATGGACGGCACCACCAGGTTGCGCGAGCCGTCGGGCTTGGCCAGGTCGATGGCGATGCCGAGGTTCACGTGCTCCGGCTTGATCAGCGACGGCTTGCCGTTGACCTGGGCGAAGTGGTTGTTCATCTCGGGGTGCATGCCGATCGCCCGCACCATCGCGTACCCGATGAGGTGGGTGAAGCTGACCTTGCCGCCGCGGCCGCGCTGCAGGTGATTGTTGATCACAATGCGGTTGTCGGACAGCAGCTTGGCGGGAACGGCGCGCACGCTGGTCGCGGTCGGCACCTCCAGCGAGGCGTCCATGTTCTCGACGATCTTGGCGGCGATGCCGCGCAGCGGCACGACCTGCGCACCGGCGGGCGCGGCCTTCTCGGCGGGCTTGGCCTGCGCAGGGGCCGGCTTCGCGGCGGCCACGGGCGCGGGCGTGGCGGCGGGGGCCGCCGGAGCCGCGGTGGTGGCCGCCGGGACC
>NZ_VIQO01000011.1 GCF_007483665.1 Catellatospora sichuanensis
GCAGGTACCAGCGGCTGTGGCGCACGACGACCGCCCACGGGTCGACGTCCAGCTCGCGCTCATTGCCGGCCTCGGAGCGATACCGCAGGCGCACCCGCCGGCGGTCCGCGCAGGCGTGCACCAGTTCAGTGGTGGTCTGTGGGTCGGGCCGGGCGGCACCACGATCGGGCGCCGGGGCGGTGGCCCGGCGTACCGCCTCGGCCTGGGCGGCGATCATCCTTCCTGCGCGTGGCGCTCGTTCCGCGACCGCTTCACCGATTCCGGTCGTGAAACGTCCGGAACCGAGTTTAACGTGCTGCCCATGACCGACGACACCGTCCTGAACACCGTGATCCACGAGCCGTCGATGACCGCTGGCGAGGTCGAGATGCTGATGTTCGCGCTCGACCGCTCCCGCGCCCAGTTCGCCTGGAAGTGCGGCGGGCTGGACACGGCCGGGCTGAACCGGCCCCAGCCACCGTCGACGATGACGCTCGGCAGCCTGCTCAAGCACATGGCGGCCGTCGAGGAGCGCTACACGATCGATTTCACGGGTGAGGCGCCCGGACCGCCGCTGGACGCGCCCGAAGCGGCAGACCCGCGATGGGTCTGGCAGAGCGCGGCAGACGACACACCGGCCGAGCTCTACGGCCTGTGGCGAGGCGCCGTCGAGCGCTCGCGGGCGGCGATGGCGAAGGCGCTCGCCGACGGCGGGCTCGATCAGCCCGCGAAGTACACGACCGCGGACGACGGCAGGTCGCCCAACCTGCGGCGCATCGTGGTGGACCTGCACGACGAGTACGCCCGGCATGTGGGCCACGCCGACCTGCTGCGCGAGGCCGTCGACGGGCTCACCGGGGAAGACCCGCCGCAGTGACCGCACCGACGCTCAGCCGGGCAGCCGCGTGCCCGACGGCACCCACTCGGGGTCGAGTTCGAAGACGAAACGATAACCGTCGCCACGGTCGGCGGGGCCGAGCGTCTCGATAGGCCCTGCGGGCACACCATCCACGAACTGCTGCCGGTACGCGGTCCCGGCGCGCCACTGATATGCGCTCACCCACAGACTGAGCGCCGCCGCGACCCCCACCCCGTAGACCGGGCGGTAGTTGTACGGCCCGGAGGCGATGAGGTCGCCAACATCAAGTTGCCCGGCCCCGACGCCCGTCGCCACGACGGAGAACCGCAACGGGCCCTCGACCTCCACTGCCACTTCACCGGACGAGACGACGCTTAGGAGCGTGTGGAGCAGGTCAGGATCCGTCCGAGCGACGCCGAGAAACATGTGAGGACTGTTTCTGATCGACCAGGTCGGTAGCGGAAGAAGTATCGTGCGATCGTAGGTGGGACGGTCGGCACCGTCGAGCACGACAGGGACGCGGACATTCCGCCACCGTTCACGGTCGTGTGGCAGGCCGGCCGCGGCGAACATCTCCGCGACGCCGTCACAGGTCCCGTCCCAGAGGTCGTCACGGGCCGCGATCACGTCCGCGAATCGCGTCTGCTGAACCGACGCGGTGCCGTCCTCCACCAACCCGGCCGGGAACGCATGACGCAGGTACGGGCCGAACTCGGCGACAGGCTGGTGGACACCGCGCAGGTCGACCGCAGCCAGGGCGGCGTCCAGCAGCCGACGGAAGTCGTCGACCCGGTCGCACACGGTGTGGATGAGCACCCGGCACGGCCGAACCTGCAGCTGAGGAAGGTACATCATCCGGTACGCAGGAGGGACGAACGGCTCGGTGAACGAGTGGTCGAACGCGCGGGGATGTTCGGCCGCTCGCACCAGTACTTCTGTCGCGGTCGGGTCATCGGCGAGCGCCGGTGCGAGCGCGGCGCAGGTGCGCACAGCGAGTCTCGGATCGTCGAGCCAGTCCCGTGGCGCGACGCCCAGTTCGCCGAGGCCGAAAACCAGGGTCGCGCACTCGCCGCGATCGGCGGTCACCCGCGCGGTCTCCTGGTGGTAGGCGATCACCTCGGCACGCTGGCCCGACAGCTGGGGATGCCGGACGAGCATGGTCGTCGCGGCGGCGGCCATCGTCCGGGTCCACGCCGGCCAACCTGCCGGGATCGGCCACACCGCCTCGAAGACTTCGGGAAGCAGGTCGAAGCAGTCGACGATCGCGTTATGAAGCAGCACGCGCCCGGGTCCGTCACCGTCCGCCCAGTCGTGGACAGCAGGTGGACGCGTTTGCGTGAGGTACGTATCGAGCCAGGCCCGCACGGTTTCATCGACATCGGCATGAACCTGGATCGTCTTGGCGTTCGCATCGGCCGTCGCTCGTGCGATCTCACGCAGCAGGAACAGGATGCCTTCGCGGATGGTGTCGTCGCCGGCACCGAGTCCAGACTCGTGGAGCACCGCAACAACGTGGCGCACGACCGGCGCTGTCGCGGGCGTGAGTGCTCCGCCCGCGAAGATGCGGGGCCACAGGGAGGTGAACGCGTCCCCGGCAGCGTCCTGGTCCGCGCCGCACAGCGCCGCAAGCCTGGCCGGAAGGTCGACCGCTTGGCCCTGCGCATGAAACAGCCGCGCCCAGTCGATTCCGTCCAAGGTCACCACGAGCGGAGATTACCCGCCACACCGGCGCCTCCGCTGACGTGCCTGATCGCCGAGCGCAGGCGTCAGCTGCACGCCGTAACGCGAAGGCGCGGCTGCCCGGTGCCGCACTACGGTGGCAGCATGGAACTGGTGGACGTCGCAGCGGAGAGGACCTACCGGCTGCGGTCCGAGGTGCTCGGCTGGGCATCGCCCGCGACGCGGATCGACGGGGACGGTGCCGAACATCTGGCGCTGGCCGACGGGGAAGCGGTCGTCGCGGCAGTGTCCCATGTGACCTGGCCGTGCCCGGCCGAGCCGAGTCTTCCGGCCCGCTACTTCTGGGCGATGGCGGTCGACACCGCGTATCAGCAGCGCGGCTACGGACGGCGACTGCTCGCCGCGGTCGCGGACCGGGCACGCGCCTCCGGCGAGGCAGTCATGTGGGCGGACGCCCGCGAGTCAGCCGTGGGCTTCTACGTCGCCTGCGGTGCTCGCGTCGCGGGCGAACCCTATGCCGATGACGGCACCGGTCTGCTGGTCCGCCACGTGGTTTTCCCGATCCGGCGGTCCTGAACGGCTCCTCGTGGACACCATTGTGGGCACGAGCGCGGTGCCCCACGCCGCATGGCGTAGTGGGGCACCGCGCTCATGACGGCTTAATGCCGCGCTAAATGGCGAAACCGCCGTCGACGTCGATGGTCGAGCCAGTGACGTACCGGCTGTCCTCACGGGCAAGGAAGGCGACCGCCGCCGCAATGTCGGCCGGTGCGCCGTACTGTCCGAGGGCGGTGAATCCCCTGATCGTGTCGGCGTAGGGGCCATTGGCTGGATTCGCGTCGGTATCAGTCGGACCGGGATTGATCAGGTTCACGGTGATACCGCGTGGTCCCAGGTCACGGCCGAGGCCTTTGGTGAGACCGATGAGGGCCGTCTTGCTCATCGAATAGAGGGAGTGGCCGGGGAACGCCGCACGCTGTGCCATGTTGCTGCCGATGTTGATGATCCGCCCGCCGTTGACCATGTGCCTGGCTGCGGCCTTCGCCGCGACGAACGGCGCGCGGACGTTGACGGCGACAGTGCGGTCGAACTCCGCCAATCCGAGATCCTCTATTGGCGCAACGAGATAGACCCCGGCGTTGTTGACGAGGATGTCTAGCCGCCCGAACTCGCCGGCAACGTCGTCCACCACCGCGGTCAGCGCCTCAGCGTCAGCGCTGTCGGCACGGACAGCCAACGCGCGACGTCCTACGGCCTTGATCTGCTCGACCACCTGCGCTGCACGGTCGGCGTTCTGCTGGTAGGTCAGCGCCACGTCAGCGCCGTCTTCGGCCAGGCGCAACGCCACCGCCGCGCCGATGCCGCGGCTGCCGCCCGTTACCAGCGCTACTTTTCCGTCAAGAACTCTGTTCATGACGCCAAGCCTGATCCACCAGACCGTGCGAGTCTGGCGGAAATCCGCCCTCGCATTCCCGGCAAAACACTCCGTCGTCGGCGGGTCCGGCATGTCGCCGGACCCGCCGACTCCTCGGGATTCGCGAGTCAGCCGGCCCGGCGCAGGCGGGCGAGCATGCCGTCGAGGTCGCGCAGGAACATCTCGTGCCGGAAGTAGTGGCCACCCGGTAGCTCGTGCCACTCGTGGCCGATGCCGGCCTGACCGAGCGCGGCGCGGAACTCGCGCTGCCCGGCCAGGACCTGCGTCTCGTTGGCGGTGTCGAACCAGTTGATCGGGTCCGGTGACGTCCCGGCCACCAGGAAGATGCGCTTGTTGTGGTAGCTGGGGATGCGCTGCATCGGGTTGTCGGCGCTGACCCGCGCCTCGTCCCAGAACGGCGCGCCGTAGACGGTGCCGCCGCCGAGGTCCAGCGCGGCGGAGGTGGCGTTGGCCCAGTGCACCACCAGACCGAAGTCGCGGCGCAGGCTGGCCGGTCCGGAGTGGGCGCTGACGGAGCAGAAGTGGCCGTAGTACTTCGCCGTGTACTTCAGCGCACCGAAGCCGCCCATCGAGAAGCCGGCGACGGCGCGGCCGTCGTACTCGGCGAACGTGCGGAAGTTCGCCTCCACCCAGGGCAGCAGCTGGCCGATGTGGAAGGTCTCCCAGTTGCGGGGACCGGAAAGCGACCTGACCGGATTGCTGTACCAGCCGGTGGACGCGTCGGGCATGACGATGATCAGCTCGCGGCCGGCGGTGAGGTTGACGATGTTGTCCTGCAGGTGGAACGTGCGGAAGTCCGCTCCCCCGCCACCGTGCAGCAGGAAGAGCACCGGGTAGCGCTTGCCGCTGGTGTGGTAGCCGTCGGGGAGCAGGATGTTGACCGCCGGGTCCCATTCGATGGCGTCGGTGGCGAACCGGTAGTACTGCAGTCGGCCACCGTTCTCGTTGCGGTCGACGATACGCAGGCCGAAGCCGTCGCCCGCGGCTTGGGCGGGTGTCGCGGCGAACAGGCTCGCGGTGGCGCCGGCGATGCCCGCGGCCGCGGCCCCGGTGATGAGCCGGCGGCGGCTGACCTGCTGAGGACGTGCGGAAGCGTGGTGGTCCATGGTTTCCTCCAGGTGGCCCGGGTTCAGGCGCGGGTGAGGGAGAAGTCGTCGAGCTGGATCCAGATGTCGCCGTGGTCGGTCCACACGCCGCCGAAGACGGTGACGGCGGTGCGCGAGCCGCTGTTGAAGTTCACGGTGAAGCGTGTCCACGGCCCGACCGCGTGGAAGTTCGCCTCGGCGATGACCACGTCGTTGGTGCCGCGTACGCCGAAGAAGCCGTTGTCGCTGTTGGGCGAGGTGCGCAGCCAGCCGCTGAGCTGGTAGTTGGTGTTCGCGGTGACCGGCACGGTCTGGTGCAGGTCGTGCCAGCCGCTGTTGTAGCGGGCGTAGCCGTTGCGCACGCCGGTGTAGCCCCAGTAGCCGGCGTCGATGCCGCAGTTGCCCTTGCAGGCCCAGAAGCCGCCGGTGCCGGTGCCGTTGAGCGCGCCGCGCTCGAAGCTGGCGTCGCCCATGAGGTTCGGGTTGACGACCTGCCCCGCCGTGTTGATCTGGATCTTCATCAGGTAGACGTTGTACGGGTCCCACTGCGACATGGCGAAGTAGATGTTGCCGCCGGAGCTCCACGGGTGGATGTAGCCGCCGTAGAGGCCCGGGTAGTCGGCGGAGCTGACGACGACCTGTGCGCTGCTCCACGGGCCGGTGGGGGTGGTCGCGGTGCGCAGGATGATGTCCTCGCCGGACAGGTACATCATCAGCCAGCGGCCGCTGTAGGCGTCGTAGCGCACGGACAGCTCGGAGGCGGGCGCGCCGACGATCGGCGTGGCGGCGGCGACGTTGTTCGTCACCCAGCTGCTGCCGTTCCAGTACTGGTAGGCGCTCTGGGCCAGCACCTGGGCCTCGGGGACGCGGGCCAGCCGGATGCTGCCGCTGCGGCCGCTGGGGGTGCCGAAGACGTAGAGGTAACCGCCGCGGCGCTCGAACGCGTGCATCTGGAACTGGTCGTTGAACGACGGGTTGTTCCAGGTCGGGGTGTTGGTCGTCGACCAGGTCGTGCCGTTGTCGTCGGAGTAGGCGAGCTTGGCGTAGTTGGTGTCCCACTGGCCGGGGGCGCCCCAGTGGCGGACCGACATGAACGACACGTACTGCCGGGTGCCGACGGCGATGCCCGCCGTGGGGATCTTCGTGACCTCGCCGCCCGCGTCGTTGCCCTGGTGCAGGCCGGGCAGGATCTCCCGGGCGCGGCCGTCGGCACCGGTGACCGCGCTGGCGAACGACATGCCGTCGGCGAGATTCGTGTCGGTGGAGCGCAGCAGGACGTTGCTGCGCCAGTTGAGGTCCCCGGCGCCGAACGCGCCGCCGCCGGGGCCGATCCACGCGTCGCCGAAGGTGTCGCCGAACAGGGCCATCGTCTGGCCGGAGCCGTTGTCCCAGAGGATGCCGAGGTCGGTGGACTTGATGTTCCACCGGCCGTAGGTGTTGTTCGGGGAGCCGACGCCGGTGATCTTCTGGACCAGGCTCGCCGGGGTGTGGGCCGAGCTGGCGGCTACCGGTGCGGCGGTGATGAGGCCGGTGGCGGCCACGGTGCCCAGCGTCACGACGACGCCGGTCAGGAGACGCGGGATGGATCTGAGCCCGTTGTGCGTGTGCATGTGCGGTACTCCTTCCATGTCGCGGGCACGCGCAGGCCGCGGGGTGCGGCCCGCCGTCCCGGTGAACGCGTGCCGGTCAGTCCGGCATACGCGGTGGCTGCGCCCCGAGGTCCGGCACGGGGGCCGCGCCCAGGTGCACCTCCATGTCGTCGGCGCTGGGCGTGCGCGGTCGGCGCGCCGTGGGCCGGTCGAGGTAGAACAGGGCGGTCGAGGCGATGTCGTCGCGCAGCGGCAGGTAGCGCCAGCCGGAGCGCCAGCCCAGCGCCTGGATGTCGACGCGCAGCCGCTGCGCGAAGTGGATCGGGTCGGGCAGGTGCCAGCGGTACATGCCGAAGCGCTGCTGGCTGACGTAGAGCCCGTCCGGGCGGATCACCTGCGGCAGGCCGAGGTACGGCGTGGAGTACGCGGTGTAGCCCCGGCCGGGCACGTCGAAGTTCCAGGCGCCGCCGAAGTAGTCCTCGGTGCCGGTGCCGCAGATGGTCGGGTACTCCTCGTCGGAGTCGAGGTAGAACTTGATCTCGCCTTCGCCCCACCAGCCGTTGCTGTTGACGCCCCAGGCCAGGTAGGTGCCCACGTAGTGGCCGCTGCCCTCGACGCCGTCGACCAGGACGTGGGTCTTGAGGTATTCGAGGGGGTTGCTGCGCCGCCACTGGGCGTGCAGGTAGCCGAGGCCGCTGTAGTCGCCGCCGATCTCGTACGTGATCTGGTAGTAGACCCGCACGCTCACCGTGGACAGGTTCTCCACGGTGAGCCGGGCGCCGTCGGCGAACGGCATCGGCCAGTACGAGTTGAAGCCGCCGTGCGGGTTGGCGGCGATGACCTGCGAGTCGACCTGGGCGAACTCGCCCCAGCCGCTGCAGAAGAAGTCGCCGTAGGGCACCTCGATCGCGGGCTCCGCGCTGCCGTCCCAGTATGCCCGGAGCAGCAGGGTGCGCCAGTTGTCCTTGTGCGTGGTGATCCAGATATGGGTGATCTTGCCGGGTCCCTGGATGTTCGCCAGGTCGAAGGTCTCCCCGGCGGCGATGTCGACGCTGGGCGAGATCTTCCAGCCCGGTCCGAGATCGCGGGCGCACCCGGCGCCCGTGCCCTCGGTCGCCCGGCCGCCCCCACCTGCCGATCCGTCGAAGTTCTCCGGACTGATCGAGCGGGTCTGCACGGCCCGCAGCCGTGCGATCGTACTGAGGTCCACGGTGACCACATGCTCTCCTCGACGATTCGGGGCAGGGCTCGACGGCGGGCAAGGGGCACCGCGTGCAATCGATTTCATTAAGGTAGGGTGAGGGGGCCGCCGTGTCAACGGGTCGCCGACGCCCCGAGCCCCGACGCCCCAGGCTCCACCGGCGGGCAGGCCGGCCGATCGATGAGGAAGCGATGCCAACGATCTACGAGGTCGCCGCCGCGGCCGGGGTCTCCCCCGCCACCGTCTCGCGCGTGTTCAACGGCGCCAACGTGTCCCCCGAGAAGGCCGAGGCGGTGCGCAAGGCGGCCAAGGCACTGGCGTTCACGCCGAGCCGCACCGCGCGCACCCTGCGGTTGCAGAGCTCCGAGGTGATCGCCCTGGTCATCCCGGACATCGAGAACCCGTTCTTCACCGCGCTGGCGCGCGGCGTCGAGGACGTGGCCCGCGCCGCCGGCTACTCGGTGGTGCTGTGCAACACCGACGAGGACCACGAGAAGGAACTGGTCTACCTCGACATCGCGCTGAGCGCCACCATGGCCGGCGTGATCATCGCGGCCGCGGGCGGCAACAGCGACCTGAGCGGCCTGCTCGCCCGCAAGTGTCCGGTGGTGGCGGTCGACCGCAGCCCGCACGGCGTGGACGTCGACGCGGTCATCGTCGACAACCGGGCTGGCGGCCGTGCGGCCACCCATGCCCTGGTGGAGCAGGGTTTTCAGCGGATCGCGTGCATCACCGGCCCGAGCGACGTCGAGACGGCCACCCAGCGCGCCGACGGCTGGCGCGACGCGGTCACCACCGGCCGGCCGGCCGAGGCCGACGACCGCTACCTGCGCTACGCCGACTTCCGCGTCGACGGCGGCGCGGCGGCGATGAGCGAGCTGCTCGCCCTGCCCGAGCCCCCGGACGCGGTGTTCGTCGCCAACAACCTGATGAGCGTCGGCGCCCTGCGGGTGCTGTCCGAGCAGGGCAAGCTCCCCCCGGCTACCGGGGTGGCCGTCTTCGGCGACCTGCCCTTCCTGCCGCTGGTGCCGATCCCGATCACGGTCGTGCACATGCCGGCCCGGCACCTGGGCATCACCGCCGCGAAACTGCTGCTGGAGCGCATCAAGGGCGACGACCAGCCGGCCCGCACCATCGTGCTGCGCAACCAGGTGAGCCCCGTCGGCTGAGACCCCCGAGCGACACTCGAGATGTCGGTAGTGCTTGACGGTGAAATCGATTTCTGACAGGGTACGGGCATGTTGAGGCAAGCCTGTGTCCTCGGCGTCGACATCGGAACGTCGAGCAGTAAGGGCGTACTCGTCACGCTCGACGGCACGATCGTCGCCACCGCCACCCGCGAGCACGAGGTGCGCCGGCCCGCGCCGGGGCACGTCGAGATGGACGCCCACGTCTGGTGGGACGAGGCTGCCGGCATCATCCGCGAGCTGCTGGCCGCGCCCGGTGCGCCCGCGCCCGGTCAGGTCCGCTCCGTCGGCGTGAGCGGGATGGGCCCGTGCGTGCTGGTCACCGATCTCGCGGGCCAGCCGCGCCGGCCCGCGATGCTCTATGGCATCGACACCCGCGCGACCGAGCAGATCGAGCGACTGACCGAGCGGCTCGGCGGGGCCGACACGATCCGCGAGCGCTGCGGCTCGTCGCTGAGCACGCAGGCGGCCGGGCCGAAGTTGGCGTGGCTCGCCGACAACGAGCCCCAGGCGGTCGCCGGCGACTGGCGCTTCTTCCAGCCCAGCACGTGGCTCGGCTGGCAGCTGACCGGGACCTACTACCTCGACCACCACTCGGCCAGCCAGTGCACACCGATGTACGACGCGAACGTGCAGGACTGGTACGGCCCCTGGGCGGGCGAGGTCGCCGCCGGGGCGCAGCTGCCGCCGTTGGTCTGGCCCGGCGACACCATCGGCGGCGTGTCGGCTGCGGCTGCCGCCGAGACGGGGCTCGCCCCGGGCACTCCCGTCATCGCGGGCACGATCGACGCCTGGTCCGAGGCGATCAGCGTCGGCGCGCACCGGGTCGGCGACCTGATGCTGATGTACGGCACCACCATGTTCCTCATCAACACCGTGGACAAGCCGCTGACCTCGCCGACGCTGTGGGGCACGGTCGGCGCGCTGCCCGGCACCCGCAACCTCGCCGGGGGGATGGCCACCTCGGGCGCGATCACCGGATGGCTGCGCGAGCTGTTCGGCTCCCCCGGCTATCCGGAGCTGCTGGCGCTGGCCGACGCCGCCGGGCCGGGCGCGAACGGGCTGCTCATGCTGCCCTACTTCGCCGGTGAGCGGACCCCGGTCGCCGATCCCGACGCGCGCGGCGTGCTCGCCGGGCTCACCGTCGCGCACACCCGCGGCGACCTCTACCGGGCGGCGCTGGAGGCGACGGCGTTCGGCGTACGCCACAACGTCGCCGCGATCGAGCAGGCAGGCGGACACGTCGAGCGGATCGTCGCCGTCGGCGGCGGCGCGCAGGGCAGCCTGTGGACCCAGATCGTGTCCGACGTGACCGGACGCCCGCAGGCCATCCCCGCCAAGACGATCGGGGCCGCCTTCGGCGCCGCGTTCCTCGCTGCCGGTGCTGTCGCCGATCCCGACATCGACCTGTGGAACCCGATCCTCGAAGCACGGACCCCGCAGCCGTCGGTCCGCGCCGACTACGACGAGCTCTACGCGCTCTACCTGGAGCTGTATCCGGCCACCGCGCCGACCGTGCACGCCCTCGCCGCTCGCGAGCGGCACCGCGCCACCGGTCGACGTCCCGCCCCGTGAGCGGCCGCGCCACCCGCTGACACGCCACCGGCGAGTGGCCGCGCCACCTGTGCACACCCCACCCCGACGACCCCGCAAACCCGTCGACCCCTGGACGGAGGCCTACCCCCTCATGCCTGTGCACCCTGAAAGCGCTCCCCCGGCCGCGCGGGGGCTCGGCCCGGACGCGTCCGCCGCGGCCTTCCCGCTCGGCGGGATCGGCACCGGCAACGTGTCGATCGGCGCGCGCGGCGAGCTGCGCGACTGGGAGCTCGCCAACCGGCCGGCCAAAGGCGCGCGGCTGCCGTTCTCCTTCTTCGCGATCCGCGCAGAGCCTGCAGGCGGCGTGCCCGTCACCCGCATCCTGGAGTCGCGGCTGACCGGACCGCACGAAGGCGACCAGGGCTACTACGCCGGGCAGCTGGCCGGGCTTCCGAGACTGCGCGCGAGCCGGATGCACGGCGAGTATCCGCTGCTGCGGGTCGACTTCGCCGACGACGACCTCGGCGTGCAGGTGGCGCTGACCGCGTTCACGCCGCTGGTGCCGCTGGACGCGGACGCCTCGGGCATCCCCGGCGCGGTGCTGCGCTACACGGTGACCAACCCAATCGCTGTCGCGGCCGACGTGACCGTCGTCGGCTCGCTGGCCAACCCGATCGGCATCACCGGATACGACGTGCACCACTTCCCGCGTTACGCCGGGCGACCGGCGAACGCCTGGGCCGACGCGGATGGGCTGCACGGCATCCGGTTCACCAGCGACCTGCCCGACGACGACCTGCGACACGGCACCGCGGTGCTGGCCACCACGGACACCAGGACGACGGCCAAGCCGCAGTGGCTCAGCGGCTTCTGGCAGGACGGCGTCCAGGTGTTCTGGGACGAGCTGAGCACCGCCGGGCGGCTGACGCCGGAGACCGCGTTCAGCCTGGACGAGCCCCCGTACCCGGACTGGTTCACGCGGCTGCGGGTGGGTTCGCTCGCCGTCGACCACCGGATCGCCCCGGGTGCGAGCCGGGACTTCGAGTTCCTGCTCACCTGGCACTTCCCGAACCGCCCGAGCGCCTGGCAGGGCAACATCAATCTGGACGGCACGCGGGCCGGTGAGGTGGTCCGCAACCACTACGCCACCGCGTACGCCGACGCCTGGGCCGCCGCCCGCCGCCTCGCCGCCGACCTGCCGGAACTGGAACGGCACACCCGCGCGTTCCACGGGGCCCTGTTCGGCGGCACGCTGCCGCCGGAGGTCGTCGACGCGGTCAGCTCGACCCTGGTCGTGCTGCGCAGCACCACCTGCTTCCGGCTGACGGGCGGTCGCTTCGCCGCCTGGGAGGGCAGCTTCGACGACGCCGGCAGCTGCGAAGGCACCTGCACGCATGTATGGAACTACGCCCAGACCGCCGCGTTCCTGTTCCCGGAGCTGGAACGCGACGCCCGGCGCACCGAGTTCGTGCACGAGACCCGGCCCGACGGCCGGATGAACTTCCGCGCCAACAGCGTCTTCGGCAACGCGCCGTGGGACTTCCACCCCGCGGTCGACGGGCAGCTCGGCGCGATCGTGCGGCTGCACCGCGAATGGCGGTTCAGCGGCGACGACGAATTCCTGGCCGCCTGCTGGCCGGGCGCGCAACGGGCGCTGGAGTACGCCTTCACCACGTGGGACGCCGACGGCGACGGCGTGCTGGACAGCCAGCAGCACAACACCTACGACATCGAGTTCCACGGGCCGAACTCGCTGGCGAACTCGATGTTCTTCGCGGCCCTGACCGCCGGTGCGGCCATCGCCGACCGGATGGGCGACACCTCGTCCGCGCAGCGCTACCGCGCCGCGGCCGCGACGGGCGCGTCCCGGATGGACGCGCTGCTGTTCAACGGCGAGTACTACGAGCAGCAGCTCGACGACGTCGACGCCCGCCGCTACCAGTACGGCACCGGATGCCTGTCCGACCAGGTGTTCGGCCAGCTCCTGGCGCACGTCGCGGGGCTGGGCCACGTCCTGCCCGCCGAACACGTGCGCAGCGCCGTCGCCGCGGTCCACCGGCACAACTTCCGCGCCGACCTGGGCGGCCACCACAGCGTCCAGCGCACCTACGCCCTCAACGACGAGGCGGGACTGCTGCTGTGCTCCTGGCCGCGCGGCGGCCGCCCGCGCATCCCGTTCGTCTACAGCGACGAGGTGTGGACCGGCATCGAGTACCAGGTGGCCACCCACCTGGTCTTCGAAGGGCTGGTCGACGAGGGCCTGCAGCTGGTCCGCGCGGTGCGCGCACGGCACGACGGCCGGCGGCGCAACCCCTGGAACGAGGTCGAGTGCGGCAACCACTACGCCCGCTCGCTGGCGAGCTGGGGCCTGGTCGTCGCGCTCAGCGGCGCGGACTACGACGCCACCGCGCGCACCCTCGCCTTCGCCCCGCGCTGGGGCGGCGACCGGCTACGAACGATCTTCACCACCGGCACCGGCTGGGGCGAGCTGACCCTCTCCCCCGGCGGCGCACAGCTGCGCCTGCTCGGCGGCCGGCTCGACCTGGACACCCTCACCGTCGCCCACCCCGTGCTCGGGCCGCTGGCCGCGGGCCCGGTCCGGCTCACCGCGGGCGACGCCGTACCGCTCACCGCCCCTGACCCCTCGATCGGAAGGACCGACCATGACGAGTTATCTCCTGCCCGCGCCGTCGCAGCGCCCGCCGGCGTCGCCCCGCACCGTCTACACGATCGCCAGCGGTGACCTGCGGCTGTCCGCCAACATCACCTGCTGGCCGGCGCAGCAGCAGTTCGAGGCCGCCGTCACCGCGGCCCTGGCCGAGCTGGGCTGGGCGGCGCAGCGGGCGCACCCGTTCGACCCGGACAAGGGCCACGGCTTCATCGACAGCCAGCGCTACGGCATCGAGGTGTTCAAGGACATCCCGGTGGACGCGCCACTGGTCGTCGTCGACGCGGTGTGGCAGTACAGCCACCACGTGCTGGCCGGGCTGCGCAGCCACCGCGGGCCGATCCTCGTCGTGGCGAACTGGTCCGGCGAGTTCCCCGGCCTGGTGGGACTGCTGAACCTGACCGCCAGCCTCACCAAGGCCGGTGTCTTCCACTCGGCGCTGTGGAGCGAGGACTTCACCGACGCGTGGGCCCGTGACGGGCTGCGGACCTGGCTGGACACCGGAGAGCTGCGCCACGACCAGTCGCACGTGCGCGACCTGCCCGGCCTCGACCCGGCTGCGGCCGAGGTGGAGCTCGGCGTCGCCCTGGCCCGGCAGCTGCGCGACGACAAGGCCGTCATCGGGGTGTTCGACGAGGGCTGCATGGGCATGTACAACGCGATCATCGACGACGAGCTGCTCAACCCGCTGGGCATCTTCAAGGAACGGCTGTCGCAGAGCGCGCTGGTCGCCGAGATGGCCCGGGTCGGCGACGACGAGGCCGCCGCCGCGCGCCGATGGCTGGACGAGCGCGGCCTCACCTTCCACTTCGGCACCGACGAGGCCACCGAGCTGACCGAGGCGCAGGTGACCAGCCAGCTCAAGATGTACATCGCGGCGCTGCGCATCAGTGACGACTTCGGCCTGGACGCGGTCGGCATCCAGTACCAGCAGGGGCTCAAGGACACGGTGCCGGCCAGCGACCTGGCCGAGGGTCTGCTCAACAACGTCGAGCGCCCGCCGGTGCGCAGCCGGGACGGCGCCCGCGAGTTGTACGCCGGGCAGCCGCTGCCGCACTTCAACGAGGTGGACTGGGGCGTCGCCGTCGACGCGCTGGTCACCAACCGGATCTGGACGGCGATGGGCTTCGACCCGGCGACCACGCTGCACGACATCCGGTGGGGCGACGAGTACGGCGGCGAGTTCGTCTGGGTGTTCGAGATCTCCGGCTCCGCGCCCGCCTCGCACCACGGCGGCTACCAGCACAGCTACAGCATGCGGCAGCCGCCGATGTACTTCCCGCTCGGCGGCGGCACCCTCAGCGGGATCGCGGTGCCGGGCGAGATCGTCTGGTCGCGGGTGTTCGTCATGGGCGGGGCGCTGCACGTCGACATCGGCCGCGGCCACGTCGTGGACCTGCCGGCCGCCGAGACGCAGCGGCGGCTCGACGCCACCACCAGGCAGTGGCCGATCATGCACGCGGTCCTCGAAGGCGTCAGCCGCGACCAGCTGATGGCCCGCCACAAGGCCAACCACGTGCAGGTCGCGTACGCGCCCGACGCGGACGGGGCCGACCGCGCGCTGCTGGCCAAGGCGGCGCTGTTCCGGGAGCTGGGGGTCGCCGTGCACCTGTGCGGCGACGTGAAACTCTGACCATCCCGCGACGGTGACGGGCCGGCGACCTTGGATCCAAGGTCGCCGGCCCGTCGTTTGAGGCAGGTCAGGACTTACAGGTCCGCGAGTGTCGCCTGGGCGCCTCGGTGGATCAATGAGTTGAGCGCCCACCGGTACTCGGCCGCGAAAACGGCGTCGTCGGCCAGGTCGCCGAACAGGTCACGCTGCCGCAGGAAGGCCGTCGGATCGGCACGCTGCCGGGCCGCGTACGCCATCACCGTTTCGCGTTGCCGGTCCACGACGTCGATCGCTTCGCCGTGCTCGTCGACGCCCTCGGCGTAGCGGGCCCAGCTGGCGACGATCGCCGCCGAAAACCGCACCGGGCCGCCCGTGGCGAGTTGGTGCCGTACGACGGGCAGCAGCCAGGTCGGGATGCGGTCGGACGAGTCGGTGCACAGCCGAGCGATCGTGTCGCGCACATGGGGATTGGCGAAGCGTTCGAGCAGGGTGTCCTTGTAGCGGTCGAGGTCGACGCCGGGTACCGGGCGCAGAGTCGGGGTGGCCTCCTCATCCATGTAGCGGCGCAACAGCCGCACGATGAGCGGGTCCTGCGCCGCCTCGTGCACGAGGTCGTATCCGCTGAGCCGGCCGAAGTAACACAGCCCCTGATGGCCGGCGTTGAGCAGACGCAGCTTCATCAGCTCGTACGGCTCGACGTCGGCCACCAGCTGCACGCCCGCCGCCTCGAACGGCGGCCGCCCGGCCGGGAAGTGATCCTCGATCACCCACTGGAAGAACGGTTCGGCGACCACCGGCCAGGCGTCGTCGACGCCGAACCGGGCGGTGATCGCCGCCCGGTCGTCGTCCGTCGTCGCGGGGGTGATCCGGTCCACCATGGAGTTCGGGAACGCGACGGCGGCGGCGATCCAGGTCCCGAGTTCGGGATCCTTGCGGGTGGCGAACGCCGCAAGCATCCGTCGGCAGACGTCGCCGTTGCCCTGGATGTTGTCGCACGACAGCACGGTGAACGGGACCACGCCCCGTTCGCGGCGGCGGCGCAGCGCCTCGGCGATCAGGCCGAACGCGGTCTGCGGGACGGCGCCGGGCGCCAGGTCCGCGGCGATCCTCGGGTCGCTCGCGTCGAACTCTCCGGTGATCCGGTCGACGTGGTAGCCGCCCTCGGTGATGGTCAGCGAGACGATGCGGACCTCGGGCGAGGCCATCTTCTCGATGACGGCTTCCGGATCGTCGGGCGCGAACAGGTAGTCGGTGATCGAGGCGATGCCGCGGGCGGTCTGCTGCCCGTCGGGGTGTTTGAGTACCAGCGTGTAGCGGTGGTCCTGCGCGTGCAGCACGTCGCGCATACGCCGGTCGCCGGGCAGCACGCCGACGCCGCAGATGCCCCAGCCGTCGGCCAGGCCCAGCACCCTCAGGTCGTCCAGGACCATCGCCTGGTGGGCGCGGTGGAAGCCGCCGACGCCGATGTGCACGATGCCGGCGCTCATTTGATGCCCGAGATGCGCACGCCGTTGACGATGAACCGCTGGAAGACCAGCAGCAGCGCGATCGTGGGCAGGGAGGCCAGCGTGGAGCCGGCCATCAGCAGGCCCCAGTCGTTGCCCCGGTCGGACCGGAAGTTGCCGAGGAACTGCATGATCTGCGTCAGGTCCGGGTCGGTGATGGTGAGCACCGGCCACACGTAGGCGTTCCAGTACGCCAGGTAGGACGCGATGCCCATGACCACGAACGGGGCGGCCGACTGCGGCAGGAACACCCGGACGAAGATCTGCCAGCGGGTGGCGCCGTCGACCAGCGCGGCCTCCTCGACCGCCATCGGGAAGCCGAGGTAGAACTGCCGGATGAAGAACATCTGGGCGGACGACGCGGCCCCCGGGATGATCAGGACGGCGAGCGTGTCGAGCATGCCGAGCTTGGACACCACCATGAACGAGGTCAGCAGGATCGCCATCGCCGGGATGAACATCGGCGTCAGGCAGTAGACCCACCAGAAGCGCTTGCCGGTGAACTCCAGCCGGGCGAAGGCGTACGCGGCAAGGGTGTTCACGGTCAGGCTCAGCGCGGTGAAGATGAGCGCGCCGACGACGGTAATGCCCATCGCCCGCAGGAACTGCGGATCGGCCAGGATCGCCGAGTAGTTGTCCCAGCGCCACATGTCCGGGAAGAACTGGAACGGCGAGCGCAGCACCTCGGTCTTGCCCTTGAACCCGGCGATCGCCATCCAGGCGAGGGGAAACATCACGCTGACGCTGATCAGTGTGATGAGCACGGCGGAGAAGACCCGTTGCGGGACGGACTTTTTCATGGGCTACCCCTGCGCGTCTAGCCGTCGATGGCTTTGTCGGAGTTGACGAGTCTGAAGATCACCAGCGAGATCGCGCCGAGCACGACGAACAGCATCAGCGACGCGGTGAGCGAGAAGCTGGTGGCGTACGGCGTCAGGTCGCGGAAGCTGTTGAAGATGTAGAGGTTCGGCGTCGTGGTCGCGTCGACCGGCCCGCCGTTCGTCATGATCAGGGGCAGCTCGAACAACTGGATCGCCAGCGTGAAACCGGTGACGAACAGGTAGAGCAGCACGTTCTTCAGCAGCGGGATGGTGATGCGGAACAGCCTCTGGAAGAAGCCGGCCCCGTCGAGCTGCGCCGACTCGTAGTAGTTCTCGGGGATGTCGAGCAGCCCGGCCAGCAGGATGAGCGTGGTGATGCCGAAGCTGAGCCAGATGCCCGGCACGGCGATGGCCGGCAGCGCGTAGCCGGGGTCGTTGAGCCAGTTGACCGGGCCGCTGTTGAGCAGGCCGAGCATCCAGTTGATGACGCCTTCGTCCTGGTACATGAACACGAACAGGACCGAGGCGACCACCGTGGAGACGACGGCGGGCAGGTAGACGGTGGTCTTCATGTACGCCGCCGCGCGTCTGCTCAGCGTCTTGATGAAGCTGGCCAGCAGCAGCGCGATGACGATGCCGGTCGGCACGGTGAGCAGCGCGTAGTAGAGGCCGACCCAGATCGACTCCCAGAAGCGCGGGCTGTCCAGCACGTACTGGTAGAAGTCCAGGCCGACGAACTCCGGCTCCTCGTAGAAGCTGATTTTGAAGGTGCTCAGGTAGACCGAGTAGATCAGTGGCCACACCACGAAGATGCTCAGCAGCACGACCATCGGGGCGATCATCAGGTACGCGGTGCGGTTGTCCCGGCGGTGGCGGGCCAGGAGCCGCCGACGGTCGCGTTGCGCGACGCCGTCCGGGGCCGGGTCCGCCGGCACGGCGACCCGGGAGTCGAGAGCGGTCATCGTCAATCCCCTCGAAGAGCGGTGCCCGGGACGCCGAACGCGCGACCCGGGCACCGGAGTCCGGCACGCTTACTTGGGCGCAGTCCCGGCCAGCGACTGCTTCTTGATGACGTCGTCGATGGCGGCCGCGGCCGTCTTCAGCGACGTCGGCACGTCGGCCTTGCCCTTCATCGCCGACTCGATGGCGGTGCCGAACGCGAGCGAGATGTCCCACGGGTACGCGGGCTCCTGCTTGCCGTAGGGCACGACCTTATCGGAGATGACCTTCATGAAGGGGTCCGACGAGGCGTCGGGGTTGCTCGCCAGCGCCTGGTCGACCGAGGTGCGCACGGTGTACTTGGAGAACCCGCTCGTCTTGAAGAAGTCGGCCATCAGCGCCGGGTCCCCGGCGAGCAGGTACTTGACGAAGTCGGCGGCCTGCTGCTTGCCCTTGGACTTGGCGTCGACGGTCAGTGTCCAGCCGCCCAGGGTCGCGGTCGTCTTGGCGGGGTCGCCGTCGACGGACGGGAACGGGGCCACCGCGGTCTTCGGGACCATCGCCTTGAAGTCGTTCTTGAGCTGGCCGATCACCCACGAGCCGCCCGCCATCATCGCGACCTCGCCCTGACCGTACGGCGCCCCGTCGGCGTAGCCGACCTTCGGCGTCTTGGGGATCAGGCCGTTCTGGTAGAGCGTCTTGTAGAAGGTCAGCAGCTTCTCGAAGCACGGCTCGGTCGCCGTCGACTTGGACCAGTCGTCGTTGACCGGCAGCCGCCCGCAGGCGTTGTACTGCAGGCCCCAGCTGGACCAGCCGAGGTCGGGCCCGGCGGAGGCGATGGTCATGCCCTTCACCTTGCCCTGGGTCAGCTTGGTCGCCCAGGTGATCAGCTCGTCCCAGGTCCTGGGCGGGCTGGCCGGATCCAGGCCGGCGGCGGTCACCAGGTCGGTGCGGTAGTACAGCACCGTCGACGGCTCGACCAGCATCGGGTACGCGTAGTGCTTGCCGCCGACCGTGACGAAGCCCTTGACGTTGTCCTTGATGTCGGTGAACGCCGCGGCGGGCAGCAGGTCGTCGAGCGCGGCGAACTGTCCTTGGGCCACACCGGGCGCGACGTTGCCGTAGCTGGTGGTCGCGATGTCGGGGGCCTTGCCGGCGGCCTGCGCCGCCTTGAGCTTCTGCGCCCAGGTGTCGGCCGGCACGACCTGCAGGTCGACCTTCACCTTGTCCTGCGAGGCGTTGTACTGGTCCACATGCTTCTTGAACCAGGCCTGCTGGTAGTCCTCGAACTTCTGCTGCCAGAACGTGACGGTGGTCTTGCCGGCCGGGTCCTCACTCCCGCCACCGCATCCGCTCAACGCGGTGGACGCAGTGACAGCTGCTATCGCGAGCAAAACTATGCCGCGTCTGCGCATCGCTCCTCCTCCTGCTGCGACCCGCGACCGGGGCGCAGTTCGTCATAATGCCTGCGTCAGGCTTTGCTGACCAGGTCGGCCCGGTACCAGAAGACGTTGTACGGGTCCCAGACCGAAAGCGTGAAATAGATGGTTCTGCCCCCGTCCGCGGTGTACCGCGGGAGCATGTACGGCGAGTAGAGCCCCGGCACGTCGACCGAGGAGACCAGGGTGATCGCGTCACCCCAGGGTCCCCACGGCGTCAGGCCCTCGCGCAGGCTCGCGCCGGCTCCCCCACCGTTGGTGTAGGACATCAGCCACCGGGACAGGTGCTTGTTCCACACCACGGACAACTCGCCGACGGTGTCGTCGACGATCGTGCGTGCGGCGGCAGGATCGCTCGACCAGAGCGGCGAACCGTCGGCGCCGGTGCCGGCGAAGTACCGGTAGGCACCGGACTGCTCGACCTGCGCCGGCGCGACCTTCATCAGCTGCACGCCACCGAAGCGGCCGTGCGTGACGCCCCAGAAGTAGAGCTCTCCGTCGACCTCGGCGACGCTGACCTGGACGAAGTTGCCGTCCCCGGGCCAGTGCGGCGCGGCGAGCTTGGTCCAGGTCTGCCCCTGATCGGTGGACTTGGCCAGGCCCGCGTGGTTCACCTCCCACTCGCCCGGCTCGCCCCAGTGGCGGACGGACATGTAGGCGAGGTACATCGCGCCTGCGGCGGCGAACCCGTAGGTCGGGATCACCGTCATCTCGCTGAAATCGACCTTCTCGGAACCGAGCAGTTCCTTGGCCCGACCCTGCTCGTCGACGATGAAGCCGTCCAGCGTGATCCCGTCGGCCGGGTCGGTGTCGGTGGTGTAGGCCAGCGCGTTGGAGCGCCACTGCTCGCCACCGCCGCCGGTGAAACCCGGCGCCCGCTTGCCGAACGTGTCGCCGAAGACGAACCACACCTTGCCGTCGGACTCGAACATCGACCCCAGGTCGGTGCCCGCGATCGCGGCGCGGTCGGTGCGGTTGGGCGAGTCCGGGCCGGTGAGCTGCGCGACCCGGTGCACATCGGTCACGCCCGCCAGCACGAAGGGCAGGTCTTGCGGCGGGTTCATCTGACCCCCTCTGGTGGAGCAGCCGGTGGACGCGACCACGACGGCGAGGATCAGTGCCGCCGTCCCGTCACGACGTGGGCGGCGGAATTTCATGCGCGTTGCCGGCACGTGTCCGCCCTTCTCGTCGGGAGCAGGATGGCTAGCAGTGAACCGCAGGAAATCGGTTTCGTCAAGAGCCGCCCAACCCCTGCTCAACTGACCTCGGAAAACCTTGTCCAACAGCGCGAAATCGATTTCAAGATCCTGGGCCGCAGCGGTATGGGTGTGCGGTTAGGATCGCCGTGGACGGCCCCCGATTCAGCCACCCTGCGAGGTCCTGATGCACGACGACCGCGTTCTGGTCGAGCAGCGGCTGCGGCGGCTGCTGGCCGAACGGATCCGCCCCGCGATCCACTCCGCGACGGCCGCGCTGACGGTCCACGTCTGGCACGCCCCCGGCGAGCCGGTCCCGTTCACCGAGGCTGCCGCCGCGCGATACCGGCCCACGGCCCACGGGGACCGGTGGGGTGCGCCGTGGGGCACGTCCTGGTTCCGCATCACCGGCACCGTCCCGGCCGACTGGGCCGGGCGTGCGGTCGAGGCGCTGGTCGACCTGGGTTTCGAGGCTGACCGCCCAGGATTTCAGTGCGAGGGCCTGGCGTACGCCCTCGACGGCCGGATCGTCAAAGGACTCCACCCGCGCAGCGGACACCTGCCCGTCGCCCGCCCCGCCCACGGCGGCGAGGCGGTGGGCTTCCTCGTCGAGGCGGCGGCCAACCCGCTGATCGACCTCCCGTGGGGCCGGACCGCGCTGGGCGACCGCGCCACCGCCGGCGCCGAGCCGCTGTACCGGCTCGGCCGGATCGAACTGGCGGTCTTCGAACGGCAGGTGTGGGAACTCGTCCAGGACCTGGAGGTGCTCGCCCAGCTGATGGCTGAGCTGAGCCTGCACGACGCGCGCCGGTTCGAGATCCTGCGCGCCGTCGAACGCTGCCTGGACGTGACCGACCTGTCCGACGTACCCGGCAGCGCCAGCGCCGCCCGCGACCAGCTGCGCGAGGTGCTGTCGCGCCGTGCGCACGCCAGCGCGCACCGGATCTCGGCGGTCGGCCACGCACACATCGACACCGCCTGGCTGTGGCCGCTGCGCGAGACCGTACGCAAGGTCGCCCGCACCACGGCCAACGTCACCGCGCTGATGGACGAGCACCCGGACTTCCGCTACGCGATGTCACAGGCGCAGCAGCTCGCCTGGATGAAGGAGCACCAACCGCAGCTGTACGCGCGCATCAAGGAGCACGTCGCAGCGGGCCGGTTCATCCCCGTGGGCGGCATGTGGGTCGAATCGGACACCAACCTGCCCGGCGGGGAGTCCCTGGCCCGCCAGCTCGTGCACGGCAAGCGCTTCTACGCCCAGGAGTTCGGACTCGACACCCAGGAGGTGTGGCTGCCCGACTCGTTCGGCTACAGTGCGGCACTCCCGCAGCTCATGCGGCTCGCGGGCGTACGGTGGTTCCTGACGCAGAAGCTCTCGTGGAACCAGACCAACCGCTTCCCGCACCACACCTTCGACTGGGAGGGCATCGACGGGAGCCGGGTCTTCACCCACTTCCCGCCGGTGGACACCTACAACAGCGAGCTGTCGGCCGCGGAACTGGCGCACGCGGCGCGCAACTTCGCGGAGAAGGGCCGGGCCACCCATTCGCTCGTGCCGTTCGGCTGGGGCGACGGCGGCGGCGGCCCCACCCGGGAGATGATCGCCCGGGCACGGCGGACCGCGGACCTGGAAGGATCGCCGCAGGTGACCATGCGCTCACCCGCGGCGTTCTTCCGGGCCGCGCAGGCGGAGTACCCGCATCCGCCGGTGTGGGCGGGCGAGCTGTACCTCGAACTCCACCGGGGCACGTACACCAGCCAGGCGCGCACCAAGCGCGGCAACCGGCGCAGCGAGCACCTGCTGCGCGAAGCCGAACTGTGGGCGAGCACCGCGGCCGTCGCGGGGCTGGCCGAGTACCCGTACGACGACCTGGACCGGCTGTGGAAGACGGTGCTGCTGCACCAGTTCCACGACATCCTGCCGGGCAGCTCGATCGCCTGGGTGCACCAGGAGGCCGAACAGACCTACCGCCGGGTGTGCGAGGAGCTGGAACGGATCATCGACGGCGCACAACGTGCCCTGGCCGGGCCCGGCAGCACTCCGGTGCTGTTCAACGCCGCGCCCCACGCCCGCGACGGATTGCCCGCGATGGGTGCGGCCCTGGCCGACGGTGGTACACACGACCCGTCCGCGCCGGTGACCGCCATCGCCGGTGTCGAAGGGATCGTGCTGGACAACGGTCTGCTCCGTGTGCGCGTGGACCCCACCGGAGAGATCTCGTCCTTGATCGATCTGCGGGCCGGACGGGAGGTCGTTCCGCACGGGCTGGCGGCGAACCTCGTCCAGCTGCACCCGGACGTGCCCCACGCCTGGGACGCCTGGGAGATCGACGCGCACTACCGCAACACCACCATCGAGGTCCTGGCCGAGGAGGTCCGCCTGGACACTGAGGCTGCGGACGAATGCGTGGTGCGGACGGTGCGCCGGTTCGGCCGGTCGTCGATGGTCCAGTGGATACGCCTGGCGGCCGGGCAGCGCAGCCTCGACATCGACACCGAGGTGTCCTGGCGCGAGAGCGAGCAGATCCTCAAGCTCGGATTCGGCGTCGATGTGCTCACCGACCGGGCGACCGCCGAGATCCAGTACGGGCACGTGAACCGCCCTACACACGCCAACACCTCGTGGGACGCCGCCAAGTTCGAGATGTGCGCCCACCGGTGGCTGCACGTGGGCGAGCCGGGCTACGGGGTGGCGCTGCTCAACGACGGCACCTACGGCCATGAGGTGACCCGGGTCCGGGATGCGCACGGCCGGACGGCGACCACGGTGCGGGTCTCCCTGCTGCGGGCGCCGCGCTTTCCCGACCCCGGCACCGATCAGGGCTCCCACCGGTTCCGGCACGTGCTGCTGCCCGGCGCCGACATCGTCGACGCGGTCCGTGGCGGATACCACCTCAACCTGCCGGTACGCCGGGTCATGGGCGGGCGTCCGGTCGCGCCCCTCGTCGGTGTCGACCACGACGGCATCGTCGTCGAGGCGGTCAAGCTGGCCGACGACCGCACCGGCGACGTCGTGGTCCGGTTGTACGAAGCCCGCGGGAGTCAGACGGCCGCACGGCTGAGTTTCGCCCGGCCGGACGCCACCGCGCGCCGCACCGACCTGATGGAGAACCCGCTGGGCGACGGCGACCTGCCACAGCTGCGCGACGGGTCTGGTGTCACCCGCGTCGACCTGCGGCTTCGTCCGTTCCAGATCCTCACCGTCAGGTTCACCCGGCACGCGTAGATCCCGTGCGGCGGCTACGCTCTCCGCTGTACTGACGGGGATGTCCTGGTGGAACGAGCCATGCGATTCACCGCAGGACGGCGACGTCCTACATCGGCTTCGTGCACAGCACGTCCGGCATCGGCAGGTAGCCGAGCGCCTGCCAGAACCTCAGCCCGGCCGCGTTGTCCGGCATGACCAGCAGGTTCACCCTCGGGCAGCCCAGCTGCCGGAAGCGCTTCTCCAGCTCGCCCACCAGCCGCCCGGCTATGCCTCGACGCCGGTGCTCGGGACGAACGGCGAGCCGCAGAATCCACCCCCGCCGCCCGTCGTAGGTTCCCATCACCACGCCGACCAGCTCATCGTCGGTCTCGGCGACCAGGAACAGCTCGGGATCACGGATCAGCTTCGCCTCCAGCTCCGCGCGGGGCACGACCTCGCGGCCCGCCGTCGCCCACACCGCCACGACGGCGTCGTAGTCGCTCCACCGGAACTGCCGGATGTGAATCACCGCATGTCTCCTCGCCCACGTCCCTTCACACGCGGACAGGCCGGGCGAGCGCTGGCGGCACCTCGCCCCACCTGTCCGCCAGTGCACTGCGCAACTCTCCGGCGCACGCCGCGATCTCCGGCACCGTCGACGTCCGCACGGCGCCAAGCTACCGCGCCGACGGCCGGGACGGCGTCACACCGCGCTCGCTGCCGGGGCGGCGACCCGCTCGGCTGGGGCCGGGCCGGTCGACGCGGCTGGGCGGCGGCCCCGGGCAGGCATCAGCCCCGCCACGGTGTCGCCTCGCCTGGCCGCGATCAGGTTCCGCGGGGCCGCCGCGGGCCGCGGGCCTGGCGCAGCGCCATGACCGCGCCCGTGACACCGAGCGCCAGGACCGCCGCACCGAAGGCGGTCGCACCCACCGCACCCAGCACTGAGCCGAGGTCGTCGCCCCGGACGTAGGCCCGGGTCTCGTCCCACGGGAAGACCTTCGCGTGCACGGTGACACCCGCCCGGTCGGCGCCCTCGGCAGTCACCGTCCATGTCGTGCCGTCCGGAGCGGTGAAGACGCCGGTGCAGTCGACGCCGCCCCGGCTGACCGGCGCGCAATACGACACGGCAAGCGGTCCTGGCGTGCCCACCTCCGGCACGTGCACGAGCAGCCTCAATGCGCCGTGCCAGGTGAGGAACGCCCCGACGGCAAGGAACACGATCGTGACAACGATGTGCAGGGCGCGTCGGTTCATCCGGTCACGGTACCCACCGGAGGCGGACCGCCGATGCCCCCGGGCGGGCACGGCCCCGCGCCACCGCCCGGAGCACGTGCGTTCGGTTCTGTCCGGTCAGCCGCCGACGGTCAGGGTCCACCCGGCGGCCTGCTCGCGCTGACGCCAGTACCCGGCGAAGCTGCCGTCCGCGGCCAGCAGCTCGGCCAGGGTGCCGGCCTCGGTGACCCTGCCGCCCTCGAGGAAGACGATCCGGTCGGCGCGGGCGATGGTGCTGAGCCGGTGCGCGACGATCAGGGTCGCCCGCTGCCGGCCGCCGGCCTCCAGGGCGTGTACGACCGCCTGCTCGTTGGCGTTGTCCAGGGCCGCGGTCGCCTCGTCGAGCAGCAGGATCGGGGCCTGCTTCAGCAGCGCACGGGCGATGCTGACGCGCTGGCGTTCCCCGCCTGACAGGGTCGCCCCGCGCTCGCCGACCCGGGTGTCCCACCCGTCGGGCAGCCGTCCCACGACCTCGTCGAGCTGAGCGGCGGTCGCCGCCGCCCGGACCTGCTCGTCGGTGGCGTCCGGCGCGCCCAGGCGCACGTTGTCCAGCAGGCTCGCCTCGAACAGGTAGGGATGCTGGAACACGATGCCCAGCTGCCGCATCAGCGCGGCCGGGTCGTAGTCGCGGACGTCGTGGCCGAAGACCCGCACGCTGCCGGCGTCGGTCTCGTGGAACCGGGCGATGAGCGCCAGCAGGGTGCTCTTGCCCGCCCCCGACGGTCCCACGACCGCGGTGGTTGTCCCGGCGTGCACCGTGAACGAGACCCCGTCGATCGTGGTGCGTCCCGGTTCGTGGCCGAACCGCACGTCGCGCAGCTCGATCGCGGGCGCACCGAGGTCGGGGGCGATGTCGGTGCCGCCAAGGACAGGCGCGTCCAGCAGTTCGCGTACCCGCACGACGGTCCCGCGCAGGTTCTGCAACGCCGGGGACAGCCCGGCCAGGGTGGTGAACGGTTCGACGAAGCGCACCGCGACGACGACCAGCGCGACCGCCTGCGGGCCGGTGACGTCGGCCAGCACTGCCGCCGCGGCCAGCGCCAGCAGCGCCGCCTGACTGGCCAGACCGAACAGGACCTGCCCCGGCAGGCCGAAGCCGATCAGGCGCAGCACGGCCGCACGCTGCCGGGCCAGGGCACGGCCGACGGCGGTGCCGTCGCTGCCCGTGCGCCCCGCCGCTCGCAGCGCGGACTGTGCCTGGGCCAGCTCGATGATGCGCTCCCCCGCCTCCTGCGACGCCGCGTCATAGGAGGTGTCGGCCGCCCGGATGAACTGCATACTCGCCCACAGGCTGCCCAGCAGTACCGGCACCGCGGCCAGCGCGACCAGGCCCAGCTGCGGGGCGACCAGCAGCAGGCCGAGTGCGATCAGCGCCGGGGTGAGCAGCGCGTTGATCGCCGGGGTGATCAGCCAGGCGACGGAGGAGCACAGCTCCCGTCCGGCCGACGTCAGCGCGCGGCGGGCCTCGGCCCGGCGGTCGGCGGTCAGCCAGCCCAGCGGGATGGCGTGCAGCCGGTCCAGCAGCCGCCCCTCGATGCTGTTGAGCAGCTGGAAGCCGATGGTGAACCCGACGTCGGCGACCCGGTGGTCGACCACCCAGCCGACCGCGACGAGGACCGCGAGCGCGGCCGCCCAGGGCAGTGCCTGCCCGCCGTCGTCGAAGATCGCCGACAGCAGTGGGACGAGGCTGAGCACGGCGGCGGCACGGATCACGGCGCCGGCCGTCAGCAGTACCAGGTAGCGGGTGAGTACGCGGCGGTCGCCGACCAGATCGATCATGCGGGCACCTTCTCCGGTCGGGCGGCCTGCCACAGGTCGCGATACAGGCCTGGGGCGGCCAGCAGGTCGGGGTGTCTGCCGTGCTGCACGACGCGGCCGCCGTCGAGCACGACGATGTTGTCGGCGCCGGTGACGGTGTGCAGGCGGTGGGCGATGACGAGTACGGTGCGCCCGACGGCCAGGCGGCTGAGGGCCTGCTGCACGTGGTGCTCGGACTCGGGGTCGGCGTAGGCGGTGGCCTCGTCGAGCACGATGATGCCCGGGTCGGCCAGCAGCGTCCGGGCGATGGTCAGCCGCTGGGCCTCGCCGCCGGACAGGCGCACGTCGTGGGTGTCGTACCCGGACGGCAGGCGGGTGATCCGGTCGTGGATCCCGGCCGCCCGCGCGGCCTGTTCGACCTGCTCGCGGGTGGCGTCGGGACGGGCCAGGGCGATGTTGTCGTGCACGGTGCCGCGCACCAGCATCACGTCCTGGAACACGAAGCCGACCTTGCGGTAGAGCTCGTCGGCGGGCAGGTCGCGCAGGTCGACGCCGTCGATGGTGATGCGGCCGGCGACCGGGTCGTGGAACCGGGCCAGCAGCGCGGCGAGGGTGGATTTGCCCGCGCCGCTCGGGCCGACCAGCGCCGTGACGGTGCCGGGCGTCAGCTGCAGGTCCACGCCGTCGAGCACGGTGTGCCGCCCGTCGTAGCTGAACCGGACGTCGTCGAAGCGCACCGAGTGCCGGTCGCCCGGCGGTGTGCGCGGCTTTTCCGGCCGGGCCAGTTCGGGCTCGTCGAGCAGCAGCCCGATGCGCTGGGCGGCGGCCTGTGCCTCGCGCACCGAACCAAGGCCGTACGCGGCGGCCAGCAGCTGGCTGCCGAAGGTGACGCCGAGCATCAGGAACGGCAGCAGGTCGGCCGTCTCCAGCAGGCCCGCGCCGGCCAGCAGCCCACCGGCCACGATGATGAGCAGCAGCGTGGTGAGCGGGCGGGTCATCAGGTCGAGGTAGGTCTTGCGACTCGACAGCGGCCGCTGCCAGGCGTCGAGGAACCGGGCGCGTTCGGCCAGGTTGGCCCGGAAGCCGCCGGCCGGCCCCGCGTCGTAGGCCCGGACCACGGTGAGGCCGTCGAGGTAGGCCACGGCCTCGGAGCCGACCTGGGCCTCCCAGGTCGTGAACCGGGCCAGCTGCGACGCCGACATCTGCACCATGCGGGCGGTCAGCAGGAGGAACGCGATCAGCGGGAGCACCAGGATCACGGTCAGCCAGCCCGACACGGTGGCCAGGTAGACCAGCACCGCCAGCGGGGCCGCCAGCGCGGCGACCACGTCGAGGACGGCGTGGGTGACCAGGTAGTGCAGGTCGGCGGAGTCGTCCTGGACGGCCTTCTTGACCCGGCCCGAGCTGTGCTCGCTGAACCAGCCCAGCGGCAGGCGGGACAGCTTGTCGACCACGGCGGTGCGCACCTGGTGGCCGAACCTGGCGTCGACCACGTGCATGGCGAGCACCAGCAGACCGGCCAGCGTCGCGCCGGCCCCCATCAGGATCACCGCGAGCACGGCGAGCCCGGCGAGGTCGCCGTCGCCTGCCAGCAGCCTGCGGCACAGCTCGACCAGCAGCACGTAGGGCGCCAGTTGCAGCATCGACACCACGGTCTGGAACAGACCGGCCAGGACGAGGCGGGACTTCAGCGGCGCCAGCAGGCGTGCTCCGGCACGCGAGCGCCACCGGCCCGTCGCGGGCGCGGCGACTTCGGCGAGCGCAGGCGCAGCGGCCACGGGGGTCACGGGAGCGGCAGCCACGGCGCCGGCCGGTCCGGCGGCCGTGGGTGCCGCGGCCGGTTCCGTGGCGGGCGCGGCGGTCCGGTCCCGGTCGGTGCCCATGGCCTTGCCCTTGCTCCAGTACGCGCGGCCGTGCACGTCGGGCTTGGGGAAGCCGAGTTCCTTCAGCCGGGCCCGGACGTGCTTGAAGGTCGCCGTCTCGCCGGTGACCCAGGCGAACCAGTTGGACCAGTCGCGCTCGCCGATCGCGCGGCCCAGCATGGCCGGGTCACCGGTGGCGGGCTGCCAGGTCACCGTGCACCGTGGATGCTCGGCGATCGGGATCGCCAGGTCGTGGTCGTGGAACTGCTCCAGCAGCACCTGCACCGGGGTGGTGTCCGGGATCGTGGCGATGATCGCGTTGATCCCCGGCACGGAGGCCGCGTCGCCGATGAGCAGGTAGCCGTCCGGGGCCGGGTCGGGCGTGACGAAATGCGGCGAAGCCCACCAGCACAGCTCGATGCTGTCACCGGGTCGGGCCTTGCGCGCCCAGGCACTGGCCGGGCCCGCCGGTTCGTGCAGCAGGAACTCCAGGCTGAACCGGCCCGCGTCGGGTTCGGGGTCGATCAGCGTGTAGCCGCGCTGGTGTTCACGGCCGGAGCCGTCGGGTTCGGGCGCCCACAGGCGTACGAAGCAGGCGGGTTCGATGGTCTTGCCGTCGAAGAACGTCGGCGCGTCGAACGTGATGCGCCGGTAGTGCGGCGTGACGTCGTGCACGGCGGTGACGGTGATGGTGTGGTCCTTGGCGCCGAAGACCTTCATGACGGCGCCGCCGTAACCCCTGGACATCAGCTGTCCCTGGCGGGCAGGGCCAGCGCCTGGCCGGGCGGGAACTGTGCGACGAGCCCGGTGGCGGCCGCGGTGATCATCAACACGAAGTAGTCCTCGGGGGTGTGGGCCGGGATGCCGGCCGAGGCTTGCTGCAGGATCGGCGAGGCGGCGACCGCGGCGATCGCCTCGGCGGTGGCGGCCTGGTCGAACAGGGCCGCCAGGCGCTGCTGTTCGGCCACCGTCGCGCCGAGGGCGATGGTGGCGATGGCCGAACTGAACACGATGGCCGCTGCCGGGTCGTAGCCGCGCCTGCCGAGCGCGGCGATCTCGCACTCCAGCAGCCGCACGCCCGACGGCCCGCGGGGGAACAGCCGCAGGAAGTACTCGGCCGAGCCCGGGTGGCGCATGGTGAACTCGCGCAGCTGCAGGCCGAAGCTCACCAGGTGGGCCACGGTCTGCTCGGCGGGGTCGTCGACCAGGTCCAGTCCGTCGAGAACGGCCTCGCCGACCAGACGTTCCAGGGCGGATCGACTGGGCACGTGCCGGTAGACGGCGGCCGCCGTCACGCCGAGCACGTCGGCTACACCCTGGACCGTCAGATCGACGAGTCCGATGTGGCTACCGGCGCGGATCACGTCCTCGATGGTGAACGTGGCCAGACGACCACCGCTTCGCATAGGTAAGCCTTCCCTTAGTTACGGCGCATAACTTAGCCTGCCGACCGGGACGGCGCAAGGTCCGATCAGGCCGTGAGGACGAGACGTCCTCGCAGACCGCCCGCGGCCATGCGCTCGTGCGCCACGGCGACCTGGTCCAGCGGCAGAGTGTCGGCCACCCGGAGGGTGAGCCGCCCGGCGTCGACCAGCGCGGCGAGTGCGGCCAAGCGTGCGCCGTCGGCGTACACCTCCTGCACCACGACCCGGGTCGCCCGCAGTGGCGGCGGCGCGAACGGCGCCACCAGAGCGACGAACGTCCCGCCTGCCCGCAGGGCCTCATGGGCCGCGATCCCGATCACGGCCGCGTCGACCACCGCGTCGACACCGCCGGGAACCTGCCTGCGGACCGCTTCCGCCAGCCGATCGGTGCGCGGCACGAACCACGTCGCGGCCAGACCCCGCACCGCCTCCTCGTCCTGTTCGCCCGCTACGGCCACGGTGCGGATGCCGCTCAGGGCGGCCAGCTCGACCACCAGCCCACCGACCCCACCGGCCGCACCGGTGACCAGCAGCGTCTGCCCGGCGTGCAGGCCGGCCAGGGCCAGCGATCGGTCCGCGGTCAGCCCGATCAGGGGCAGGGTCGCGGCCAGCTCGACGGACACCCGCGTCGGTGCCGGGGCCACGGCCGTCTCATCGAGCACCACGAAATCGGCCTGCGCCCCTCCGGCGGACAGCACGTCGCGAAGACCGATCACCTGATCACCGACGGCGAAGCGGGTGACGCCGGGTCCGAGCTGGTCGACCCGGCCGGCCACATCCCAGCCCAGCCACACCTCGGCTGCGGGAGCCAGCAGGCCGGCCTTGGTGAGCGCACCGTTTCGGGTGGACAGATCGATGCGGTTGACCGACGCCGCGGCCACCCTCACCCGCACCTGACCAGGGCCAGCCTGCGGGACGGGGGTGTCGAGGACTTCCAGGACTTCAGGGCCGCCGAATCGGCGTACCGCAACAGCTCTCATGGAGATCACGCTAGGACTGTTACTCTCCTTCGGTTAGTAGGTACCTGAAAGTGCGTAACCGACGCGGAGGTGCGGCGCATGACGACACTGAACGCACCACAGCGGCGAGAGCAGCAGCGCGAGGAGTACAACGCCTACCTGTCCCAGTGTCCGGGGCATCAGCTCCTGGCGACACTCAGCGACAAATGGGTCACCCTCGTTCTCGCCGCGCTGGCCGACCGCCCGCGCCGGTACAGCGACCTGAGCCGGACCATCCCGGGTGCAAGCCAGAAGATGCTCACTCAGACGCTGCGCAAGCTCGAACGGGACGGCCTGCTCACCAGAACCGTCACGCCGTCGGTGCCCGTGCGCGTCGACTACGGGGTCACCCCGCTCGGCCGCAGCCTGATCCCGGTCCAGCAGGCGATCAAGACCTGGGCCGAGACACACATCGAACAGGTTCATCTCGCTCGCGACGACTACGACCGCCGCAACGCCGGCTGACCGCGGACGACGGCAGGTGACGGCCGTTGATCAGGAACCGCGGCGCCGGGCACCGCGCCAACGTCTACCGGGCTTGACCCGGGTCGGCCGGCCGGAAGGCCAGCAGAGCGAGGATCAGCTCGACGACCTCGTGCGGAGTGTCGGTGATCGAGAAGTGCGCCGCCCCGGGGATGGTTTTGAGCGCCACGTGCGGGGACGCCTCGATGGCGGCCTGTTCCTGCGCGGTGAAGCCCACCTCGTCGCGATCGCCGCGGCCGACCCACACCACGTTGTCCGTGCCCGCGAGCCGGGTGGCGAGTTCGCCGTGGCGCCTGAGGTGATCGAAGAAGCCGGCCACCAGGTGCCGGTTCGCGGCGTGCGGGTTGCGTTTCATCTGCTGGAACAGCTCGGTGAAGCGCTCCGAAGGCAGCCGGTCGCGCATCCCCTTCTTCAGGGTCGGGTTGATGCCCAGCCAGACCAGCGTGCCGAGCACAGGGATGTGGCCGGCCTCGTCGAGGGAGATGAGGTCGTGCTCCTCGTCGTCGCGGGAGAAGGACGGCGAGAGCAGCAGCAGGCGGCCCGGGTAGTCGCCGCGGGCGGCGATCTCGATGCCGACGTTGGCGAAGTACGAGTGCCCCACGATCAGGTCGACGGCCTCCTGCGCGGCGAAGTCCTCGACCATCGCGGCATAGCGCTCGACCGAGTAGTCGAATCCGGCCGGCACCGGCCGACCCGCGAACCCGGGCGGGTCGGCGGCCATGGCGTGCACCCCTGCGTCGGCCAGCGCGGGGTCGGCGAGCATGGCGGTGTAGAACTCGGCGGTGCAGAACAGGCCCGGCAGCATGAGCACGCGGTGCCGGGTCGTCGCGGGTTCGTTCTCGACGATCGCCCAGCCGGCCTGCTCACGGTGCCGCAGGGGCCGGTGCTGTGTCGCGGTCACGGTGCTCCCTCCACATGTCCTTCTTGATCATAGTTAGTGCGGTCTGCCCGGGTAGGCGTTTCGCGGTTCCACCGTGGTGCCCGACCGTAGGCTGCGGGCATGGCCGGTATCGCAGGCAGCCCGCAGGACGAGGAAGCGATCGGCGCGGTGATGGCGCGCCTGGCGCACGCGTTCGGCAGCCTTTCCGCCGATGGCGTCGCCGATCTCTACACGGCCGACGCGGACTGGACGAACGCCTTCGGGACGAGCCGCACGGGCGGCGCGCAGATCGCGGCATACCTGACCGAGCTGTTCGCCGACCGGCACTTCGCCGCGGGCCGACCGCTCGGTCCGCCGCAGGCCGACGTCCGCTGGCTAACCGCGGACGTGGCGGTGGTGAAGACCTACCTGGAGCGCGAGGGGCAGCAGCGCGCCGACGGGACGTCGATGCCGGTGCGGCGCAACTTCTCACTGAAGGTGTTCGTCCGCGAGCCGGACGGCTGGAAGATCGCGTCCGACATGTACATGGACGCCCGCGACGACAGCACGCTCACCACCGGGGCGTGACCGTCCTCAGGCGGTGGCCGTCCCGGCGGCGCGGGCACCGGCCTTCACGTGGTCGGGGTACCAGGCGGTGAACTTGAAAGCGCCGACCACCAGCGCGATCGGAATGATCCAGTTCAGCCAGGCGGAGCCGCCGTGATCGGGCTGCGCCAGCACGCCGAGCACCGCGCAGACCGCGAACGTCAGGCCCCAGACCAGGGTCAGCATCCGGTTGATGTGTTTGAACTGGGGTGTGGACCAGAACTGCTGCGGCACCTGCTCACGGGCGTACTGCTCGGTGAACGGCACGAACGCCAGCGAGCCGAGCACGACCACCGCGAGCACGGTGCTGGCGATGGCCTGCGCGTACTCCTCCAGCCACATCAACTGGCTGTGGTCGAGCACCAGTCCGGCGATGGCCAGCGCGCCGAAGAACAGCACGGAGACGATCTCGAGCAGCTTGACCCCGCCGCGCTCGTGCGACGGGATCAGCAGGATCACCGCCGCCAGCAGTGCGCCTCCGGCCGCGAACTCCCATGTGCTCGGCCCGCTCACCACCCAGAAGATGATCCACGGTACGAAACCACGGAACGCCTTAGCCCCCATTGTCCAAATTTCCCACATTCCACCGGCTCCGGCGGTCGATTCCGGATCTCTCCGCCGACGCGGTGCGGCGTCCCCATCGGACCGGATGCTTCCCGGGCCGGACGGCCGCGACGGCCTGCAACAAATCTGCAACCGTCAACCCTTGCCTTTTGGCAAGCGCTTTCCAGAGACTGGGTCGCATCGACGTTCCGGGCTCCTTCCGGGCGAGGACCCTCGCGCGTCGTCCTGCCCCTGCGGCGTGTGTCCGCGCACCCCCGTGCGCCCGCATCACGCCGCTCCAGCATGGGAGACACATGAGAGTCACATCATTGGCCGCCGGCGCAGCCCTGGCCATCGTCGCGGTGCTCGCGCTGCCCGCGCCCATGGCCACGGCCGCGCCGACCCGCCACGAGGCCGAGACCTCACCCGCCGTCTGCGTCGGCACCATCGACAGCAACTGGACCGGGTTCTCCGGCACCGGCTTCTGCAACGGCAACAACGCCACCAGCGGCTACCTGCAGTTCACCGTCACCGCGTCCGCCGCGGGCACCGCCACCCTCGGCGTACGCTTCGCCAACGGCACCACGACGGCCCGACCCGCCGCCCTGGCCGTGAACGGCGCGACGGTGCAGACCGTGTCGTTCGAGGGCACCGGCACCTGGGACGCCTGGACCACCAAGACGCTGACGGTGAACGTCAACGCCGGCAGCAACACCATCCGCCTCACCCCGACCACGTCCACCGGCCTGGCGAACGTGGACCACCTGGAGTTCGAGACAGGCTCCACCCCGCCGCCCACGACCGCGCTGTACGTGGCGACCGGCGGCAACGACGCGAACGCGGGCACGCTCAGCGCCCCGCTCAAGACCATCCAGCGCGCGGTCGACCTGGCCCAGGCGGGGTACACCATCTACGTGCGCGGCGGCACCTACGCGCCGAGCACCAACGTGCAGCTGCTCAAGAACGGCACCTCGAGCCAGCCGATCACCCTGCGCAACTACGGCAGCGAGAAGGTCGTGCTCGACGGCGAGAACATGTCCTACACGCCCGGCGCGCTGGACTCCAGCATCCCCCGCGCCGAACGCGGCGCGATCCACATCGAGGGCGACTGGTGGCGCATCGTCGGCCTGGAGATCATCCATGGACCGTACGCCGTCTTCGGCCTGGACACCAACAACAGCGTGTTCGAGCGGCTGATCACCCGCGACAACTACGAGAGCGGCCTGCACCTGCAGGGCGCCTCCAGCAACAACCTGGTCCTGAACCTGGACAGCTACGGCAACCGCGACCCGCGCAAGAACGGCGAGAGCGCCGACGGCCTGGCCATCAAGGAGGGTTCCGGCAGCGGGAACGTCGTACGCGGCGCGCGCCTGTGGAACAACTCCGACGACGGGCTCGACTTCTGGATGTTCTCCTCGCCGATCCTGCTTGAGAACAGCCTGGCCTGGGGCAACGGGTTCAACCGGTGGAACCTGCCGAACTACACCGGCGACGGCAACGGGTTCAAGCTCGGCGGCAACGCCGTGTCCGCGAGCCACACCGTACGCAACAGCATGACCTGGGACAACGCGGTCGGCGGTTTTATCGACAACAACAACCCCGGCCAGCACCTGATCGACCACTGCACCGCCTGGGACAACCCCGGCACCGGGTTCAACGTCAACCGCTCCGACAGCACCCTGACCAAGAACCTGGCGGTGGCCAACGGGACCGCCGTGTCGCTCGGCGCCAACTCCAGCGGTTCGGGCAACTCGTGGGACCTCGGCGGCACCTGGACGCTGCAGAGCACCGATCCCGGCACGATCACCGGACCGCGGACCTCCGACGGCTCCATCCCCTCGTCCACGTTCCTGCGTCCCGGCAACGGCGCGGACGTCGGGGCGCGCTTCTGATCCTCGGCCCGCGGCACTTTGATCCTCACGGGCCCCGCCTGGCACTGCCCGCCGGCGCGGGTGCGGTGGAGGGGGGGGGGGGGGGGGGGGGGGGGGCGCCCCGCCCCCCGCGGGGGGCCGCCGCCCCCACCGGGGGCGGGGGGGGGGTGGGGGGGGCCGGGCCGGGGTGCCCCCGGGGCCCCCCACCCCTGCTGTGCCCAACCCGGAAGCGGGATCAGAGCCTGCCCGCTCCGGCACCGGCCGTGACGGACGACTTGACCGTGCCGACGCTCTGCGCCGTGTAGCCGTAGGGCACCGCGGCCACGGAGCCGTTGGTCTCGCACGGCCCGGAGTTGGTGAGCAGGTTGTCGCGTGCCACCAGCCGGCCCGGATCGGAGTCGGCATAGCCGCTCGCCGACCAGCATGCCTGCACCACGTTCTCGAAGACGTTGCCTTCGACGAGCACCCCGGCGTTCATGGTGGACGCGATGCCGTACGAGGACGTGTTGTTGTCGATGTTGGAGTAGTAGTTGTTGAAGACGTGGACCGTCTCGCCGAACCGCACCCGCGGGTTGCGCTCGAAGGTCCGGTCGAACCAGTTGTGGTGGTAGGTGATCCGCAGGTGGCCGACGTCCTCGCCGGCGTTGCCGTCGGAGTGCCCGACCAGCGAGTCCTTCCAGTGGTTGCGGAGGATGTTCCACGACACCGTGACGTAGTCGCCCGCGTGGGTGATGTCGATCATCCCGTCGTAGAAGTCGACGTCGCTCTCGATGGTGCTGGACATCGTGTTGTGGTCGATCCAGATGTGGGTGGCGTTCTCGATCTGGATCGCGTCACCGCCCGGCACGCCGCGGATGTTCATGTTCTGGATGATGACGTTGGCCGGGTGCATGTCCTCGATGTTGAGGGTGGTCGCGGAGATGCCGGAGTTCGCGCCGACACCCCGGATGGTCTTGTTCGCCGTGACCTCGACCGTGCCCGATCCGGCGAGCATGCCGTTGACCAGGATGGTCCGGGTGCCCGCGGCCTGGGCCTGGGTCCGGAAGTCGGCCCAGGTGCTCACGGTGACCGTGGCCCCGCCCGCGCCGCCGGTGGTGCCGCCGGCCTGCGTGGCCCAGCCGACGATCCCGCCGGGCGGTGGCGGTGGGCTGGTGCTCGGCGACGGTGGCGCGGAAGGCGAGGATGACGGTGACGGCGACGGTCCGGTGGACGGCGATGCCGACGGCGGGGTAGACGGGCTCGGGCCCGCCGCGTCGGTCGCCACGACGTCGTCGAACGAAGCCGCGGTGTAGTTGGCCAGCAGACCGGCCCGCCCGGTCGGGTACGAGCCGTCCGAGACCGACACCACCTGGCTGCCGTTGACCGAACCGACCAGGGTGCTGCCGGTCGCGCTCAGCGACAGGGTGTACCAGGTGCCGACGGCGGCGGAGAACGGCGCGGTGGCCAGCGTGGTCGTGCTTCCCTTGCGGATCTGCACCGCGGTGGGCGTGACCACGAGCGCGTAGAAGCTGGACGTGCTCTGTACGCGGGCCGCGATGCCGACCCCGCGCGATGCCGAGCTGCTGAACGTGTTGGCCCGGACCTTCGCCGACACCGTGACGGTCGACCAGGACGTGGAGCCGGCCAGGGCTTTGGCGCTGGCGCCCGTGCTCGACTGGGCGTAGACGCCGGACGACACCGACCAGCTGCCGCCGGAGGTGCTCCAGCCGGTGGCGTTGCCGTCGTTGAAGTCGTCCGAGAAGAGCGTGGCCGCGTTGGCTGCCGCGCCGATGGTCAGGATCAGCGCCGCGACGGTGACGCTGACGCCGGCGGCCAGGGCGCTGCGGGTACGCCTGCTCCGCCGAAGGGGGACGTGAAACGCTTCCTGCACTGTAGGACCTCCCTGTGTTGGAATGCGCTTTCCACCAACGTAGGAAGACATACTTAAAACAGTCAATGGCTCCGATTTGCAGATTTGTTGCATCGAATCCACCGAAACACCCATGGCCGACCCTAGGTCGGCCCTGGTTGGACAGCTATTGCGAACTTTGCGGCGCGGGCGGAAGTCCCTCCGTTCGCAGGAATGGCACCGATCCTACGGCAAGCGCTTTCCCGTTGCCACGGGACGACTCGGCGCGCCCGGCGAGCGGATGACTATAACGTCATACTTCGATACGCTCCTGTTTCTGGATGCTTTCTTTCCAGTTCCGAAAGCGACCTGAGGAGGAGCGATGCCACGCTCACCATCGCCTGTCGTCTCTGCGTTCCTGGCGCTCGCGTCGATCGTCGCGGCCGTCGCCACCGTCCCGTTCGCGGTCGCCACCCCGGCCGCGGCCGACGTGTCGGTCGCCGCGACGACCGCGCCGCCGCTCGTCATCGGCAGCGACTTCCCCGACCCCGACGTCTCGCGCTTCGACGGCGTCTACTACGCCTACTCGACGAACAACGGCTTCGGCAACGTGCCCGTCGCCTCGGCGCCCTCGCTGACCGGGCCGTGGACCCGCCGCGGCAACGCGCTGCCCACGCTGGGCGCGTGGGCCAGCGGCGGCCTGACCTGGGCGCCCGAGGTGTCCCGCCGGGCCGACGGCAGATACGTGCTCTATTACACGGCCCGCAGCGTCGCCGTCGGCAGGCAGTGCATCGGCGCGGCCCTGGCCACCTCTCCGCTCGGGCCGTTCACGCCGGTCGGCACCCAGCCGCTGGTCTGCAACGGAGGCGAGGGCGGCGACATCGACGCGTCGAGTTTCACCGACAGCACGGGCGCGCGCTACCTGCTCTACAAGGACGACGGCAACGCCATCGGCCAGCCGACGAGCCTGTGGTTGCAGGGCGTCGCCGCCGACGGCCTCACGTTCCAGGGCGGCCGCGTCGAGCTGCTGCGCAGCGGACGACCCGAGGAGCAGGGCGTCATCGAGGCCCCGGTGCTGACCAAGGTCGGCACGCAGTACGTGCTGTTCTACTCGCTCGGCGGCTACGGCGGCGACGCGTACCAGACGAGCTACGCGACCTCGGCGTCGTTGACCGGCCCGTACACGAAGGCGTTCCGTTCCCTGATCACCACCGACAGCGTCGACGGCACGGTCCGCGGGCCGGGCGGCGCGGACGTGGTGCGCGACGCCGGCGGAGACCACCTCGTGTTCCACGGCTGGATCAACAACTACAGCGCCCGGGGCATGTACGTCGCCGCGCTCGGCTGGGCCGGCGGCTTCCCCGTCGTACGGGGCAGCCGGGTACGCACCGAGGCCGAACGCGGCACCCTCAACCGCTGCTCGATACGCGCCACCACCACCGCGTCCCAGGGCCAGGCCGTCGCCTACATCGACTACGCCGACAGCTGGGTGCAGCTGAGCGTCTTCGCGCCGCGGGCCGGGGCCTACACGGTCCACGTCGCCTACGCCGCAGGCTTCGGCGACGCCCAGCACACGCTCACGGTGAACGGGGGCAATCCGACGACCGTCAACTATCCGAACAGCGGCTGGGAGACCTGGCGCCAGGCCCCGGTCGGTGTCACCCTGGCGGCGGGCTGGAACACGGTGCGCCTGACCTACCTGTCCCGCTGGGCCGAACTGGACTACCTAGAGGTGGCGTAGGGAAAGGCCTGCACCGACGGGTGTGCCCCCGCCGGTGCAGGCCTCAGGCACACCGTCAGGACGGACGGCCCGTGGTGTAGAGCCACTGGTCGAAGAAGCCGTCCAGCTGCCGCCCGGAGGCCCGCTCGGCCAGGGCGACGAAGTCGGCGGTGCTGGCGTTGCCGTCCTTGTGCTGCTCGGTCCAGGTGTGCAGCATCCCGAAGAACGTCTCGTCCCCGACGAGGCGGCGCAGCGCGTGCAGGGTCATGCCGCCGCGCTCGTACACGCTGTCGGAGAAGATCTCCTCCCGGCCCGGGTCACCGGGCGGGATCTTCCACAAGTCGGAGTCACGATCGGCATAACGCTTGTCGTACTGCTGCTGCACGCTCGGCCCGCCGTCGTGCTCCAGCCACAGCCACTCGGCGTAGGTGGCGAACCCCTCGTTGAGCCAGATGTCGCGCCAGGTGTCCAGAGATACGCTGTCACCGAACCACTGGTGGGCGAGCTCGTGCGCGAGGATCCCGGTGTCGGGGCCGTCGGCCCAGGTCTCGGCCGTGTACACCGGGCGGGTCTGGCTCTCCATCTCATCCTCGACCCGGCGCTCGGCCACGACGATCCCGCCGTAGGCGTCGAACGGGTACGGACCCGCGATCGTCTCCAGGAAGTCGGCGACCTCCGGGGTCCGGGCCAGGTTGCGGTCGGCCTCCCCCACCGGCACCTTCTCCGCGATCGCGGTGATCATCGGCTTGCCCTTGTGCTCGCCCTGGACCACCCGGAACTTGCCCACGGCCATCAGTGCCAGGTAGGACGCCATGGGTGACGTGACCTCCCACCGCCAGGTGCTCCAGCCGGCGTTCTCGGTGCGCCCGCGCAGCAGCCCGTTGCTGATCCCGCTGTATCCGGGAGGCACCGTCAGCTCGATCTCGTACAGCGCCTTGTCACGCGGGTGGTCGTTGACCGGGAACCAGGCTGCCGCCGACTGCGGCTCGCCGACGGCGACCGCGCCGCGGCGGCTCGTGAAGAAGCCGTTGTTCTCGGCGTCGCCGTCCGGCGTGTCGGCGGGGCGACCGCCATAGACGACCTCGGTGGTGAAAGCAGCACCGGAGGCGATGGGCGCGGCGGGCGTGATCACCAGCTCGTCGTGGTCGCGGGCGGCCTTGGCGGTCCGGCCGTCGACGGTGACGTCGCTGACGGTCAGTCCGTACAGGTCGAGGTGGAACTGGTCGAGGGGCTGCGTCGCCTTCGCGCGCACGGTCGTGGTCCCGTCCAGTCGCCCGGTGGCCGGATCGAACTTGACCCTCAGCTGATATCGCTCGACGTCGTAGCCGCTGTTGCCGTAGGTCGGAAAGTACGGGTCCCCGATGCCGGCCAGCCCGACCTGCCCGGTCAGGCTCGGCGGGAGCAGGCTGCAGCTGGTCAGCAACGATGAGGTGACGACCATCATCCACATCATTCGGGCGTTTCGCATGGAATCACGTTAAGTGAGAGCCGGCTTGCCCGTGGACGGTCGGCGAAGCTGGGAAGAACCTGTGACCTGCCGTGGAAGCGGCCAAGTCCCGAGTGGCTGCGGACGAAGGCGGTGGCGCATTACCTGCGAGGTAATCGACCGTCGGCGGGCGGTGCGGCAGCGTGGCGGTCATGACGAACAACGCGCTCCTCGCCACCGACACCCCCCGCCTGCTTCGCCACGCGCTGCGGATCGACGCGATCGCCTCCGGCGCGACCGGGATCAGCCTCGTCGCCGCCGGGCGCCTGCACGCCGACCTGTTCGGCCTGCCCGTCGCGCTGACCTTGCCGATCGGCCTGTTCCTGCTGGCGTTCGCCGCCTTCGTAGGGTTCACCGGTACCCGCCGCGAGGTCGACCTGCGGGCGGCCAAGGCGATCATCCTGATCAACGTCGGCTGGGTGCTGCTGAGCGCGGCCGTGGTCGCGACCGGCCTGGTACCGCTGAACGCCCTCGGCACCGGATACGTGATCGCCCAGGCGGTCGCGGTCGGGATCCTGGCGGAGCTCCAGTTCACGGGTGTTCGGCGCACCCGACGGTGATCGCGATCGAAGTTAAGGTGGGCGGCGTGACATCCGCCCACCCCATCGGCTTTCAGCTGCGGCAGTGGCGTGAGCGCCGCCGGCTCAGTCAGCTGGACCTGGCCAACCTCGCCGAGATCTCCACCCGCCATCTCAGCTTCGTCGAGACCGGACGCTCCGCGCCGAGCCGCGACATGGTCCTCGTGCTCACCGACCACCTCGAGGTGCCGCTGCGGGAACGCAACAGACTCCTGCTGGCCGCGGGCTACGCGCCGGTGTACGCCGAGTCGGCGTTCGACGCGCCGCAGCTGGCATCGGTACGGGCCGCCCTGCGCCAGATCCTCGACGGCCACGAGCCCTATCCGGCGGTCGTGGTCGACCGGGCCTGGAATCTGGTCGAGGCGAACAGCGCACTGTCGCTGTTCACCGACCTCGTCGCGCCGCACCTGCTCGCGCCGCCGGCGAACGTGCTGCGGGCCGGCCTGCACCCGGACGGGCTGGGCCGACACATCGTCAACCACGGCGAATGGCGGGCGCATCTGCTCACCAGGCTGCGGCGACAGGTCGAGATCACCACGGATCCGGGCCTCACCGCGCTGGAACGGGAACTGGCCGGGTACCCGTGCCCGCAACCGGAACCGGCGGTCGAGCCGTCCGGCCCGAACGAGATCATGGTGCCCCTGCGTATCCGCGTCGGGGGTCAGGAGCTGCGGTTCTTCAGCATCGTCGCGACCTTCGGCACCCCGATGGACGTCACCGTCGCCGAACTGGCCATCGAGTCGTTCTTCCCCGCCGACCCCGCCACCGCCGACATCCTCCGGAACCTACCGAAGGCGTGACGGTGCTTCGATGGGTCTCCCCAAGTCCATCGGCACCCTGGCCCTACCACCGTCCACTTACGATGTGCGCACCCATCCCTCTCGTAGACAGGTGCGCGATGTCCACAGCAGACCCCACGGCCGTTCCCAAGATCGCCTGGTCGCAGCGGATGGCCGGGATCCTGGCCAGCTCCATCGCGCTCCCGCTGATCTTCGAGATCCTGCTGGCGCTGTTGGGCGGCGATCCGTTCAACTTCGGCCGGGCCGCCGTGACCGTCGTGGTGGTCGGCTTCGCGGCGGCTGGGCTGTACCTGTTCCGGCCGGGCTGGCTGAACATGCAGCGCGCCCGGGCCACGTTCCTCGTCCTGGCCGGCTTGGGCACCGCCCTGCACGGGTTCCTGGTCACCGCCGCGTTCGACCTGTTCGACAACAAGGAACTCGTGCAGGACGTGGTGGGCATGACCACCCTGGTCCTCGGGGTGACCACGTTCGCCATCGGCTGCTTCTACTTCCGCGTCGAGGACGTGCAGGAGGTCATCGAGAACCCGCCGACGACCAAGGTCCCCGGCGAGGAGATCGCCGTGTCCCCGGTAGCGGGCGTCTACCAGGCCGACTCCAGCGATCGGGCGCTGCTGGAGGCGTGCCGTGACGCGCTGAGCGTCGAGCGGCTGCACTACCTCGCGCTTTACGAGCCGCCGGACACCGACCCCACCGCGCCCGCCCAGCGGGTCTTCAGCGTCGACACCTTCGAGCAGGCCAGGTACCGGGTACGCCAGCTCAGCGCCCACCAGCGCCGCGAGCTCTACCACGCCCAGGGCGACCGGGTGGTCGAGCTGCGACGTTCCCTCGACCCGCAGCTCGCCCACCTGCACACCGGCCCACTGGTCCGGCTGGTGCTCGACGTCGAGCAGGGTGCCATCTATTACTACGAGATCAGCCGCAACCCCAGTCGCCACCTCGTCGCCGTCACCCTCGACCAGGACCACGTGTACACCACCGACGCCGAACTGGAGATGCTCAAGGGCAAGCTGCGCAGGGAGTTGGGCCTGCCGCGCTCCTGACGACGGGCGGCCTCGACCGGTTTCACGACCCGGTCGAGGCCGTGTCCGGTCAGAAGGTGTACGGGGTGGCGTACTGCGGCCGCAGGATGGTCGTGCGTGGCGCCACCTGCCGGATCGCCGCCTCGAACGCGGTCAGCCGCTGGGCGTCGGCGGGTGCGACGATCGGCGGGTTCTGCAGCGGCGTCTCGAAGTTGTCCCAGTGCACCGGCACCACGACCGCCGGGCTGTCGAGCGCCTCGATCAGGCGGGGGACGTAGTCGTGGGTGGCGGTGCTCGACGGCAGGGCCAGCATCGCCACGTCCGGGCGCAGGCCGCGCAGGTTGCGCTCGACGAAGTCGCTCGCGCCCATGAAGAACACCGACGGCCCGCCCGTGACGCTGACCTGATAGGACAGCGTGTCGCCCTCGGGCAGGTCGGCGATGGTCTGCGGCGCGGGAACAGCCGGGCTCGTGCGCACCCCGGGGAAGGCCATCGAGTACGAAGCGTTGCGGCTGTGCAGGGCGGACACGACCTCGACGGAGTAGTCGCCGAACTCCAGCACCTCGCCGCCCTTGACCGGGCTGAGTTGCGCCGTCGGCACGCCCGAGGCGAGGCCGAGGTGGTACGCGGTGAGCGTGCCGAAGACCCGGGCGCCGGTGGTCGTCGCGACGTGCGGCACGTCGTTGAAGTGGTCCCAGTGGGTGTGCGTGACGAACACGTTCTCGGGCTTGCCGACGTGCGCGGCGACCGCGGACGTGTCCACGGTGAGCGCGGTCGCGGGATCGAATGCGCCGGTGAACAGGCCGGTCGGGAACCGGGTGAGGTACGGGTCGATCAGGAGGGTGCGAGCGCCGACGTCGATGCGCCACCCGGAGGTGCCCAGCCAGCGCAACGTCGCCGTCTGCCGCTTCGCCGCGCTCGGCCGGGAGTCGGGCGCGGCGGTGGGTGCGGCGGCGACCGGTGCGGCGGCGACCGGGATGGCGGCGATCGAGGTGAGCGCGGTACCTGCGGCGGCCGTACGCAGGAAGCGGCGGCGGTCGACCTGATGCTCGGACATGGATGGTTCCCCTCGTGCGGTGGATCAAGATGACCAGCGCAGCGAAGCATCCGGCCGACAGCGCCGTCCAAGATCGGAGAGCGGCACCTGCGATATCGGTCCGGATATCGCCCCAGTTCAGGCATTGCCCGATGAGGCCGACAAGTGTCTTATGTCACTCGTCGCGTAGCTCGTCCACGGCCAGTTTCGCGGCCCGCCCGAGCACCAGGTCGAGCTCGAGCCGCGGCATGGACAGCCGCTCGGTCTTCGCGAACACCGCCACCGCGTAGCGGCCGCCGTCGGGATACTCCGCGACACCGGCCTCCATGTGCAGGCCGGGCAGGGTCCCGGTCTTGCCCGCGACCCGCACGCCCGGCGGGAATGCCGCGGCGAGCCGGGTCCAGAACAGCTGCCGGAACATCAGCGCGCGTACGGTCGCGCAGGCCTGCGCCGGGCCTGCCTCGTCCTGCCAGATGAGCCCGAGCAGCCGGGTGACCTCCTCCGGCGTGCTGGAGTTCGTGTGGGCGGGGTCGAACACCCGCAGTGCCCGGACCTGCTCGTCGGGCAGGGTGGGGAAGATCCGGGCGAACTCCGCGTCGTCGCGTGCCCCGACGTCGGCGATCATGGTTGCGAGGATCTCGCGCGGCCCGCCGATCAGGCGAGTGCGGGTCAGGCCCAGTTCCTGCGCGAGCAGTGGCAGCAGGTCCGGGCCGATGCGGCACAGCAGCAGGTCGGCGGCGGTGTTGTCGCTGACGGACATGGTGAAGTAAGCCAGGTCGCGCAGCGACGCCTCGACGTCGTCGGCGCAGCCGGCCGTCCCCCAGCCGCCGAGCCGGTCGGTGGCGCGGACCAGCACCCGGTCGGCCGGATCCAGCGAGCCTGCGGCGGCCTGCCGGGCGAATTCCAGTACCAGCAGGATCTTGAAGATGGACCCGATGACGACCTGGTCGTGGGCACCGACCGCGACCTCCCGGCCGGTGTCGAGGTCGCGTGCGTGCAGCCAGCCCTGCATGTCCGCGCCGGCGAACACGTCCGCGACCCGGTTCGTGATCAACATCTGGTCAGCCTATGGTCGGACGGTGGATCTCTCCAAGCACCTGCGCTACTTCCTGGTCGTCGCGGAGGAACTGCACTTCAGCCGCGCCGCGGTGATCCTGGGCATGGCCCAGCCGCCGCTGAGTCAGGCCATGCGGAGGCTGGAGGACGAGCTCGGGGTCACGCTGTTCGACCGGCTGCCCCGCGAGACCGCCCTGACCGCCGCCGGGCACGCGCTGCGCGACGAAGCCCGGGAATTCCTGGCCGCCGAGCAGCGGATGCGGACCCTGATGAACACCATCCGCGACGGCGCGCTCGGCACCCTGCGCGCCGGGGTGCCGCCGGAGACCCCGGCCGCGGCCCTCGGCGAGCTGCTGCGCCGGCTCGCCGAGCAGGCCCCCGGGCTCGACGTCGATCTGCAAGAATTGACGACCGCCGAGCAGCTGGAACTGCTCGCCGCCGCCCGCCTCGACGTGGGTCTGGTGCACCAGCCGATCGATGACGTGGACCTGCACGCCGGCCCGATGATCCGGACCCGTCTGGGCGTGGTCCTGCCCCGCACCAGCCCGCTGGCCCGGTCGAACGAGGTCGCCCTGGCCGACCTCGCCGGGCACGGACTGATCGTCTTCCCCCGCGCCGGCGCCCCCGCGTGGCACGACCACCTGCTCGCGGTATGCCGCGAGCACGGCTTCACGCCCAGCCGGATCCGGCACGCCCGCAACCCCGAGTTCCTGTGCGGCCTGGTGCTCGCGGGGCAGGGCGTGGCCCTGGAGCGGGAGTCCGCGACCCGCCGCGAGCCCCGGGTCACCTGGCGGCCGCTGACCGGCGACCCACTCTGGCAGCAGGTCGCGGCCGTGTGGCCCCGCCGGTCGCCGCACCCGGCGGCGCAGCGCTTCGCCGCGGTCGCCGGTGAGATCCTCACCCGGTCCGCGGCGTCGCCCGTGCCGGAGCGGGCCGAAGGAGCGCCGCCGCCGTGGTCGGTGGTTTTTCACACGGCCCCAGGCGTGTGACGGCGTCCATTCCTGGGCCGTGCCCGCTGCGTTGCCCGCTTCGGGCCACCGGCGGACAGATGCGCATAAGCCGCAGGTATCCGCTGCTTGCCGATACGCTGGCGGATGAAGATCCAGACTGTCGTCACCCAGGTGGCGGATGCGGTCAGGGGGCCGGTGATGGCGATGGGCGGCCTGCCCGACGCGAGCGCGAACGCGGAGTTCGACGCGGTGCTCTCCGGCGGGCTCATCCACGCGGTCTACCAGCCCATCATCGCGCTGGGCGGCGGGCAGACGGTGGGCTACGAAGCGCTGGCCCGCGGGCCTGCCGACAGCGCCTTCGCCAGTCCGGAGCTGCTGTTCCGGCACGCCGCGCAGACGGGACGCCTCGCCGAACTCGACCGGGCATGCGGGTTGGCGGCCTTCCGGGGCGCGCTGGCCGCCGGGATGCCGCGGCGGGTGCCGCTGTTCGTCAACGTCGAGCCGACGACGTTGCGCACCGCGCCGCCGCAGGAGGTGCTCGAGGTTCATGAGGCCGCACTGGCCCACCTGCACATCGTGGTGGAGCTGACCGAGCGGTCGCTGTCCGCCGACCCGGCGGCGCTGCTGGCGGCGATCCTGGCGCTGCGGGGGCGCTCGATTCGCATCGCCCTGGACGACGTCGGGGCCGACCCCACGAGCCTGGCCATGATGCCGCTGCTGAGCCCTGATGTGATCAAGCTGGATCGCAGCATCGTGCAGGGCCCCGTCACCCCGGCGGTGTCGGCCGTCGTCAACGCGGTGCTGGCCGAGTCCGAACGCACCGGTGCCGCCGTGCTCGCCGAGGGCATCGAGACACCACATCACCTCGCCATCGCACGATCGATGGGGGCGACCCTGGGCCAGGGCTGGTTGTTCGGCCGTCCCGGGCCGCTGCCCGACACGTTCGCGACGGCGGATCTCGTGCTCGCTCAGGTCGACGCGCCTACGGCCACCGCGGACACCCCGTTTGCGGTCGCCCGCAAACATCGGCCGGTCATCCGCACCACCAAGCAGATGCTCAAGTGTCTGAGCAGGCACCTGGAGAACAAGTGCCTGCAGCTGGCCGAGTCCACGGTGCTGATGGCGTCATTCCAGCACGTCCGGAACTTCGACGGCCACGCCCGGCAGCGGTACCGCCGCCTCGCCGCCGAATGCGTCTTCACGGCGGTGTTCGCCCAGGGCGTGCCGGCACTGCCGACCGCCGGGATCCGCGGCGGCCCGCTGCAGCCCGACGATCCGCTGATCAACGAGTGGACCGTCGTCGTGCTGGGCGCCCACTTCGCGGGAGGTCTGTTCGCCTTCGACCGCGGCGGCCCCGGCGAGCACGACGATCGGGAGTTCGACTTCGTCCTCACCTACGACCGGGACGTGGTCATCGAGGCGGCCCAGCCGCTGCTGCACCGGCTGGTTCCCGCCGACCCGGAGACCTACTGGTAGGCCGCTCGCCCGAACGGGCCGGGCCCGCGGCACGGACGGGTTCACCCGTTCAGCAGCGCACGGACCTCGCGGGCGAGCTCGACCGAAGCCTCGATCTCCACCTTGCGGATGGACACGCTCTCGACGTTGAACCCGAACGGCACGCCCAGCCGCCGGCAGAACGCGGCCAGCTCCCGGGCGGTCGCCAGGCACTGCTGGTAGGACTCGGTCAACGGGTCGTCGGAGTAGCGCAGCGCGTTCTCCAGCCAGCGGGGCACGTCGACGCCCAGCCAGTGCAGGAACGACAGCGTCTTCAGCGAACCGCACACCGACAACGTGAAGATCACCGGACGGGGCGTGACGCCCTTCTGCGCGCAGGTGTAGAAGTAGTCCGACAGCAGGCTCTTGGTCGCATCGACGTCGTAGACCACCTGCGTGATGAAGAACGAGGTGCCGCGGTCCTGCTTGGTCAGCATGCGCAGGTGCTCGTCGCCGGTGCGGGTGTAGCGCTCGGTGATGGCGACGGCCCCCAGCGGCAGGTCGGCGCGCACCCGGTCGCGCAGCGCGTACGCCTGCGTCAGGCCCGTGCGCACGCCCTTGTCCCGCGACGACGCGCCGACGAACACGCCCAGCACCCGATCGGTGTCCACGTCGCCGAGCCAGTCGGCCAGCTCGGGCTCGGTGTACTTGCCCACGCACCGGTAGATGACCGCGGGCAGTTCCCACGAGCCCAGGTGGTCGCGGTGGAACACGACCGGATCCATCGTCGGCAGGTATGGGAACGGGCGCTCCTGCGGGTTGCGGTCGCTCTCGTCGTCGATGTCGTAGAGGATGAGCCCGTCGAGGTCCACTGTGGCCAGCCGGGCGAGCGTGACCTCGGCGATCTGGGCGGCCTGCTCGGGCGAGACGCTGCGCCGCGGCGGCGTGATGCCGAGCAGCAGCACCCCCGCGTCGGCCCGCTCCAGCATCGCGCGCAGGGACCGGCGGCCCGGACGGGCGGTGTCGTCAGCCATGCGGTCACGGTATCGAACCCGCTCGCACCACAGGGACCCCTGCGCAGGCGATCCGCGCCACAATCCGGCGACGCCGAGCGGCGCGTGGCCGGGTGCGCGGCGGCACCCGGCCACGGACCGTTCAGTCCAGGTCGTCGCAGATGTTATGCGAGGTGCCGTGGACCATCGTGACGGTCTTGTAGTACGTCGGCGTGAACGCGATGGAGTAGACGCCGTCGATCACCCACATGCCGCGTGCCAGGTTGCCGCCGTCCACCCGGAACCCGAAGATCGCCGGGCCGACCACGTACCAGGTCATCGACCCGTCCGTGCCGTAGTCGACCAACGCCGTGCCGCCCGCGTCGATCTGCGTGGACGCCCCCGTCGCCAGGTTGCTGTACTTGACGAGGAGGTCGCCGGCGTACAGCTCGCGCTTCGGCTTGCCGTCGGCGTAGGTGTCCAGGACGAGCTTGCGCACCTCGTCCAGGACCGGCTCGGCGCGGATGGCGAAGTCGCAGCGGGCCCCCGCCGGCTGCTCGAAGCCCACTGCCGGGGCCGGCACCCAGCCGCCGTGCGCACCGGGTCCCCCGGCCGCCTCCGCCGCCTGAGCCGGTGCGGCCCCTGTCAGCAGCGCGGTGAACATGACCATGGCCGCGATGACTGCTCGACGCATGAACGCTCCCTTCCTGTGCTTCGTTGCGTGCCGGCACAGCCTGCCCAGGCCGCCTCACCAATGCCTGACCGCCGGAAACGGACCGATGGGGTGAAATACCGCTCCGGCGGCGTCGGACCGTCGGCTGCGCCGGGCGGCCTCACCACTGTCTCGACACGCCTCAAGGTCAACCACTTGGCCGCGGTCGGGCGTCCTACCGGTATGGAGTTCCGCCTGCTCGGTCCGTTCGAGGCCTGTCACGACGGTCACCTCGTGGAGATCGCCGGCCGCCGCCAGGAACGCTGCCTGCTGGCCTTGCTGCTGCTCGACCTCGGGCACCCGGTCACCATCGACCGCCTCATCGGCCTGCTGTGGAACGGCGAGGAACCGGCCTCGGCACGCGGCGCCGTGTACACCTACGTGGGCCGCCTGCGCGCCGCGCTGGTCCCGTACGGCGTGCGCATCACCACGCGCGCGGACGGCTACCTGGTCGAGGCCGACAACCATCGCGTCGACGTCGCCGACTTCCACCGCGACGTGCAGCAGGCACTGGACGCCGCCGATCCCGCGGCGCGAGCCGCCCTGCTTGACCGCGCGCTACGGCTCTGGCGCGGACCGCTGCTGGCCGATGTGGCCGACGAAGCGCTGCGACACCGACTCGACGGCCAGCTCGACGAGGCCCGGCTGGTCGCCCACGAGATGCGCGCCGAAGCACAGCTCGCCCTCGGCAGACACGCCCGCGTGATCAAGGACCTGGCCGCGCTCGCCGACGCGCTTCCCCTGCGCGAACGACTCGTCGGCACGCTGATGACCGCCCACTACCGTGCCGCCCGCCAGGCCGACGCGCTGCTGCTGTACGAGGCCACCCGCAAGGCCCTGGCCACCGAACTCGGCGTCGACCCCGGCCCTGACCTCCAGGAACTGCACCGGCGCATCCTCCGTAGCGATGCCCGCCTGGACCAGCCACGCCGCGCGGTGTACGAGGTGCGGGTCCGCGAAGAGGTGCTGCCCTGGATCGTCGGCGGCCACCCCGCGCTGGATTTCTGCAACACCTTCGTCGGCTGGGGCGACCCGGCACCCCTGCCCGGCGCCGAATGGCTGCGCGGCTACCGCACCTTCGCCGTGTGGTGCGGCTACATCGGGCTCGCCGACGACCCGACGGTCAGCCGCCTGCTCACCCTCGCCCTCCGCGACCCGGCCGAGGCGGACCGGACCCTGGAGCAGGCGCGCACACTGCGCGCCCACATGTTCGCCTGCCTCAGCGGGCACGCCGACCACGCGGCGTTCGACGCCGTCGCCAGAGCCGCAGAGGCGGCCGCCAAGACGCTGGAGTACACGCGCGACGATTCCGGCGGCGGACGCTGGCGGCCCAGCCTGGAAGCCGGCTTGCGCCTGCCGCTGCACGCCGCCGCGTGGAGCGCCGCCGAACTGCTCGCCGACCCGCGCCGGCTCACCGTGCGGTCCTGCGCCGAGTCCCACTGCCGCTGGCTGTTCCTGGACGAGACCAGCATGCGCCGCTGGTGCAGCCTGGTGACCTGCGCCGGCTAGACCAGCCCCGCCCTCAGGGCTCCAGCGTGGCCGCCATGCCGACTCCGGCTTCAGGTTCTGTCCGCGGCCTCCGTCTGCCATGGCGCGACCCTGTCGACGGCCGCGGATGAGTGCCGCACCGGAGGGGCAGGCTCAGGACCGAGCAGATGCGCGCGGGCGGCAGCCATGTCCTCGAAGAAGTCGTCGACGAAGGATGCCTGCCCCTGCCGTCGGACCTGGGCGAGCTCTTCCGCTGAGAGGTATCCCACCCAGCCGACCTCCGCGGGCCGGGTACGGCTCGCGTCCGGCTCACCGTCGACCAGGCCGGCGTACAGGTAGCAGTACCGCCCGTACGAGTTGATGCCGTGCCTGAGCAGCGTCAGCCGTTCGACGGCCAGCCCGGTCTCCTCCACCGCCTCGCGCAGCGCGGCCTGCTCGGGGTCCTCGCCCGAGCGCACCGCGCCGCAGACGTGGTTGAACCGGCCGGGCGCGATCATCTTGCCCGGACCGCGCTGGTTGACGAGCGCACGACCGGAGCCGTCCAGCAGCACCGCCACGATGATCTGCAGGTACGCACCGTCGTGCCGCTCCTGGTCGTCGCGCGCCACACCGGGCCGTACGACCGTGCCGGCGGCGTCGACGAGGTCCACCAGCTCGGTCATCACGCCACCCCCACCGGCAGGGCCGCCGGTCGAAGCCAGTCGTCGACGGCGTCGGCCGTCCCCGCGCCGTAGGACCGCGCCAGGCGGTCTCGGAAGTCGGCGACGTCGAGTGTGTAGTCCTGCGGCCCGACCACCTCCAGGACCGTGGCCGCGAGGGCGCTGCCGACCTGCCCGGCGAGTGCCAGGGACAGGCCCCGGCACCGGGCCGCGAAGAAGCCGGCCCGGAACGCGTCGCCGGTGCCGGTCGGGTCGGCCTTTCGTGCCACGTCCGCTACCGGCACCCGGACCGGGTCCGCTCCCCCGCGGCAGATCTCCACGCCCTTGGCGCCCAGCGTGGTGACCCGGACCCCGACCAGATCCGCGATCTGCCCGGCGGACAGGCCCGTCTTCGCGGCGAGCAGCTCGAACTCGTACTCGTTCGACACCAGGTATGCCGCGCCTTCGATCAGTTCCCGCAACGCCGGGCCGTCCAGCAGGGCGATCTGCTGAGCGGGATCCGCGACGAACGGGATGCCCAGGTCACGGCACTGCCGGGTGTGCTCGCGCATGGTGCGCGGATCGCCGGCCGCGATGATCGCCAGCTTGGCGTGTCCCGTGGTGGCCGCCTCGGCCAGCGACACCTCGTGGCTCTGGGCCGCCGCGCCGACGTAGAAGGAGGAGATCTGGCACATCGCCGCGTCGGTGGTGCACACGTACCGGGCGGTGTGGCGGGACGCGCTGACCCGCAGACCGTGCGTGTCGACTCCGGCCCGCTCGAGCGCCGCGACGTAATCGGCCGCGTCGGCGCCGACCATGCCGACGAGCATGGGACGCAGCCCGAGCTGCGCGAGCCCGTACGCGATGTTCGCGCCGACCCCGCCGCGCCGCACGCACATGTCGTCGGTGAGGAACGACAGCGACACGTTGTCGAGGCTGCCCGCGAGCAGCTGTTCCGAGAACCGGCCCTCGAACCGCATCAGCTGGTCGAACGCGACCGGCCCACTGATCGCGACGGTCATCGCGGCACCGGCCGGTAGACGGGTCGGGCCAGGTACAGCGCCCGCTTCATGTGCCGGGGCCGCGCGGGGTCGTCGTGGTACGTGGTCCGGCCGTGGGAGATCTTGTCGTTGGCGAAGATCAGGCACTGGTCCGGGCCGAGCGCGAACCGGAGGTGGTAGCCGCTGTTCCCGTGCTGCAGGTCGGCGAAGAACGCGCAGGCCCGCGCGAGCGCGGTGACGTCGCCCCGGGTGCCCCAGGAGTCGGTCGAGGAGATCGAGTAGCGCGAGATGAGGTCGCCGTCGGCGCGCATGGCGAAGGTCGGGCCGGCCACGCTGTCGCGGCAGTCGCCGATGTTCGCCGTCCGGATGAGACTCGTTTCGTGCAGCATCGCGGCGGCCGCGGCGGGGTCGTGCTCGTGCAGGGCGACGAACGCGCCGACGCTGTTGAACAGCGTCGTGTCCCCGCCCTGGGCCGCGGGCCGGACGCAGTGGAGCAGCGTGGTGGCAACCTCGCCGATCTCCTGCAGCGTCCCGTCGGAATGCAGGTCCTGTGCGGTGCTGCGGCCGAACGAGGGATGCGCCGGTCCGGCCATGTCCTCGGCCGCGACCGTCAGCGAGGTGATCGCCCGGTCCGCCCAGTCCGGGCGGGAGCGGTACATCGGCGGCACGAACGGCTCGCTGAGGCCGAATGCCGCCTGCACCTCGCTGATCGCGGCCTGGCTGTCGTGCCCCGTCGGGTACTGCAGGACCGCGAAGCCGTGGTTGGTGTACGCGGACAGTACGGCGTCGGCGCGCTCGGCCGAGATCGGCGCCGCGTCCATCACGACCACCGAGGCTTCGGGCGCCGCCGGGAACTCGGGGATCGGCTTGACCCCCTCCCGCAGCGCTTCGAGCACGGTCTCCACGGCCAGGTGCTGTCGATTCATCGAACTACCTCCACAACGTTGCGGTCGTTACGCTGCGCCGTCAGCCGGGCCGCCTCGGCGACGATCGAGCACATGGTCAGCGCGTCGGTTTCGGTGAGGGTGAGCGGCGGCATCAGGCACACCGCCGATCCCTGCGTACGCACGATCAAGCCGAGTTCCAGGCAGGCCGCGGCGAGCGCGTCCGCGACTCCGGCGTCGGTCATCTGCACCGCCAGCGCCAGCCCCAGCCCGCGCACCTGGAAGACGCGGGGCTCGTCGGCCAGCAGCCGCCGGAGTTCGTCGAGCATGAGCCCGCCGACGCGGGCGCTGTTCGCGACGAGGTCCTCACCCTCGATCACTTCGAGCACCGCGAGGCTCGCCGCGCAGGCCAGCGCGTGACCCGACATCGTGTGCCCGTGCCGGAATCCGCCCATCAGGCTGTCGTCGGCGAACGTGCGGTACACGTCCTCCGTGGTGGTGACAGCGGCGAGCGGCGCGTAGCCACCGGTCACGCCCTTGCTGGTCATCAGGATGTCCGGGACCACCGCGGCGTGCTCGAAGCCGAACATGCGCCCGGTCCGGCCGAAGCCGGTCAAGACCTCGTCCAGGACGAACAGGATGCCGTACTCGCTGCAGATCTCCCTGGCCGCGACGAGGTAGGCCGGGTCCGGGATCAGGCAGCCGGCCACGCCGAGCACCGGCTCCATCACGAACGCCGCGATGTTGTCCGGACCGATCTCCTCGATCGCGTCGCGCAGGGTCTGCGCGGTCGGCGCGCTGCACTCGTCGTGGGCCTCGGCGGCGCGGCACGACGGGCAGATCGGGGTCGGGACCTGGGCGTACGCGCCGGGCAGCGGGTCGTTGCCGGCCCTGGTGAGGGTCAGCGCGGTGGCGGTGACGGCACCCAGGGTGGCACCGTGGTAGCCGTCGCGCAGGCTGAGGATGGTCCGGCGACCGGGTTCCCCGCGCAGGGCGTGGTACATGCGGGTGAGCTTGACGACGGTCTCCATCGCCTCGGATCCGCTGTTGCAGAAGAAGGTCCGGGACAGTGCGGGCGGCAGCAGCGACGCGTACTTCGCGGCGAGCCCGACCGCGGGCGGATTCGCGGCCGCCTCGATGCTGAAGTGCATCAGCGTGGCGGCCTGCCGGGTGATGGCCGCCACGATGTGCGGGTGCGAGTACCCGCAGCTGGCGTTGAGCGAGGCCGCCTTGGCGTCGAGGTACTCCCTGCCGTCGGCGTCCCATACCCGCACGCCGTCGCCTCGCACGATCATCAGCGGGTCGCCGGCCGTCTTGCCCGTCCACGGGTGCCAGAGGTATGCGGCGTCCCATGCGCGCAGTCGCGCGGCCTCTTCTTGGTCAAATGACATGGTCGTGTCCACTCTCGTTGTTCGCTTCGCTGGTCCGGACCGCAGTGCCCGGACGCTTGGGTCGGCCGCCGGTGTCGTCGGCAGGTGGCGCGGGTGCGGCGGCGGTCAGGCCGCCGCCGACCACTCCGCGCGGTTGCGCTCGTAGATCTCGCGCATCATGGTCGCCACGTCGTAGCGCGGCGACCAGTTCGGATAGCGCTGCTGGAACAGCTCGTTGCTGCCCACCCACCAGATGTGATCGCCGACCCGGCTGTCGTCGGAATGACTGAGGTCCATGGGGTTGCCGCTGATCTCCTCCGCGAGGCGGACCGCCTCCAGCACCGAGCAGTTCGACGCGCGGCCGCCGCCGACGTTGTAGACCGCGCCGGGGAACGGCGACCGGATGACCTCCTGGAAGGCGCGCACCAGGTCGTGCACGTGCATGACGTCGCGGACCTGCTTGCCGCCGTGGCCGATCGCGGTGAACGGGTCACGCGACGCGGCGCACTTCATGATGTAGCCGAGCATGCCGTGGGACTTGCTGGCCGACTGTGCGGCGCCGGCAATCACGCAGTTGCGGAACGACGCCGTGGCGATGCCGTGGTGGATGCCGTACTCCTGGACGAGCACGTCCGCGGACAGCTTCGACATGCCCAGCGAGGTGTGCAGGCTCTGGTCCACCGACATGCTCTCGGTGACCCCGTCGGCGTACTCGTGCCCTGGCGCGATCTCCCACCGGGTGGCCGTTTCCAGCAGCGGCAGGCGGTTCGGGCGGTCGCCGTACACCTTATTGGTGCTGCAGAACAGGAACGCCGCATCGGGACACCAGGCGCGGGTGAGTTCCAGCAGGCCGAGCGTGGCCACCGCGTTGATCTCGAACTCCTCGACCGGGTCCCCGGTCGACCACTGCGCGTGACCGGGCTGGGCCGCCGCGTGCACCACCACGGCGATGTCACGGCCGTAGCGGCGGAACAGTGCTTCGAGGGCGGGGCGGTCCCGGATGTCGGTGTCGTGGTGGGTGTACCGGTGGCCGAGTTCCGCGATGAGCCTGTCCCTGTTCGTCTTCGTCGACGCGTCGGCGCCGAAGAAGACGGCCCTCATGTCGTTGTCGACGCCGACGACGTCCATTCCGGCCGCGGCCAGTGCCCGGGCGGTCTCGGAACCGACCAGGCCCGCCGACCCGGTGACGATGGCGATGCTCATTTCTGCGTCTTCCCTTCTCGAACTGATGTGGTCATGCCTGCGGCCGTCGCCAGCGCGACCGCGCCGGCCAGCGTCTCGGCGACCGGCGCGCCGGTCCGCTCGAGCCGTGCCCGGTCGATGTAGCCGTGCGCATAGAGCACGCAGCCGACACCGGCCTCCTGCGCCGCCGCGTGGTCGTCATCGGAGTCGCCGATCAGCACCACCGGCGATCCGGCCAGCCGCAGCGTGTCCAGGTGGCGCGCCAGCAGTTCGGCCTTGCCTGCCCGCGACCGCACCGGCCGGCCCTCGACGAGCAGGAAGCGGCCCAGCAGACCCCGCCAGGTGACCTCCTGGATCAGGTGCGGGTGCTCGGCCAGCGACAGCAGCGACTGCCCGCCCGGCCACGAGTCGAGACAGGCCACGGCGTCCGGAGCCAGCGGGCAGTCGGCCACCCCTGCCTCGTAGGCGTCGTCGAACGTCGCGCACATGACGCCGAACTCGTCGTCGGCGAGCGCGCGACCCAGGCGCCCCTCGTAGTAGGCCCGGATCGGGCGCCGGTATCGCGTACGGTGCTCGGCCACGGAGACCGGTGCTCCGCCGACCGCGGCCAGCGCGGCGTTGACCGCGGCGACGAGCAGGCCGACGTCGTCGAGCAGGGTGCCGTTCCAATCCCACACCAGGTGGGGTCGCGCGCTCACCGGTCGGCTCCGTACGCCGGGTCGTAGCGGGGACCCCCGCGCAGGTCGCGGCCGCTGTACTGCGACGGCGGGCCGTCACCGGTGAAGGTGAACCGCAGTTGCGCGGCGCATTCGTCGATGACCGCGATCATCTGCTCGTGTGTGTCGGCGTCACCGCTGAGCAGATCGAGGTCGAACGAGGACACACCGCCGGGCAGCTGGTCTCCCGGCCGCGTGAACAGCCGGTGCCGGGCGCGCGGGTGCCGTACCGTTCCGTCCACGGCGGACAGCGTCCGCGCGCCGAGCGGCGGCTGGGTGTAGTGCTGGAAGTGCACCCGCGCCGGCCGCGGGCCGTCGGGCAGCCGCACCGGCTGCCCGAGCGCCACCCGGGCGGCCACGATCACCAGGTCCACGCCGAGGGCCCGGCCATACAGCTCGTTGACGTAGCCGCCGATACGTCCGTTGACCTCGATGATGCGCGGGCCTTGCGGGGTCAGCTTGATCTCGGTGTGGGTGATGCCGCCAGTCACCCCGAGCGCGGCCAGTGCGGCAGAGGTCAGCGCCGCGATCTCGGCCTGCGCGGCACCGTCCAGCGCGGACGGCCAGAACTGGCCCGTCTCCCGGAAGGGGTCCAGCAGCGGCAGCTTGCCGGTGATGCCGACGTGGTGGACGACCGAGTCGATGCAGACGCTCTCGACCGAGACGTAGTCCCCGTGGTGCGGGTGCGGCAGTCCGGCCAGGTACTCCTCGACGATGTAGCCACCGTCGGCCCGGTCCGGCCTGCTCAGCAGTTCGGTGAGTCGGGCCAGGCAGCTCTCGGCGTCGCCGACGACGAACGTGTCCCGGCTGCCCTCGCCGCGGACCGGCTTGACGACGGCGGGCATCGGCACCGCGGCCGCCGCTTCGCGGGCCTGCGCGGGGCTGGTCACCAGCGCGAACCGCATCGCCTCCAGGCCCGCCGCGCGCAGCCGCCGGCGCTGAGCGTGCTTGTCGGTCAGCAGGCGCACCGTGTCCGGGGAGTGGAAGGGCAGGTCGAGCGCGTCAGCGAGGTCCGCGGTGACCCGCAGCATGCGTTCGCAGTAGGTCACGATCGCGTCCGGGCCGAACGACTTCACCGCGACGGCGTCGGCGGCCGGGTCACCACTGAGCTCGACGACTTCGCCCGCGCTCTCGAACAGGCCGCGCAGTGCCCGGCTGTGTGCCGAGCCGTCGGTGACGAACAGCAGCTCCGCCGCGCCGTCCAGGCTGCGCAGCAGGTCACCGGGTGACACCGCGCCGCGCGCGAACACCACCGCCAGCCTCGGCATGGCGGGCTTTGCCTGATCGGAAAGAAGCGTCATCTCGCGGCCCTCACACGTTCGCCAGGACGGGCTGCCCGGCGGCCGCGTGGTCGGCGGGCTCCGGTCGGCGGTGCTGTGCCCAGCGGGTGACCGGTGTGATCACCAGGGCGGCGACCAGGTACACGGCGGCCAGGCCGGACCATCCGGCGACCCCGAAACCGACGACGAGGGCCGACATCGCGGCGGGAGCGACGATCCCCTGCACCTGCCCGCCGAGGCGGAACGCGCTCAGGTACTCGCCACGCCGCTCGTCGGGGGCCAGCGCGACGCTCAGGCCCCAGGCGCCCGCCGACTGCCACAGCTCACCCAGTGTCAGCAGCAGCATGGCCGTGGCGAGCAGGGCGAGGGTCGTCCACCCGGAGGTGCCGGCGGTGACGGCGAGTACGCCGCACATCGCGACCAGCGCGAAGCCGCCGTGGCGTTGGGCCTTCGCGGCGCCCGGCGCCGTCTCCGCACCGTGGCTGGCCACCACCTGCAGCGCCACGGCCAGCACCGTGTTGAGGGCGAGCAGCCAGGCGACGGCCGCGTCCGGGGCGTCGGTGCGGTCGATCACCCAGAGCGGGAACACGACGCCGAGCAGGGTCACGTGCGAGTACAGGATGCCGGACACGCCGGACATCGCCATGTAGCCGAGGTCGCGCACCGCCCCGACGGCCTTGCGTGGCGCGCCGGCCGGGGCCGGGTGAGCGGCCCGCGGCAGGGACAGCATCAGAACCGCGGCCAGGGCGAGGATCACCGCGGTGCTGACGGGCATGGCGTAGTAGCCGACCCGGTCACCGAGCGCCAGGGCGATCCCGGCCAGCATCGCGCCGGCGGTGAAGCCGACGTTGCTGGCGGTGCGCGCGTACGCCATGACCCGCACGCGTTCGGCGGGCGGGAACGCCGCGGCGGTGTACGCCTGGCGGCCCGCCGTGCCCAGGTTCTCTGCCAGCGCGACCGCGATCACGACCGCGACGAACGTCGCCACCCCGCTGATGGCCGGATACAGGGCGTACGCGCACGCCTCCGCCACGGTCCCGGCCAGCCACACCCGCACCCCGCCGAACCGGTCGGCGAGCTTGCCCAGCGGGATGGTCAGGACCAGCGTGGTGACCGCGGCCGCGGACAGGCCGAGGCCGACCTGGGCGGCGGACAGGCCGATCGCCCGGGTGAAGAAGACGACGCTGACCGCCGCGAACGCGCCTGATCCGACCGCGTAGAGCATGGAGATGAGGCAGAGCCTGCGTGCGTCACCGCCCGGCGGGATCAGCTGGCGGAGGAGCCTGGAGAGGAGCATGTCGGTACCTATCTGTTGCGGTCGCGGTCAGTTGCCGTCGCGACGGAGGAGAGCGCCGATCTCGGCCGCGACCGTGGCGGGGGCGTCGCCGAGCAGGAAGTGGCCGCCGTCGGCGCGGGCGGTCCAGCCGCCCCTGCCGTACGCCACCCAGTCGGCGAGCACGCGCTCGTCGTGGAGGGGATCGCCGGTGCCGCCGACGGCGACCACCGGCACGCCCAGGACGGCCAAAGCGGTGCCGGCGATCGAGTGCAGCGCGGCGACGTCGGACCGCAGCACGGGCAGCACGAGCTCCAGCAGCTCCTCGTCGGCGAGGATGGCCGCGGGCACGCCGCCGAGGCGGTCCAGTTCGGTGAGGAACTCGGCGTCACCGGCGTCGACCCAGGCCGCGCCGTTCAGGAACGTGCTCTCCGGCGGTGAGGCGGCCACGACGCCGACCAGCCCCACCGGCGCGCCGTCGTCGAGCAGCGCGGCGGTGGTGACGGCCAGGGCCGCGCCGAAGCACTGGCCGATCAGGACGACCTTCGGCGCGCGACGCGGATCGGACCGGATGGTGGCGGCGACGTCGGCCGCGAGTTCTCCCATCACGCACACCGGTTGTTCGGCCAGGCGCTGCTCCCGCCCGGGGAGCCGGATGCCGACGACGTCCCAGCCGGGTGGCGCCGCCAGCGCCACCGGACGGGCGGTGGCCGCGCCGCCACCGGCGTGGGGCAGGCAGTAGACCGTCACGTCGGCGCCGTGGTCCGCGCGCCAGCGGGCGGTGCGCCGCTCGATGTCGATGTCGTCAGGCATGGTCGCCTCCCCGTGCCCCGATCGGCTCCGGTACGCGCGTCGCCCGCGGGGCGGCGTGCAGGAGCTCGCCGAGGCGGCGCAGTGTCGGTTGGAGATAGAAGTCGCGCGCCGATACCTTGCGGCCGTGGTCGTTGCGCAGTGCGGCGAGCATCGCGGCGAGGCTGAGCGAGTCGCCGCCCAGCACCGTGAAGTCGTCGTCGGGTCCGATGTCGGTCCGGCCGAGGGCCTGGCTCATCACGGCGAAGGCGAGCTGCGCCGGGTCCGCCGCCGGTCCGGACGCGTCGACCGTCGCCGGCGTGCCCGGCGGTGCGCCGGTGGTCCCCGGCGTACGCCCGTCGGCGAGGGCCGCCAGGGTGCGGGCGTCGACCTTGCCGACCGGGGTGAGCGGGAACTGCGCGACGGACACCCACAGTGACGGCACGGCGTAGCCGGGCAGCAGACCGGTGACGTGCTCCCGGACGCGGTCGAGAACCGCCGCGGGCAGGGGCGGGGTCACCGCGGCCAGCAGCCGCCGGCCGGTGGCGCCGTCGACCGCCGCGACCACGGCGTCGTGCACCGCGTCGTGCTCGGCGACGGCCCGGGTCACCTCGTCGAGTTCGATCCGGTAACCCCTGATCTTGACCTGCTGGTCGTTGCGGCCGAGGTAGCGCAGTCGGCCGCGCCCGTCGAGGCGCACCATGTCCCCGGTGCGGTACAGCCGCTCCGGGACGTCCGGTGACAGCTGCCCGAACCGTGCGGCGGTCTGCTCCGGCTGGCCGAGGTAGCCGTCGGCCAGTCCCCAGCCGCCGGTGAACAGCTCGCCGACCGCGCCCGGCGGAAGGAGGCGGCCTTCGGCGTCGAGCACGTGCACCGAGGTGCCGGACAGGGGCCGGCCGATCGGCAGCGGGTCCTCGACGTCCTCGGCCGTGTCCACGTGGTGCACGGTGGTGAAGGTGGTGTTCTCGGTGGGCCCGTAGCCGTTGGTCACGCGGATGCCGGGGTGGGCGCGCAGCACCGTCCGAACGTGCTCGGGTGACACCACGTCCCCGCCGGTGAGCAGATGCCGCAGCTCCGCGAAGTCCTCCGGGCACTGCTGCGCCATCAGCCGGAACAGGCCCGAGGTCAGCCAGGCGGTGGTGACGGCCCGTTCCCGCAGGAAACCGCCCAGCTCGTGCGGGGTGACCGGACCGGCGGGGAAGACGTCGATCGTTCCCCCGTTCAGCAGCGGCGCCCACAGTTCGAGGGTGCTCGCGTCGAACGACAGCGGCGCCAGGCGCAGGAAGCGGGTGCCCGGCCCCGCGTCCACGAAGCCCGGACGGTGGGCCAGATGCACGACCGCCGACGCGGGGACCGCGACACCCTTCGGCACGCCGGTCGACCCGGAGGTGAAGACCAGGTAGGCCGCCCGGTTCGGGCTCAGCACCAGTGGTCCGGCCGCGGGACCGCGAACGCACCCGGCCGTGGGTACGGGCACCACCGGCGCCGAGGTCATCGCGGCCAGCCGGACCGCGTCGGCGTCGAGCGCCAGGACCGCGGCCGGGCGGGCCGCGGCCGCGATCGCCGCGAGGCGTGCGTCGGGCCAGGCCGGATCGACGGCGGCGTACGCGGCACCGGCCCGCACGACGCCGAGCACCGCCACGACCTCGCCGAGCGAGCGCGGCAGTGCGAGCAGCACGGTGTCGCCCGGACGCACACCCGCCCCGGTCAGCCGGGCGGCGAGGGTCCCGGACAGGTCCAGCAGTTCCTGATAGGTCACCTCGCGACCCGTCTCGTCGCGGACGGCCACGGCGGCCGGGGCCAGCCGGGCCCGTTCGGCGAACAGAACCTCGAGCGACTCCTGCGGCGCGTGCCCTGCCTCCGCGTTGACCTGCGCGAGCCGGGCGCGCTGCGATGGGGTCACCGCGCGCAGCTCGGCCAAGGGCGTGCCGGGACACCGTGACAGCGCCGGCAGGACGGACTCCAGGCTGTCGCGCAGGGCGCAGGCCTCGGTCAGGTCGAGGACGCCGCTGCTCCAGGACATGGTCGCCGTGGCCGTGCCGTCGGCCGCGACGGTGACGTCCAGCAGGAGGTCGAGCGGTTCGTCGCAGGCTTCGACGACCACGGCCGTCAGCCCGCCCGCGGTCCATCGGCGTTCGGCTTCGTCGGACAGCTGGATGCCGAACTGCGCCCAGGGGAAGCGCCGACCGTCGGGCACCAGGCCGCCACGGGTCAGTTCGGGCTGCCGCGGCGGCCGCTGCCGCCAGGCGTGCAAGAGCCAGGACCCGGCCGCGGCGACCAGCTCACCCGCCGTGCCGACGCCGTCCAGGCTCACCTCGACCGGGCAGAGCTCGCCACGGGCGTCCGCCCGGCCGGGCAACCGCACCGCGAGCGCCTGGCGTCGGTGGCCGGTGTAGCGCGCCAGCACCACCGCGAACGCGGCCAGCAGCCGGGTCGCGGCGTCGGCGCCGCCGAGCGCGGCATCGGCCACCGGTAGCGCGGACCTGGTCACCGGGAGCGGGCTCGGGCGTCGGACGTCGGTCGGCAGTTCGATGATCTGCGGCAGGCCTGCGGGCCACGTGTGCCACCGCGTGCCGCCGTCCGCTGCCGACGGTGTGTCGGCCGCGCACGGCGTGCCCGGCGTCGGCGGCCCGGTCGGGTCGAGACCGGCGAGGTGGTCCACGGTCGCGCGCAGCACCCGGTCGGCCGTCGTACGGTCGAAGCGTGTGGCGATCACCAGGACGCCGTCGCCCTGGTCGGTACGCAGCAGCCGGACGGACACGTCGGCGGCGGCAGGCGGCCTGGCCTGCCGGCACGCCTCGGCCTCCCGACGGCCGAGTTCTGCGAGTTGCGTCCGGTCCCCGCCGACGTCGAGGTCGGCGATCCGCAGCGCCCCGGCGGGCGGCAACCCCAGGGCGGCGAGCCGGGCGGGCAGTCCGTCGAGCGCCCCGAGCACCGTCCCGGTCACCATCGCCACCCGGGTGCGGACGAAGTGGAAGTCGTCCCCGGTGGGCTCAGACATCCCGGCTCAGCTCCTCGTCGTACGAGCTGAACAGCGCCGCCAAGGTCTCGATCACCTCGGGCCGGCCCACGTCGGAGGCGGCCAGCCCGTCAACCGGCTGGGCGTGGAAGCGCGGCGGGTTCAGCGCGCGCCACTGCTGCAGGCCGACCTCGTCCTCGTCACCTGCGGTGTAGACGACGGCCAGCGGGACGGCCACGGTGCGGGGCTGGTACTGAGCTGCCGCGTGCCAGTTGTGGACGTACACCATGACCCGGGCGGCGAACTCGTCGAACGTCGCCTCCACGATCCGAGGGCTGCCCACCACCTGCTCGAACAGCTGACGGATCTGCTCCTGCGCGCGGGCGTCGGACGCCTCGCCGAGCTGCGGCAGGCCCGCCATCCGCCGGATGTCGTCGAGGCGGTGCTGCAGCCGCTGCGCGACGGTCAGCTGTTCCGGCTGGAAGCTGCCGTTCAGCAGGGTCACCGAGGCCGCTTGCAGGCCGTGCGCGCCGGCCCGGGCGGCCATCTCGATGGAGGCCAGGCCGCCGACACAGGAGCCGACGAGGTGCACCGGACCGGTGACGCCCTCCGCGGCCAGCGCGGCGAGCAGATGGTCGGCGATCTCCGGCATGGTCTGCAGCGGCGCGGCCTCCGCGTACGATCCGCGGGACACCAGCCCGATCACGGGTCTGCCCAGCCGTTCGTCGGCCAGCGCGCTGATCCAGCCGAGGGTTCCCGACGTGCCCGGGGCGAGGACCATCGGCACGCCGCCGGCCGGGCCGGCGTGCAGGCGGTACGCGTAGCGCTCGCGCCAGCCGTCGTCGGCTGACCTGAGCTGACGGGCGATGCCGGCGATGGTGGGGGTCTCGAACACCACGCGCAGCGGGACCTTGCGGCCCACCGCTTCGCGCAGGTGCGCCATCAGCGCCGAGGCGTCCAGCGACGTGTATCCCAGTGCGAAGAAGTCGTCGTCGACGGAGGCCGGCACCCGGCCCACGGCATTGCGCCAGGCCGAGGCCACCAGCCCTTCCACCGCGTCACGTGCCCCGCTCATCGGTCGTGCTCCTCTCCCTGGCCGGCCCGGCTGTTCATCTGGTCCACCGATCTGCGTTCGCCTCGTGGATCTCGACGAGGATCTGTCGGAGCGAGGTGCCGATGCCCCAGTGCGGGAAGTGCTCCATGAACTTGCGGTTGTTGGTGATCCACCATCTGCGGTCGCCTTCACGCTGTCCCTGCGCGAAGCTGACCTGCATCTCCAGCCCGGTGATGTCCTGCGCGAGCGCGATCACCTCGAGCACCGAGCAGGAGTTGGCCCGGCTGCCGCCCAGGTTGTAGGCCTCGCCCGGGCGCGGATCCGCGATCACCGCGTCGAACGCGGCCAGCAGGTCGGAGGTGTGCAGGGCGTCGCGGACCTGCTTGCCGCCGAATCCCTTGACGACGTAGGGGCGGCCCTCCATCAGCGACCGCAGGACGAAGCCGGGCATGCCGTGCTGCATGGTCGCGGCCAGTTCCGGCCCGCACACCAGGCCGCTGCGCAGCACCGCCGTGCGCAGGCCGTAGTACCGGCCGAACTCCTGCGCCAGCACGTCGGCGGAGAGCTTGCTCACCCCGAACAGGGTGTGCTTCGTGTGGTCGATTGGCGCCGTCTCCGGGGTGCCCTCGTAGTAGGGGTGCTCCGGCGGGAGGTCCCAGCGGCTCTCGCGTTCGACGAACGGCAGCGCGTTGACGTGGTCGCCGTACACGGTCGAGCTGCTGCAGTGGATCACCACGGCTTCCGGGCAGTGCAGACGCGCGTTGTCGAGCACGTTGAGCGTGCCCACGGCGTTGATGTCGAAGTCGGTGCGGGGGTCTTCACCGGCCCAGTTGTGGCTGGGTTGCGCCGCGGCGTGGACCACGACGGTGACCTCGGCGCCGTAGCGCTGGAAGAGCCGGTCGAGGGTGCCCCGGTCCCGCACGTCGACCTGGCAGTGTGTGTACGCGCTGCCGAGGTCGCGTTCGAGCTTGACCAGGTTGGGGCGGACGGAGCCGTCCGCGCCGAAGAACGTCTCGCGCATGCAGTTGTCGATGCCGACCACGTGCATGCCGCGGGCGGCGAAGTGACGTGCGGCGGCGGAGCCGACCAGGCCCGCCGCGCCGGTGACGACGGCGACGCTCATCGGGTCACCGCCGCGTCCTGCGCGACCGCGACCGTCGACTCGGCCCACACCCGTGCCTGCTCGAGGCTGACCGCCGTGTTGACGTTGTGCGCACCGGCCACGCCGAACGTGGCCACCGCCGTCCCGGCGGCGATGCGGCCCGCCACGAACCGCGTGAACGACAGGCCCTGCTCGATCGCCGCCGGCATCTGTGCGACTTCGGCGGGCGTCCAGTGCCACAACCCGCAGGCCATCAAGGCGGTCGGCTCGATGTCGCGCCCGAAGCGCCGCACGCTGCCCCGATCGTCCACGCCGACCCACTGGATCGGGTAGTCCCAGCGCGCGGGCGGCGCGGCGGTCGCGAAGGCGAAGCCGGCGTCGGCGGGCAGCCGCCCGCAGAACTCCACGAACCGGCCGACACCGCCGGGCTGCACGAAGGAGTCGCCCTCCACCACGGTCACGGCCGTGCCCGCGGCGCTCGCGACGGCGTGCACGTCCCGCAGGTATCCGGTGGGCGAGGAGAACTCCACCGCGACGCCGAACTCGCGGCACAGCGCCTCGGCGCCGGCATCGGCCTCGCGCAGCACCACGCTGGTGCGGGCCAGCGCGTCGGCGCCGGCGAGGTCGCGCAGCAGCCACCACAGGATCGGCCGCCCGGCGATCAGCTCCATCGTCTTGTGCGTGGTCGCGGCGACCGGCGCGAGCCGCGAGCCCAGGCCCTTGGCGAGCACGACCACCGGGGTGTTCGCCGTCCGGGCGGCCCTGTCGCCGCGGCGCTCCGACTCCTCGATGGAGGCGATCCGGGCGATCTTCGGGATGGACCGGGCGGAGTCGAACCGGTGGCCGACCCAGCTGCGTACGAGCGAGCGGGCCCGCTCGGACGGGGTGAGGTTCGCGGCGAGGGCGAGCACGTTCGCGTCGGAGTGGCGGCGTGCCTTCTCCACGCTGTACTCGTCGGTGCACCGGGCGGCCCGGATGCCGGGGAACTTGTTCGCCACGATGCTCATGCCCAGGCCGGTGCCGCACACCAGCACCACCGACGCGTAGCCGCCGCCGTTGAAGGCGGTGCAGGCCGCCGCCGCCAGGTCGGGATAGTCGTGGCGGCCGGAGCCTTCCACGAGCACCGTCTCGTAGCCGTGGGCGCCGAGTTCCTCGACGATCGCTTCGGACAGCGGCGCGCCGAGTCCGTCGTATCCCAGCAGAATCCGCGCCGTCATGCGGTCAGCTCCTGTTCTTCGGTGGTCGAGGTGGTCGATGGGGCCGCACCGAACCGATGCCAGCGGGCGTGTGTCTCACCGGCGCGGAAAGTGCGCAGGCGGTGTTCGAACTCCGGCCTGACGTGCGGGTTCGCCTCCAGCAGCGACACCACGGAACTCACCACCTTCAGCTCGCGCAGCCGGTGGAACATCGGGAACCCGGGCCAGTCCCGCACGTCGCTGCCGTACGCCTGCGCGAACTCCAGTTGCGCGGCGGTCCCGCCCTCGAAGTGGTAGGACCCGGTGGCGACCGGGATGAGGTCCCATACCAGGGGGCCGACGGCGATCCGGTCGAAGTCGCACAGGATCGGGCCCTCGGCGCCGACGATGACGTTGTCGACGTTCGCGTCACCGTGGATCAGGCCATGCGGGACGTCGTCGGACAGCGCCAGCACGGCCGGCTCCAGCTCGTCGCATTCGTCGAGCAGGAAGCGACGGTCGTCGTCGGTGAGGCCGACCGCGTCGCGTACACGTTTGCGCACGTCCTCGACCGGGTCCCACCGCGGAAGGTGGTCCGGCGGGCGCATGGCGTGCAGCCGGCGCAGCAACCGGGCGAGGTCGGCCGCGGTGCCCTGCCGCACCGGCGGCACGTAGTCCCACAGCGAGGCCAGCGCGCCGGGGGCCGCGACCGGGTTCTGCAGGCCCTGCTTGAGCCGGACCGCCGGGTATCCGTTGTCGGCCAGCCAGGTGGCGACGCGGACGACCTTGTGGACGTTCGCGGCCAGCGACGGTGATCCGGCCACCCGGGCCACCACCCCGGCGTTCGGCAGCAGGAAGGTGGCGTTGTTGTAGAACTTGACCAGTTGGGCGTGGTCGGCGTCGATGCCCGCCGCGGCGGCGATCGCCTGCAGGGCGGTGTGCGCGTCCGACTCGAGCGTGGCACCGGGCGACACCGGCGCCGCGGCGGACAGGGAGATGGTCACGTCAGACCGCCGTCATCGCGCTGCGGGCCGGGTCTGCCGCCACGAACCCGCGGTATCGGGCCGCGATCGCCGCCAGCTCGGCCAGGGGTGTGGCGGGCACGTCCGCGATGGACGACCACTTGCGTGCCGGGGTCTGCGACCGCGGCTCCACGCGCCAGTGCAGGTGGTCGATCGGCTCACCGCCGGGAGCACCTACGTACTGCGAAATATGGTAATAATTGCCTGCGGCGCTCGACATGGTCGCATCCACCATGAGCCGGACCATCAGATAGAGCTCGGTCGCCTCGTCGTCGGTGAGGTCAGCCGGGTCGAAGACGTGGCGCTTGGGCACCACGAGGGTGGTGCCCATGTGCTGCTGCCGCGACGGCACCAGCGCGACGGCGTGCGTCGTGGACGCCACGACCGGCCAGTCGGTCTCACGTCCGGTCACCTTCGCGCACACCGCGCATGGATCGGACAACCGGGTTCGGTACTGGAAAGACACAAGACACCTGTTCTCAGGGAAGGGTCAGCCGGCGGATCGGACGGCGAGGCCGGACGGCACGAATTCCAGGATCTGGCGTGCGATCTCCCACCGCTGCTCGACCGAGGGCAGTGGAAGGTCCTCACTGGCGACGAAGGAGTATTCGGCGTCGACATAACGCGGGCAGACGTGAGTGTGCACGTGGTTGAACCGCGCCTCGGGCATCCGGCCGCCCTGCCAGACGTTGATGCCGTCCGGCCGGTACGCCTGGGTCAGCACCTCTGCCATCCGCTGCACCAGGCGGAAGTGGTCCGTCGCCTCATCGGCGGTCAGCTCGGCGATCGTGCTGGTGTGGCGCCGGGGCACCACGAGCAGCGCACCGTGCGAGCGCTGATGGTTGGCCAGCGCGGCGATCGTGTGATCCGACTCCGCCACCGGAATCCAGAACTCCTTGCCCAGCGCACGCAGGCAGAGAACGCACTCATCCATGGGACTCCCCCGTCAGTCGAATGTCGCGATGCCGTCGGTCGAGGACGGCCATCGCATGCCGGACACGGCATCCGCATTGGTCCTGAGCAGGATTGATGCCGTCGGTTGAGCACCGGCCCGCTGAGCCTAGGAGGTCTGGTCAACTTCAGTCAAGCCGTGTTGCCAAACAGGCAAATCACGATGAGCGCCCTGGCAACACATGTGTTTGCCACTGAGAACGGCACGAACCCTTCAGGAGATCGGCCGCGGTTCGGTCGACGAACGCGTCGCGGACCCGAGCGTTGCTGGTTCGAGGAAGACGCTCCGCACCTGCCGGGACACGCCGCTCGAAGGTTTGCCAATGTTTGACAATAGTGGCATGATTCGCGAAGTCGGCAGCGATTCGTAGGGGTGGTGTGGCCCGTGGAACAGCCGGAGTTCGGTGCGCACATCAGGAGCCTGCGGCAGGCCCGAGGCCTGTCCCAGGCAGAGGTCGCCGGATCAGGCATGTCCATCAGTTATCTGTCCCGGATCGAGTCCGGGGCACGGCCGCCCACCGCCAAGACCGTCGACTACCTGAGTGAACGGCTCGGCGTCCCGGTCGCCACCCTCTCCAGCCCGCCCGCCAACCCGCTGCTGAAACTGATCGCGTTGATCACCTCGGGCGACCTCGACGACGCGACCGTCGCCCGGCTGCGCGACGCCGTCGCCGATGACGACATCGAGCCCGAAGTGCGCTGGCAGGGCTACTGGCTGCTGGCGGACGCGCTGGCCCGGCGAGGGCTGCTCGCGCAGGAACGCGAGGTGTTGCGCTCCGTCGACGAACTCAGTGACACGATCAAGGTGCCGGAGCTCAGCGCCCGGGTGTGCACGCGGCTGGCCCGGTGCGAGCGCTCCCTGGGCAACGTCGCGGAGGCCCACCTGCTCGCCCAGCGCGCGCTGCAGACGGCTCAGGACAACGCCTTGGCGGTGGCGGACATCGCCCGGCCACTCATGATCCTCATCTCCGCCGAAGCGGAACTCGGCCGGCTGCCGAAGGCCCGCGAACTGGCCGACCGGCTCACCGAGCTCGTCGCCGGGACATCAGGCACGCTGCGGGTCGAGGCGCTCTGGACGACGGCGCAGGTCAGCATGCGCCAGGGCGACATCACGGCGGCCCGGCAGGCGATCGAGTCGGCATTGGATGCGCTGAGCAGCCACGACGATCTCATGCTCTGGCTTCGGGTTCGCCTTGCCGCGGCTTCGCTCTACCTGCAGGCGTCCCCGGCCGATCCGTACGCGGCCGCGCGCCGGCTCGACGAGGCCGAGCCTGCGGTGCAACTCATCGGCCAGCCGCTGCACGACGAGGAGTTCCGGCTGCTGCGGGCTGCCGTCGCGTTCGAGCGAGGTGACCTGCCCACCGCGCAGGTGCTCTGCGACCGGCTGGAAGACTCCCACGAGCACCTGACCTTCCGCGATCAGATCCGGCTCGGTGTGCTCGCGAACCGGCTGCGCATCATGGCCGGCGACCGCGAGACCGGCATCGCCAACATCAGCGAGCTGGCCCAGCGCACCCAGGAAGCCATGAACATCGACCTGACCGCCGAGATCTGGCGCACCCTCGCCGAGACCCTGGCGGCCACGCCACCGACCCGGTAGACAGCCGAGCGCGGGCCGGGCCGGCCACCTGCGGCCAGCCCGGCCCGCGCGGGGCCGTTGCGGCGACCGCCCCCGTGGCGGCGCCGTATACGGCGAGGTCAGACCGCGATCACGCGGCCGGTACGCCGATCAGGGCCAGTCGATGTTGGCGCGCGGGTCGATCTCGGGACCGTCGGCGAGCACGACCGACGTCGGCTGGACGGGCTCGTTCGGCTCGATGGTCGCGCCGACGGCGACCGCGAACACGGTGGCGAGTGCGGCGAGGCCGCCGACGAGCAGCAGGCGTGCGTTGTTGAACATGGGCTTCCTCCGTGGGGGATGGTCCGTCAGGCCGGTTGTTCGCCGACCCGCCCCGGCACGGTAGCGGACTTGCCAACGGGGCGCAAACTTGAGCTCACCAATTGTCAATCTTGGCAACATGCTTCTATGCCAGGTGAGGGCGCTGCGGGTGGAGCGGGAGCATCGGTTCGCCGGAGCCCTCCGCAGCCCTGGAGACGCTCATTTTGACAACGTTGCACACTGCGGCTCGATGGCCGGCGATGAGCGCTCCCCCGATACACCGCTCGAGTAGGCCATCGGCTCTGCTCATGACGGCCTGGGGGCACGCCTGTCCCTACGCTGGGCGAGCTCTTCGTCGTCCACCAGGACGAGCATCGGTTTGCCCGGCTCGCACAACATGGTGACGGTGAAACGCAGCCGCACGTCGTCGCGGTTGTTGCCGTCCTGGTAGTGGATGACGTCGCCGCCCGCTTCCCAGAACGCCTCTCCGGCGCGCACGACCCGCTCGGGTTCGCCCTCCAGCTCCAGCAGCATCTCGCCTTCCAGCACGTAGCCGAACGCCGGGCCGGAGTGCCGGTGCGGCGGCGTGCCGGGATCGCCGGGCGGATACTCGATGACCACGGTCATCGCGTGCGCTCCCGCCGGGATGAAGGGCGGCTCCGCCTCCTGCAGCATGGTGAGGGCCGTCTGCCAGGCCGTCGATCGCGGCTGCTGCGCGGTGGTCGGATCGTTGTCTGCCATGGGAGATACCTCCGAGACGAGTCGTGGTGGAGTCTGCGGTGCTCGCCGGCTGCCCGGCCGGGCGCGCCGTCATGCCGACGCGACGCCATCCGAAGCGAGGGCCAGCAGGTCGGCCAGGCTGAAGTCCGGCCCGGCGGTGGGCAGGGTCGGCCGCCAGCCCGGTGCCAGGCTCAGGTAGCTCGCGGCGTCGGCGCGCTGCAGGCCGATGAGGACCTCCGCGACGATGCACCCGCCGACCGGGCCGAGCCGGTCGCCGTCGCCGCGATGCTCGGCCTCCTTGAGGATGTAGAACCACAGCGGAGTGCCCTGCGGCCAGCTCTGCTCCAGTTCGTCGGCGGTCAGCGGGTCCACGCCCAGCAGCCGGGCGACCGCCTCGCCGCTGGGCAGCGCGGTGGTGTCGCCGCGCAGCAGGTCGCGGACGGCCAGCGAGCGGTAGGCCGCGGTGTCGACCGCGCCGGTGACCTGCTCGGGCAGGCCGATGAGGCTGGCGGCGAGCCGCCCGTCGAGGCGTTTGGCGCGCTGCGCAGGCGGGTGGCCGGGCAGATCGAAGACCTGCGCGAGGTCCAGGCGGCGGTCGGCGGGCAGCGGGCCGAATCCGACCAGGTCGGGAAAGAGCGGCACGGCGGGACCGCCGTCGACGAGCCGGTAGGTGTGCCGGATCTGGCCGTGGCCGTAGCGGAACGCGGCGTCGGCGAACTCGAGCGGGATGTACGCCTGTCCCGCCGGCGGCGCGAACCACCGGCCGCCTTCGGCGAGCACCTGCTCGACCAGCGTGGCTCCGACCAGCCGCGGCAGGAAGTCGTGGACGATGATCCACTGGTAGTGCCAGGTGAGGGTGATGCGCGCCTTGTCGAACAGATCCGGCTCGGGCACGTCTGCCACGCGAAGCAGGTCGACGATGCGGTTGTGCGCACGCATCAGCGCGATGTGCAGCGTCAACGCGAACAGGTGCGAGTCGTTACGCGGGTCGCCGATGAGTGCGACGCCCTGGGCGTTGCGCTGCACGTCGCCGCCGTCCGGGCCGAGCAGGAACTTCGCCGCGTCGTGCAGGTCGTACAGGTAGGGCGAGCCGATCGGGCCGTCGGAGTAGACCATCTCCAGGTTGAGCTTCGGGGCGCGGGCGTTGCGCAGCGCCTCGGGATCGACGCCGCCCATGATGGGTGAGCGGTCGGCGGTGATGTCGTGGGCGATGAGCTGGCCGAAGAAGGGCCATCCGGCGGCCTCGGCGGCGTCGTCGCGGCCGGGACCGAGCCGGTCCAGCGCCGCGGTGGCGTCGCAGACCCCGCCGTCGGCGCCCGCACGCATCAGCAGTTGCGGGTCGGTGCCCAGCGGGGCGAGACCCGGGAACATACGGCCGTAGCGCGCCGCCCCGGTGGGCCGGTCGACCGCGCGGGCCAGGCTGAGGCAGTGGTCGCGGGCGGCCACCCGGCTGCCGTGCGGGTGTGCTGGAGCGCTGCTCACCTGCCGAGCGTATGCCGGGGCAGGGCCCGGTTCGGACCGGTTGGTCAGATGCCCCGTCGTCATGACGACCTCGGCTGCCCCGGCTCACGGCCGATGTCGTCGGGCCGGGAGTCGTCTTCCAGGGCCTCGACCGCACCGAGCAGGCTGCGGAGCCCGACCTCCTCGCTCTGGGCGTACGCCGGATCGAAGACCCACTCGTCCATGGGCACCGCGGCTGCCTCCTCCTCGGGCAGGCTGGACTCGGCCACGGACAGCTCGGCCTTCACTTCGACCTCGAGCTCGTGCAGAAAGGCGCTGTCGCCGGTCGGGGTGTACATCTCTCCTCCAGGATGTGTCATTTCGCGGGTGCGTCTCGGCCCGGCCGATCGCGGTGGCGGATCTCGCCGAGCATCGCGTCGTCGTCCGGCAGCCGGGGCGGGGTTGGCCCGTCCACCAGCTAAGACAGGGCAGGCCCGCGGCCTGTGACAGCTCCCGCGAAATTCCTCGGCGTGAGATTCCGGCGCGACCGGTGTCACCGCGGCGTGCCCGTCAGTACGCCGCGTTCACGCGTCCTGCGCGAGCGGCGGACCGGGTCGGCGCGCCGGCCCGCCGGAGAGATCCGGCTCGGTCGGGGTGGACTTCGCCGCGGAGATGCTCGCGAGTTTGGCGGGGTTCATCACCCACATGATCTGATCGATGCCGTGGTCCGTGGCGCTGATCGTCACCAGCACGAAGGCGGTGCCATCGCGGGAGATCAGCACCGACGGCCGGCCGTTGGCCTCGACCCAGCTGAGTTCGGCACCGGCCCAGAAGGTCGGCGCGAACGCCACGAGGAACTTCGCCACGGTCGTCCTGCCGGCCACGGGGTGCCGGGCGGCCCGGACCGCCCCGCCGCCGTCGGAGTAGCTGACGACCTCCGACGCGAAAAGCTCCTCCAGCGCGGAGAAGTCCCCCTTGCGGGCAGCGGCCAGGAAGGCGGTCAGCAGGCGCCGCTGTTCGGTCGGGCGCACCGACCCGCGGCGTCGGTCGGCGACCCGTTTGCGGGCCCGGCTGACCAGCTGCCGAGTGTTGTCCTCGGTCGCCTGGACGATGCCCGCTATCTGCTCATACGGGTAGTGGAAGGCCTCGCGGAGCACATACGCGGCGCGTTCGGTCGGCGACAGCTTCTCCATCAGGACCAGGATCGCCAATTCGAGCGCCTCGCCGGTTTCGGCACCCAGCGCCGGGTCTGCGCTGGTGTCGACCGGTTCGGGCAGCCAGGGCCCGATGTAGGTCTCGCGACGTGCCCGAGCTGATCGAAGGGCGTTGATCGCCAGCCGCGTCGTCGTGGTGGCCAGGAAAGCGCCCGGATCGCGCACCGCGTCGCGGTCGCAGGTCTGCCACCGCAGCCAAGCCTCCTGCACGATGTCCTCGGCCTCGGCCGAGCTGCCGAGCATCCGGTAGGCGATCCCGAACAGCCGCGACCGGAGGCTCGCGAACACCGACGCGGCCACCTCGAGAGCAGCCGCCGACGGTTGATCCGGAGCCGGCACACCACCATGCTAACGATCTTTCCCGCTCGGCTGGCACCGATTCGCAACGGATCATGGCAAATCGGTGGACTGTTGCAACCTCGTGTCGAGCGGCATCCGTTAGGAGTGGAGGCGCCGGCCGCACCCTCGGCGGTTCGCCTCGATCCAGAAAGGAGTCCGATGTGATCCACATCAGACCCCGAACCCTCCTGCTCGCACTGCCGGCCGCATTGCTGGCCGCCACACTCGGCGCCGCGGGCGTCGGTGCCGCGGACCAGCCCGCCCACGGCGCCGTTCGCACACCTTTGCCGGCCGGCCGGCAATACACGGTCACACTGCTCACCGGCGACGTCGTGACGGTGCAGACCCGGCAGTCGGGCTGCCCGGTGGTCTCGGTCAGACCGGCGAACCCCAGCGGGGTGCTCCAGCGCAGCTGCGGCCCCGACGGCCACGTCCGGGTCGTGCCGGGGCAGGCGGCGGCGCTGATCGGCTCGGTACTGGACGAGTCGCTGTTCGACGTGACCACCCTGATCCTCGAGGGCTACGACGACGCGCGGTCCAAGGACCTCCCGCTGATCGTGCGACAGGGCGACGGCCCGCAGGCGAGACGGTCGCTGACCACCGCCCTGGGCCGGGTGCGGACGCTGGCGAGCATCGGGGCGGTGGCAGGCCGCCAGCCCAAGGCGAAGGCGGCCGACTTCACCGAGGCGCTTTCGCAACTCCCCGCTGGGCGCGCCGCCGACGGCTCCGGAACCCGCGTGTGGCTGGACCGTCGGGTACGGGCGACCGCGGAGTCGGGCGGCACCGGTCTCGACGCCAACCTGCGCCAGGTGTCGGCGCCGCAGGCGTGGGCAGCCGGGTTCACCGGCCGCGGCACGAAGGTGGCCGTGCTCGACACCGGTGTCGACTTCACCCACCCCGACCTGACGGGCCGCATCGCGCAGTGGGCCGACTTCAGCAGCGACGACGGCGACGGTGTCGACCGCTTCGGGCACGGCACCCACGTCGCCGCCACCATCGCGGGCACGGGCGCAGGCTCGGCCGGTGCGCGCCGCGGTGTCGCCCCGGAGGCCGACCTGCTGATCGGCAAGGTGCTCGACGACTCCGGCTACGGCACCGACTCGCAGATCATCGCCGGGATGGAATGGGCGGCCGCCCGCGCCGATGTGATCAACATGAGCCTGGGCGGCTGGGAGCCGAGCGACGGCACCGACCCGCTGTCGCTGGCCGTCGACGCGTTGACCGGCCGGCACGGCACCCTGTTCGTCGTGGCCGCCGGCAACGACGGCCCGGCCGACGGCACCGTCTCGTCACCGGCCGCGGCCGCCTCCGCGCTGACCGTTGGGGCGGTGGACAGCCGCGACGTGCCGGCCGACTTCTCCGGCCGCGGCCCGCTGATCAACACTCGCGCGGCCAAGCCCGAACTGGTCGCGCCGGGGGTGGACATCGTCGCCGCGCGAGCGGCCGGCACCAGCATGGGCCGGGTGATCGACGCCCGGTACACGGCTGCGTCCGGCACCTCGATGGCCACGCCGCATGTCGCCGGTGCGGCCGCGATCCTCGCCCAGCGCCATCCGGACTGGACAGCCGCGCAGTACAAAGCCGCGCTGGTCGGTGCGGGCGACCCGCTCGCCGGCGCCGACCCGTACACGGTCGGCGCGGGCCGCCTGAACGTCGTGCGCGCGCTGCACGGCGCGGTCAGCGGGCAACCGGTCGTCAACCTGGGCACGTTCGCCCATCCGCAATCGGGCACCGCGCGGGCGGCGCTGTCGTGGACGAACACCGCGGCGCTGCTGCCCGCGGCGTTGCGGTTCAGCGTGGCCGTCACGGACCGGCACGGGACGAGCGCTCCCGCCGGCACCGCGACCCTGTCGGCGCGGTCGGCGGTCCTCGCCCCCGGCATGAAGGCATCGGTCGACCTGCGGATCGACCGGGCCCGGCTCGCAACCTCCCCCGGGTTGTACACGGCCGTGGTCACCGCACGCACGCCGACCGGATCGTTCGTGGCCGGCACCCCGGTGACGTTCTACGTGGAGCCGCCCAGCCACGAATTGGCGCTGACCTCGACCCCGTTGCCGCAGACCCCGGCCGACGCCGAGGTCCTGGTATGGGCGAACGTGGTGAACCTCGACGATCGCGCGCTGTATGCGGTGCGCTGGGACGTCCCGCCGGGCGAGACCGTGCGGGTGCGGGTGCCCGCCGGCCGGTACAGCGTGATGGCCTCGATCTGGGACCTGTCCTCGACGTCGTGGCGGATGGGCCTGATCGGCGACCCGGACGTGCCGGTGGCCGCGGACACCGCCCTGGTGCTCGACGGCGCGCGGGCGAAGCCGGTGACCGCCGCCGTGGACGGGGTCGAGACCGTACCGAACGCGGTCGGGCTCACCTACGAGCAGACGCCGCGGCACGGTCCGGGCTGGACGGACTTCGCCTTCGCGTGGGGTGAGGACGCCCGCAAGGGCAGCGTGTTCGCCACCCCGGTGAGCGGACCGGGCCTGGGCACGTTCGACGCCTACGCCTCGTACTCGCTCGTCGCACCCGGGCAGGGGCCGAGCCCGTTCCTGTACGACCTGATCCGGCCGTTGGGCCACGGGATCCCACCGGACCTCGACTACCGGATCGGCACGGCCGAGCAGGCCAGGCTCGCCCGCATCGAGCAGCGGTTCCATCTCCTGGACACGCCGGAGACCTACGTCGGGCACAAGCGGTACGGCTTCAGCCCGTCCGGGGGGTACATCGCCGAGGGCTCGACCGACGGCGTCGCCGGCGAGCGCGTGGACTACGTCACGCCGGGCTACGTGTGGAAGGACGAGGCGTTCTACGACGCCGGGATCGGCTACGGCGTGGTGACCCAGGAGTCCGGGCGAACGTACGCCCCGGGCAGCCGGCAGCAGAAGGTGTGGGTACGCCAGCCGCTGCGGCCGGACTGGTACGACGATCCGGTGCCGTCGTCGAGCAGCTGCGCGCCCACGCCGGTGCGGCGTACCAGCGGCAACCTCCATGTCGAGCTGGTCGACCTGACCGACGAGCATCAGCGCTTCGACTGTCTGGGCTGGGGTGACGGCTGGTCGATGACCACGCGAACGCTGACCCTGCACCGCGACGGCAAGCTGCTGGGGCAGCGGCCCGAGTCGTTCGGCGACTTCCCGATCCCGGTGGGCGCCGCCACCTACCGGCTCACCTACGACCTGGACGCCAGTGCTCTGCTTCCGGTCTCCACCCGGGTCACCACCGCCTGGACCTTCCGGTCGGCCGCGCCCGCGGGGACCGAGAGCGCACCGGTGGCCCTGCTGTCGGTCGACTACGCGCTGCCGCTGGACGTGGCGAACCGCCCGACCGGGGGCAGCGCCCGGTTCACGGTCCGCCAGGCACACGGTGTGCCGCGGCAGCACATCACGTCGTTCCAGCTGTGGACCTCATGGGACGACGGGGCGAGCTGGCAGCGGGTAACCGTGTCGGCAGACGGCGACGGCTTCGCCGCGACGCTGCCGACGCCGTCGGCCGGTCAGGCCGTCTCGCTGCGGGTGAAGGTCGGCGCCTCGGCCGGCAGCGCCCTGGAGCAGACCATCATCCGGGCTTATCGCGCCGGCTGACGCCGGAATCCGTCGCGAACACCGGTGGCCGTGCCGGGCTGGGTACTCACCCGGCCCGGCACGGCCATTATCGATTGTTCCCAACAAATGGAACTCCTATTTCGCAGATAGGAGATGTGGGATAACGTCTGGGCCATGACAAGCCGGCAGACCCCGCTCGACGCCACCGCAGTCGCGGTGTCGCGGGGATGCTGCCGCTGCTGGACCACGGCGCGCGGCTGCTGCTGCTGAGCACACAGCACCGCCGTCCCCTCGCGACGCAGCCGGTCGACGACCGGTTGCTGCTTCGCTGACCGATCCACGGCCGCGCCATGCCGCGCCGCGCTCATCCATGCCCGTGACCCGGCCACCTCCGCGACGGCACACCACCGCTCCACCACCCGGCGCGGTATGCCGCCGTGCGTCCATCCACGAAGGAGTCACCAGTGAAACCGCCACCCATGGACCGCAGGGCGTTCCTGTCCGCCACCCTCGGCGCCGTCGCGTTGAGCCTGACCGCCTGCGCCCAGGACGAGACGCCCGCCGGGGCGCTGGCCCTCACCGCCGCGCTGCCCGCGACCGTGCCGAGCGGCACCAAGCTCGTCGTGGGCGACAAGGAGCACCAGAAGGCGATCGAGTTCTCCGGCGCGGCGAAGCAGCTGACGTTCCAGGTGGAGTGGGCCAACCTCAGCGGCGGCCCGCAGACCCTGGAGGCGTTCCGCGCCCGGGCGCTGGACATCGGCTCGGTCGCCGACATCCCCCCGATCCACTCCCACTGGACCGGCATCCCCACGAAGATCGTAGCCTCGAAGTTCCGGCAGGACCCGCTCAACCACGCCATCTACCGGCTGGGCATCGCGCCCGGGGCCGCGGTCGGCTCCCTGTCCGACATCAGGGGCAAGAAGGTCGCGTACAGCCCGGGGCAGGCGCAGGGCGCGCTGGTGCTGCGGGTGCTGCACAAGGCCGGGCTGACCAAGAAGGACGTCGAGCTGATCGAGCTGCCGAGCACCGGCGACGTCTACGCCAACGCGCTCGCCAGCCGCCAGGTCGACGTCGCCCCGATCGGGGGTGTCCAGGTCAAACGCTACGAGACCAAGTACGGCAAGGACGGCGCGACGACCATCGCGCACGGGCTGCGCGACGATCCCGGTCACCTGTACGCGCCCGTCACCGTGCTGGCCGACCCGGCGAAGGCTGCCGCGATCCGGGAGTACGTGCAGGTGTGGGCCCGGGCCTGGCGGTGGCGCGAAGCCAACCCCGACGAATGGATCGAGCGGTACTACGTCAAGGACCAGGGCCTGACCACCGAGGACGGGCGGTGGATCGTCGCCAACGTGGGCGTGGCCGACATCCCGCCGACCTGGACCGAGGCGATCGCCCGGCACCAGGAGACCATCGACCTGTTGGCCAAGGAGACCGGCAACAAGCCGCTCAAGGCCGAGGACCTCTACGACCGGCGGTACGAGACCGTCGCCGCCGACGCGCTCGCCGCAGGAGGTGCCCGGTGACCGCTTCCGTGCTCGCCAGGCCCCGGACGTCCGCGGCGACCGCCCCCGCCCGCAGACCGAGACGCCGCCTCGGGCCGGGCCGGGCCGTCCCGTTCGCGGCGGCCCTCGGCCCGCTGCTGCTCCTGGCGCTGTGGGCGGTCGGCTCGGCGGCGGGCTGGCTCGACTCCCGGACCCTGTCGGCCCCCTGGACCGTCGTGACGACGGCGGGTGAGCTCATCGCCGACGGCCGTCTGCAGGACAACCTGGCCGTATCGGCCCAGCGGGCCGGACTCGGCCTGGCCATCGGGACCGTCATCGGCACGGTGCTCGCGCTGATCTCCGGCCTCAGCCGGTGGGGCGAGGCCGTCCTCGACGGCCCGGTCCAGATCAAACGGGCCATCCCGGGCGTCGCGCTGATCCCGCTGCTCGTCCTCTGGCTCGGCATCGGCGAGCAGATGAAGATCACCACGATCGTGCTCGGCGTCTTCGTGCCCGTCTACATCCACACCCACAACGGGCTGCGCAGCATCGACAGCCGATACGTCGAACTGGGCGAGTCGCTGCGGCTGCGGCCGGCCGTGTTCCTGCGCCGGATCGTACTGCCCGGCGCGCTGCCCGGCTTCCTGCTCGGCATGCGGTTCGCGGTCGTCGGGGCGTGGCTGTCCCTGGTGGTCGTCGAACAGATCAACTCGACCAGCGGCATCGGCTACATGATGGAACTGGCCCGCCAGTACGGCCAGACGGACATCATCATCGTCGGACTCGTGCTGTACGGGCTGCTCGGGCTGCTGTCCGACGGCGCCGTCCGGCTCGTGCAGAGGAGGGCGCTGTCATGGCGACGCACCCTGGCGGACTGACCAGCACGCGCACGGTGCGCATCCGGGGACTGCGGCGCCGCTTCGGCTCCCGCACCGTCCTCGACGGCCTCGACCTGGAGATCGGCGCGGGTGAGTTCGTGGCGCTGCTGGGCCGTAGCGGCTCGGGCAAGAGCACCCTGCTGCGCGCGCTGGCGGGCCTGGACCGCGACGTTGCGGGCTCCGGCCTGATCGACGTGCCGGAGAAGTCCTCGGTCGTGTTCCAGGACGCCCGGCTGCTGCCCTGGCAGCACGTCCTGGACAACGTCGTGCTCGGGCTGCCCGCGCCGGACGCGCCGCAGCGCGGCCGGGCGGCCCTGGCCGAGGTCGGGCTCGCCGGGCGGGAGCAGGCCTGGCCCCATCAGCTATCCGGCGGCGAGCAGCAGCGGGTCGCGCTGGCCCGGGCCCTGGTGTCCGAACCGGAGCTGCTGCTGGCCGACGAGCCCTTCGGCGCGCTGGACGCGCTGACCCGGCTGCGCATGCACGACCTGCTGCGCGAGCTGTGCGCCCGGCACCGGCCCGCCGTCCTGCTCGTCACGCACGACGTCGACGAGGCCGTCACGCTCGCCGACCGGGTCCTGGTGATCGACCAGGGGCGGATCACCGTCGACACCGCCATCGACCTGGCGGCGCCCCGCTCCCACCGGCAGCCGCAGTTCCTGGCGTACCGGGAGTCACTGCTACAGGCGCTGGGCGTCGACCACACGGAGGGATGACCATGCTGCACCTCAACGCGTTCCTGATGGGCGTCGGCCATCACGAGGCCGCCTGGCGGCTGCCGGAGAGCGACCCGTTCGCGCAGACCGACGTGGAGCACTTCAAACACCTGGCCCGCGTCGCCGAGCGCGGCAGACTCGACTCGCTGTTCCTGGCCGACAGTCCGGTGCTGTGGAACAGCATCGGCCGACGGCCGTCCGGCACCCTCGAACCCACCGTGCTGCTGACGGCGCTGGCCGGGGCGACCGAGCACATCGGGCTGATCGCGACCGCGTCGACGACCTACAACGAGCCGTTCAACCTGGCCCGCCGGTTCGCCTCGCTGGATCACATCAGCGGTGGCCGGGCGGGCTGGAACATCGTCACCACCGCCGGCGTGGACGCGGCCCGCAACTTCAACCTCGACGAGCTGCCCGCCCACCGCGACCGGTACGAACGGGCCGCCGAGTTCGTCGACGTGTCGCTGAAGCTGTGGGACAGCTGGGACGATGACGCGCCGCTGGGCGACAAGGAGGGCGGGCGGTGGGGCGACGACACGTTGCTCTACCCCACAGCGCACTCCGGTGTGCACTTCCGCGTCGCCGGACCGCTCAACGTCCCACGCTCGCCGCAGGGTCACCCGCTGCTCGTGCAGGCGGGGTCGTCCGAGGACGGCAAGGAGCTGGCCGCCCGATACGCCGAGGCGGTCTTCACCGCCCAGCAGACGCTCACCGAGGCCCAGGCGTTCTACCGCGACCTCAAGTCGCGCACCGCGCAGGCCGGCCGCGACCCGGACACGATCAAGATCCTGCCGGGGATCGTGCCGGCGATCGGATCCACCGAGGCCGAGGCCCACGCGCTGGAGGCCGAGCTGGACCGCCTGATCAAGCCCGAGTACGCGCGGCGGCAGCTCGCCACCACGCTGCGGGTCGCCCCCGAAGACCTCGACCTGGACCGGGAGCTGCCCGCCGACCTGCCCGACGAGGACGAGATCGAGGGCGCCAAGAGCCGGTACACCCTGATCGTGTCCCTGGCCCGGCGGGAGCGGCTGACCGTACGCCAGCTCATCGGACGCCTCGGCGGCGGGCGCGGGCACCGCACGTTCGCAGGCACGCCCGAGCAGGTCGCCGACGCCGTCGAGGAGTGGTACCGCAGCGGCGCCGCCGACGGGTTCAACATCATGCCGCCGGTGCTGCCGTCCGGGCTGGAGACGTTCGTCGACCACGTCGTGCCGATCCTGCAGCGCCGAGGGCTGTTCCGCACCGAGTACACGGGCACCACCCTGCGCGACCACTACGGGCTGCCACGCCCGGCCAACCGGTTCACCCGGCAGCCCGCCACCGCAACTCGCTGACCCCCCAGAGAGGACACCTGCCATGGTCGAATATCGGCCCTTCGGAAGCACCGGCGTACAGATCAGCTCGCTGACACTCGGCGCGATGAACTTCGGACAGCGGGGCAACCCGGACCACGAGGACGGCATCCGGATCATCCACCGGGCGCTCGACGAGGGCATCAACGCCGTCGACACCGCCGACGTCTACTCCCACGGCGAATCCGAACAGATCGTGGGCAAGGCGCTGGCCGGTGGGCGGCGCGACGACGTCTTCCTCGCCACCAAGTTCCACGGCCAGGTCGGCGACCACCCGCACCACCGGGGCAACTCCCGCCGCTGGATCCACCGGGCGGTGGAGGACAGCCTGCGCCGGCTGGGCACCGACTGGATCGACCTGTACCAGGTGCACCGGCCGGAGCCGGACACCGACTTCGACGAGACCCTGGGCGCGCTTTCCGACCTGGTCCGCCAAGGCAAGGTCCGCTACCTCGGCACCTCCACGTTCGAGCCGTCCGCCATCGTCGAAGGCCAGTGGACCGCGCAGCGGCGAGGGCGGGAACGGGTGGTCAGCGAGCAGCCGCCGTACTCGATCCTGGCTCGTGGCATCGAACGCGAGGTGCTGCCGGTGGCCCGGCGGCACGGGCTCGCGGTGATCCCGTGGAGCCCGCTCGCGGGCGGCTGGCTGTCCGGCCGGCACCAGGCCGGGCTCGCCGGGCCGGTCTCCCGCCGGGCCGACCGGTTCCCGGCCCGGTTCGACCCGGCCCTGCCCGCCAACGCCGGCAAGCTCGCCGCCGTGGCCGAGCTGACAGCGCTCGCCGAGGAGGCCGGACTGTCGCTGATCCACCTGGCGATCGCGTTCGTCCTGCAGCACCCGGCCGTCACGTCGGCGATCATCGGGCCGCGCACCCTGGCGCACCTGGAATCGCAGCTGGGCGCGGCCAAGGTGACGCTCTCCCCCGACGTGCTGGACCGCATCGACGCCATCGTCCCGCCCGGCACCACCCTCAACCCCGCCGACGCCGGCTACCAGCCGCCGTCGCTGACCGACCCGGCACAGCGCCGTCGCGCGCACCACTCCGGAGGAACCCCGTGACCGCCGAGTTCCTCTGGTACATCCCCAACCAGGCCAAGCCCGGCCATCGCGGCGACGACGTCGTCGACGGCCACAACAGCCTGCAGACCCTGGTCGGCCACGCGAAGGCGCTCGAGGAGCACGGCTGGGGCGGCGCGCTCATCGGGACCGGCTGGGGTCGGCCGGACACCTTCACCGTGGCCACCGCCCTGGCCACGCAGACCACGACGTTCCAGCCGCTGATCGCGATCCGGCCCGGTTACTGGCGACCGGCCCACTTCGCCTCAGCCGCCGCGACCCTGGACCACCTCACCGGCGGCCGCGTTCTGATCAACATCGTGTCGGGTAGGGACAACCTGGCCGCCTACGGCGACACCGAGGGCGAACAGGCGCACCGCTACGACCGCACCCGGGAGTTCCTGCGGATCGTACGCAGGCTGTGGACCGAGGAGAACGTGACGTACCACGGCGAGCACTTCAGCGTCACCGATGCCACCGTGGTGCCCCGGACGGTCGTCCGCGGCGACCGCAGGCACCCCCGCCTCTACTTCGGGGGCGCGTCCGAGGCCGCCGAGAACGTCGCCGCCACCGACGCCGACGTCCAGCTCTTCTGGGGCGAGCCGCTCGACGGCGTACGGGAACGGATCGAGCGGCTCCGGCTGCTGGAGCAGAAGCTGGAGCGCGAGCACGCCCCGCTGGAGTTCGGGCTGCGGATCACCACCCTCGTGCGCGACACCACGGAACAGGCCTGGGCCGACGCCGAAGCCAAGGTCGCGAGGATGGCCGACGCGCAGGACGCCACCTCGCGCGACCCGAGATGGCGGGCCGCCGTCGGTCAGCGGCGGCTGCTCGACCTCGCCGCGCGTGGCGAGGTGCTCGACGACAACCTGTACACCGCGCCCGGCCGGTACGGCGGCGGCGGAGCGGGCACGACCTGGCTGGTCGGATCGGCCGAGGACGTGGCGGCCTCGCTGCGCAGGTATCAGCAGCTCGGGGTCACCCACTTCGTGCTGTCCGACACTCCCTACCTGCCGGAGATCAGACGACAGGGCGACCGACTGCTGCCGCTGCTGCGCAGCTGACGTCCTATTTCGCGGCGAGGGCGACCAGGTCGGCGTAGCGCACGATCTGGCCGCCCGCAGCCCAGGTGCCGTCGGGCTGTTCGTGGATGAGCACCCAGACGCGCTGCCCGTCGGCGTCGGCCAGCCCGGCCGCGTCCAGCACGGCGGTCGTGATCTCGCCGACCAGGCCGGCCTTGCGGCGGTCGGACAGCGCACCCACCGGTACGGTGATCTCCACCCGGAACCGGGGGGCGTCGTCCTCGGCGGTGGTCTGCGCCCCGGCGGGCAGCTCGTGCAGGTAGGTCCAGGCGAGGCTGCGGAACAGGGCGTTGTCCGGTGCGCCTTCCCAGCGCAGCAGCACCGCGGCCAGGGTCTTCTGGATGCTGTCACGGCCGGCGGGCGTCAGCGCGCCCACGGGAGCAGTGAGTTGGATCATCGGCACGAGAAACTCCTCGGGGGCATACGATCGCGACGAGCCGTCGCCGGTGTCATGGCTATCCGGATCACCCTAATCCCGCTGGGCGCCACGGCCGCAGTCACGGGTTGAGTCTGGACTGCCAGTCCGCCGGAACCCGGCCGCGAGGCCCCGGCACCGGCTGATCGACCGGGTGGTGGGTGGGCGATGCGAGCGCAGGCCCCTTCATGAACGACTCGCTGCGGTAGTCCCAGAACCAGTCTTCGCCCGGTTCGAAACTGCAGATGACGGAGTGCCCGGTCGCCTTGGCGTGACCCGTCGCGTGTTGGGCCGGGGAGTTGTCACAACATCCGATATGACCGCAGGCCGCGCAGCGCCGCAGATGAAGCCACCAGGTGCCGGCCTGCTCGCATTCCACGCACCCCGTGCCGCTCGGCGGCACGCTCGGGTCTATGGCCGATTCGTCGTATCTCATGCGCTGACCTGCCCACCACGGCGGCATGTGCGGCCACCGCACCTTCAGGATGACAGGATCTCCTGCTCGCCGCAGCCGGAAGGCCACCTCGAAGGCCTGGTAGAGCTCGTCGCGCCGCGCGCCCTGGCGGGTCGGCCTCCCGCACCGGCCAGCTCGGCGATCACCTGACGCCGAGCGCGAACCGCGGCGGCAGCCGCTGCCCGGCCACCAGATCCGCGGCCAGCCGACCGATCAGCGGCGCGAACTTGAACCCGTGCCCGGAGAACCCGGCCAGCACGGTGACCGCCCCGTGCCGGTCGAGCACGAAGTCGTGATCGGGCGTGAGCGTGTAAAGGCACGTCGACGCGACGGCCCCGCTGGTGTCCACGCCGGGCACCCACCGCTCGGCGTACGCCACCACCTTCGCCAGCGCGGCCGGGTCCACGGCCCGGTCGCTGCGGTCCGCGTCGATTTGCGGGCCCACGCCGTGGAAGCCCACCTTCACCCCGTCGACGCTGCCCAGCCCATAGGCACCCGGCTCGGATCCGGTGGCGCCCCGGTAGTGCAGGAAACTCGGCCACGACAGCGGATCGGCTGCCGGGAAGTGCACCGGCTGCTCCTGCGTGACCCGCAGCCGCGGCAGGCCCGGCACCGTACGGGCCACCAGGTCCGGTGCCCAGCCGCCGACGGCCAGCACGACCGCGTCGGCGACGAGGACCTCCCCGCCGTCGGTGACGACCTCGACCCGGTCGTGACCCGCGGGCGTCACCGACGCCACCCGCACACCGTGCCGGAAGTCCGCCCCCGACTTCGCAGCCACCTGCCGGAACGCCGCGGTGGCACGGTCGGCGTGCACCCTGCCCGCGTCCGGATGGAACAGCACGTGCTCGTCGAAACGCAGGCCGGGCCACCGCTCGGCGGCCGCCGCCGGAGCCAGGATCTCGCCGGGCCGCCCTGCGGCGCGCAGTGCCGCCTCGATCGGTTCGACCCGCTCCCGCGGCCCGTGGTCGACCGCGCCGGTCAGGTCGAGGATCTCCTGTCCGGACTCCTGCTCCAGCTCCCGCCACAGTGGCAGGGCCCGTGCCGCCAGCTCGACGTAGAACGGGTCGGGATAGGCCAGCCTGAATATCCGCGAGCTGCCGTGGGAGCTGCCTCTGCCGTGCCCGGGCTCGAATTGTTCGAGCACGCTGACCTGGGCGTACGGGGCGAGGCTCCACGCGGCCGCCGACCCCATCACGCCACCGCCGACGACCACCACGTTGCGCATACCGCCACCTGTGCCTTCTGCCTCGCCGCCGAGGCGAGGATATCCCCCGTCGCGGCTCGGCGGCTCAGTCCAGCGGCCGATCGAGGTGCAGTTCGAGCCACGCCGCCAGCTCGGCGACCTCGCGGTCGACCGAGGCCGTCATCGCCTTCGTGAACGGCACATCCCGGTGGATCGCGTCGACGCGCAGCACGCCCGCACGCCGGTCGGCGGCGGCGTCGAGCTTGCCGACCAGCCGGTCGCCGTGCAGGATCGGCATCGCCCAGTAGCCCCACCGGCGTTTGGCCGCGGGTTTGTACATCTCGAGCTGGTACTCGAACTCGAACAGCTCGGTCATCCGCTTGCGATCGAAGACCAGCCGGTCCAGCGGCGACAGCAGTGCGGTCCGCCCGGTGAACGGCTGACCCACCTGGGCCGGGTCGACGCGCCAGCGGCCACGCAAACCCTCGATCACGGCGGGTTCACCGGCCTCGTCCACATCGACCGGTTCGACGGGATGTTTGGCGCTGCCGCTGCGGGCGATGCCCAGCGAACGCAGCCGCCGCTCGCCGCGGATCCGCGCCGCGTCACCGGCCGCGACCACGTCGTCATCGGGAAAGATGCGCTCCGCCAGGTCCCACAGCCGCTCGCGGCCGTCCCGGCCGGCGACGGCGACCTCGCCCCGGGCCTCCATCAACTCCAGCATCTTGAGCACGTTGCGGTCGTTGCTCCAGCCGCTCGACGGCCACCGCAGCTCACACGTGTCGGGCAGCTCCCGGGCCGGCAGCGGCCCGTCGGAGCGCAGGCGGCGCATGATGTCCATCCGGCAGCCGCGGTTGGCCTCGACCCAGTCGCGCCGATACTCCTGCCAGTCGAGCAGCTCGCCACGACCGGGCCAATCCGCCATGTCGGCGCGGTGGAGCGCGAGGTCCTCCGCGGGTCGGATCATGCCCTGCAGCTCCAGCAGAGCCTGGTTGCCCAGCGCGGCTTCCAGGTCCGCCGGCCGATAGGCCGACCCGAGCCGGGACCACAGCACCAGATCCGCGTTGGGCGCCACCGCCGCGGTCTGGTCGGCCTGGAGCAGCGTCAGCTGCCGCACGACGTCGAGCAGCGAGGACGGCCGTGGCCGGTCCAGCAGCTGGGCGCGTACGGCGATGCGGCGCGCCTCGGCGCGGGTCAGCTCATGAACCCCCACGGCCCGAGCCTAGGACACCGGTCCGACACCGCCCGAAATCCCGTCACCGCCGACGTCGGGCGGCATGCACGCCTGGACGATCCGGCGGTCCGCGCGCAGTACCGGTATGGCTTCGGTGTCCGGGTCGACGGCGGCACGCTCACGGTCGAGCTCTTCGCCGTCCGTCGCGGCTGACGCCGCTTTCGTCGGCCGGCGCGGCAAGCCTCAGCGCTCGCGCCGACGCTGCACTCCGCCCCAGATCAGCAGGACCACGATGGCTCCCAGCACCGACCCGATCAAGCCGGACGGGCGCAACGCCAGTCCGTCACCGCTGAGCAGGCTGATGCCCAGTCCGCCGACGAACGAACCGATGAGCCCGGCGGAGACCGCCTGCGGCCAGCGGACCTCTCGGAAACCGCCACCACGCACGATCAACCAGGCCAGCCAGCCGACCAGGAACCCCCATACCAAGATCGCAAGAATCAGCACGTCGAGCACCCTTCACGTCGACAGGCGGTCAAGCCGAGGTCCCGACACCCGCTGGGCATCGAGATTCTAGTGTCTCGTACTGATTTGCTATGTTCTGCCCGAATCAGCAAGTCCTGTCGGTTGCAGATGATCACTACACTCGGCGGCCAGCACGCGTGGGGCGGGGTCTCGCCGTTCGCCCGCGCGTAGGCCGAGTTCTACCGAGGAGGCGGTCCCGATGCGCCGGCAGCCACTGACCGAGGTCCGCACGCCGACCAGCTGGCGAGCGGAATGGGCCACACTCCACGACGACGGCCGGTTGACCGTCGAAGGCCAGAGCCTGAGCCGCGGCGCCGACTTCTTCGAGTACGAGTGGGCGTTCACGATCGCGCCCGCGGACATCGCAGCGCTGGTCACGGCGCTCGGCGGGCTGGACGGCGACGATCCGCTGGCGCTGCTGGCGACACTGTTCCAGGCCGAGTCCCGAGTCGACTTGCGCCGCCTGCTGCAACGCCACGGCGTCCAGTTCGGGTTCTGGAGCCGCGTCGGCGATTAGCGCAGACACGCCCCGGCCGGCCGGTGCCCGGCGGCGGCCGACTGCAAGGCACGCCGCGGGGCTGGCATGGCGCGGGTAGAGCCGAGGCCGACCGTACTGCCCGACGACGTGGACCCGCTGTTGTGGTTCACGACGGCCGGCTGTGCCGGTGAGCACTACCTCGTCGACAGCCCGACCTCTGACGGCGTGAGCAGGGATTATGCGGACCCGGCCCGGCTCGAACGGGCTGCCACCCTCTCCAACTGCGGACGCGCCCTTACCGGTTAGACGCGCCTTGGGCGGGTTATGTCGATCATAGGTTGACGTCGCCCGTCGAGCGCCGACATTTTCCGGCGGGCGTGATGCCGCCTGGTGGATCAGTCGTTCGACGCTGCGCTCCAGCGCTGGAGCGTCGCCGCGGCGGCACCGCTGTCGATCGCATCCGCGCAGCGGACCAGCGCCGCCGCCATCCGCTCGTCGAGGTCGCCTCCGCCGTCCATGGTCGCGCAGGCTGCCGCGGCGTTGAGCAGGACCGCGTCGCGCACTGGGCCGCGCTCCCCCGCCAGCACCGCGTGCACGACCGCGGCGTTCGCGCTCGCGTCTCCGCCGCGCAGCGCGCCGGGCGTGGACCGGGCGATGCCGAACCGCTCCGGGTCGAGCACGGTCCGCCGCACCACGCCGTCGCGTACCTCGATGACCTGCGACGTCGTACTCGTGGACAGCTTGTCCAGGCCGTCGTCGCCCCGCACGACCAGCGCCCGGCAGCCGCGGGTGGCGAGCACGTCGGCGAGCACCGGCAGGAAACGCGGGTCGGCCACCCCGACCAGCTGATGTGTGGGGCGAGCCGGGTTGATCAGCGGGGCGAGCACGTTGAAGACGGTCGGCACGCCCAGCTCGCGCCGCACCGGCCCGGCGTGCCGCATGCCGGCGTGGAATGCCGGAGCGAACAGGTAGACGATGCCCGCCTGCGCGGCCACCTTCGCCACCTGCGACGGCGACAGGACCAGCGGGATGCCGAGGCGTTCGATCACGTCGCCGGAGCCGGCCGAGGTCGACGACGCGGCCCGTCCGCCGTGCTTGACCACGGTGAGCCCGGTCGCCGCGACCACGATCGCGGCCATGGTGGACAGGTTCACGGCGCCGGTGCCGTCGCCGCCGGTGCCGACGATGTCGACGGTGGGGCCCGCGATGGTCACCGGCACGGCGTGCGCGAGCAGCGCGTCCGCCGCTCCTGCCACCTCGGTGGCGGTCTCGCCCTTGGCCCGCAGCGCGACCAGGTAGGCCGCGAGCTGCACCGGCGTGGCGTCGCCCTGCACGACCTGGCTCATCGCCCAGGCGGACTCGTCGGCGGTGAGGTCACCGGCGGCGAGCAGGGTGGTGAGAATCGTGGTCCAGTCCATCGTCCGTCCTCGAAGGTCGGGCCGACCGTCGAGGCCTGTCAACGACGACGGCCGCCTCGTCCGGAGGCGGCCGCGGTGTACGCGTGCAGGAGTGACCGCCTAGGAGGCGGGCCACCGGCCCTGACGACGCGAGATCATGCGGGGAAGGCTAGCACGCATCGACGAAGCGGCCCGCCCCGGTCGGCACCGGGGCGGGCCGCTTCTCACCGGTTCGTGATCACGCCGGGGCGGTGAACACGTAGCTGCCCGAGGGCAGGTGGTAGGACGCGGCGCCCTGGCCGTAGCCGAACGGCACCGCTTGCGCCGGTGCGGTCACCGCGGCGGCCGAGGCGGCCGGCACCCGTACCGTCGCCGAGGTGCCGGCGGGGACGGTGACCCGCAGCGTGAGCACCCCGCCGGACACCGACCAGTCGCTGACCGCCTGCCCGTAGGGCGTCTGCATCGCCGACCTGGCCGAGGTCAGGCCGCCGCCGGGGCGCGGCGCGACCAGCTGCGACTGGTAGCCCGGGCTGGCTGCGGACAGGCCGCCGACCTGCCGGTAGAGGAAGTCGCCGACCGAGCCGAGGCCGTAGTGGTTGAACGAGTTCATCGACGGGGTCTGGAAGGTGCCGTTGGTCTGGATGCCGTCCCAGCGTTCCCAGATCGTCGTCGCTCCCCTGCTGAGCATGTAGCCCCAGCCGGGATAGCCGGGTTGCAGCAGGATCTGGTACGCGATGTCGGCCCGGCCGTTGTCGGCCAGCACCGGCAGCAGGTTCTCCACGCCGAGGAAGCCGACGGTCAGGTGACCGCCTGCCGACGCGACCTCGGCGACGAGCTTGTTCACCGCCCCGGCGACCCGGTTGGCCGGCAGCAGCCCGAACGCCAGCGCCAGCACGTAGCCGGTCTGGGTGTTGCCGGCCACGGTGCCGTCGGCGGCGACCCACCGGTTGGTGAAGGCCGTCGCGACCTGGTCGGCGAGCGTGCCGTAGCTGCTCGCCTGCGCGGTGCGGCCGGTGGCCGCGGCCATCCGCGACACCAGCCGCGCCGACCAGGAGAAGAACGCCGTGGCGATCAGGTCGCGGGCCGTGTCGTCGTTGACGTTGAGCCAGTCACCGTAGCCGCCGGTGTTGCGGATCAGGTCCGCGCCCGACGTGCTGCGCAGGTAGTCGACCCAGCGGGCCATGGCGTCGAAGTGCTGGTTCACCACCTGCAGGTCGCCGTAGCGCTGCCACAGCATGTACGGCACGATCACGCCCGCGTCACCCCAGCCGGCCGTGCCCGCGCCGCAGCAGGCGTCGGGTGCGGTGTCGGTGAACGCGCCGTCGGCGTGCTGGGCGTCGACCAGGTCGTCGGCGAACTTGTCCAGGAACGCCTGCATGTCCAGGTTGAACGTGGACGTGGCGGCGAACGAGGCGATGTCGCCGGTCCAGCCGAGCCGCTCGTCGCGGTTCGGGCAGTCGGTCGGGATCGACAGCATGTTGGACCGCTGACCCCATACGATCGCCTGCTGCAGCTGGTTGATCAGGCTGTTGGACGTCGTCAGCGTGCCCGGTTGGCTCGCCGAGGTCCACGCGGCCAGGCCGGTGACGGTGTCCAGGTTCGGGGTGCCCGGGAACCCGGTCACCTCGACGTAGCGGTAGCCGTGCACGGTGAACCGCGGCGTCCAGACCTCCTGCGTGCCGGGACCCGCCAGGGTGTACCGGTCGGTGGCCAGCCCGGCGGCCCGCAGGTTGTCGGTGTAGATGGTGCCGTCGGCGTTCAGCACCTCCGCGTGGCGCATGGTGACCACGGTGCCGGCCGCGCCGGTTACCCGCAGCCGGTTCCAGCCGGTGAAGTTCTGCCCCATGTCGAACACCCACACGCCGGGCTTGGGCTGGTTGACCGAGACCGGCCGCCGCTCGGCCTGCACGGTGACGCCGTTGTCCACCTGCGACACCAGGCGCGGCGCGGTGCCGGTACGCACCGCCGCGGCGGGCCAGGCGCCGTCGTTGAAGTCCGGGCCGTCCCAGCCGTTGACCGCCAGCCGGGCGTCGTACTCCTCGCCGCTGTAGAGGTCCTCGGCCCGGATCGGGCCGGTGGTGACCTTCCACGTGTTGTCGGTGCGGATCACGCCGCTGGTGCCGTCGGTGTAGCTGATGTGCAGCTGGGCGGAGTACCAGGGCTGGGTGCCGTAGCGCTGGGAGCCGGCCATGCCGAGGCTGCCGGAGTACCAGCCGCTGCCCAGCCACGCGCCGAGCGCGTTGGTGCCCTGCCGCAGCTGGCCGGTGACGTCGTACACCTTGTACTGCAGGCGCTTGTTGTAGTCGGTCCACCCGGGCGCGAGCGCGTCCGCGCCGACCTTGGCGCCGTTGAGCCTGGTCTCGTGCAGGCCGAGGGCGGTGGTCAGCAGGCGGGCCGAGGCGACCGGTTTGCTGACCGTGAAGCCCTTGCGCAGCAGCGGGGCGCTGCGGCGCACGACCACGTTGGCGCCCCACGGCCCGGTCCCGTACGCGGTGAGCGCCCGCGCCGCGGCCCAGCCGCTGTCGCTGAAGCCGACCTGCTGCCAGCCCGACGGGCCCGTCTGCGACGCCTTCCAGCTCGCGTCGGTGGACACGGTCGGTCCACCGGCGACGGTGAGCTTCGCGATGAGACCGGTCGGCGACTGGGTGGTGTTCTGCGCGGCGACCGCGATGACGTTGTTGCCCGCGGTCAGCCGGCCGACCAGGTCGACGACCGTCGCCTGCTTCCAGGAGTCGGTGACCCGCGGCGAACTGCTGACCTGCACGCCGTTGACCCACACGTCGGCGGTGTCGTCACCGGTCACCACCAGGCTCGCCTGGGTCGGTGCGGCCGACAGCGCGACCGTGCGCCGGAAGTAGCGGGTCATCGGCGGCAGACCGGCGATCGGGTCGCCCTCCGGATACCAGATCCAGGAGGCCCCGGTCAGGCCGTCGGTGACGGCGGGCTGGCCGATGTAGGAGCCCTGCCACTCGGACGCCGGGCTGCGCAGGCCGGTCTCGAAGAACTGGACGGTGCTCCAGCCGCTCGCGCGGCCGTGGGTGTCCCAGACCCGCACCCGCCAGTAGTACCGGCGCAACGAGGTCAGCGCGGGACCGGCGTACGCGACGTCGACGGCCTGGCGGCCGGCCACGCGCCCGCTGTCCCACACGTCGCCGGTGCCGTTGCCGGCGTTGGCGCTGCTGCTGGCCACGATCACCTGGTACGCGGCCTGGAACTGCTGCGCCGTACTCGACGTCAGCTTCCAGCCGAACCGCGGCGCGGCGGCGTCGACGCCCAGCGGGTTGACGCGCCGCTCGGCGGTCGCCTCCCCCACCGCGAACGGCGACGCCCCGCTGATGGTCGGCGCGATCACCCCGCTGTTCCACGGCGCGACGCCGTATGCGCCCAGGTCCATGGCGGCGGGCCAGGACCCGTCGGCGAAGCCGGGCTGCTCCCAGCCGGTCGGCGCGCTCTGGAACGCCTTCCAGCCGCCGTCGGTGATCAGGTCGACGGTGCCGCCGGCAGCGGCGACGTACACCCGGCCGAGCAGGCCCGCGGGGCCGGAGCTGGTGTTCTGCGCCGCGACGGCGAGCGTGTTGGTCCCGGCGACCAGCGCGGGTGCCAGGTCGATGTAGACGGCGTTCTTCCAGGCGTCGACGACCCGGGCCGACCCTGCGAGGGGCTTGCCGTTGAGCCATACGTCGACGGTGTCGTCGCCGGTGACGACGAGTTGCGCGTCGCTGACCGCACCGGCGGGCGCGGTGAACGTCTTGCGGAAGTAGCGGTGAGCGACCGGTGCGGTGGTGCGCGGATCGCCTTCGGGATACCAGATCCAGTGTGCGCTGCTGACGCTGACGGGGGTGGCGGCGGCTGCGGGCACGGCGGACAGGACGGCGGTGGCGGTGAGGAGGACGGCGAGGGCGGCGGCCACTCGTCCGCGGGGGCTGCGGGCAGGATCGGGACGGTGCATGGCGACTCCTATGAGGGGGATCGCGTGCGGCGATTAAAACGTTTCATTTCACGGCCGGTGTCCAGACACTAGGGTGCCCAATCAACGCTGTCAATATCTCGCCGTAACGTCCCCGACACATGGGGCACATCAGTTGGAGCGGACCGGAGGGGACTCGAACCCCCGGTGGGGCGTGGCACGCCAGCGTCCCCACGCGCCGTCGAGCCACCCGCGCGTGCGCGGCATCTGACTCGGGGCGCTGCGATAACCCGGCTCTGCCACCGGTCCGACCGCATCGTCGGCCCCCGACGATGCGACGTGCAACGCCTTTCCTGCTCCTGCCCGAGCAGGGCCGGAGCCGCATCCGGCATGGCTCGGCAAGCGGCCCCGGACCTGGGATCAGTTGGAGTAGAGGTATTTGACTCCGTTGAGGGCCAGCACGCTGGTGCGCGACCCGGTGACGCCCGAGTTGAGGTTGCGCCAGCCGTTGTTGCTGCTCGCCTCGTGCACGTAACCGCCGGCCATCGTGTAGATCAGCTTCTCCCCGTTGAGGTTCGCCGCCGCGATGGTGGCGCTGGAGACACCGGAGATGCCGGTCCACACGTTCGCCCAGCCCGCGTTGCTGGCCGCTTCGTACACCGAGCCGCCGTTGACCACGTAGAGGATCTTCGTGGTGCCGACCGTGATCGCGGCGACGGCCGAGCCGGGCACGCCGGTGTTGAGGTTGCGCCACCCGTTCGCGCTGTGCGCCTCGTGCACGTAGCCGCCGACGATGCTGTAGATGTACTTGACGCCGTTCAGCCCGATCACCGAGATCGAGGAGTTGCCGACCCCGCCGATCCCGGTGTTCAGGTTGCGCCAGCCGTTGTTGCTGCTCGCCTCGTGCACGTAACCGCCGACCACGCTGTAGATCAGCTTCTCCCCGTTGAGGTTCAGCGCCGCCAGCGCCGTGCCCTGCGCGCCGTTGATGCCGGTGTGCAGGTTGTTCCAGCCGGCGTTGCTGGCCGCCTCGAAGATCTGGCCGCCCTTGACGCTGTACAGGATCTTCACGCCGTTGAGCTGGATCGCGGCCGTGGCCGACCCGGTCACCGGACCGTAGCCGCCGGACACCGGCAGCATCCGCCATCCGTTGGCGCTGTGGGCCTCGTACACCTGCTGCCCGCCGTTGCAGTTGGCGCTGGTCGCGTTGCGGGCGGGCGAGACCGGTCCGTTGACCCAGATCGGGCCGGTGTTGGCGCTGCCGTCGGAGGTGATGCCCGAGGCCGAGCCGTTGAAGTAGGCCTCGGTCTTCACCCCGTCGCGGGTCACCTCGTAGTGCAGGTGCGGTCCGGTCGAGTTGCCGGTGCTCCCCACCCAGCCGATCGGCGTGCCGCCGTCGACCCAGCCGGAGCTGCGCGTGGCCGGCTGGAGCATGTGCATGTACGTGGTACGCCAGCCGCCGCCGTGGTCGATGACGGCGTAGTTGCCGCCGCCGCCGCTCCACCCGGCGCTGATCGTGCCACCGGCCGCGGCGAGGATCATGCGGCCGTTGCTGCCGCCGCCGGTGAACGTCATGTCGATGTCGTAGTCGTCGTGGCCCGCGTACGTGGCCAGCCGCCACGTCTCGCCGCACGGGAACGGCAGCTGGAAGAACGGCATCGGGCCGGCCGCACGAGCCGGACCGGCCCCGACCGCCAGCACGGCCAGCAGCATGGCGCACACGCCGGTCAGGGCGCGACGAAATCCTCCGGACAAGGGGGTGCCTTTCGTTGAGGCACGGCCGATCCGGCCGTGACTGCGACAGGGGGTGTGCGACGCGCACGCGCCACGCGGAGATCGATCAGGCTCGACGGATCGCGCGCGGCCGGATGGTACGGTGGCCGACCTACAACCCGTGCACATCGCCGTATAACCGGTCGGCCGCGGCCGCCGTACTGCACGCGAGGTGAGGATGTCCGTCCACTTCGACCTTCTCGGCCCGCTGACGGTGTCCCGTGACGGCCGTCCGGTCACGCTCGGCTCGACGAAGCAGCAGCTGATACTGGCGGCCCTGCTGCTTCGGCCGGCCGAGGCCATCAGCACCGACGAGCTGGTGGCGATGCTGTGGGGCGACCAGCCGCCCGCGTCGGCCGCCGCAAACGTGCGCACCTACGTGCGCGGGTTGCGCCAGGCGCTGACCGAGCCGCCAGCCGCCGAGCGCCGCATCCTCACCACCCCGGGCGGCTACCTGCTGCGGGTCGAGCCGGGCGAGCGGGACCTCGACCGGTTCGACGCCGCCGCGGCGCGTGGCCGGGCGGCGCTGGCCGACGGCGACCCGGCGGGCGCGCAGGCGGAGCTGGCCGACGCGGTCGGCATGTGGCGTGGCCCGGCGCTGGCCGGACTGCCGCTGCCCCGGCTCCTGACCGGCCGGGTCGCGCAACTGGAGGAGCGACGGCTGCTGGCCGAGGAGGACCACGCCGTCGCGCGGCTCGCGCTCGGTGAGCCGGCCGTGGTCATCCCGCGGCTGCGCGCCCTGCTCGAGCGCCATCCGCTGCGGCAGCGGGCCTGGGCCCAGCTCATGGCGAGCCTGTACCACATCGGCGACGTCGCCGGAGCGCTGGCGGCGTTCGGGCAGGCCCGACGGGTGCTGGCTGAGCAGACCGGCATGGACCCCGGACCGGAGCTCACCCGCCTGCACGACGACGTCCTGCACCACCGCGTCGGACCGCGGCCCGAACCGGGCAACAGCCCGCCACCCGGTCCGCCGGAGGGGCAACCGCGGCAGCTCCCGCTCGCCCTGCCGGGCTTCGTCGGCCGCGACGCCGAACTGGCCCGGCTCGACTCCGCCCTGGACGTCGACGACGATCGACCGGCCGGGGTGGACATCACCACCGTCAGCGGCATGGCCGGCGTCGGCAAGACCACGCTCGCGCTGCACTGGGCCCACCGGGTCGTCGACCGTTTCCCCGACGGCCAGCTTTACGTGAACCTGCGCGGATACGACGACGCCGATGCCGTGTCCCCGGCCGACGCCCTGGTCGCCTTCCTGGAGGCGCTCGGCGTGCCGATCGGCCGCATCCCGACCAGCACCGACGCCCGGACCGGGCTCTACCGGAGCCTGCTGGCCTCCCGCCGGATGCTCGTCGTGCTCGACAACGCGCGCGACGCCGACCAGGTGCGCCCGCTGCTGCCCGGCGCGGGCCGGTGTGTCGTCCTCGTGACGAGCCGGGACCAGCTCAGCAGCCTCGTCGCGGCGGAGGGTGCCCGGCCGTTGACGCTGGACGTGCTCACAGCCGCGGAGTCGATGAGCCTGCTGCGCAGCAGGCTCGGCGCTGACCGGGTCGCCGCGGAGCCTGCGGCGACCGCCGAGATGATCGAGGCGACCGGCCGCCTTCCGCTCGCCCTGTCGATGGTCGCGGCGCGGGTCGCCGGCAAACCGACGTTCCCGCTCGAAGCCGTCGCGGCGCAGCTACGCCCGGCCGAGGGCAGGCTCGGGGCGCTGGCCGACGGTGACGTGCGGCGCGTGTTCTCCTGGTCGCACCGGGCCCTGAGCGCGGATGCGGCACGCCTGCTGCGCCTGCTCGGCCTGCATCCCGGCCCCGACCTGACCGGCGACGCCGCCGCGGCACTGCTCGGTCGGCCCCGGGCCGACGTCACGCCGCTGCTGCACGAGCTGACCCGCCTGCACCTGCTGACCGAGCATCTGCCGGAGCGATACGCCCTGCACGACCTGCTCCGCTCGTACGCAGCCGAGCTGGCGCAGGCGTCCGAACAGGCCGACGTCCGGCAGGACGCCCGGCGCCGGATGTACGACCACTACCTGCACAGCGCCTATCCGGCCGCGCTGCTGCTCCAGCCGACGTGGACGCCGGTCGACGCCGTGCCCGCGCTGCCGTCGAACATCCGCGTGCCGGTAGCCGACCGGACCGGCGCCGCGGCGTGGTTCAACGCCGAGCACCCCGTCCTGCTGCGGGTCCTGCGCCAGGCCGCGGAGACCGGCTTCGAGCGGTACACCTGCCAGCTCGCCTGGACGCTGGCCGCCTACCTGGCCCCGCGCGGCCTGTTCCAGGAGCAGCTGGCGGCCCAGCAGGCCGCGCTCACCGCCGCGGAGCGGATCGGTGATCTGCAGGCCCAGGCCCTCGCCAACCGGATGCTCGCCCGCGCGCTCATGCGGCTCGGCGACCACGATGGCGCCGAACACCGCGTGCAGCGGGCACTCGACCTCTACGAGCAGCTCGGCGATCTGGACAGTCTCGCGCTGACCCTGCGGCACTACACCGAGCACTGCACCGCGCGGGGCCGGCTGAAGGAGGCGCTCACCCACAGCATCGAAGCGCTACGGGTGTCCCGGCTGATCGGCAACCGTTACGCCGAGGCCCGCGCGCTGAACACTAAGGGATACCTCCATGCCCTCAACGGCGACTTCGGGCAGGCCGTCGCCGACTGTACGGAAGCCCTCGATCAGCAGCGGCAGATGGACGACCGGGTGGGCCAGGCGGCGACGCTCGACAGCCTCGGCTTCGCATACCAGCGGCTCGGCGACCTCGACGAGGCGGTGGAGTGCTACGAGCAGTCCATCGAACGCTTCCGGGACTCCGCCAACCGCTACCACGAGGCGGAGACCCTCACCCGGCTCGGTGAGGCGCGCGAGGAGATGGCGGACCTGCCCGCGGCCGCCGAGGCCTGGCGGCGGGCGAAACGCATCTACGACGACCTCGGGGACCCTGCTGCCGACGGGGCCCGGCGGCGGCTCGCCCGCGTGACGGCCGCCTGATCGCGCGGCCAGGCTGCCGGCACCCGCCGGGCCGCGGTCGGCGTGATCGGAGCGCGATGGTGCCGGGTCCGGCCGTCACTCGGCGAACGGGATCCTGCCTGGGACGCTACTTCCCCGGCAGCAGCGCCAGCACGGCGACCACCGCGCGGTGGTCCGTGCCCGGCACGGTCCGTTCGCCGACGGAGACGCCTGCCAGGCCGGAGCCGTGCAGGACGTGGTCGATCTGCACCAGCGGCGGCAGCAGGGTCATGCCCACGGGCCAGGTGCGGGCCCAGCCGCGACCCAGCTCGGCATGGGTGTCGGTGAGGCCCGCGGCGAGCAGCTCCCGCATCGGCGTCTGGTCCAGGGTGGCGTTGAAGTCCCCCAGGAGGACGGTGTCCGGGCCGCTGTCCCTGGCCACGGAGGCGAGGGCGCGCATGTCCCGGGTCCAGCGATCCGCGTCACCGACCGGGTAGTACGTGTGGACGGCCACCAGCCGTACGGTGCGTCCGTCGACGGTCACCTCGGCGGTGGTCTGCGGCCAGGCGGTGTCGGCCTGCAGCGGGCCGCCGCGGGTCAGCGGGAACCGCGAGTAGATCGAGGAGTCGTACTCGGGGCGAAGCTCGTGATAGGGCAGCAGGGTGTCCAGGCCGGCCTCGGTGAGCGCGGCGATTCCGGCGACCGGCAGCTGCTGTACGGAGAGCACGTCGATGCGCTCGGTCCGCACCAGCCGCACCAGGGCAGCCGGGTCCGCCGCGCCTACATTGGCGTTGAGGGTGGCCACGCGCAGTATGGCCGCCTGTGCCGGAACGCTCTGCTGGTCCGGTATGAAGCGAGGTGCCAGCAGCGCGACCTGAGCAGCGGTCAGCGCGGCGACGACGATCACCGCCCACCGCGAGCGCAGCGTGGCGACGGCGAGCATGAGGCCGAGCCCGAGCAAGCCGAGCGCGACGGAATACGGGAAGAGCACGATCGGCACGGCGAGCGGGGTTCCCGCGTCCAGCCCGGTCAGCCGCACGATCAGCAGGGTGAGCGGCACGGCGAGGACGGCGCCCAGGGCGAGGCGGGCGGCCAGTCGGGCCAGCCGGCGGCGACTGCGACGAGCATCCGTCTGCTGCCGGTCGGCAGTCTGCGGGGCACTGACGGCGGTGTCGGTCAACGGTCCCCCACTCTGAGCTGCGCGCGGTGATCATACCGTCGCGGCCGCACCGCTGTTCCCGGTGCTGATCTTCATCGGCACCGCGACCCGGCCGGGAGTTTCGGGTGCCGAGATGTCATCGGCGCGTCCGCGTGGGGTATGACGAACCCATGACCGAACCGATCTCGACACGCAATCTCGACCGATACGGGTCCGCGGAGCTGCCGTGGAGCCGCCCGCGCGACATCCTCGTCAAGGACACGCCCGAGGCCGACCTGACGTTCTTCGTGGCGACGGTGCGGCCCGACGGACGCCCGCACTCGGCCGGCGTGGGGGCGGTATGGGTGGACGACGCGCTGTACTTCACGAGCGGGCCGGGCACGCTCAAGTCGCGCAACCTGGCGGCGAATCCGGCGTGCAGCGTCTCGGTGCGCCTGCCCGGTATCGACCTGGTGCTGGAAGGCGAGGCGAATCGGATCACCGAAGCGTCCGTGCTGGAACGTCTCGCGGCCGTCTACCGCGAGGGCGGCTGGCCCGCCTCGGTGGACGACGACGCGCTCACGGCCCCGTACAGCGCGCCGAGCGCGGGCCCCGCACCGTGGCATCTTTACCGCCTCACGCTGCGCACCGCCGTCGGCGTGGCGACCGCCGAACCCCACGGCGCCACCCGCTGGGACTTCGCCCACTGACAGAGGTCACCCCGCCGTCCACGGCCGGAGCTTGTCGGGGTTGCGGACGGCCCAGATGTGCCTGATCCGGCCGCCCGCGACGTCGAACGCCGCGACCGTCACGATGACGCCGTCCTGCTGTGCCACCAAGCCCGGCCTGCCGTTGACGGTGCGTTCCAGGATCTTCATGGCGGGCGCCCAGTCGGCGATCCGGACGGCGTAGCGGGCGACCTGTTCGCTGCCTTCGACGGCACCGAGCACGGTGCTGACCTGGCCGCCGCCGTCGGCGATCATCGTGACGGCGGGGTCGAGCAGGCTGATCAGGGCGTCGATGTCCTTGGCTTCCCAGGCCCGCTTGAAGTCCCGGACGAGTCGGGCCTGCTGGGCGGCCGGATCCGCGGGAGCACGCGCCGCGCGGATACGACGGCGGGCCGAGGAGGCCAGCTGGCGACAGGCCGCGGGCGTACGGCCGACGATCTCGGCCACTTCGGCGAAGGAGTGGCAGAAGACGTCGTGCAGGACGAACGCGACCCGCTCAGCCGGGGTCATCTGTTCGAGCACGACGAGGAAGGCCATGCTGACCGACTCGTCCAGGGTGACCCGGTCGGCCGGGTCTACCGTGCTCCCGCCCGACCGGCCGCCGATCCAGTCGGTGCGGCCGGGCAGCGGTTCAGGGACCCATTCGCCCACGTAGCGCTCCCGCCGGGCCCGAGCCGAGCCGAGCAGGTCCAGGCAGACGCGGCCGGCGACCGTGGTCAGCCAGGCGCCGGGCGACTCGATGGCCTCCTGCTGCTGCCGGGACATGGCGTACCAGCGGGCATACGTCTCCTGCACGGCGTCCTCGGCCTCGCTGAACGAGCCCAGCAGCCGGTACGCGAGATTGATCAGATGGCGCCGTTCGCTCATGATCGCGCGCAGGCCCGGGTCGGCTCCACCGTCCACCGGCTCGGCTGGGATGTCCATGATGTCGCCTGCTCCTGCCTCGCGGTCGCGGTCACCGGTTCGACGAAACGGCGCCTCGGAACGTGAGGTCGACGAGCCGCCTCACATTCCCGGCGGTTGCATCGTCGGACTACCGGGACACCATCCTGCACGTGGGAGAGCCGGGCAACCCGGCCGGCTCCCGATCCGACCGATCTCAAGGAGTTTCCGATGCGTAAGGCCTTTGCCGCGCTGGCGGTCCTGCTCATGCTGGTCGTCATGGCGGAGTTCTTCTTCGCCGCGAGCGGCGCGTTCGGCATCGCGACCGATGACGCGGCCTACCGGCCCCACCATGCGCTGGGGTATGTGACCTTCCTCTTGCCGGTGCTGATGGTGATCGTCGCCGTGCCGGCCCGGATCCCTGGGCGGCTCATCGGGTCGACCGCGCTGGTGGCCGGGCTGACCGCCGGCCAGGTGGTGATCGCCAAGGTCGCCGGGGCCATCGGTGACACGGGTGACGGCACCGTCGGCGGGCTCGTCTTCGGTCTGCACGCGCTCAACGGCCTGGCCCTGCTGGCCGTGGTCGTGACGGTCGCCCGGCGGGCGTGGACGCTGTCGAGGTCCGCGGCCCCCGCCGGGCGGACCGGCACCGGCGAACACGCGCAGCCGTCCGGACAGGTCGCCGAACCTGCCGCACCGGTGTCATGACACGAAGACGTGGCATCGAAGTTGCGGTAATCTTTCGCAGTCCTGGGGAGTGACACGGTGGTGCCTCGCCGGCTCCGGGACGGCTGTGGATGAGTCTGGCCGCACCATTTCGGGGAGCGCGATTTGTCACCGTACGCGAACGGCAACGACCTGGCCCTGGCGAGCCTCGACTTCCTGGGCGACGACGACGAGCTCCGGGAACGTGCCCGCGCCGAGCAACTGGCGGCCGACGGCGAGCCCGGGCCCGCCGACCGGCGTCAGGGTGTGGCGGCGTCAGGGGCGATCCGGGTCACGACCAGCGCGCAAGGTCTGGTGGACGACGTCGAGGTCACCCGGAACTGGCGCGAGCACGTCGACCCCGACGCGTTCGCGGACGCGCTGTTCGAGGCGTACGCCGCCGCACTGGCGCAGACGGTGAATGCGGCAGCGCTGCGCGAATTCGCCGCGTCCGAACAGGACGGAGGCCTACGGCGGCGTCCCGGTACCCGCGGAACGAGCACGGCGAGTCCCGAGCCGCCGGCCGACGCCCAGGTGTGGCTCGCCACGGTCTGGGACACGCTGCGCGAACTCGACGACACGTTGCACCGCCTCGAGCGCGGGCGGCCGGAGGGCGAGAGCGTGCGGCGCGTCGCGAGCCCGCACGGTCTGCTGACCGCGACGTGCCGAGGTCGCCAGGTGACCGCCGTCAGCGGCGATGCCCGGCGGATCCGCGAGGCCGACCCGCAGCAGCTGCGCACCGAGGCCCTGGCCGTGTTCCGTGCCGCCCGGCACGACGAACCGGCATGACCGCCGACACGGCCGAGAAGGGAGACGGGTCATGGGTGCAGAGGTAACCGTCGTCACCGACGCGCTGCTGGACGAGGCCGCGAAGTGGCGGGACCTGTCCGACCAGGTGGCTCCCGTCAAGAACGCCGCCGACAGTCTGGAGCTCGGCGTGACCGCGTTCTTCATCGGCGACCTGAACGCGCTGGTGCATTCGCAGGCGTACCACGACTTCCAGGACTTCATGGTCACCGTCCTGAGCGGTGCGGTGGTCGAGTTCGACCAGCTCGCCGGCGCGCTTGTCAAGATCGCCAAGGAGTACGACAAGGCCGACGCGATCGTCTCCCTCGACCTCAACCAGATCTACAGCGCCTGACGCTGGCACGCCCCCGGGAAGGACATCGGCATGGCGCCACCCACCTCCGACATCGAGTACAGGGAGCCGTTCCGCAAGGCTTTCGAGGAGATCCGCACCGGCCTCGACAAGGCGATCGACGAGTTCAACAAGATCGTCGATCAGGTGAAGGACTGGGCCTGGCTGCTCGGTGGGGCGGCCCTGTGGTGGATCAAGAACAATCTCGACGCCGTCCGGGACGGACTCCAGAAGATCATGGACCGGGTCCGGTACGCGTTCGACCACGAGCTCCCGGTGCTCTCCCTGATCACCACCAGCTTCAAGTGGGTCCACCAGGTGAAGGGCCCCGTGTCGGAGCTGTCCTTCGCGACCACCGAACCGCGCAACGAGAACCTCGCCAAGTGGACCGGCGACGCGGCGGGCGCCTACCGGGACAAGGCCGGCAAGCAGAAGGCCGCCGTCGACGAGACGGTCGCCAAGGCCGAGTTCATCAGCCAGTGGCTGTTCAAGATCGCGCAGGCCAACGTCGACTACGCCGTCGAACTCGCGAAGATCGTCACGGGTCTGGCGGGCAAGCTCACCCAGGCGGCGGTCGACGCGACGACCGTCATCGACATCCCCTGGGCCATCGACACCCTCGCCGAATCCGCCGGCGACCTCGTCGAGGACGGACTGAACAACCTGCTCAGCATCGGTGAGCGGTTCGTCGACGCGCTGGGCAACGTCAGGGACCTGGCCACGCAGGTCGGTGACCACTCGAAGCTACCCGGCGGGAGGTGGCCCGAGGCCGTCCGCGGCTGACGCCGCGCCGCCGGAGGCCGCACAGGTCAGGACGCCACCCGCCACGCCTGCGACACGACGCCCAAGGTGGACTCGGCGACCGCGGCGGTCGCCTCTGCGAGGGTCGGCTTCGGCGTGAAGGCCTTGCCGCCCACGGCCAGCCACACCTCGACGACCAGATTCCCGCTCCGCGCGTGGATCTTGTACTCGGAGTACTTGAAGCCCGGCTCGGTCTCGATCGTGAACGCCTCCGCCACCTCGCCGATCCCGTCGACCGGCCCGTCCGGCGTCATCCGGGTCACCGCCCGCTCGGCCCGGTAGAGCCGCTCGGCGTCGGCCACCGAGGCGAGCGCCACCGCTTCCACCCGCAGGCTGGCGATGTGCCCGTCCGACGTGGCCATCTCGAACAGGCACGCCTCGCCGGGACCGGACGGCGGCGGTGCCGGATCAGTACGTTTCACCTTGAGCGACAGGTCGGCGAGCGGGGTGAGGTCGGTCCTCGCGCACAGGCCGACGACACCGGCCTCATACCGCGGGCCGGCCGGACTGGGCGTCGTCGGCGCGGATCGGGACGTGGCTACGGTCGTGGGCGTGGCAGCCGGTGCCGGCCGGTCGGTGCACGCCGCGGTCGGCAGGACGATCGCGAGCGCCCCGATGGCGGCGGCGAGGGACGTGCTGCGAACAGGACGGAAGACCACGCCCCCGAAACTACCGGATCTCGTCGATGTGTCGTCCCCGCACACGACGGAAGGCAAGGCACCGCGTCCGTAGGTAGGGTTCTGGTATGTCGAGCGAGACTCCGGAACTGGTGGCCCACAAACGGATGATCAGCGCGCGGACCGTGCTGGAGAACAGGGCCGACCTGCGCGCATACCCCCACCGGCACCTGGCGATCGTGTCGCAGTTGATGGCGGCGGGTGAGGGCGTCACCCAGCTGCTCGCCGCCGTGGAGATCCTCGACCGGTTCGGCTGGGACCTGGTCAACGTGTCCGAACTGACCGGCAGGCAGGTCTACGCGTTCATGCGTCGGCGCTGAGTGCACTCCCCGGACGCGGTGGCTCACTGCCGCTGGATGCGGGAGGCCGGCTGAAGGATTCTTCAGCCGGCCTCCTCGTCATTCCGCGGGACTTGGCTCGGGCCTAGTCGAAGCGGCCGAAGAACGACGGATCCTGGAACCCGCCCTCGTCCTCATGCGACTGCATGATGCCCGCGACCACGAAACCTGCCAGGTCCGGTTCCAGCGTGAACAGCGTGTACCTCGGCGGGATCTCCCCGAACCTCCGGTGGTACTCCTCGACCTCCAGCGGGTCGGCTACGGCGACCCGGATGCCCTGGTAGTGGGGCCGCAGGAGCATGCGGTCCACCCCGCTGAAGTAGAGGTCGATCCGGGAAGGCAGTCCGCCCTCTTTCGTGGCTCGCAGCAGCAGCCGGCAGTGGCTGACCGAGTAGGCCCAGACCTTGAAATGCCGCTCTGACTGGAACAACTCAGACATGCTCCGGCCACCACTCACCGTTCTCGTGCTGATACTGCGGCCACCACTCGCCGTCCTTGTCCTTGAACCATCTCGGCTCAGGCAGGTCGATCTTGGTCGTGCCGAAGTACCAGTCTACGTTGCCCCAGTCCAGGTACCCTCTCCGGGAGAAGAATCCGATCCGGAACATCTCCCAAGGCGTCGCCTTCCACTCCCCGCCCAGGAATGCGATCTTGCCGAGCCGGTACGCCTCGATGTAGGCGGCCTTCGCGTCCGCCACGGTCCCGGCGTTCATGTTGTCGAAGCCGTCCAACGCCACGGCGATCTTCGAGTTCGACCTCAACGCTTCGTTGACCGCGCTCATCCACTTCGCCTGAGGGACACCGTTGACGGTTCCGATCTCCACCACCCTGAGGGCCGGGTCGTTGTAGGTGTAACCCCTCAGGAACGTGGCCAGGTCCTCGCCGGGCTGGTGGATGCCGAGGACCAGCCGGCAATCGGCACTGTTGGGCGGCGTACTCGCGGCGCTCGCGGTGTAGACCACGTTGTTCGCGACGGCCGTACGAGCCGACCCGGTGGCGAGACCGGTCGTCGTCACCCTGGAGCCGTATGTCATCGCCGCCGGGGCCGCATTGGGCCGCGTCAGACAAGCCGCCGGCCCCAGCACCACCAGCTTGATCACGGTGAGCGTCTGCAGCTCGATCTGCGCCTTCTTGGCGTTGCGCATGGTGACGTAGACGGCCTTGAGCGCCTTGAAACCGGCGCTGAGGACCTTGCCGACCCCGGCCAGCAGCAAAGTCTCCAGGGCGACCTGGCCGAGTTTCAGCAGTGTCTGCGCCAGCGACTGATCGCCGTTGATCAGCTTGAACACGTTGATGCCGACATCGGCGATCGTGAGCAGCGTGCCGGCCACGGCACCGCAGACGACCGTGGCGATGCACAGCACGGCGGCGGTCGCACCGACCGGGATGAGCGTCGCGGTCAGGCCCTTGACGACCTCGGCGAAGAAGATCAGCGGCTGCATGCCGCGGAACGCCGGGTCCAGGGTGGAGTGGATGCAGTTCTGGTAGAGCTGGCTGCCGTCGGGGTAGATCGCACACAGCGCGGCATTGGTGTAGGCGCGGGTGGCCAGCTCCCCCGGGTCGGCGATGACGTTGCGGACGCAGTTGCGGTAGAACTCACCGGGGCTGCCGCCGAGCAGCTTCTCCAGGTCGGAAGCCGGGCCGGCGACGTACTCGGTGTGGCACTTGGCGATCTCCAGGCCCTGTGCCTGCTTGTAGGTGTTGAACGCCTGCTCGGCCGCGGCGATGGCGGCCTCGGCGTCCTGCCCTGCCGCGATCGCCGAATCGTAGGCGCGCTTCGCCGAGGCGTGCGCCTCGGTGGCGGCTTCGATCGCGACCCGGTGCGAGGCGATCGCCCACGACGCCGACCGCACCGCGTTACGGGCCGAGTTGTTGGCACGTACCGCGGCGGCCCTGGCCGTGTTCACCGCGGCGGCGGCCTTGTCGACCGACTGTGCGGCCTCCACCGCGTAGGCCTGCGCCTTGGCCGCGTACAACGCCGCCTGCTCGGCCGACGCCACCGCCTGCTGGGCGTAACCGGCTGCCGCGGCAGCGTCGTTGCGGGCCCGTGCGGCGACCTCGTGGGCCAGCAGCGAATTCTGCACGGCCGTCTCGGCGATCTGGTTGATCTTCTCCAGCAGGCCGCCGACCACGGCGAGGTGGGCCGCGCCCTCGTAGTCCCGCTCCGCCGCGAAGTACTGCCCGGTGCTCAGGAACTCCCGCAGCGCCGTGGGCGGCCCGTCGAGCGCGATCTGTGCCGACGCCTTGATCTCCGGCCCGCCCGCGGCTGCGGCCTGGTTGACCCGCACCCGCTCCCCCGTCGCGGCCGCGGTGTACTGGCCGGAGTCGAGGAAGTCCCGCAGCGCCTGCAGGGTCTCGGCGTTCAGCGCCGCCTGTGCGGCCTGGGCCAGGACCACGTCACCGGCTGCGTTGGCCGCCGCCAGGATCTGGTTGACCTTCAACCGTTCCTGCGCGTACCGGCCGGTGTAGTTCTGCGTCCGCAGGAACGTGCGGACCTGGGTGTCATTGCCGGCCAGGGCGGTCTTCGCCGCCGTGGCCAGGGCTGCGTTGTCGGTGACGGCGAGGTTCATGACCGCGTGCCGGTCGTCCTGCACCGCTGCGGCGGCTACGCCGGTCCGCGCGAACTCCAGCACCCGGACGTCGTCATCACCCAGTGCGGCCAGCGCGGCCTGCTGAGTCCATCCGCCAGGGCCCTCGGCCAGCGCCAGCGCGACCTTGCGCGCCGCGGTGACGGCCTCGGCCGGAGGCGTGGCCGAGTTCTGCGCGACCGCGAGCAGCTGGTTGGTCTCCGCGCTGCGCTTGGTCGCCTGCTCGACGTCCCAGTCGGCCTGGCGCTTCTGCGCCTCGTACTGCACGTTCGCGGCCTGCGCCGCCTCCAGGCCCTGATCCCGGACGACCGCGAGCCGCTCGGCGTCGGCCTCCCGGGCGGCCTCGAACACCGCGACCGCCTGCGACGCCGCGTTCACCGCGTCCTGCGCCGCCGCCGTCGCGGCGTTGGCGTGCTCGGTCGCCCTGCTCGCGGCCTCTGCCGCATCACCGGCGTGATCGGCCGCGAAGACCGCCGCGACTGCCGCCGCATCGGCATTGGCGGCAGCCCGGCGCGCCGCGTCGCGGGCGGCGAATGCGGCGTCGATCGCGATGCGCAGGTAGTTCTCGGCCGCCTGCGCCGCGCGCAGCGCCCGCTCGGCGTTGGCGCGGGCGCGCTGCGCCGCCGCGACAGCCTCCGCTGCGTTCGCGCCCGCGGCATTGGCGTGCCGGACCGCGTCCTCGTTGGCCGCAGCCGCCGCCAGCGCGTTCTGCGCCGCGGACTTGGCCGCGTTCACCGCATCCATGCCCGCCTGGATCGCCTTGCCGGCCTGCTCGGCCTTTGCCGCGAACTCCCGTGCCTGGGACGCGATCGAGTTCGCCTCCTGTGCCGCAGCCCGCGCCGCGGCGGCCTTGCCCGCGTCCGTGGCCGCGTCCGCCGCGGCCTTGTACGCCCGCGCCGCCGCCTGGCCCGCCTTCGCCGCCGCAGCGGCAGCCCGCGACGCCGCCGTCGACGCCGCCCGCGCCGCCCGGCTCGCGGCAGCCGCCGCCTGCACCGCGACCTTCGCCGCCTGCGCCGCCTTGTCCGCAGCCACCGCGGCCCGCCGCGCGTGCGCCGCAGCCTCCTCCGCGTCGTTCCGCGCGGCCTCCGTCGCCGCCGCCGCCTCGGCAGCCGCCCGCTTCGCCGCGTCCGCGGCCTGCTTGGCCCGATCCGCCTCCTGGGTCGCCTGCTGCGTCTCCTGCGCGGCGAGCTCGCCCGCGGCCTGCGCCTGCGCCAGCACCTCAGTCAGCGTCGCGACCTCGTCGTCACGAGCCGAAGCGACCGCCCAGCCGTAGGCCAGGAACGCCTCCATCGCCTCCGGCGTGCCCGCGTCCAGTGCCTTCTGACCGGCGGCACGCACCTGCGGACCGCCGGTGGAGATCGCCTGGTTCACCCGCAGCCGCTGGTCGGTCTGCCACTGCACCTGCCAGCCCGAGTCCAGGAACTTCTCCATCACCGCCGGATCCTCGGAGTCGAGGGCGTCCTGCGCGGCGTCCTGCACCTGCGGACCGCCGACCGTCATCAGCTGGTTGACCGTCAGCCGGGTGTCGATGTCCGCCGGGCCCTGCCATCCGCTGGACAGGAACTCGGAGATGGCGTCCTGGTCACCCGCATCGGCGGCGGCCAGAGCCTGCTGTGCCGCGGCGCGCACGGCCGGGCCGCCCTCGCCGATCACGCCGGCGAGCGTGTCGCGCTCGTCGCCCTTCTGTGCCAGTTGCAGCCCACCGGTCAGGAACTCGCGCACCTGGGCGTCGGTACCCAGCAGCGCTGCCGCGGCCGCGGCCCGGACCTGCCCACCGCCCAGCTGCCACGCCGACACCACGAGCGTGCGGTCCACCGGCCCGGGTTCCTCCTCGGCCCGCGCCGGTGCGGGCTGGACGAACACCGACAGCATCGACAACACCGTCAGCGTGGCGACCAGCGCCCGGCTTATCGCCGGGCGCCGTCGATGTGCGACGACAATTTCAGACGACAGGTTCAACGTTCTCTCCGATCCCCCGTGGGAACTTGCAGGAACACTGACCGAGACCGACTTCACGCCGGATTCGGATTTGCGCACAGCCGATCGACGACCGGCAGGTGCCGGTGAGGAGACTGTTTCGGGGCGAAACCGCCACAGCGGTGCCGACGATCATCGAACGGGAGGATTCCGCGGACTCTGGGCCACGCGCGGCGGTGCGCCCATGATGGCGCTCTCGCCGACAGGCCGAAGCGGCGCGCCGTCTGTATCGGACCGACATGCCGATGGCAGCAGCAGGCTCAGCACCCACCATGTCCCCCCGTGGGATCGCAGTTGCGGCAGTCGAACCCTAGAACCGAACAACGCTCCTGTAAAGAGCGACGGCCATCGTTTCAGGATGAAACGACGACCGTCCACATCGGTGTGACGAGGTGTTCAGGAGAGCAGCGACCAGGGTTTGGGCGCGCTTTGCGAGCCGCCCACCTGGATGTACATCCATCGATCGACGGGTCGGCGCGATCGTGTTCGATCAATTCAATTCGGTGACGTCCACCTCGGCGCGCGTTCGCCGCGCGTGAACCCACCAGATCGCGGTGACGACGACGAGGCCGACGGTGCCCGGCCCGGCGCCTCGGGCGAACGCGGCGAACAGCGAGTCGGTGAGCAGCCAGTACACGAAGCCGACAGTGGCCGGACACAGGATCACCAACCATGCCGCGACGCGGGTCCGCAGCGGCAGCACACTGACCTCAGCGCGCTTGGGCGCGCGGTGCCACCAGGCGATCAGCCATCCGGCGACGATCGCGGTCCCGGCGACGTCACTGAAGCGCTGCACCCACTGCCATCCCGTCAGCGAGCCGTGTTGCGAGGCCAGCCACGGGATGTACTGCGGTCCCCACATCCAGTCGTGGGTGACGCCGTCCCAGATGAGGTGGGTCGCGGCACCTGTCAGCACCGCTGCGAGCACACGGGCCACGCGATCCCAGTGGGCCCGGTGGAACGCCAGTCCCCTGGGCACGTCTTCGGGAATGCGGGAGGCCACCGCGCGCGGCGCGAGTGCCATCGCGGCAGGGCCGAAGAACACCTGCCACAGGACGAAGGCGATCGTGCCGAGGATCAGGTCCACGGTGACGAGGCCCAGCGGGGTGTGTGCGAAGTGGACCACGTCCGGGATCGGCAGCATCATCGGCAGATCGGGGGTGATGGTGCCGATCACGAGGGCCGAGGCGGGCAGACCGCTACGGACGAGAGGCAGGACGGCGGCTGGATGGCCTGCGGTGAAGGGCATTGCTCATCGGATCCTTCCTGGATGCCCAGACACTCGGGCGGAGCGCCAACGGAGTCCGCTGCGTACCAGGGCAGGCGGAGCGATCCGCAGCCTAGGCGAATCGGCGTCCACGCGCGTGCCGCAGCGGTGTCCACGAGGCGGGCGCAAAGGTCGGCCCAGGCCGCGTCCGAACCCCGGAACACACCAAGCGGGACGTCATGGCCTGGGCGGCTCGACGGTCACGCGCGCAGGAAGGCGAGCACGGCCAGGACCCGGCGGTGCTGGTCACCGGCCGGGGGCAGGTCGAGCTTGGTGAAGATGCTGCTGACGTGCTTGTTGACGGCCGCTTCGGTGACGAACAGGCCGCGGGCGATGGCCGCGTTGGCCTGACCCTGGGCCATCAGCTCCAGGACTTCGCGCTCGCGGGGGCTCAGCCGCTGCAGGGGATCCTGCCGGCGGCGCAGCAGCTGGCGTACGACCTCCGGGTCGACGACGGTGGCTCCGGCGGCGACCCGCTCGGCCGCCTGCGCGAACTCCGCGACGGCGCCGACGCGGTCTTTGAGCAGGTAGCCGACGGCGTGGCCGCCGCCGGTGTCGAGCAGTTTGGCGGCGTAGGACTGCTCGACGTACTGGCTGAGCACGAGCACGGGCAGGTCGGGGTCGGTCTGGCGCAGGGTGACGGCGGCGCGCAGGCCGTCGTCGCTGTGACCGGGCGGCATCCGTACGTCGGTGACGACCAGGTCGGGGCGGTCCGCGGTCACGGCGGCGACGAGGGCCGGGGCGTCGCCGACAGCCGCGACGACGGTGTGGCCGAAGCGTTCCAGCAGGCTGGTGAGGCCTTCGCGGAGCAGCACGCTGTCCTCGGCGATCACGATCCGGAGTGGCACGGCACCTCCACGTGCAGCAGGGTCGGCCCGCCCGGCGGGCTGGACAGGCGCATGCGGCCCTCCAGGACGGACAGCCGGTCGGCCAGGCCGGCCAGGCCGCTGCCCGCGGTCGCATCCGCCCCGCCCGTGCCGTCGTCACGGATCTCCAGTACGAGCAGGTCGGTGTGCAGCCGCCCGGTCACCTCGGCCCGCCCCGCGCCGCTGTGCTTGGCGATGTTGGCCAGCGCCTCGGCGACCACGTAGTAGGCGGTCACCTCGACCGGCGGCGGCAGGCGCTGCGGCAGCCGGATGTCCACGCTCACCGGCACCTGCGACAGCGTCGCCAGCTCGCCGACGGCGTCGGCGAGGCCGTGGTCGGTCAGCACCTGCGGGTGGACGCCGCGGATCAGCGCGCGCAACTCCTGCAGCGTCAGCGCGACCTGCTCCTGCGCGGCGGCCAGGTGCCGGGCGACGGGCGAGCCCGGTTCGGCGTCGAGGCCGGCCAGGCCCAGCTGCACGCTCAGGGACACCAGCCGCTGCTGTGCACCGTCGTGCAGGTCACGTTCGATGCGGCGGCGCTCCAGCTCGAACGCGTCCATCAGCCGGGCGCGGGAGGCGCGCACCTCGCGCAGCTGCGCGCCGAGTTCGTCGTCGCGCGGTGCGAGCACGGCGCGGGTGAACGCGGCGCGGGCCCCGGCCCAGGCGGTGATGGTGTACGGGGCGGGCAGCAGCAGGATGAAGCCGAGGACGGCCAGGCCCCACACGTCCGAATCGTCGACCGGGGACCACATCACGATGACGGGCACGGCGAGCGCGCCGAACAGCACACCGAGATCCATCCACCACAGCCCGACCAGGGACAGCGCGGTGAAGCCCAGCTCGCGCCAGGTCGCGGGTTCGCGTAGCCGGGTCGTCAGCCAGGCCCGTGGCCCCGGCCCGGTCGGCTGCTGGTGCGGGTCGGGTGCCGGGTCGAGGTCGACCAGGCGCAGTCGCCAGCGCTCGAACCGGGCGACGTAGATGCCCGACAGCAGCAGTGCCAGGATCGCCAGCACGCCGACCAGCACGATCAGCAGGACGAGCCCGGCCGCGGCCAGCAGCAGCACGACCGTGCCGACGAGGCCGCCGACGAGCACCCCGGAGACCAGGTAGGCCAGCGAGCGCCACGGCCAGGCGGAGGTCAGGAACCGCAGCGGCCGCTGCGCCAGGGCCTGCCAGGCGGTACGCGTGTGCACGGCTCGACGGTACCCGCCGGTTGATCTCGTGACGGTAGTGCACGCACTACCTGTGAGGTCCCGTCTGCGCCAATGCGCGGGCCCGGCCGGGGCGGTGGACTGGTCGGCATGACGATCACACATTCGCCCGTCGCCGAGGCGGTCGGGCTGGTCGGCGCCCGCAAGGTGTACGGGACCGGCGCCCAGCCCGTGACCGCGTTGGACGACCTGACGCTGGCCTTCCCGACCGGGACCTTCACCGCGGTCATGGGCCCGTCGGGGTCCGGCAAGTCCACCCTGCTGCAGTGCGCCGCGGGCCTGGACCGGCTCACCGCGGGCACGGTCCGCGTCGGCGGCGTGGACCTGGGCGGGCTCAGCGAACACCGGCGCACCGTGCTGCGCCGCGAGCGGATCGGTTTCGTGTTCCAGGCCTTCAACCTGGTCGCGTCGCTGACGGCGGCGCAGAACGTGGAGCTGCCGCTGCGGTTGGCGGGCCGCCGTCCGGCCGCGGCGGCGGTGCGGGCCGCGCTCGCCGAGGTGGGCCTGGCCGACCGGGCCGCACACCGGCCGAGTGAGCTGTCCGGCGGGCAGCAGCAACGCGTCGCCATCGCCCGTGCGCTGGTCACCCGCCCGGACGTGGTCTTCGCCGACGAGCCGACCGGTGCGCTGGACACGGCCGCCTCGCGGGAGGTGCTGGGCCTGCTGCGGACCGCGGTGGACGGGCACGGGCGGACGGTGGTGATGGTCACCCACGATCCGGTCGCCGCCTCGTACGCCGACGAGGTGGTGTTCCTGCGTGACGGGCAGGTCGCCGACCGGCTCGGCGGTGCCGCCCGGGTGCCCGGCCGCGCCGAGCAGATCGCCGGCCTGATGGCACGCATGGAGCAGCGATGATCGCGCTGGCGGCGGTGCGCGGCCGGGCCGCGTCGCTGGCCGGCACGTTCGCCGGTCTCACCCTGGGCGTCGCGCTGATCGCGATGACGCTGCTCGTGCACGTCTCGGCGATGCCGCGTACGCCGCAGCGGCTGGCCGCCGCGCCGGTGCTGGTGCACGGGCCGGTCGCGCCGGACGCGGCCGGGGTCGGCAGCGGCGTACGCCCCTGGGCGGGCCCGGACGCCGTCGCACTGGCGCAGCGCCTGGCCGGGCTGCCGGAGGTCGCGGCGGCGGTGCCGGACCGGTCGTTCTACGCCCAGCTCGTCGTCGACGGCGCTCCGGTCGGCGATCCCGCGGACGCCGCGGCCGGACATGGTTGGTCCAGTGCCGCGCTGGGGGCGTACCCCCTGGTCGGTGGGGTGGCCCCGGACGCCGACGGGGAGGTCGCCGCGGACGCGGCGACGGGGCTCGCGGTCGGTGCGCGCACCACGCTGCTGACCGCCCGCGGCCCTGCCGAGGTGACCGTCACCGGGCTGGTCGGCGGGCCGGGCGTCTACCTGTCCGAGGATGCCGCGGCGCGGCTGTCGCCGGGTGTGCCGGTGATCGGGCTGCTGTTGCGCCCTGGTGCGGATCCGGCCGCCGTCGCCGTTGCCGCGCGGGAGGCAGCTCCTGGTGCCGTCGTCGCGACCGGCGAGCAGCGGGCGGCGCTGGAACCGGTGCAGCAGGCCAAGACCCGCTGGCTGGGCACCCAGCTGCTGATCGCGATGGCGAGCCTGGCCGTGTTCGTGACCGTGTTCGTCGTCGCGTCGACGTTCGCCCTCAACGTCGCGCAGCGGCGGCGTGAGCTGGGCCTGCTGCGCACCGTCGGCGCGACGCCGCGCCAGATCAGGCGCATCGTGCTGGGCGAGGCGTTGCTCGTCGGAGCGGCCGGTGGCATCGCCGGGGCGCTGCTGGGCACCGCGGCGGCCGGACCCGCGGGTCGGCTGCTGGTGCGGTGGGGCCTGGCCGATCCCGGGCTGGAGGTCCGGCTCCAGCTGCTGCCGGTGCTCGCGGCGGTCGCCGTCGGCGTCGGCGTCGCGCTGGTCGGCGCGTACGCGGCCGGACGCCGCGCCGCGAAGGTGCCGCCCATGGCCGCGCTACGGGATGCCGCGGTCGAAGCACGGGCGATGGGGCCGGGCCGCTGGCTGCTCGGCGGCGGAGCGTTCGTGCTCGGCGGCTTCCTCGCCGCCCGCACCGCCACCGCCGCGGCCGACGAGCGGGTGAACGCCGCGCTGTTCGCGGCCATGGCGCTGACCGCCGCCGCGGCACTGCTGGCGCCGGTCCTGCTGCCGCCGCTGGTGCGGTTGGTGTCCTGGCCGCTGCGGGCCGCCCGCGGGGCGGGACCGATGCTGGTGCGGGCCGAGTCGCTGACCGCCGCCCGCCGCACCGCCGCGACCGCCGCCCCGGTGATCGCCACCGTCGGGTTCGCGGTCCTGCTGTCCGGCATGGTCTCCACCATGCGGGAGGCGTATCCGGCCGGTCAGGCCGCGAAGCTGGCCGGCATCACCGTCGCCGTCCCCGACCGCACCCCGGGCCTGACCGACGCCGCACTCGCCGCGGGTGGCCGGGCGGTGCTGCCCAGCCGGGTGTACGCCGAGGGCCTGTCCATCGCCGCGTTCGGCACCGCCACCGGCCCGGTCAGCGTGGCGGCCGGGGTAGCCGACGCGCTCGGCGTCCGGATCGGCGACACCGTCACCGTGGTCTTCGCCGACGGGCTCACCGAGCGGCTGACCATCGCGAGGGTGACGCCCGACGGGCAGGTCGACGACGATCTGATCCTGCCGCGGGACCTGGTCCGCCGACATGACCCGTCCGCGCTGGCCGCGGCGGTGGTCGGGGTGGACGCCGCCGCACTGGCCGGGCTGCCCGGCGTCGAGGTGCTCGACGCGAAGGCGTACGCCGACCGCGAGAGCGGCGAGGACAGCCGGCTGCTGTGGCTGTTCGCGACGGTGCTGATCGCACTGTCGGTCGGTTACACGGGTATCGCGGTCGTCAACACGATGGCCATGTCCGCCGAGGGCCGGCGCCCGGACCTGGCCGTGCTGCGCGGCGCCGGGACCACGCCACGGCAGGCGCTGCGCCATGCGGCGGCCGAGGTGCTGCTGGTGGTGGCGCTGGGTGCGGGGCTCGGCCTGGCGGTGACCGTCCTTCCGCTGCTGGGCATGGCAGCAGGGCTGGAAGAGGAGGTCGGCGTGCCGGTCGCGCTGCGGCTGCACTGGCCGGTGACGGCGGCGACGGTGCTGGCGACGGCTGTCGTCGCGGTGGTCGCATCGCTGACGGTGACCAGAAGGGCATGGCGTCACCAGGCGCGGTGACGACCGCCGCTCCGGCGGCTGCACGGCGAGCGGCCCACGTCCCGACGCGGGCCGCTCGCGGGCCGGTGGCCACGGGCGGCCGCCCGGTAGCGTGTGCGCATGACCGGGATCCTGATAGCCGTCATCGTGCTGCTGCTCGCCGTCATCGGCCTGCTGCTGGCCCGGCGACGCCGCCATGACCCGACGGATCTGCTCGGGTTCGCGATGGCCGCCCGGGAGGCCGAGCACGCCCGCTCGACCCGGACGGCTTCCGCGGCTGCGCCCGCGCCGAGTGCGGACGCCTTGGTGCAGCAGGTGCGGATGCTCATGAACCAGCGCCAGAAGATCCCCGCGGTGAAGCTTTGGCGCGACGCCACGGGGGTCTCGCTCGCCGATGCGGTCAGGGCCGTCGAACTGATCGCGGCCGGCGGCACGCCGTCACTGCCGCCCACGGGAATGGCGGCGAAGACCGGGCAGCCGGTCAGCCCGCTGCTGATGGCGAACGCCCGCAACCTCAAACTGCAGGGCCGACCGATCGAAGCGATCAAGCTGGTACGTCAGCACACCGGGATGGGACTGCGCGAGGCCAAGGACGTCGTCGACGCCCTCTGAGCCGCACCCGGCCGGGTGGTCCTCCCCGCGGTCACCCGGGAAGCAGCTGCTGGCCGCCGTCGATGTCATAGGTCGCGCCGGTGAGCGCGGTGTTGGTCATGAGGTGCACGGCGAGCGCCGCGACGTCGGCGGGTCCGACGACCCGCCGGATGGGCAGCGTGGCCCGCAGCTGCTCGCGCCGCTCGTCGAGGTCCGCGCCGAGCAGCTGCGCGGACAGTGGCGTGTCGACGAACCCGGCGGCGATGAGGTTGACCCGGATCGGCGCGAGTTCGAGGGCGAGGTTGGCTGTCATGGCAGGCAGCGCCGCGGTGCCCATGGCGGCGATCGTCAGGCCCGGATGCGGGCGGCGGGAGCCGGTGCCGCCCATGAAGATGAGCGTGCCGCCGGGCCGGACCCGGCCGGTGGCCAGCCGTGCCACGTTGATGGGCAGCCACATGTGCTCGTCGAAGGAGCGGCGTGCCTGCTCGACGTCCATGTCGGCCAGCAGGCCGTAGTACGGGCGGCCTGCGGTGCTCATCACATGGTCGACCGGTGTCGGCAGGTCCTGGAAGAACTGTTGGAGAGCGGCCGGATCGGTGGCGTCGAACGCCGCGCTGCGTAGCGCGCCGAGTTCGGCCGCGGCCTGCTCGAGGCGTCCGGGGTCGCGGCCGGTCACGACGACGTCGGCGCCTTCGGCGCGGGCCAGCCGGGCTGTTTCGAGCCCGATGCCGGCGCTGCCGCCGATCACGACGACAGTCTGCCCGGCGAGCGCGGGTTCGCGCTGGGCTGCGGATGTGGTGGCCACGACTCCCCCTCGGCCGGTGCGGGATCATGATGCCGACAGGCGGGCGAGGATCCTGCCCAGCGACGACTCTAGTGGGGAAAGAGCCCGCTCGTGGAGGAAGGCGTGCAGGTCAGCGCCCATCACCGGCGGGCTCGGGTCCAGAATGATCACTGCACGGACGGTGCCCGTATCGTGGCCGTGTGGACAACCCCGTCGCGGTCATTCAGTATGGGCCCCGGCCCGGCATCCTCGACCTGGGCTGGGGTCATCCGCGGCCCGAGCTGCTGCCCGTCGAGCAGTGGCTGGAGGCCGGCCAGACGACGCTGCGCGAACATGCGTGGCAGGCCCTGACCTACGGGGCCGCGGCGGGGCCGCGCCCCTTCATCGAGTGGCTGACCGACCACCTGGGCGGTTGCGACCACGGCAGCACCCAGCCGTCCGAGGTCTTCGTCACCAACGGCGCCTCACACGGACTCGCGCTGGTCGCCGACCTGCTCGTCAGGCCCGGTGACGTCGTGCTGGTCGACTCGCCGACCTACCACCTGGCCTTCCGGACCCTTCTCGACCAGGGTGCCGAACTGGTCGGCGTGCCGACCGACGACCAGGGTGTGCATCCGGCCATGACGGCGGAGCTGCTGGAACGGCTGGCCCGCAGCGGGCGTCGCGTTCCGATGTTGTACATCGTGCCGACGTTCGCCAATCCGACGGGCCGCTGCCTGCCCCACGAGCGCCGGGTCGAACTCGTCGACCTCGCGCGACGCGCCGGGCTGACGATCGTGGAAGACGACACCTACCGCGAGATGGCCTACGACGGTCCGGCCCCGCCGTCGCTGTGGAGCCTGGCCGAACGCGGGACGGTCATCCGGCTCGGCACGTTCGCCAAGACCGTCGCGCCCGGGCTGCGGCTGGGATGGATCAACGCCGAGGGAGGTTTCGTACGCCGGTTGACCGGCCTCGGCTACATCAACAGCGGGGGCGGCGTGAACCATACGACTGCCCTGACCATGGCGACCTTCGGCAGGTCCGGCGCATACCAGAGCCACGTCGCGGCCACCGGCAGGCATTACGCCGCGCAGCGCGACGCGCTGGTCGCCGGCCTGCGCACCTGCGCACCGGACTTGCAACTCTCGGCACCGGCCGGCGGCTGGTTCCTGTGGGCGGACCTGCCGTCGCCGATCACGGCGTCCTCGCTCGCGCCGGTCGCCGAAGCGCACGGGGTGGCGTACGTCGAGGGGCGGCGGTTCTTCGCCGACGGCGCCGACGGCCACCGCGCCGTCCGGCTGTCGTTCTCGATGCTGCCGCCCGGCGAGCTGCAGGAGGCCGCCGCCCGGCTAGGGCTGGCGTTGGAGACCGTACGGCAGCGTGCGCCAGGGCGGCCCGAACCGGCGCACGACCCGCACCGCGGCGGCTGAGCCGCGGCGGGCGTCACATCTGCCCTGGTCACGGCCTTTTGCCCGAAGGGTGGAGACCGCCCGCCGGGAATAGAAGCCGACGTGGGAGAGTTGTGTTGATCCAGGTCGTGATTTCGCGTGTTCAGTAGTCGATCTTCTTGACACCCGCTGGATCAGGTCGCGCGGGTGGTTTCGTCTTCCTCTTGGGGCAGATGTTGCCGCTGGGACAAACGGCTAGGGGTTGCCGCAGAGTGCGGCACCCCAACTCCCAAGGAGGAGACAACATGGCACAGGGCACCGTGAAGTGGTTCAACGCGGACAAGGGCTTCGGCTTCATCTCCGTCGACGACGGCAGCGCCGACGTCTTCGTCCACTTCTCCGAGATCCAGTCGAACGGCTTCCGTAGTCTCGAAGAGAACCAGAAGGTCGAGTTCGACATCGTGCAGGGCCAGAAGGGTCCGCAGGCAGCGGGCGTTCGCGTCCTCTGAGTAAGTCGTGATCACGGCCGGGAACCCGTTGGGCTCCCGGCCGTGTCGCTTTCCGCGGCACGAACCCCACCACCGGATCTCAGACAGGAGTCGCATGGGCGCAACCAGTCCGCCTGCGGTCGCCGACCGCATCGATGTCCCCCGCACCGTGAACGAACCCAAACCGATGCTCGCCGCGCCGCAGACCAGGGCAGGTGCGATCGCCATCTGGATCTTCGTGGTAACCCCGTTCATCGGTCTGCTGGCCGCCATCCCGGTCGCGTGGGGCTGGGGGCTGTCCGGCGTCGACCTGACTCTTGCCATCACCACGTACCTGATCAGCGGTTTCGGCATCGCTGCCGGGTATCACCGGCACCTGACCCACGGATCGTTCAAGGCGCGACGCGGCCTGCGGATCGCGCTGGCCGTGGCCGGGTCGCTCGCGGTCGAGGGTTCGCCGACCCAGTGGGTCGCCAACCACCGCCGCCATCACGCCTTCTCCGACCGCGAAGGCGACCCGCACTCCCCGTGGCGCTACGGCACCAGCGTCACCGCGGTGCTCAAGGGCCTGTTCCACGCCCACATCGGCTGGATGTTCCGGCGAGAGGTGAGCAACCGGGCCCGGTTCGCCCCGGACCTGGTCGCCGACCGCGACATCCAGGTGGTCGACCGCCTCTTCGGCCCGCTCGTCGCGGTGTCCCTGCTCTCACCGGCCCTGGTCGGCGGCCTGGTCACCGGCACCTGGGCGGGCGCGCTGAGCGCCTTCTTCTGGGCCGGGCTGGTCCGGATGGCCGTGCTGCACCACGTCACCTGGTCGGTGAACTCCATCTGCCACGTGGTGGGCGACCGGCCCTTCGTCAGCAAGGACCGGGCCACCAACTTCTGGCCCCTGGCGATCCTGTCCTTCGGTGAGAGCTGGCACAACTCCCACCACGCCGATCCGACCGGAGCCCGCCACGGCGTGCTGCGCGGCCAGATCGACCCCGCCGCCAGGCTCATCTGGATCTTCGAGAAGCTCCGGCTGGCCCGGGACGTGCGCTGGCCTGTGCCCGAGCGGCTCGACGCGAAGCGCGCGGTCACGGGCGCCTGACCGCGCTGCCGTAGGCGGCTGCCGGCGAACGAGCACGCCGCCCTACGCGGTCCGCGCCGAAACGCGTGGAACCTTTCGGCCCGGTCGTGCGCCCAGCAGGATGTGCAGGTGCAGGCGACCCTTATCGAGCCGGCGGCGTTCGCCTCGGTGTACTCGCAGGAGTACACCGGGCTGGTCCGGCTCGCCTACCTGACGACGGGCAACCTCGGCGCCGCCGAGGAGGTGGTGCAGGAGGTCTTCGCGACGTGGTACCGGCATGGTGCCCACGTGCACCATCCGGCCGCCTACCTGCGCCGCGCGGTGATCTCGCGGTGCACCTCCTGGGTGCGGCGCAGAGTGCTCGAACGCCGTCACACGACCGTGTTCGCCGATGGCCACGAGCCCGCGTACGCCGATGTCACCGCCGTGCGGGCCGCGCTGCGCCGGCTGCGTCCCCGCCAGCGGGCGGCCGTGTTCCTGCGCTACTACCTCGACCTGCCCGAGTCGGAGATCGCCGAGGCGCTGGGCTGCCGACTCGGCACGGTCAAGTCGATGCTGCACCGGTCGCTGGCCACCATGAAGGAGTTCCTCGGTGAGTGAGACGCCGTCGACGCGCGCAGAACTGGAGCACCGGGTACGGGCGGCGGTCCGGGTCATCGCCGAGGAGCCCGCCCTGGAACACACAGCCTTCCTCCCGGCACCGACGCCGCGGCGATGGACTCGCCGCCTGGCACCGGTCGCCGTCGCGGCCGCGGTCATCGCCGCCGTGGCCTTCGTCCCCGGCCTGCGCGGCGGTGACGGCGCCGCAGGCCCCGGCACGCCGGACGGCGCGCCGGTCCTGCCGCAGGAGTTCGGCGCCATGTCGCTGCTCACCGCCTCCCTGTCCGACGCGCCGCTGCACCAGCCCGGCATCGCCGTGCTGCGACAGCGGGTGATCGGATCGTTCTTCGGCCTGACCCAGGTGGTCGTCGTCGGTGCCGACGGCCGGACGTACCGCCGGGTCGACCTCGCCGAGGAACGCGGCGCGACCGAGGCGGACGGGGAGTGGAGCCCCGCCGAGGCGCTGCTGTCCCCCGACGGCCGGCACGCCGCGGTCGGCGACAACCGAGGCGGCGCCACCGAGATCCCCGTCCTCGACCTGGTCACCGGGCAGCGCCGGGACTACCCGCTGCCCGCCCCGATGGCCTACGAGCTGAAGGCGTGGTCGCCCGACGGCCGCCGCCTCGCCCTGGCCCGGGAGGACACCGCCGAACGGGTGGGCGACCGCTTCCAGAGCTCGGACGGATACCCCCTGGCCGTGCTCGACCTCGACACCGGCATGGTCACCACGCTGCCCGACGTGGTGTTCGACCCGCTGGGCAGCACGGTCCAGTTCTCCGCCACGGGCAGTCTCGGCGTGCCGACGGTGCAGGACCGCAACAGCAGCGCGCCGACCTCCTGGCTGACCGTCGTCGACGCCTCCGGCGCGATCACCTCGACCATGCGTATACCCGAAGGCTCGCTCTTCGGCGGCTGGACGCCGGACGGCGATCCCGTCCTGTTCACCGGCACGGGCGCGCCGGTCGCAGCGCACGTGGTCCGCCTCACCGACGGCGGCGACGTCCGGCCGCCGGTGCCGATCCCCGGGGAGCGGGCCTGGCTGCTCGGCTGGCGTTCCCCCACGGTGCTGCTCGCCCGGGTCGAGGACGTGGGCATCGCCACCGTCGACCTCTCCTCGGGCAGCGTGGACGTGCTGAGCACGTTCGACAGCGGCCTGCTCACCCACTCGACGGGTGCGAGCACCGCGGCACGGCTCATCGCCGCCGCCTCCGTCGAACCGGTCTCCCCGGCCCGCGGCCCGTGGCCGGCCTGGGCGATCGCCACCTTGGCCGTGCTCGCGCTCGCCGTCGGGGCGCTCGCCGTGCGCCGCATCTTCCGGCTGCGGAGCCGCTAGCGCGTCAAGGGTGTCGAGCCGGTCCGGCGATGGCCGGGCGCGTGTGGCGGGCAGCATGACGCCGCTCGGCGGACATCGCCTGCGGCCGACACGCGGCGCGGCGACACCGGCCGCATACGGCCCCCGGCGGGTCCGCGCCGTCCGACAATGGGCGTATGCCGACAAGACGGGCCCACTCCGCCGCGAACCTGCGGATGCGCCGCGTGTACGACCCGCCATCGCCCGATGACGGCCTGCGGGTGCTGGTGGACCGGCTGTGGCCGCGCGGCCTGGCCAAGGAGCGGGCGGAGATCGCGCAGTGGCCCAAGGAACTCACCCCGTCCAACGAGCTGCGGCGCTGGTATCACGAGGCGCCCGACGAGCGCCACGATGAGTTCGTGACCCGCTACGACGCCGAACTCGACGACCCCGCCGCGCAGCAGGCGCTGGCCGGACTGCGCCGGGCCCTGCGCGAGGGACCGGTGACCCTGCTCACGGCGGTGAAGGAGTTCCCCGGCAGCCACGTCGACGTGCTCGCCCGGCACCTGACCGCCGAGGGGTGACACGGCACGGAGCACCTGCCGCGTCACCCCGCTTCGGGTCCGGCGTGCCTCACCCGCCCACGCCGGAGGCGAGCGCCTCACGGAGATTGCCACCGGCGTCCGCCGGCAGCAGGTAGCCCGCGTGGACGTTGCCGAGATCGGCGCGGACGACCTGGGCGAGGTAGGCGCCGCGCGTCGGGTACAGCTCCTCGAGCGTGGCCTGGTCGAACGGCTGGTGGCTGCCGAACAGGAAGCAGAACGACTGCCCGGCGTTGTCCCCGGTGTTGCGCGCGGTCGGCACGGTCACCTGCGAATACCGGATGCCGCCGAGCGCCAGCCCGTGGCTGTCGCGCGCCTTGGTGCCGTCGGCGTTGAAGACCAGCGGCGGCGCGGTCGGCGGCGCGACGCCCTTGCGGACCCACCGCACCAGGTGGTCGTATGCCGCCGCCGTGGCGTGGTTGACCGGAACCCGGCTGAACGGCGGCTGCGCGCAGTCGTAGACCGGCACCGCCCCCAGGTCACGGACCGAGATCGGGTTCCGGTACTGCTGGCCGTGCCAGCCGGAGTGCGCGCCGCCCGCGACCTCCCAGCGGCGGAACCGGTCGGTATCGGGCGACGGCCGGACCGGAGTGCGAACGTCGGTCTCCGACAGGACCTGGAACACCGGCTCCGGGCCGACCCGGGTCGGGGCGTTGCCGACGATGAACGCGTACCCGTCGAACACCGGCTCGACCTTGGGCAGGATGCTCTGGTAGTAAACGGTCATCCGCCCGGCGGACTGCGACGCGCCGATGGCCAGGACCGTACGGACGTCCAGCCCTCCCATCGGCGATCCGTGCCTGCGTGCGCTCACGGCCTTGGCTGCCTGGGCGAAGATGTCGTAGGACAGCTCATCGGCGAGGTACTGTCCGCCGCCGGTGACGTCGAGGGCGCCGTACCGGGCGGGGCTCCAGCCGCGTAACTGGTCGACACCCACACGCTGGGCGGACACGCCGATCCAGGCATACCCGGCCCGCATCATCGCCTCGCCGTTCCACAGCGCGTCCAGGTCGTAGCCCGCGGTCACGTTCTGCCATTCGACCAGCGCGGTGCCGTTGAACCGGTGGTCGCGGGCCGGGCGCCGGATCACGATCCGGGTCCGGTAGGGCACGTCCGTGGCGACCTGGTTGCCCTGCGGATCCCAGCCGTCGGCGACGCCGGACAGGTGGAACTCCTGCTCGACGTAGCCCTTCGCGGCCAGGTCGTCGGGTGTGGAGAAGAACGGATAGGTGTCCTCGACGGCCGACGCGAGCCGGTCGCCGGGCACGGCGCCCGGGACCGGCCCGGAGACGGTCGGGGACGGGACAGGTGACCGCTGCTCGGCGATCGCGGGGACGGCCGGGACGATCGTCACGATCACGGCGACCGCAAGTGCCGCGTAGTACGTGCGAGGATGCCTCATACACCGACATCCTGGCCGGAAACGCCGATGAGCGCATCGGCGATGTCACCGGTTCGATCGCCGGTCACTGGGACTTGTGGGCCGATGCGGCCGAATGTGACGGCCCGGCGCGGCAGGCTAGCGAAGGTCGGCACGGGTGATCGCGTTGCGGGCCATCGCCTCGTTGGCCAGGCGTACGCGCCGCTTCTCCCCCTCGCCGACGATCCCGAACTTCTCGTACAGCCGCAGCAGGTGCTGTTTGACCGCGGCCTCGGTGACGACGAGCGCGGCGGCGATCTCCCGGCTGGACGCGGGCTCGGTGAACATCGCGCCGGCCAGCAGCGGCCGGCACAGCTGCACGAGTACGTCGCGTTCGCGGCCGGTGAGTTCCGGCGGCGCCGCACCCGCCTCGGTGACCTGCCCGGCGGGCACCCGGCCGGACCGCAGCACGAAACGGGAGGCGCCGGCGCGGATCTCGTCGCCGTCGGCGAGGACGTGCTCCTGCCAGATGCGCCGGCCGTTGACGAAGGTCCCGTTGCGGGAGCCGAGGTCGCGTACGCACCAGCCGGCCGGGTAGCGCTCGAAGACCGCGTGCAGCCGTGACAGGAGGCGGTCGGCGGGCACGGCGACGTGGTTGGAGTCGGCGCTGCCGAGGGTGATCCGGTCGCCGACGAGGGGAATCGCCGACGCGCCGGATGTCCCCCACATCTCCAGGTGGGCTGCCCCGCCGCTCACCGGTCGGTCACCTTGAAGGCGTGCTTGCCCTCCACGCCGGGTCCACCCACGTGCAGTTCGTATTCGCCGGCGGGGAGGGCATACGGTCCGGACTGCTGGCAGCCGAACCTGCCGGAGCCGACGGGTGCGCCGCCCTTGTGGAGCAGCTTCCACGGCACGAGTTCGGCGCAGACGTCGCCCGTCACGTAGATGCTGCGTCCGGCGGTGAGCTGGAGGCGGTAGCGCCTGACCTCGCTGACGCCGAGCGAGATCACGTCCTGCTTTGGGACACGCACGCCGATGGTGATCGGCTGGAGTTCCCCGGCCGCCCCCGAACCGGCCGTCGACGGTGCCGCACCCGGCCCGGCCGGCGGGGAAGCCGTTCGGCCGCCCGCGGAGGAAGGCGCCTGCCCGGCCGATGCGGAGACCGACGCATCACCGCCGGGACGGGCACCGCCGGGACCGTCGCGCCATGACCCCTGCGAGGCCAGCAGGGCGACGAGCACGGCGGTTACCACGGTGGCGGCGAGCGCGAGCAGTGTCCGGGTACGCCGCGGCCGTCCTGCCGGTGCACGCTCGACCACGGGCCGGTCGAGCAGCGGTCCGGCGGCGTGGCTGTCGTCGAGCCGGGTAGGCGCGGGTCCGATCCGGGTGGCGGCCGTCGGCGGGGGTGTCCACTGCGTCGACAGGATCCGTGAGGTGGCGTCGATCGGGTCGGCGGCGTCGCCGACGAGGGCGAGCAGCAGTGCCCGGGCGGTCGGGCGCCGGACAGGTTCCTTGTCGAGTGCCTGCACCACGAGGCCACGCAGCGGAGGTTCCAGCACGCCGAGATCCGGTGGGTCGGACAGGATGCGGTGCATCAGCTCGTACGGCGCGCCGATGCCGAACGGCGGCCGTCCGGTCGCGGCGAAGGTGACGACCGCGCCCCAGCTGAAGACGTCGGTGGCCGTGGTGGTGGTGCCGCGGAACTGCTCCGGAGCCATGTACGCCGGTGTGCCGACGATGTCGCCGGACTCGGTGAGGCGTTCCGAGCCGTCCAGTGCGCGGGCGATGCCGAAGTCGATGACCTTCGGACCGACCCGCGACAGCAGGACGTTGCCAGGCTTGAGGTCGCGGTGGACGACGCCCGCGGCGTGGATGCCGTTGAGCGCGGCGGCGATGCCGACGGCCAGGCTGTCCAAGGTGGAGCCGCGCATGGGGCCGTCGGCGTCCAGCGCGGCGGTGAGCGTCGGGCCTTCGATGTACTCGGTGACGAGGTAGGCGAGGTCGCCGTCGGTGCCCGCGTCGAGGACCTGAGCGGTGCAGAAGCGCGCGACCCGGCGGGCGGCTGCCGCCTCGGCGGTGAACCGGGCCCGGAAGCGCCCGTCGCGGGCGAAGTCGTCGCGGATGACCTTTACGGCGACCAGGCGTCCGTCGCCGTCCCGGCCCAGGAACACGACGCCCATACCGCCTTCGCCGAGCCGCCCGAGCAGCCGCACCCCGCCCGCGTGCCGCGGGTCGCCAGGGTGCAGGACCGGCGCGGGTGCGCCGGTCCTTTGTGTTCCGTCACCGCGGCCGGCGTCCACCGTCATCGACGGCATTCTACGACCGTCAATTGACGGGCACCCGCAGCGCACCCTTCTCGTACCGGTTCCAGCTGAGCAGGTATTCGCCGTTGGCCGGGGCGGGCACGAGGAAACAGGCGAGCCCCCCGGTGGCCGTGGCATGCGGTGCCGGATAGATCTGGGCGCGGCTGCAGTTGTCGGCAGTCGCGACCGAGGTGCCGTCGGGCAGCTTGAGGTGCAGGTCGCGGTCGAAGACCCAGGCGAACCCGGCGTTGGTGTTGTTCGTGGCGGTGAACGTCAGCCGCAGGAACTCCTGCCCGGTTGGGGCCTCACCGTGCAGGAGCGGCTCGTCGGAGCGCACTTCCGCTGCGGAGACGGTCATGAAGATGCTGCCGCTCTTGTCCCGCAGGACCTTGCCGGTGATCGGCAGGGGCTTCGGCTCCAACGGCACGAGCCCGTCCGGGCCGGTGAAGGGGACCGTCGCCTGCCGGTCGGACGGCTTGCCCACCACCAGCACCGCGTCGGCGAGCGCGAAGTGCTCGTCGACGGCGAAGGCGTACACGCCGGGCTGGCTGCGCTGCGCCGGGACCTCGGTCAGCTTCAGCAGCGGGTTGTCCACCTCGGCGTAGGTTCGGTCGCCGACGGTGAGCAGGACGTCGGACGTCGGCGTGCCCGGGTGCTCGGGGCTGAGGTTCTGGAAGACGCCCTCGATCGTCACGGCCTGCCCGTTGCCGACGGACGACGGGACGATCCGCGCCGTGCCGAGGGTGACTTTGAAACCGGCGTACCAATAGGATTTGTTGATCTGGATCTCGGTCGGCGCCTCCGGTGCCGGGCTGCCGGAGGAGGCAGCCGACCCGGTGGGGTCCGGCTCTCCGCCGCCTCCTGGGACGCACCCGGTCAGCGCCAGCACGATCGCCGCCGAGACGGCCCGGAGCCCCAACTTCCTCATCGCGCTCATCGCGTCTGCCCCAGCCTCTCGTCGAGCCGGCGGACGCCGACTGCCGAGACCAATATGGCGTCCGGTCGATGGCGAGCAACATGGCCGCGAGGTGACATTTCCGGGGCCGGCGGGACAGGCCGGCCTTACCTTCCGGTAAGGCTCCTCGGGCGCGCGCACCGCGCCGGCCCGTCACCGACGCGGGACCGGCTCACTCCTCCAGGACGTCGTCGCGGCTGAGGCGCCGGCGGAACACGTGGTAGGTCCAGCCCTGGTAGAGCAGGACCACCGGGAGCAGCACGACGAGCACCCAGGTCATGACCTTGAGCGCGTAGGCGCCGGATGCGGTGTTGGCCAGGGTGAGGTCGTTGGCCGCGCCGGTGGTGGAGACCATGACGCGCGGATGGAGGTTGGTGAAGATGACGAGCACGCTGGTGGCCATGGCGAAGGTGGTGGCGGTGAAGGCCCACCCCTCCTTGCCTTCCTTGACCAGCCAGGCGGCGGCGAGCACGGCCAGGACCGCGGCGATCTCGATGACGTTGGGCAGGAAGCCCTTGCCCGAGATGACGTGGGACCAGGTGATGTAGATCAGCACTGCCAGCGCGGCGAAGGGCGCGATCCGGCGGGTGAGGCGGGTGGCGCGTTCGCGGATGTCGGCCGTGGTCTTCAGGGCCAGGAAGGTGGCGCCGTGCAGCGCGCACAGCAGCACGAAGGTGAGGCCGACGAACAGCGAGTAGGGCGGGAACAGGTCGGCGAAGGTGCCTGCGAACTCCTGGTCGGAGCCGATGGGCAGGCCGTGGAGGAGGTCGCCGAGCCCGACGCCGAGCAGGAAGGGGGCGAGCACGCTGCCGACGGTCATCAGCACGCTCCAGGTGCGCCGCCAGCGCGGATGGGTGTCCTTGTTGCGGTATTCGAAGGACATGCCGCGCACGATGAGGGCGACGAGCGCCAGTACCAGGGCGAGGTACAGGGCGGAGAACATGGTGGCGTACCAGCCGGGGAACGCGGCGAACATGGCCGCGGCGGCGACGACGAGCCAGACCTCGTTGCCGTCCCACAGCGGTCCGATGGTCGCGATCGCGGTCTGCCGCCCGGAGTCGTCGCGCCCGACGACCCCGTGCAGCATGCCGACCCCGAAGTCGAAGCCTTCCAGGATGAAGAAGCCGGTCCACAGCACGGCGATGGCGATGAACCAGATGTCGGGCAGTGTCATGGCAGCCTCAGCGAGCGAAGGTGGGTTCAGGTGCGGTCGTGTCGTCGGCCGCGGGCACGGTCGGCGGCGGCGCCTTGCGGGCGTAGCGCAGCATGAGCACCAGCCAGACGATGGTCAGCGCGGCGTAGAGCAGGAAGAACACCGTGAGGCTGATCGCGACCGTGGTGGCGCTGATCGACGGTGAAACGCCGTTCTTGGTCAGCAGGATGCCCTGCACGATCCAGGGCTGGCGGCCGCTCTCGGTGAGCAGCCAGCCGGCGGTGTTCGTCAGGAAAAGCAGGACCGGTGCCCACATGGCCAGCCACAGGAACCGGTGCGCGGTCTCCAGGTGCTTGCGTCGCATCACCCAGAGACCCCACAGGCCGAGCAGGACGATCACGACCGCGAGGTACGCCATCACCCGCATCGCCCAGTACTGGATGAACACGTTGGGCACGTAGTTTCCGGGGCCGTACTGCTGCTGGTATTGGGCGTTGAGTTCGTTGAGTCCGATGACCTGGCCGTCGAGGTGGTTCGTGGCGAGCAGAGACAGCAGGTAGGGAACTTCGATGATCTTCGTGGGGGTCTGGTCGTTGTTGCCGCCGCCGATCTGGAAGATCGAGAACGAGCACGGCTGGCACGTCTCCCACTGCGCCTCGGCGGCGGCGATCTTCATCGGCTGGTACTTCGCTTCGACGACGCCGAGTTCGCTGCCGATGAACATCTGGAAGATCATGGCGGGTGCCAGGATGACGAGGGCGAGCTTCGCCGAGCGGGTGAAGACCTCGGGGTTCGAGCGGCGCCGCAGGTGCCACGCCGACACGGCGAGCATGACGACGCAGCCGGTGACCAGCGCGGCGAGCAGCACGTGGGCGTACGCCCACAGGAACACCGGGTTGGTCATCACCGCCCAGATGTCGTTGAGCTGCGGGCGGCCGGTGGTCGTATTGATTTCGTAGCCGACAGGGTGCTGCATCCACGAGTTCGCGGCCAGGATGAAGGCCGCGGATCCGGCGGCGCCCAGCGCGACCAGCCAGATGGCGGTGAGGTGGATCCGGCGCGACAGCTTGCCCCAGCCGAAGATCCACAAACCGAGGAAGGTCGACTCCAGGAAGAACGCGGCCAGGCCCTCCATGGCCAGCGGCGCGCCGAACACGTCGCCGACGGTCCGCGAGTACGCGGACCAGTCCATGCCGAACTGGAACTCCTGCACCAGGCCGGTCACCACGCCTACGGCGACGTTGATCACCAGCAGGACGCCGAAGAACTTGGTCAGCCGTAGGTACTCGTCACGGCCGGTGCGGTGCCAGACGGTCTGCAGGATCGCGGTGAGGAAGGCCAGTCCGATGGTGATCGGCACGAAGATGAAGTGGTAGATCGACGTCATCGCGAACTGGATCCGGGCCAGATCTACGTTGGACATGGCTGTCACGCCTCCGAAACCTGGGTGAGCGGGCGGGCCGCGGCCACTGCAGGTGCCGCGGCACGGCGGTCGGCCGCCCACGTCATGACTCGGTCCACGGCTGCTGCCAGCCGCCGTGGTCGGCGACGAGTTCGTCGGCCGCGGCGGGCCCCATCGTGCCCTTGGCATACGGGTGGACCGGCGGTGGAGCGTCGAGCAGCGGCTGCATGATCCGCCAGGTCTCCTCGACGCCGTCCTGGCGGGTGAACCGGGTGCTGTCGCCGTTCAGCGCGGCGTGCAGCAGCACCTCGTACGGTGTGGCCCCCTCGCCGCCCTCGCGGGTGAAGTCCACGTCGGCGGTGACGGTCTGCGGCCCCTTGGTGTCGGCGCGGCGGGCCTCGAACCGGAACCGGATGCCTGTGGCCGGGTCGAGCTTGACCACGATCTGGTCGGCTTCGGGGGCGCGGTCGAAGGGCAGTTGCAGGCCGAGCTTCGGCGGTTTCTTGAACACCAGCCGGAACTCGGTCTGCGTCATCGGCAGGCACTTGCCGGTGCGGATGAAGAACGGCACCCCCGACCAGCGCCAGTTGTCGATGTCCAGCCGCAGCGCGGCGTAGGTCTCGGTGGTCGAGTCCGCGGCGACGCCGTCGATCGTGCGGTAGCCGTCGTACTGGCCGCGCACGTATCGCGCCGGGTCGGCGGTGCCGACGGCCTTCCACAGCGCCACCTGGGCGTTCTTGATGGTGGCGGGGTCGGGGCCGGCCGGGGCCTCCATCGCACCGGCCGACAGCAGCTGCATCAGGTGGTTGACGACCACGTCGCGCAGCGCGCCCACGGGGTCGTAGAAGTGGCCGCGGTCCTCGACCCCGAAGTTCTCGGCCATCGTGATCTGCACGGATTCTACGTAGTTGCGGTTCCACACCGGTTCCAGGAAGGTGTTGGCGAACCGGAGGAAGACCAGCTCCTCCAGGCCCATCTTGCCCAGGAAGTGGTCGATGCGATACAGCTGCGACTCGTCGACGTAGGCGTGCAGCTCGTCGGCCAGGGCCCGGGCCGAGGCCAGGTCGTGGCCGAACGGTTTCTCCACCACTACCCGGCCGCCGCGGATCAGTTTCGTCTTGGCCAGGCCTTTGATGACCATGCCGAACAGCGACGGCGGGATCTCCAGGTAGTAGACCGGCGTGCGCGCGTCCCCGATCGCGGCCTCGACCCGGGCGTAGGTGTCCGGGTCGGCGAAGTCGCCGCCGAGGTAGGACATGCGGCCGAGCAGCCGGTCGAACACGTCGTCGTCGAGTTCCTCCCCCGTGGCCACGATCGCCGAGCGGGCGTGTTCACGCAGGTCGTATGCGGTCCACGGGTCGACCGCCACGCCGATGATCGGGCAGTTCAGCAGGCCTCGGGCCTCCAGCCGGTACAGGGAGTGGAAGGTCATCACCTTGGCCAGGTCGCCGCTGATGCCGAAGATGACGAAGACGTCGGCGGCACCGGTCGCCGGTGTGTCGGCTGTGGTCATGACGATTCGCTCTTCTCGTTCCAGTCGATGCGCGGGGTGTCGATGCGCGAGGGGTCGAGCAGCTCGGCACGGCGGTGGTGGGGTCGCAGGTAGAACTCCTGCGCCCAGGCGACGTACGCCTTGAGCTCGGCGCCGATGTTGCCCAGCAGCTCCATGTGCACGCCCAGCCAAGCGACGAACGCGAACCGGCCGTGCAGCTCGTGCCGGTGCGGGCCGACCTCGGCGACCGCGGCCTTGGTGCCGATCATCGCCATGATGCCCTTGTCGCGGTAATGGAACGGGTGCGGCGGCTTGCCCTGCACCTGGGCGAGGATGTTGTCGCCCGCCCAGCGGCCCGACTGCTGGGCGACACTGCCCAGCTGCGGCAGAGCGGCCTCGTCGCCCGAGGGGATGTTCGCGATGTCACCGAGGGCGTAGACGTGCGGGTGGCCGGGCATGGTGAGGTCGGGCTGGACGTCGACGCGCCCGCCGCGCCCGGTGGGCACGCCGCAGGCGCCGGCAACGTCGGCGGCCTTCTCACCACCACCCCACACCACCAGCCGAGTCTTGATCACCTGGCCGTCGCCGAGGGTCACGCAGTCGGCGTCGACCTGCTTGACCGCGGTGCCCAGCCGCAGCTGGACGCCGCGGCGGTGCAGCTGCTTGGCCGCATACTCGCCGGCCTGCTCGGAGAACGCCGACAGCAGCGCGTGGCCGAGGTCCACGAGGATGATCTGCGCATGGCCGACGGGCACGTTGGGGTAGACGCCGGGCAGCACATCATGGATCAGCTCGGCCAGCGCGCCCGCGGTCTCGACACCGGTCGGACCGCCGCCGACGATCACGAAGTTGAGCGCGCCCTCGTCGACCAGCTGCGGGTCGCGGGCGACGTCCTCGAACACGGTGAGGATGCGGCCCCGCACCTGCCGCGCGTCCTCGACGCTGTAGAGCGGGAAACTGTGCTCCCGCGCCCCCGGGGTGTGGAAGAAGTTGGGCTGGGCACCCGCGGCCAGCACCAGGTAGTCCGCGGCGAGGGTCTCGCCCCCGTCCAGCGTGACCGTCATGGCCTGCGGATCGATTCCGGTGACCTCGGCTTGGCGGACCTCGACGTTGGCCTTGCCGCGGAAGATCCGCGCGAGGTCGAAGCGGATGTCCTCCGACGTCAGCTCCGCGGTCGCGACCTGGTAGAGCAGCGGCTGGAACTGCTGGAACCCGGCGCGGTCGAGCAGGACGACCCGGACACCCTCCTCATCGGCCAGTCGCTGTGCGCACGCCACGCCGGCGAAGCCGCCGCCCACGATGACGACGTTCACATCCGCACTCATGCCCGCCCCGTCATTCATCCGGCGGTGATCTCCGCGTCCGTTTTCTCCCGAATGCCATCATCACACGCAAAAACTGCGAAATCCTCACTTCAGCAGGTTCTGCGTCGAACGCCCGCCGGGTTGCCTGGCACGCCGACGCCTATCCGTCGCCGGCCCGCGTGCCGCCGACCGCGCGCCGGACGACGGACTCGGCTGCCGTCTGGTCCAGGCCGGTCGCCCGCAGCAGGTCGGTCACCGTGGCCCTGATCTGCGCCACGACCACTCCCCCGGAGAAGCCGACGCCCGCCCGGTACGCCGCACCGGCACGGCCGGCCGTCGCCATGGCCCGCTCCCGGGCGCGCCGCGGCTCGGTGCCTGCGGCCAGCTCGTCGCGCAGCGCGTCCACCGCGTCGGCGAGCAGGCGGATCGCCTCGGGCAGTTCGGCGGGCACAGGTTCGGCGTCGGTCAGCACCGAGACCGCCCGGCGGGCCAGGCCCCGGCAGTCGCCGACGGCCCGCTCGATGTGGGGCTGCGCGTCGACGTACTGGGTGAGCGGGGCCCGGTGCCGCCAGCGCGCCGGGGCCATCGCCGCCGTCTCGCGCGCGGCGTCCAGCGCCTCCCGGAAGTGCTGCACGACGGCCTCGCCTTCGCGCAGCCGGCCGAGCAGGTCTGCGGCGGCCCGCCGGTCGCGCTCGGCGAGCGCGGCGGCGCAGTCGCGCAGCCCGTCGGCGACCAGGCTCAGGGCCGGGCGGGCCGCCCGGCGCACGACGGAGAACGGGTTCATCGGCAGCAGCAGCGCCATGACCAGCACGCCGATGAGGCCGCCGATCAGCGCGTCGAAGAAGCGGCTGTAGAAGAACTGGCCGGTCGGCGCGGCGAACGTGGCGATCAGCACGCCGGTGGACGCCGCCTGCACGACCACCACCGGGCCGCCGCCCAGAAACACCGCGGCGAGCATGGCCATCGACACCCCCAACCCGACCTGCCAGGCTCCGCTGCCGATCGCCGCGATCACGGCGTCGCCGACGAGGATGCCCAGCGCCACCCCGGCGAGCAGTTCGACTGCCCGCCGCAGGCGCTGCCCGACCGACGCCCCGAGCACGATCACCGCCGCGATCGGCGCGAAGAACGGGCTCGGCTGGCCCATCAGGTTGTGGACGACGAACCACGCGATGCCGGCGGCCAGGCCTGCCTGCACGGCCATCAGCAGGGCGGCACAGACCCGCTCCCACCGGTCGGCCAGCGTCGCGCGGGACCGCACCGCCAGTTCGCCGAGGCGGCCCGAGCCTGCCACGTCACAGCACCGCGATGGGGTTGACCGGGGAACCGGTCGCCGCGGGCAGCCGCAGCGGCGCGATGGCGCACAGGAACGACCAGCGGTCCTCCTGCTCGCACAGCGCCCGCAGCTCGCCGAACTGCAGGTAGTCCAGCAGGTGCAGACCGAGGGCGTTGATGGCCAGCACGTGCACGGGGAAAGCGATGCCGGCCGACGGCGCGGTGTCGTTGTTGCCGTCGCCGCCCAGCACCGCGACCTTGCGCTCGGCGAGGAACTCCAGCGCGGTGGGGTGCAGCCCGACCCGGGCGGCTGCCGCGTCCCACGGGCCGAGGCTGTTGCGGCGGTGCCGGTGGCCGACCCGGACGAACAGCAGGTCACCGGGCCCCACCCGGACGTGCTGGCCCTTCTCTGCCGCAGTGAGGTCGGCGACGGTGACGTGGTCGCCCGGCTCCAGCCAGGGCACGCCTCGCACGCGTGGGATGTCCAGCAGGACGCCCCGGCCGACGATGCCGTCGTGGGCCACGTCGATGGACAGCGCCGGGGTGCCGTCCGGCTCGGTCGAGCCCGCTGGTACACGGTTGTACATCAGCCCGTCGTAGACGACGTGGCACAGCGCGTCGATGTGGGAGTCGGCGTCGCCGTGGATGTTCATCGCCAGCCGGTCGTAGGCGAAGTTCAGCCCGGGCTTGTGCCGGTGCTCCGCCGGGGAGCTGATCATGTCGTGGATCGACGGCTGCGGGTTGTCGGCCGTCGGGACGGTCTCCACGGGCGCCGCGAGCGACACCGATCGCCCGAGCCGGACCTCGCCGGCGGCGGCCCGCACGGTCGCGGGTGTGATGTGGTTCAACGCGCCCCGCCGGTCGTCCGGCCCTCGGTCGGCGTGGCGCCGCAGCCGTTCGTACAGCTCCTGGAACTCGGCGGGATCCAGGTCGGCCGTCCCTGGGCTGTGGGCGTTCCCGTCCATGTCGTCTCCCGTCCGTCAGTGCTGCTTCTGCCTGCGGGTCTGCGCACGCCGGCTGATGCGGCCCCAGAGCCGGCGCAGCACGCGCAGGGTCGCGAAGCCCACGATGATCAGAAGTGTGATGTTGAGCAGCAGTTGCAGCAGCGAGCCGTGCGCCTCCGCGGGGCTGCCCGCGGCGAGCGCGACGCCGATGTCGGCGGCGGCGGGGATGGTGGTCACCGAGACGAAGACCCCCAGCAGGGTGCTGGTGCGGGTGTGGGCCAGTGCGACCACGCCGGCGATCCCGGCCAGCACCGCGACCACGACGGAGTAGAAGTTCGGGGTGTCGATCAGGTGGCTCACCGGGCGCAGCCCGAGGGTGTACGCGGTGGGCACCAGGCCGAGACCGCGCACCAGCATCGTGAAGGCGTACGCCGCCACGATGGCCATCCCGAAGCCCACGGTGAGAGCTGCCAGGCCCTGCCGGATCGGACGCCAGGCCCGCCGGTCGATACCCAGCGCGACGCCGGTGATCGGGCCGTACTCAGGGCCGAGGATCATCGCGGCGACGATGAGGATCTCCGAGTTGGTCAGCAGGCCGACCGCACCGATGACGCCGGCGATCACCAGGTAGAGGTAGAAGCTGGGGGTGGCGGTCGCGTCGGCGGCGATGCGGGCCTCCACCTCGGCCCACACCGGCGCCCGTGCCAGCGGCCCCTTGAGCGCCGCCGCGGCGGCGTCGAACCGGTCCGACATCGCCAGGTCGACCGGATCGACCATCAGTGACCCGTGCTGGTGGACCCGCAGCTCGCGCAGCCTCGCCAGGACGTCGTTGGCGGCGCCGGCCAGCACGTCGCACTCGATCGCGTCGCCGACCGGGTGCAGCGCACCGCGGTGCACGGCGACGTCCACCACGCAACCGTCATCGGCGAGCAGCGCCAGGATCTGTTCCGTCCGCTCGGGCGGACACGCGACGCGAAGGTGGACCACGCTCACGCCGGACCTCGCTCACTGTCGGCCTCGTGCAGCCGTCTCGGGCGTTCGTCGACCGTCGCTGGCCGCTACCCAGATTCTCTGACATTCACACCCGAAATATTCTTACAGTCCTAAACTGGCGCCATGCTGGCGAATGCCGCAAGGCCGCCGCGATGACTGTGGAGGTGACGACAGCGCCGATCCGCACCGCGATCCCGGCGCGGCTGGATCGGCTGTGCTGGTCGCCGTTCCACACCCGGATGATCGTCGGGCTGGGCGCCGCGTGGATCCTCGACGGCCTCATCGCCGGCGTGTACCTGGTCGGCCAGTTCGTCGGGGCGCGGTGTTCGTGGGCGGCCTGGTCGAGGTGGCGTTCGGGTGAACGCCGAAGGCAAGTCACTGGAGACGATCGCCCGGCTGCTGTCCGCCGTCGATGTGGGCCAGCGGTGACGACGATGCCCGGCAGCGCACGACAACGACAGGTGACATCATGACAGCAATCGATGCAAGGGTCACCGCGGAGGCGACCGCCACGGTGCCGTCGCCGTTCCCGCCGATCGCGCAGTACGCGTTCCTGTCCGACTGCCACACCGGGGCGCTGATCGCGCCCGACGGCTCGGTCGACTGGCTGTGCGCGCCCGCGTTCGACTCCCCCAGCGTCTTCGGCAGCCTGCTGGACCGCGAGGCCGGGATGTTCCGGTTCGGCCCGTACTCCATCGCGCACCCGACCGCGCGGGTGTACCGGCCGGGCACGAACGTGCTGGAGACGACGTGGCGCACCCCGGCGGGCTGGCTGCTGGTCACCGACGCGCTGATCATCGGCCCCCGCGAGGGCGCCGACACGGTCACCCCGCACACCCGGCCGCCGGCCGACAACGACGCGGCCCACCTGATCGTACGCACCGCCGTGTGCCTCAAAGGACAGGTCGAACTGGAACTGGTCTGTGAACCCGTCTTCGACTACGGGCGCACGCCCGCCGCGTGGGCCCTGGCGGCCGACGACCCGTGCATCGCCGCGACCGTCAACGGCGAGCCCAACCTGCGCCTGCGCTCCGATCTGCCGCTGGGCATCGAGGGCACCCGCATCCGGGGCAGGCACGTGCTGCACCCGGGCGAGCGGGCGTACTGCGTGCTGTCCTGGGCGGACCCGTCCATGACACCGCCGGACAGCGACCAGGCGCATGCCATGATCGAGGCCACCACCGAGTACTGGCGCACCTGGCTGGCCGGTGCGCGCATCCCCGACCACCGGTGGCGCGACCCGCTGCAGCGCTCGGCCCTGGTCATCAAGGGCCTGACCTACATGCCCACCGGGGCCACCGTCGCCGCGCTCACCACGTCGCTGCCCGAGACGCCCGGCGGGGAACGCAACTGGGACTACCGCTTCACCTGGATGCGCGACACCACGTTCACGCTCAAGGCGCTGCACTGGCTCAACCTCGACTGGGAGGCCGAGGAGTTCATGCAGTTCATCGCCGACGTGGAGGCGACCGAGGACGGCTCACTGCAGATCATGTACGGCATCGACGGCCGTCGCGACCTGCCGGAGTCGACCCGCGACGAGCTGTCCGGCTACGAGGGCGCCCACCCGGTGCGCATCGGCAATGCGGCGTTCGACCAGCGGCAGAACGACGTCTACGGTGCCGTGCTGGCCTCGATCCTGCTGCACACCCGGCACAGCAGGCGGCTGCCCCGGCGGCTGTGGCCGATCGTGGTCTCGCAGGCCGAATGCGCGACGAACGTCTGGCAGCAGCCCGACCAGGGCATCTGGGAGGCCCGCGGCGAACCGCAGCACTACGTGTCGTCGAAGCTGATGTGCTGGGTGGCCCTGGACCGGGCCGCGACCCTGGCCGGCATCCGAGGGGACAGCACGCGGGCGGCGGCCTGGCGCGACACGGCCGAGCAGATCCGCGCCGACATCCTCGCCAACGGCGTCACCGAACAGGGCGTGCTGCGCCAGCACTACGGCACGGACTCCCTCGACGCCTCGACGCTGCTGGCGGTGCTGTTCGGCTTCCTGCCGCCGGACGACGAGCGGATGCGCAACACGGTCGAGGCGATCGCCGACAACCTGACCGAGCACGGTTACGTGCTGCGATACCGCACCGAGCAGACCGACGACGGCATGAGCGGCAAGGAGGGCACCTTCCTGATCTGCTCGTTCTGGCTGGTGTCCGCGATGGCCGCGGTCGGGCAGCTCGACCGGGCCCGCGACATGATGGAGCGGCTGCTGACGATCGCCTCGCCGCTGGGCCTGTACGCCGAGGAGTTCGACGCCGAAGCCGGCCGGCACCTGGGCAACTTCCCGCAGGCGTTCTCACACCTGGCGCTCATCGAGGCCGCCGGGCGCATCATCCTGGCCGAACTCCTCGAGGAGCTATAGCGATGGAAAGCTACGACGTCATCATCATCGGCACGGGCGCGGGCGGGGGCACGCTCGCGCGGCACCTGGCGCCGTCGGGCAAGCGCATCCTGCTGCTGGAGCGCGGCAGCTGGCTGCCCCGCGAGCCGGCGAACTGGTCCGCCGCCGACGTGTTCATCGACAACCGCTACATCTCGCCCGACACCTGGTACGACTCCGGCGGCAAGCCGTTCCAACCGCAGGTCCACTATTTCGTCGGCGGCGCGACCAAGCTCTACGGCGCGGCGCTGTACCGGCTGCGCCGCGAGGACTTCGGCGAGCTGCGCCACCACGACGGCATCTCGCCGGCCTGGCCCATCGCCTACGAGCAGATGGAGCCCTACTACAGCCTGGCCGAGCAGATGTACCAGGTGCACGGCGCCCGGGGCGAGGACCCGACCGAGCCGCCGGCCAGCGCCGACTACCCGTTCCCGGCCGTGTCGCACGAGCCGCGCATCCAGCAGCTGTCCGACGACCTGGCCAAGGCCGGCTACCACCCGTTCCACGCGCCGTGCGGGATCCGGCTCACCGAGACGAACATGCCCTACAGCGTCTGCGTACGCTGCCCGTCCTGCGACGGCTTCCCGTGCCCGCTGCACGCCAAGTCCGACGCCGAGGTGTTCGGCGTCCGCCCGGCGCTGGAGCACGACAACGTCACACTGCTGACCAACGCGCACGTGATCCGGCTGGAGACCAACCCGCAGGGCACCGCGGTCACCACGGTGGTGGTCGAGCACGAGGGCCACGAGGAGCGCTACGCCGCCGACATCGTCGTCCTGTCGGCCGGTGCCGCGAACTCGGCCAAGCTGCTGCTGCGCTCGGCCAACGAGCACCACCCCAACGGGCTGGCCAACGGCTCCGACCAGGTCGGACGCAACTACATGTTCCACGACAGCCAGGCCGTGCTCGCGCTGTCGAAGGAACCGAACCCGACCGTGTTCCAGAAGACGCTCGGCGTCAACGACTTCTACTTCCGGGGCCCGGATTTCGACTATCCGATGGGCAACATCCAGATGATCGGCAAGTCGCAGGCGGACATGTTCCGCGGCGAGAAACCGATCGCGACCATGCTCGCCCCGACCTGGGCGCTGGCCGACGTCGCCCGGCACGCCGTCGACTTCTGGCTGTCCACCGAGGACCTGCCGATGCCCGAGAACCGGGTCACGCTCACCGAGGACGGCAACGTCAGGCTGAGCTACCGGCAGAGCAATCCGACCGCCGCCGACCGGCTGTATCACCAGCTCAAGTCGATGCTCGGCCACCTGGGCATGCATTCGGGCCACCTGCTGCACCGCTGGGCGTACATGAAGAGCGAGATCCCGGTGGCCGGGGTCGCGCACCAGGCCGGCACCTGCCGCTTCGGCACCGACCCGGCCAGCTCGGTGCTCGACACCGACTGCCGCGCCCACGAACTCGACAACCTGTACGTCGTGGACACCAGCTTCTTCCCCAGCATCGGCGCGGTCAACCCAGCCCTGACCGCGATGGCCAACGCCCTGCGCGTCGGCGACCACCTGCTGCGCCGCCTCGGCGCCGCCACCGGCGCGACCACCGCGGCCGGACCGGGCAGCACGCGGTGACCTGCTGAACCACCGACCTCGACGGAGGGCTGGACATGGTTTCTCTCGGCGCCGACGATGTAGCGGAGCCCAAGCACAGAATCACCAAGTGGCTGGTCTTCGTCGGCGCGGTCGTCATGCTCGCAGGCCTGCTGTTCGGCTACGACCAGGGTGTCATCGGCGGCGCGCTCAACGGCATCGAGGACACGTTCCATCCGAGCACGTTCGTCATCGAGATCATCACGAGCTGGGTGACGCTGGGGGCGCTGTTCGGCGCCCTGGCCGCCGGTGTCATGGCGGAGAAGCTCGGCCGCCGGGTCACGGTCATCTGGGCCGCCGTCCTGTTCACCATCGGCGCCCTCATCGAAGCCCTGGCACCGGGCACCGGCGTCATGATCGTCGGGCGCCTCGTCGTCGGGTTCGGCGTCGGCGTCGCGTCGCTGGCCGCGCCGCTGTACGCGGCCGAGATGGCGCCCACGCGGCTGCGCGGCCGGTTCGTGTCCATGTACCAGCTCGCGATCACGTTCGGCATCCTCATCGCCGACATCGTCGACGAGCTGCTGTCGTCGGGCAGCCAGTGGCGGCTCATGCTCGGCCTGTCGGTCGTGCCCGGCGTCCTGCTGATCCTGGCCATGTTCCCGCTGCCGGACTCCATGGTCTGGTACATGAAGACCGGGCAGCGGGACAAGGCCGTCGACGCGATCCGCAAGGTGCGTCCCGACGAGGACGTCGACGCGAACCTGCGCGACATCAAAGCCAGCCTGGGCACGGAGCAGGCGTCCTGGGGCGAGGTATTCGCAGCGAAGTGGCGGGCCCCGCTCGTGCTCGGTGTCGGCCTGGCGATTTTCCAGCAGTTCACCGGCATCAACGCGGTGATCTACTACTCCGACAAGATCTTCGCGGCGGCCGGGTTCAGCACACCGCAGCAGCAGACCGCTGCCACCACCTGGTCCATCGGCGTCGTCAACGTGCTGGCCACCCTCATCGCCGTCGCCTACGTCGACCGGCTGGGCCGCAGACCGCTGATGTTCGCCGGTCTCATCGGCATGGGCCTGTCCCTGCTCGTGATGAGCCTGTCCTTCCGATACCTCGACAAGATCGCCACGGCCACCACCGGCGCGACCGCCAACACCCCCAGTGACGCGGGGGTCATCCTGCTGGTCGCGATGGTGGTCTTCATCGCCAGCTTCGCCTTCTCGCTCGGGCCCGTGGTGTGGACCGTCATCAACGAGATCTACCCCGGCTTCGTCCGCGGCCGTGGCGTCGCCATCGCCACCGCCGCCAACTGGGGCGCCGCCTGGCTCGTCACCCGCTTCTTCCTGACCCTGGTCGACTGGATCGGCGAGTCGGGCGTCTTCTTCCTTTTCGCCGTCATGTGCGCGGTCACCTTCGTCTTCGTCTGGAAGCTGCAACCCGAGACCAAGGGCCGCACCCTCGAACAGATCCAGCAGATGTGGACGACCAAGGCAGCCGCCAAGCACCCGGCCGCCACGTCGTGACAAGACATCCCGCACGACGACCAGAACATTCGTCGTGCGGGTCGGCGTGAGCGCTGTCGACACTCAGTCTCTGGAAACGGTCGGCCCCAGGATCCGGACCGGCCCCTCGGAGTCCTGACCTTCATCCTGCTCGCGGGCCTGGTACATGGCCGCGTCAGCGCGAGCGATCAGCTCCTCGACCGTGTCGGGGGTGTCGTGGTCGAAGATCGTCGCCCCCACGGTGAGCGCGAGCCGATACGGCTGGCGGCTCGTGTCATTGTGCCGGGCCACCTGTTCGCGCAGCCGTCCTGCCCACAGGTCGACGTCGGACAGCCGGCTCGCCTCGGTCAGCAGCACGCAGAACTCGTCACCGCCGATCCGCCCCAGCACATCGCGGCGGCGGATGTTGGCCCGCAGCAGCTTGGACGCGCTTTCCAGGGCATGGTCCCCGACCCCGTGGCCGTAGGTGTCGTTGATCTTCTTCAGCCCGTCAAGATCGATGAATAGCAGCACCCCCGGCCGGCATGCCCGTTCAGCCAGCGCCAGTTCGTTGCGGGCGGCGAGCAGGAAACCCCGGCGGTTGTTGACCCCGGTCAGTTCGTCGATCACCGAGAGCTGCCGTAGCTCTTCGGCCATCCGGCGCTCCTCGGTGATGTCGGCGAAGGCGGTCAGCACGTAGCGGACCTGCTCGCCGTCGCGGATCGGCGTCGCCACCACCCGCAACTGCCGACGCTGTGCATCCCGTTCGACCTCGATGTCGTCGGCGGTCACGACCTGGCCCTGCCGCGCAAGAGTCGCCGGAAGCCGCTCGGGCGGCAAGGGCTCATCGGTGCCACCGCTGTAGAGGTTGGGCAGTTCCGCGGGCACGAAGACCTGCCCCGGGTCGTATCCGAGGATGCGTCCGGCTACCTGGTTGACGTACACGGGCCGGCCGGTGGCCGCGTCGCGGACGTCCACACCGATAGGTATCGCCTCGAGAAACTGCTGGAGCTGTGTGTGCTCGCGGCGGCCCGCGGTGACGATCTTCGACAGCAGGTCGCCCACACGCAGCATGAGCAGGATGAACATGATCGCCGAGGCGCAGGAGAGCACGATCGGCTCGATGCGCTGCCCGTCCCGCACCGAGTCGACCACCAGCACCGGCACCGCGAGACCGCAGAGACCGAGCGCGACCAGCCGTAGGCGGCCGGCCACATCGGCCTGCTCGCGATGAGCGGCGATGTCCCGCATCGATGGATGGAGCGCGGCCACGCCCACGAAAAGGAACGACGCCAGGTAGCCGTAGAACAGCCAGTCGCCGTCCTCGCCGACGCCCTGCACCTGCTGAAGGCCGTAGGTCACGTCCGCCAGGAACAGGGCGGCCGCCCAGGCGGCGAGCGGCGCCAGCGCGCGCCGGGAGGTCCCGGCGCCGAAGAACAACCTGGTCGCCAGCAGGAAGAAGACCATGTCCAGGAACGGATAGACGCCCGCGAGGACTTGGGCATACCGGGAAATTTGCGACGCAGCGAGCAGGGGTGCGACGAGGAGCACGAAATAGGCGCTGGTGAACGCGATGGTGACGATGAGGGCGTCGAGCAGCGCCGACCAGTCCCTGCCCGCACGCCGGGCTCGGATGAGCCGCAGCAGCGCCAGCGCATTGAGCAGGTACGAGAACAGGAATATCTCCACTACCGGCGACGGGAAGACGGTCGCTCTGCCTTCCGCGGCTGCTATCACGTACCAGCACACGTTTCCCACCAGGTACGCCGCCTGCCCGGCGGCGAGCAGATACCAGGCGCCGGGGCAGGTGGGCCGGTTCATCCGGATGCCGACCAGGATCGCCACGACAGCGGCCAGGTTCGAGGCGGCGAATATCAGCGCCTGCGCCAGACCTGCGCCGGCCGCGGCGAAGTACGCCACAAGCAACGCCAGCGACAAGCCCGCGTACCCCATCCACCAACGGTGGTGGGCGGCCTTGGGCGGGCCTGTGTTCCCGCCGGCGACGGTGCCGGAACTTACGTCTGTTGACATACGGACCGCCTCCGAACACCGCAGCCTTCGTCCCCAGAATGCCCCAAGGCGCGACCCAGGCCAAATGTGACTAAAAGGGCATAATAGGCTGTCGCCGGGACAGGTGCTCGGCATCGGCTAGATTCGCCTGCGTGCGCACCATAACCAGCGCTCGCCTGCTGCTACGTCCCTGGCGAGACACGGACGCCGACTTCCTGCTCGATCTCGAGTCACGCTGGGACGTCGTACGCTTCCTGGGTGCGCGTCCCACGAGCATGAGCACCCGCGAGGATGCGCTCGCCTCGATCGCACGGCGGCGCGCCATCGACGACCCGATCCAAGGGATCTGGGCCGTCACGACTGCCACAAACGGACAACTGGTCGGAAACCTCCTGCTCAAGCCGATTCCGCTGTCGGCCGGCGAAGTCAAAGGAGGCCCGGACGATGTCGAGATCGGCTGGCACCTGCATCCGGATGCCTGGGGACACGGCTACGCCACCGAAGCGGCCCGGGCCGTCCTGGACGACGCGTTCAACCGGGGCCTGGTGAAGGTCCTCGCTGTCACCGCTCCCGACAACCATGCCTCCCAGGCCGTCTGCCGACGGCTGGGCATGGCTCACCTGGGTCGTACGACGAGGTACTACGACGGCCCGAACGAACTCTTCGCGAAGGCCGCCTGCTCTTCGGCTAGCCATGCGAGCGTCTCCGCTTCGGGCATGGGGGTGGCGAAGAGGTAGCCCTGGCCGTAGGCGCAGCCAGTAGCGACGGAAGCCTGACGCTGGTGCTCGGTCTCGATCCCCTCCGCCACGATGTCGAGGTTCAATGCCCGGGTCAGCGTGACGATCCCCTCCACCAGGTCCCGCTGCCTGCGGGAGGTGGTGAGGCCCCTGACGAACAGGCGGTCGAGTTTGACGATGTCGAGGGGCACCTGTCGCAGATAGCCCAGGGCGGAGTAGCCGGTGCCGAAGTCGTCGATGGCGACCCTGGCGCCCCTGGCCCGCAGCAGTTCGAGCGCGTGCCATACCTTGTCGTCGTCGCGCAGCAGCAGGCTCTCGGTTATCTCCAGCACGATCCGATGTGCCGGCAGACCGGTCTGCGTGAGCAGGTGCGCAACGGTGTCGACGAAGCCGTCCGAGCGGAACTGCTGCGCCGAGACGTTGACGCTGAGGTACGGGGCACGAACCTGCCCCGCGGTGTGCCACCGGCAAGCCGCTCGCATCGCCGTGGCCAGCACCCATTCGCCGATCGGGACGATCAGTCCCGACTCCTCGGCGATCTCGATGAACTCACCAGGCGGGAGCCTGCCATGCGTCGGGTGCTGCCAGCGCAGCAGAGCCTCGAATCCGACGGTGCGACCGGTGCCGAGCGCCACGATCGGCTGGTATTCGAGGAACAGTGCCCCATCGCCGACCGCCCGGCCCAGGTCCGCGCGCAGTTCCGATTGCCGTGCCCGGTCGGTCATGGACGGCTCGTACCCGCGCCAATGCCCGGCCCCGGCGGACTTCGCGGCCCGCAGTGCCAGGTTGGCGTTGCGGAGCAGTTCGTGCACGTTGCGGGCGTGCGCGGTGGTGGCGACCCCGATGCTCGCGCCGCAGACGACGACCGTGCCCCCGCTGGTGCGGATGGGTGCGCCCAGCGAATGGCAGAGGTGACGCGCGGTGTCCTCGACTTCCGCCGCGGTGCCGGCACCCTGGACCAGTGCGGCGAATTCGTCGCCGCCGAACCGGGCGGCGACGCCGTGACCGCCGATGACGTCGCGGAGCCGCCGGCTCACCTGGTGGAGGACCTCGTCCCCGACGGCGTGGCCGAAGCTGTCGTTGACGGAACCGAAGTCGTCGAGATCGACGAGAAGGACGGCGAGGAGCCCGTCATCCGCGGCGACGGCGTGTTCGGTGCGCTCGGCGAACAGCACACGGTTGGGCAGGCCGGTCAGGGAGTCGTGGAACATGCGCTCGGTCAGGTCGTGTTCGAGCCGCCGCTGCGCGGTCACGTCGTGCAAGGTGAGCGCCACGTCCCGTGCCGCGTCCCCCGGGTGCAACTCCCGGCAGGTGACTTCGACCACCGGCGCCCGGCCGTCCAGTGCCCGGATGGTCCAGTCCGCGCGGCTCTCCCCCGCACCTGCGACACCGGAGCGCACATGTCGCAGGAGGAAATCGGCCGCCGGTCGTTGCGCGGCGTCGATGAAGTCGACCAGTTTGACATGACGGAGCGCGGACGTGCCGAAGACGTTGCGGGCCGACGGGCTCGCGTATCGGATGCAGTCATCCCCGTCGACGATCAACACCACGTCGTGGGTCTGCTCCATCAACGCTTCGATTTCGCGGAAGCTGCGATACCGGCCCACTTCGGCGGCCAGCCGTATTCTCTCCATCGCCAGCGCAGCCTGCGCCGACAAGGCCTCGAGGAGCGGCCGCAGGTGGGGTGTGGCCGCGGTGACCGGGTCGACCAGAAGTATGCCGACCGGCCCGGCCCCGGGGATGTCCACCTCGATCGGCAGGAGCGCCCCCGGTTCGCCGCTGTCCGGCCGCCGGCAGGCCGCCAGTGCGGAGTCCTCCAGCAGCCGGATGCGCAGTTCGTGCGATGAACCAGGCGGAGTGAGCCTGCTGACGGCCCGATCCAGCGCCGCGACGACGTCCTCGGCACCCGCTGCCACGGCGAACTCGGCCGCGGCATCGCGCAGCGCCCCGTCGGCCTCAGCCCGCTCGGGCGGCGGTGGGAAGACGTCTCGCATGTGGGCGGTCATCCTCGCCGCCGCAGGCTTTCCGGCCCCGTCTCACACGGGCAGGGCGCCGTCGGCCAGGCCGCGAGCTGCGCCTGATCGGCCGACGGGGGCCGGGACCTTTGCCAGTGCCCGGCCCGCCGCGTCGGCGAGCCTCTCCAGGGTGGCCACCTCGTCACCGGTCGCCTGGTGCAGGTCCGCCCAGTAGGCGCCGACCGCGCCGACCGGCGACCCTGCGACGCGGATAGGCACCATGAGCAGGCTCCGGACGAAAGTCGGGCGGTAGGCGGCCTGCGGGATACGAGCATCGGTGCGGATGTCCGGGATGACGACGGTCTGATCGTGGAGCATCGCCCATCCGCTGATGCACGACGTGGCGGGGAATCGCTGGCCCGCCCACAGCGGGCTCATCGCGTCCTCGCACAGGTAGTGGCATTCACCGTCCTCGAGCTGAACGATGGTCACGCCCTGTGCCTGGACTGCGGCTCGAGCGCTGCATCGAAGAGCGGTCTGGACGTCGTCGGCCGTTTTCGCCTCGTCCAGCATGTCGATCGCCCATTCAATGGGACTGACCGAATTAATCTGCATCATCCGCCCCTCCCACTCTTGGCTTGTCAAATATCAATATACCGGTCGAAACAGGCGCGCATGCCACCCGCCAGGACGACCCGATCGATCGAACCGCCACCGCTCGTTGCAGGAGCTCCTTGGGCTACGCGACGAACGGCGGCCCAGCCGACCTGCGTCCGGCATCCCTGAGCACCGGGACGTCCGGCCCGAACAGCGGCTCCGGAAGTTCGTCGAGCGGGAACCAGCCGACCTGCGCGGCTTCGCCGTCCACCTCGAACACCCGGTGCAGGGGTGACCCGAGAAACACGGCGCCGACGAAGTGCACGGTCCTACCGCTGGGATAGCGGTGCGTCTGTGTGGCCGGATCGCTGTAGATGCCGAGAAGGCCATGGATGCTGACGTCCCAGCCGGTCTCCTCACGGCATTCACGCACCGCGGCCTGCTCCCATGTCTCGCCGGGCTCCACACCTCCGCCGGGCAGGCCCCAGGTGCCTTCGCCGCTCCGACACAGCAGGAGCACCCTGCCGGACTCGTCCTGGACCACGATGCCGGACGCCGCCCGTACCGTCATTCCTTCGATGCTCATGGGCGCGATCGTGCCAAGGATGAGCAGGATGCGCTGCCCCGGCGCAGCGGACGGCCATCGCCCTTGCCTTGATCGCCATCCTTCGATAGCGTCCCGTGAGGTGCGGCGACTGTCCCACTCATTACATGCCGCGCCGAGTTGAGCCCCCCTCCCTCGACCCGAGAGGCGCGACACATGGCGTTCACCTCCAGACGCACCATCCGCAGCGCACTGGCCGCCACCGCGGCCGCCGTGCTCCTCGCCGGACTGACACCGGGCGTGGCCTCCGCCGACGACCCGGACCCCCGCATCGGCCTCGGCCCAGGCTGGCTCGACGCGCAGACCGCGATCAGCAACCTCGAACACCTGGCCCACGTCGACAAACCACCCGGCTTCGTCAACCCCGCGAACCCCGGCGACTTCGGATTCGTCGCATCGGACCTCGCGTTCACCGGCGACTACGCGATCATGGGTAACTTCAACGGGTTCAACGTCTTCGACATCTCCGACCCGGCGGCGCCGTCGGTCGTGACGAGCGTCGTCTGCCCCGGCGGGCAGGGCGACGTGTCGGTCCACGGCGATCTGCTGTTCATGTCGGTCGAGGAGAGCCGCGCTCGCGTCGACTGCGGCACGAACCCGACCGTCGGCGAACGCTTCCAGGGCGTGCGCGTGTTCGACATCAGCGACATCACCACGCCGACGCAGGTCGCGGCCGTTCAGCTCTGCCGCGGTTCGCACACGCATTCCGTGGTCACCGACCCGGACGACCCGAGCAATGTGTACGTGTACGTGTCCGGCACCGCCGGTGTGCGTCCGGTGGCCACGATGGCGGGCTGCAACAACAACCCGGCCGACGGCGAGAACCCGTCACGCTGGCGCATCGACGTCATCAAGGTCCCGGTCGCCAGTCCCGCCTCGGCGGCCGTCGTCAACGGGCCGCGGCTGTTCGCCGACCCCGGGACCGGCGCGGTCAACGGGCTGCAGAACACGCCGCCGGCCCCGACGCATCCGTCCGGCATGAACTGGGGTCCCACGCCCATCACCGCCGCCTGCCACGACATCACCGCCTACCCCGACCTCGGTCTGGCGGCGGGGGCCTGCGAGGGCAACGGCATCCTGATCGACATCTCCGACCCCGCCAACCCGGTACGCCTGGACGAGGTCGCCGATCCCAACTTCGCTTACTGGCACTCGGCGACGCTGACCAACGACGGCAAGAAGGTGATCTTCACCGACGAGTGGGGTGGCGGCACGGGGGCCCGGTGCCGCCCGACCGACCAGGCCAGCTGGGGCGCGAACGCGGTCTTCGACATCGTCGACGGCAGGATGGAGTTCCGCAGTTACTACAAGCTGCCGGTGCCCCAGACGGTGACCGAGAACTGCGTCGCGCACAACGGTTCACTGATCCCGGTGCCGGGTCGCGACATCATTGTCCAGGCCTGGTATCAGGGCGGCATCTCACTGGTCGACTACACCGACTCGGCGCACCCGAAGGAGATCGCGTACTTCGACCGCGGTCCGATCTCGGCCACCGGACTGGTGCTGGGCGGCATGTGGTCCGCGTACTGGTACAACGGCGAGGTCTACGGCAGCGAGATCGCGCGCGGTTTCGACGTCTTCGGTCTCAAGCCGAGCACGCACCTGACCGAGGCGGAGATCGCGGCGGCCCGGCAGGTCCAGTTGCCCGAGTTCAACGCTCAGCGCCAGACGAAGATCACTTGGGCGCCGAGCTTCGCGGTCGCCCGGGCGCGCTTCGACCAGCTGGCCCGCACCTGCACCACGACCATCGACGGCCGCCACCCCGGCCCGCTGACGGTATCGGGGGTGACCTGCCTCGACGGCGCGACCGTCAACGGCCCGGTCTCGGTGCGCAGGGGCGCGACGCTGCTCGTGATCGACTCGACGATCTCCGGGCCCGTGTCGGCGTCGTCGGCGGCCGCGGTGCACCTCTACCACAGCACAGTCCGCGGTCCGGTGGCCGTCTCCGGTGCCACGGGCAGCGTGGCGGTGGTCGACTCGACCGTGCACGGACCGGTCTCCCTGTCGGGCAACAAGACCCCCGGCGTGGAGCCGATCGTCGCGGACAGCACGATCAACGGCCCCCTCGCCTGCTCCGGCAACTCCCCCGAGCCGATCAACCTCGGTGCGGCCGACACGGTCAACGGCCCCGCCACCGGCCAGTGCGCCACGCTCGACTGAGCGCGACGCAGATATCGAGGGGCGGCCCACCGGCTTCGGCGGGCCGCCCCCCTCAACGTTTCGGGCAATATAGACGTCATGCCCGTACAGCTCAATCACACGATCGTCATGGCCACCGACCGGGACCGGACCGCGGACTTCCTGGTCGATCTGCTCGGCCTCGCACCGGCCGCGAGCTATGGCCCGTTCCGGGTCGTCCAGCTGGCCAACGGCGTCTCGCTCGACGTCGTCCGTGCCGACGGCCCGATCCGCACCCAGCACTACGCGTTCCTGGTGACCGAGGACGAGTTCGACCAGATCTGGGAACGCATCCGCGCCCACCGGCTGCCGTTCTGGGCCGACCCGTTCCACAGCCGACCCGGCGAGATCAACCACAACGACGGCGGCCGCGGCCTCTACTGGGAAGACCTCGACGGGCACAACCTCGAGATCATCACCCGTCCCTACGGCGGCTGACCGGCACCCGCACGCCGTCACGCCAGGGGCCTACCGTCGCACGTGGACGCTGTCGCCGTGACCCGAACGCGGACGGACGGCCGAGGGATGATCCGATGCTCGCCGTGCGTGCCGTACATCGGCTAACGTCTTGGTTCATGCTCCTATCACGCCGCCTCGTCAGCGCCGCCGTGGCCGCCACGGTCGCGGCCGGTCTCGCGGTGTTCGCGGTCGTCATGCTGTCGGGCGACGACTCCGGCCCGGTCGAGGCCGGTCCCACGCTCCGTGTCGTCCAGCCGGGCGCACCCGGCCAGTCCGCGCGCACACTCTCGCCCGAAGACGTCGCCCGGCTGTCCGCGCCGCCGCACGACGCGGCGGACACCGAGTTCATGCGAAAGATGATCCCGCACCACAGGCAGGCGCTGGAGATGACCGCACTGGTGGCCGGGCGCAGCCAGAACACCGACGTCGCGCAGTTGGCGGCACGGATCGCGATCTCGCAGCAGGACGAGATCACGCTGATGGAGCAGTGGCTGGTGAGCCGGCGGGAGGCGCTGCCGTCGCCGCACGCCAACCATGTCGGCCACGGCGAGCTGATGCCTGGCATGCTCGACCAGACCGACCTGACTCGTCTCGCGGAGGCGAAGGGCCCGGCGTTCGACCGGCTCTTCCTCGCCTACATGATCCGGCATCACCAGGGTGCGGTGACCATGGTCGACCAGCTGTACCAGGCCGGTGGCGGCATCGAACCGTCGAGCGACCGGCTCGCCCGTGACGTCAACGCCGACCAGCAGATCGAGATCCGCCGCATGGAGGAAGTGCTCGGCGGGCTCGCGGTCTGACGCCGTGCGGGCGTGAGGGGGTCGTCGCCGACGACGGCACGTCGAAGGTGTCGACAGCCCAGAGATCGACGGGCTGCACCACGCGACGGGCTCCCCGGCCTCACCGCCACGACCTGGCTCAGATCCACCTCGCGGCGAGGTGTCGCGGTCACGCCCCGTAGGGCGCTTCGATCTCCAGGTCGAAGTCGAGACCGCGCTTCTGGAACCAGGTCAGCGGGTTCTGCGCCGCGCCGTCGACGTGCACCTCCAGGTGCAGGTGCGGGCTGCGGGACAGGCCGGTATTGCCCAGCAACGCGATCTCCTCGCCGGCAGCCACCTTTTGGCCGACCTTGACCAGGACCTTGCTGGCGTGCGCGTACACGGTCTGCACGCCGTCGCCGTGGTCGACGATGACCGAGTAGCCGAACGCACCGTTCCAGCCCGCCTGCACCACCGTGCCCTCGTGCACGACCGCGAAGGGCGTGCCCTCGGGCAGGCCGGTCAGGTCGATCCCCTGACTCGGGTCGCCGTGGCGGGTGCGCAGCTCGTACTCGTGCACCGGCAGCACCCAGCCGTCGGCGCTGCCGGCCTCCGTGGCCGTGGCGCGCTCGTCGCTGCGGTTGGCGCGCTCGGCGGCATCGGCACGGGCGCCCGATCCCTGCGACTGGGCGTAGGCGGCGACCTCACCGGAGGCGACAGGGTCGGTCTTGGCGTCCTCGATGGCCGCTCCCGAGCTGAGCACCACCGCCCCTGCACCGACCGCGGCGGTCGCGAGCACGGCGGCGTACCTGCGGCGCGAAGGCACCGGGGCACGACGGCGGCCGCGGTAGCGCTCGCTTTCCTTCAGCAGCTCTGGCCGGTAGGTCACGAACGCTCCATAGCTGTCGGGTGGTCTCCGGACCAGCCGGAGTCGGTTCAACCGTGATGCGGCCACCAACCTAACGAGCCACGACAGCACCGACAAACACGACGGCGTCACCGCATGATCACTGCACGTAACGGCCGCGGTCGATGGTGCAGGCCGGAGCCGCCGTCAGTCACCACGGCTGTCGGACACGGCGAGTGACGAACGTCTCCTTCGGGCCGTCCACCCTTGCGGCGGTTCGCCTTGCTCAGGACGCGGTCGCGGCGATACTCCATACCCCCAGCCGGTTGCCGTCGTAAACACAGGCGACCCGCTGCCGCGTGTTGAAGCACCGCTGCACCGGCGGCAGCGTGCCCAGCAGCCGGACCTGCCCGTCCTCGATCCGGGCGAGCTGGACGCCGTCGGGCGTCCGCCGTACCAGCAGCGCCTCGCCGCTGCCGTCGAACGCGAGCTGGACCTCCCATCCCGTCAGGTCGAGCAGCGGGTGTCCGTCGTCCAGGTCGATCAGCCGGTCGGCGGGCGCGCCGAGCACCGCCGACCCGTCCGCACGGACCGTGATCGCGCCCTGCGCACTCGGTATCAGATGCACGTCGGGAGGGAGCCGGTAGCGCACCGTCAGGGTGTCCCGGTCGAGCACCGCCAGCGGTGTGCGCACGCCGCCGTCGTCTCCGACCTCGCACACGTAGTCGCCGCACGCGAACCGCAGCGGGGAAACGGGCGCGGCGATCACGCGCAGGGTCCGCGTGTCGTACCTGGTCTCCAGGTTCTCGCCGTTGGGCAGGCGGGCGGACAGCACCAGCATCCCGCCGTACACCGTCGCGAACTGCGGGGTGCCGGGCGGGAACGCGACCGCGCCGGTGCGCAGCGCACGGCCGCTGCCCAGGTCGTACACCGTGAACTCGCCGTGCAGCGAGACCGACCACGCCTCCAGCCTCGCCTCGTCGGCCGCGGCGAATGGCGTGCCCCGCAGGACCCACCGCACCCGGCCGGTGCTCAATTCGCGCACTGTCAGCCCCATCGGGGCCGGCGTGGCCTGCGACGTCTCGCCGTCCGGCACAGTGAAGTCCGTGCTTTCCAGCGCGTACGCGCCGACGACCCAGACGTCGTGTCGCGTGCTCCAGCGGACGGCTCCGGTTTCGAGCTCGACGGCCGCGACATACGTGCCGCCGTCCGCGAAGTCCTCGGTGACGACCAGCACGTCCGGCACCTGCGGGACGGCCACGATGCTGCGCTGGCGGCCCATGGCGTGCGGCAGCCGCCAGCGCAACGAGCCGTCGTCCATCTCGTACGCCGACAGCGCGTCGTCGCTGCGTACCACGAGCAGGTCACGTAGTGGATCGACGACGTCGACGCGCATCTCGCCGGCATCGCCGAGGGCCAGCACCGCGACCTGCGTGAGCATCGGCGTCACCGGTGCCGCGGCTCCGATCGCACCGGTGAGCAGCAGCACGACGGCCAGCGCCACCGGCCTGAGATAGCGGGCCGGTGCGCGCGGCCCGGTCGCTGGATCCGGATCGGCCCGGTCCTCACCCAGCTCGATGATCTCAGGCATCACCCGCAGCCTCCCCGCCGAGACGTGAACAGTCACCACCGCACAAGTGAGCGCAGACTAGTCCAGCAGGTTCCCGGCGGGCATGTTCCTGACTCCCGACAGCGCATCGCAGGGTCCGCGTGCCGGCGCGGACGTCGGTGCAGGGCCGCTCAACCTGCCGATTCAGGCGTCAGGCGGACATGCTGTGTCTCGAAGCAGGGGTCCCGCCGCCGCTGAGCCAGCGCGGCCCGGTATGCCTGCACGTACCCGGCCGCCATCCGCTGGGCGCTGAAGCTGCGCACGACATGCTCACGGCACTGCACCGGATCCAGTCTTGCGGCAGCGTGCAGCGCCGCAGGCAGCTCGCTCTGCTGACGGCAGACCAATCCTGTGACGCCGTGCCGTACGACCTCGGGCACCGCTCCGGCGCGCAGCGCCACCACGGGCGTGCCGCATACCATCGCTTCGATCATCACCATGCCGAAAGGTTCCTCCCACTGCACGGGGAACAGCAGGCACCGGGCGTTTGCCAGCAGCTCACGCTTGAGTGTCGCGTCGGCGACGCCGATCATCCGGTCGTCCGGCACGAGCAGCGGCTCGACCTGCTCGGCGTAGTACTTCTGCTCGGCCGGTTCGGCGCACTTGCCGGCCAGGATCAGCGGCAGCCCGGCCGCGTGCGCGGCGAGCACGGCGGTGTGCGCGCCCTTGTCGGCGTTGAACCGGCCCAGGAACAGCGCGTAGTCCTTCTTCTCCCGCTGGAACGGCCAGTCGGCCGGACGCAGCCCGTTGTGGACGGTGCCGATCCAGTTCAGTTCCGGAGCCAGTGAGCGCTGCCGGGCACTGATCGCCACCAGGGAAATGTCGCGGCCCAGGGTCTGGTAGTAGCCGCGCAGCTCCGAGTCGACCGGCCCGTGCACGGTGGCGACCGTGGGCAGGCCCATCGCGTCGTACGCGGGGGCGTTGAGCGGCCCGGCGAACGTGTGGTCGTGCACGATGTCGACCTCGCCCGCTTCGACCAGCTTCTGCACCACCCGCCGGGTCAAGGTCGCGTAGATGATCTCCGGTCCCGGCTCGCCCAGCCGTTCCGGCACGGCCCGCTCCCACACCTGCCAGAACCGCGCCTCGGTGCCGTCGCGGCCGGCACCGACAACGGTCACCTGGTGGCCGAGTTCGACCAGGGCATTGGACAGGTCGGCGAGGACCGCCTCGATGCCGCCGTACGCCGTCGGCGGCACGTCGAAGTACGGCGGGGCGATCATCGCGATCTTGAGTGGGGCCGTGTTGTCGGCGGGTGGGTCGCACCGCACCCTCAGAAGTGATCCGGGCGCATCGTCTCCGCCCTTCACCAGCATGTTCGTCACGGCGAAGCCAGTATCCGCGACCCGGGCAGATCATGCCGATGTGCCGAAGGATCACCCGCTAGTGGTAGTTCTGCGCTGCGTCTGCTGTTCGGCAGGCTGCGCTGACCGCGGGTCGGCCCGGCACCCGGCGGCGAAGGCCGGCGCGGCGCCGCCGAGCACGGACAGTCCCGTGGCCACCAGGACCAGCGCGGCCGTTGCGGCCGCCGGTCGAGCACGACTTCCGGCCGCTCGCCCAGCCCGGAGTGCCCGGAGGTGGGACTTCCCGCCCGCGTGCGGTGGGCGGATGTTCGGCGGGCTGCCGTCAGGATTCGTCGTTGAGCACGCTGCTGACGCCCCGGAGCTGCGCCGCGTATGCCGAGGCGATGACGCCGGACGGGATGAGCCTGGTGAGCGCACGTACCGGCGCGGGAACGGGTTTGTTGGTCCGTTCGCTCACCGCTCGGCGGGAGACCTTGCGCACTCGCGGCGCCCGCAGACTCTCGTAGCGCCGCAGCGCGTCCGGAACCGACGCCGGAGCCGCGCGCAGCACCCGGCTGAGCACCCACGCGTCTTCGAGCGCCTGGTTGGCGCCCTGCGCCTGGGTGGGCGGGAAGGCATGCGCGGCGTCGCCGAGCAGCGTCACGCCGCCGTGTCCCCACTGATCCGGAATGTGGTGCGTCACGTGCCGGAACGCCTCCAGGTCCGCGTCGCGGATCTGCTCCAGCAGCGCGGAGACGAGCGGGCCGTATCCGGTGAACCGCTCGGCGAGCGCGGCCGCGGGTGAGCCCGTCAGCGGCGTCGGCACGTCGAACCACCATTGGAGTAGCCCGTCGCCGGAGGGCAGCATGCCGACGAGGCCGGACGGCCCCACGACGCAGACTCCTGTCGTGCCCCCGGCCAGCTCGGGAAGCACGACGGTCAGGCCCTGCCAGGTGGTCCATTCGTTCTCGGTGGCGGGCGCGGGGTCGAGGACCGCGCGGCGTACGGCGGAACGGTGGCCGTCCGCGCCGACCACGACGTCGGCCTCGTGGCGCTCGCCGGTGGCGTCGATCGCGGTCACCGCGTCCGGGCGGACCTCGACGTCGACGATCTGCCGGGAGAACTCGACCTCCACGCCCCGGGCGAGGTGCTCGACGAGCCGGGATCGGGGCGTGCTCACGACCGGGAAGCCGATGCGGCGCGCGACCGCGGCCAGGTCGGCGGTGACCATCGTCGACCCGTCGGCGGTGTCGAACCGCAGGACGTGGAGCTTCCCGCCGAAGCCCTCGAGTGGTGCGCCGAGCCCGGCGAGCGCGGCGGCGCCGTTGCTGAAGATCGTGACGGCTGCGCCGCCGGTGCGCAGGGACGGGGCCGCCTCCAGCACACGTACCCGGTGGCCTGAGCCGATCAGGCCGCGGGCCAGGGCCAGGCCGCCGATGCCGCCACCGGCGATCAAGATCTCCACGAAAGTCCTCCGAAACACCGTTCACTACGATCGTTGTACAACGCATGGTGCCATATGATGGCCGGGTGCCACCACCCAACGAACAGCGGCGGGCGCAACTCGGGGACGCCGCCATCGAGCTGCTCGTCGAGTCCGGAGTCCACGGGGTCACCCACCGGGCCGTCGACCACAGGGCCGGGCTGCCGGCCGGCACCGCGTCGAACTACTTCCGCTCCCGCGAAGCCCTGCTCGTGGCGACGGCCCGGCGCGTGATCGAGCAGCACCAGGCCGACATGGCGCAGGCGGCGCAGGGCCCGACCGCGCCCGGCCCCGACGGCCGCGCCGGTGACCCTGACGGCCGCACGCTCGCGATCGAGCTCATCGCCGGTTCCCTCCTGCTCGCGGCGGGCCTGCACCGCAAGAGGTATCTCGCGATCTTCGAGCTGCGCCTGGAGAGCCTGCGCCGCCCCTCGCTGGCGGCGGCGATGGACGACCTGATGGCCGCGATGGCCGCGTTCACCGGCGACCACCACGCCGAGGTGGGCCTGTCGATCCCGCCGGCCGCGATCCCGGCGATGCTCGTGATGTACGGCGGAGCGCTGTTCGCACTGGTGACCGGCCCGGTCGAGCTGGTGACGCCGGAGGCGGTCCGGCCGCTCGCCGTCGCCATCGTCGAAGGGGGTCTCGCCTCGGGAGGCGACGCCGGGAGGGACGTTTCGGCTCGCTGAGGCCGGCGTCCCGGCATTTCGCCGGGCAAGTGCGAAATATCGCCCGCCCGGTGAGGATCGGTTTCTAACCTTGAAGAATGGAACCGTCCTCGGCCGGGTCGAGCCGTCGGTTCCGGACGCGGCTGTATCGCGGCGGCGCGTGCGTATTGCAGGATTTCGCGCCCGCCGAGATCCCCGAGCACCTGGCGGATCCGGCCTCGGTGGTGTGGCTGGACCTCTGCCGGCCGACCTTCGCCGATTTCGCCATGCTCGAACCGGAGTTCGGGTTGCACGAGCTGGCCGTTGCGGACTGCCTGCAAGGGCCGCAGCGCTCGAAGCTCGACCGCTACGCCACCCATCTGCTGCTCAGCGCGTATGCGGTGGAGCTCGGCACCGGGCCCACCTCGCTGATCTTCACCGAGGTGACGGTGTTCATCACCGAGCGCGCCCTGATCACGGTGCGGCGGGATGAGGGCTTCGACATGGCCCAGGTCGTGGCCCGCTGGGACGCCGCTGCCGATCTCGCCCCGCACGGCGTCGCGTTTCTGCTCTACGGGCTGCTCGACCACATGGTCGACGGCCACCTGTCGGCGGTCCACCGGCTCGACGAAGACATCGAGGGACTCGAGAAGCTGCTGTTCGACGAACACAGGTCCCAGATCCAGGAGGTCCAGCGCCGACTGTTCCAGCTGCGGCGGAACCTGGTCGAACTCCGGCGGGTGGTGCTGCCGATGCAGGACATCCTCAGTTCACTGCTGCACCACCGGCTGCACGTCGTCGACCAGACGATGGAGCCGTACTTCCAGAACGTCTACGACCACGTCATGCGGGCCGACGAGTGGAGCGCATCGCTGCGGGATCTCGCCTCGACGACCGTGGAGAGCAACCTCATCATGCAGGCCAACCGCATCAACATGGTCATGAAGCGGGTGACCAGCTGGGCGGCGATCATCGCGGTGCCTACCGCGATCACCGGCTTCTACGGCCAGAACGTGCCCTATCCGGGCTTCGGCACCCGCCTCGGCGTCGTGGTGTCCACCGCGCTCATCGCGATTCTGTCGGTTCTGCTCTACACCCTGTTCAAGCGCAAGGACTGGCTCTGACCGCAGCACCCGGGCGGAGCGGGGACGACGTGGCCCGGCCGCGGCGGGCGCCGGGTCCGGGGGGCGCCGCGGGCGGGCCGCCCGCGGGGGCCCCCGTACCGGGGCCCCGCCGCGGCCGGCCCTCCCCCGTCAGCCCGTGGGGAAGTTGTCCGCGGTCCGTATGCGCTCGCGCACCCAGACCCCGGCGGGCTTGAGCCTGCCGGTGCCGGCGTACGGGCCGGTCCCGCAGGTCCCCGTGGTGAATACGGCTCCGGTGCGGAAGTCGTCGCTGAAGTTCCAGTTCGTCCAGCTGATCTTCTTGGCGGCCATCAGGTCGAGGTATGCCTGCGCCTGGGTGAAGTTGTTCGGGCCGTCACCGGAGGCCTCCTGGGTGCCGAACTCGGTGACGAACATCGGGATCTGGTCCGCCGCCCGGGACAGGGCGTTGAGGTAGCTGCTGCCGTGGGAGGCGGCATAGAAATGGAAGGTGTACATGATGTTGGTCGCGTTCACCTTGTTGTTGATCACTTCGGTCTCGCTCGCGCCGTCGGACAGGCCCAATGACGACCAGGCACGGGTGCCGACCAGCACGACGGCGTCGGGGTCCTGGGCGCGGATGGTCGGGATGATCTGCTCGGCGTAGCTCTTGATCGCGGCCCAGCCGACGCCGTTGGGCTCGTTGGCGACCTCGTACAGGATGTTGGTCTTGGCGGCGTGCCGCTGGGCGATCGCGGTGAAGAAGGTGCGGGCCCGGGTGAGGTTGTAGTTCGGGTCGCCCGGGGTGAGCATGTGCCAATCCACGATGACGTACATGCCGCGTGCGGTGGCCTGCTCGATGTAGCCGTGCACCCGGTCGGTGAACAGCTGCGGATTGGTCTCGTAGCCGCCCTCCTGGATGTACATCGACACCCGCAGCACGTCGGCGTTCCAGTCGGTGGCCAGCGCGTTGAGCGAGGCGTCGTTCACGCACTGCGGATACCACTGAATGCCGTGCGTCGACATGCCGCGCAGCTGGATCGGCTGGTTGTACCGGTTGCACAGCTTCACGCCGCAGACCCGCAACTGCCCGTTGACGGCGACCGGCGTCGTGCCGGTGGGCGGGCTCGGCGAGGCCGACGGGCTGGGCGGCACGGACGGGCCGGTGCCGTACACGTCGAACTCCCACAGCGAGTAGCCCCACTCGGTGGCCCGGGCCGTGCCGTACACCCGAACGTAGCGGCCGTCGGCGTTCAGGCCGGAGATCGCGTCGGTGCCGCCGTTGCCGGTGGTCGTGCTGTAGACGCTGGTCCAGGCCGTGCCGTCGGCCGAGACCTCGATCCGGTACGCCGTCGCGTAGGCCGCCTCCCAGTTCAGGTCGACCCGGGTGATCGCCGACGGCGCACCCAGGTCGACGCGCAGCCATTGCGGGTCGACGCCGGCCGCGCTGGCCCACCGGGTCGTGGTGCTGCCGTCGACCGCATTGGCCGCCGGCAACGTCGCGTCCTCGGTCGATGAAGCGCTCACCGGCTTGCCGCGCGACAACAGCGTCTCGGTCGGCGCGGCATTCACCTCCACGTCCAGGTAGTCCAGGTTGGCGGTGCCCTGGGCGGTGGTGGCGGCCACGCGGACGGTGTTGGCACCTGCCGCGAGCAGCGTGCTGACGGTCTTGCCGGTCCAGGTGGTCCATCCGGCGGTCGCGTTGAAGGCGCTGGCGGCGGCCACGACGGTGCCGTTGACGATGATGTCGGCGGGGCGGTTGGCGCCGCTGCCGTTGGCGTACCGGATGGTCAGGGTGGCGTTGCCGGCGCTGGGCACGGTCACCGACCACTGCACGGCCGAGCCGGTCACGTTGTCGGTGTTGACGAAACCGGTGCCGGAGAACCCGGCGTGGTTGGACTCGGCGACCCCCTGCGAGATGGTCGCCGACTCGGCCTCGTACCGGGTGGGCGCGGCCCAGGCCGGGATGGTCGCGCCGACGGCGAGCACGATGAGCGCCACCAGCGACGCGACGACGGCCGCGCGCCACGGCCTGCTGAGGATGTTCATGCACGGTCTCCTTGTTGCAGTTCGTCGGGAAGCGTCCGGAGCAGCGGGCCCGGGGCAGGACGCCCCGGACCCGCACCGGTCAGGAGGCGAAGCGCAGGCGCACGATGACGTTGTTGAGCACCGTCGGCGTACCGCCGTTCATGTCGTTGTTGGTCGAGGTGAGCCAGAGCCCGCCGTCGGGGGTCTTGACCACGGTGCGCAGCCGGCCCCAGGAGCCGTTGAAGAACGCCCGCGGCGTGTCGGTGGTGTTCCCGGTGATCCGCATGACCCACAGCCGGGTCCCGCGTACGGCGGCCAGGTAGATCCAGTCGTTGACGATCTCGATGCCGCTCGGCGAGGCGGACGCGGTGCTCCACGTCCGCACCGGGTTGACGAAGCTCGGGTTGCTGCAGGTGCCTTCGCAGGTCGGCCACCCGTAGTTGGCGCCCGGGGTGATGATGTTGAGTTCGTCCCAGGTGTTGTCGCCGAACTCCGACGACCACAGCCTGCCCTGGGAGTCCCAGGCCAGGCCCTGCGGGTTGCGGTGGCCGAGGCTGTAGACCCGGGTGCCGAACGGGTTGCCCGGCGCGGCCGCGCCGGTGGTGGTGACCCGCAGGATCTTGCCGTTGAGCGAGTTGAGGTTCTGCGCCCGGCTGCTGTCCTGGCCGTCGCCGGTGGTGATGTAGATGTAGCCGTCCGGGCCGAACTTGACCCGGCCGCCGTTGTGGAACCGGTTCTTGGCGATGCCGGTGACCAGCGCCTCGCGCGGGCCGATGGCCCCGTTCTCGAACTTGAACCGGACCAGCCGGTTGTCCGACGCGGCCGTGTGGAACGCGTACACCCAGTGGTCGGTGGCGAAGTTCGGGCCGACGGCCAGGCCCAGCAGACCGCCCTCGCCGGTGGTGGTGACCGCCTCGGAGATGGTGCCGACCACGGTCTTCTGCCCGGCCAGGGTCACCCGGACGATCTCGAACCGGTCCCGCTCGGCGACCAGCGCGCTGCCGTCGGGCAGGAAGGCGATCCCCCACGGCAGGTCGAGCTGGGTGTTGACGTTCCGGTCGAAGACCGGATCGCCGCCGCCCGCCTGCGTCGAGGTGGTCACCGCCAGCGTGGCACTGGCCGGGGACGTGTTGCCGTTGGCGTCATAGGCGAGCACCGTGTACTGGTACGTGGTTCCCGGCGCGAGGCCGGTGTCCGACGCGGTCAGGTCGGGCACGTCGGCGATCTGGGTGCCGTTGCGCGACACGCGGTAACCCCGCACGCCGACGTTGTCGGTGGCGGCGTTCCAGGCCAGCGTCACTGTGCTCGCGGTGACGCCGGTGGTGCGCAGGTTGCCCGGGGTGGTGGGCGGCTGGGTGTCGGTGCTGGGCGGGGTGGTGACCGCGAGGTTGTTGCTGCCCTGCGACGGGTTGCCCGCCGCGTCGTAGGCCAGCACGCTGAACACGTATGAGGTGTTCGGCTGCAGGGTCAGCGTGGCGGTGAGGATGTTGCCGCCGACCTCGGCGACCACGTTGCCGCCGTTGTAGACGACGTACCGGGCGACGCCGACGTTGTCGGTGGCGGCGTTCCAGGCCAGGTCGACACCGGTGGGGCGGACCACGCCGACGACCCGCAGGTTGCTCGGCGCGGTGGGCGGCTGGCTGTCGGACGGCGCGGTGACCCGCAGCCGGTCGAGGTTGGGCCCGCCGTTCACGGTGGTGGCCGCGACCCGGATCGTGTTCGTCCCGGCGGTCAGGTTCGCGGTGACCGTCTTCTCCGCCCAGGTCGGCCAGGCACCGGTGCCGGGGAAGGACAGCCCGGGCGCGGCCGGTGTGCCGTTGACGGTGATGTCCATGGGCCGGTCGATCGTGGTGCCGTTGGCGTACCGGAGCGTCAGCGGGTAATTTCCGGCGGCGGTGACGGACACGGTGAACTGCACGTACGACCCGGTCACGTTGTCGTAGTTGACGAAACCCGGGCCGGTGTAGCCGGCGTGGTTGGACTCGACGACGCCCTGCGAGATCGACGCGCTCTCGGCCTGGTAGTCGGTGTACGCGGGCGGCGGCCCGGTCGCCAGGTTCCACTGCTGGCTGCCCAGATTGGCGATGCAGGTCCAGAGGTGCAGCTTGGCGGCGTCGGCGGTGCCGCCGTTGACGACGTCGAGGCACTTGCCGGTGACCGGGTTGACCAGCGTACGGGCCGAGGTGCTGTAGGACCACTGCTGGTTGGGGTTGGTCGCCGAGCAGTCCCAGATCTGCACCTTGGTGCCGTTGGCGTTGACGCCGCCCGCGACGTCCAGGCACTTGCCGCCCAGCGCGCGGATCGTGCCGTCGGTGCCGACGGTCCAGGTCTGGGCCGCTGAGGCGTTGCAGGTGTAGATCTGCACCTGGGTGCCGTTGACCGTGCTGGCGGACGGGATGTCGATGCATTTGCCGGACGCGACACCGGTGATCGGGCCGACGGTGTCGGCCGCGGCCGGAGCGGCGGCGACGACCTCGATGGTGGCGGCGACGCAGATCGCGGCGGCGAGGACCGCGATGCGCCTGATCGGCGGGGAGTTCATCGGGAGCTCCGTTCCCTGGCGGTCGGCTCCGCGAGACGGAGGCCCGGGGGCTCGGGCGGCGGACCGCGTCGCGAGACCGGCCAGGAGTGTTAGTTAAGTTAACTTATAGACCGTGAACCATATTTGCTCTCATGACTGCGGTCAAGTCGAACAGTCCGAAATGGCATGCTTGCGCGGCAGCCGCGACGAGTGTTGACGCATTCGCGTTCACCAATTTATGATGTGCACCTTCGGCGACCAGCAAGCGCTTTCCCCCCGTCCGTCCCCTTCCCGGGAGCGCCCACATGAGACGCCGTCGAAGCATCCTGCCTGCCATCGTCACGCTCGCCGCCCTCGTGCTGTCGACCTCGGTCGCCGGCCCCGCCTCCGCCGCACCCCGCTTCCGGGTGCTGGTCTTCTCCAAGATCACGAACTTCTACCACGACTCGATTCCCGCCGGCGTGGCCGCTGTGCAGCAGCTCGGGGCCGCGCACAACTTCGAGGTCGAAGCGACGACCGACGCCGCCGCGTTCACCGACGCGAACCTGGCCCGGTTCGACGCGCTGGTCTTCAACAACACCAACTCGACGCCCGCCTCCGGAGCGCTGCTCAACGCGTCGCAGCGGCTCGCCCTGCAGAACTTCATCCGCGGCGGCGGAGGCTGGGCGGGCCTGCACGCCGCGTCGGCCAGCGAACGCGACTGGGCCTGGTACGACGGCCTGGTCGGCACGATCTTCGACTACCACCCGGACTTCACCGCGACCGGCGGGGTGTTCCCCGGGCGGATCAAGGTGCTGGACCGCGCGCATCCGTCCACTCGAAACCTTCCTGAGCTGTGGGAACACAGCGAGGAGTGGTACAACTGGAAAACAAACCCGACCGGCCGGGTGCACACCCTCGCGCAGATCAAGGTCCGCGACGGCATCTCCGGCCTGGACGAGGGTGTCGACCACGCGTACTCGTGGTGCCAGAACTACGACGGCGGCCGGTCCTGGTTCACCGCCGGCGGGCACAGCATCGCGTCGTTCAGCAACGCGCTGTTCCTCGACCATCTGCGCTGGGGCATCGAGTGGGCCGCCGGTGCGGTCGCCGGCGACTGCAGCGCCACCCAGAACGGGCAGTTCCAGCGCGTGCCGCTGGTGAACGCCGACCTGGCCGACCCGTTCGAGCTGGCCGTCGCACCCGACCGCCGCGTCTTCTACATCCAGCGCACCGGCGCCGTGAAGGTGATCGACCAGACGACCCTGGCGGTAACCACGCTGGTCGACTTCGCCTACACCCCCGCCCAGACCAGCCAGTCCGACGGACTGCTCGGCCTGACCCTGGACAACGGCTTCGCCACCAACAACTGGCTCTACCTGCTGTGGTCGGACAAGACACTCAACCAGCTCAACCTGTCGCGGTTCACGGTCACCGGCTCGACGATCGCGCTGAGCTCGGAGAAACGGCTACTGACCATCCCGACGCTGCGCGGGGAGGCCCGCGCCAACTCGCACATGGGCGGCTCCATCGCCATGGGCCGGGACGGCAACCTCTACGCCGCGATCGGCGACAACACCGACCCGTTCGAGTCCAGCGGCTACACCCCGATCGACGAGCGGGCCGGACGGCGGGCGTTCGACGCCCAGGGCACCTCGGGCAACACCAACGACCTGCGCGGCAAGATCCTGCGGATCCGGCCGCAGGCCGACGGCACCTACACCGTTCCCACGGGCAACCTGTTCGCGCCCGGCACGGCCAGGACCAGGGCCGAGGTGTACGCGATGGGCTTCCGCAACCCTTTCCGGATCACCGTCGACCCGCACAGCAACGCGGTCATGGTCGCCGACTACGGCCCTGACGCGACCGCGGCCAACGCCAACCGCGGCCCCGAGGGCACCGTCGAGTTCAACCGGGTCACCAGCGCCGGCAACTACGGCTGGCCGTACTGCATCGGCAACAACACCGCCTTCAACGACTACAACTTCGCCACCAGCACCTCGGGGGCTAAGTTCAACTGCGCCGCCCCGGTCAACAACTCGCCGAACAACACCGGCCTGACCAACCTGCCCGCCGCGCGCGGCGCCCTGGTCTGGTACGCCTACTCGGCCTCCGCCCAGTTCCCCGAGGTCGGCACCGGCGGCGGCGGCCCGATGAGCGGCCCCGTCTACGACTACGACCCCGCCAACCCGCGGGTCTCGAAGTTCCCCGAGTACTTCGAGGGCAAGTGGATCGTCTACGAGCTGACCCGCCAGTGGTGGAAGACGCTGTCCCTGCACCGGACCGCGCAGACGTTCACCGACCCGCGCTTCGGCCCCACCAAGGTCGGCGCGCTGCAGTCCATCAACGGCATCTTCGCGGGCATGAGCTGGATCCAGCCGTTCGAGGCCGAGTTCGGGCCCGACGGATCGCTGTACGTGATCGACTTCGGGGCCGGGTCCGGCAGCGGGCGCGGCGGCTCCAACGAAGGCGCGGGCATCTACCGCATCGACTACGTGGCCAACGGCCTGCCGCCCACCGCGAAGATCACCGCGAGCCGGGACAACGGCCCCGCGCCACTGGCCGTCACCTTCTCCAGCGCCGGATCGGCCGGGGCGACCGGCTACGCGTGGGACTTCGACGGCAACGGCACCACCGACTCCACCGCCGCCAACCCGTCCCACACGTACACCGCCAGGGGCCGGTTCAACGCCCGGCTCACTGTCACCGGTGCCGGTGGACTGACCGCGGTGGCCAGCACCGAGATCACCGTCGGCAACACCCGCCCGACCGTCACCATCAACGTGCCGAACGGCGGGTTCTTCGAGTTCGGCGACCGCATCCCGTACACCGTGACGGTCACCGACCCGGAGGACGCGGCCATCGACTGCAGCCGCGTCGTCGTGCAGACGCTGCTCGGCCACGACTCGCACGCCCACCCGCTGGACAACTACGTCGGCTGCGGCGGCACGCTGATCACCGAGTCCGGCGGCGGCGACGGCCACGGGCCCGGAACCAACCTGTTCACCCTGATCAGCGCCCAGTACACCGACGCCGGCGCGACCGGGGCACCCGCGCTGGTCGGCTCCCTGCAGGTGGAACTGCAGACCCGCAGCATGGAGGCCGAGCACTTCGACGCCTCCTCCGGCGTGAGCGTGCTCGACCGGGCGACGGCGCAGGCGGGCCGGCGGCTCGGCGACATCGACAACGGAGACTGGATCAACGTCGGCCCGGTCAACCTGCAGAACATCAGCGGCGTCGTGGTCGGGGCCAGCTCCGCGGGCACCGGCGGCACGATCGAGTTCCGCAACGGCTCCCCCACCGGCGCGCTGCTGGGCACGGCGACCATCCCGGTCACCGGCAGCTACGACGCCGTCGTGTCGCCGACGGTAGCGCTGACCAATCCGGGCGGCACGTTCACGCTCTACCTCAGGTTCGTGAAGTCCGGGCAGACCGGCGACCCCGACATCATGGCGCTCGACTGGCTGCGCTTCAACGGCCGCGGCGTGAAAGCCGAGACGGGCGCGACCCTGTCGGTCACGGCCACGCCCACCACCGGCACGGGCCCGCTGACCGTCGCCTTCAACAGCACGTCCACGGCCCCACCGGGACGCACCATCGTGGACCGCGAGTGGCGGTTCGGTGACAACACCGCCACGGTCCACGCCGCGTCGGCCAGCCACGTGTACACCCGCAAGGGCACCTACACCGCCTGGCTGACACTGACCGACAGCGCCGGCGCCACCCACTCCGGCAGCGTGGTGATCACCGTGAACTGATGCTCGGCCGCCGGCGGCCTCCAGCATCACGAGGCCGCCGGCACGGTGCCGGCCCGGGCGCCGCCCGGCGTCGGCTCAGGGCCAGTGGTGAAAACGCCCGCACGCGCTGCACTGCTCCGTGGTCCGGCGTACCAGGCCCAGCTTGTCCAGCGTCCACTCATCGGTGATCTTCTCGTCCTCGGCCAGCAGCAGGATCCGGGTGAGCAGGCACAAGGTCGAGCGGTCCCGACCGTCGACGATCGGGAAAAGCGCCCGGTGCGGGGTGTCGCCGAAGACGTACGGCAGGTCGCAGGGGTGTCGGCGCGAGCCGACCGTGACCGCCTCCGTACCGAGGTGCACCCGGTACACCGCGCGCGAGCCGTTCACCACGACGGTGTCGCCGTGCCGGGTGATCCGCTTCGCGTCGTCGCCGAGCACCGCGGCCAGCAGCTCGGCGCGGGCCCGGGCCAGGCCCGTCGGATAGTCGCCGACGCTGCGGCGTCCCACCCACGCGGTCCGGTCCAGGTCGCGCATCGCCTCGGAGAAGACCGCCGCGGGCACCGCGTCGGCGGCGACGGGGGCGTCGGCATCGCGGAACTCCAGCCGCGTGAAGGCGACGTCGCCCGCGCCCCAGCACCCCGCCGCGACGACGTGCAGCACGGCGGTCCGGGTGCCGAACTCCCTGGTCGCGTACGGCTGTGCGCCGTCGTGCACCGACCAGCCGCGGACTGTCAGTTCCCGGGCCGCCGCGTCGCCGCCGATCACGCGGTCGGACAAGCGGGTCGCGGCTCCGGCGGCCTCCTGCGGTGTCGGGGCGTACCACTCGCGGAACAGTTGCGGCACGGGCTGGCACAGCCTGCGCCGGGCCGCCTCGGCCTGCCAGTCGCCCAGCAGACCTGCGACGGCCAGGGCAGCCGGATGCGCCGCCGTGACCGGGCCGGTGACGTCCACGTCGTCGAGCAGCCCGAACCGGCCGCCCGCGTCCTGCCACACCAGCAGCGGCAGCAGTGCGGTACCGGCCGGGGTGGCGCTCAGCCGGGCCAGTTCCGCGGGCGGCAGCGGCGTGCCGGTGGTGACGAGGCGGTGCAGCATCGTACGCAGCCGCTCGGTGTGGCCACGCAGCAGTTCGTGCTGCTCGCGAAGAGGTTCGATGCCCGGGTCCTCGCGTACGGCTTTGGGCATCGACTTCAGCACGCGGGCGCCCTTCACCGCGACGATTGCCGGTTCGGAGCCGTCGAACCCGACCGTTGCCGTGTACGGCCCGACGGCCAGCGGCGGCGGCACCGGCGTGGGCCGGTCGGCCTCCCCGGCGGCGTCCAGCGCGGCCGCGTCGGCGAACCCGCCGACCTGGGCCAGGTGTTCCAGCCCGACGTTCACGGCGGCCGCGTGCTGACGGCGGCGCTCCTGCATCTTCATGCCGCGCCGGTGCACCTCACGCAGCGCCACCCAGCGGTCCAGCACGGTCTCGCCGTCGGCGAGCGGCAGCATCCCGTACGCCGTGATGCCCACCGGCGAATCCTTGCCGACCCGCGTCATGATCGGCCTACGGCGCAGGCCGAGCGCTGCCGCGACCACGTCGTTGGTCGCCAGTTTCAGCAGCCGGCCCAGGTCTACGTCGCGGGCCTCGGCGGCGGCCGCAAGGATCGCCGCGCGGTCGTTGCGTACCACCCGGTTGACCGCCTGCCCGGACTGGATCAGGCGCAGCAGGCGCTCGGCGCCCGCCAGGCCGAGCAGCGGCAGCAGCGCCTGCGCGTCCCCGGCCGCCAGGCGCAGCGTGAACGCCTGCTCCTGCCGTTCGGTCGGCGCGTCGCGCAGCAGCTCGATCAGCTGGGTGCGCTCGGCGGCGGTCAGCTGTGCCGCGCCCAGGTGCCGGGCGACCCGCCAGTTGCCGGTGAAGTCCAGGGCCCACCGCACGAACCGCAGACCGCGCGGCCTGGGCCGGATCAGCACCCGGTCCCAGTCCACGTCCGGCGCGTGGATGAGCTGCCACACGTGTTCGTCCCAGGCGGGCCGGAACCGGTCGCCGGTGGCGGCCGCGACGACCGGATCGGCGGGGTCGACCAGGTCGCGGATCAGGTCCTCGTCGGCGACGACCCGTGCCACGATCTCGTCGCCCAGCTCGCCCGCCGCTTGCAGGGCGTCGAGCAGCAGCGCCCACGACGCGTCCTGGATCCGGCCGAGCGGGGTGAGCGCGACGACCCGCAGCACCCGCAGGTCCCCGGCGTCGAGCGCGGCGTCGACCAGCGGGTCCAACTGCCTCTCGTGAAAGGACCTCTCGTCCAGCAGCTTCGACAGCGCCTGCATCCGTGCCGTGGTCGGCCAGGGCGCGTCGAGCACGTCGGCCGGGTCGCCCGGATCGGCGAGCGGGAACGCCTCGTCGTAAAGCCGGTTCATCTCCTGCTCATCGGCGTTCACCAGGGTGTCGCCGTCGAGCTGGCGCAGCAGGTGCCCGGCCGTCTCCCGCATGGCGGCGAGGTCTGCCGCGGCCGCCGCCTTCCGTGCCCGATGGATCAGCGCCATCAGCGCCAGCGCGCCGCCCGGGTGCTCGAACATCGTCGTCCTCCGCATGTCCACGCCTGGTTCTCCGTGATCGCCGAGCAGACCCTAGAGTGCGCCTGCGACAGGCGACCGGGCCGCCCGCTGTTCACATCGCGTCGGTGCCTTGAGGAGCCGGTGCCACGGCGGGAGCCGGGTCGCGGCGCATCGCGCGAACGACGAAACCGAGTGCGATCACCGAGTACATCGGATATCCCACCTCGCGCACGTCGAGGGCGTCGCCGATGTGCCAAGTGGCCGGATCGAGGCCGAAGTTGTAGTCGACGAGCGCGAACAGCAGCCACAACGGCGCATACGCCCGGTCGAGGGTCCCACCCGGCTCGGCGTCGAACCCGGTCGACGGCATCAGCTGCACCAGCACCGCGACATCGGCGACGGCGATCGCCCCGAGCACCCCGACGATCCACGCTGCGCGGAGCTGTCCACGGCGGGCGAGCAATGCGGCGGCGACCAGCACGACCGTCAGGCCCGCCAGCCAGACCAGGCCGCCCTCCCACTTGCCGAACCCCTTGTCCCATTGCAGGATCGCGAACACCACGGCCGGGACGAGCGCGGCCAGGACCGCCGACCAGCCGCCCGCCCGCAACGGACCGGCGAGCCGGTACGCCGCCGCAGCCGCCAGCCCGGAGACGACCACGGCAGCCAGCAGGTAGACGTAGTCCACGTCGGCATGGTCCATCGTCCGGTCGCCGCTGAGGCCCCACAGGAACACGAAGGCGATCACGCCGATCACCAGCAGCGCCGTGCACACCACCGGGGTGAGGACGAGCCCGGCGATCTTTCTCGGATTGACGTCGGCCATGCCGCATCGTGCCACGCCCGCGCGTTGCGCGGTGCCCTCCCGGTCGGCCGATCCGCGGCTCGCGTCACGGCGAACCCAGGGTTTCGCCACCGCTGACGCCCGTCGTGGGCCCGGGAATCGTCCCCCGGGCCCACGTCGACGCGCTACCGGTTCGACACGCGGAAGGCGTTGCCGTCGGGATCGGTCAGCGCCGTCCAGCCGGCCTCGCCGGTGTCCGCGCGCTTTGCGCCCAGTGACAGCAGGCGGTCCACCTCCGCCTGCACCTCGCCGACCGCGGTGAGGTCGAAATACAGCCGGTCCTTGGCCGGCCTCGACATATACGGCGGGCCACCCCACGTGATCTTGGGACCGCCCTGCGGGGACTGGATCGCGGTCTCCTGGTCCTGGTCCCAGACCAGCGGCCAGCCCAGCGCCGCACTCCAGAAGTACCCGACCTCCGGCGTACCGTCGCAGGACAGCGCACCGATGAACCCGCAGCCGTCGAGGAACCTGTTGCCGGGCTCGATGACACAGAACTCGTTGCCCTCGGGGTCGGCCATCACCACGTGGTCCGCGTCGGGGCCCTGGCCGACGTCGATGCGCCGGCCGCCGAGCTCCAGCGCCCTGGCCACCGTCGCCTGCTGTTCCTCCAGGGAGCCGCTCGTCAGGTCGAAGTGGATCAGGTTCCGCTCGGTCTTCTCGTGCTGCGTCGGCACGAACCGGATCCGGATTCCGAGGTCGTCACCGGGCAGCAGCAGCACGCCGTCGCGCGGGTCGTCGACCAGCTGCCTGCCCAGCACTCCGGCCCAGAACCGCGCCAGACCCAGCGGTTCGATCGCATCGAAGCACAGCGCAAACAGTTGACTGGTCATTGTCCTACCCATCTTCACCGATCGATCGCCACCGACAGCACGCGTTGTCAGCCGCTCGAACGGAAGCCTATGGGCGGGTGGACGCCGCCGCAGCCGAGTATTCGGCGACGCACCGCCGCCGACGTCCACCCTGAGGCCGTCGCCGAAGCCGATCAGGCGTTCACCCGACTGCGCTCGGGAACGGGTGCCGAGTCGTAGTCGCCCGGACGCGGGCCAGGCGATCAGCCGTCGTGGGGATCCGCCGCTGATGAATCGCCGAGCTGCAACCGCTCTCGGAGCCGTCGCGCTTCGCGGCCGCGATACACGCGAAGAACGCTCTCGAGCGTGTCACGTACGTCCTGGTCGGGATGATCGGCCAGATAGGCCAGTTCCTCGGCGCCGCCACGGCGACCCTGGCCCAGGTCCGAGAGCACGTCGATGATCTCGTCGGCGGTGGTCGCCGTCCGCAGCCGCGCCATCAGTTCGCTCTTCGGCTTCGGCGGCTCGTCGTAGGGGAACCGGCGGCGCAGGCCGGCGACCCCGTACCCGCCGCGCTGCTGGCAGGCCGGACACAGGCAGGGCCGCCGGCCATGGGCCGCGGGCAGGTACCGCCAGCCGACTCCCTGCGGGACGTCACGGATCCGGCGTACCTCGGCGGCGGTGACCGCGCGGGGCACGAACACCTCGTAGCCGCGCGGATCAGCGAGCTCGCGCACCGTCGCGACGGCCTGTGCGGCGGTGACCCGGCGTGGTTCGGTTCCGTAGTGTCCGACGGTCACCGGCTCGTCGTCCGGCAGCCGCAGATGAACCGCCATCAGCACGCCCGCGTGCCAGCGCCGGAGCTCACGCACCCATTGGTAGGTGAGCGTGAACGACGGCAGCACCGGCATGCAGTACACACCGCGGTCGCCGGCCCGCCCGTGGCTGCGCGCGGCGATTCCCGAACGCTCGACCCGTCGAGCCGACCGCTCCCCGGTGATGTGCACGAACTCCGCCATGCCGGGGATGGTAGCCAGCCCGCGGATGATGATGCCCGCGAGTTTCGCGCACCCGACCCGCGGGACCGTGCACCTTCTGGCTACACGACCAGCGGGCCTGACACCCACGCGCGGGTCCGGCACACTGTTCGCCATGATGCGGGGGCATGATCCCGGGCGGTGGATGGCGGCCGGGCCGGTCGTGGGGACGGTGTTGGGCACCGTCGACTCGGTGGTGAACCACGTGCCGAGGTGGCTCGGCGAAGGCGGCATGGCGCGCGCCGAGCGTGGCGGCTGGTCGCAGGCCGCCGAGTTCGCCAGCCTGGCTCTCGACGCCGGGTGGTTGTGGGCCGCGACGGCCGTGCTGGTGGGCTGGCTGGCGAGCCGGGAGGCACGACCCGTCGCGGGGATGCTGCGCGGTGCCGTGGCGGGGACCCTCGCGCTGGTGTTCGCCACCACCGCCTACTTCTACTGGGACGCGCTCTTCGACGGCGGCCCATGGTGGTCCGTGTTCTGGCTGATCGGCAGCGTGGCGGTCGGCCCTGTGCTCGGGGTCGCCGGCGCGCTGATCCGGCGACCCGGCCTGGTCGGGACACTCGCCGCCCTGCTCGTGCCTGCGGGCGCCGCGCTGCAGATGGTGGTGCTGCCGCCGCCGCCGGAAAGCCTGATGGCCCAGCCGATGCGGCTGACGGTCTGGGTGTCGGCAGCGGCAGCCGCCGTGTTGATCATCCGCGCGGCCCGGGCGGACGGGGCTGCTCGGGCCGCGGACGGAAGCGAGGAGCCTGCGGCGGTGCCACAGTGACCACTGTGGTCAGGCGACGTCGCGGCGGGCGGTGAAGGCGACAGCCGCCGACGCGAAGAGCACGGCGTACCCGGCCAGCAGTGTCGCGGCGCCCCATTGCGGCAGCCCGTCGGCGATCGAGGCGGGCAGCCGGCCGAGCGCGGTTCCGGCCGAGAACGGCAGGTAACGGGTCACGTCCCGCCCGGCGACCTGCCCGACGATGCCTTCGACCAGCGCGAGCCACGCCAGCGAACCGGCGACCGCGACGGCGAGGTTGCGCACCAGCGCGCCGATACCCACGCCGATGGCGGCGAACGCGGCGTTCCATGCGACGTCACCGGCGACGGTGCGCCACAGCTCGGCGTCCGACCACGGCATGGTGTGCCCAGCCGCGGTCAGCCACCCCCAGGTGACGATCAGCGACAGCCCTGCACCGAGCACGGCGAAGCCCGCGCCGGCGGTGGTGGCCACGGCCAGTTTCGCGACCACGACCCGGCTGCGGCGAGGCGTGCCCAGGTACGTGTCGGTGATGGTCTTGTGCCGGTACTCCCCCGCCACCACGAGGATGCCCAGCATCAACGCGACCAGCGACGTCAGCCCGACATGCGCGACCGCGCCGGTCGCAGTCGCCGCCTGGTCGAGCGGCATGTTCGACAGCGGGCCGGCCGCGCCGAGGGTTATCAGAGCGAGCTGGACCGCGAGCAGGATCCACGGGCCGCGGGTGGTGCGCAACTTGAGCCATTCGTTGCCGATGAGCGTGAGCACGGGGCGGTCTCCTTCAGCGCACCGCGGCGGCGGCCGCGGGGTCGTCGTGGTCGGTGGTCAGCCGCAGGAACGCGTCCTCGAGCGAGCCGTCGCGGGTGTGCAGGTCGGCGAGTGGCCCGTCGAAGGTGAGCCGCCCGCGGGCGACGATGACGACGCGGTCGGCGGTCTGGGCGATCTCCGACAGCACGTGGCTGGACACGATGACGGTGCGGCCGGTGGCGGCCCGCTCGCGCAGCAGGTCGCGCAGCCAAGCCATGCCTGCGGGGTCCAGGCCGTTGGCGGGCTCGTCGAGCACCAGTACCTGCGGGTCGCCCAGGAGCGCGGTGGCCAGTCCCAGGCGCTGGCGCATGCCGAGGGAGTACCCGCCGACGCGCCGGCCGGCGGCGTCGGACAGGCCGACGTCGTCCAGGACCTCCTCCACCCGCGCGGTCGGCAGACCGGCGGTGTGCGCGGCGATGCGCAGGTGGTCGCGACCTCGGCGGGCGGGGTGGAATCCGGTCGCCTCCAGCACCGCGCCGACGGCCCGGCGCGGCTGCGGCAGGTCGGCGTACGCCCGCCCGCAGATCAGTGCCTGCCCGGCGGTAGGACCGACCAGGCCCAGCATCATCCGCAGAGTCGTGGTCTTGCCTGCGCCGTTCGGGCCGAGGAAGCCGGTCACCTGCCCGGCCGGTACGTCGAAGGTGAGGTCGTGCACGGCCCGCACCGGGCCGAAGTGTTTGCTCAGCCCGCGGACCGAGATGTCGATGGACGCCACATCGAGCCTTTCCACACGAGGCCGGGCATCCGTGTCCCGGCGGCAGGCACCACCATCCCCGCCGGCGGCAGGCCCTGTCGTCGCCCGGCCGCGCCATCTTCGGCGTACCGCAGGTGCGGTACGCCACCTACCACCGCCGGGCGACGCGGCCCGACCGCGCACCGCATAACCTGGTCCGATGACCGTGCTGGACCGGCTGCGCGCCGCCGCCGCACGCCGTCCGCACGCCGACATCGCGATCGCCGTCGTGATCTACACGGTCACGCTCGTCACGACAGCCGCCGGGCCGGCCGGCGCCCCCGTCGACCCGCACGGCCTGACCCTGGCCACCTTCACCTGCGGCGCGCTGGCCGCCCGCAGCTACCGGCCGTTCCTGGTGCTGCTGGTCACGACGGTCGGGGCCGAGTCGTACCTGCTGCACTACCACGACCACCACGGGCAGATGGTGCTGGCCGCGCCGCTGGTCGCCCTCTACACCGTCGCGGAGTTCTCCCACCGGCGCCGCCCGCTGATCGTCGGCGGCCTGGTCATGGCTGTGTTCGGGGGCATCCACCTGCTGGTGCGGCCCGCGACGTGGATCGGCGCCGAGAACATCGCTCTCGGCGCACTCGGCGCCCTGGCCGTCGCCGCCGGGACCGCATCACGGCACCGGCGGGCCTGGCTGGCCGAGGCTCAGGCCGCCGCGGCGCATGCCGAAGCAGACCGCGAGGCCGAAGCCGCCCGCCGCGTCACCGAGGAGCGGCTGCGCATCGCCCGGGAACTGCACGACGCCCTCGGCCACCACCTCGCCCTCATCCACGTCCAGGCCGGTGTCGCCGCCCACGTCCTCGACCAGCGCGCCGACGTGCCGCTCCCCCGGCAGCAGGCACGCGAGGCGGTGGCGCACATCGCCACCGCCAGCAGGACCGCGCTGGCCGACCTGGCCGACACGGTCGGGCTGCTGCGTCAGCCTGACGACCTGACCCCGGCCGTCCAGCCGGCAACCGGACTCGACGGCATCAACGACCTGCTGCGCGCCTTCGAACGGCTCGGGCTGACCATCACGGAACACACCCTCGGCACACCCCGGCCGGTACCCGCCGCCGCCGACCTCACCGCCTACCGCATCGTGCAGGAGTCCCTCACCAACGTGTGCAAGCACGCCGGCCCGGTCGCGGTCGTCGTGCGCTGGACCTACCTGCCGCAGACCTTGCACGTGACCGTCGACAACGCCGCCGGCCGGCAGTTGCCCGAACCCGGCGCACGCGGCGGCGAGGGACACGGCCTGACCGGGATGCGCGAACGCGTCGGCGCCCTGGGGGGCGCCTTCACCTCGGGACCGCTGCCCGACGGCGGGTTCCGCATCACGGCCGCGCTGCCCCTGGCGGCCGGAGCGCCCGCGTGAGCATCAAGGTCATGCTCGCCGACGACCAGCCACTGGTCCGGGCCGGGTTCGCGTTCTTCGTCGACACCGCACCTGACATGCTGCTCGTCGGCCAGGCCGGCGACGGCGCACAGGCCATCGAACTCGCACGGTCCACCGTGCCCGATGTCGTGGTCATGGACATCCGCATGCCGGGCCTCGACGGCCTGGCCGCCACCGCCCACATCACCGCCGACCCTGCCCTGGCCGCCACCCGGGTGCTGATCCTGACCACCTTCGAGCTCGACGAGTACGTCTACACCGCCCTGCGTGCCGGGGCCGCGGGCTTCCTCGGCAAGAGCACCGAACCCGCCGACCTGCTCGAAGCGATCCGCACCGTGCACCGCGGCGACGCACTGCTGTCACCCACCGCCGTCAAATCCTTGATCAGCCGGTTCCTCACCCAGCCCGCACAGACCTCAGCGGTCACCGATGGGCGGCTGGCCGCACTCACCGACCGGGAACGGGAGGTGCTGGCCCTGGTCGCCACCGGGATGAGCAACGACGAGATCGCCGTTCGACTCGTCGTCAGCCCGCACACCGCCAAGACCCACGTCAACCGGGCCATGACCAAACTCGGTGCCCGCGACCGCGCCCAGCTCGTCATCGCCGCGTACGAAAGCGGCCTCGTCCGGCCCACGGCGCAGGTCGCCTCACCGCCGCCTGGCCCGCCAGGTCGGTGAAGCGTCTGCAGTCCCTTCACCGCGCAAGGCCTGCGGGCGGTCGGGCCAAGCGGCGGCCTGCGGACAGGAGGCGCACCCATCCACGATCATGCGGGCTGGAACAGCTCCACCGGGTTGCCGGCAGGGTCGTCGAGCACGATCTGCTGCCCGCCAGGGCCGGTGACGATGTCGTTGCGGAAACTGACCCCGGCAGCGCGCAGCCGGTCGGCCTCGGCGGCGATGTCCTCGACGATGAGGTGGATGCGGTTCCAGCCGCCCGGGGCGGGGATCCTGCCGTCGGGCATGGGCCGCCCGGCCGAACTCGTCGGCCCGGACAGCAGCAGTCGCAGGTTGCCGCGCCGTACGTCCGCGAACGCCGGAGGGAAGGCGGTGCCGACGGTGAAGCCGAGGTTGCCGGTGTAGAAGTCGACGGCGGCTTGCACGTCGTCGACCAGGTAGCGAACGTGGACGGTCGGGTCGGCGGGGCTGTTCATGGCTCCTCCAGGGATATCGGGATCGCGAGGGTGTGCAGCAGGAAGCCGACCCGGTCGGACAGCTCGGCCGCCACCCGCTGAAACGCCGGGTAGCCGTCCGGATCACGGGCCGGGTCGGGGATGCTCCAGTGCGCGTACGGCGGACGTCCGCCGAACTCGGGACAGACCTCCCGGATTCGGTCACACAGGGTGATGACCTGGCTGAAGGTCTCACCGGCGTAGGTGTCCAGGTGTTTGGGCCGGGCCCCGGTGAGGTCGATGCCGTATTCGGCCATGACCGCAGTCGCATGGGGATGAACGGGTTTCGGATGGCTGCCCGCGCTGTAGGCGTGCACCGTGGTGCCGGATCGATGGCGCAGGAACGCCTCGGCCATCTGGGAGCGAGAACTGTTGCCGGTGCAAAGGAACAGGACCCGTGCCCCGCCCTGGACGGCCGGCGCGGCCGGTGCCTGCGGTGCGGCGAGCCGCAGCGCGGGGTGCAGCGCGCCCCCGGTCGCCGCCAGCAGTGCGCCGCACCGGGCGAGGTCGAGGCGATAGTAGGTGTCGCGGCCGTCGGCGCTGCTGCGCCGACCGGTGATCAGGCGGGCCTTGCGCAACCGTCCGAGGTGGTACGACACCAGATTCTGCGGTTGGCAGACCCGCTCGGTCAGCTCTCGAACGTTGCGGTCGCTCGTGGCGAGTTCACCGATCAGGCGCCAGCGCACCGGATGCGCTGCCGCTTGGAGGAACTCGGGTACCTGGTCGAACGACTCGCGCTCCACCCCCCGACGATACATCAAATCCATTTGATGTATCTGCCGATTCGCGGGGCCCGCCGCGCCGGCGGTGGGCGAGCCGTCGAGGTCAGCGGTTACGTGGGGCCACCAGGCCGGTTTCGTAGGCGATGACGACGAGTTGGGCGCGGTCGCGGGCGTGGAGTTTGGCCATGGCGCGATTGACATGGGTTTTCGCGGTCAGCGCGCTGATCACCATGTGTTCGGCGATCTGCTCGTTGGACAGGCCCCGCGCCACCAGCGTCACAGCCTCGCGCTCGCGGTTGGTCAGCCACCGCAGGCTGCTGCCGGCCTCCGGCTGGCGCGGCTCGGTGACGTACCGGTCGATGAGCTTGCGGGTGATCGACGGGGCGAGCAGCGCGTCGCCGCGGGCCGCGACGCGCATGGCGTGCAGGAAGTCCACCGGCTCGATGTCCTTGACGAGGAAACCTGCCGCCCCGGCGCGCAGCGCGTTGAAGACGTGTTCGTCGATGCCGTAATTGGTGAGGATGACCACGTGGACACAGGCCAGGGCCGCATCGGCGGCAATGTGCCGGGTGACTTCGATGCCGTCCATGACCGGCATCTGGATGTCGACGAGCGCGATGTCGGGCAGGTGTCGTCTGACGAGTGCCAGGCCTTCCTGCCCGTCGGCGGCTTCGGCCACCACCTTGATGTCGTCCTCGGCGTCGAGGAGCGCACGGAATCCGCTGCGAAGCAGCGGCTGGTCGTCGACGAGCACGATGCGGATCATGGTGTGTGGTCCACGGGGAGTTCGGCCTGGACGGTGAAGCCGCCCTCCCTGCGCGGTTCCGCGCGTAGACGCCCACCCAGGGCGGTGACCCGTTCACGCATCCCGAGCAGGCCGACCCCGGGCGGCGGGGCGGTGTGCGGAGTGGCGTTGCCGTCATCGTCGACCCGTATCGCAAGGGCGCCCGGACGGTATTCGATCCGCACCGAGGCCCTGGCCGCGTCGGCGTGCCGGACGACGTTGGTGAGCGACTCCTGAACGATCCGGTAGGCGGTCCGGTCCACTGCCGCCGGCACGTCGTGGCGTTGTCCCTCGACCGTCAACGTTGCGTCCAGGCCGGTCGCGCGGGCCCGTTCGACCAGCTCCGGAAGGTGGCCGAGCCCGCACGGCGAGGCCGTTCCGTCGTCTCGCAGCGCCGACAGGGTTGCTCGCAACTCCCGGGACGCCTCACGACCGGCTTCCTCGATCGCCAGCAGTGCTTCGGGCACCTGCTCGCCACGCTTGCGGGCCAGGTGGACGGCGACCGCGGCCTGGACCTTGATGACCGAGATCTGGTGGGTGAGCGAATCGTGCAACTCCCGCGCGATGTGCAGCCGCTGCTCGTCGGCGCGCCGACGTGCCGTCTCCTCCCGGGTCCGCTCGGCTTCGTCGGCCCGCCGCTCCGCCTGCCGCAGCGCTTCACCCGCGGCACCCGCAGCCACCAGCCAGGCTATTTCCAGCGCGCCACGGGACCGGGCAAGCGCCTCGCTCACCGACATGTCCGGCGACATGGCGAAGACCGCGAGCGGGAGGGCGGCCAGCATCGACACGGCCGCCACCACGGTGACGATGCGGTGACCCGCACGCACGGCGGCGTACACCGCGAACAGGAACGCGACGGCGGGCACGTCGAAACCGAGCGCCTGGTAACCCGCCGCGCACAGCCCGGTGACGGCCAGGACGGCCACCGGAGCCCGGCGGCGCGCGGCCAGCGCCAGGCCACCGGCCACCAACAGGCTGTAGCCGACGGGGTCGGCATCCATGGCGGAGCGGTTTTCGGACAGCCCGGCGACCAGCAGTGTCGCGGCCACACCCACCGCCACAGCCCAGTCTTTGACACCGGCCGGCACGCCGGACCGTCCCGTGTTCATCCGCCGAACTGTAGCCGGTGGGGTGGGCCGGGCGAGTCCTTCCCGCGCACGAGCGGCCGCATACCGCAGGCGCAGCAGTTCTCCGGCGCCTGCGGCATCCGCGGTAGCCGACTGCGCCGTCGGCGGCAGTGCGAAGAGCCTGCGTCCGCGGGACGACCTCCGGAGCCTGCGGCGACATGATCGAACGACATCCCCACTCGGTGGTGACGAGACGCACGAAAGAGGAGCGGAGCATGAGCTCATCAGCAGTCCTGACATCGGTCCGCCTGGTGCTCGCCGCGGCGGCGGCGGCCCTGCTCGGAGGCTTCGGATCGGCCGCACCGGCGGCCGCACACCTGTCGACCCAGCCGATCGCCGCCGACGTTTACACCATGAGCACCGGGCGGCTCGGGGCCAGCGTCGGCGGCTTGCTGGCGCTGGCCGGCGTGATCATCGGTTGGCTCGCGCTGGCCCGCCCCACCGGTCGCTTCGGCACCGGCAACGGGCGGCTCGGCGGCACCGTCGCGCTGACGGCGGGGCTGATCGGCATCGCCCTGGGCGGGCTGGTGGCCGCGACCTCCGACAGTGGCATCGGCACCGGCAACGGGCGAGGCGGGGCCTACGTGGCCCTGGTGGTCGGCCTGATCGCCGTAATCCTCGGTGGGCTGGCGCTGACCCGGTCCCGCCGCACCGGCTGACCCGCGACAGCGCCGAGGGCTGAACGGCGGTCGGCGCGCGGAACCGGGTTCGGGGGCTCGGCGTCATAGGAGTCGACGACCGGCCCCCGGAGGCAAACATGCGCAAAGGACATCTCGACGTCGCCACCGCCACGCGGCGTGCCCTGCTGCTGGGGTTGGCCGCGGCCGCAGCGGTGCCGCTCGTCGGCTGTGCCGGGGAGGACGCCGGGCCGGAGCTGGTCAGCGCGGAGGGCGTGAGCCGGGTCGAGCCGCCGGCCGATGCCCCGGTCGCGGCCTCCGTGGACGGGCTGGCGGCCTTCGGCCAGCGCTTGTTTCTGGCGGCCGCCCCACCTGGGACGAACTTCGTCGCGTCGCCGTTGAGCATCGCGCTCGCGTTCGCGATGATGCGGGCCGGTGCCGGCGGCACGACCGCGAAGGAGCTGGACGCCGTCTTCGGCTTCCCGGCGAACGGGCGCGACCAGGCGTACAACGCGGTCAGCCGGCAGCTCGCCACCGTCGATGTTCCGCCGAAGCCGAAGAGCGGTGACCGCGACCGGAGCGCGAAGCGCCTTCCGCCGGTGGTGAGCATCGGCAACGCGCTGTTCCCGCAGAAGGGCTTCACGGTCGGCGCCGAGTTCCTGCGCACGCTGGCCGAGCAGTACGCGGCGGGGGTACGCCCGGTCGACTTCGGCGGCGACGCGGTCGACCGGATCAACGCGTGGGTGAACCACCAGACGGCGGGCCGGATCCCGAAGGTGTTCGACGACCTCGACGCGGACACGAAGCTGGTGCTGGCCAACACCGTCTACTTCAAGGCGGACTGGCGCAGCTACTTCGTCGACGTCGCCGACGCCGCGTTCACCAGGGCCGACGGCACCGTCGTCCGGACGCCGACGATGCGCAACGCCCTGGCCGTCCGGTACGCCGAGACCGGCGGCATCGCCGCGATCGAACTGCCCTACGCCGAGGGACCGTACGCGATGTGGCTGATGCTCCCGCCGTCCGGCGGCAAGCCGGAGGACGCGCTGTCGCACCAGGTGCTCGCCCGGCTGCGCGACTCGTTCACCGAGCTCCAGGTCGACGTCGCCGTCCCCAAGTGGGACTTCGAGTCCTCGCTCGACCTGAAAGCGGTGCTGTCCGGGCTCGGCCTCACGTCCGCGTTCGGCGGCGGTGCGGACTTCAGCGGCATCGCCTCCGGGCTGTTCATCTCGAAGGCGGTGCACAAGGCGAACGTCACCGTGGACGAGTGGGGGACGGAGGCCGCCGCCGTCACCGGTTTGGCCGGGGCGGTCAGCGCTCCTCCGCCCCCGACGGCGAGGTTCATCGCCGACCGTCCGTTCGCCTTCGCCATCGTCGGCGGCCGGGACCGCATCCCGCTGTTCATCGGCCGGGTCAGCGACCCGTCGGCCCGCCGACCCGGCTGACGGCTGCTGCGACGTTCAACTCCACTCATCTGGCAGCCCGCCTGCTTCGCTCACCGCTGGCTTCAGCCGCGAACTTCTCCCCTGCCGCGTGTCCGGCAGCAGGGGCCGCTGTCCGGTGCCGTAAAAATACTGAAAGCCTGCTAAACCCTGCGACACACGGATAAACTCCTGGCGTAAACTTGAATAGTTCCAGATGAGTGGCATATTTGATCGTATGGCGTCCGACTTCGCGGCACAGCTGCGCGCAGTATCGCTGCGCGTGACTCGGCCCCGGTTGGCCGTGCTGGCCGCGCTGCACGGCCATCCGCACGTCGACACCGAGACAGTGACAGCGCTGGTGCGCGCCGAACACCCGATGGTCTCGCACCAGACGGTGTACGACGTGCTGCGTGCGCTCACCGAAGCCGGCCTGGTGCGCCGTATCCAGCCGGCCGGTGCGATCGCCCGCTACGAGTCGCGCGTGGGCGACAACCACCACCATGTCGTATGCCGCTCCTGCGGCGTCATCGCCGACGTCGACTGCGCCGTCGGCGACGCCCCGTGTCTGACCGCCTCCGACGACCACGGCTTCGTGGTCGACGAGGCGGAGGTCGTCTACTGGGGCACCTGCCCTGGCTGCGCGACCGCACGCATTGACCAATGATCCGCCAGTTCGGAGGAAGCACATGAGCGACAGCAAGGACAACACACCGGCCAGCGCGCAGGGCGTGGAGGAGAAAACGGCGGCCGGCTGCCCGGTCGCGCACGATTCCGTGACCGCGCAGGGCAGCGAGAGCGAGAACCCGGCGATCCCGTCGCCTACCCCGAAGACCGGCGGTCGGCCGCGTACGAACCGCGACTGGTGGCCCAACCAGCTCGACCTCTCGGTGCTGCACGCCCACTCGCCCAAGGGAAACCCGCTGGGCGAGGACTTCAGCTATGCCAATGAGTTCGGCAAGCTCGACGTCGGAGCGCTCAAGCAGGACATCGTGCAGGTCCTCACCACCTCGCAGGACTGGTGGCCCGCCGACTTCGGCCACTACGGCGGTCTGATGATCCGGCTGAGCTGGCACGCCGCGGGCACGTACCGCATCCACGACGGGCGCGGCGGTGCCGGTGACGGCGGTCAGCGGTTCGCCCCGCTCAACAGCTGGCCGGACAACGCCAACCTGGACAAGGCCCGGCGGCTGCTGTGGCCGGTCAAGCAGAAGTACGGCCAGCAGATCTCGTGGGCCGACCTGCTCGTGCTCGCCGGCAACGTCGCCCTGGAGTCGATGGGTTTCAAGACCTTCGGCTTCGGCTTCGGGCGCCAGGACGTGTGGGAGCCCGAGGAGATCTTCTGGGGTCCCGAGGACGCCTGGCTCGGCGACGAGCGCTACGTGTCCGAGAAGGAGATGGCGGCCGGGGTCGGTGCGACCGAGATGGGCCTGATCTACGTCAACCCGGAAGGGCCGAACGGCAACGCGAACCCGGCCGCGGCGGCCCACTTCATCCGCGAGACCTTCGCCCGGATGGCGATGAACGACGAGGAGACCGTCGCCCTGATCGCCGGCGGCCACACCTTCGGCAAGACGCACGGCGCCGCCGTCGCGGGCGACCACGTGGGCCCGGAGCCCGAGGGCGCCCCGCTGGAGGCGCAGGGCCTGGGCTGGCTGAGCAGCAACGGCAGCGGCAAGGCCGGCGACACGATCACCAGCGGTCTCGAGGTGACGTGGACGGACCGTCCGACGCAGTGGAGCAACCGCTTCTTCGAGATCCTCTTCGGCCACGAGTGGGAGCTCACCACCAGCCCCGGCGGCGCCAAGCAATGGGTCGCCAAGGACGCCGAGGCGATCATCCCGGACCCGTACGACCCGTCGAAGAAGTACCGGCCGACGATGCTCACGACCGACCTGTCACTGCGCGTCGACCCGGCGTACGAGAAGATCTCACGCCGTTTCCTGGCCAACCCCGACGAGTTCGCGCTGGCCTTCGCCAAGGCCTGGTACAAGCTGCTGCACCGCGACATGGGCCCGGTCAGCCGCTTCCTCGGCCCGTGGGTCCCCGAAGCGCAGCTGTGGCAGGACCCGGTGCCGGCCGTCGACCACGCCCTCGTGAGTGACGCGGACGTCACCGCCCTCAAGGCGAAGGTCCTCGAGTCCGGCCTCACCACCGCCCAGCTGGTCTCCACCGCCTGGGCGTCGGCCGCGAGCTTCCGGTCCACCGACAAGCGCGGCGGTGCCAACGGGGCCCGGCTGCGGCTCGAGCCGCAGCGCGGCTGGGAGGTCAACCAGCCCGAGCAGCTCGCGTCGGTCCTGGCGACCCTCGAAGGCATCCAGCGCGAGTTCAACGACGCCGGCGGCGCGAGGATCTCGCTCGCCGACCTGATCGTGCTGGCCGGCTCGGCCGCCGTCGAGAAGGCGGCACGCGACGCAGGTGTCGCGGTGACCGTGCCGTTCCACCCGGGCCGCACCGACGCCACCCAGGAGCAGACCGACGTCGAATCCTTCAGCGTCCTCGAGCCGCGTGCCGACGGGTTCCGCAACTACCTGCAGCCCGGCGAGAAGGCTCTGCCGGAGGTGCTGCTCGTCGATCGTGCCTACATGCTCAACCTGACCGCACCCGAGATGACCGTCCTCATCGGCGGCCTGCGCTCGCTCGGCGCCAACGTCGGCGGTGACCGGCACGGCGTGCTCACCGACCGGCCCGGCGTGCTCACCAACGACTTCTTCGTCAACCTGCTCTCCCCGGGCAGCCGGTGGAGGGCGGCGGAGTCCGGCGAGCATGTTTACGAGATCCGTGACGTGGCCACCGACGAGGTGAAGTGGACCGCCACCGCGGTCGACCTCATCTTCGGCTCCAACTCCCAGCTGCGGGCCATTGCGGAGGTGTACGCGAGCCAGGACGCACGGGAGAAGTTCGTGGCCGACTTCGTCAAGGCCTGGACCAAGGTCATGGAGCTCGACCGGTTCGACCTGAACTGATCTGGTCCCACCGACGGGCCCGGCCGATCCGCAGTGATCGGCCGGGCCCGTCTCATCAACTTTTGTTGACGGCTCCTGCGCCATCAACTAAAGTTGACGACGTGAGCGAGTTGCCGGCGATCCCTCCCCCGTCCGACCCGGAGTCGGCACTGGCGGCGGTCGTCGCACTACGGCGACTAGCCGGCCAGCTCGAACGGGCCGCTGTGGAACACGCGCTGCGCGACGGCTGGACCTGGGCGCAGATCGGCCAGGCACTGGGCATCAGCGCCCAGGCCGCACACAAGAAACTGGCCCCGGGCCGCAACGACTGACCTGAGCCGAGCACCCCTCGACCATCGGAGAACACCCATGTGGCTGCCGCGTGCCCTGAACAACGTCCGCACACTCAAAACCCTGCTCAACACCGCCGAGAGCATCGCGCGCGCCGACGGGCAGGAGCTGCCGGGCACCGAACACCTCGTTCTGTCCGCGCTCGCCCTGCCGGACGCCACCGCCGAGCGTGCGCTGCAGCAGATCGGCATAAGCACGGGCGACCTGACCTCGGCGGTAGAGGCGGTCCACCGCGCCGCGCTCGACGGCATCGGCCTCACCCACGAGCCCGCCGCCGTGCCGTCCGCAGGGGCGCCGAAAGGGCTCTACCGGATGACACCGCCCGCCCAGCAGGTGTTCCAGGACGCGGTCGCCCTCTCCAAGACGGCGGCGCCGAAACTGCTGTTGGGCGGGCACGTGCTCGTCGCCGCGGCCCGCCAGGAACACGGCACCTGGGCACGGGCGGTGAAGCGGCTCGGCATCGACCGCGACCGCCTGGCCGCTGCGGCCCAGGCCGAACTGTCCGCGTACCGGCCCGGCTGAGCGTCTGCAGGTCAGGCGTCGGGCAACCGGGACGGCTGAGGGGACGGCCACCCCTCAGGACCGTCCCCTCAGCGGAGCGTCAACCGGCTCCGTCCGAGGACGGGCTCGTTCAACACCACGACCACACCATAGCGGTATATCCGCGCAAAGCACGTTTTACATGCCGTGTCGGACGTCAGGACGTCAGGACGTCACAATCGCAGCCAGAGCGCCGGCACGTTCGGCGGCTCCCAGCCGACCTGCGACAGGTGCGGTTGGCGGCACTGCCAGCGCGCGCCGGCATACGTCACGACCGTCCCGGGCGCGTACGACACGCTGGGCGCCCACCCGGCCTCCGACGGCGGCGGGGTGGGCGGGGCCGGCGGACCGGACGTGGCCGCCAGCAGCGCGCCGAGTCCGGAAGCCTGGGTGCGCCAGTCACGCGCGTTCGGCGTCGCGCCGGTCCAGCGCAGGCCGATCCGGTTGAGGCTGTCGCGGTCGGACTGCCAGATCGAGTCGGCCTGGCGCTGCGCGTAGGTCCGATACGCGGCGACGCCGGAGACGTCGGCCAGGTCCATCAGATACCGCATGAAGATGCCCTTGAACTGCTTCTGGTTGTCGTCGCAGCTGTTGGCCGGGTCGCAGGACTCGGTGAGGATCCCCGAGCGGGTCAGCACGGTCGAGTTCATCGCCGCGTCGGCCAGCTGCCGCGCCGAGGTGAGCAGTGCCGCGTTGCCGGTGGCCCGCCACAGCTCGACCGCCCCGCCGACGGCCAGCCCCTGGTTGTACGTCCACACGGTCTGGCCGTTGTTGGCGCAGCCGCCGGTGATCCCGTCATTGACCAGCCCCGAGCCGTTGATCATGCCGCTGGCGGCGAACCAGTTCCAGCCCGTGGTGGCCCGGCCCAGCCACAGCGTGTCCCCCGCGATCCGGTTGTGCAGCGCGGCGGTGAGCCGGATGTACAGGCCGATGGTGACCGCGTTCTTGTACGTGCGCTCGCGGTTCCACCAGACCCCGCCGCCGCAGGTGCCGTCCCAGTACGAGTGCATGTAGTTCGCGATGGTCACGGCCATGTTCAGGTACTTGGCGTCGCGGGTGACGTCGTAGGCCTGCACCCAGGCCAGACCCCACCAGCCGGTGTCGTCGATCGCGCGGCTGAGGAAGTTGCCCTCGATCGCGTCGGTGCTCTTCTGCCCGGCCGGCAGCACACCCTTGTTCAGCTCGAAGGTGCGGTCGATCAGCCAGCGGTAGTCGCTGCGGCCGGTGCGGGCCGACCAGTCGCCGAGCGCGGTGACCGCGACCGCGGAGTTCCACCAGCTCGACGGCCACCAGGCGGTGTCGGTGCGGTAGGCGTGGGCCAGCGCGTCCGCGGCGGCGGCCGGGCGGTCGGCGGCGGGCCGGGCCCAGGCGGTACAGCTGCCGTTGGCCGACCCGGTCGCCCGGCCGCAGGCGCGCACCGTGCCGCCGTAGAGCAGCGAGCGCGGATCGCGGGTGTTGACCATGGTGGTGCGCACCGACGCGGCGCCCGCCGGAACGCTTACCCGGCCCAGTGACGAGCCGCCGGGCCAGGAGGCGCCCTCGTCCCACGAGCGGTCCAGCCACACCTCGTCGCCGGCGGTGCCCGAGCCCAGCGTGGCCCAGGCCAGGCCGCGGCTGTCGAGGTGCAGGTCGATGCGGCGGTTGCTGATGGTGGTCCCCGGCACCGGCTGGTTGTCGCCGACGGCGGTGGCCGGGTCTGCTCCGTCGCAGACAGCGTCGCAGACCTTGGTGTACGCCCAGGCGGTGCAGGTGACCCCGCCCGCGTTGCCGCAGGCGCGGACCATGCCGCGCCGGTGGGCGGCGGGGTCGGCCAGGTTGTACATCAGGGTGCGGGTGCCGGTCCAGGTGGCCGGGATGGCGGCCTTGCCGAGCAGACCGTCCCAGGTGGAGCCGTCGGTCCAGCTGCGGTCGAGCCAGACGGAATCGCCGAGCACGCCATTGTCGATGCTGCCCCATGCCATCCGGTCGGTGTCGGACACGTGCAGGACCAGGCGCCGGCCGTTGAGGTTGACCTCGGGCACGGGGAAGGTCTCCTGGCGGGCCAGGGACGGGTCGCGGGTGTCGCAGTGGAGCGCGCACACCGCGGGCGCGGCGTGCGCCGGGGCCGCGACGACTACGCCCGCCACCCCGGTCAGCAGCGCCGCCATGAGGATTGTGAGCTTGCGCATCGGATCCACCTCGCTCCGGGTACCCGGCCGGGCACCCGCTCCGGTCGGTGTTCACGTTCCGGCACGTACCGACAGAATCTCGTTGGTATCTGTCGATGTTTGAGGGATCGAAGTTAACAAACTTAACCGTTGGCTGTCCACGGCCGGCCTGTGCCAATGCGGCCGCTGTGCAAAACTGCGCCGTGATCCGTTCATCAGCGCACCTCGGCTCGTACTCCGATCTGTCCCGCGTCGCCGTGCCGCGGCGTGACCCCGCCGTGGTGGTCGAGCCGCGCGACGTCATCGGACTGCTGGACTTCGCCCCGGACGATGAGCCGCGCGAGCCGCGCGTGGACGGCCGGTGGTCGCGGGACGGCGTGGACGGCGAGGAGGTGTCGTGGTCGGTGGGCTACGGCCCGCGTACCCGGGCGTGGCTGCTGCGTCCGGCCGCACGATCCGGGCCGCTGCCGGGTGTGGTGGCGCTGCACAGCCATGACGGGGCCAAATTCCACGGCAAGGAGAAGATCGCAGACGGACCGCACCCGGCGGGCCCGGACATGGTGGCGCTGCGCGAGCGGTCCTACGGCGGCCGGGCCTTCGCCAACGAACTGGCCCGGCGTGGCTTCGTCGTCCTGGTGCACGACGTGTTCCTGTGGGGCAGCCGCCGCTTCGACGCCTCGACCATGGCAGGGGCGCTGGGCCTTGCCGTCGTCCCCGACGACGATCCGGCCGCCTACAACCCGCTCGCGTCCCGGCACGAGCACCTGGTCGCCAAGTACTGCACGGTGCTCGGGACCAGCATGGCCGCGCTGGTGGCGTACGAGGACCGGGTCGCGGCCAGGTACCTGGCGTCGCGAGCCGAGGTGGTGGACGGCCCGCTGGGCTGCGTGGGGCTGTCCGGCGGAGGCGCCCGAGCCGCACTCCTCAGCGCCACCTCGCCGCGTATCGGGGCGACCGTGATCACGGGGATGATGACCACCCATGACGCCATGCTGGACCGGCACGTCGCCGGACACACCTGGATGTTCTTCCCGCCGGGCCTGCCGCGCCTGGGCGACTGGCCCGACGTCGCCGGCTGCCGGGCGCCGTCGCCGCTGCTGGTCCAGTACCTGCGCGACGACCACCTGTTCCCCCTGGACGGCATGGAGGCCGCCGACCGGCGCCTGGGCGAGATCTACCGGCACCGCGGCGCCCCGGCCGCATACGTCGGCGAGTTCCATCCGGGCGACCACCGCTTCGACCTGGCGATGCAGGAGTCGGCGTTCGCCCGCCTCAGCGCATGGCTCACCTGACCTGCAAGGCGTGACGGAGCGCCTCATCCGGATCCGCCGACGCACCGATCCGTTTCGACCGGCGCCACGCGGTTTCAGCAGGACGCGGCGTCACGCCGGCTGCGCGGATCCAGCCGGGGCGACGCTGTCCGACTTGGCCACCATGTAGTCCAACCGGGCCAGCAGATGGCGGGCGACCTGGTCGCCGGTGGCCCATTCGAACGCCGGATCCGGCCGGCAGTCGTTGCGCATCGCCTGGTTCATCAGCTGCCACAGCTCGGACGTCGACGCGGTCGCTTCGCCGTGCACGGTCATCCCGGCCTCGCTCATGGCCTTGACGCGGAGCCCGAACGAGTCCGGGTACGACACGGCAGGATGGGTCATGGCCAGCACCGGAACCCGGTTCCACACGAGGTCGCAGGTGACGGTGCCGTTGGCGTTGGCCACCACCAGGTCGGCGGCGGCGTAGTACTTCTCCGGTTCGGCGGTGAACCCGGCCCAGACGATGTCGGCCGCCCGCTCGGCGGGCACCTGGCAGAACGGTTCCGCCAGCACGAACAGCCGGTGTCCGGGCGGTGAGTGAGCCAACCAGGTCCGTACGGTGAGGTCGGCGATCGCCGCGTTGTCGACCATCGCGGTCATTCCGCCGACGGTGAGCACCGCGACCGTGTCGGACGCCGCGACCCCCAGTTCGGCGCGTGCCGTGGCGCGGTCGACGCCGAAGTCGCCCACCACCGGCCCGAACGCCTGAATCGGGGTGGTGAAGCCGACCGGGCCGGGATGGGCGGCGGAGAAGTCGAGCAGCAGGATCTCCCCTGCCTGGTCCAGGATCGGATCGGACTCCGGGGCGCCCAGTTCGGAGTAGAACCAGTCGGTCAGCAGGATCGCCCGCCGGCGCCAGCGCCTGGCGCAGAACGACAGCGCCCATACGACCTCGTCGGCGATCACCAGATCGAAGGGGTCGTATCGGTCCATCAGCTCCCAGATGCGCTTGCCCGCCGCCGGGGACATGTCCTCGTGGTCGCCGATGCCCATGTCGGCGAAGGTCTCGCCGTACAGCTCCAGGTAGACGGCGGCGCTGCCGGAGGCCATCACCTGGATGTCGACGTCGGGCCGCAGGGTGCGCATGGCTTTGACGATCCGCAGGTCCCTGGCGGCATGCCCGAAGCCGTGGCCGCGGGCTAGCAGCAGTACTCGTGGTGCGGAGCTCATGGCGCCGTCTCCCGGAGTCGTCGGCGCAACAGCTCCACGGAGCCCAGCGCGGCGGTGAACGGCGGCGGCCCGTGTGCGTCGTCGCGGCCGGTGGTGAAGCTGAGCACCGGCACGGGTGGCAGCACGGTGATCGTCGGCCGCTGCGCCAGCGCCGCCACGTGTGCGGCCGTGACGGGACTGTCCCAGCCGCCGGGCGGCAGCGCCGGGGCGACGACCACCGGTGCGGTGCTGCACTGGATCGCCAGCAGGCTGGGCGAGTCGGCCAGCCCGAGCGCCAGCCGGGCCAGGTAGTTCAGGCCGGCCGGGTACACCATGACGGCCTGCGCCCACTGTTGCAGGGTGACATGCAGGGCCTCGGCGGCCGGCTGGGGCCACTCGTCGACGATCGCCTCCCGGCCGGTGATGCACCCGGCGGCGGTGGCGGTGATGAACTGCAGCGCCGATCGCGTGAGCACGACCTGGACCTCCAGTTCCGGGTACGCCGAGCGCAGCCATGCCAGGTCCCGGGGCAGGAAGGCGGCGTTGAGCGAGCCGGTGGCCACCAGCAGCAGCCGCCGGAACCCCAGCGGTGGCAGCCTGGGGTCGGCGGACGTGGTCGGTTGGTCCATTCACTCGTCCTGACCGGGAAGGGAGCCGATGACGATCTCGCCCACCGAGGACACCTCGAGCGGGTCGAGGCCGGTCGCATCGGCGAAGTCTGCGGCGTCGCCGGTGCCGACGGCGCACGCGCCGAGGCCCATCGCGGTGGCGCTGAGATACACCGATTGCAGCAGCACGCCGGCGTTGCGCAGCGTCAGCGAGTAGGCCAGGTCGCCGTACTTGCGGGTGGGCCGGTCGAACCGGGCCGCGAGGCTGATGAGCAGTGGCGGCACCGACTCACGGTTGATCGCCAGGTAGGCGGCGTTGATCATCCGGACGAGCGGCACGGTGTCCCGGGTGACCACGCCCAGCGCGTGCCGGTCCGGCAGGTAGCGGTAGACGCCGGGAGCGAGGTCGTGGCACGCGCGGACGGTCAGGTAGAAGTCGAGTTCGTGCATCGCCCCGGCCGACGGTGCCGGCCGCAGGGTGTGCGAGTAGAGCCGGCCGGCGGCGGGGTCGGCGTCCAGCCGCTGCTGGATGCGCGCCACCCTGTACAGCAGCTCACCGAGTTGCGGCAGGGTCAGGGGTGCGCGGCCGAACCGGCGGACCGAGCGGCGGCTCTCCATGACGTCGGCCAGCGGCGGGTCGGTGTGCCGCAATGCCGCCAGGTCGGGCACCGGAAGCGGGAGGTCGGTGTCGGCGGCGGGCGCGGCGGGTGGTTCGTCCAGGGTGCCCGGCGCTGCCAGGCGGGGATCGACCAGGCCGCTGCGGCTGCGGGTGTGGGTCCAGGCCGCGTGCGGCGGGCTCACGGGCTGCGGGCCGGGTGCGGCCACCAGGCCGACCGCGGCGAGCAGCCGCACCAGTTGCGGGCCCCCCGGGGCCAGCCGTCCCGCCGCCGCCGGTGTGGTCGGTGCGCACAGCCCGGCCGCCACCGCCGCGAGTTCGGGTCGGTGCAGGTGCACGACCGTGCCGTCGCGGGCGGACTCGACCACGGCGTGGTCGCCGAACCGCCGCAGCAGCGCGTACGGCGACAGCTGCACTGCCTGGTCGGCAGCCGGTTCCAGGTCCGGCCGCAGGTCGGCGCGCCGGGAGTGGATACGGGCCGTGGCGACATCGCCGTGCTCGTCAGCGCATCCGAGGGTGATCACGCCGGTGGCGAGCAGCCGCCTGATGAGCGCGTCACCCTGCTCGGCGTCCAGCGCCAGCCGGTCGCGAAGCTGCTGCCAGGTCAGCGGTCGGAGCAGCGCTCGCAGGGCAGCGGCCACCGAACCGTCCGCGTCGTGCAGTGCCACCGGGTCGCGGTCCGCGACGGTGATCATCAGGTCGGCGGTCGCGGTGGAGTCCATGGCCGGCCTGCCGTCGAGGCGCAGTGTGATCATCGCCGCCCGTTCTCCCGGGCGTGGCGGTATCCGGCCCGGACGGCGTCGAGCATGAGTTCGGTCAGCGGCTGCTCCAGTTCGTCGAGCACGTCGCGGGTGGCGACCGGGTGCAGGTGTGCCTGCGGCAGGGTGGTGAACGCCCGTCGTGTCACAGGGTCGGCCAGCAGGGTTTCCAGGGCCGCCTCGTCGGCGGCGGGGAATCGGCTGGGCACCGGGGTGCCGTCGGGCCGGTAGAGCCGCACCGATGCTGCGGCGAGGCAGGCACCGACGGCGAACGGCGTCAGCCACAGCCGGTCCAGCAGCGGGTCGACGAGCCGGTGATGCTGCCGCCGCCACTGGTCGGTGTGCGCCCGGGCCAGTTCGGTCACCCGGGCCGGGTCCAGTCCGGTGTCGGCCAGCCACTGGCCGGTGGTTCTGATGGACCAGGGCAGCCCGCCGTCGCCGATCGGTTTGCGCTGTGCGTGGTAAGGCTGCGACCCGAACTCGGGCATCTGGTAGTGCGCGAAGGTGGGCAGCAGGTCGGCCATGGCGAGCAGGTCGCCCGGCGCGGGGGCGGGCACGTCGTCGGCGAAGCACGCCGAACGGCGCGGCCCCTGGTGGGTGTTGCCGGTCAGGCTGTCAGGCGAGTCGTGGTCGATGAGGTTGGGGATGCGGCAGATGGCGGTGACCTGCCGTTCGCGCAGGAAGTTCATCAGCGCGACGTCGTCGGTGGGGGTCCAGGCGCGCAGGTTGGCGGTGGCTGCCTGGCCGAAGTCCCGGGCGATCGCGGCGGGCAGCACCAGGGCGACGCTGGGCACGTACTCGTCGACCACTTCGGCCCACGTCGCCCCGGTGAGGGCGGCCAAGCGCAGGTGGTGGGCCGTGTTCGAGGTCCATTCGGTGAACAGCGCCAGGGCCGTGTCCGGGTACTGCGCGATCGCGGCGTGCACCGCGTCGGCGAAGCCCTGGCACGGCACGGCGTCGTCCTGCAGCACCATGTGGTGGGTGGCGTGTTCGGGGACGAAGGACCAGGCGACGGCGGCGGTGCGCAGCGACGACGGCGACCCGTGCGGTTCGGGGTCCACGACGATGTCGGGCTTGAGTTCGGCCAGCCTGTCGGCGAGCGCTTCGGCGAGGGTGAGCCGGCTGGGATGCGCCATGATCACGGTGGAGAGCTGGTGTGCGGTCATCGCGTTTCCTTGCCGGCGACGGTGGTCAGGTGGGTCATCGAGGCGTTCACTGTGGCCAGTGGCCAGGCGATCGCTTCGTCGTCGCAGGTCACCTGGTCGAAGCCGGCGCCGAGGCGGGTGGCCAGGTGGTGCGAGACGATGCCGGCGGCGAGCGCGAGTCGCCGGAAGTCGGCGGCCGAGGCGGTGGCCGGGCCGCCTAGCAGCACGGCCACGTCGGCGGCCAGGTGCGCCAGCGGCGGTGGTTGCGGGTGGACGCGGTGCAGGAATCCGGCCGGGTCGAGGCAGTACGTGCCGGTGGGGATGGCCGTACCGCCGAAGACGGCGATGCAGGCGGTCAACGGCTCGGGCGAGGCGGCCAGCGATGCGATGACGGTGACGCCGATGTCGTCGCCGGGCCTTGGCATGCGGGCTGCGGTGAAGTCCTGTCGCAGCGCGGCGTGCAGGGCGGTGTCCTTGGGCTGTATGGGCATCAGGGCCGCCTCGGGTAGATCCCCACGACGGCGGCCGGCTGTTCGCCGCCGTCGCGCAGTTCCAGCAGGTCGGCCAGTGCCTGGTCGACGGTGTCGGCCAGCACGGCGTCGTGGTCGGCGGTGGCCGCGGTGACGGCCGCGACGGCGCGGCCGGCGGCCAGGAACGCCCGGCGCAGGCTCTGTTCGGCGTAGGCCGCGGTCAGCCGTGCGGTGGCGGCGACGAACACGAGCACGGCGGCCGGGGTTTCGGGCAGTCCCGAGATCGGCGGGCAGGTGGTGAGGTCCCCGCGGGCGGCGACGAGGGCCTGGGCGGTCGGCGACCAGCGGTGGACCGGGTGCGGCAGGCCGTCGACGGCGAGCAGGTACGTGTCGGCGTACGGTCGGGCCGTCGCCGCGGACAGCAGCGGCCGCAACCAGGAGGGTGCCTCGCTCAGCGGTGTCCGTGGCGCCGACGCCAGGTCGATGTCGGCGGGGGCGGGGACCGTCCGATCAGCTGGGACCTGCCAGGACGGTCGCCGGTTGAGCCATTCCAACCGCCCGATCGGGCCGTCGTCGGCGAGGGTGCAGGTCGGGCAGTCGGCCGAGGGCGTGACCTCGTGGATGCTGCGGTCGAGGGTGACGGTGTCGATGCGGTGCAGGCGACGACCGGTGGCCGGCGCGGACAGCCGGGTCAGCCACGCGATGACCTCGGCGACGGTCAGGGCGCTGAGCAGTTGTGCCGCCGCGAGGCCGAGGGGTCCCGCGCCGCCGCGCCCCGCGCCGCCCAGGAAACATTGTGGACAGCTCGTGTCCGGCCCGGTGAACAGTGGCCCGAGTTCGACGTGGGAGTCGTCGCCGCCGATCCGCAGCACCGGCACCCCGGTGGCCGCCACCGAGGCCAACCGGTCGTCGTCGGCCACCGCCAGCGCGGCCGTGGTGGTGGGGTCCGCGGTGATCGTGCCGATGCCCGACTGTGCCAGGTCGTCGGCCAGCAGGTCGCCCAGCGGGCCCGCCGCGGCGACGACGACGGCGGCTTCGGCGAGCCGCTTGCGCAGCGTCGCAGGCTGATCGGGGCTGCCGGCCGCGGCCACCGCGCGGGACAGGAAAGCGTCGGCGGCGTCGTCGCGGTCCACCACGCCGTCGTGCAGCAGGCCGCTGCGGTGCAGCAGCGCCACGGCCTGGGCCACCTGGGTGACCGGCGTCGACGTCGCCTGCGCGACCGCGGCCAGGCTGGTGCGGCCGTCCAGCAGCGGCAGCAGCCGGGGCATCAGGTCGTGCGCGGCGGCGCCGGTGAACAACCGCCGGCTGGGGCCGCCTTCGATCAGCAGTCCGTCGTCGGTGCTGATGACGGCAAGACCGGCGGCCACCGCGGGATGAGCGAGCCGGCTCATACCGATGCTCCTTTCGACACCTGTCGGGCGGTTTCGGCGATGGTGGCGGCGAGCCGGGGGTCTCCCCAGGTGTCGGCGGCGCCGCAGCGGGGGCAGCCGTGCCTGGCGATGAGGTCCACCCGGCTCACCATCATCGTGGCCAGGTCGACCATGACGGTCATGCCGGGCTGTGGCGACTGGAGCACGAGCCGGGCGAGCGCTTCGGCGGCCCGCAGGTGGTGCGGCAGATGGCCGTAGACCCCGAGCGTGTCGTCGGCGCGGTACGCGGCCAGCAGCTCGGCGCGGTGCCGAGACTTCGGGTCGTGCTGCTCGCGGCGGAAGCGGTAGCAGTCGTAGCACGGTCCGCCGGGAGCCACCCAGGGTCCGACGACCAGGAAGGGATGGTCCACCACGACCGGCAGCCAGGCGATGGCACGGTCGTGCGCCAGCTCGTCGAACAGCTCGGTCCGGGCCGCGTCGGGCCGCCACGACACGAGCACCATCGCCTGCGCGGCGCCCGGTCGGGGCCGGTCGGGGTCCAGGGCCGACGCACCGTCGGCCAGCAGGCGGCTCTGGACGGCGTGACCGAACTCCCCCACGGCGGCGACCGCGACGTCGGTCAGGCGAACGGTTGCGGCCACGGGTTCAGCTCCTGTTCCGGGGATGCCGGCACGCCCATCGCCGCCGGTGCCTCGATCAATCGCGGGTGGGCGCGGAACTGCGCGAGCGGCGACAGCGACATGGGCTGCAACCGCGGCACCAGCACGGTCAGCGCGACGAGCCCGACCCGGCGCAACTCCGCCGACGTGCGGTCGACGCACACCGCCTGCGCCCCGATCCGGCGCAGCTGCTCCAGCACCACCGGCAGCGCCTGCCGCGGGTCTTCGGGCAGTTCCAGGCACCTGTCCGAGACGGGCCGCCGGGCGAGGTCCTCGGTGAGGAACGCGAAGGCTTCGGCCCGCTGCGGCACGGCCATGTACCGGGCGCCGTCCATGATGTCGGCGAACTCCGCGTACTCGGTGACGGGCGACGTGCCGTGGTGGAACAGCTGCCGGATGTTGAGGATCTCGATGAGGGCCTTCTCGGCCGCCTGCGCCAGGGTTCGTCCGGTGGCCGCACCGACCAGATTGGCGGCCTCGGGGTCATGGGGCGCCTGCTGCAGCGCGTACACCGTCGGGATGCCGACGTCGGTGGTGGCGTTGAACAGCACGTTGTTCAGGAAGCGGCGGCGGCCGTGGTCGAGCAGGTCACGCACGGCCGGGCTCATCGCGGCGGGTCCGAGCAGCGGCAGCCGCAGCCGGCGCAGCCAGGTGACGGCGATGGCGTCGCGTTCGATGACCTCCAGCAGCCCGCCGAGCAGCGCGCGCTCTGGTTCGACGTGCACGGCGTACCCGGTGGAGATCTGGAACACGAAGCGTTCGGCCGGTTCCGGGTGCAGCCCGTAGCAGGCCATGACGGCGGGCACCCAGGTCGGTTCGCCGGACGTCAGGTCGGTGCCGCGCATCCAGCGGATGACGGCGTCCGGATCGGGCGGGACGACCTTGCAGTCGGGGTGGGCATATTCGGCTTCGGAGCAGCGGGGCAACCGGCTCAGGTCGACGACGGCACCGGGCAGGTCCGCGGCGGCGGCCCGGACCGTGTCGGCGTGCGGATAGCTGCCCACGTATCGTTCGGCGGCCTCGGCGATCGCGATGGTGGCGGCGAGATCGGCGTCGAAGCTGCGTCCCGTGCCGATCTGCGGGCTGCCGCCGTGATGGTCGGTGTGCGAGTCCCCGCTGGACGCCACGACATGGCTCAGCCGGTCCAGGCCGCGGTCGGGCAGCAGCGGACGCAAGCCGCTCACCACGCCCAGCGGGCTCACCAGGCTCGCGAGATCGACGCTCATGACCTTCCCCCGAAGCCGCATCCACTGAGGACGCGACGGTGGCCGGCATCGCCGTGCCACCGTCGCGGATGGAGATCGAAGATCAGCAGCCGCAGCCGCACGCGCAGGAGCAACCGCAGCCGCAACCCGTGATCGGGGCGGCCTCGGGGTCCTGCGGGGTCAGCTCGCCGGCGTTGCGCATGATCTCGGCGACCAGCTGGTCCCAGTCGCCCGCGGAGACGTCCTGGACGTCCAGGTCAAGGTGCTTGACGGGTCCCATCATTCCTCCAAGCCAGTGGATCTGTTAACAAACCTTGCGGAGAAGTTAACAGTGTTTTCCTGTCGATGGAAGACTCTTTCGTGGACCTTTCCAGCCACCCGCCCGCACGCGCCTGGGCCGCCGACGGCAGGCCTCGTTTTTCGAGCGGCTGTTCCACAACGGCTCGCGCCACCCGCCGACGTCATACGATTACGTCTCGTAGGGAGGTGGGGTGAATGAAGGTCCTGATGGTGCTGACCTCACATGACCAGCTCGGTGACACCGGGCGCAAGACGGGTTTCTGGCTCGAGGAACTCGCCGCGCCCTACTACCGATTCCGCGACGCCGGGTGGGACGTCACGCTGGCGTCACCCAAGGGCGGACGACCGCCACTGGACCCCAAGAGCAACGAACCGGACTTCCAGACCGACCTGACCCGTCGATTCGAGGCCGACACGGCCGCAGCAGCCCAGCTCGACGCCACGCTGCGCTTGGACTCGGTGTCCGCCGACGACTTCGACACCGTCTTCTATCCGGGCGGTCACGGCCCGATGTGGGACCTGGCCGAGGATCCCACCTCGATCGCACTGATCGAACACGTCGTCCGATCGGGCAAGGCCATCGCGCTGGTGTGCCACGCCCCGGGCGCGCTGCGCCACACCACGACACCCGACGGCACCGCCCTGGTGGCAGGCAGGAAGGTCACCGGCTTCACCAACACCGAGGAAGAAGCCGTGGGCTTGACCAAGGTCGTGCCGTTCCTGGTCGAGGATGAACTCGTCGCCAAGGGAGCCGACTTCAGCAAGGCCGACGACTGGCAGCCGTACGTGGTGACCGACGGCCTGCTCATCACCGGCCAGAACCCGGCGTCCTCGGGCCCGGCCGCCGATCAGCTGATCGCCCTGGTTCAGAAGATCAACGCTTAGCCGAGCGCGCGGCCCTCGCCACGGTCGGCGACATTGTCGTGCAGCGCCCGGTTCACGGCCGCCGAACCGTCCCTGTCCGACCACGAGCGAACGTGTCGACGTCACGGACCGGTACATCGCAAAAGGGACGGCCACCCCTCAGGACCGTCCCTTCCACAGCGCGCGAACCGACCTGAGTCGCAGGTCGTTCGGCACCTAGGCGACCACCATAACGGGATGATTCACCAAAACCACGCACCAGCTCGTCGCGTGTCCTGGCGATTTCAGCTCGGGTCGCCTTCCGCGGCGAGATTCGCGAGCATGCGGTCCAGCATTGCGCGCAGCTGCGCCACCTCCGTGTCGTCGAACCCGGTCAGCAGCCTGCCGACCACGCGCCCGAACGCGGACGGGAGGTGCGGGACCAGTGCCCGACCCTGCGTGGTGAGTTCTATGACGATGGCCCGCCGGTCCCGCGGATGCTTGGTCCGGCGCAGCAGGCCCTTGCCCTCGAGCCGGTCGAGCAGCCGTGTCATTCCGGCGGTATCGGTGCCGAGTGTGGCTTTGAGGCTGCTGGGGGTGGCCGCCTCGCCGGCCGCGTGCAGCAGCAGTGCGGCTTGCTGGCTGGTCAGGTCATGGCGGGCAAGGTCGCGGTCGAGCACCGTGGTCAACTCACGGGCCACCTGGTGAAGCAGCGATCCGGCGCCGAGGGCAGGGAGTCCGGGGGCGCGAACAGCGGATGTGGAGCGGTCCATGGGCCAAGCCTAACACGCTGTCCAGACACTTGCTGTCTCGACAGCTATCCCGGCCCCTCAGGCCGGCGATCCGTCAGGAAGCGCCCGTCATGCCGCTTTGACGGGCTGCCGGAGGATCGTCTTGAGCTTGGCCGGCTCCGTCCGGCGCGGATCGCTGAGGTAGACCTCGTGATGATCGCCGTTGAAGGTCAGCCCGTTGTCGGGCAGGTAACGGTTGTGCAGGCGGTCCAGGGTCGGCGCCTCGTCGTCGTAGGAGCCGACGTGCAGGATCTGGACGCACTTGCCCTCCACTAGGGCAAGCAGCCTGAGGGTGGCCAGCGCCGGGTTGTCCTTCTTCTTGGCGACGTCGGCGACGGCCGCTCGGACCATGTCCTCGGTGATCCAGTCGGGCTGGCTGATCATCATCGTCCAGGCCCAGGCGTCCTTGTCCCGCGTGACGAACGCGGTGGGATCGTCCGCCCGCCACAGACCCTCCAACGGTCCGACCACGAAGTCCCGGTCGAGGGTCTTCTTGCTGGCGAACTTCAGGTGGTATGCCACGCCGAAGAGGGCCTCGACGGCGGCGGTGTACGCCGTGGACGTGTTCGGATCACCGTGTCCGTCGACCGCGAGGTATCGCAGTTCGGGGACGTCGACGACGGCGAAGTCCTTCGCCGGCGGTGCGTACAGCTCGCGACGCGCCTTCTTGATGTCGTACTTGTCCATGGTGGTCTCCTTGGTCAGTACACCCAGGGTGGCTTCAGTCCAGCCGGCATCGGCCTGGAGCATGGCTTCGCAGTAGTCGAAGATCGCCGAAGCGGCGGTGGGCAACGGGGCCTGCCTCGCCCTGGCCGCACGGACCTCCGCCAACTGGTTCCGCAGCGCCTCGAGGCGCCGGGTCAGCCCGGCCACCACGTCCTCCTCCGGCAGGCCCGGGCTGTTGGCCATCCCCACCAGGACACGAGAGCGCACCGGCGTCAGCGTCGCCAGCGCATCTCCGGTGGCGACCCCGCACAGGAGGCGGCCCGCTGCCGTCACCTGATACGTGGAGCGCGACTTCGCCGACCGCTTTTCGCCGGCCGGCGTCGCGCTCGCTTCGATCAGGCCGCGGCTGGCGAGCTTGTCGAGGAGGTAGTAGATGGACGAGAAGCCGAGAGCCGTCCAGGCGCGCACTCCGCGTTCCTCGATGACCCGTTCCAGCTCGTACCCGTGTCGGGGCTGCTCGAGGAGCAGCCCGAGGACGGTCAGCTCGGCATCGGTCAGCGTCTCCACGGCACCATTCTAGCGCTAGAATACGCACCGGCGTGCCCCCCCGCTCGCCCCACGCCTGAACGCGCGACGCCAAAACAGCTCGTACGCCGCGTGCGAACCGTGGTCCGCGAGCACGCGACAAGCCCTGCGGGTCGCGCGCACGGCGATGCCCTTTGGCGTCTGGAGCGCAGGTGAGCGGCGCGTGAACCTCTGACGACGACCGATAACGAATCTAAATCAATCAGTAGAGATTAGTTGCGCCGAAACTCCGTCGCCTGGAAACTTCCTTCATCGATGCGATGTGGAGGGTCGCCCTGCCGCCCCCGAGGGTGGCAGAGCGACCCTCCACGCCACGCGCCGCAGCGGTTCCGACCACCGGGAGCAGCACCGGTCAGGCCGTCACAGATCCATCTGCCTCGCCGCGCCCCGGTTCTGCCCCACCGACCGAGGAAGGAAGGAAGGAATGAGGATCACCAAGATCACCCGTGCTCTCGGTGCAACCCTTGCCGTGATCATGGCGACGGCCTTACCCGGCCCTGCAGCACCCGCGCAGGCGCTAGCCGCGGAGACCTTCACCATCGTGATGCTGCCCGACACCCAGTACGCCTCCGAGTACTGGCCCGAGGTGTACCGGGCGCAGATGCAGTGGGTGGACGACCAGCAGTCCGCCAGGAACATCAAGTACGTGCTGCACGTCGGTGACGTGGTCGACAACTCCGACCAGCTGGCCCAATGGAACAACAGCAAGAGCGCGATGGGTCTGCCCACCGACGACGTGCCCTACATCATCGGCCCGGGCAACCACGACCTCGATCCGGGCACCGCCTCAACGACCCGCACCACGACCAGGTACAACACCCACTATCCGCGATCCACGTTCACCGGGCTGCCGTCGTTCGGCGGGACATACCCCGCCAACCAGAACGACAACACCTACCACACGTTCAACGCGGGTGGCGTGGACTGGCTGGTGGTGGCCATGAAGTACGCGCCCAGCGCCGCCGAGATCACCTGGGCGAACTCGGTGGTGGCCGCGCACCCCAGCCACAACGCCATCCTGGTCACCCACGCCTACCAGAACGGCGTCACCAAGGACACCAACGGCAACAACCTGTGGACCAACCTGGTCAGCAAGCAGGCCAACTTCCGGTTCACGTTCTCCGGCCACTACGTCAACGCCGGTGTGATCACCCAGCAGGGCACGAAGGGCAACACCGTGCACCAGATCCAGGCCGACTATCAGAACGCCTCCCAGCGCGACCCCAACAGCTTCCTGCGCATCATGACGGTCGATCCGAACGCCAAGACCCTGGACGTCAAGACCTACTCCCCCTTCCTCAACACCTACAAGACCGACGCGGCGAACCAGTTCGTCCTCAGCAACATCAACCTGATCCCCCCGGCGTGGAACACCGTCGTCGACAACACGACCGCAGGCCGGTTCACCGCGAGCGCGAACTGGGGAACGTCGACCTACTCGACTCAGCGGTACGGCACGGACTACCGCTTCGCCGACCCCGTCTCCGCCAGCGATCCGGCCTGGTACAAGGTGAACATCCCGGAAACGGGCACCTATCAGGTAGCGGTCTGGTATTCGGCCAACGCCGGCTACAACAACGCGACTCCGTACATCGTCGTGACGCCGAGCGGCAACCAGACCGTGAACGTCAACCAGCGTGCCAACGGTGGCAAATGGGTCTCCCTCGGCAACTTCACGCTGGCCGCCGGTGACGAGAACAAGGTGGGCGTCAGCCGCTGGACCGCCGGGACCGGATACGTCATCGCCGACGCAGTGAAGATCACCCGCATCAGCTGAACAGCACCAACGCTGCAACGGCCGTGCAGGCGTACCACCCGGACGTGGGGGTGCGGCGGTCCCGCCGCACCCCCACGCGCCTTCCCGTCAACCGCGTGAGCCAACAACCGCCACGGAGTGTGTCTCGTGATCCCCGCGATCCTGCTCAGCGCGGCCATCGCCGCCCACCCGCTGACCCCGTTCTCGGTCGATCAGCTTGTCGAAGTGACGCTGCACCCGGATCGCGTCGACGTCGTCGCCGTGCTCGACGTCGGCGAAGTGGCGGCGAAGCAGCTCACGCCCGACTGCGCCGCCTTCGCCGCCAAGCTGGAGGCCCGCATCGGGCAAGTGCCCCTGCAGTGGACCGTCCAGTCGCAGGAGTTGACGCGGCAAGGCGCTGCGGGCTCGGAAACCAGCCGGGTCACCTGTCGCCTGTCGGCCCCGGCCGACCTGGTCGCATCGGCGACCGTCTCGGTGGCGAACGGGTACCTGACGGATCGGGTCGGCGCCAACCAGATCGTGATGGCCGGCGCAGGCGTCTCGCTGCCGACGAGCCTGCCGCCCTACGAGCGGTCGGCGCAACTGACGTTGCAGCCCGAAGTCGATGCCACGGCAGCCGTCGCAGCCGGTGCCGCCCCCGCGCCGCAGCGCAGCTGGTTGCAGCGCGGTGAGGCTTGGCTCGCCGACGCCATCGGAGACCCGTCCCCGCAGGTCCTGCTGCTCGCCGTGCTCTTCGCAGCGCTACTGGGCGCCGCGCACGCGGCACTTCCCGGGCATGGCAAGACCGTGATGGCCCTGTACATGGCGGGACGGCAGGGGCGGCGACGAGACGCGGTCATCGTCGGCGGCACCGTCACGCTCACCCACACCGCCGGCGTACTGATCCTCGGCATCGCCACCACCGCGTTCGCCGGCCTGGCCGCCGAATCCGTGCTCAGCTGGCTGGGCGTGGCCAGCGGCGTCCTGATCACCGTCGTGGGAGTCGGCATCCTCGTCAGCGGTCTGCGCCACCGGCATGCCCACCACCACGACACAGCGCATCACCATCATCATCACCACCACCACGACGGTCGCCGCAGCAGCCTTGCCGCCCTCGGCGTCGCCGGTGGCCTCGTGCCCAGCCCCACGGCACTGGTCGTCCTGCTCGGCGCGGCCGCGCTGGGTCGCCTCTGGTTCGGCATCATCCTGATCGTCGTGTACGGCTTGGGGATGGCGGCCATGCTGACCGCCGCGGGACTGCTGCTGCTGCGGGTGCGCGACCGCTGGGCATGGCTCGGCCGCCTGACCGTGCCGGCGGAGGCGACCGCATCGGTCATCATCGTGGTGGGATTCGGCCTGGCCACCCGCGCCGCGTTCGCTCTCTGAGCCCGATCCGTCCCGCCGGGGACCATGTCCCGCCCGGGCAGCCGAGCGGGCAGAAGGAGATTCCATGCGACTCGCCACAGGCCGATTTCTCGGCACCGTGCTGGTAGGTCTCACGCTGGCGGGAGCATCCGCTTGCGGGCAGGCCACACCGCCCGCCGCGGTCGGCCCGACCACGCCCGTCGACCCGACCACGCCCACGGCTGCCGCCGCGACCGCGGGAGCGGGCGCTTCCGCCGGCTCGACCGCGCCTGCCGGAACGCGCGATCCGAAGACCGCCCCCGCGTGCGACGCGGTGACGAAGGCTCGCAGGACCGCCCTCGACGCGCTCGTGCCGGTGGCTGCGGCCCTCGGCCGGGGCGGGCTCTCGCGGGATGATCTCGCCAAGGCCACCAATGACCTGAACGCGGTCTACACCGCCATGCACCTGGGCGTGGCCGGTGCCGCAGACCTCACCGTCGACCCGCAGCTCAAGGCGAAGATCTCCGCGTACCAACTGGCGGTGGAGCATGCGATCGTCGCCGTCGAAGGGTCCGACGGGGAACAGGCGAAGCTCAAAGCCGTGATCGAGTTGCCCGCGCTGCGTAGCGCAGAGAAGGCCGTCATGGCAGCCTGCACCTGACGACGGGAGAGGGCGCGAATGATCGAGTGGCTTGACGATGTCTGGTCGCGGACACACGTGGTGCAGATCGTCGAAGGCGGCGAGGACGGCGGTCCGCTCCCCGGCCGTACGGTGCTGGCCGAGCTGCGGGACTCGGCCTCGGTCGACGCGGCGAGAACGCTGACCACGACGGGTCGCTTCACCCACGACGTCTGCCGCTGCCACGGCGGTCCCACCGTCGTTCTCCGCGACGTGGCGGGGCAGGTGCTTGCCTGCGCCAGTCTTCATGGGCACGGCTCAGTCAGTTGGGAGCGGTCGCGGTTCCGCAACGACCTCGTCATGGCGGAACCTGCTGCACTCCCCCTGTTCCTGGCCGGGCAGGGTGTCCCCGACCAGCTGACGACGTTCTTGGCGCCGCTGGCCGACCTGTTGGACCTGCACGAGGGACACGAGCAGTTCCGGCCCGCCGGAGAGGCAGGCGAGCGTCGGCTGACCGATCACGGCGTGCCCGATGTGCTGCGTCCGGTATTGACGACCGTCACCGGCCGGCAAGCCGGCGACCTGTCAGCCGAGCAGGTCGACGGCATCCGCCGAATGCTCGCAGCCACGACACCCGCGCCCGTCGAGCGGGCGGCGATCCTGCTGTCGTGGCTCGGCCGGCTCTCCATCCCGGCTGAGGCCCTCTGGGGCGAAGGCGTGCTGGTGCGGCAGTTGCTCGCCGATCTCCACCGGTCCGACGTCGTGCGTGCGGCGTCCGGAACGCAAACCGGACACGTCGCGATGGGTGTGGTCAACCTGGCCATGCACACGGTCGACGACGGCACGCTCGCCAAGGCCGTCGGTCCGACTCTGCGTCGACTGTTCCTGTCGGCGTCCGTGGCCGACGGCGCGAGGTAGTCATACTGCCGGACCAGGCGATCGTCCGCTGACCCGGAGGCCGAGCCACCGAATCGCCGCGGAGGACGTACCTTTGCGGCATGGGTTTGGGTGGTCGGTTGAAACAGAAGCTGCGCACGTTCATGGAGCGCCCGGGTACGACGGTCAGTCTGGACCGTTATAAGGCGATTCTGCCGAGGATCCGGGATCTGGAGGACGAGCTCGCCGCATTGACCGACGCGGAGTTCACCGAGCGTGCGGTGGCGCTGCGGGAGTCCGTCTGCGGGACGGGCGAGGACACGCCGCCGGTCACCATGGCCGAGCCGCTGCCCATCGGCGAGGAGGACCTGGCCGAGATCTGCGCGCTGGGCCGCGAGGCCGGTCGCCGCGCCCTCGGCGAGCGCGCCTTCGACGTGCAGCTGCTCGGGGCGATGGCGATGCTGCAGGGCAACGTCGTGGAGATGGCCACCGGCGAGGGCAAGACACTGGCCGCGGTCATCGCCGCCTACGGCTATGTCGTGCGCGGCTCCCGGGTGCAGGTGCTGACCGTCAACGACTACCTCGCCGACCGCGACGCGCGTTGGATGGGCCCCGCGTACCGGCTGCTCGGCCTGACCGTCGACGCCGTCGGGGAGGGCGCCGCCCACGACGAGCGCGCGGCCGCGTACCGCTGCGACGTCACCTACGTGTCGGTGAGCGAGGCGGGTTTCGACTTCCTGCGTGACCAGATGGTGCTGCGCGCCGAGGACGCGGTCATGCCCGGCCTGTACACCGTGATCATCGACGAGGCGGACTCGATCCTGATCGACGAGGCCCGGGTGCCGCTGGTGGTGGCCGGCAGCCTCGCCGACGCCGCGTCGGACGCGAGCGCCGCGGCGCTGCTGGTGGCGGCGATGCGGCCGGGCCGTGACTACGAGGTGATCGACGACGGCCGCAACGTGCAGCTCACCGACGCCGGCGCGGCGATGGTGGAGCGCGCGAGCGGCGGCATCCACCTCTACGCCCAGGAGCACCTGCCCAAGCTCACCGCGGTCAACCAGGCGCTGCACGCGCGGGCGCTGCTGGCCGTGGACGTGGACTACATCGTCAAGGACGGCCGGATCGCGCTGGTCGACGAGTTCCGGGGCCGGGTCGCCCGCCGCCGCCGCTGGCCCGACGGGCTGCAGGCGGCGGTCGAGGCCAAGGAGGGACTCACGGCGACGGACGAGGGCGAGATCCTGGCCACGATCACCGTGCAGGCGTTCATCGCGCTCTACCCCACCGTCGCCGGGATGACCGGCACCGCGTCCAGCATCGGCGACGAGCTCCGCGAGTTCTACCGGCTCGAGGTCGCGGTCATCCCGCCGAACACGCCCAACGTCCGGACCGACGAGCCGGACCGGGTGTACGCGACGATCGAGGAGAAGGAAGAGGCGCTGATGGCCGAGGTGGCCGCGGCGCACGAGACGCGACGGCCGGTGCTGGTCGGCACGCTGGACGTGGCCGAGTCGGAGCGGCTCGCGGCGGCCCTGCAGGACCACGGCATCACGTGCGCGGTGCTCAACGCCAAGAACGATGCGCATGAGGCCGCGGTCATCGCCGAGGCCGGCGGGCTCGGCGCGGTCACCGTGTCCACGCAGATGGCCGGCCGGGGCACCGACATCCGGCTGGGCGGCAGCGACGGCCAGGACAGGGAGGCGGTGGCCGAACTCGGCGGCCTCTACGTCCTCGGGGCTGGCCGCCACGACAGCCGCCGGGTCGACGACCAGTTGCGCGGCCGGGCGGGACGGCAGGGCGACCCGGGCGGCTCGATGTTCTTCGTCAGCCGCGAGGACGAGCTGATCGTGCGGCACGGCGACGGGATCGGCGGAACGACCGCCGGGGACGGGCGGGTGACCGGCCCGGCCGTGCACTGGGCCGTGGGGCACGCGCAGCGCGTCGCCGAGGGGGTCGACTTCGAGATCCACCGCAACACCTGGCGCTACGGCGTACTGGTCGAGAAGCAACGCCAGGTGCTCGCGCAGCGCCGCAAGGCGCTGCTGACCACCGATGCCGCGGCGGAGCTGCTGCGCGGCGACCAGACGCGCTTCCCGGCCGATCCCGACGTGGTCGCGGCCGGGCTGTGGGACGACGCCGAAACGGACGACCTGGCCGACGACGAGCCGGACATGGTCCCGGTTGCGGAGCGGTACGCCGAGGTCGTCGCCGCGATCGGCGAGCAGGCGACCGAGGAGGTCGCCCGGCAGATCGCGCTTTACCACCTGGACCGCGGCTGGGCCGACCACCTCGGCATGCTGGCCGACGTGCGCGATGGCGTGCATCTGCGCGCGCTGGGCCGCCAGGATCCGCTGGACGAGTTCCACCGGGTGGCGGTGCCCGCGTTCAGCCGGCTGCTGACCGGTGTCGAGGCGAGCACGGCGGAGACGTTCATGGCCGCGAGGATCGAGAGCCCGGACTGGACGCCTGCCGAGGCGGGTCTGGAGCGTCCGAGCGCCACGTGGACGTACATGGTGCACGACAACCCGTTCGGCTCGGAGATCGAACGCCTGATCTCCGGCATGGCCAAGGCACTGCTGGGCCGCTGACGGGGCCCGTTCCCCGGTCGGTGCGGCCGCCACCTGGCGGCCGCACCGATACCTGAGTCCTCCTGGACCTGGCATGACCACTCGTGCGGTGCCGTGTACAGCAGGCGCGTATCCGATCCGCCGGTGGGGCCAGACATTCGGGTGCGGCCCGGCGGGCTCACTCCCAGCCTTGTCCCGCCTCGGCCCATAGGTCCCGCTGAATGGATCCGGGCTGCTTCCCCAACCATGTGGTGATCTGGTGGGCCAGGTCCTCCGGAGCAGCCGCCGACGACACCAGCCGTAGGGCTTGAGCAGAATACGGAAAGACTTCCGCACGCTTGCGCACAAGCTGTTCGTCGAGATCCGTGGCTTGACGCCGTCTTCGGAAACGCTGGACGGCGTCGTCGGGAAGAACCTCGAACTCCACAATCCACAATGGTGCCCCCGGAACGTCCGCCAATGCCTTCAGCAGGCTGGCACGCTGTTCGAGTCGGCTGTACGTGCACTCGAGCAGCGGAGTCTGCCCGCGCTCGAGGACCATGCGAGCGAGTGCGTGCGCCGCGTGATAGGCGAACATCCGGTCGTTCCGGTTTCGGTCCGACCCGGGAAGCAGCAGCGAGCACAGGGCGTCGACCTCCAGGTGGACTCCGCGACCGCGCAACCAGTCAGCAGCGAGCACCTTGCCCACCGAAGACTTGCCGGCGCAAGGGGGGCCGGTCAGGACCAGAACTCCGTTGTCCGTCACGGCTCGTCGACTCACGGCACCCGTGGCCCGACATGCGGCCACAGGTTGCGGAGCTCGTACCTTCTCATTCGACCTCGCGATCTTGACGATGGGACGGGGAACTCTGCTTACCAGAGCACCCACGGGCGGCTCAACACCAGGTCGTCCGGCAGGATCGACGGGGCATGTGCGCCACGCGTCGAACAGGCGACACGCGCGCGCCACGCCCCTGAGGTGTTTCCGTCGTCCCGCTCCCGACTTCTAGACTGATCCGCCCGACGTCCCGGCGTCACCTTTCGATCGGCGAGGGAGCTCCCATGTCAGCCGTTGCCCTTCCGCACGACGTGTACGGCTCCGGTCCGCACCACGTCGCCGTCCTGCACGGCTGGTTCGGCGACCGCCAGGCCTTCGCGAAGGTCGTGCCCTATCTCGACGGCGACGCCTTCACCTACGTCTTCCCCGACTACCGCGGCTACGGCCAGGCCCGCGACCTCGCCGGGGAGTACAGCATTGCCGAGATCGCCGGTGACGTGATCGCCCTGGCCGACAAGCTCGGCTGGGACGACTTCTCCCTGGTCGGGCACTCCATGGGCGGCAGTGTCATCCAGCGGGTCATGCTCGATGCGCCCGGCCGGGTACGCAAGCTGGTCGGTGTCAATCCCGTGCCCGCGTCCGGTGTGCCTTTCGACGAGCAGGGCTGGGCGTTGTTCTCCGGCGCCGCCGACGAGCCGGGCAACCGGCGGGCGATCATCGATTTCTCCACGGGCGGCAGGCTGCCCGCGGCGTGGCTGAACGAGATGGTGGCCAAGTCGCTCGGCAACTCCAACGTCGAGGCGTTCCGCGCCTACCTGCCCGCCTGGGCACGCACCGACTTCCACGCCGAGGTCGCCGGCAACACCACGCCCGCCCTCGTCGTCGCCGGGGGGCAGGATCCGGCGCTGTCCGCCGACGTCATGCGCGCCACCTGGCTGCAGTTCTACCCGAACGCCGAGCTGAGCGTCCTGGCCGACGCCGGGCACTACCCCATGGAGGAGACGCCCCTGGCCCTCGTGGCAGTGGTCGAAAACTTCCTCAGGTCCTGACCGGGTAGGCGCACGCCACGTGTGTGCGCCATGACCGGGCAATCCGCGGAACCTCTTGACACACCCATCGACACGGATCAAACTCTGGCTTTGACAATCTTGTCAGCGTGGACGGCGCCACGCGAGCCCGAACGTCCAGACCCGGTCGAAGGGACTGCCCATGCGCCGAAATCTCAGCAGGCCTCTGGCATTCACCGCCGCGCTCGCCGCCTGCGCCCTGACCCTCCTGCCGGCCGCACCGGCGCACGCCGAGTCCAACGGCGGGGTCCGGGTCATGCCGCTCGGCGACTCCATCACCGACGGGTTCAACGTGCCCGGTGGCTACCGCGTCAACCTCTGGCAGCGCATGGCGGCCGACGGGCGCACCGTCGACCTCGTCGGCTCAGGCTTCAACGGCCCCGCCGGCCTCGGCGACCACGACCACGAAGGACACTCCGGCTGGCGCATCGACCAGATCGACACCAACATCGTCAACTGGATGCGCACGTACGCACCACGGACCGTCCTGCTGCACATCGGCACCAACGACATCGGCCAGAATTACGACCTACCCAACGCACCTGCCCGGCTGTCGGCCCTCATCGACAAGATCCGCCTGCTGGCGCCGCAGGTCGAGTTGTTCGTCGCCCAGCTCATCCCGCGCAGCAACCCGACCGAGGAGGCGCGCTCGCAGGTGTTCAACGCCGCGGTCCCGGGCATCGTCGCGCAGAAGGGTCCCCGCACCCACCTGGTCGACATGCACTCCGCCCTCACCCTCGCCGACCTCGCCGACGGGCTGCACCCGAACCAGACCGGCTACGACAAGATGGCCGCCAAGTGGTACACGGCGCTGCAATCGGTGCCCGGCAGCCTCACCACCGTCACCGTGCCGCCGGTCGGCTCGGCTGTCCTACTGTCCAATCCCCTGTCCCGTCGTTGCCTGGACGACTCCGGCACCGGCACCGCGGGGCCCGGTTCCCAGGTGCTCCTGTGGGACTGCCACGGCAACGCCAACCAGCGCTGGACCCGCACCGCGGTCGGTGAGCTGCGGATCTACGGCGATCGGTGCCTCGACGTCAACGGCAACGGCACCGCCGACGGCACGAAGATCCAGATCTGGCCCTGCAATGGCACCAGCGCGCAGCGTTTCACCGTCAACACCGACGGCACCATCGTCGGCGCCGGCTCGGGCAAGTGCGTCGACGCCAAGTCCAGCGGCACCGCCAACGGCACCATCGTCCACCTTTGGACCTGCAACGGCACCGGCGCGCAGCGCTGGTTCGTGCGGTGACCCGTGGGTGAGGGCGCGCCTGGTGCGCGCCCTCACCCACGGCACCGGCCGACATCGAACCTGACACCGAGCCCGCGCCTGGTGCAGGCGGCGGTTCACCACACCGACCCGGCCGGGGACGTGACCGTGTGGGCGGGCGGCAGACTCCGTCGCCGGTGGCGAGCCACCATCGCGAGGAGCCCGAACGCCGGCACGCCGCCCAGAAGTAGCGGGACGATCACATTGGCTCCCAGGTCGGCGTGGTCGCCGGATGGGGACGGGCCGACGACCGCCGTCACCAGAAGCGTCGCCGCGACGCTGCCGACCGTGAGCAGACCTGCGACGATCAGCGTCGCCGTCGTCTCCCGCCGCGCAACCACGCTCACCAGCGCCGCTGTCACCACACCCACCGTCGACGCCGAAGCCAGCATGACATCGACCCGTGTGTCGTATGCGAGAGCATCGAACTCGAGCACGCCGAGAACCGACGGGCCATACGCCTTCGCATTCGCGCTTACCAGCATCAGGATCCAGAGCACGACTGCGCCCATGACCGCACCCCACGCCAGTACTCGGGCCGATGCGGCACGCACACCGACGATCAAGCTCGTGACGGCGCCGAGCGCCAGGCCCACGATCGCGGCCTGGGCGGCCGAAACCGACGCCTGGTCGACGAGGCTGAGATGCTTTGCGCTACCTGCCTGCTCCATCAGGTAAGGCACAACCGTGCCGGCGCCCGACGCCGCCGTCACCGCCACGATCCAACGCGGCCGGGAGCTGGGATCCCGGAAAGCCGACCGAGCCAGCAACACGGCCACAATGACCGCCGTCGCGCAGAACCACAGCACGTTGCGGTAGTTGTCCAGCCAGTCGTTGTCTGCGCCCGCGTCGAACCGGCGATCGAAGTCCAGCACGCCGAACCCGACAGCGGCCAACAGCTGGGCCCAAGCCAGCGCCGCGCCGAGGGCCGCGGCCGTCAGGACGAACCATACAGACGTATCGCGCCGCGTGGTCATGGACCGAAGGTTAGTAATCATCGCTACGCAGCGTCAACGGCGCACCACAGGACACCGGCATCGCGGTCAACCGGATGGGCGCCTTCCTCGCCATCTTCCTCATCCTCTACCTGACCAGCCTGGGCATCGGCCCCGCCGCGGCGGGTGTGGTGCTCACCCTGTACGGCACGGGTTCCATCGCCGGTGTGTTCACCGGCGGCCTGCTGTCGGACCGGATCGGGCCCCGGCAGGTCATCGTGGCGTCGACGCTGCTGTCCAGCGTGGCCGTGGCCGCGATCGCGTTCGAGCGGGACTACGTCTGGCTGATGGTGACGAGCCTGGCGGCGGGGGTCCTGACTGCCGCCTACCGGCCGGCCGGCGCGGCGATGCTGGCCGAGCTGACCCGCTGCACCGCCTGGTCACCACGACCGTGGCGAGCCGACTCGGCCTCAACGTGGGCGCCACCATCGGGCCGCTGATCGGCGCCTGGCTGGCGACCCACTCGTACACCGCGGTCTTCCTGGTCAACGCCGGGACCGCGCTCACCTTCGGGCTGGTCACCATCTTCCTGCTGCCCGACGTACGGGCCAGCGGGCAGCCGCGCCCCGAGCCCGCCACCGGCGAGCAGCCGGCCGCAGGCCCGGTCGAGACGCGGCCCACCGCCAAAACCTCCCGCGCCCGTGGGCTGCTGAGCGACCGCCGGTACCTCGCCGTACTGGTCGCGATGTGCGCCACCGCCCTCGCCGAGGTGCAGTACCAGGTCATCCTGCCGCTGCATCTGGAGTCTCAGGGGCACCCGGTGACGCTCTACGGCACCATCATCGCGATCAACGGGGCGCTCGTCATCGGCCTGGAGCTGACCCTGACCCGAGCGGTGCAGCGGTTGCCGATCCGGACCGCCATCGCCGCCGGATCCCTCTGCATCGGGCTCGGCCTGGCTGTGTTCGGCTTCGGCGGGCCGATCTGGGTCTTCGTCGTGGGTGCGCTCATCTGGACCTTCGGCGAGATCGTCAACGCCCCGTCGTTGAACGCGTATCCGGCCATGGCCGCCCCGGTGGAGCTGCGCGGCCGGTACATCGGCGCGCTCTCGGCGATGCAGTCCGCCGGGTACGCGTTCGGCCCGCTCATCGGCACCACGCTGTTCCAGTACTTCGGGCCCGCTGCCTGGGCGTCCTGCGCCGTACTCGGCGTGATCGCCTGCGGTGCCCTCTGGTACGGCGTGCAGAACCGCTTCGCCGCCGTCGCCCCGCCACTGGAGGACAAAGCACTGGCGACGGCCTGACCTGCCGTCGGGAAGCCCGAACCGCCTGGCGGGATTCGCGCGGTTCGGAGTGTAACGTCCGGGTGTGAGCATCCCCGCGGCTGTTACCCGTGCCCGCACCCAGGCCGTCCCGCCCACCCCGGTGAGCCTGCGGGACGTGCCGGCGGCCTCGATATCGGTGGCCGCCGGGCAGGCCGGGGTGGCGCAGCTGGAGGTCGCGACGAACGTGGGCACCGCCGCGCGCCTCGTCCGACGGGCCGCGGACGCCGGGGCCGCGCTGCTCGTCCTGCCGGAGCTGTTCCTCACCGGCTACCACCTCGCCCGGATCTCCGGGCAGCCGCAACAGCACACGCTGCGCCCCGACGACCCCCGCCTGGACGAGCTCGCCGCCGTCTGCGCTCAGACGCGCACAAGCGCCGTCGTCGGCGCACCGGCAACAGACCCCGAGCGCGGCACGCTGCACATCTCGGCGTTCGTCATCGGCCCCGACGGCCGGCTCCGCGGACGGTACGACAAGCAGCACCTCGACGCCGCGGAACTGACCGCCGGGTTCGCTCCCGGCGCGACCGGATGCACGCTGACCCTCGGCGGGTGGCGGCTCGGGCTCGGCATCTGCTGGGACTCCAGCTTCCCGGAGCACGCGCGGGCCGCCGCGCTCGACGGCTGTCAGGCGTACCTCGTTCTGGCGCTGTTCGACCGCGGGGCCGGGGTGCGCAAGCGCGCCCTGCTGTGCCCGGCCCGCGCCTGGGACAACGCCGGCTACGTGGTCGCGGCCAACCACTGCGGCAGCACCGGTCCGTACGAAGGCTGCGGCGGCAGCGGCGGCTGGGCCCCCGACGGCACACTGCTCGCCGACGCCGGTCAAGACGATCCGGGGCTTGCCGTCGTGCCGTTGAAGCCAGCGGCCGTGGCCGAGGCCCGCCGGGGTGACCTGACGCTGGACGCCCCGTCGCTGGACGCCCGGCCCGGCCCCCGCGCGCTGGTCAGCCTCGACTGAGGCGTGACCCGGCGGTCAGGCGCAGCCCGCCTCGACGGCCTGCGGGAAGGGCCGGGTGAGCGCCTGCTGCCAGGTCTCCTCCAGCGGCTGCGGCGGCACCACCGCCGACCAGAGCCCGTGCACCTGCGCTCCGCGCAGCACCTTGCCCTGGTAGCTGCCGGCGCCGAGGGCCACCGCTTTCATGCCGTTCGCGACCGCGTGCCGGATCGCCATTTTGGTGACGCCGAAGAACGAGCGTGCCGGCTTTCCCGACCGATCCACGTGATCTTATCGCAATGCCTGGTCGCGCCACCGGGAGTCGCATATCAGACTCCTCAACACCCGCGCGGCATAAGTGAGAACACGAGGTCCCGTCTGGTGTTCACCGGGCGCCGAAAGGCCGTTCACATGACGGAACACCGGTTCCCGAAAGAGCGCCGGCGAGTCGGCCGAGTTTGATCGCGGACGGGTCGGTGAGGTCCGGCATGGCCGGTTTCCGGCGCGGCGCCCGCGACGGCTACCGTGCGCCCGCGTGCCAGACCCGGGCCGTTCGCGGGTAGCCGATCACGGCGGCGACGCGGTCGGCGGTGGCCGTGCCCAGCTCACGTTCGGTGATCCACAGGCCCAGATCGAGCCCGGCAGTAAGCGCACCAGCGGTGATGCGGTCACCCGCGTCGACGACGCGTTCGGCCACGACGTCCACGCCGTAGGCACGCAACTCGTCGTACGCACCGCTGTTGGTCGTCGCCGGACGGCCGGTCAGCACACCGGCGGCGGCCAGCAGCAGTCCCCCGGTGCACACCGACGCCATCCAGCGTGTCGAGGGTGCCAGCGCGGCCAGCCTGGCGGTAAGCCCGCCGCGCTGCGCCTGCGCCCAAGCGCCCTCCGGCGCCCGGTTGAGCCATCCGCCGCCGGGAACGATGACCCCGTCGGCCCGCCCCAGCACGGTGGGTACGTGCAGGCTGACGCCGCGCATGCTGGTCACCGAACCGGCTTGATCGGCGGTGACCAGCTCCACGGTCAATCCCGCCATGGACAACACCTCGAACGGCCCGAACACGTCGAGTTCGTCGAAGCCGTCGAAGACCACCATCTCGATTCGCATGTGGACCAGGATGTCGTCCCGTCCACACGACAGCGAGTGGCATGCTTGCCGCCATGCGTAAGAAAGCTGCCACGCATCACGTCGTCGTGCTCGCCATGCCGTCGGTGGTGGCCTTCGACCTGACCATCGCGACACACGTGTTCGGCCACGAGGGGCACGGCCGGTACGCCGTCACGATCTGCTCGCCGGAGCCGGGAGCCTCGGCCACCACGACATCCGGCCTGTGCCTGAGCATCGAGGCGGGCCTCGACGCGATGGCCGACGCCGACACCGTCATCGTGCCGGGATTCGCCCGGGGGCCTGCACCGCGGCGGGCGCTGGACGCCCTGAATCTCGCCTACCGGCGCGGCGCGCGGATCGCATCGATCTGCACCGGCGCGTTCGCGTTGGCGCAGGCGGGCCTGCTCGACGGTCGGCGCGCGACGACCCACTGGTTTCACGCCGATGCGCTGGCCCGCGAGCACCCCCGGGTGAAGGTCGACGCGAACGCCCTGTACATCGACGAGGGCCAGGTGCTCACCAGCGCCGGGCTGGCCGCCGGCCTGGACCTGTGCCTCTACCTCATCGGATGCGACCATGGCCGGTCGGCGGCCGTACTCCGGGCGCGGCACATGGTCACCCCGCTGCACCGCGCCGGCGGCCAGGCGCAGTTCATCCCCTCGGACGCGTCCGCCGATGGCGGGGACCTCGCCCATGTCACCGCCTGGGCCTGCGCCAACCTGCACCTGCCCATCACCGTCGCGGATCTGGCCCGCAAGGGCATGCGGTCGTCCCGCACCCTGCATCGCGGTTTCCGGACGTCGTTCGGGATGAGTCCGCGGGCGTGGTTGATCCTGCAGCGCCTGCGCGCCGCCTGCACCATGCTGGAAAACCCGGACATCACCGTCGACGAGGTCGCCCGGCGTAGCGGACTGGGCACGGCCACGAACCTGCGGATGCACTTCCATCGGGCGTTCGCCACCACGCCCACCGACTACCGGCGGGCGTTCACGCCCTGACGGCACCGGCGCGGATTTCGCGACAAGGCCTCATGCGACGGCTTCGGCGCGGACCGCGGTCCGCCTGAAGAACGGCGCGACCGTACGGACGATGAAGACGCCACTCACGACGGTCAGCGTCAGGGCGACCGGCATGACGTGCTCCGCCTGCCATTCGAAATCGCCCGCTGTGATCTGCTGCTGAGTGAAGCCGAACAAGTCCCCCGGAAGCAACGACGCCGGGTACCACAGCGGGGCATACCGGTACGGCACCGGCACTCCGCCGTCGAGCACCCAGTAGCCCGCGACGTCGTAGATCAACCAGCTGTCCACCACGACCGCCACATCGACCGCCACCAGCGCACCGAGCAGCAGCGACGCGGCCCCGACGCCGCGGTGCCCGGCCCGCAGCAACGCGAGCCCGCCGACGGCGACCAGGCCGAGGACCAGCGCCCAGGTTGCCGCGGTCGCCAATTCGAGCAAAAGGTATTCGGGGCGCAGGCCGTGCGCGAGCACGACCGCGAAGATCGCGGCGATGAGCCACAGGAAGGCAAGCCGCACGATCATGGTCCTCATGAGGCGACGGTACGGTCATCGCCGTCGACCCGCCAGACCTGTCGACAGGTCAGCGCCGGTAGCACCGCCAGGCGTACGCGTCGTCCGGATCGGCAGTCTGGGCATACGCACCCTTGCCATAGGTGTCGGCGCAGGCGACGTCCATGTCGACGATTCTCACGAACAGCAGCAGCTTGACGCATTGCCAGCGGCCGTCTGCGCGCGGCCCCGCCAGGGCGCCGTTCCCATGATCTACGCAGTACTCTTCCGCCAGATCTGCCACACCGGCCTTTCCGGACGGACCGAGCAGCACCGGACCGGGAGTCCGCGACGCGCTTGCCGGACGCGTGGGCGTGGGCCGCGGTGCGGCGAGGGTGGGCTCGGGCTCCGGCGCGGTGGTAGGCGGGGCGGAAGGCAGCACCGAGCCGACGGTCGGCTCCGCCGCACCCATCGACCAGCGGCTGTCCGGCACCGTGTCGGACGGCCGCGACGACGGCGAGGAGTCGTCGTCTCCGCCGGAGAACAACGGCTGGATGCAGAGCAGCAGACCCAACGTCGTAGCGGCGAACAACCACCACCGTCGACGGCGGATACGTCGCCGCTCACGATCCGGTTGCAGCGCGGATCCGTCCAGGTGCCCTTCGTCGGCTGCGGTCACCCGATCTGCCACGTGCTCCGTCCTCCTCGCAACGCTGCGACGCCTGGCCGTACGACCCCATGACGCCCGCCTGAGGCCTGCGTGAAGCGTCAGGTCCGTGGCACGGAGGCGTCACTTTCCTTCATCAGGTTCGTGATCAACGCACATAATGGGCAACTGCTCGCCTCTGCGCAACCTGGGCCACCACTCGGTCGAGCCACAGCACCTCGTGCAGCACCCGCGAACCGGCCGGCCTCATCGGCGATGCGGTAGTGCTCCAGCAGCGTCGAGATCGTCTCGCCGAGAGGAATCGGACCGCGAACCGTCCGCGGTGACCGTATAAGATCATAGATATATCGTCGTGGTCCGGCCGCATGGTGTACTCACCGACGGCCGTGACCGTCAAGGAGGTGTCGGATGGTCCCCCAGCCCATCGCCGGGCGGGCGCGGCCCGCACCGCGGGTCACGCTGACCGACATCTCCGCCGACGAGCGCCACCTGCCCGCCCTCGACGGTTGACGCCGCCATGACCGGTTCCGTCGATCTGACGTCCCTGGTGGCCGCGCTGCCCGCCGGCTGCGTCATCGTGGACCCGGACCGCATGGACACGTACCGGTGGGACCGCGCCAATGATCCTCACGCAGGTGTACCTCTCGCGGTCGTCCGAGCCGCATCCACCGAGGACGTGCAGGCCGCGGTCAGGTTCGCGGCCGCACACCGCATCGCCGTGGTGCCGCGCGGTGCCGGATCGGGCCTGTCCGGCGGATCCTCGGCCGTGGACGGATGCCTGGTCGTTTCGACCGAACTCATGCGCAAGATCACCGTCGACCCGACGTCCCGCACCGCCGTCGTGGAGCCGGGTCTGTTCAACGCCGAGGTCAAGGCCGCGGCCGCCGAGCACGGGCTGTGGTATCCACCCGACCCGTCCTCGTACGAGTTCTGCTCGATCGGCGGCAACGTCGCCACCAACGCCGGTGGCCTGTGCTGCGTCAAGTACGGCGTGACGAGCGACTACGTCCTGGGACTCACGGTCGTGCTCGCCGACGGCACCGCAGTCGAACTGGGCGGCCCACGGCTCAAGGACGTCGCCGGGCTGTCGCTGACCAAGTTGTTCATCGGCAGCGAGGGAACGCTCGGCATCATCACCCGAATCGTGCTGCGCCTCATCCCGGCCCAGCGGCCGCGGGCCACCCTGGTCGCCACCTTCACCTCCCTCGACGACGCGACGCGCACCGTCCTGGACGTCACCCGCGGCATGCGCCCGTCCATGCTCGAGTTCATGGACCGAACGTCGATCAACGCCGTCGAAGACCTCACCAGGATGGGCCTTGATCGCAATGCCGAGGCCATGCTCGTCATCCAGTCCGACGAGCCTGCACCGCACGCGGCCGCGGAGATCGGCCAGATCAGCGATTTCTGCCAGGCCAACCACGCCGTCGAGGTGTTCTCCACCGACGACCAGGAGACCGGCGAGGCGTTTACGGTGGCCCGGCGCATGGCGATACCGGCGGTCGAGAAAAAGGGCTCGCTGCTGCTGGAGGACGTCGGCGTCCCGGTGCCCGAACTCGGCGCGCTGGTGCGCGGCATAGCGGCGATCTCCCGGGCCCACGACGTCACGATCGCCGTCATCGCGCACGCCGGTGACGGCAACACGCACCCGCTGATCGTGTTCGACCCCATGGACGCCGATCAGTCGGCGCGCGCCCATCGGGCCTACGCGGAGGTGATGGACCTCGCCATCGCCTTGGGCGGCACGATCACCGGCGAACACGGCGTCGGCCGCCTCAAGAAGGCCTGGCTACCCGGCTACCTCGGTCAGGATGCCCTCGAACTCAACCGACGGGTCAAGAACGCACTCGACCCGCTGGGAATCCTGAACCCAGGCGCCATCTTCTGATCGCCAGAGCCGCGCGAGCTCGCGAAATGCGGTGAAACCGCGGTGTAGGCGCGGTGGAACCGGCGCGGTGGAAGCTGTTTCTCGACCGGTTGACGCCGGTCGTGAAGGAGCGAACATGAAGCACATTCCCGCGGTCCACGCGGAGGGCCTGGTGAAGTCCTTCGGTGACTTCCGTGCCGTCGACGGGGTCGACCTGCACGTCGACCAGGGTGAGATCTACGGCGTGCTCGGCCCCAATGGCGCCGGCAAGACCACCATGCTCAAGATGCTGGCCACCCTCCTGCCCATCGACGGGGGCCGGGCCGAGATCTTCGGCGTGGACGTGCGCCGCGACCCGCACCGCACCAGGCAGCTGCTCGGTGTCACCGGCCAGTACGCGTCCGTGGACGAGAACCTGACCGCGAACGAGAATCTGTGGTTGTTCGGCCGCCTGCAGGGGGTGTCCAGCCGGACGTCGCGCGCCACGGCGGCCCAGTTGCTGGAGCAGTTCGGCCTGCAGGAGGCGGCGAACAAGCCGATCTCGCAGTTCAGCGGCGGTATGCGGCGGCGCCTCGACCTGGCCGCCAGCTTGATCACCCGCCCGCCGCTGATCTTCCTGGACGAGCCGACCACGGGACTGGACCCGCGTACCCGTGGACAGATGTGGGACACCATCCGCGAGCTGGTCGCGGGCGGCTGCACGGTGCTGCTGACCACGCAGTACCTGGACGAGGCCGACCAGCTCGCCGACCGGATCGCGGTCATCGACCGCGGCCGCAAGGTCGCCGAGGGCACCCCCGACGAGCTCAAGGCGTCGGTGGGCAACTCGACGCTGCGGCTGCGGCTGACCGACGGCGCCGACCAGGCGGTCGCGGCCGAGGTCGTGCGGCGCCTGCTCGGTGAGGATCCGGTGCTCAGCCCGGAGTCGGGGCGGATGAACGTGGCCCTGGCCACCGCGGACCGGGCCGCGGACGTGCTCATCAGCCTGCGCGAGGCGGGCATCGGCATCACCTCGGTGAGTGTCGACGCGCCGACCCTCGACGAGGTGTTCCTGGCTCTCACCGGGCACGACACCGGCGACAGCTCCGACCCGTCCGCGGCCGCGGACAAGCGCCAGCTAGAGGTGGCCCGATGACCCTGCAGATGACCCAGCCGGCCCCGGCGGCGACGCCGCGGCGGCTGACCCCGGGAGACGTCGCCGCCCGTACGACGTCGCACAACAGCCTGCGCGAGACGCTGAGCCAGACGATGTCGATGGCGTGGCGGGCGACCAAGAAGATGCGCCGCAACCCGGAGCAGTTCTTCGATGTCACCATCCAGCCGCTGCTGTTCACGGCGATGTTCGCGTACCTGCTCGGGGGTGGCCTGTCCGGCAGCGTGGAGGCCTACCTGCCGCTGGTGATCCCGGGCATCCTGGCGCAGACCGCTTTGACGGCCTGCATGGCCACCGGCGTGCAGCTGCGCGAGGACATGGAGAAGGGGGTGTTCGACCGGTTCAAGTCGTTGCCGATGGCCCGGATCGCGCCGCTGGCCGGTCCCATGATCGCTGACCTGCTGCGGTACGCGATCGCCTCGACGCTGACCTTCGTCACCGGTATCGCGATGGGCTACCGCCCCGGTGGCGGGGTGGCCGGTGTGGCGATGGCGATCGTGCTCACGATGATCGCCGGTTGGTCACTGGCCTGGGTGTTCACCTGGGTCGGCACGCTGGCCCGCAGCGCGCAGAGCGTCCAGGGCATCTCCATGATGATCATGTTTCCGTTGACGTTCATGTCCAACGCGCTGGTCCCGGTCGAGACCCTGCCCGGCTGGCTCGCCGCGTTCGTGAAGGTCAACCCGGTGTCATACATCGTCACCGCGACCCGCGACCTGGCCAACGACGGCCAGATCACCGGGCACGTCGGCTGGGCGCTGGTGGCCTGTGCGGCCGTCATCGCCATCTTCGCGCCGCTGTCGGTACGCAGCTACAAGCGCCACCTATGAGGTCAGCCGGCCCCGATCCGCTCCACCAGGCTGCGCGCCTCGTCGAGCAGGTCGGGGCCGCGCCGGTCGCCGTACTCGGCAGCCAACGCGGCCAGCAGCCCCGGCGCGCGCTCCTCGGCGTGGACAACGATCCGCGCCCAGGCCAACGTGGGCATGCTCCGGTTGTACGCGAAACGGTCCGCCAGCGCGATCAGCCGCACCGCGTCCTGGACGGGCAGGGCTCCGCGCAGCAGTCCCCACGCACCGAGCGCGAACAGCACCAGCCCACAGACCGGATAGTCCAGGTAGGGATGGTCGGGGTCGAGCACCTGCAACGCCTGGTCACGGTCCCGCGCGAACAACGCGGCACCGATCGGGTCATCGGCCGGCGCGTAGTAGGCGTGTGCGGCCAGACTTGTCGCCTCGGCGACCAGCACCCACGGCTCCAGCCCCGTCGCCGCGACGGACGGGATCCGCAGCTCCCGCACCCGCACGCACGCCGATCGGTAGCCGGCCAACCCGGCCTCGACGTCACCGCGGGCCAGGGCCAGCTCGGCCCTGCCCAGATCGAAGGAGAGCCGGCCGGCCAGGGCTCCCTCGGACTCCGTCGCGTCGCCGAGGCCGGCGAGCTGGCCGGCGGCGGCGTCGACATCACCCTCGGAGATCATCACCAGGGCGAGCAGCGAACGCAGCTGGATGGCGTCATCGCGGGCACCGAGCCGGTCGAGCACCGGCAACGCGACGTGCGCATGGACCGCCGCTTCTCTGCCCCGGCCGAGCTGCATCGCGAGCTGCGCGGCCATGGTGTGCATGATCGCCTGCGACCAGGGGCCCACCGTGTCGTCCGCGAGCTGCAAGCCGCGCTCGGCGGCGTCCATCGCCGCGTCCGGATCGCCCATGTTCTCCAAGGCCTGGCTCAGCCACGGCAACGCCAGGGCAGCGATCTCACGGTCCGGGGAGGCGGCATGCGCACGTAGCTGGTGGAGATAGCCGTCGGCCGAGCGTGGATCGATGTCGGTCAGCATGGTGACCATCGCGGAGATCCACGGATCGTGCTCGCCCGGCCCGATCGCCCGCAAGGTGGCCCGCAGCAGGTCGGAATGAGGCGAATTGGCGATCAGGGAACCGTTGAGGGTCATCGCGATCGCCATCCGGGTGGCGTCGGCGAGATCCGGCGGAGGCGTCCAGCCGTCCACCGCGTTCGCCGCCGCTTCGATGAGAACCAGCAGGCGGGGGTGTTCACCCAGAATGATCCAGTATCCGGCCAGGGCGGCGAGGATCTGCACCGTCGCCGCCGGGTCCGGCGCGGCGAAGGTCCGGCGGAGCACGTCGGAGAGGTTCGTCTCCTCGGGGCGGATGGCGTCGACGACGTCGAACTGCCTCGGGCTGAACAGGGCGCGGGCGTGCCGCGCGGAGTAGGCGACCGCCCAGGCACGCTGGGCCTGCTCGGCCGCGTCGTCCTCACCGGCGTCGACCAGCTGCATCCGGCCGAACTCGCGTACGGTCTCCAGCATCCGGTAGCGCACGCCGCCGGGACCGGTCTCCACGACGGTCAGCAACGACTGGTCCGCCAGATCGTGAACTGCCGAGAGCGCGTCGTCGCCGAGCATCGCCTCCGCGGCGGCGAGGGTGAATCCGTCGTGGAACACCGACAGCCAGCGCAGGGCCCTGCGCTCCCGTTCGGCGAGCAGGTTCCAGGACCAGTCGATGACGGCCAGCAGCGTCTGATGCCGGTCGGGTGCGCTGCGGTCCCCGCCGCGCAGCAACGCGAACCGGTTCTCCAGGCGGCGGGCGATGTCCGCGACGGCCATCACGCGTACCTTCGCCGCCGCCAGTTCGATGGCGAGCGGGAGCCCGTCGAGACGCTCGACGATCTCGGCCACCACCTCGTCCGCGCCGGCGAGGTGCACGTCCGGTCGGGCAGCCACGGCCCGCTGCCGGAACAGCTCGGCCGCGTCCTTGGTGTCCAGCTCCGCCAGCAGGTAGACCTGTTCGGCGGCGATGGCCAGCGGCGCCCTGGTGGTGGTGAGTATTCGCAGCTCACGGGTGGTCGCGGCAAGGTAGGCGACGAGGTCGGCGACAGCGGCGACGATGTGCTCGCAGTTGTCCAGGATCAGCAGGCTCGGCGCCTGGTCGAGGTAGCGCGCGATCCGGGCCCGTACGTCGGCCCGCTGCTCCGAGGTGAGGGCGCGCCGGCCGCTGACCGAGTCCCGTACGCCCAGCGCCGACCCGATCTCGCCGACGAGGTCGTCGGGTGCGGTGACGCCGACGAGCTCGACGAAATGCACCACCGGGGCCGGGTACTCCCGGCCGAGCACATGGGCCAGCCGGGTCTTGCCCAGTCCTCCCGGTCCGACGATGGACACCACCCGGAAGGCGGCCAGCGACGCCTTCAGCCGACGGATGTCGGCTGCGCGGCCGAGCAGAGTGGTCGCCTCATAACGCACGCCCGCACGGACCGGGCTGTCCTGGACGAGCAGCTCGCTGTGGACGCGGCGCAGGTCCGGGCCGGGGTCGGCGCCGATGCGGTCACGCAGGTCCGCACGGTAGGTCTCGTATCGGCTCAACGCGGCACCGGTGCCGCGGACCGCCGCCTCGCTGCGCAGCAGGTCCGCCAGCAGTGCCTCGTCGGCGGGGTTCGCGGCCCATGCCTCGGTCAGGGCGGGCAGCGCAGCGGCGTACTCGCCGAGCCTGGCCCTGGCCCTGGCCAGCAGCAGCCGGGCCTGCTCAAGGTCGTGTTCGGCCTCGCGCCGCAGCGAAGCGAGCGGACCGTGGCCGTCGCCGGCGGCGACCGCGCCGAGCGCAACGGCCGCAGCGGCCAGGTCGGCTGCGCGTGCCGGGTCGGACTCGAACGCGGACCGGGCCGCGGCGAGCCGGTCCGCGAGCACCTGTGTGTCCACCTGCGACCGGTCGATGCCCAGGCGGTAGCCGTCGCCGTCGCGAACCACCGAGTCCGGCCCGTGCGCCGTCCTCGTCCGCGAGACCAGCACCTGAAGTGCTTTGAGTGGATTGGCGGGGACGTCCTCTTCCCAGATGAGGTCGACCAGACGCGGGGAACCGACCGTCCGTCCGGCAGCGGCGAGCGCGGCCAGGAGCGCTTGCGGCCGCTCGCCCAGCACCGGCTCGCCGTCCCAGCGCACCGTTTCCAGCAGCGACAGGGTGATCGGCACCCGCCAAGTCTAGGAGCCCGTTGAACAGCGAGGTCAGCGGGTCGGGCAAGGGTCGAGAGGCGGGGCACGGAGCCACCCGGCAGGATCCGGGCCGGGGCCCGGCCGGCAGTGCGCCGGCCGGGCCCCAGGCTGTCACGGCGCGGCGTTCATCAGGTCGAGCGCGCTGTGCTGGCGGGCGGCGTCGGTGGTGTCGACGGGCCCGGCCCAGCGCAGGCCGTAGGTGTCCAGCGCGGTCCGGTCGCGGGCGTAGGCCGTGTCGGCCTGCAGCCGCAGGTAGGCGTCGTACGGGTGGTCGGTCAGCAGGGCGTTGAGCTGGCCGAGGCCGCGCACGTGTGCGCCCTTGAACGAGGTGCCGTCGGCGCCGCAGTTCCCGCTCTCGCAGGGGTCGCGCAGGATGCCGCCGGAGTGCAGCTGCGGGGTGGTGGTGGCGGCGTTGGCGAGCTGGCGGGCCCGGGTCAGCAAAGCCGCGTCGCCGGTCGCACGGTGCAGCTCGGTCAGGCCGGCCAGCAGCACGCCCTGGTTGTACGACCACACCGTAGAGCCGTTGTTGCGGCAGGTGGACAGGCTGATGCCGTCGTTCACCAGGTTCGAGCTGTTGATCATTCCGGTGTTCTGGAACCAGGTCCATTCCTGCTGGGCGCGCTGCAGGTAGACCGTGTCGCCTGGGATGCGGTTGTGCAGTGCCGCGCTGACCTGCAGGTAGAGGCTGTTGGCGATGGCCGCCTTGTAGGTGCGCGCGGTGCTCCACCAGATGCCGCCGCCGCAGGTGCCGTCCCAGTACGCGGCCATGTGGTCGGCCGCCACCCGGGCGGTGTTCAGGTAGCGGCTCTCCCCCGTCAGGTCGTACGCCGAGATCCAGGCCATCGCCCACCAGCCGGTGTCGTCGAGGTACTCGTTGCGGAACTGACCCAGGCGGCTGTTGACGTTGCGGTCGTAGGTGTTGGCGATGGCGTAGCGGTAACTGCCCATGCCCGTGACCCGGATGTTGTCGATGACGGCCGTGAGCGCGTTGGCGCTGTTCCACCAGCCGGTCGTGTCGAACAGGCCGGTGCCGTTGTGGTAGCTCATCATCAGCCCGGTCGCGGCGGCGGTGCGCCGGTTGCCGGCGTTCCAGGTGGTGCGGGCCCAGGCGGTGCAGACGGTCTCAGGCCGGTCACCGGCTTTGCCGCAGGCGCGCAGCGCGCCGACGGCGTTGGTGCTCCACTGGTCGACATTGTACATCGGGGTGCGCGCGGTGCGGCTGCCCCCGGGTGTGGTGGCCAGGCCCAGGCGGCTGTCGGTGACGGTGCGCCCGCCGTTGAACGAGCGGTCCAGCCATACCTGGTCGCCGGGGTTGCCGTTGGCGATGACGCCCCAGGACATGGCGTCGGTGTCGTTGAAGTGCAGGCTGATCTGGCGGCCGTAGATGGTCACGGTGAGCGGGACCCGGTCGGTGGGCGCGAGCGCCGCGTCGCGCCCGTCGCAGTAGCGGTTGCAGATGACGGCCAGGGGCGCGGCACCGGTCGGTGCGGCGGTGGCGGGTGCCGCGACGCCGAGTGCGGCGAGCAGCGAGGTCGCCGACAGCGCGGCGAGCCTGGGCAGGGAGCGGGACATTGCGGACACTGTTCCTCCAGGGAGAGCGGAGCAACGTGTACGGGCGTCTGACGGCAGCCCTCAACACACAGCGGCGTGCCTGGTCAGCGATCGGACAACGTTGCCATGTCCAAGTCGGCCCGGCACGCCGTTGCCCGGCGACTGCCACCCTATGATTGTCAAGTTCAAATGTCTAGATGTTTACGCGAGATCGACAAAACTTCTCGACGTTTCAACAAAAGCGGTGGGGCGGTGCCGGGGCGGCGCGGTGGCCGCCCCGGCGTGACCACGTCAGCTCTTGATCGCGCCGGCCATCAGGCCGCCGATGAACCACCTGCCGAGCAGCACGTACACCACCAGCGTGGGCAGCGACGTGATCAGCGCACCGGCCATCGATGCCGCATAGTCGGGCGACTGCGCACCCGCCAGCGCGTTGAGCGCGATGGTGATCGGGCCGTTGCGGGTGTTGGACAGGAAGATCGCGAACAGGTAGTCGTTCCACGACGAGGTGAACTGCCAGATGACCGTCACGACGAAGGCCGGCCCGGAGAGCGGCAGGATCAGCATCCGGAACGTGCGCAGCAGTCCCGCACCGTCCACCCGTCCGGCCTCGATCAGTTCGACCGGCACCGTGGTGGCGTAGTAGTTGCGGAAGATCAGGGTGCAGATCGGGATGCCGTAGACCACGTGCACGAAGATCAGCGTCGGGATGCCCCCGGGCAGTCCGATGAACTGCACCACCTCGCGCAGCGGGATCATGACCGCCTGGTACGGGATGAACATGCCGAACAGGATCAGGGTGAACACCACGTCGGCGCCGGGAAAGCGCCAGCGCGACAGCACGAAGCCGTTGGCCGCGCCGATGATCGAGGAGATCAGCGCGACCGGGATCGCCAGCTCGAAGGTGCGCAGGAACGACGGCCCGAGCGCGGTCCAGGCCTTCTCCCAGGACGCGGTGGTCCACACCTCGGGCAGGCTCCACTGGCCGTCGACGCCGATCTCCCGGCCAGACTTGAAGCTGGTGACGATGAGCACGTACAGGGGCATCAGCACGATCAGCAGGAACAGCAGCAGCAGCGCGTGCCGCACGAGCTGGCCGACGGGTGACGGCCTTGCCTTCCGGCCGCCCGCTGCCGGGGCGGGTCCGCTGCGGACCTCGTCGGGCGCCATGGTCTGGCTGGTCATGAGCGCTTCTCCGCCCGGTTGACGTGGATGAGGTAGGGCACGACCACGATCGCGACGACGACGAGCAGGAACACCGAGATCGCGGCGGCCTTGGCGTAGTCGCTGGTGAGCAGGGTCTGCCAGACGTAGACCGCGGGGACCTCGGTGATCCACTGGGCTCCGGAGACCGACATGATCAGATCGAACATCTTCATCGACATGTGGCCGGTGATGATCATCGCGGACAGCACGGTCGGCGTGAGCTGTGGGAACAGGACCCGGCGGTAGAGCTGGAAGTTGCTCGCGCCGTCCATCGCGGCGGCCTCACGCAGCTCGTTCGGGATGCCGCGGAATCCCGCGAGGAACAGCGCCATCACATACCCGGCCAGCTGCCAGATCGCAGGCACCGCCATCGCGGCCATGCCCCAGTCGGGGTCGGTCCACCAGGGGTTCTGCAGGAAGTCGAGGCCCAGGCCGCCGAAGACGGCGTTGAGGCCGCCGGCGTCGTCGCCCTCGCCGGGGTTCATCAGCCAGCGCCACACCACGCCGGACGCGACGAACGAGACGGCCATCGGGAACAGGTAGACGGTCCGGAAGACGCCCTCGGCACGCGCGCCACGTTCCAGTAGTAGCGCCCAGATCAGGCCCATCACCAGCGTGCCGACCATGAAGACGATCGTGAAGACCAGCAGATTCTTCAGGGAGTGCGTGAACCGGTCGTTGATGTCGTTGGTGAACAGATTGACGTAGTTGTCCAGGCCCGCGAACCCCTTGGACTCACGGGCGTTGTGCCGGTCCTGCATGGACAGGTTGACCGTCCAGGCGATGAGCCCGTAGACCAGAACGCCGAGCAGGATCAGCGAGGGTGAGATCAGCAGCAGGCCGGATAGCCACGGCCGCTTCCAGCTGCGCATGGTGTTGCTCCTTCGGCCGGGGGCGCTACTTCTTGGCGGCGAACTGCGCGGCGGCCGCGGCGAGCGCGTTCTGCAGCGCGGCGACGTCACCGTCGGTGGAGAACTTGCCGGCGGCGCTCACGATCGCACCCTGCAGGCCCTGCGAGCAGGCCGAGCCGTGAGCGCAGGACGGCACCTGCTTGTCGGCCTTCCAGCTGGTCATCGCGGCCTGCTGGTAGGCCGGGAAGCCGTCGGAGCTGACGTCGGTGCGGGCCGGGATGGAGCCCTTCTTGACGTTGAAGGCCTTCTGGCCCTCTGCGCTGCCCACCGTCTTGAGCCAGCACTTGGTGCCCTCGACGTTCTTGGCGCCCTTGGGCAGCACGAACGCGTCGGCCAGCCACTGGAAGGTGCCGGTGTTGCCCGGGAAGACCGAGTAGCCGTAGTCCTTGAAGCCCTTGGCGTCGAGGTCGGCCGCCTCCCAGTCACCCATGAGCTGGTAGGCCGCCTTGCCCTCCATGATGAGCTTCTCGGCGTCGGTCCAGTCGAAGGTGTCGCGGTCGGCGTTGCTGTAGGTCAGCAGCTTTTTGAACTTCTCGATGGCCGCCGTGACGTCGGCGCCCTTCCAGTCCGTCGAGCCGTTCCACAGGCCGGTGAACTTGTCCGCGCCCAGGTCGCTGATCAGCACCGACTCCAGGAGCATGACCTGCGTCCAGTCCTTGCCCAGCGCCAGCGGCGTGGCCACGCCCTTGGCCTTGAGCTTGTCCAGGTCGGCGATGAAGGCGTCCAGCGTGGTCGCGTCGGCGGTGATGCCGGCCTTGGCCAGCACGGTCTTGTTGCTCCACAGCACGTTGGCGCGGTGGATGTTCGCCGGCACGGAGTAGATCTTGCCGTCGACGGTGATGTTGTCGATCAGGCCCTTGGGGAACGCACTGGTCAGGCCCCACTCGGCGTACTGCGCCGAGATGTCCTCGACCTGGTCGGCGTTGATGTAGTCCGACAGCTCCGCGCCCGCGTGCGCCTGGAACGTGCTCGGCGGGTCGTTGGTCTGCAGGCGGCTGGCCAGCACGCTCTTGGCGTTGGACCCGGCGCCGCCGGCGACCGCGCCGTTGACGAACGCGAAGTCAGGGCAGGCGGTGCCGAACTGCGCCACGAGCCCGTCCAGGCCCGCCTTCTCACCGCCGTCGGCCCACCACGTGAAAACCTCGACGTTCTTCTCCGCAGCGGGGTCTTCGCTCGACGAACACGCTGCCGCGGAGAACAGGGCAGCGACGGCCACGAGTGCCACCGCTGCTTGCCTGGTAAAACGCATGGTTCCTCCGATCACACAGGTTGACTTCCGGAATGCGAAACCCACCCTCGCGATTTGTGGCAACGTTGTCAAACGCGATGCTCATCGATGTGTACTCGCACCCGACTGCGTTCGGTGACCACACGATCACGACACCCCAACTCCGTCGGCGAGCATAATCGAGAACCCTCGATGTCCACATACGCGGCGACGCGGTGAGCTGGCACACCAACCGACAGGGTCCGATAACTCCCAAGTCTCCATTGGACGGCGGTCGATACTTTCGTCACCGAGCAGCCAAACCCCCCGCCGCCCTGACTTTACGAAACTGCAACATTGACGTGCCGTAGCGACGCGGGCCTGAACGCCGCTGCCCGGCGACGCTGCCAGACGGCGTCCACACAGTTCAGGAGCGGAGCAGGGCCGGCCTTACAGTCGTCTCCGGCGCTTGGCAATGCGGAGCCGGCCGCGTGCAGGAAACAGCGCGAATCAACATTCGCCGCGACGTCGCAGCGCCGATGCGGCTGTAAGGCGCGCGGCGCGGCCACCTACCCGATCAGCTGAGCACCAACGTCCTGCGCTGCCTCGACACGGTCGGCCACCACTCGCCATGCGTGGCCGTTCCCATGCGAACACAGCCCTTTCACGCCCCTCTCGCGGGCGTTATCATCTGGCAGCCAAACCGGTTCAGTCGGCACGCGGAAACGCCGCCACCACAGGGAGTCGACAGATGGTCGGTGACGGAACCACGACCCGCCTGCTGCCGAGCCGGGCCAGGCTCCTCGACGTCGCCCGGCTCGCCGGAGTCAGCGTGAAGACCGTGTCACGGGTCGTCACCGGCCACCAGAACGTCAGCAAGCACACCCGGGAGCGGGTCACGCAGGCCGCCCAGCAGCTGCGGTTCCGGCCCAACCACCTGGCTCGCGACCTGCGCCAGGGCGGCGTCTCCCGGACCATGGCGTTCGTGATCGGCGACCTGACCAACCCGTTCTACGCGCAGGTCGCCGCCGGGGTGGAGCAAGGGCTGGCCGATGAGGGCCTGACCATGGTGATCGCCGTGACGCACGACGACCCCGCCCAGGAAGCCCGAGTGGTCAGCACCATGCTGGAGCGCCGGGTGCACAGCCTGCTGCTGGTGCCCATCGCCGCCGATCAGAGCTACCTGGCGGGCGAGCTGCAGCTGGGCACGCCGATCATCTGCCTGGACCGGCCCGCTCAAAACCTGGCCGCCGACAGCGTGGTCATCGCCAACCGTGCCGGTGCCACGGACGCGGTCCGGTCGCTGCTCGCGCACGGGCATCGGCGGATCGCCTTCATCGGCAGCACCGTCTACACCAACGACGAGCGGCTCGCCGGCTACCGCCAGGCGCTCTTCGACTTCGGGGTCGCGGCCGTGACCGAATGGGAGCGCACCGACGCCGTCACCGCGGCCGACGCGGATCGGGCGACCCGCGAGCTGCTCGCCGCCCCAGTCACGCCGACGGCGATCCTGGCCGGCGACAACCGCATCAGCACCGGCGTGCTGCGCGCGCTGCGCGACACCCAGCGCGAAGTGGCGCTCATCGGCTTCGACGACTTCGATCTGGCGGAGACATTGAGCATCACCGTGGTCAGCCATGACGCCGGGCAGATGGGACGCGAAGCGGTGCGCCTGGCATTGGCCCGCCACGAGGACCTCAGCGGACCGCCGATGCAGAGCGTGATCCCGGCCCGGCTCACACTGCGGGGCTCCGGCGAGACTCCACCGCCGCGCTCGCGCCTGTACTGAGCACGCGGCTGTCACGTCGATACGGTCGCAGTACCCGTCCCGGGCAGCACGCGCTGACCTCGGCCGACGATACGCCCGGCCGTGACCCGGGTAGCTGGACGCCGCAGGCCGGCAACGAGGGAACGAACTGGGGTGACCGTCGCGAGGCGCGACGCTACGGCGTCCCGCCCCGCGACCTACCCTCATACCCTGACTTGGATTCCTTGCCGAATCACTTGGGGCGCCTTCTCGTGAACTGCCCGAGGTGGCAAGTGCGGTTCGAGTCGCAGGGTGCAGGCGAAGGCGATGATGTTGAGCACGGCCAGTGCCAGGAACGGCATTGCGTGCCCGAGACCGAAAAGACCTGCGAACAGGACCGGGGCGGCGATCTCGGCGCCGACGAAGGAATACTGGAACAGCGCGAGATAGCGACCACGTGTCGCCGGCGGAGCGCAGGCCGCAGCGATTGCCATGGAAGCCGGTGCGTGGATGATTTCGGCGGTGGTGAACAGGACGGTGGCTGCGACGAGGACGGGCACGGACCAGACCGAATGCTCGCCGGAGATGCCGGCGAACGCCAGGGACCAGGTCGTCCACAGTCCCGCAGCCAGGCAGATCAGACGTGTTCGGCGATGGCGGGCAAGGCGACGGGTGAGTGGGCCGCCCAGGACGCCGATGATGATCGCGTTGCCCACCAGGACCACCGAGGCCAGCCAGGCGGGTGCGTGCAGCGCGGTCCGGATGAAGGTCGGCAGCGTGAGGCCGAGCATGAGGGTGGACATGGCGAAGACCGTGTTCACGGCGGTGAGCATCAGGAACGGCCGGTCGGCGAGCACAGCGCGGTATCCGACGGCGGGCCCAGTGCCGTGGGCGGTGGGGCGGGGCATACGGGGATAGGCGGCGAGGGAGGCTGCCGCGAGGGTCAGGCAGATGCAGGCCGCATAGGCGATCGCGCGGTAGGTGGCGTCCTGGCCGTCGGCGAGGACGGCCCCGGTGATCAGCCCTCCGGTGCCGATACCGACCGTACGGGTGATGTTCGCTCGTGCGTACCACACGTCTTTGAGGACCGCCGTGTGATCAGCGTGGTCGGCGATGAACGTGAAGAGCGTCGACCAGAAGAACCTGACGCCTGTCGCGCCGACTGCCGCGGCGATGAAGATACCGGCGGGTTGGCGGACGTGGACGAAGGCCAGGAATGAGGCTGCCTGCAGCAGTAGAGCGCCGATGACCAGTGTGCGCGCGCCGACGCGGTCCGCCAGCGCTCCGGCGAACAGCGGGACGGGGATCGTGATCGCGTTGGCCGCCCCGATCAGGATGCCCAGCTCCGCGAGCGGGACGGTGGTCAGCGCGGTGAAGTAGACGATCGACAGCGGCAGGAACAGACCTCCGCCTATGGACGTGAGTAGGAGGGAACCGACAAGCGCGGTCCCGCTGCGGCGGTGGGGAAATGGTTGCACGGATCGATGCCTCGCGTTCCGAAAGGGAGGAACCCGGGGCCGGCGAACGGACCCGGGGACGACAGCGGAACGCCACCTGCCTGCCCAGCGGCGAGGCTGCGGGAAGACACGCAGCCCAAGGGGCGGTTGCAGGTGGCGGTCGAGGCGCTAGACGTCCATGAGAAGCATGGCCGTGACCCTAACCGACCTGATTCCACCCCCGCATACGTTTTTTGTCCGTACTCCCCGCAGCCAGGGTTGCCCGCTGCTACCTACCGGGCGGCCCGGAGCTGATCCGTCGATCAGCTGACGCGGGCGGCGATGGCCCGCGCGCACACGAGGGACTCGGTATGCGTCGTGTCCACCTCCAGGTCGTAAACCACGCCGTCGTGAACCACATCCGCCTGCAACGCAGCCATTCCCTGGACCCGGTCTCCACGGGCGACCTCACGGCCGGCAGCGACCTCGCTCTCACATCTGACGCCGACCCATAGCACGTCCAGCTCACCCAGAGTCTTCTGCCAGCTCTGCTGGGACCCGGATCCGCCGAGAAAGACATCGTCGATGATGACCCTGGCGCCTGCCCGGGCCATGGCCGCGACACCCTCCATCCAAGCCGTCTGCAGCGCCCGGAAATCCGCCCCGACGCTCACTGCGCCGTCCGCCGCGAACACGATCCCCTCGTCCGACGCATGCAGCTTCGCGGGCAGCGCGTCGACGAACGAGTCGCAGCCGAACGCGAGCCACGGATCCGGAAGCACGGCCTGCAGGCACCGTACGATCCCGGACTTCCCCGAGCTGGAACCACCGTTGAGGATGATCATCTGAGTCGCCACCGCCCCACGGTAGGACGTCTGCCACACGCCACGGAATTGATTTCGACAGAATCTGCCCAGGCGCGCCACGACCCGGTGACCTTTCCGGTCACGGCTCTGGCTCCGTCGCCAACAGTGATCATGGAGCTGCGCTGAAGTCCTCGTCGGGGGTCTGGATGGCACCGAGCTGGGCGCCGCTCCCGGGTCGAGCGCGGCATGGGAGCTACAGCGGGCTGTTAGTGATCATCGCCACTGACCGTCAAGGCCGACTCTCCTCTCACCGGAGAGTAGGGTCTGCCGAGGTCGTCGCAGGCGGTGTGGCTGCCGACCGCTGGATCGGCGCGAACGCCGACCTCTGCCATGTGGCGCCGTGCGCCGTTCTTGATCTCAGCGGGCGCGTTGCCGTGCGCTTGCTGTGCTTCCTGGAGATGAGCGACATGCCTTCCCTGCAAGCGGCGTTCGGCCGAGCGCGCCTGCCCCGCCCGGCGTGGCTGTCGCCCCGGGTACTGCGGACCGAGGTGCTCGCCGGACTGGTCGTGGCGTTGGCGCTGATCCCGGAGGCCATCTCGTTCTCCATCCTGGCCGGGGTCGATCCTCGGGTGGGGTTGTTCGCGTCGTTCACGATGGCTGTCACGATCGCGGTCTGCGGCGGTCGGCCCGCGATGATCTCCGCCGCGACCGGCGCCATCGCTCTCGTCGTAGGCCCGCTGGCCCGCGAGCACGGGCTGAACTATCTGATCGCCGCGGTCATCCTCGGCGGAGCGATCCAGATCGTACTGGCCGCGGTGGGCGTCGCGAAGCTGATGCGCTTCATTCCCCGCAGCGTCATGGTCGGGTTCGTCAACGCCCTCGCCATCCTGATCTTCATGGCACAGATCCCGCATCTGCTCGGCGTGCCCTGGCTGGTCTACCCGCTCGTCGCGGTCGCCCTCGCCGTCATGTTCGTTCTCCCCCGGCTGACCACCGCGATTCCGGCGCCGCTGGTGGCGATCGTCGCGCTGACCGCGTTCACGGTGCTGGCTCACGTGGCCGTGCCGACGGTCGGCGACGAGGGCGAGCTGCCCGACAGCCTGCCCGTCCTCGGGCTGCCCGACGTGCCGTTCACCTTCGACACGTTGCAGGTCATCGCGCCGTTCGCGGTGGGCATCGCGCTCGTCGGGCTGATGGAGTCGCTGATGACCGCGAAGCTGGTCGACGACATCACCGACACCCGCTCCGACAAGACCCGCGAATCGTGGGGCCAGGGCGTGGCGAACATCGTGACAGGCTTCTTCGGCGGCATGGGCGGCTGCGCGATGATCGGCCAGACAATGATCAACGTGAAGGCTTCCGGCGCCCGGACCAGACTGTCGACGTTCCTCGCCGGCGCCTTCCTGCTCATCCTCGTGGTCGCGCTCGGCGACGTCGTGGCCGTCATCCCGATGGCCGCCCTCGTCGCCGTCATGATCATCGTCTCGGTGTCGACGTTCGACTGGCACAGCATCGCGCCGAGCACCCTCAAACGCATGCCGTGGGGCGAGACCATCGTCATGGCCACCACCGTCGCCGCCACACTGATCACCCACAACCTGGCCATCGGCGTCGTCCTGGGCGTACTCGCCGCGATGGTCGTCTTCGCCCGCCGGGTCGCCCGCCTCGTAGACGTCACCAGCGTCCTGGATCCGGACGGCCGTACCCGCATCTACTCCGTGCACGGCGAGCTGTTCTTCGCCTCCAGCAACGACCTGGTCACCCGGTTCGACTACGCCGGCGATCCCGACACCGTCATCATCGACCTGTCCCAAGCCCACATCTGGGACGCGTCGTCGGTCGCCGCGCTGGACGCGATCACCACGAAGTACGCCTCCCGCGGCAAGACCGTCGAGATCATCGGCCTGAACAAGCCCAGCGCCCGAATGCACGACACCCTCGCCGGGCAGCTCAAGGTCGGCCACTGATGACCACGCCGAGCGCCGACCCGACCGCAGCCGGCCGGCACATGCAGATCGGCGAAGCCGCCGAACGCACCGGGCTCAGTATCCGCACCATCCGCCACTACGACGAGGCCGGGCTCGTCGTGCCGTCGGCTCGCAGCGAAGGCGGCTTCCGGCTCTACACCCAGGCCGACCTCGACCGTCTCGCCGTCATCAAACGGATGAAACCGCTCGGCTTCACCCTGGAGGAGATGCGAGACCTCCTCACCCTCCTCGACGCACTCGCCGCCGCGCCACCAGGCGAGGATCGCTCCGGCCTGCTCGACCGGCTGGCGGACTTCCACGAGGCGGCACAGCAGCAGGTCGCCGCCCTCACCCATCGGCTGCACACCGCCGAGGGCTTCGCGCTCCAGCTGCGCCAACACCTCGACCAGCATCGATGACAAAACTGACCGAAGTAGGAAAGCCGATGCTGAGCGCCTGAGCATGGCCCCTCGTTGTGGTGCGAGACATGCCCGGACCGCCGCAAGTCACGATCTCCTGCTGGTTCGCCGTCGAAATCAGCCCGCTCATGCGTGATGCCGTCCGCCGAAGAACTGGGCGCCGTCGCGACGCGGCATTGGCTCGGTCGGGGTCAGTCTGGAAAGCCGACGGCCCGACCCGGCGCCGCCGAGGCCGGTGATTCGGTCGTGCGGTCGACCAGGAGGGTGCCGAACGGGGTGCGCCAGTAGAGCACCTCGCGTCCGGAACGCTGCTTGGTCACCGCCCCGGCATCGAGCAGCACCCGGAGGTGGTCGCCGACAGACCCCAGGGACAGGCCGGTGAGCGCGGCCAGGTGCGATGTGCTCACCGGTGTGCCCAACCGGCGGAGGATGGCCGCTCGGTTCAGGCCGATCAGCCGGTCCAGCCCATCCGGCGCAGGCGGGGCGGCATCGGCCAGAATGCCGCGGGCCGGGTAGACCATGCCGAAGCGCGTGGGCTGGTCCCACACCACCCAGCCGTGGCCGCAGTGCGCCGGGACGAAAATCAGCTGCTCGGCCCGGTCGAGCGGCAGCGGCGGGTCGGGGAGGTCGTTGACCTGGAGCCGGCCGTCCCCCAGCCACTGCATGGTGCCTGCCAGGTCGGGGAAGACGCCTGCCCAGCCCTCGGCACTGAGCCGGGAGGTACGTGCCACGACGTCGGCCCGCAACCGCTGTTCCCGCGCCGGCCACTCCGGACGGACGGTGTGCGTCCAGACCCAGTCGAGCAGGAACACCGCCTCCTGCGTCAGCCCGTCGACGGACAACACGTCATCGAGTGGCCCCGGCCGGGTCGCCCGCAGGTCGGCGCGGATCTGCTCGTCGGGGCGTGCGATGACGGCCGCAAGCTCCTCGGCGAACGTCGGGGTGGCCGACGCGGGTGCCAGGGTGAGGAAGTCGGCCATGTACCGGCGCCCGAACGCAGCGGCCACCAATGCCCGCACCACCGGCCGTCGAGCCAGCATCTCCTCGTATGCGGCAACGTGTGGCCGCCGCCAGGCGTGCTGCCACGGTCGGCGCGGCCTGTCCAGCGACAGCAGCGCGGACACCGTGTCGGTCATCGGCGAAATGGTGAACCGACTGCGTGCGAGCAGATCCACCGGCACCTGCCAGACCGCCATGTTTCGCCTCCAGCCGTAACTTTAACGGCCCCGCATCGCGGAACCCGAGGATCATGGACGTGAGAACATACTCGGAACTGTTCGCCGTCAACGAGTTTCGCAACCTCTTCCTGGCCAACTGCGCCGGGATCGCCGCGCACACCAGTTCCGCGCTGGCCCTCGGCTCGCTGACGTACGCCGTGACCGGTTCGGCGGCGCTGACCGCGCTGAGCATGTTCGGGGCGCCGCTGGCCGGCGTGCTGGGCAGCCTGACCCTGCTCTCCGCCGCGGACAGCCTGCCGCCGCGCCGAGCATTGACCCTCGCCGCGCTGGTCGCGCTCGCCGGTACGGCGACCCAGGCCGTCCCGGGACTGCCGATCGGACTCCGGTTCGCCGTCATCATGCTCGTCGCGTACGTCGGGTCGATCGTCGGTGGCGCCCGCTGGTCGCTGCTCAACGACATCCTGCCGCCCGGCGGGTACGTGCTGGCCCGATCGACGATGAACGCCAGCGTCGGCGTGATGCAGATCGCCGGGTTCGGGGCGGGCGGGCTGCTGCTGGTCTGGCTCACCCCGTATCAGGTGTTCCTGATCGCGACCGCGCTGCGGGCGCTGGCGGTGGCGACGACGTGGTTCGGCATCCGGGAGCGGCCGGCCCGGACCGGCGAGCGGGCCTCGACGGCACGGACCATGCGGGTCAACCGGGAGCTGTGGGCCGACCGCGGACGCCGAGCGCTCTACCTCAACCTGTGGCTGCCCAGCGGCCTGGTCGTCGGCTGCGAGGCGCTGTTCCTGCCGTACGCGGGAGACCGGGCCGGTTTCCTGTTCGCCGCCGGTGCGCTCGGCATGCTCGCCGGTGACGTGGTGGTGGGGCGGTTCCTGTCGCCGGCCGCCCGCCGCCGGTGCGTCCTGCCGCTGCGGCTCCTGCTCCCCCTCCCCTACCTCGTCTTCCTGCTGCACCCGGACCTTGCACCGGCGATGCTGCTCGCGCTGGTCGCCTCATTCGGGTTCGCGGCCTCGCTGCCGTTGCAGGAGTGGCTGATCGACCGTTGCCCGCCGGAGGCACGTGGCCAGGCGCTCGGCCTGCAGCAGAACGGGATGATGACCGGGCAGGCGGTATTCGCGGCACTCGCCGGAGCGGTCGCCGACGTGCTGCCGACGCACCGGGCGGTGGCGTTGCTGGCGTTCCTGGCGCTGGCCACGACGCTGGTGCTCACTCGGAGTCTGCGGCACGCCCGGCCGGTGCCGCCGCAGGTGGTCCTGCAGGCGGCACCGGGCAGCGGGCCCTCGTCGTCAGTAGACGTAGGGCCACCCGGCGGCGTCGTAGCCGATCCGGTTGATGCCTAGCAACGACGCTCCGTTGTCGGCGTAGTAGTGGTAGATGAGGTGTTCACCGTCGGTGTCCTGAAGGACGGCCTGGTGTCCGGGGCCGTGGACCGAGCCGTGGCCGGCCAGGACCTGGGTGCCGCCGCCGCTGGTGAGGGTGGTGCCGTTGCGGTCGACGTACGGGCCGGTGACGGTGGCGGACCGGCCGACCATGATCCGGTAGGTGCTGGCCGCGCCCTTGCAGCACAGGTCGAACGACATCCACATGTAGTAGTAGCTGCCGTGCTTGACGATGTAGGGCGCTTCGACGGCGCCGCCGGCGTTCGGGCGCGTAACGAGGTTGCGGACCTGGGTGTCCGACGTCGATCGCAGTCCGGTGCCGTTGTCGAGGCGGATGAGTTTGAGGCCGGACCAGAACGATCCGAATGTCAGCCACCAGTTGCCGGATTCGTCGACGATGAGATTGGGGTCGATGGCGTTGTAGTTGACCGCGGTCGACGACTCGATCACGAGACCGCGGTGGGTCCAGGAACCTGACGCCCCGGTGGGTGAGGTGGCCAGGAAGATGGCCGATCGCTGGGAGCCGAACGACGATGCCGAGTAATAGAGCCAGTACTGCCCATTGCGGTAGGAGATGTCCGGTGCCCACAGGTTGCGGTCGCCGTTGGTGTACGTCGTCGTCCACGACGCGCCGTTGGGCCACACCGCTCCTGCGTTACGCCAGGTGACCCGGTCGGTGGACGTCTTCAGCGACAGGTTGATCCCGGTCGCGGCCAGGAGGTAGGTGCCGTCGGGCTTCTTCACGACCGTCGGGTCGTGCGTGCCCACGTCCCCGGCCACCCGGCCGGGAGCGGGGTACTGTCCCGGTTGCGTGCCGGGCGTGCTCGTCGGTGCGGCGGTCGGGGTGGTGCCGCCGCCGACGCGGACCAGCCTGAACTGCTGGTTGGTGCCGTTGGTGTCGTCGTATTGCGCGTACCTGCCGCCGTCTGCGGTCGACCATCCCCACAGATCGACCGCCTTGCCGCTGTTGCGGTTGATCAGCTGCAGGTAGGTCGAGTCGATGTCCTGTACCGAGAACTGCTGGTTGGTTCCGTTGAGGTCGGCCCACTGCACGATGTCGGCGCCGTTGGCCGTCGAGCGCTCGTACACGTCGAGCACCTTGCCGCTGTGCCGGACCCGCAGGCGGTAGAAACCGCCGCCGGAGTCGACGAACTGGAACTGCTGGTTGGTCGCGGCGGTGTTCGGTGTCCGCTGCACCAGTGCGGCGCCGTCGGCCGTGGACGAGTTGCCGATCTCGAGCGCCTTGCCGCTGTGCCGGTTGACGAGTTGGTAGTGAGCGCTGGTGTCGATGACTGCGGCGTCGGCGGTGGTGGCGACCGCGACCGCAGCGCCGCCCGCAACCGCGACGACCGCGGCCAGGAGGGCGGCCGCGCGTGCGCGGCGTGAGGGTCTGCTCTGCATGAGAGGGTCCTTCAGGGTGGGAGATGCGGTCGGTCAGCGCTCGCCGGAGGGTGCGGTCACGGCGACACCCGTGCTGACGGGGGTTCCGAAGTTGGGGGTGTCGTCGGCGTTCCAGGTGAACTTCTGCGCCCGGGTGGAGCGGTTCATGTCGCAGCCGCCCGAGGCGGAGCTGTTGGCGTGGTAGACGATCCAGTCCTCGGTGCCGTCCGGGGACTTGAAGAAGCCGTTGTGGCCGGGGGCGAAGACCCCGTTGGCGTCGCTGCGCTGGAACACCGGCGTGGACTTCTTGGTCCAGTGGCCGGCGTTCAGCGGGTCGGACCCGGTAAGGGTGAGCAGGCCGAGCTTGTAGTCCGGGCCCCAGCACGCGCTCGCCGAGAAAACGATCATGGTTTTGCCGTTGCGGTAGAGCGGCTCGGCGCCCTCATTGACGGCGCCTGTCTGCCGCTCCCAGGAATAGGTCGGCGAGCTGATGAACCGCCGCGCGCCGCTCGGCGTCCACGGGTTGGACAACGGGGTGATGGACAGGCTCTGCGTCCCGTTCATCGCACTGCCCAGCAGGTAGAGCCGCCCGTTGTGCTGAAGGATGCTGGCGTCCAGCTCCCAGGTGCTGCCGAGATCGGCCTTGAACGTGTAGGGGCCCATCGGGTCGGTTCCGGCGGATTCGAGCACGTGCAGGCGCTGCGTCGGGTTGTAGTCGGCGACGTTCTGGCCCGCCACGTAGTAGAAGTACCAACGCCGCCCGTTGGGTCCGTCCAGGAGGTGGAACTCCGGCGCCCACATGTTGCAGCAGCCGTTGGGACGGCCGGCCAGATTGAAGATCACCTGGTCGGCGGCATTGGCCAGCCCCGCCAGCGTGGTGGCTCGGCGCATCGTGATCGTCGAGTTCCACGTCGTGGTGGCCAGGTAGTAGTAGCCGTCGTGGTACTGCAGCCACGGGTCGGGACCGTTGCGCTTGATCGGGTTGGTGAACGTGCGGGTGCCGGCAGTCGGAGAGGCCGTCGGGGTCGTGCCGCCGATGCGAACCAGGCGGAACTGCTGATTGGTCCCGTTGGTGTCGGTGTACTGCGAGATCCGCGCGCCGTCGGCAGTCGACCATGCCCAGAGAACGAGGGCTTTGCCGCTGTGCCGGTTGATCAGCTGCAAGTGGGTCGAGTCGATGTCCTGTACAGAGAACTGCTGGTTGGTGGCGTTGAGATCCGGCCACTGGACCATGCTCGCCCCGTCGGCGGTCGACCAGTCGTAGAGGTCCACCACCTTGCCGCTGTGGCGAGCCCTGAGCCGGTAGTAACCGCCGCCGGAATCGACGAACTGGAACTGCTGGTGGGTGGCCGACGTGTTCGACGTGCGCTGCACGAGTCCGGCGGCATCTGCCGTCGACCCGCCATTGATCTCCAGCGCTTTGCCACTGTGCCGGTTGACCAGCTGGTAGTACGCCGACGTGTCGATCGTCGCCGCGTTTGCGGTCGTCACCACCGCGACAGCGGTCCCGACGGCGACAGTGACGACGGCGGCGACGGCCAATGCAGTCCGGATCCGCTTTCTGGGTGACGTACCGGACGGGAGTGCAACGGTCATGGAAGTACCATCCTCTGGCTTCCGGCGGCACAGCCGCCGTCCAACGGAAGCCGGCAACTGGGCGCAGCCCTCGTGTCCTATCGCCTCCCGGGCAGGCAGAACACGAAGAACGTCGTCGCGTGGGGCGAACCACCCGTTGCACAGGCCGGATCTACCGCGTCCGTGCAGCGACGCGGGACGAACGGGCCCGAAACCCGGCGAATCGCAACACACATGTCAACAACGCGTTTCGTCGAGGTTTCGACATCCGTGATTGTTAGCGGTCACATCCGTGGCTGTCAAGCGGTGCCGCCCAGCCGCCAGATTCCGCTTCGGTCCGGAGAAGGCGGAGGCCCGGCTCGTGTCCGAGCCGGGCCTCGAACCGGAAGGGCCGCCCGCATCCCCGCCTGGTGGGGGCAGCCCGTCCGGTGCTTCGCGGTGTTCAGTGCGTCGCGAACGCCAGCTCAGGTGCCTGCCCGCTGGAGTCGACGACCTTCTTGCGCGGCAGGAACAGTGCCGGCACGATGCACAGCGCGACCAGGATCATCGCCACCAGATAGGTGTTGCCGAACGCTCCGGCCAGGCCCTCCTTGCCGGCAGCCAGCACCGGGGCGGGCACCTGGTCGGCCGGAACCACGCCCTGCGCAACCCCGAGGTATGCCGCGGCCGCCTGGTCGGCGAGCACCTTGTTCGTGAGCACCACCGACATCACCGCCGTGCCGATCGAACCGGCGGTCTGCTGGATGATGTTCATCATCGTCGAGCCGCGCGCGATCTGGCCGTCGGTGAGGCTGCTCATCGCCGCCGACATGATCGGCATCATGGTCAGGCCCATGCCCATGCCCAGCACGAACAGGCTGCCCAGCAGCAGGAGGTACGAGCTGTCGGCGGCGACCTGGGTGTAGACCGCCAGTGCGGCCGTGATCAGGGCGATGCCGGTCAGGACCAGCTTGCCCGGACCCATCTTGTCGGTCAGCTTGCCGCCGATGGGCATGGTCAGCATCGCGCCCAGGCCGTTGGGGGCCAGCAGCAGGCCCGCATCGAGCGTGCCCTCGCCGCGCACCTGGATGAAGTAGCTGGGCAGCAGCAGCATCGAGCCCATGAACGCCACCGAGAACAGGGTCATCGTGATGACCGAGATGGTGAGGTTGCGGTTGCCGAACAGGCTCAGATCGATCAGCGCGTGTCGTTTGCGCAGCGCGTGCAGCACGAACGCGACCACCAGGGCCAGGCCGATGAGCCCGGGGACCAGCACCTTCGTGGCGGCGACCCGGCCCTCCCCGGGGATGGAGGAGACGCCGTACAGGAACAGGGCCAGACCCGGCGACAGCAGCAGCATGCCGAGGAAGTCAAACGACTCCGACACCTTCGGCTCATCCTTGGCCAGCACCCGCCAGGCGGCGAACAGCGCGATCAGACCGATCGGCAGGTTGATCAGGAAGACCCACTGCCAACTGGCGGCCTCGATCAGCCAGCCGCCCAGGATCGGGCCGCCGATCGGGCCGAGCAGCATCGGCACGCCCAGCACGGCCATGACGCGGCCGATGCGCTCCGGGCCGGCGGCCCGGGTCATGATCGTCATACCGAGCGGCATGAGCATGCCGCCGCCCAGGCCCTGCAGCGCCCGGAACGCGATCAGCGGGCCGATGTCCCAGGCGAAGCTGCACAGCACCGAACCGGCTACGAACAGCACGATCGAGGTCAGGTACAGACGCTTGGTGCCGAAGCGGTCCGCGGCCCAGCCGGTGACCGGGATCACCGCTGCCAGAGCCAGGGTGTACGCGGTCATGGTCCACGCCACCGTCGCGGGCGTCGACAGGAACTCGCGTTGGAACGTCGGCAGGGCAACGCTGACGACGGTGATATCGAGGATGGACATGATGGCGCCCAGCACCACGACGCCCGCGACCTTGAGGACAGCGCTGTCCAGCTTCTCGGTGGCGGGCGGTGGAGCCCCGGAGTCGGCCGTGGCCGGCGGGCTGCTGGTTGTGGTCATGCGGGGGGTCCTCCTGCTGGTTGAACTTCTCGGGCGTCGACGTCGGATCCAGTCCTGACCTGACCTCAACGCGTTCTGCCATCGTCGCAGTTCGGTTACCGCTGACTGCAGGTGAGTCACTCTCCGGGGGCGCAATCGACAATGCCCCCACCTGCGCTGTGACCCGAGGAAGGCACTTCCCTGGTAGAGCGCAGAACGCATGGCCAGCGGTAGATATAGGCCGAGCGGCATCTGATCTGGCACGAGGCCGTCAGGATAAGTTGAATCCGTGGTCGTCGCGTCAAGGACAGCTGCCCGCGGCATACGGTTCGCCGACTGGTTCCGGCCGGCGTCCGCGTTCGTGGTCAACGGCGCCCTCTACGGCAGTCTGCTGACGCGCTACCCGGAGATCGCCGACCGGGTGGCGGCGAGCGGGAGCGAGTTCGGCGTCGTGCTGTTCGCCGCTGCGGCCGGCGGCCTGCTCGGATCACTGGCCGCGCCTGCGCTGGCCCGTGTCGTCCGGGAGTCGAGCGCTTTGCTGGTCGCCGGCACGGGGTACGCGTTGTTCGCCGTTGCCGTGGCCTTGGCGCCGGACCTGTACCTGCTCGGGTGTGGGCTGCTCCTGCAGGGCCTGTTCGACGGGATGCACGACGTGACGATGAACGCCGCCACCGTCAGGGTTCAGCAGGACGCGAACTCCAAGCTCATGGGTCGTATGCACGCCACCTGGTCACTGTCCTTGGCCGGCGCGGGCCTGCTCGGTGCCGTCGCGGTGGGTATGCGAATCCCGGTCGCCTGGCACATCGGTCTGGTGGCCGGGATCGCACTCGTCGTCCAGACCGCCGCAGCGGTGTGGCGACCACGTTCGGAAACGAAACCCGGCGAGGCGCGCACGCCCGCTGCGACGCGCTCGGGTTCTCGTCCGAGCCTGCCTGCACAGCGCGGCCGGACGGTTCGGCTACGACACGTGTTGCCGGTGCTGGGTGTGGCCGCGCTCGCCGCCAGCTATGTGGAAAGCCCAGGACAGGAGTGGACCGGGTTGCTGCTCAGCCGGGGGCTGGACGCCGAACCCCAGCTGGCTGCTTCGGCGCCGGTCCTGTTCGGCGCCGGGCTGGTGGTGTCGCGGCTGGTCCTGGATGCCGCCCAGCAGCTACTCGGTTCCCGGGTGGTAGCCGTCGGCAGCGGCCTGACGATGGTCCTGGCGATGCTCGCCGGGTGCTTCATCATCGTGGGGGAAGCGGCGCCTGGATGGGCGCTGGTCGCGGTCACCGCGGCAGGGATCGGCGCTGGACCGGTCTTCCCCCTGCTCTTCGGGGCGGGTGAACATCTCTCGGTGCGGCACGGGATACCCGTCGCCCGGACGGCGTCGATCGTCTCGGCCCTGTCCCGTGTCGGCGCGATCTCGGCACCGGTCGTGGTGGGGCCGCTGACCGAGGCGTTCGGGATGGTGACGGTGTTCGCCGTCATGGCCGCCGGAGCCCTGCTGGTGCTGTTCGCCCTACCCCGAGTGGTCCGGTGACAGCGCCGGAACCCGGTGGTGGCATCAGCACGTCCCATCCCGGAGCCACGGCCTGGGCGCCGTTGAAGGACCAGGTCATGAGTCCTGGGAGATCGCACAGCGTCTGTACCATCGCCTCATGGACGCGCGGACTGCGGAATCATTGCGCGATTACGCCGAAGGCGCGGTGCCGAAACTGATGGGCCTCGACGGCAGGGCGACGCTTGCCGACCTCGACCGGCGTTGTGACGATGTGCGAGCTGTCATACGCTGGTTCCTCCGCGAGGGACGCACGGACGAGGCCCTTCGACTGGGGTCGTCACTGGCTCCGTTCTGGATGGCGAACAAGCTCCTCGACGAAGGATCGGCGTGCCTTGAGCAGGCACTCGCGGCCCCGGGAGGCACGGCCGTCAGGCGTGGCCGCGCCTACTTCGAGCACGGGCTGCTGGTCTTCTGGACCGGCGATGACGACAAGGCGGCATCACTTCATCGCCAGGCACTCGAGATCGGGCGGGACGCAGGCGACGCGAACATCACCGCCCTGGCCCTGACCGGCCTTGCGAGGATCGCGTTGCGCTCCGATGTCGACGAAGCTCGCCGGCTGTGTCGCGAGGCGCTCGCCGTGTGCGACGGTGCCGATGATCCCACTGGCCGATCGAGTGCCTTGCATGTCATGGGAGTCGCCGCGCAGATGGCCGGCGACTTCGTGGAGGCGCGCACACTCATGAATGAGCGGATCGCCCTGGCCGAACAGGCCGGAAATCTGGCCGCCGTCAGCGCGGAATGCAGCAACCTCAGCATGGTGGAGCGTCAGCTCGGCAACATCGATGCGGCGCAGGAGCTGGCACGAGCGGCACTGGAGATCACCTACCGACGCGGCGACGACTGGGCGATGCCATACAACATCAATGGCTTGGCGGCGATCGCCGTCGACCGCGGCGAGTTCGAGCGCGCAGCGACCCTGCTAGGAGCCGTCGAGTCGATGATGGACGCCGCCGGCGCGCAGTGGCCGCCCGACGAACGACCACACTACGACCGGATGCTCGTCGTATTACCGGCCGAGATGGGCGCGACACCGTTCACCAGAGCCCGCGCCATCGGCCAGGCCCTGGCATCGTACGACGCGGTGGTCTTCGCTCTCGGAACGGGTGCGGGCGGACCAGACCAAGCGCGACGCGAACCAGCATGAGTAATGGTCGACAGCGATCCACTGCCGGGTGAACCGGCGGCGCCGCAGGACCACCGTTGCTCTGCATGACCCACATCGGTACGCGATCAGCACCCCGACCTCGCCGATCTCCCGGTTCGGCTCGGCACGCGTGGGTGGGACACCGGCGTTCACCACCGCGTCCGACGGAGCCGCCGGATGGGCACGCGGTGGCACGTCGTGCCGGGGGCCTACTCGGTGAACAGATTGGTCAGGCGACCCGCGAACAGCTGCGCTTCAATGTCGCTGATCTCATCGCCCAGCTCGCGGACCAGCTTCTGCTGAGTGCACAGAGCTACGTCCCCCTCCTTGAGCTGGGCCTCGGGGATCACGACGACCACACCGTCGACCACGGCCAGGACGGGGTCGACGTCTCGCGACCGCGCGAGCACACGCACGTCGTTCGCCGTCACGGTGGTCATGCTGTCAGCTTACCGAACCGCAGGTCGCCAGCGTGCCGTGATCGCCCATCCTCGATGTAACGACCCGTCGCCGTCGAGGCTGTGGCGGCGGACCCGACACATGTGCTCGAACGCTGTTTCGATCATCTGGCGCGCCGGGCGCGGTGCGCCGGGTTCGGCGACCGGGCGGGAGCGAGAAGCCACGCCGAGCACGTGTGGCGTTCACGGTCTGCGCGCAGCAAGCGACCTCGTCCTCGTTCAGGAAGACCTCGCCGGTCGGTAGGATCGTGCGCGTGGATCTGGACGACACCGCCGCGCGGCTCGGGGTATCCGTTGAGGACGTCGACCGCGTGCACGGGCTCGCCGGCGACCGGCCATCGGCTCCCCTGCCCGCCAAGGCCGACGCGCCCGCGATGCTCGACCGGCTCGCGGTGCGGCCGGAAGACGCCGCCGAGATCATGGCCGGCTGGCCCGACCTCGACTCGCCACTGTGGACGCCGGAGCTGCGCTGGCTGCTCGACCGCTCGATCGCGCTGGTCCGCGCCGATCTCGGGGGCCACGGCTGGCTGCCGCCCGGTCCGGAGCTGCCGCGCGACCGGGGCCCTGCCTGGCGGCATCTGTACGTGTACGCGTACCTGGCTCTGGTCGACGTCGTCACGGCGTACCACCGCGACCACGGCATCGCCGATGCCGTGTCGTGGGCGACCCTCGCGGACCTGGGACGCAACCTCGCGGTCGACCGGCGGATGCACCGCCAGGGCTGGCCGGTCATGCAGAGCTGGCTGACGCTGCACGCCCGCGGCGGCCTCTACGAGCTCGGCCGGCTGCAGTACCAGCGCGGCGACAGCGCCATCGGCCTGCACATCTCCGAGTCGGGGCCGCTGACCCCGGAGGCGGTCGCGTCGTCGCTCGACGAAGCCCGCGCGTTCTTCCCGCGCCACTTTCCCGACGAGCGCTACACGGCGTTCTCCTGCGGCTCGTGGCTGCTCGACCCGCAGCTGCTGGAGTACCTGCCCGGGGACTCCAACATCGTCCGGTTCCAGCGGAGGTTCGAACTGGAGCCCTACGAGGAGCCGGAAGGGATCGACGCCGACGTCGAGGTGCTGCGGTTCGTGTTCCGCACCCTGACCGCGCCGCTCGACCAGCTGCCGCGCCGCACCTTGCTCCAGCGCGCGATCGTCGACCACCTGAAGGCCGGCCGCCACTGGCGCTGGCACCGCGGCCGCTTCGAGGTCTGACCGCGCCGGGTGCTGCCTGGCGGATCTGGCCCCGAGCCGCTTCCCCGACCACGGAGAGGAGATCGAGAATTGTCGCGCACCGTCGTTCCGGTGTCATGGGAGTGGTGGCGAATCGGCACCCGCGGCACCTGCCCGCTGGTGACCCATGACATCCGGAGTCGGTGGTAGGGTCGGCGCGTCCCAGGTCGACAGGTGGTTGTTGTGGTTTTTGTGGGCAAGGTACTGCGGTTCGACGAGGCTCGTGGGTACGGTTTCATCGCGCCGTCGAGCGGCGGGGAAGACGTGTTCTTCCACTCCAATGACTTCGGGGCGCAGAAGCACCGGATCCATCCCGGCACGCGGGTCGAGTACACGACGGAAGAGGGCGAGCGGGGCCTGAAGGTCGCGACCGTCCGGATCCTGGACTCGCCCCTCGACGCACCGCAGTCCAGCGGAGCCCCGGTCCAGACGAGAACTGCGTCGGCCGCTGACGACGACGGCTTGTGCGATGTACTCACTGCGCGGGAATACACCGCCGAGGTGACCGAGGTGCTCCTGCAGCATGTCGACTCGCTCACCGGCGCGCAGATCACGCAGATCCGCGAGCGGCTGCTGGCACATGCACGGGCTCACGGCTGGGTCGAGATCTGACCCACGACGCGGTCGGGGTTTCGGTCGGCCCAGTGCCGGGCCAGGAGGCCGCCGTAGGACCAGCCCACCAGCACGCCCGGTGCACTCCCCTGGCTATGCGGACGGCGTCCAGGTCCCTTCACCGGGGCGGCGAGCGGGAGTGCAGGCCGCCCGCGTGGTGACGGGCGGCCTGCACGGGTCGGTCAGGCGATCTTGCGGCGGTAGACCCGCATCGCGAACGCGTAGGCGACGACGAGGATGCCCGCGCACCAGCCGAGCGCGATCCAGATGTCGGTGCCGACCGGCTGCTGGTCGAACAGCGCCCGGATCGCGTTGACGATCGAGGTGACCGGCTGGTTCTCGGCGAACGCCCGCACCGGACCCGGCATCGTGGCGGTGGGCACGAACGCCGAGCTGAGGAAGGGCAGGAAGATGAGCGGGTACGAGAACGCGGTCGCGCCGTCCGTGGAGGACGCCGCCAGTCCGGCGATCATCGCCACCCAGGTCAGGGCGAGGGTGAACAGCGCCAGGATCGCGGCCACGGCGAGCCATTCCAGCACTCCTGTGGAGGTGCGGAAGCCCATGAGCAGCCCGACCGCGATGATGACGACCACGGAGATGGCGTTGGACACCACCGAGGTCAGCACATGCCCCCAGAGGACCGCCGACCGGGCGATCGGCATGGAGTGGAACCGTTCGAAGATGCCGCTCTGCATGTCGTTGAACAGCCGGAAGCCGGTGTAGGAGATGCCGCTGGAGATGGCGATCAGCAGGATGCCGGGCATCAGGTAGTTGGTGTAGTTACCGGTGCCGGCCTGGATGGCGCCGCCGAACACGTAGCGGAACAGCAGCATGAACGCGATCGGCATGATCGTGACGGTGATGATGGTGTCCATGCTGCGGGTGACGTGCCGGATGGAGCGCCCGAGCATCACCCCGGTGTTGCTGAACACGTGCGCGCTCATACCCGCGCCTCCTTGTCTGCGACGATGGCGAGGAAGATCTCCTCGAGGGTGGGCTGGCGTTCCACGAGTTCGGCCTTGGCGGCGGGCAACAGCTTGCGCAGTTCGGTCAGCGTGCCCGAGACGATGATGGTGCCCTGGTGCAGGATCGCGATCCGGTCGGCCAGCTTCTCGGCCTCCTCCAGATACTGGGTGGTCAGCAGCACCGTGACGCCGCTGTCGGCCAGAGCCTGGATCTCCTTCCACACCTCCAGCCGGGCCTCCGGGTCCAGGCCGGTGGTCGGCTCGTCCAGGAAGATGACCGGCGGGTCGCCGATCAGGCTCATGGCGATGTCGAGGCGGCGGCGCATGCCGCCGGAGTAGGTCGCCACCCGGCGACCTCCGGCGTCGGTGAGGTCGAAGCGTCGCAGCAGGTCGTCGGCGACCTGGCCGGAGTTCTTCACCTGGCGCAGCTTGGCGACCATGACGAGGTTCTCCCGGCCGGTGAGGATCTCGTCGACCGCCGCGAACTGGCCGGTCAGGCTGATCGACTCGCGGACCCGCTCGGGCTGGGCCACCACGTCGAACCCGGCCACGCTCGCCGTACCGGCATCCGGTTTGAGCAGCGTGGACAGGATGCGCACGACCGTGGTCTTGCCGGCGCCGTTGGAGCCGAGCAGCGCAAAGATGCTTCCTGAGGCGATGGTGAAGTCCACACCTTTGAGGACTTCCAGCTTTCCGTAGGACTTGCGTAGTCCACTGACGTGGACGGCGGGGGGTGGGGTACTCATGGGGGTGGTCTCTCCTTATTCGACGATCACATTGGCGGGGGTGAAGCCGAAGCCCTTGAGCGCGGCGAAGGTCAGCTTGTCCATGCGCGCACCGTCGAAGTTCACGGTGCGAAGGGCTTTGTAGTACTTCTTGCTCCAGCCGCCGCGGAAGGAGCAGTCGCGCAGGATCGCGCCGCGCAACGACATCTCCGCCAGTGCCGTCTGGTCGAACTTCACGCTGGTGAAGCTCTCGCCGTCGAAGTTGAGGCCGCGTAGGTCGGAGTGGGTGAAGTCGACGCCGGTGAAGGTGCAGCGTTCGAAGATGGTGCGCCTCAGGTCCGTTGCGCGGAACGCGACGTCGGTGAGCGCGGCGTCTTCGAACCGGACCTCGTACAGGCCGGACGTGCTGAAGTCGGTGCGCACCAGGCGCGTCCTGCGGAAAGTGGAACCCTTCAACTCGGCCGTGGTCATGACCACATCGGTCAGGTCGGCGCCGTCGAAGTTGGTGTCCTTCATGTCGCTGCTTTTGAACTTGCTGCCGGCCAGGTCGGCATTCGAGAAGTCCGAGCCGCGCAGTGCGCTCGCCCCGAACCTTCCCGCCCGTGCCGAGACGCCCGCGAAGTCGCTGCCTTCCAGGGCACTGGCGTCGAAGCGGGTCACCACCTGACGCTCGAGCGTCCGCGACAGGTTCGTCACCTCCTGCACCGTCTCCTCGATGTCGCCGATGCTGTCCACGGTCATCTCGAACGCGGTCGCCTCGTCCTTGCCTTCGGCGCGCAGCTCACGGAACCGCTCCTGCAGGTCGGCCAGCAGGTCGGCCTTCAGTTCGCTGACACTCCTGGTGCCTTCGTAGGGTGCGAAGACGCCGTCGAGGTACTGGCTGAGCCTGTCGGTCATGGTTGTTCGCCTTTCACAGCAGCGTGTCGAGCACGCGTTTGGCGTACTCCCACGTGGTCTTGTTGTGCGTGTATGTCGCACGGCCCTTTTCGGTGATCTTGAAGTATTTGCGGCGGCCGCCCTGGGATTCGTCGCCCCAGTACCACGTGATGTCACCGTCGGCTTCCAGGCGCCGGACGCTGGAGTACATCGTGGCTTCCTTCAGTTCGTACTCGCCCTGCGAACGCTCGGCGATCAGCTTGACGATCTCGTAGCCGTAGCGGTCTGCCTCCGTCAGCAGCCGCAAGATCATCGTGTCGGTGTTGCCTCGCAGCAGGTCGGACGTGACCTTGCTCGTGCTCATACCTCACCTCCTGCATTACACCGTAGGTCGCACTACTGTGACTGTCAAGGTAGTTGGGCAGACGTGGTAAGTTGGTGAGCAGGGTAACGAGGATGAGGTGCCTCGCCGCGACCAGCGCAGAAAGGTCGGCGCCATGAACAGACCATTGGATCCGGACGATGTCGCGCTGCTGATCGAGCAGGCCGCGGAGACCGGTGACCTTGCCCTCCTGCATCGCCTGGCCGACGAGGGCAGCACCGACGCCCTCGACCAGCTGGTCGAGTCGGCGACAGAGCAGGAGGATTTCGACGAGCTTCGGCGCTTGGCGGCCGCCGGCAACCAGGATGCTGCAGCCATCCTGGCCGAACTCGGAGGCGAGACCGACGCTTAGGGAACGGACCGACGGCGTCCGCCGGCCGGGAAGACACCCGTCAGGGCGCTTGTCGACGTCGAGGGCGAGGCGAGCGTGGTGGTGCTTGTACCCGCGCGGCGATCAGCCGCGGCGTGGCCGTCCTACCCGCGGTCCGAGCGGGGATGCAGCAGCGGTCCGTGCCGCTACTCGCAGAAGACCTGCACCTTGGCCTCGGCCGAGTCGATGTCGACGGTGAGCTCGTCCAGGTGCTCGATCAGTTCCTCGAGCTGCTGCGGTTTGAGCTGGGTCAGGTCGATGTCCACCCCCGAACGGTGCAACTCCGCGTTGGCCCGCGTGAGCGCCTGCGGCGGGACGAGGCTCGTCAGCCGCACCCCCGCCCGCAGCAGCTGGAGCGGGACCCGGATGTTGATGCGGGCCGACCCGTCGCCGCCGGAAGCCTCGCCCGCCCAGTGGCTGCCGGAGCCCTCGTCCGCGATCACCACCACGCGTAGGTACTTGGGCCGGGGTTTCGTGCCGGGCCCGGCTGCCCTCGAAGACGGAAACCGGTCTCGGTCGAGGGCGTCGATCAGCCGCTCGGCCTCGTCCGCGGTGATCTTGGAATCCGAAAGCATCTGCAAAACCTGTCGTCGCTGCTCGTTCATCGCTGCTCCTCCATCTGACTCATCTGACGTTCACCAGCACGCCCATGCTGCCGTCTTCGATCTCGAACCGGGTGCCGGGCAGCGCCCACACCAACCGCCCCGCGCCGCGCAGCGCGCCCAGCGCGCTCACCCCGAAGATGAAGCACGCGATCAGCCCACCCAGCACGGCCAGCAGCAGCAGCGGCGACAGGACCAGCAGCACCGGCAGGACCGGGACGTAGATCCGCCGCCAGCGGCCGTCGCCACGGCGCCAGCCGACCGTCACCAGCTGCGGGATCACCGGGACCGCTCCAGCTCTGCCAGAGCCTCCTCGACGCCGATCTCCCCGCGCCGCAGGCGGTCGAGGACATCGGCGCTGGGCGGCGCCGGGTCGGCGTCGACGAAGTCGAGCTGCTCGGCGATCCGGTTCAGCCGGGACTTGATCGTCGGGTAGCTCACCCCGAAGATCCGCTCCATCTCCTTGATCGAACCGTGCGACCGCACGAACGCGGTCACGAACACCTGGTCGTCGACGCTGAGTTGGGCCAGCTGCGGCGGCTCGAACTGACCCTCGACCACGATTCCGCTGCCGGCGAGGCGGACCCGCTCGACCACGAACGACTGTCCCCTCGTCAGGTCCGTCAGATCCTGCCAGTCCACCCTCGGCTCCTTGCTCTGCATCTCGCTCGCGCTCGTAATTAATTTGTACCTTCATTTTTTCAAGTCGTCAACGCTGCGATCTTAATTTTCTTAATTTTGGCTCCGGCGACCTCGGAGCAGCCGCCGGCGGCTGCTGCGCCGGCCGACATGACCATCGCCGACCATGCCGCCACCCCCAACCACTGCGGCGACGGCCGATCGAGAAGTCACTGGCTTGACATGTCATTCGGCGGAAAGATCCCTGGCGTGACACTGCACGGAACGAGCTATCGATCTCGGAGTTGTGCTTGCCCGAACAGGCCGCGGCGTGCTCATTCGCCGCCCGCACAGCGGCCCGACCTGATCCTGGTAGCGTCACGATCATGTCGGTTCTGGTCGCGTTCTCCGTTTCACCGGTCGGCACCGGGGAGGACGTCGGCGCGCTGGTCGCCGAGGCCGTTCGGGTGGTGCGCGCCTCAGGCCTGCCCCACCGCACCGACGCGATGTTCACCAGCGTCGAGGGCGAGACCTGGGACGAGGTGATGGCCGTGGTCAAGGCCGCCACCGAGGCCGTCAAGGCGAAGTCGCCGCGGGTGGGCGTCGTGCTGAAGCTGGACTGGCGCGACGGCGTCAGCGGGGCGCTCGACGCGAAGGTGGCCAGCGTCGAACGGCACCTCGCCAAGGATTGACCCGCCCACCACCCGCAGCCCGCCCGGTTCCTAGGGACCGGGCGTGCCGAGCCGGACGACCCACGGCGGGTACCGCCCGTCGTTCACCCACCGGACCATGTCGTCGGCCAGCTGCCGCAGCCGACGCGGATCGAATCGGTCGACCGGGACCCCGATCGCCCCGTCGGCGATCGTGAACACGCGCGACAGGACGCCCGTGCCGCCGTGGCGGACCATCGCCAGCTCCCCGTCCCCGGCGACACCCCACACCGTGCCCCGCGCCCGCCGGATGACGACCTGGCCGAGGTACGCCGTGACCAGCTCCGCCGTCGCCCGGCGCCACGGTTCGAAGGCCACCCTGCCGGATCGGATGTCGTCACAGGTCCGATACCCGTAAAACGACGGACCGAGTGCTGGGGTGGTATCGGCGAATGTCGCTTGCAGTCGGTCCGGAGGCTGTCTCAGCCACGCCCAGAGTTCGTCGAGCGATCGCCGGGATCCGTCCAGGCGAGCGCCGGTCACCTCACGCAGCAGGCTGTTCGCCGCAGTCGTGTGCGCCTGCCACGCGGCCAGCGTCGCCTCCTCGGCGACCGTCAGGTGCGGGCTGCTCCCCGTGGTCAGCGGCGGCACCCCGAGCCGTTCGACGAGCCGCAGCAGGTGCGGCCGCTGCATCGGCTGGCTGCCTTCGAAGTCCTCCTGGTACACCTGCCGGGCCTCGGCGAGCCGGCCGCGTGAGACCAGCACGCGGGCGTGCAGCCGCCCCTCGGTGATCCAGTACGGTTGGCGGCCGCTCTCCTCGATCGACTGCTTGACCTGCCATCGGTCCAGCATCGCGTCCACGGTCGGCAGGATGTCCAATGCGGGGATGACACGATCGGTGACGGCGCTGGTCAGCGCGGCCTCGTCGTCGAGTCCGCCGGTGTGGAACACGACGGTGAAGTGTTGGGGGTCCGGTAGGCACAGCATGACGTTGGCAGTGAGCGTGATCGTGTGGTCGTGCGGGCTGCGGCCGAAGTGGTGGTCCATGGTGATGACGTGGGTGAGCTCGGCGCCCAGCGCCCGGGTCAGTTGCAGTCCGTGCCGCTGATAGCCGTACGCGGCGACGAGTTCGTACACCGTCTGGGCCGCCCGGTCGGTGGCAACCATCCACGGACGCCGCTCCTGCATGGCCGCGTTCCACCAGCCTCGCAGCGCCTCGGACAACCGGGAGGTCGGCACGCCGGGGGCGATGAACTCGATGACCTCCCGTTCGACGTGCTCGACCTCGGTGACGCCGGGCAGCGTCGTGAGGAACTCGACCGCTTCTCCCACCAGGTCTGCCCGGTCCGAGGCGACGCATTCGTCGAACACCAGCACGTGCGACATCGAACTGCCGCGGCCGGCCTCGCTGACGCTCCACTCGTCGTCCACGGAGGGACAGTACGGGTAATCCAGCGAATCGGCGTCCCGCCACGGGCATCCGGCACAGCACATCAAACGGACGGCTCGGGATCCCTTTCGCTCGTGACTGCGCGCACAGCCATCCATATTGGATCGCTGTCTGGTGGTCTCTCGATGGTCGGCATCGTGTCCACCGCGCTGGCTGGCGCCCTGGCCGGTGCGCCGGTCCGGGACTAATCCAGGTAGAGCCCGATCAGCCCGGCCACGCCGACCACGGCACCGAGGACGACGAACACGATGCCGCCGCGGCGCTCCTCGGTGCGAGAGGGACGGGACGGCTGGGCGGCGCGCCACAGCAGCCAGCTGCCGATCGCGACGAGCGCCAGCCCCAGCAGGGGCACCGTGCCGGGCGACATCTCCTTCACAGAGGCCTGCAGGGGCAGGTCGGCCACCGACGGGGAGGAGAGGGAGTGCAACACGCGGCAAGGGTAACGGGTCGGCCATAGGGACGAATCCACCGGCAAGCCACGTCGCCTGCCGACCGCCCGGCACGTGGTGGCGCCGGGCCCAGGTGGCCGCCATCGGGCGTGCGTGAGCATTGCCCGGGCGGCGCGATTCAGCAGCGTCGCGCCGCCCCGCCATAGCCCGAATGATCGGCGACAACAATCCCCGGCACAGCCGAGAGCGGCCGGCCGAAACGGGTCACCCGGTCGAAGGATCGAAAACTGCCACATCACCGGGTTGCAATGAAGTGGGCCCTACGCCTATTTGCATTCGCATGAAAAACCCCGGATTTATCCCGCGGCCACCGATGCCGGTCCCCTATTCGGCGACGGCCCAACGCCGATCACCATCGACACTTTCGCATGGAGAATGTCGCTTTACCTGCGCGGATGTGGCCGGAGGACCCGGCCGCCAGCTCCACTCATGAGAGGAATGGCATGAAGCCGTCTCAACGAAGAGGCAGTAGCGGACCGGTGAGGCGGCGAAGAATAATCGCGTTCCTCGCGTCACTCGGCCTGATCATGGCAACGCAGTCGGTCTCCGCGCCGACGGCATGGGCGGGGCACACGGTGAAGTTGCGTGTCGTCATCGAGAAGGTCAAACAGCAGGGCTGCACCGACAGTACGGACGGCTCGGACTTCTACGCGCGCGTCGTCATCAATGGGCAGAGTTTCGACTTCGGCGAGATCACGGACCAGGACGAGACATCGCCTACCGATTGGAAGGCCGAGAAGGACGTCCCCGTGGACGACCAGCCGACGGCGACAGTGCAGATCGTGCTGGCGGAATCGGACGGCGGCCTCAACTTCGGCGACGACCTCTGCGACATCTCAGCCGAGGACGGCACGGATCTCGACCTCACGGTCGCACTCGTCCCGTGTTCGGTGACCGGAGAGGTCACCACCCCCTGCGGGCAGACGAAAACGGTCACCGGCAACGACGAAGGCGATGGGGACGCCGAGCTCAGCTTCCGCGTCGAAGTCGATGTGCCCGATGCTCCCGGGCTGGCCGTGCGCTGCACCCACACACCACTGTGGCCCCAACCCGGCGATGACGTGACGATCAAGGTCGAGGCGTTCGACGCGGCGATCCAGGTCGGCGACATGGAACCCGACGCCGCTCGCAACCCGGCCCAGGTCGACCGCAGGAAGATCGCCGACAAACTGGAGATCTGGGTCCAGAACCAGCCCGGGCCGACGCCCGACGCGCCCGACCTCGTCCTCGACCACAAGACGATGGGCGACATCATCGTGCACGACGTCCCCGCCGGCGACCTCGAGTACGGGTGCGTCGCACGGGAGGGCACAGACACCCGCTTCACCGGTTGGCGTCGGACCCGGACCGGACCGCCCGCCCAGGACGCGGCGATACCCGTCGTCTTCACCGGCGACCGAGCCCACAGCATCGACATCGTCTTCATCGCCGACACGGACAACTACGCCGGCTCCAACGATCCGGCGTTCCTCGCCGACGTGGCAGACGTCATCAAGGGTGCCTACTACGGCCAGTACTACTTCCTGGACCAGCAGCAGCACATCAACTTCTGGCTCGCCGACCAGCGCGGCGACGCAGACGCCGGCACCGCTCCCGGCGCCATCTGCGTACTCACGCCGCCCGCGAACTGGGCAACCGACTACGCCGCGTGGGCCAACGCCGGTGCCATCCTGCACACCAACGCGTTCCGCGACTGCGCCGGCAACGGCCTGTTCTCCTCCGCGCCCACCTCTCTCAGCACGGTGCTGCACGAGACCGGCCATGCGGCTTTCAACCTGGCCGACGAGTACTGCAGGGAGGCCGGCAACGTCTGCGACGGAGGCTACTTCGAGAACCGCCCGCACCCCAACCTGTACGACACCGCCGCCGAATGCCAGAACGAGGCGCCGAGCCCCGTGAACTGCCGCAGCTTCACCGACGCCGACGGAGATACGTGGTCCCTGTCCGACCCCACCCAGAACGACCTCATGAACGTGGATCAGCGACCTCCGCAGGCTGCCGACATCAGGCGGATGGACTGGACGTTCGCCAACTGCATCGCCGGAATGTGCTGAGGAGGCCGCGATGAGACTGAACAGACGCGCACTCGCGGTGATCGCCGCATCAGCCGCCGCCCTCGTCGCTGTCACGGTGGCGTCCACCGCCGCCGCGCCCGGCGATCCGGTGGACCCGGCGACGGCACCGCATCCGCAGTACGACTACGACGACCCGTCGAAGTCGTTCCTGGTCGAGTTGAACTTCGGCGCGACGTCCGCCACCCTCATCGACGCCTCGGTCGTCGGGCACAGGTCCCGCTCCCGCATCGGTGACCCGCCGCTGCTGCAACTGTCGCTCACGGACGAGGACGGGGCGGCCGCAGGCACGCTCCAGGCGTGGGACCCACGCTGGTACCTCGTACAGGCGCCGGCGGGCGGCGAGGAACTGGAGCTTCGCGACGGGCCGGGTATCCTCACGCTCCCGTTCGACGCCGACGCGGCCTCGATGCTCGTACGCGACCTGCGGGCGGGAACCGATCTGGTGACCGTGGACCTGAGTCCCGCGGTACGCGAGTTCTGCCTCGCCCACCCGAGCGACCCCGACTGCGTCGAGGCCGACCTGGCGATCACCTCGACCACCGTGTCCGGCGACCCCCTCGGCGTCATCGGCAAACCGGTCGCGGTCCAGGTGAAAGCGGCCGTCGCGAACCTCGGCCCGGACGGCCCCGTGGACGCGGACGTGACTCAGACCGCGTCCGGGTCGCCGGGTGTGACGGTCACCCCTGCCAACCGGACGTTCGACGCCGACGGGCTCGCCGTGGGCAGCCCGACCACGGTGACCGGCGACTACAACGTGGTATGCACGACCGCGGGCGCCCAGACGGTGACGGTGACGACGTCTGTCGTACCGGAGAAGGCCAAGGTCGCCGATCTCCATCCGGCCAACAACTCCGCGTCCGCGACGTTCTCCATCGACTGTGCCGTACCCGTGACCGTCAACGTGATGCCGGGCAGCCTCACGAACCCGGTGAACGTCAACCCCGGCGCGGTGCCGATGGCGGTGCTCACCACAGCCGCAGGCGAGTACGGCAACCCGTTGGCGTTCGACGCCGCGACGATCCAGGCGGCGACCGTGCGCGTCGGCGTACGCGGCCCGCTGATCGCCACCAGCACGGGAGCACCGGAGACGCACGGCAAAGTGCATCTCGAGGACTCCCTCGAACTCGACGAGCAGACCAGGGACGGAGACAAGGACGGCGTGCTGCACGTCCGAGCGGACCAGCTCGGCATCCAGCCCGGCACGGTCGAGATCTGCGTCCGGGGTCGGTCCGGACCGGGCGCGGGCACGAGCTTCTTCGGATGTGACCACATCACGCTGGTCCCGCGCTGAGGCGTACCGGGCGACACCGACCCCAGCAGGGTCCAGATCTATCGAGCGCAGCACAGGGGGCGGCTACCGGCCGCCCTCTGTGTCCCTTATGGAGCGGCGTTACCGGTCGCGGACAAGTCTGACGAGCATTTCGGTGTCCTGGTTGTTGCCCACGAACTCCGAGAACTCGCCGGCCGCGAAGGACCAGCCACCCTCGGCGATGATCGTACGGAGCCTGTCCATGGGCAGCCGGACAGCCGCCGCGGGCATCTTCCACTCTCCGGCGACGACCTGCTCAGCCCGCGCGGCGAGAGCGTCGAGAGTGTCGAACTCGTCCGGCTCGGCGTCATCGACCTCGAACCAGTCGCCTTCGGACACCACTCGCAGCAGGACCACCTCGGCCGCCTCCGGTCCGTCGATGTCTTCCTCCATCCAGTCGTGCTCGAAGTAGGAGAAGCGGAGAAGGATGCTGTCCACGGCCACCCGCGAATCGTACAAACACATTCGCCCAGGCGTCGGCGCGTCGCGGGTCCGGGCTCGTGGCCGTGGTGAGCGGATGACGAGGGCTTGGATCAGGCTGGGGCGAGCAGGCAGAACTCGTTGCCTTCCGGGTCGGCGAGCACCGTCCACGAGACATCGCTCTCGCCGAGGTCGACGGCGGTGGCGCCGAGAGCCCGCAGTCTGGCCGCCTCGGCCTCGCGGTCGTCACCTGGGTATGGGCGGATGTCGAGATGGACGCGGTTCCACACGGTCTTTACGTCGGGTGTGCGGAGGAACTGCAGATACGGGCCGACGCCCTTGGCGGAGCGCAGCACCGCGCTGTGATCGGTCGCCTTGTGCACGGTCCAGTCCGTGGCCTGGCCCCAGAAGCGGGCCATGGCTCGGGGATCCGCGCAGTCGACGACGACCGAGGCGATCGGTCCGGTCTCTGCGTAAAGCGAGTCCAGTACGCAGAACTCGTTGCCCTCCGGGTCGGCCATGACCGTCCAGGGGACGTCGCCCTGGCCTACGTCGGCGAGTGTCGCGCCGAGATCCTTCAGGCGCGCGACCAGTTCCTCCTGGTGGGCCGCCGAGGTCGTGGCGAGGTCGACATGCACGCGGTTCTTCACCGTCTTGGGTTCCCGGGAGACGACGAGGTCGACGCAGACGGCGACGGGGTCGGGATAGACGAAGCCCCTGGGTTCAAGGTTGGTCACGCCGGGTTCCTCGCTGGAGACTTCCCAGCCGAGCACCTCCGCCCAGAAGCCGCCCAGCGCGGAGTCGTCATGAGCCTTCATGTTGATTTGCACAAGCCGCGTTGCCATGCCGACGATGTTAGCGCGTTCATGATCGTTGAATGGGGCCCCAGGCCAGAGGGTTCAACGAGCACGACGCACCTGTTTCGGCGCCCGCCAGCGGGCACATTGTCACGTGATGTCGCGGCGGCGGTTGAGGGCGATGCCGATGGCGCCGGCGATGAGCGACCAGCCAGTCATCACCAGCACGCCGACCCACCACGGCGCGGCCTCCGCATACATCTTCTCCGGCGAGACCATGACCTGCGACGCGATGGACGGCATGACGACCGCGGACGTCAGCACCCAGTCGCCGTGGATGAGGAAGCTCCGGATGAGGTTGAACACGCCCATCCCGCCCACGAATCCCCCGAGATAAATGATCATCGCGGTGACCACGGCGCCGATCTGGCTGTTTATCAGCGTGCCGAGCCCGAAGCCGAGCAGCGCCCACAGCAGGTAAGCGACCAGGTTGAAGATGATCGCCCGCTGGACCGGCCATTCGCCCAGGGAGTTCGTGAGGCCGATGTTGTGGAAGAACAGCAGCCCGGCCGCGAACGACACGGCTCTCGTCACGAGCCAGAACAGGAACCCGAGTCCGAGTACGGCCAAGAGCTTGCCGAACACCACACGGGTCCGCTGCGGTGTGGTCAGGAACGTGGCTGTCGCCGTCTGGTACTGGAATTCGTTGGTGATGACGAGGGTGCCCAGCAGCATCACCAGCAGCAGGCCGAAGAACTGGCCGCTGGTGAAGATGTTGCCGGCCGCGTTGACCGCCTGTAGAGGAAGGTCGTGCAGCTGCGCGAACTCTGCCTTGGCGGCGGCGATCTCCGCCGGGCTCATGCCGCGGCCCGGCCGGAACACGGCCGTGGTGTCTCGCGCACGGGCGAGGTGCTGGGCCGCCTCGGACATGTTGATGAACAGCGCGAATCCGGTGAATACCAGCGATGCGATGCCGAACAGCCACCACGCGTTGGTGGTCGTTATCTTCCGGATCTCGCTGCGGACGAGCCGGAGCCCCGGGATGCCGACGTGGGCGATCACCGGGCGCTGCGCGGCCGGGGGCGCCTGGATTGTCGCGGTCATCGGATGTCTGCCTTTCCGGCCGTCAGCTGGAGGAACACGTTCTCGAGGTCGCGACGCTCGACGGTCAGCTCATGGATCTCTGCGCCCACCCGCATCGCCGCCGCACCGATCGTGGGCCCGTCCGCGCCCACGATCCGCAGCGCTCCGTCCTCCACGCGCGTGGCCGTGATCGCGGCCCCGAGTTCGGCGATGAGCGCCTCCGGGCGGGGCGTGCGCACCAGCATCTGGGCGCCGCCAGCCGAGTCGATGACCTCGGCCACTGTCCCCTGCTGGACCAGCTTTCCCGCCGCGATGATCACGACGTCGTCGGCGAGGAGCTCCATCTCGGACAGCAGGTGGCTCGATACGAGGACCGTGCGGCCCTCGTCGGCGAGCGACTTGAGCAGGTCCCGCATCCACCGGATGCCTTCCGGGTCCAGACCGTTGGCGGGCTCGTCCAGGATGAGTACGTCGGGGTCGCCCAGGAGTGCTGCGGCGATGCCGAGGCGCTGGCGCATGCCCAGCGAGTACCCCTTGAACTTGCGGTCCGCGGCCGATGTCAGCCCGACCGTGGTCAGCACGTCGTCGGCCCGGCTGACGGGGATCCCGGCCGCGTCGCACAGCATGCGCAGGTGGTTGCGGCCGGTGCGGCCGCGGTGCGCGCCCGACGCCTCCAGGAGCGCGCCGACCTTGCGGATGGGATCGGTGAGGTCGGCGTAGCGCCGTCCCCCGATGGTCGTGGTTCCCGCCGTGGGACGGACCAGGTTCAGCACCATGCGCAGCGTGGTCGTCTTCCCCGCGCCGTTCGGCCCCAGGAAGCCGGTGACCCGGCCCGGGCTGACGGTGAACGACAGGTCGTCGACCGCGCGCACGTTCTTGTACAGCTTGGTCAATCCACTGACAGCGATACCGTCGTCGGCCATCGGGCAAGCTCCCCTTCCGTCCGATACATAGAAGCGTGATGCATAGTAGTTCTAGGTATCGGCCGCACGCAAGAACCGGGTGGCGCGGTCTGGCGTGGCCACGGCGCCGAGCCTGGCGCCGTGTGGGACGACTCCAGCGCCGTCGGCCGGTCCGACAACGTGGTTCGGTGGGTTTTCGCGCCTCAGGCCGCGTCGCGTTTCGGTGCCGGCTGCTTGCGGCGATCGTGGTGGCGTGCCACTCGCGCGCGGTTTCCGCAGGCGTTGCTGCACCACTCACGGTTGGGGCGGTCACGGAGGAACAGCAGTACGCACCCGGGTGCCGCGCAGGCGGCGATGCGGCCGTCGGAAAGAAGGTCGACTGCGTCGGCGGCCACCTCGGCGAGGGCACCGGTTATGGCCGCCGTGCCGTGTCGCGTCGTCACTCGTGGCGCCGTTCCGTCGAACGCGAGCTCCCGCCAGTGCGGAGCCGCTCGGACGGCGGAGTTGATGCCGTCGAGGTCGGCCGGGTCGGGTGTCCGCCCGGTGGATGCGGCACCAGCGACGGCACGGATGGCAGCTCGCAGGCCTCGTGCGGCAGCCAGGTCTGCGAGATCGACGGTGCTGCGCGACTCGTCGTCGACGGGCACGGCGCACCGGGGTCCGACGCGGGTGAGCCATGCGGCGAGGTCCGCAGGCGTCTGGAGCTCGTCGCAGACCGTGCCTTGCCGAGCGTGGGCGGTGTTGGCGAGCTCGATCGCAAGGCGCATGACCTAATGGTATCTCCCCTTGATGGCATTAGATCACCGTGCTAGCTTCTAACGGGTATAGCCTTAAAAACCATTAGGGGATGGCATGATCGACCAGGACATCACCACCGGCCACGTCGGGTTGAACGTCACCGACCTGGACCGGTCCGTCGACTTCTACCGTCAAGCGCTCGGCATCGAGGTCGTCGGCCGCTCGGACGCCGACGGCCGCCGCTACGCCTTACTCGGCCGTGCCGGTGCGCTCATGATCACGCTCTGGCAGCAGAGCGACGCGCCGTTCGCGGGTGACCGCGCCGGTCTGCACCATCTCTCGTTCCAGGTCGCCGACGTCACGGCCCTGGACGAGGTCGAGCGTCGGCTGCGCGGGCTCGGTGCCGCCATCCGCGACGACAGCGGTGTGACCGGCGAGATGGCCGCCGGCGGGCAGCTGTTCTGCTACGACCCCGACGGCATCCGCCTGGAGGTGTACGCCGTCCAGCGTCCAGCCCCGCCGGTGGCCGCCGCCGGCGACGGCCCCGCGTGCGGCTTCTTCTAGGGGGTGCCGCATGAGGACACATCCTGGAGAGGTGTACGTACAGCGCAGGTCCGGCCACACGCGCGAAGGGCTCGGCTCGGCCGGTATGGGCGTGCGCCTGCCGGAGGCCGCACGCCGGTTCCTCGCCGATCAGCGCATGTTGGTGATCGGCGGACACGACGCCGCAGGATCCATCTGGGCCAGCCCCCTCCACGGGCCGCCGGGGTTCCTGCGTGCCGAAGGCGAGCGCGAGGTGATCGCCGAAACCGCGCCCGCCGCCGGAGACCCGCTCGAGGGGTCGTTCGCCACCCCGAGCCCGATCGGCGCGCTCGCCATCGAGCCGGCCACCCGCCGCCGTATGCGCATCAACGGCACCGGTCACGGTCGAGACGGCCGACTGGCCATCGCCGCCGACCAGATCTTCGCGAACTGCCCGAAGCACATCACCCCCCGGGAGGTCCACGGGGCGGCCGACCCCGGGCCGCCCGCGCCTGGCAGTGACCGGCTCTCCCGCGAGCAACTGCGCTTCGTGGCCGGTGCCGACACCTTCTTCATCGCCACCGCCGCCGACGGCCACGGAGTGGACGTCTCCCACCGCGGCGGCGAGCCCGGGTTCGTCACCGGCCGCAGCGCCACGACGCTGTCCTGGCCGGAATACCGAGGCAACGCCATGTACATGACCCTCGGCAACCTGCACGTGCAGCCGCGTTGCGGCCTGCTGTTCGTCGACTGGACCGGCGCGCGGCCCGCCCTGCAGCTGACCGGCAGGGCATCCATCGACTGGGACCCGGGCCGGGTTGCCGAGCACCCGGGCGCCGAACGGGTGGTCGACTTCGTCATCGACAGAGTCGTCGAGACGCCGGGACACGCGCTGGTGTGGCGGTCGCTGTGAACCGGCACCGACGCGGCCGATCACAACGACCGCCCCAGCGGTCAGGTGCGCGCGGCGCGGCCGAAGGAGCGGCGGTATGCGGCCGGCGTGGTGTTCACCATGGTGCGGAAACGCCGGCGCAGGTTGGTGGCCGTGGACAGGCCGACTCTGGTGGCGATCGCCTCGACGGCGAGGTCGGTCTCCTCCAGCAGGGCTCGCGCAGCCGTGATGCGCCGTTGCAGTAGCCACTGACCAGGGCTGATGCCCAGCTGCTCGGTGAATCTGCGGGCGAGGGTGCGCGAGGACAGGTTGGCCCGTGCGGCAAGGTCGCTGACGGTGAGCGGCTCGTGCAGCCTTTCCACGGCCCAGTCCAGGACGGGGCCCAAGGACTCCGGCGCATGGGCGGCCGGTGGCGCGGCCGCGTACTGCAGCTGCCCGCCCTCGCGATGCGGCGGCATGACCATGTGCCGGGCAACCTGGGCGGCATGGGCCGCGCCGTGGTCTTGGCGGACCAGATGCAGGCACAGGTCGATGCCGGCGGCGGTGCCCGCGCTGGTCGCGACGTCGCCGAGGTCGATGTACAGGGTGTCGGCGTCGACCTGTACGCCCGGAAAGAGTGCGGCGAACTCGGCAGCCATCCGCCAGTGAGTGGTCGCCCTGCGCTGATCGAGCAACCCGGCCTGGGCCAGCAGGAACGCGCCGGAGCAGATGGCGACGATGCGCGCACCGCGCCCGTGGGCGCGCCGCAGCGCGTCGATCACAGCCGGCGGGGCCGGCTGTTCGCGGCGTTGCCAGCCGGGGATCACCACCGTGTCCGCGGCCGCCAGCGCGCGCAGCCCTCGGGTGACCACCATGTCGTATCCCGCCAGGGTAGCCACGGCGCCCGGGTGCTCGGCGCACACATCGAACTGGTAACCCGCGGGCAGACCCGGGCGTGCCACGCCGAACACCTCGGCGGCGCACGCGAGCTCGAATGTGGACTGCGGTGGCAGAACGAGAGCGACGACCCGGTGAAGCAGCATGGCAGGAAAGTACCCTACAGCGTCATTCCAGACACTGGGCGGTGATCGCCGACCCTACGACCATGGCTGCATGACACAGGAATCCGGTGATGTTCAGATCCTGCACGTCGACGAGGTTGAAGCCGTCGAGGTCGTGCCGGGCATAATCCGGCGGCGCCTGCCGTCGACCGAGCGGGCCCGCGGCTGGATGTACGACTTCGCCCCGGGAACGCAGTGGCCGGAGGTGGACGTGCACGACGGCGAGGAACGCTATTACGTGGTGTCGGGCGAGTTCATCGACCGCGGCCACCGCCTCGGGCCGGGCAGCTACGTGGTGTTCGCACCAGGCAGCACGCACCAACCGCGCACCGAGACCGGCGGACGAATGATCGGCATCAGCTTGCTCGCCCCGTGACCGACGCACCCGCAGCCTTCCAGGCGAGACGAAGCGGTGAACCGGCACGACGGGGTACCGGTTCACCGCCGCCGCCCTCGCCGTGTTCTTGCGCAAACGACGGTCCCTCACTCCGCCCGGCAAGCCACGACCTCCCCGGCTGTGATCTGGGGCGGGTTCGGAAGCAGCGACGCCAAATTCTCCTTCACCCACTCCGCAGCCCTCCTGTTCGACTCCTCCGCACCGTCTCGGCTCTCAAAAACGCTCGTCGACACCATCACGCCGTTTCCGGCATCGACCCAGTAATAGGCGAGGATGCCCGGAACCGCGCTGACAATCGGGACAAACCCATCTTTCACGCGCCGCCCCGCCTCAAGGGGGTCCGTCACCCCGTCGTAGCGACGTACGGTTGCATACATTGCCCCTCCCTTCCTGAGTACCAATTCTGGCAAACAGTGATCGCGAATTGTGTTGGTTAGACCCCTTTTGCAGACCACGTCTCAGTGGAGTTTCTGCAGGTCAGTAGGCAGCCCGTTCGTGTGGCGCGAAGGCTGGGAGTATCGGCTCTGAATTCGCCGGCCGTTCCGTCAAGCATCATGCGAGCCCAGGCATCCGGGCCGCACGAGTGTGCGGCCCGGCTACGCCTGGGTGCGCTGCCAGCGTTGGTTGGTGGCGGTGCCGCAGGTCCACTGGACTGCCTGAGCGCCGTCGGTGGTGGCGGCGTTGAGCACGTCCAGGCATTTGTTGCTGTGGCGGGCGACGAGCTGGAGGTAGCCGCCACCAGCGTCCTGGATGCGCCACTGCTGGTTGGTGCCGGTGCCGCAGGTCCACTGCACGACGCGGATGCCGTCGCCGGTGGCGCTCGCGCCGCCGTACACATCCAGGCACTTGCCGCTGTTGAGGCTCACGACGTTGTAGTAGCCGCCGCCGGTGTCACGGAACTGCCACCGCTGGTTGGCCTGCCCGTTGGCGGCCCACTGCACGACGTTCGCGCCGTCGGCCGTGGCGGCGTTGTAGACGTCAAGCAGCTTGCCGCTGTGCCGCGCGGTCAGCGTGTACGTGGGAGTCGGCGGTGGCGTCGGTGTGGTGGTCTGCGTCGCGAGCCGGTAGAGGCCGCTGCCGTGCGCGGGCAGGGAGCGGGTGAAGGTGCCGCTCGCCGTGCCGAGGTTGGCGCCGGACCACAGGTCGGTCACGGTGGCCGAACCGACGCCGAGCTCGGCGAGGTTCACCGACACGTTCGCCGTCGCGCCTTCGCGGTTGAACAGGGCCACGTACTTGTGGTTGCCGCCGGGCACGTCGGCGGTCCACACCTGCCGGGTGCCCGCGGTGACCTGGCGGTTGTTGGTGCTGTTCTGGTCGACCGCCAGCACCGCGGTATTGGTCATCAGGGCCAGCTCGGCGGCGCGGTTCTCGACCAGGTTCCCACCCCACATCAGCGGCGCCCGGTTGATCACCCACAGGGTCATGAGGGTGCGCTGCTCGTCGGCGGTGAGCCCGGAATAACGTGGCGAGCCGACCGGCCCGTACTTCGACAACCGCCCGATCGGGATCATGTCCGGGTCGGGCCAGGCACCCGTCGCCCGGTACGGCGTCCAGACACGCAGCTGGTCGAACAGTGCGTCGAGCGCCGACCAGTTGTCCCACAGGTCGTTGACGATCCGCCACATGTGCGCGTTGGCCTGCACGTGTGAGCCGCCGGCCACCGGCGTCGCGCCGGGCGACAGGCTCAGCACCATCGGTCGGCCGCTGCGCTGGATCGCCAGCCGGTAGCCGTCGACCTCCGCCTGCCGGTACGTCGGCGCCGCGATGTCGTCCACCTTCACGAAGTCGACGCCCCAACCGGCCAGCAGCTGGAACACCGAGTCCAGATAGGCCTGCGCACACGTGTTGGACATGTTCAGGCCCCACATCAGGTTGAGCCAGGCCGCGGTGGTGCTGTTGTTGATCTGATTGGCGCGGCAGCTGGTCCCGAGGATCGGCACGTTGTCGGCCACCGCCTGTCGCGGGATGCCGCGCATGAGATGCACGCCGAACTTCAGCCCCTGCGCATGTACGTAGTCGGCGAGCGGCTTGAAACCGTTGCTGCCCGTCGCCGACGGGAACCGCGTGGTGTCCGGCAGCAGCCGGCCGTTGGCGTCCATCCGCAGCCGAGGTTGCAGGTTCGCGTCCTGGTTGGGGCTGTTGTTGTGCCGACCCGGGAAGTACCACGCCCAGTCGATCACGATGTACTGCCAGCCGTGCTGGCGCAGGTTGTCGCGCATGTAGTCGGCGTTGGCCCGGACGTCCGCTTCGGTGACGCTCCAGTTGAACGAGTCGTAGCTGTTCCAGCCCATCGGCGGGGTGGACGCCACACCGTTGTCCCACGCGGCGGCAGGCGCTTGCGGGCTGACCGCGAGCCCGACGGCGAGCAGCAGCGCCACGACGGTCAGCACTGCGCTGACCGCCCGGCGCCCTGCCGCCGGGCGTAGCAGGACACGGCTCATCGGACCCTCCCGAAGCGAATACATCCATAGGTTCGCATCAGTGTTAGCGGTCACATTCATGCTGTCAAGTAGCCCGATGGCCCGGCAGGCGGCGACCGCGGGGCGACGGCCGACCAGCGCGGATCAGCGGCTCTCGGCCCACAGCGCCACCAAGCTGCGCGTCCGCCCGGGATACCTCACCTGGTGTTGCGCGTTTCGAGCACCACAACCGCGGTTTCCCCGGGGCGACGTGCGGCGTACTCGTCCAGGTTCGTGTCGATGGTGCGCCAGCGGTCCCACAGCCGCCGCCTTTCGTCGCCTACGGCGGCCCGGGCGGTCACGTGACGGACCTCCCCGTTGAGTTCTGCTGTCGCTTGAGGATCGGCGAGCAGGTTGAGCCACCAGGCGGGTTCGACGGCACCCCAGCCGTTCATTGCCATCGTGACCAGGTTGGGACCGTCTTCGTAGTAGCCGACCATCACGCTGCGCTCGCGACCACTGCGGCGACCGGTGGTGGTCAGCCGCAAGGTGCCCCAGCCGCCCGGCTTCGGACGGGACAGTCCCATGCGTCCACCGCTGACGCGATAGATGCCTCGGTGAATCCGCCAGGCCGCGTGGATGACCCACCGGGGCGGGAGCATTGCCCGTGCCATTGCAACTCCTATCGGGTAGCTGTGTCAAACATCTTTGACACTCTCGACCGTAGGCCCACGTCGCCATAATGTCAAGAAAGTTTGACATGACCGGGAGCGCGCAGGCGAGGCGGCAAGCGGATCGCAGGATCTGCCCGCCGTACGATGTCGGCTGTGCACCCGAAGAGCTACTACGACCTCCGCTTCTGGGTCTCCCCCGGCGGCGCCAGCAAGGACGTCCACTACCTGCGGGGCACCCTCGACGAGGTCAAAGCCGACCTGGCGGCCGAACTCGCGGAAGGCATGAACCACTACCTCCTCTGCTGGTACGGCGCGGAACTGGCCCTCGACGTCTACCAGCACGGCAGGCTCGCCCGTACGATCGACCTGCACCCGTTCGTGACGATCGACGTCGAGGGCTACCCACCGATCACGTTCACCGGGCCGGGTGAGCCGGTCGGGCACGACTTCAGCTCCGACGAGGAGCAGAGCGTCGACGACGGCAGCCTGTCCGACCTGTTCTTCATGGGCGAGGTCGAGCAGGTGACCACGGTGACCGTCGACTGGGCCCGGATCGACGTGCCCGCCCTGCTCGGACAGGCCGCCCAGCCCGGCGACCTGCTGACCATCAGCGACCGGCCGTACGACGACGCGGAGGCGGGCGACGCCGACGCGCCCCACGAGGCCGGATACCTGCCGTACGGATACGTCGACTTCGAGGCGTGACCCGGTCCGGGCCTCACCGGCTTGCGGCGGCCACCGGCCTGTCTCCGCTGACAACCTCGCGTCAATACATCCGTCTCGCGAGCTATAGGTTAGATGACCTGTTTGCCATACTTTGCAGACATGACGCCTTCACAGGTCCCCGCAGGGCCCACCGGCCTGGGCACGTCGGCCGCGCATATCAGCCCTCCATACCGCGATGCACCCGAGCGCCGCCGATCGCCCGAGGTGACCAAGACACCTGTCGGCCGGTCACCACGCTTCGACATCCCGTATCCGACCCGGATCAGCCCCGACGTCGAGCGTGCTCGACTCGAAGGCCTGCGCTGGGCGCGGGAGATGGGCATAGTCCGCGACGACGCCGAGACCGCCGCGCTCGACGCACCGCGCTACGACCGCCTGGCCGCCTACGCCTATCCCGCCAACGTGGGCGCCGACCTGGATCTCGTCGTCGAACTGATGATGTGGTTCTTCCCGTTCGACGACCTGTTCGACGGACCGCTCGGGCGCGACCCCGCGGCCACCGCGGCACTGATCGACAGCATGGTCACGGCCATGTACGCGCACCGCGCACCGCACCTCACCGATCCGCCGCTGATCCGGGCGTTTCTCGACCTGTGGCAACGCATCCGGCTGGGCACCACCGAGTCGTGGCGCACCCGCCTGCACAGCGACACCGAGGTCTACCTGCGGTCGTATCAGTGGGAGGTCGCCAACCGCGTCCGCGGCCGCACGCCGAACGTCGCCACCTACCTGGAGATCCGACGCCACAGCATCGGCGTGTGGCCGAGCGTGGAAGCCGGCGAGCGCACCGGGCATTTCGAGATCCCGCACACCGCCTTCCGCAGCGAGCAGATCCAGGCGATGCGCCGCCTCTGCAGCGACGTCGTCGTGCTGGTCAACGACGCGCTCTCCGCCGGCAAGGACCGCGATCGAAACGATCTGAATCTGGTGCCCCTGCTGCAGGGGGAGGAAGGGCTCACCGCCGATGAGGCGATGGCTCGCATCGAGCAGATGGTCGATCAGCGCCTGCGCGAGTTCCGGCGGCTCGACGACAGCCTCGACCGGCTGCATGACGACCTGAACCTCGCCCCGGCGGCCCGCTACGACCTGGAACGCTACGCCGACGGCATGCGAGCCTGGATGCGAGGCAACCTCGACTGGTCACTGGAGACGGTCCGATACCGGGCACGCCCTGACACGTCCGATCACGGCTGCCGCGTGATTCCCGCAGGCGCGCCGGCCAACCGTCCCCTTCGCGCGCAACCTCGGCATCCGGTCCACTCACCGGACATCCGGCGTCGACGGTGAGCGGTTCAAGTTCCACCTCGTCGGGACATCCGGCTCCATCGCCGCTTTCTCAACGACACCGGCAGTGCAGCGGGCTGTGAGCGAGCGGCGCGAACGGTCGGGTGGCCGGGCCCGGGTCAGCGGTGCGGGCTGTGGTCGAACAGTTCGCGAAGCCTGGCGCGCCCGGCAGCGGGGTCGGTGAAGTGCAGGCCGACCATGCCGACCAGCTGCGCACCGTGGACGTTGGCCGCGCGGTCGTCGACGAAGACGCAGTCCTGGGGGGCCACGTCCAGCAGCTGTGCACTGCGCAGGTAGATGTCCGGCTCGGGCTTGCGGCTGCCGACCTCGTGGGAGAGCACGAACGCGTCGAAGCAGGCGTGCAGGCGGTCGAAGGGGTAGTCCGAGCCCCAGGCGTTGGAGACCATCGCGGTGCGCACGCCGGCGCGGCGCAGCTCGGCCACCAGGTCCAGGGTCTGCTCGTCCAGCCGGCCGTCGGCGAACATGGCCTGCAACAGGCCGTCGGGGCGCACCGGAACGCCGTCGATGCCGGTGAGCCGGGCGGCGAGCAGGCGCTCGAATGCGGCCACGGTGATCTCGCCGCGCTCCATGGCCGGGACGGGGCTGTCGGGGCCGGGGCGGGCGACCCACTCGTCGAGCACGCGCAGCAGCGAGCCGGGTTCGATGCCGGCCGCCTGGCAGAAGCGGCTCTGGGTGAGGTCCATCCGTTCGGTGAGCACTCCCCCGTAGTCGACCAGCAGCGCGGCCGGTGTACCCGTCATGAGGACACCTGGTGTGCGCGCAGTAGCCAGGACAGGTCGGCTTCGGCGGCAAAGCTGTCAGCCCACGGGTCGGCGAGGCCGTCGGCGCTCTGCAGCAGATCGGCGGAGCCCACCGCGGACAGATCGCCGACCTGGGCCAGCAGCGGCAGGCCGGTGCGGGCGCTGATCTGATCGGCCCATCGCCGCGCCGCGTCCGTGGACATGGGACGGTTCTGCACGAACCCGATGACGCGGCTGCGCAGGTCGCCGGGCAGGCATTCCAGCGTGCCGAGCAGCGCGGCGACGGTGCCGCCGTTCCAGCAGTACGCCGACAAAACGATGCGCGCTTCTGCCAGGTGCCGGGCGACCAGGATGTTGGCGAGGTCGTCGGCGGCGTCGACCGGGCTGCCCGCGCCCTCGGCGACCACGGCCGCGCCGGAGCCGGTCAGCTCGTTCAGCGCGGCGGTGACCGCAGCGGCGACGTCGGCGCGCTGCACCCGGGTCAGGTCGGCGCCGTCGAGGGTGTCGGGGGAAAGCAGGGACACCTCGCCGCAGGGGTCGCCGTGTATGCGCAGCAGGCCGCGGGCCGGGCCGGGGCCGTCGGCCAGCTGCACCACCACCGGTGACATCGTCGGCCGCCACGTCGTTCGAGCAGCGGAGACGTGGTGTGGGATCGGGCATGGCCCGCCGTGCCGCCACCGGTCGGGCTCCATGACCGTGACGGCCTTGAACGGCACTGCGGTGGTGCCGTCGCGGGCCAGCAGCCGCAGCAGCGCCAGGCAGACGTGGCTCTTGGACGAGTTCGGCCCGGTGCCCCAGACCACGATGGGTGTGCTCATCACGGGCTCCCCTCGAATCGGGCGTGTACGCCGTCGGCTGCGGCCAGGCCGGTGCGGGCCCCGGGGGCCACCAGCCGGTCGGGTAGGTAGTAGTGGGCGGTGCCCGGCAGCATCGCTGCCGCCAGCCAGCGCAGGTGGGTACGGAGGCCGGCGTGCGAGCCGCGGTCGTGGGTGAGCACGAGCGCGGCGGGGTGTGCCGCGCCGGGGCGGGCCGCAGCCGCCCACAGCAGGCTGAACAGGTCGGCCGCGGTGTCGTCGCGCGCGGCCAGGACGACCACCGCGTCGGGGCGCAGGGCCGCGTCGAGTACCGCGGTGCTGCGCGGGCGTCCGCGCAGGTCCACCACGGGGCCGCGGACCTCGGCGGGGGTGTGGAACGGGGCTGGTCCGCTGGGGCCGGGGGCCAGCACCCGGTGCTGGGTCGGCACGAACCGGCTCTCGGCATCGACCAGGAACTCGATCTCCACCAGATTCGGCATGGAAGCCGCGGCCAGGTCTGCCGATCCCTTGAAGATCTGTTCGGCCAGGGCCGGGCCGATCAGACCGGTGGCGGCCAGTTCGTGGGGTGATCCGGCCAGTACCGGTTCCTGTCCTCCGATACCGAACTCCACGGCGGTGCCGCCGGGGTGGACATAGGCGGTGCCTTCCCAGCGCAGCGCGATCCGCTCGGTCAGCAGCAGGCCGCAGCGCACGGGGCCGGGCTGCCGGCCCCGGCGGCACAGTGCGGCGTACGCCTTGTGCAGACCCTGCCACAGACGCACACCGAGCGCGGGGTCGTCGGAGAACAGGGTGATGTCCATGCCGGGTGGGCGCGGGCCGGGGCCCGGCCAGACGACGCTGCTGCGAACCAGGGAGTGTGGCAGTGCCGGTAGCGTGCCCAGCAGCGGTGCGGTGGCCTGCGCGAAGGTCCTCGCCCGCAGTTGGGAGCGGGCCGGGGCGGCCTCGGGTGAAGGCAGTCGCGGGTAGCCGGGCGCGGCGTCCGCAGTTGCGGTGAGGGCCTCGTCGAGTGCGTCGGCGGGCAGCAGCCAGGTCCGGGGCACGGGGTGCCCCTGCTGCTCACAGCGCCAGGAGAAGTCGCACAGTTCGGCGCCCTTGACTCCGAACCGGGTCGCGAGGTCGGGCGCGCCGCGCAGCTCCGTGTGGGGGTGGACCCGCGCTGAGGCGGGTGCTCTCATCGCCATGCCGCCAGCCGCCGAGCCGCTTCGGCCAGCCGCTCCGGTGGCGCGCCGAGACTGATCCGGACGAACCCGGCGCCGGCCGGGCCGAAGGCGCTGCCGGGCAGCACGGCGACGCCGCAGCGGTCCCGCAGGTGCCGTGCGACGGCCGCGTCCGGGCTGTCGCCGCCCCCGGCCAGGGTCACGCCGACGGCGGTGACGTCGACGAACGCGTATACGCCACCGTCGGGCAGGGTCAGGTCGCCGGGAAAGCCCGGGATGCGGGCGAGGGCGTCGAGGAACTCCTGCCCGCCGGCGGCGATGGCACGGCTGTGCGCGTCGACGAACGCGCCGTGCTCAGGCGCGGACAGCGCGGCCGCGCCGGCCAGCTGCGCGGGGTGGTTGACCGCGATGGTGGTCAGCGGGTGGATCCGGGCCGCGGCGTCGATCAGGTCGGGGTCGCCGGCCAGCCAGCCCACCCGCCAGCCGGTGATGCCGAGCCGTTTGGACAGGCTGTTGGCCATCAGGACGCGCGAGCCGGCGACCGCCGCGGCGGGCACGTGCGGGCGGGCCCGGGCGAAGCAGTCGAGGACCTCGTCGTGGACGAGGGCGGCACCGGCCGCTTCGAGGACGGCGGCGATGGCCTTGAGCCGGGCGGGGCCGTACATCGCGCCGGTCGGGTTGACCGGCGAGTTGAGCACCAGCAGCGACGTGCGCGGGCTGATCGCGCGGGCGACGCGGTCGGCGTCGAGCAGCAGCCCGTCCGCAGGGTCGCCGGGCACCCGCACCGGGGTACGCCCGAGCACGGTGATGATCGGCTCGTACAGGGTGTAGCAGGGGTCGGGCAGCAGCACCTCGTCACCGATACCGGTGGCGGCCAGGACCGCGGTCCAGATCGCACCGGTGGCGCCGTGGGTGATCAGGATCTGCCGGTCCGGGTCGAGGCGAAGCCCGTATCCGGCCTCGTAGAACGCCGCCACCGCACCGCGCAACTGGGGGGTGCCGCGGTGCGGGGCGTACGTGTCGTGGTGGTGCAGGGTGCCTTCGTCGCCGAGCACGAGTGCGGCCATGGCGTCGCGGAACGCCCGCGGCGGGCCGAACCAGGGTGTGCCGACGGTGAGGTCGAGCAGCGGCAACCCGCCGCGGTAGTCCGCGAGCGCGGTCACCGCGGGCGGGGCGGCGATGCGGCTCAGCAGTGGGTTCACCGGCTCACTCCGGGGTCGCGGTCAGCTCGGCGTCGAGGTCGAGTTTGAAGTACTCCACCGGGTTGTCCAGCAGGATGCGGCGGCGCACCGGCTCGGGCACCCCGGCGAACGCCTCGTCGAGCCATTGCCGCGAGTGCGGGTACGAGGTGACCGAGTGCGGGAAGTCCGAACCCCACATCAGGTTCTCGATGGGCAGCAGGTCACGGCTCTTGATCGCGATGGGGTCCTTGACGATGCCGAACATCAGGTGGCGGCGGATGTACTCGCTGGGGGTGAGTTTCATCCGGTCGCCGAAGACGTCGCGGAACGTCTCGTACGAATCGTCCATGCAGTACAGGACGTGGGGCAGCCAGCCGGCGTTGGCTTCGGCGATGTACAGGCGCAGGTCCGGGACCCGGTCGAACACTCCCGAGGCGATCATCGAAGTGATCATCGCCAGGGGCGGGGGGACCGTGCCGCGCATCAGCACGGTCGGCGGCTCGTAGCGGCCGGCCGCGGCCGACACCAGCATCGGGTGGTTGCGGTCGCCGATGGTGACGTGGCAGGTGACCGGCATGCCCAGTTCGAGGGCCAGCTCCCAGAACCGGTCGTCGTCGGGCGAGGCCGTGGTGGCGCCGTTGGGAAAGTGTGACAGGCATACCGAGGTCAGGCCCAGTCCCTTGGCACGGCGCAGTTCGGCCAGGGCCGCGTCGATGCCGGTCACCGGGATGAGCGCGGTGCCCAGCAGCCGGTCGGGCGCCACCGCGCAGAAGTCCTCGGCGAGGAAGTCGTTGTAGGCGCGGACCATCGCCTCGTACGCCTCGGGGTCGGAGATGTTCTCGATGTAGCGGCCGATGAACACCGGCGGGTAGAGCACCTCGGCGTCGATGCCGTCGTGGTCCTGCTCGCGCAGGCGCTGCTCGGGGCCGCCGGTTCCGGGGGCGGACACGCCGTGCTCGTCCCAGTACGACGAACCCTTGATCTTCATCTTGCGCCCGCCGGCGATGTTGGTGCCGTTGTGGATCAACGGCATGCCTTCCACCAGCCACCCTTCGCCTCCGCCGGCCAGCGCGATCAGGCGCGGGGCGCGGTCGCGGTGCTCGGCGGGCACGTGGCGGATCCAGCCGTCCGGCGGGATCTCCAGGTGTCCGTCGCTGGAGATGATCTGGTATCTGCGTGCCACGGCGCTCGCTCCTAGCTCAGTCGGTGATCAGCGGGTCGGCGGTGTATGTGGCCGGATCGCCACGGTGGCAGCCCCAGCGGGCCAGCCGGTCCAGCAGCCGGTCCAGCACGGGCAGCCCTTCGGCGGGGTCGGGGTGGTCGCGGGGCAGCATCGCGATGCGCTCGACGGTCTTCTCCACCCGCAGGTTGTCCGCCCGGGACAGGGCCGGCATGAGCCACCGCTGGTAGGCGTCCTGCCAGATGATCAGCACGGCGTCGTCGTTGCGGCGGCGGACCTCGTCGAGGGTGCGGTGGTTGAGCGTGTACGCGGTGTCGACGTCCATGCCCACGTGCCGCCAGGAGAAGTCCGGGTTGGCCGGGTCGCTCACCTCGATGGCGAAGCGCTCCCGGTCCTGCCACAGCGGCATCGTCTCGTCGCTGACTCCGAAAACGCTGAGCGTGAAGTGCCCGGAGAACTCGGTGGTGAGGAAGTCGTGGGTGAGCCGGTAGTCCTCGGGCGTCTCGCCCGGGTAGCCCACCATGAACGAGCACCGGTAGCCGATCGGGCTGCCGTTGAGCAGCTGGAACGCCTTACGGTTGGCGGCGGCGGTGACCTTCTTGTTCATGTTGCGAAGGCTCGACTCGCTCATCGACTCGAACCCGATGGACAGGGTGCGGCAGTGCGAGGCGGCCAATCGGGCCACGGTCCGCTCGTCGCGGATCGTATTGGCGCGGCTGTAGGCCTCCCAGGCCACTCCTGCGGACGGCAGCAGTTCGAACAGCCGCCGCAGCCGGGCGGGCGGCACCGTGAACGTGGAGTCCATCGCCTTGACGAAGGTTGCGCCGTTGCGTTCGGCGTAGCGGAGCCAGTCGTCGCGGATGCGTTCGGCACTGCGGTAGCGCCACTCCGGGCTGGCTGCCGGGAAGGAGCAGAATTTGCAGGCGAAAGGGCATCCGCGCATCGACTCGTACGGCACCGACGGGTAGTCGCCTTCGAACGCGGGGGCGGGCAGGGCGTCGAAGTCGGCGTAGGTCACCGGGGTCTGGCGCAGCCGTCCCGAGGCGTCGCGATGCACGAGGTTGGGCAGGTCTTCGGGCACCCGGCCCTGCCGCAGCCCGGACAGCAGCGGTGCCAGCACATTCTCGGCGTCGCCACGCACGATGACGTCCACCTCAGGGTGCTCCTGCATGATCTGCGCCCACTTGAGATTGCTGTACTGCCCGCCGAGCACCACCGGGCAGCCCGGCAGGTACTCGGTGAGCCAGCCCAGCGCCTTGGCCAGACTCACCCGGTCCCAGATGAACGTGGTCGACAGCAGCACCGCGCCGAAGTCGCCTGGCGGGACCTGCGCGGTGCCGTTCCACACCGCCGCAGTGTCGAGCACGGCGTGGTCCACACCGGCACGCGCCAGGATCGACTGCAGGGTGAACGTGGTCAGGTGCGGCACGGTCCAGCGGCGCGGGCGCATCAGCGGGTAGCGTGCCCCGCCGTGAGTGAAGCCGAGCTCGCTCAGCGAGAAGCCGCCGCGCTCGGCGAAGTACGCCCGCTCCACCCCGGGCGCATCGGCGGGACTGAACAGCGTCCCCCGCACATAACGGTCGTTTTTGTGGGTGGGTCCAAGCCCCGACACCAGCAGCACCCGCGCCGTCATGGGTGTTCCCGTCGCAGCGGCGCCGCGCGGTCGGGGCGGCCGAGCCGTTCGTACTGACCGGCCAGCGCCGACCGGGCCGCCACCGGCACCGGTCCGGCTGCCGTCTGCACATGGACCGGGTCCTGGCCGGCCAGGAACGGCGCGGACCAGCCGTCGCCCACCCGGATGCGCAGGTCGCCCATCACCTCGACGTACATGTCGCCGACCAGGAAACGCCCGAAGTGCGAGTGCACCAGGTCGGTGCCGCTGTCGGTGACCGGCGTGAGCTGGAAGCGGGCGAGCCGGCGGCCGATCTCGTAGGCGCCGGGGGCGGTGGACTCCAGGTCGATGTCGCCAGGTGTCACGTCCAGTCCGTGCAGGGCCGCCGCGGCGGAGCCGCTGAGCACCCACGGCTGGGCCAGGCCGTCGAGTTCGGGCAGCAGCACCGCGAGGGTGTGCAGGTAGGTCGTCATGCGGTGGCCGCGGCGGGCCGGGTCGCGGCTCGGGCCTGCCGCCAGCTGTGCCAGCTTTGCGGACCGGCCGCGCCGCGCACCCGCAGCGGCACGTAGCCGCGGCCGTGGATGCGCTGGTGCATGACCGAGTAGCCGTGCCGTTCCAGGTCGGTGGCCGGCCGTGACCCGGCGGTGGCCTCGAACCGCATGTCGATGCTCCAGCGCACCAGGTCGCGCCGGTTCTCGGTGCCGGTATGGGCCAGCAGATTGGTGAACACGAGCATGTCGCCGCGGCGCATCGGCACCATGGTCATCGGCTCGAAGGCCACCCGTGCCGCGGTGCGGCGGTAGATGGCGTCCTGGCGGTTCAGGCTGCTGCGGGTCACGTTGTCGGTGCCGGGCACGGCGCCGTCGAGCAGGCCCCAGCGGTGGCTGCCGGGCACCAGCACCAGGCAGCCGGAGTCGGCGTCGACGTCGACCAGCGGCAGCCACACCTGGACCATCTGCCACAGCAGGTGTTCGGTGCCCGCGCCGTAGAACTGGGCGTCCTGGTGCCAGGGCAGGCTGTCGAGGTGGCGTGGCAGGTAGGGCCGCAGGTGCGCGTTGCCCTGATAGGTGATCTCCTCGCCGAGCAGCGGAACCAGCGCGCCGGTCAGTTCCGGGCGCACGATCAGATCGCGGAACTGCTCGCAGAACAGCACCGGGTCCCATTCGCGGTTGTCCAGCGGGTGCCCGTCGTGAAGCCGGGCCAGCCGCCGCTCGAACGGCTCGTCGGGGTGGGTATGGGCCAGGCCGTGCCGGTCGGCCAGGCCGGGGGCCAGCGTGTCGACGCGGCGTTCCAGCACACTGATGAACGGCCGCAGGTGGGCGGGGTCGATGACCTGGCGCAGCACCGCGTAGCCGTCGCGGCGGAATGCCTCCACATCGATCACGGCCGGGTTCCGATCCGCGCGGGCAGGCCGGTGCCGATGTCGCCGTGCAGCAGGTCGATGTCGTCGGTCAGGCAGCGGCGCAGCAGCTCGCGCAGCCACGCCGCGGTCGCGGCCGGCAGGTCCGGGTAGTAGGTGGGATTCAGCAGCACCAGCAGCCGTTTGGCCAGGAACGGCGACATCAGCGCTGGTTCGGGTTCGACCAGCCCCTGGGTGGCGAACGTCTCGCGCATGGCCTCGAACCCGGCGCGATAGGCGCCGTCGAAGCGGCCGTGGCGGGCGTGGCCGAACCACAGGTAGTTGACCGCGAACGCGGCGAGGTCGTCGTACGGGTCGCCGACGCCTGGCAGGCGTGCCCCGATCAGATGCACCTGCCCGGAGGGGGCGAGGAACACGTTCCAGGGATGGAAGTCGTGGTGGACGTAGCGCAGCCGGTCGTGGCGGCCCGCGAGCAGCAGCCGCCACCGGGCGCAGGCGTGTTCGACCTCGGCGCGTAGCCCGGGTTCGGCGGCCCACAGCGCGTCGGCGGTGTCGATCAGCCGGTGCACCGGCACGATGAGCGCGTCGCGGATCGCGCGCCGGTGCAGGGCCGGACCGCCGTCGGGCACCGGCCGGTGCAGCGCGATCATCGCCAGGGCGAGGGTGCGGCCGTCGGCGGCGGCCTGCCCGGCGCCGAGGGTGTCGAGCACGGCGAGCCGGTCGGCGTAGCGGATGCCGGGCTGGGCCCATTCCAGCACCCAGGGCGGGCCGTCGTCGGCGGTGAGCGGCTGCATGCCGTCGGCGGTGAAGCGGCCTGCGCCCGCGCACCGCACATGGCCGCTGAACCACGGGTAGCCTTCCAGCCGCCACGCCACCTCGCGTATCGCGTCTGCGTCCAGCCCTTCGGCGTAGAGGTCTTCGCGAGGGGTCTTGAGGAATGCCGTGCGGACCTGCCCGTCGCATTCGACCTGCAGTTCGACAGAGTGGGTCATGCCGTGCGCCTTGCCGTCGCCGGGCTGGGCGAGCACGGCGGTGACCTTCGCGGGCCGGCCGAGCAGGGCACTGACGGCCCTGCTCCAGGCCTGTAGGTCACTGCCGTACGGGGGCAACGGGTTTCCTTCTGCTGCGGTGGGACGGTCGGCGGGCGGGGCCGGGTCTAGCGCGGGCGGCCGATCCAGGTGCACAGGTAGTCCATGTGTACGAGCCGCTGCTCCGACACGATCTTCGGCCGCTGAGGGTAGGTGAAGTCCGGGTTGATGTCCTTGGGGCAGTACGGGTCCTTGGCGCGCATCGACCGTTCGTTGTTGGTGTGCATGTGGTGCAGGTAGGACCGGCCGCTGCAGCCGCCGCCGCACTGGCTGAGCAGGCTGCAGCCCGCGCATCCCTCGATGTGGCCGGGGTTGGCGTTGCGCTGGCGGAACACCTTGAACTGCGCGCTGTTGATGATGTCGATCAGGTCGTGCTGGAGCAGGTCCAGCGGGGACTTGTAGTCGTGCAGGTACACGCAGGGGCTGATGTGGATCTGCTTGTCCGGCGTGATGGAGTGGATGCGGAACGAGGTGCGCCCGCAGGGGCAGCGCTTGGCCTCCTGGTAGTCGGTCACCCCGGCCAGCGGCGGCTCGCCCAGGTCGACCGGGTCGCACAGCTCCAGCAGCCGGGCGAAGCCCTCGTAGTACATGTCGGCCGGCAGTGCGACCTCCATGTGCTCGGGCTGCACCGGCTTCATCGGGTTGATGCGGATGTTGCCGTCGTAGCGCTTGGCGAGTTCGACCAGGCCCTCGATGTGCTTGAGGCTGAAGTTCCACTTCATCCCGCACATGATCGCGGTGTGCGGCTTGCCCTCTTTCTGGGCGATCTCCATCGACTCGACGGCCTGGTTGAAGATGCGTGCGCCGCGGTTGCGGTTGTGCTCGTCCTCGAACGGGGAGTCGAACGAGATGTCGACGTCGTTGAGCTTCTCCCAGGCGGCACGGTGGTCGCGGTACAGCCGCAGCAGCGTCACGCCGCTGGTGGTGAGCCCGACGATGACACCGGCGTCGACCAGCTTCTCGATGATCTGCGGCAGCTTGGTGTTCGCCGGGTTCGCGCCGTTGGTGAACAGTGGCTCGTTGCCGCCCAGGTTGACGGTCTCCACCCCGACCGCGACCAGCTGGTCGACGATCCGGTCGATCATCCAGTCTTCCATGTCGGCGCCTTTGACCCGCGCGTTCATGCTGTAGCAGTGGTTGCACCGGTAGGGGCAGTCGTTGCCCAGCGTCCACCCGATGTTGCGGATCGTCGGAGGGCACTCGGGCAGGTCCCCGAACTCGTCGACCGGGCCGACGTTGAGCTGGTAGTGCTCGAACTGGTCGAACTCCTCCGGCAGATACCTCTTGGGCGTTCCCAGTTGCAGCACCGGTCGTGTGGGGACCTCGGTCACGGCGGGTCCTTTCGTCAGTTCTCGAACAGGGCGGTGGCGGCCTTGCGTACGGCTTCGAGCTGAGCGGACGTCACTGCCCGGGTGTAGACCGACAGCGACCACAGCGACGAATACCTCTTGGTGATGCCGAGGGCCTCCTCGGCGTAACCGGTCGTGGCGGCCAGCTCGCCGAGCGGCAGCACAGCCCCGTCGGCCCAGCCGATCAGGACGTCCGGGTCCTTCATCTGCATGTTCAGCGGCAGGCAGGACACCACGATTTCCGAAGGCGGCACCCCGGGCAGCTCCTTGAGCAGCCGCTCCTCGATCAGATCGCGCTGCGAGGGCTCCTTGGCCGGTCTCAGCAGCTCCACGGCCGGCTCCGACAGCCGTGAGCGGTCCTCCAGCCGGTAGGCCTCGCGCCACAGCCGGCGTGCCTTCAGCTCGCCCATCACCGGACGGCAGTCCGGCGGCAGGTTGACCTTCAGCTCATCGGCTTCGAGGTAGTCGAGGAACTGGTCGTCGCCCAGCGCCAGCAGCTCCGGCTCCGGGAACGGCTCCCCCGCGTGATGGGAGTTGATGTTGCGGATACCGCGGTCGAGCATGGCGTCGGCGGCGCACTTGCCCGGTGAGTACACGATGCGTTCGAGCACCTCGTAGCGCACACGCAGCAGGTCGACCACGTAGGTGACGGCGCGGTGGTTGACGCGCCCGTCGCCCACCGCCGACACCCCGAAGCGGAACAGCATGTCCACCGGCCGCCCGGTGGGGTCGGCGACCCCGGCGAGCAGTGCCGGTTCACGGCCGGCCGGCGGCGTGGCGAACACGCACACCGAGCGGAGCAGCTCGGCGTCGAACTGCCAGGGGGTGCTGGCGCCGAGGGTGTCGCGCAGCGAGAAGTCCAGCAGGTCCGTACTGACCGTCGCGGTCACCAGGGTCTCGACGAAGGTGTACACCGGCAGCAGCCGGGCCACCTCGGCGTCGGACTGGGTGGAGTGCCCGCCGGGCTTGCCGCTGAGCAGGTTGACCGAGGTCGCGACGGCCTCGGCGGCGTCGAGGTGCCGGTGCAGAGCGGCCAGGGTCTGGGCCCGCTCGGCCTCGTCCTCGATCGCGGCCAGCAGCGGCGAGTCGGTGACCTGTTCGGCGATGACCCGCACGTACTTGGCGAAGCGGGCGATGTTGCCGGGCGGCGGGTAGAAGCCGAGCTGGTAACTCAGCGTGTGTCCGAAGGGCAGCAGATCCGAGTCGTGCACCAGCGCGTACAGCCGGGCCAGCAGGTCGAGGGACAGGTCCGGGCCGAGCAGCGCCTCCAGGTGCGCCAGGCGCTCGCGGTTGCCGTCGATGTCGTGGTACCCGTCGCCGACGTGCTCGGCGTAGTCGTTGACGCGCATCGCGTCGATGAACCGTGCGGTCCAGTACGCGGTGCCCATGCAGTGCGGCAGGCGGCTGTTCTCGTTGGTGGGGATGGTCAGGTAGGCCAGGCCGGTCTGGCGCAGTCTGGCCATGCGCTGCACCGCACCGGTCTCCAGCACGATGCGCTCGCCGAGAGTGAACTGGTGTCGCAAGCCAGGGAATACGAACGCCGACTCGGCGGGGCGCAGTAGGCGAGACACCGCGCGGGTTTTGCCGTCTCGGGCAGGCTGATGGTTCATCCGGCACCCCCGGCTCTTGAGAATGGACAAACGCCGAGGAAGCAGGCCCCGAGCGGGATCGAGGAACGCTAACAAGCAATTTTTCTACGATCAAGAGCACTGTACGCAGATTGTATGTCTCTTATACATCGGACATTCCGAGCGCTACCCAGAGGCCTCGCGGCGGACGGCGACAACGGACCCTGGCCGGAGGGAAGCGTGCGCACATAGGCAGCGAGATATCGACCGTCGACGGCCCACTGGGCGTCAAGAACATGTACTATGCTGCGGACCGCCGCCCGCCACACCTGCCGGCGGGCACCTTGCATTCCCATTCGGAGGCTTGATGAATCGGTCCGACAAAGGATTCCAAGGGCCTGATCTCCGTCGGTCCAATTACGTTTGCGATGCGCCCGGACGCACGCCCGCACCCAACGAAGGTCGGTAATGTCTCAACACATCGTCAGTGACGAACTACTTGCCAGGTGCGCAGACATTCTCGGTACGGAGGAACTGAGTCTGGACGACGACTTCTTCGGCGTCGGAGGCAACTCATTGGATGCCGTGGAACTCAGCGGACTGCTGAGCAAGGAGTTCGGCCGCGAGGTCACGGTCGACGACATCCTGCAGAGCGGCTCGTTCGACGAGCTCTTCCGGTCACTCAGGGCCTGACCTCCTGTCCATGCATGGTTGAAGGAGCTGATCAGCATGACGCCAGCGACACAGGCGAAGGAACTGCCTGACGAGATTCCGCCCGACGTCCGCAATGAGATCCACCGATATGTGAAGACACTGCCGGACGACGCCTCCTGCATCGTCACCGGCTCGATCGTCGAGGGCATCGGCAACATCAATTCCGACATCGACCTCTACATCATCCAGCAGGCCGGCAGCTTCACACCCAAGCCCATCGCCATCGGGATCAGAGAGTCCCGCTACATGGACCTGGAGTTCCTGAGCGACCAGACGGTGCGGCGGCTGGCCGAGAAGTTCGCCGATCCCGCCGCCGACGTGCTCCAGGATCTCAACGACCGCGACTTCGACCGCTATTACCGGATAGCGATCGGCATCCCGCTCGTGGCCGAGGACTGGGTGCACGACATCCTGCCGGAGTTCACCGTCGACCGCTCGCGCGCCCTGTTCTCCCGCAAGGCCATGGTGCGGGCATACCACCACCTGGCCCGCGGAGCCGTCGCACACGCCATGGGACAGACCCGCGGCGCCCAGGTCCTGCTCCGGGAAGCCGCGCTGTGGCGGGCCACGAGCGTGCTCGCCGACGCCGGGGAGGGCTATCCCTCCATCAAGTGGGCCGAGGTCAAGGCAGCTCGCCACTTCGGTGCCGGCACTGCGCAGTACACCGCCTGTTTGAGCGGCTACCTGGATTCGTCGCCGGACACCACCACCCATCTGTCGCAGGCACGTGAGCGGATCCCGCTGACCGACGACGTGCGCCAGGCGTTCCCCGACCAGCCCTGGGAACTGGCCGAGAACGTCCAGGTGATCACTGACGGCGACGCGCAGTATCTGGTGCGCGGTGCGCAGTCCGTGGCCCGGGTCTCCGGTGTCGTGGCGCTCGTCATCAGCGAGCTGGCGGCCGGAGCGCCCTGGACGGACGCCACGGCGAACATCGCTACGAAGCTGCAGGTCTCCCGCGGGGAGCTGGGCGCCGCCGCGTCCGCCGTGCTCCGCGAGCTGGGACGAGGCGGCTATCTGCACCGCAGCGCAGGAGAGGTGGCATAGCCGTGTCCGTGGTGGCGAAACCGCTGAAGACGTGGGTCAAGGAGCACAGCGACCTCAACTACGAGCACCTGGCGACGATGGCGCTGCGGCACGACCTCGACGGCGCCCTCGACGCCGGCCAGCTCGGCCTGGCATGGTGGGCGCAGCAGCAGATGCTCCTCAACAGCGTCGTGCTCTTCCTGGCTGACGCGGGCATCACGGTGCCCTGGTCGGAGGACCGGCTCGACCGGGCGATGCAGGCGATGCAGCTGCTGGAGGGCCTCAACCCCGCGCTCGCCGATCAGGTGTGGCAACGGTGGCTGGCCCCGATCCCGCCGGTCGACGACCTGGTGCACGAGATCGACCGGACCATGGAATTGATCACGAGCGGCCTCAAGGTCCCGTTCGCCTCGTCGCGGGACGAGACGGTGATCAAATGGGCCACCAGCACCAAGATCGTCCGGACTGTGGCGCAGCAGCTGGGCATCGCCCAACGCGATGACTGGTACGTCAGCGACCCCACGGTCAGCGAGCCCGAGCTCGACTGGTACGGCGAGGTGCTCAAGACCCTCGAGAAGAGCCAGCCCAAGTAGGGATCACCGCCGCGGTGGCGGTGGGCGGGCCGGCCCGGGGCCGATCGGCTCGCCCACCGCCGCCGTCAGGCCGGTCCCGCGCATTCCGCAGCCTGCCAGAGAGTCGAACCGATGAATACAGCGTCGCAGGACGTTGGCGCTGAGCGCCGCGAGCCCGACGACAGGGCCGATGCCGGCTCGCTGCCGCCCGACTTCCCTCGGGGCGCCCGACCGGGCGGTCGCGACCGGGTGTCGCGCATGCTCGCCCTGCCGCAGCACAACTGCTCGGACCAGGAGCTGTACACCGTGGCGACGGCGGTGCTGGCCGTGCTCGTCGCCCGGTACACCGGCTACGGCCCGGTGGCCGTCGGCCGAGCGGACATGGCCGGTGGCGAGGAGCTGGAGCTGCGCAGTTCGGTCGAAGCGACAGACACTTTCCAGAGCCTGACCGCGCGGCTGCGCGATTCCGGGTCCGATGCCGCCCAGCACACCGCCGACCCGGCCTCGACGCGGATGCAGGACGAGCTCACGCCCGCCCCGCACCGCATCGGGACGGCGATCGTGTGGGACGGCGAACGCCAACCACCGGCCGCGTCGGCCACCCGGGCGGCACTGCTGTTGCGCATCGCCGCGCCCTCGGCTGACGGCCTGCAGCTGAGCGCCGACTTCGACAGCTCCCGCTACTCCACCGCGACGGTCCGGCGGGTGCTCGACCAGTTCGCCGTGCTGTGGTCGCACGCGCACAGCGACGCCGCTGCCGAAGTCGCCGCCGTCGCCCTGACCAGCGCCGAAGATCTGGCCCTGATCGCCGCGTGCAACGACACCTCATGCCCGTACGACGACCGGGCCCGCATCGATGAGATGCTGGCGCGCACCGCCGCCGCGCACCCGCAGGCGCCCGCGGTCGTGGGCGATGGCTTCTCGCTCACCTACGCCGAGTTCGATCGGCAGGTCAACCGGCTCGCCCGCACGCTTGCGGGCCGAGGCGCCGGCCGCGATCAGGTCATCGCCGTCATCGCCGAGCGGTCCCCGCAGATGCTGGTCGCCGTCTATGCGATTCTGCGCGCCGGCGCGGCGTACCTGCCGGTGGACCCCGGCTACCCGCAGGAGCGGATCGAGTACATGCTCGCCGATTCCGGTGCGTGCCTGGTGCTCGCATCGCACGCGTGCGTGGCCGGCCTGGACCGGCGCCATCAGATCATCGACCTGGACAGTCCCACGTCGTACAGCCCCGACGATTCGCCGTTGCCGGTCGCGGGCTCCAGCACGGATCTGGCCTACGTCATCTACACGTCGGGTTCGACCGGCAATCCCAAGGGTGTGATGATCGAGCACCACTCGGTCGTCAACCGGATCAGCTGGATGCAGAAGGCCTATCCGATCGCGCCCGGCGACCGGATCCTGCAGAAGACCCCGATCTCCTTCGACGTGTCGGTGTGGGAGCTGTTCTGGTGGGCGTTCGAAGGAGCGACGGTCTGCCTGCTCGAACCGGAAGGCCACAAGGACGCCGCCAGGATGATCCGTTCCGTGCACGACCACGGCGTCACCACGATGCACTTCGTGCCGTCGATGCTCACGGCGTTCCTGTCGTTCACCGATCAGGTCGACGCCGCGGCCCGGTTGAAGTCTCTGCGGCAGGTCTTCTCCAGCGGCGAAGCACTGGGCTCCCATCACGTGGACAGGTTCCGACGCCTGCTCGCCGACCCGCACGGCACCGAGCTGATCAACCTGTACGGACCGACCGAGGCCACCGTGGACGTCTCCCACTACAGCCTGCTCCACCACCGGGGCGACACCCGGATTCCGATCGGCACACCCATCGACAACACGCGGTTGTACGTGCTGGACGACAGGTCGCGCGTCCAGCCGGTCGGTATGCCTGGAGAGCTCTGCATAGCCGGCGTCAACCTCGCCCGGGGCTACCTCGACCGGCCCGAGCTGACCCGGGAGAAGTTCGCCGAGAACCCGTTTCCCGGCGAGGCGAGGATCTACCGGACCGGCGACCTGGCCCGCCTGCTGTCCGACGGCAACATCGAGTACCTCGGACGCATCGATCATCAGGTGAAGCTGCGGGGGTATCGCATCGAACTCGGCGAGATCGAGCAGCGACTGCGCACGCACCCGGCCGTGGCCGAGGCTGTGGTCACGGTGCGCGAACGACGGGAGCAGAAGTACCTCTGTGCCTACGTGCGGACGGTGGCGCAGTGCTCCGACGAGGACCTGACCCACCATCTGCGCCGGGGACTGCCCGAGTTCATGATTCCCACGCACATCGTCGTGCTGGATTCGTTTCCCCTCACCCCCAGCGGCAAGCTGGATCGACGGGCGCTGCCCGAGCCGCCCCGAAGGCCCCGCCGGGACGCCGCGCGACAGGCCGGATCTCGATGATCCGCGGCGATTCCGGCCGGCAAGCGGTCTGCCTACCGGTCGGCGGCGCTCGCGACGAGGGCGCTGTTGGCATAGGAGTCGTCGTGGGTCACTTCACGGGACACCCAGCCGGGGATGTCGATCGCGGTGTCCTCGCTGGGCAGCTCGACTTCCGCGACGACGAGGCCGGCATGTGCGCCCTCGAACTCGTCGACGATCCAGCTGCCCGGCGGGGTGGACAGCAGGTGGCGACGCTTCTCCAGCAGTGGCCGCAGGCACATCTCGTCGAGCAGGAACTTCGCGTCGTCGGCAGGTATGGCGTACTCGAACTCCGATCGCGTGTAACCGACCCGCTTGCTCTTGATCGTGACGAACCCGTGCTGCTCGTCGACGAGCCGGATCCGCACCACGCGTTCGGCGTCGACGCTGAGGTAGCCCTGCCGGATGGACTGGGACTCGGCGACGGCGTCTCGCCAGGAGTCTCCGGTGACGAGGAACTTACGCTCGATTTCGTGGCTCACGAGGCTCCTTCGATCATGGCGACAACGTGGAGCCGCCGACTGTACATGACGTCGCGCCCGATCGATGACAGCCAGGAGCGACGTGGGGGGGACCTGTCGTGGCGATGAGTGACCCGCTGCCGTACGACGAAGTCAGGCCGGCCAAGCTCCCGCCGATGTCCTTCGGCCAGGAACGGATGTGGTGGCTGCAGCAGCTCGATCCGCACAGCACCGCCTATGGCGTGCTGCTGGCGTTCGAGTTCTCCGCCCCCGTCGACAGGCGAGCCCTGGCGGCCGCGCTGGCGAAGCTCGTCGATCGGCATCGGATCCTGCGTACCCGATACGTCACCGACGCGGCCGGGCTGCCGACCGTGGACGTGGTGAGCGGCTTCGCGATCCCGCTGTCGTGGCACGACACGACCGAAGCCCCGCACTGGCTGCCGATCGCTGACGCCGCAGCGTCGGTGCCGTTCGACCTGGCACTAGCTCCACCCATCCGGGCGATGGCGGTCACCTGCGCCGACGGTCCGGACGTACTGATCCTGTCGATGCATCACATCGTCACGGACGGCTGGTCGCTGGGCCTGTTCGAGCGCGACCTTCTCGCGCTGTACCGCGCAGAGCTGGGCGAGCCGGACACCGGCCTCGATCCCCTGGTCGCGCAGTACGACGAGTTCGCCGACGCCCAGCGCACACGCTTGAACGAAGCCGTCCTCGGGGAGTACCTCGATTACTGGACCGGCGAACTCGCCGACTTCGAGGTCCTCGAATTGCCGCTGGACCATTCGCGGCCCACCGTGCCCGACTTCACGGCAGGTTCGGTCAGCGCGACGATGTCGGCAGAACGGACCGCAGAGCTGCGCGAGCTGGCCAATCGGGAGCGCTGCGCGATCTCCAGCGCCCTGGCGGCGGCGTTCAGCATCCTGCTCTCCGCCCACTCCGGCCAGCAGGACATCACGATCGGTTCGATCCAGGCCGGGCGTGCCCTGCGTAAGTACAAGGACCTCATCGGATACTTCGTCAACACGGTGGTGCTGCGTACCCGGCTGGACACGGCCGGCACATTTCGCGAGCTGCTGAAGCACGTCAACGCCAAAGCCCTCGAGGGATATCGCCGGCAGGACACCCCCTTCGAACGGGTGGTGGCGGCCGTGCAGCCGCAGCGCGACTCCGGGCGCAACGCGATCTTCGATGTGATCTGCGTCCACAACGGGGATCGCCGCACCGACGCAGGCGGCACCCGGGTCGAGGCCTTCAAGCGTGTCTACCGGACCGAGTCGGTCGTCCGGTTCGACCTGGAGTTGGACACGATCGTGCTGGACGGCTCGCTGACCATCAAGATCGGTTACCGGAAGGACCTGTTCGCGCAGCGCACCGCCGCTCGGCTACTGCGTCAGTACGTGCTGATCCTGGAGCAGGTCGTCGCGAATCCCGATGTCGAGCTGACCGCGATCAACCTGCTGGATCCCGCGGAGCGCGGCCTGGTCGTCGACGCGTGGAACCGGACGGATCGCCCGGTCGGCGAGGGCCTGATGGACGGCTGTCTTGCGCTGAGAGCAGCCCGCGATCCGGACGGGATCGCATTGGTGTTCGCCGGCTCGGCCATGACATACGCCGAGCTGAACTCCCGGGTCAATCGACTGGCGCGAGTGCTGGTCAGCTATGGCGTGGCAGCCGAGGTGGCGGTCGGGCTGGCCCTACCCCGCGGCAGCGAGCAGATCGTCGCGCTGCTCGCCGTGCTGAAGGCGGGCGGCGTATGCGTGCCGATAGAACTCGACCATCCCCGCGAGCGCATCGCGCAGGTGCTGAGCGACTCGCGCCCCGCGGTGCTGGTCACCGTGGGCGCGGTGCGGGAGTCGCTGCCGGACGCGGTGGGTGGGGCCAGGTTCCTCGTTCTGGACGAGGCGAGCGACATCGCCCTGATAGCCGCTGCGTCTGCGGCCGATCTGACCGATCGGGACCGGCTCGCGCCGCTGCGTCCGGACAACGCGGCGTACGTGATCTACACCTCTGGCTCGACCGGCAGGCCCAAGGGGGTGGTGGTCGCCCTTCGGAGCCTGCGCAACCTGCTGGCCTACCAGGAGGCCGAGCTGTTCGGCCCGCACGCCGAGAAGCTGGGCCGCGAGCGCTTACGGGTCGGGCTGAGCGCCGCGCTGTCCTTCGACACGTCATGGGAAGGGCCGCTGGCCATGCTCGCCGGCCACGAGCTGCACCTGATCGAGGAGGACGTACGGCGCGACCCGCATCGGCTGGTGGCCTATGTCGGCACGCACGGGCTGGACTTCCTGGACATCACGCCCTCCTATGCCGAGCAGCTGGTCGAGGCGGGCCTGCTGGACGGTTCGACCGGGGCACCGTCATTGCTGATGCTCGGCGGTGAGGCTCTCGGCCAGGAGCTGTGGGACCGGTTGCGGTCGACGCGCGGTGTGGACAGCCGCAACTACTACGGACCGACCGAGTGCACCGTCGATGCCTTGAGCTGGCCGGTGGCCGAAAGCGGGCGGCCGCTGGTGGGACGGCCGCTGTGGAACACGCGTGCGTACGTGCTCGACGCCGCGCTTCGCCCGGTGCCTCCCGGCATGCCCGGCGAACTCTACCTGGCGGGTGTTCAGCTGGCTCGGGGTTACCTGGGCCGGCCCGCGCTGACCGCGGAACGGTTCGTGGCCAATCCGTTCGGGCCGGCGGGTGCCCGGATGTACCGCACCGGTGATCTTGTTCGGTGGACCGATGACGGCGCGATCGCCTACCTGGGACGGGTGGACGAACAAGTCAAGATCCGAGGATTCCGGATCGAGCCCGGAGAGGTCGAACTGGCCCTTCGCCGGCACCCGGATGTCGCGCACGCTGCGGTCATCGTTCGGGGCGACGCGGCGGCGCAACGGCGGCTGGTCGCGTACGTGGTCTCGCGATCGGGCCGCGTGGACAGCGCGGCACTACGCCGCTTCCTGGGCGACCTGCTGCCGACGTACATGATTCCGGCGGCCTTCGTGGGACTGGACGAGCTTCCGCTGACCACGAGCGGGAAGCTGAACCGGCGCGACCTCGCCGATCCGGAGCCCGAGGCCGCGGGCACCGGCCGCAGCCGGCGCTCGCCTCGCGAGGAGATCCTGTGCGGGCTGTTCGCCGACCTGCTCGGCAAGGACGTGGTCCGTGCGTTCGACGACTTCTTCGAGCACGGCGGTCACTCGCTGCTGGCCACCCAGCTACTGAGCCGGGTCCGGGCGAGTTTCGGGGCCGAGTTGTCGGTCCGCGACGTCTTCGAGAATCCGACCCCGGCGGGCCTGGCCGCGATCATGGACCGCGAGAAGGGGACGTGGACACCGTTGAGCGCCCGGGCCCGTCCCGAGCGCCTGCCGCTTTCACCTGCCCAGCAGCGGCTGTGGTTCATCGCTGAGGCCCAGGGGCCGAGTTCGACCTACAACATCCCGGTCGCCTACCGGCTGTCCGGGTCCTTGGACCTGCCGGTGCTACGGGCAGCGCTGGCCGACGTCGTCGAGCGGCATGAAGCCCTGCGTACGATCTTCCCCGTCGCGGACGGCACCGCCTGTCAGCACATTCTCCCGCCAGGTGACGCCCACACGGATCCGGCGGTCGTGGATGTCGCACCCGGTGAGTGGCCGAGCATCCTTCGCCGGGCCGCCGAGTACAGATTCGACCTGACCGTGGACCTGCCGATCCGGTGCTGGGTCTTCCGGCTCGCCCGGCAAGAACACGTGCTCGCCATCACCCTGCATCACATCGCCGGCGACGGCTGGTCGATGGGGCCGTTCTGGCGGGACCTGGCAGCGGCGTACCGGGCGCGCAGCGCTGGTGAGCCGCCCGGCTGGCAGCCCCTGCCGGTGCAGTACGCCGACTACACACTCTGGCAGCAGGAACTGCTCGGCGACGAGGCGGACCCGACCAGCCTGGCGGCGCGGCAGCTGGCCCACTGGCGGTCCGCGCTCGACGGATTGGCCGAGGAACTGCCTCTTCCCGCGGATCGGCCCCGACCGGGCACCCCGAGCGACCGGGGCGACGGTGTGGCGCTGACCCTGCCCCCCGAACTGCAAAGACGCCTGCGGGAGTTGGCGCTGCAGACACGGTCGAGCATGTGCATGGTGTTGCAGGCCGCGGTCGCGGCACTGCTTCACCACCACGGCGCCGGCACCGACATCGCGTTGGGCGGCGTCGTCGCGGGCCGGCGCGATGAGAAGCTCAATGATCTGGTCGGCTTCTTCATCAACACGCAGGTCCTGCGCTACGACCTGTCGGGCGATCCGACGTTCCATGAGCTCGTGGCCAGAGTGCGCGAAGCCGACCTGACCGCCTACGACTGCCAGGACCTGCCGTTCGAGCGGATCGTGGAGGCGGTCAACCCGGTCCGCTCCCTTGCCCGCCATCCGCTGTTCCAGGTGATGCTGGTCTACCAGAACGCCGACGAGAGCACCCTGTCGCTTCCGGGCATCGAGGCGAGCCCGGTGTGGTTCGACACCATGACCGCCAAGTTCGACCTGGCGTTCAGCTTCCTGGAGCCTGCGGGCGACGAAGGCATCCACTGCCTTGTCGAGTTCGCCACCGACCTGTTCGACCGGGCCACCGTCGAGCAGATCTGCGGCCGGCTGGAGCGCGTCCTGTCCGCCATGGTGGCAGACCCGCACCGGCCGATCGGCCAGGTGAGCCTGCTGACCGGCGAGGAGCGCGACCAGGTACTCGTGACCTGGAACGGCACGGACCGGCTGCCCCAGGCCTGCAGCGTGCCCGAGCGGTTCGACGCCCAGGTCGCGCGGAACCCCGACGCGATCGCCGTCTCATGCGGTCGGCGCGCGCTGACCTACCGGCAACTGGACGCGAGCGCGAACCGGATAGCCGCCGCGCTCGTGGCCCACGGCGTCCAGCCGGAGCAGCGGGTCGCGTTGCTGAGTGAGCGTTCCATCGAGTCGGTGGCGGCGACACTGGCGATCCTGAAGGCCGGTGCGGCCTACGTCCCGCTGCGCCAGGCGGATCCGACCGACCGGATCAAGCAGGTGATCAGCGAGTCAGGGACCGTGTTCATGCTGGTCGGAGCCGGCATGTCCGCTCGCGCGACAGAGTTCGGCGTCCCCTCTTCCGTGCTGCCCAGCCGGCTCCTCGACGATGGGCCCGCCGAGGCGCCGCCGGCGGTGCGGATCAGCCCCGACCGGCTCGCCTACGTCATCTACACCTCCGGCTCGACCGGCGTGCCGAAGGGTGTCGCCGTCACCCATCGCAACATCGTCGAGCTGACCGCGGACCGGCGCTGGGACGGTGGCGCACACGACCGTGTGCTCCTGCACTCGCCGCCCGCGTTCGACGCCTCGACCTACGAGCTGTGGGTGCCGCTGCTGCGCGGAGGACAGGTGGTGGTGGCGCCGCCGGGTGAGCTGGAGGTGGACGGCCTCGCCGCCGAACTCGCCCGGCACCGCGTCACCGGCCTGTGGTTGACCTCTGGACTGTTCCAGCTTGTCGCGGACGCGCGGCCGCAGTGCCTGGCCACCGTCCGAGAGGTGTGGACAGGCGGGGACGTGGTGCCCGCTTCGGCAGTGCGCCGCGTCCTCGAACACTGCCCCGGCACGGCCGTGACCAACGGCTATGGCCCGACGGAGACCACGACCTTCGCCACCGGCCACCGTGCCGAGGCGGCCACGGCGCCGACCTCGGGCTTTCCCATCGGTGCCCCGTTGGACAACACGAACGTCTACGTCCTGGACGGGGCCTTGCGTCCGGTGCCGCCCGGCGTCGTCGGGGAGCTGTACATCGCCGGAACCGGCCTGGCGAGGGGGTATCTCGGTCGCCCGGCGACGACGTCCGAGCGGTTCGTGGCCTGCCCGTTCGGCACGCCGGGGTCGAGGATGTACCGAAGCGGTGACCTGGTGCGGTGGAACAAGGGCGGTCTGCTGGAGTACCTGGGACGCGCCGACGACCAGGTGAAACTTCGGGGCTTCCGGATCGAGCTCGAAGAGGTCACGGCCTCGATCCTGGCCCACCCCGGCGTGGCTCAGGCAGTCGCCGTGGTCCGTGAGGATCAACCGGGAGACAAGCGGCTCGTCGGTTACGTGGTCGCGGCTGCGGCCCGGCCCGCGGATCCGCAGGCCGTCCGGCAGTTCGTAGCCGATCGCCTCCCGGACTACATGGTGCCCTCGGCCGTGATCGTGCTGGACCGCCTTCCACTCACCGCCAACGGAAAGGTCGATCGGCGCGCGTTGCCCGCGCCCCGATACGAGACCACGGAGGACCGGGACCGCCCACGCACCGCGCGGGAGGAGATGCTGTGCGGTCTGATCGCGCAGACCGTCGGTCTGGAACATGTCGGTGTGGACGACGACTTCTTCCGGCTGGGCGGCCACTCGCTCGCCGCGATCCGGCTGGCCGGCCGCATCCAGTCGGTGCTCGGCGCGGACGTGACCGTCCGCGATGTGTTCGAGAACCCCACGGCCGCACGTCTGGCCGCCGTGCTCGACCGGGCCGGAAACGTACGAATCCCGCTCGTGGCCCGGCTCCGGCCGGCTGACCTGCCCCTGTCGCAGGCCCAGCAGCGGCTCTGGTTCCTGCACCGGGTCGGTGGCTACCGGTCGGCCTACAACGTGCCGATGGCGCTGCGGCTGCGTGGCGAGCTCGACCTGTCGGCGCTGCGCGCGGCGTTCCGGGATCTGGTGGCACGGCATGAAACCTTGCGTACGGTCTTTCCCGAGCACGACGGTTTGCCGAGCCAGCGGATCCTCGACCCGGCGGACGCGACGACGGCGTGGCGGGTGGTGACCGCACCGGAGGGCGATCTCGGCGCGCTTCTGGCGGACGAGGCGGCATACGAGTTCGATCTGGGCGCGGAGCCGCCGCTGCGGGTGATGCTGGCACGTGTCGGTCCCACCGAGCACCTGCTGTCGGTGGTGGTGCACCACATCGCCATCGACGGTCTGGCGGTGCAGCCGTTCTGGCGAGATCTCGCTGACGCGTACGCGGCCCGGTCCCGGGGGACGGCACCGCAGTGGGCTGCGCTGCCGGTCCAGTACGCCGACTACACGCTGTGGCAGCGCGAGGTGCTGGGAGACGAGCGGGATCCGCACAGTCTGGCCGCCGCCCAACTGGCGTACTGGCGCGGCGTCCTGGCCGGCGTGCCGGAGCAGCTGAACCTGCCCTTCGACCGGCCGCGGCCGGCCACCCCCAGCTTGGACGGCGGCGCGGTGCTGGTCGAGTGCGCGCCGAGCATTCACCAGCGTCTGAGCGAGCTGGCCCGGTCCCGCGGCGCGACGGTGTTCATGGTCGTCCAGGCCGCGGTCTGCGCACTGCTCACCAGGCTGGGGGCCGGGACCGACATCCCGCTGGGGACCCTGGTGGCCGGGCGTACCCACGACGCGCTGGACGACCTGGTCGGCTTCTTCGTCAACACGCTGGTGGTGCGTACCGACACCGCCGGGGATCCGACGTTCACCGATCTGCTGGCTCGGGTCCGCGGGGCGACCCTGGCCGCGTTCGCCCACCAGGACCTACCGTTCGATCGAGTGGTCGAGGAGCTCAGGCCGGCCCGCTCCATGGCCCAGAACCCGCTGTTCTCGGTGATGGTGACCCTCGCTGACGCGCCCGACAGCGAGATGGCCTTCGCCGACATCGACGCCGCGGCCGAGACCATCCCGCTCAGGGACGCCAAGTTCGACCTGACTTTCACCTTCTCCGCCCATCGTTTCGCAGACGGCCGACCGGCACGGCTGGCCTGTCTGATCGACTACCGGACGGATCTGTTCGACCACGCGACCGCCGAACGGGTCGCGGGGATGCTGGCCCGCGTCCTGGAGCAGGTCGCCGAAGATGCAGAGCTGCGCATCGGCCGGACGGAGATCCTGTCCCCCGCCGAGCGGCACCAGGTCCTGGAAGCGTGGAACGACACCGGTCATCCACGAACGGGCCTGACGCTCGCGGACCTGTTCGAGGAACAGGTACGGCGCACGCCCGACGCCCCGGCCGTGGTGTGCGCGGACGACGAGCTCAGCTATGCCGAGTTGAACCGGTGGGCCAACCGGCTCGCACACCATCTGATCGGCATCGGCGCCGGGCCCGACCGGCTGGTGGCGATCGCGCTCCCGCGGGGCGTGGAGTTCGTGGCGGCCGCACTCGCGGTCGCCAAGACGGGCGCGGCCTACCTGCCGATCGATCCGCGGTATCCGGCCGACCGGATCGCCTACATCCGCGACGACGCCCGTCCGCTGTTCACCCTGGACCGGCTGCCGCAGGTCGCCGGCCGGCCGGACGCTGATCCGCGGCGCGACGTCAGCCCGGCGGACGCGGCGTATGTCATCTACACCTCGGGGTCGACCGGTAAGCCCAAGGGCGTGGTCGTGGTCCAGGAGGCGATCGCGAACCTGCTGGAGTGGCAGCGCCGCAGCGAGCCGCTGGGCGCGGAGCACGTCATGATGGCCCGATCCAGCTGGAGTTTCGACTCCTCCGTCTGGGAGATGTGGTACCCCCTCATCTGCGGCGCGAAGCTCTGTGTCGTACCGGACGACCTGCTCGCCGACCCGGAACTGCTGGGCGCTTATGCCGACCGCAACGGCGCCACTCATGTCGTGTTCGTGCCGTCGCTGCTGACCGAGGCACTGCCGTCGCTGAAGCGGGGAATGCGGCTCTACTCCGGCGGCGAGGCCCTGCCGGCCACACTCGTGCGGCGGGCCGGCCCGCTGGTCAACCTTTACGGCCCGACAGAGACGACGGTCGTCGTCACCGTGTGGTCGGGTGCCGGCGACGACATCTCGGGGGTCAGCGCACCGATCGGCCGGCCGGTGGCGAATGTGCGGGCCTATGTACTGGACGAGGCTCTGCGGCCGGTCCCCATCGGGGTGGTGGGTGAGCTGTACCTCGCCGGGGTCCAGTTGGCCCGCGGCTACCTGGACCGTCGCGGGCTGACCGCGCAGCGATTCGTGGCATGCCCGTACGGCCCGCCGGGGGAACGGATGTACCGGACCGGTGACCTGGTCCGCTGGCTGCCCACCGGGGAGCTGGAGTACCTGGAGCGCATCGACGACCAGGTGAAGGTCCGCGGGTTTCGGATCGAGCCCGGTGAGGTCGAGTCGGAGATCTCCCGGGACGCGGACGTCGCCCAGGTCGCCGTGTCGGCCCGCAAGGATCGTCCCGGGGACCTGTACCTCGCGGCCTATGTCGTGCCTGCGACGCCGTCGTTCGACGTAGGGCGGCTTCGTGACCGGCTGACCCGGGTGCTGCCGTCGTACATGGTGCCGGCGCACTTCGTGCTCCTGGAGGAGTTGCCCGTCAGCGCCAACGGCAAGCTGGACCGCGCGGCGCTGCCCGCACCGGACCGGCTCGTGAACGCCGGTGATGCCGGGCCGCGGACACCTCGCGAGGAGATCCTGTGCCAGCTCTTCGCCGAGGCGCTCGGCCTCGACCGGGTGGGTGTGCTGGACAACTTCTTCGAACTGGGCGGGCATTCGCTGCTGGCGGTCCGGTTGATGAACCGGATCAAGGCGAGTCTCGGCGTCGGCCCGGGTATCCAGGACCTGTTCCAGGCGCCCACGGTGGCCGCGCTGGCGGCCCGGCTGGACGGTGGCTCTCATGCAGATCCATTCGGCGTCGTACTGCCCATCCGGCAGCGCGGCACCGCCGCGCCTCTTTTCGTGGTCCACCCGGTGACCGGCCTGAGCTGGTGCTACGCCGGTCTGAGCCGCTACCTGCCCGAGGAGGTCCCGATCCTGGGGCTTCAGGCGCGCGGTCTCGGCGCCGCCGAGCCGCTGCCGCCGAAGATCGAGGAGATGGTGCACGACTACCTGGAGCAGGTTCGCCGCATTCAGCCGCAGGGCCCATACCGCCTGCTGGGGTGGTCGTTCGGAGGCAATGTGGCCCATGCCATGGCCGTCGAGCTGCAGCGGCAGGGACATGAGGTCTCTTCGCTGGTCCTGTTGGACAGCTACCTGTACGGGGGCACCGCGACCGAAGTGCCGGAGGCGGATGAGCTGGCAGTGCGGCTACATCTGCAGTACGGGGCCCTCAACAACCTCGACGAGCGCTACCTGGCGGACATCGCTCTCGTGTCGCGCAACAACATCGGGCTGGCCGACGGGTACGAGCCCGGAACCTTCCGGGGAGACGTCCTGTTCGTGCAGGCAGACGGCGGCCGTCCCGAGGCCAGGGACCCGGCGGGATGGCGCGATCACGTCGACGGGCACGTGGAGGTCCGCCCTGTGCCGTGGGGTCACTACGAGCTCATGCAGCCTGAACCGCTGGCACAGATCGCAACCATGATCAACGAATATCTGCAGACGGGATGACGTACATGCCTAATCCGTTCGAAGACGAAGCCGGGACGTATGTGGTTCTCGTCAACGCCGAGGGCCAGTTCTCGCTGTGGCCCGAGCGGATCGAGGTGCCGGCCGGCTGGGAGATTGCCAACGGCCCGGCCGGACGCCGGGAAAGCCTGGACTACATCGAGCAGCACTGGACGGACATGCGCCCGAAGAGCCTCGTCGCCCAGCAGCGGGGAAACGCGGCATGAGCACCGGCGAGAACGTGGCCGAAGCGGTCGAGATCGAGCAGCTCAGCCGCACCTATCAGCGTAAACGCGACGAACAGCCGCGGCTGGCCCTGGACCATGTCGAGCTGAGGATCCAGTCCGGTGAGGTGCACGGCCTACTCGGTCCCAACGGCGCCGGCAAGACGACACTGTGCAAGATCCTGTCTACGGTCCTGCTTCCCACTTCCGGCACGGTACGGGTGGCCGGGCACGACGTGGTGACCGAGACCGACGCGGTACGTCGTCTGATCGGGATCGCGTTCGGCGGCGAGCGCGGCCTGTACACCCGGCTGACCGCCCGGCAGAACCTGATGTACTGGTCGGCGCTGTATCGGCAGTCCAGCCGGGAGGCGAGGACGCGTGTCGGGTCCCTCCTGCACCGGGTGGGGCTCGCCGACCGGGCCGACGAGCGGGTCGAGACGTTCTCCCGGGGCATGAAGCAGCGCTTGCATCTGGCTCGTGCGCTTGTCGGCGATCCGCGGGTGCTGATCCTGGATGAGCCCACGGTGGGTATGGATCCGGTCGCGGCCCGCGACTTTCGGGTGTTGGTCGGTGAGCTTCGCACGGAGGGGCGGACCATCCTGATCACCACCCACGACATGGCCGAGGCCGAGGCGGTCTGCGACCGGGTGTCCTTGATCGACGGCGGACGGCTGGTCGCCACCGAGGACCCGCGCACGATCGGCAGGTGGCTGTCGGCCTACGAGCGCATCACGGCGGAGGTGGTCGGCTCCGACCTGGCCGACCGGCTCCAGCAGCTGCCGGGCGTGGCGGCGGTCAGGACCGAAGGGCCAGGGCGGGTGATCGTCGAGACCGACGCCGAGGGCGCCTGCGCCGAAGTGCTCCGGGTCCTGGTCGGTGCCGGCGTGACCAGCATCAGCACCGGCCGGCCCACGCTGGAGGACGTGTACCTGAAGGTCGTCGGCGACCGCGGCCTGGTGGTGCGCTGATGCGCCTGTTCTGGGCGTCCGCGCGGTTCCAGGCCTTGAAGCTGCGCCACTCGCTGGATGACCTGATGGTACTGGTCACGCTGCCGCTGTTCACGATCGCGTTCATGGCCATCGTGACCGAGGCGGGCCGGTTCGACCTTGCCCCGTACGCGGTGGTCGGCACGGGAATCATGGCCATCTGGAGCATCGCCCTGTTCGTGTCGGGCGAGATCATCGACAGTGAGCGGTGGAACGGGACCCTGGATGCGACCGTGGCTGCCCCGGCGTCACTGGCCACCATCGTGCTGGGGCGGATCGCGGTGGTGACCCTGATCAGCCTCTTTGGTCTGGCGGAGAGCGCATTCGCGGCCTGGGCCGTCTTCGGGGTCTGGGTGCAGGTCCACCACGTCGGCGTCTTCCTGCTCACCCTGGCGTGCACGTTCTTCGCGATGGTCGGCACAGCCATGATCATGTCAGGGTTCTTCGTACTGGCCAGGTCGGCTGTCCAGTTCCAGAACTCGATGTCCTACCCCTTCTACGTGCTGGGCGGAGTCTTCGTCCCGGTGGCGGTCCTTCCCGGATGGCTTCAGCCGGTGAGCAAGGTGGTGTTCCTGTCCTGGGCAGCGGATCTGCTACGAGACTGCCTGCAGCCGGCTCCGGTCACCCAGGTGCTGCTCCGGCTCGGCATCATCCTGCTGCTCGGCGCCGTCGCCATGGCGATCGGATACGTGTTGATCAGACGGGTACTGCACCGGGTGCGGCATCAGGGGACGGTGAGCTTCACGTGAGGGCCGCGATAGGGGACAACGCACGCGTCCTGCGGTACGCGTTCATCAGCGCGATGGCCGACCTTCGCGCCATCTACACCTGGCGGACCTGGACCTTCGCCTGGCTGCTCCGGATGCTCGCCCAGGTTTCCATGTTCGCCCTGCTGGGCAAGATGCTCGGATCGGCGGCGCGGACACAGTACCTGCTCGTCGGTAACGCGGTCCTGGTCATGGCGTTCGCGGTACTGGCCATCTGCGCGTCGACGGCCTGGGAGCGGATGGCCGGCACGCTGCCGCTGCTCATCGCGAGCCCGACGGCGCCGTTCGTGGTCTTCGCCGGCCGCAGCGTGCAGTGGCTGCTCGACGGGGTGGGATGCAGCCTTGTCTCCCTGTTCCTGCTGGCTCCCCTGTTCGGCGTGCGCCTGCCGATGCCGGCGGCCCTGCTGGTGGTTCCGCTGGTCGTACTGATCGCGGTGTCCGTCTACTGCTTCGGGCTCGTCCTGGCCTCGATCGCGCTGCGGGCCATGCGGTTGCGCAGTCTGATCGCCAACACCGGAAGCCTCTCCCTGATGGTGTTGGCCGGGGTTCAGGTCTCGGTTTCCTTCTGGCCCGCGCCGGTGCAGTACCTGGCGAATGTATTGCCGCTGACGCACGGTCTGCAAGCCGTTCGCGAGGTCCTGGCCGATGGACGCCTGGCCGACATCGGTCGGCAGGCGGCACTGGAATGCTCGGTCGCCCTGGGCTGGCTGGTCCTTGCCGGTCTGGCCTTCCGGCACCTTGCCGAAAGCGGGCGCCGGGACGGGTCGATCGAGTTCGGAGGCTGATGCTTTCCCGGAGCATCGGGTCGAACGCGATGGTTCTTCGCGATGGTGGGCGGGGGCGGCTCGGAGCCGGTTCAGCTCGCGGCCGGCTGACACCCGCAGCGAGCTGCCTACTGCCAGGTGACGCGGGCGGTGGTGCCGTCGGATGCCAGCTCGCAAGCTCTCACCTTGGCCGGCGCCTCGCCGATGACCAGGAGGGTGCCGGGCAAGGCGTCTCGCAGCAGCCAAGGGATGTGGCTCGGCATGCCGGACCGGCTGCCGGGGCGTGGCACCAACACGAGCGCCGCGGGGCTGGGGCCACCCTTTTCGTGCAGGCGCCAGGCGACGGTGAAGGCGTCGAGCTGCCGGGGTTCGAGCAGTGGGAGCACAGCTGCTTTCCCTGCGGCGAAGGCGAGCATTTCGTCGACATGTTCGACATCGGAGGTGTCACAGGCCCTCAGGTCCACTGCCGGGCCTTCGTAGGTGCCGGGAGTGTGGAAGATGCCTGCGTCGCCGGGCAGGGTCCTGCGCTGCAGGACCAGCGGTTCGTCGTCGGTGTCGACGAGGAACTCCAGCTCCACGCACCGGGTCCCGGCACCGGTCATCGCCGCCAGCTCCGCCAGTATGGCGCAGAGGCGCTCAGCGCTCCGCCGCGCGAGTGGCCCGGCTTCCCGCAGCGTCGCGCTGTCGGGGAAGCGGTGCGCCTGACCGCCACCGCCCCACGGCGCGATTTCGACGATAGGTTCGCCTTCCCGCACGTACGCTGTGCCCTGCCAGGCCAGTCTTGGCAGCAGGTCCATCACGATGAGGCCGGCGTCGCGGGGTTCGTCGGTGGGTAGATCGTGCAGTCGGTGGCACAGCGTCGCGTACGCCTTGTAGAGGGTGCTGGGGAAGGTCAGCGGTTCAGCCTGCGGCCAGCTCGGGATGAACTGCGTGGAGTCGAGGCCCGGTGGGCGGTCTCCTTTGGGCCCTGGCCAGCGCATGCTGCTGCGCAAGACGGTGGCCAGGCCGTTGCGGTCGACGAGTGCCTCAGTGAGCACGTCGTGGAAGCCGCGCAGTCGGTCTGACAGTGTCGAGGGGATGGTCGACGCGCCTGGCAGTTCGGTCTGTTCGAGCGGTAGACGGTCGACATGTGCTCTGGTGTAGAAGGTGGCCAAAGCGTCCACGCCCAGCACGGAATATGATACGAAGGGTGCGCCGAGCGCACGCGTGTTTCGTGCCAGTTCCACCATTTCGGCTGCTTTGTCGCCGACGATGCTGCGCAGTTCCCGCGGTGAATCCACGTCAGCGAGTTCCCGCGCTTGGTAAAGGCCACGAACCATGAGCGCCGAGTCTAGCCCCGGCCCTTCAGCAAGGCGTCGGCATCGGCTGCCGCCACAGGTTCCGGCCGAGCAGGACACGGACAAGCGGACCCGGCCGTGAATGCCTGCCTGATACTATTTTGGAACGATTCGCGAAGGAAGGAACCGAAATGAGCAACGATGCGTTCAGCCAGCATCCGTACGTCGACGGCGTCCGTCCCGACCCGGCTGCGGCGCCATCGGACGTCATGGAACTGGTCGGCTTCGCGGGCAACAGCAGCAGGCCGGGTTATCAGCGGATCTACCTGACCTTGGCGCTGGACTACTACGCCGAGTTCGCGTCCGGTGATTTGCTGTATACGGCGCAGGTGCCTGCGGACGCATCGCCGTTTCCCGGCCACGAGGTAGTCGCCGTCACCGTGCGACGCGACGCGACCATCGACTACACCTGGACCAGCCACGGCCAGCATAAAGCGGATTTCGATCTCGACGTCCGCTTGGAGGCACGGCCCCGGGATGCATATGCGTTCGGGCCCTTCGAACCCCGCCGGACCGAACCTGAAGGTACCTGCCCGAGCCGTCTTTGCCCGCAGTGAGTCGCACGACTCGCGCATGATCGGCGACTCGGTGGCTTCGACTGCGCAGCGGCAGGCGGGGCCGCACCCGTGGCGAGCAGTCGCCACGTCGAGCCAGCAGGAGCGAGCGTTGCGACTGGCATTGAGCATCGCGATCACGCTCCGGCAGCCGCCGGCCGCCGCGCCGACGAAGAAGTGGTTGCGCTCCTCGGTTGCCGAAGGCGATGCCGGGATGGCCCTGATGTGCGGCTATGTCGGCGCCTGCTCGGATGATCCAGCGTGGTGGGCATGGGCCCACCGATATCTGCAGCGCGCCGCGACGTTCGCCGCACGCGAAGGCCCGGTACCTTCCGGGCTGTTCGACGGCCTGGCGGGGCTCGGTTTCGTGGCATCGTCGCTCGCCCGAGCAGGCAGCAGATACCAGCGTCTGCTTGCGTCGATCGACGACGCGCTGCACCGGTACCTCGACCGGCCGCCGGGCGAGGACGGAGCCAGAGGTCCGCGGCTCGACTTCGATGCCGAGGGCGGCCTGGCCGGCGTGGGCACGTACCTGCTTCAGCGAGCCGACGAGCCGGGCGGCCTGGCCGGCGCAACCAGGGTGGCGGAGATATTGATCGGCGACGCCCTGGACCGTGCCACGCCACCACCGTGGGCAAAGGTCGGCGACGCGGTGCACGGATTCTTCCGCACCCAGTTCCCGTACGGCTTCGTCGATTGCGGGCTCGCCCACGGGGTGGCCGGTCCGTTGGCGTTCCTGGCCCGATCGCGGGCGCTGGGTGTGCGGGCGGAGCGGCTCGACGAAGCCCTTCGGCATCTGGTCACGTGGCTGGCTGCGTGCCGGCGGGACGACGCCTACGGCCCCCGGTGGCCGGTGGGCGTTCCGCTCGACACCACCGGACGCGTCGCCGGCGGCTTCGACGACACCGGTAGACCTCCGCCGGACGCCTGGTGTTACGGGACGCCCGGGGTGGCGCGGACGCTCTGGCTGGCCGGCACCGCCATGGACGACGGCGCCACGTGTGAGTGGGCTGCCGATGCGATGCTGGCCGTCTACCGGCGGTTGGCTGACTGCGAACACGTCATCGCGCCCGGCCTGTGTCACGGCCTGGCCGGCCTGCTGCAGATCACGATGCGGTTCCACCATGACACCGGCGACGAGCGGTTCGGCCACCACGCTCAGGCGCTACTCGACCGGCTGCTCGTGCTGCACGAACCCGACAGCGCCTACGGCTATCGCGAGCACGACCATCCGCGCAATCCGGATAATCCCGGCTTTGTCGACGGTGCTGCCGGGGTGGCGATGACCCTGCTCGCCGCCTCGACCGACGTGGCGCCGGACTGGGACAGGATGCTCCTCATTGCCTGACGACCCGAGCGAGCAGCTCAGCCCGACGGTGCCCACGTGCTCGAAGCCGGCGGCCAGGGAACTCTATCGGCCCGCTGAGTGGGGGCTGCTACGCGCTCCGCTCCTGCCCGTCGAGTGCTACACCGCGATGACGCGGTCCCGGATGGCGGGCGGCCCGACGGTCGGCGATGTGGTGGACGACCCGCGGGTGCGTGCGGCGTTGACCGTCGGCAACCCCGCTGTCATGGACGCGCTGAGCCGGTCCGACCGGCTGGCGGACGACTCCCGGCTGGCCAGGACGCTCCAGCGCTACCTGGTGCGCATGTCCACTCGAGCCACCCCCTACGGGCTGTTCGCCGGGATCGCGCTGGTGGCGTGGGCCGATACGACGGACGTCGAGCTCGGGACATCCCGGCCGCGAACCCGAACCCGTCCGGACATGGAATGGCTGCTCGGCCTGGTCTTCGACGTCGAGTCAGACCCTGCCGTGCGCAGGCACCTGTCGTACGTCGCCAACCCCGAGGTCACCGAACGGGCGGGCCGGCTGTTCGCTCCGGCGAGCACCGTGGGCGGCCCGCGCCATCGCACCAGGTCGACCGTCTCGGTCCGTGCCACGGATCCGGTACGCGCAGCGATCGCACTGGCCCGCAGACCGATTCGGCACGATGACCTGATCACCGGGTTGGTCGCACTGGCGCGTGCGCCGATCGCCCGGGTCGAGGTTCTCGTGGAGCAGTTGTGGCAGCAGCAGCTCCTGTTGACCGACCTGCGCCCACCGTTGACCAACCACGATCCCGCGCGGTACGTGGCGGACAAGCTGAGCGGCATTCCACAGGCGGCCGAAGCACACCGTGTCCTGGGCACTCTGCTCACCGCGATGGAGGATTTCGACACCTGCTCGTTGACGGCCGCCGAAGCGGCCTACCGGTGCTTGCTCGAGATGTCGGGCTGCGCGGACCACGCGTGGGCCACCGCGCCCCCTCAGGTCGACATGGCACTCCCCCTGGCCGGATCGCACGTCCATCGCGCCGTCGCCGACGATGCCGCGCGCGCCGCCGAGCTGCTCCTTCGACTGGCCCCCGAGCACTACCGCGGTACCCTGACCGCCGCGTACCGGGCACGATTCGAGCAGCGTTACGGACTCGGCCGGGCGGTGCCACTACTGGCGGTGCTCGATCCCAACTCGGGGCTCGGGTCGCCGTATGCCGGGGTCGACACGCCCGCACCGAGCGGATACACGGTCCGTGATCAGCTGCTGGTGGAGCTGGCCGGAAACGCCCTGTGCGAGGGCCGCACCTCGATCGAACTCGATGAGTCGACTTTGGAGCGGTTGTCCACCCCCTTCCCGGCGACGCACGCGCCCCTGTCGCTGGACGTGTCCGCGCTGCTGGTCGCCGAGTCCCCAGCCGACGTGGACGACGGAAACTACCACCTCGTCATCGGCCCGGGCCTCGGCGCCGCAGCCGCAGGCAAGATGCTCGGCCGGTTCGCCGACCTCCTGGGTGAGCCCGCCAGAACCGCACTGGAAGAAGTGCATACGCGCGAATCCGAGCTGTCGTCCGAGGTGGTCTTCGCAGAGCTGGCCTATCTGCCGATGACCGCCAAGAACGCCAACGTCGCCATCCGGCAGCACTCCCGCCACCACGAACTCGTCATCGGCGTGTCGCCGGGTGTGGCGCCCGCGTGTGTGATCCCCGTCGGCGAACTCGCCGTCGAATCGACGGGTGAGCGGTTCCGGCTGTGGTGGTCTGCGCGCGGTGCCGAGGTGGCGATCGTCGCGGGCCACATGCTCGACCCTCGGACGGGCCCCGACCTGTGCTGCTTCCTCGCCGATACGGGCACCGACAGGCGCGTCCCGTTCACCGTGTTCGACTGGGGTGCCGCCGCGATGCTGCCCGCGCTGCCGCGCATCCACGTCGGGCGCATCGTCTTGTGCCCAGCGCGCTACCGAGCCACCCCACTGATCCGCGCCGCAAGGGCCGCCGAGTCGGTGCCCGCCTTCGCGCAGGCCGTGACGGAATGGCGGACGCGACTGCGGGTCCCCCGATACGTCAACGTCGGATCGTTCGACTACCGGCTCCTTGTCGACTTGGACAGCACCGTTGAACTCGACGGACTGCGACACCAGCTTCGCCGCCACCGCGAGCCGAACCGGCTCATTGTCGAAGAGGCACTGCCCAGCCCGGCACACGCGTGGCTGCCGGGGCCCGGGGGCCGATATCTCAGCGAGGTCGTGGTACCGCTGTTCCGGACCGCAAGGGACGATCCGCAGGCCGACGTCCCAGCGCGTCCGCTGCCGATGAACTCGTCGTACCGGATCCGACCACCCGGCAGCGACTGGCTCTACTTCAAACTGTACTGCCCACCCGCCTTCGAAGACGAGGTCATCGTCGAGGCCGGCCACGAAGCCGGGCGCGCCGTTGGGGCCGGTCTTGCCGACCGCTGGTTCTTCGTCCGCTATGCCGACCCCGAACCCCATGTGCGCCTGCGCCTCCATGGCCGTCCGGAGGACCTGACGAGCACGCTGTTCCGCCAACTCTGTGCATGGGCCACCCAACTCGTCGAGCGAGGGCTGTGCTCGAGCTTCACCGTCGACACCTACGAACGTGAACTCGAGCGCTACCACGGCCCCGAGGGAATGGCTTTCGCGGAAGCCGTCTTCAACGCGGACAGCAGCGCCGTCGTCGACGTCCTGGCGCTCCGCCGAGCCCGGCGGCTCGCCATCGACGACGTCGTGCTGGCCGCGCTGACCTGCTATGACCTTCTCGACACGCTGGACGAAGACGTGCACCACCTCGCGTGGTACAGCAAGGTGATCCCCCGGCGTCCGCCGCCCGATCCTGCACGGGCCGCCCGGGTGCGCGACGTACGCGCCTTGATCACCGTCGGACCCAGCAGCTACTCAGGGGGAAAGGAACTGTCGGCGATCCTCGCGGACAGGCGGGCCAAGCTCGCCGGCCTGTCTGCGCAGCTCGATCCCGCGTCGCTCAGCGACCACCTCCACCTGCATCACAACCGCCTGCTCGGCAACCATGGCTCCGAACGGGAAACGCTCATCACGCTTGGCAAGGTGCTCCACGGCCTCTCCGTCGCGCCGCACCGCGACCCCCGCTCCTAGGAGATCGCACGTGCACCCATTGGCGAGCGTGTTCGAGCAGATCTATCGAGATGGGCTGTGGGCCAACGGCTCTGGCACGGGGTCCGATCCCGCCAACACCGAACGGTATCGAACGTTCGTCCAGCGGTTCATCGTCCAGCACGACATCCAGACCGTCGTCGACCTCGGATGTGGAGATTGGCGCTCGTCGAGACTGATCGACTGGAGTGGCGTGGCGTATCTCGGCGTCGACGTCGTCGAATCGGTCATCCTGCGGAATCGACAGCGCTATCAGGTCGACAACATCCGATTCGCGCGGCTGAACGACGAGGACGAGCTGCCCCACGCTGATCTCCTGATCGTGAAGGACGTGCTGCAGCATCTCCCGAACAGCGAGGTTCACCGCATGTCGGAGTTGCTCGGACGGTTCCGCCTGGCCCTGGTGACGAACACCGTGACGTCCGAGCTGTATCGACCCGATGGTTCGGTGGTGCGCATCGAGGACGTCAACACGGACGTGCCAGCGGGGCTCATGCGTCCCGTCGACGTGCTCGGGCCGCCGTTCAACTGGCCCGGCGAGGAAGTCCTCCGGTACAGCTGCCCGTGGCCGCGGCTGGGAGCTTGGGAGACGAAGTCGACCGTGCTGATCCGCACTGCGCTCACGGAAGCGAGTGGATGATCCCGCTGCGCCGCCGCTGCCACGAGGTCCGCACCGTCAGTTCACGAGTTCGAGGAGGCCGTACTTCACGAGCTGGGCTATCTGCGGAAAGCACTGGTGCCGCGATTGGGGTGCAGCGGCCGACACGCGTGCCATCAGTTCGGAGATCGGAATCCTGCGGTCGGCACCGCACGTCGCCAGGATCTTCGTACAGATCTCCAGTTCCTCCGACAACTCGGTCACGCGGAGGAACTGCAACCCGCCCGCGGCGAGCTCGGCACCTTCCGCACTGATCTGGACCCGCGTGTCGGAGTTGATCAACGACGTCGGGTGGGCACGGAACGTCTCAAGGTAGTCGAATCCGAGATCGTCGCAGGGCGGATCGTCGGCCCGACTCCTCTCCTGGTCCAGAAGTTCGAGCCAGAGCGCTTCGTACTGGCGGACGATGACCGGCCAGTCATGGTGCTGCACCACCCGACGCCGCGCCTCGGCGCCCATACGCGTCCGGAGTGCAGGGCTGTCGATCAGCCGTTCCAGATATTGCGTCAGGCTCCGCATGTCGACCGATGTCGCCTGGCCCAGGTGTCGGTACAGCTCCAACGGCTCCCACAGAAATGGCGTGTGCCGCAGGTGCTCGAAACAGTCCGCCCATTGCGTGGGGACGAGGAACCCGGTGACACCGTGCTGCACCGAGTCGCGGTGGCCGTCCCAATCCGAGGCGATCACCGGAAGCCCACACGCCATCGCTTCGATCACCGTCTGGCCGAAGGTTTCCTGCACGCTGTCGGTTGGTGACACGAAGACGTCGGCGGCGTCGTACAGGCTGCGTTTTATGTCACTCGTCGGATTCGGTATGACCGTCACCATGTCGCCCACGCCCAATTCGCCGGCGAATTTCTCCAGCCTGGGCGTGATCTGGTGCGGCACGTCGTCACCGGCGAGAACCAGCGTGGCGATCGCGCGCTGCTTCGGCGGGAGCCGCCGAAAGGCGAGGACCAACGGGAAGAGATCGGCCTTGTAGTGCGCCGAGAACCTGCCGAGGTAGAGGATGACCACCGCACCCTGAGCAAGGCCGAGTCGTGTTCGTGCCGGCGCCTTTTCGCCTGGCCGATACGTGGTGGCATCCGTGCCCAGCGGAATGACCGGCAATCGGCACCTGATCTTCTCCGGTGGCTGCCGCGCCGAGGCGGCCGACGTCAGCCGCTCCACGGCGGCGCGACCGGCACGGCTGGTACACACTAAGGCATCCTGGCTGCGTAGCGCCCTCAGAAGCGCGCCGAACGCATACCAGAATCCGGGTCCGCCCGAGATGCTGTGCGTGACACCGATGACTGGCCATGGGTCGCCGCCTACGAACGCACGCATGTTCACCAGACCCTGCAGACCCGGGTCCCGGATGCCATCCTCACCAGACGAACCGGGATGGAAAAACACCATGCGGCCATGACGCGCGACATGGGGATAGTCGGCGACGAGTACCGGTCGGAAACGCTCCCGATTCGGGTATGCCATCAGCCGGTCCCCGGCCTCGGACAGCTGGCGCCGGGTCGTGCACGGCAGATACACGGTTTCGCACTGCGAATGCTGCAGCACCGCCCGCAGCAGACCCGCCTTGGCGACTTCGGCTCCCCAGATTCCGGACTCCGCGGGGTGCTCGTCTTTGTACGCCTCAATCGGAAAGGGCAATGAGGCGATGGTCATGGAGTACATTGACGCTCCTGGCTAAGGACGAGTCCCGATCATCGGGAAGATCCGGCCGTTGGTTGCCCCCGTAGCTCGTACGCCGTCCTCGTACGTTGTCGAGCCAGTCCCCCTGGCCCGGTGCGGAGCGTATGCGGGTGTGGAGGTGCCGGTCGCCTGACACGCCGAAGTAGACAATCCACCAGGCTCGGGCGGTTCAGTGTGCGGTCGGCTACTTGATCCGGGTGGTCCAGCTGACGGCACCGCGGTGCGATGTAAGGTGGGCCTTCCGAAATGTCAGGGACCCTTGACTAAATGGAAGGGACACCTTACCTTCGGGTCATGACGGAGCAAGCACAGCAGAACGAAGTCGCACGCGCGGCCCGCCGTGCCGTCCTCGTCGACGGCCTACCGGTGGTCACGCTGGGCTGGGTGGCCCTGGCGCTGGGCAGTAGTCCGGATCAGAGCGCAACGCAGAAGGCCTGGTGGATTGCCGCTACCGGCGTGTTCGCGCTCGCCATGGCCTGGGTCATGGTGCGGGCGTTCCGGCGTGCGGACGAATACCTCCGCAAGATTCAGCTGGAGAGCATGGCCATCGCGTTTGCGGTGGTCCTCGTGGCACTACAGGTGGCCGCCGTGCTCGATTCCGCGGACGTCATCCAGGTCCACCAGCTCACCCAGCTGATCATCATCGGCGGGATGACGATCTGGCATGTGACCGCGGACCTGCGCACCCGCTTCAACCGGTGAAGGCCCCGCGCCGATGAAGAACCGGCTACGCGAGCTGCGGGCAGCCCGCCGATGGAGCCAAGCCGACCTTGCCGATCGGTGCCAGGTCTCCCGACAGGCCATCAACGCCATCGAGACCGAGCGGTACGACCCCAGCCTGCCCCTGGCGTTCACCATCGCCGACGTCTTCGACCTGACCATCGAGGAGATCTTCCTGCCCGACCGGGCGGACACGACGAACGACCCGGGCCGACCCTGAGCAGGCGGTGCAACAGATGCCTCTGATCCAACCGGTTGAACCGCAGAAGTCAGCTCGCACCGCAGCGGCAACGGTAAGCCGGGGATCCGCCACGCCTCCGAGACCGGACGGGTGCCGCCGTCCACCGGCGCAGCAGGACGGACGGGCGCCTTGAGGCCCACCCGCGTGAACGGCTCGGCGAGAACCCGCGTACCGCCGCGATGAACTCGTCGACCTCCGCCGGTAACGACATCTCCACGCCGTCCCCAAATTCGCTCGTCGGCAGGACGCCGAGCGTAGCCGCCCGCCAGCACCGGTCAGCGCGATACTGTCGGCTCACCCTCGCGGTTTGTCCGCTACCGGCCGCTCGGGTTCTCCTCAAAATCCCGCTACGCGGCTTATGTGAAGCCGTGCCGCTCTGCCGTCCCGTCACCGTCGTCCCTCGGGCGGGAGCAGGAGTCCGGGACTCTTGTCGGTGACGGCCGGTACGGTCCGGATCTACGACGGGACAGGTCGGCCGATGCGTATCGGTCTGGAATCAGGCCGTCATTCTTGGCGACGATATTGAAGGAGAAGACCGTGAGTGACGATGTCACCCAGTACATCAACAAGGCACAGCCGTGGCAGATCGACGTGTGCCAGAAACTGCGTGCGATGGTCGGCCAGACCATTCCGGATATCGAGGAGCGGCTTCAGTACGGCAAGCCGCACTACCTCAAGAACGGGCACTACGCGGCCGTCATCGCGGTGGCCAAGGACAAGGTCTCGTTCATGGTATTCAACGCGACGGATGTTCCGGAGGTCAAGGGGTTCCTTCGGGCATTGGGCAACGGTGAGCGCAAAGCCGTCGACATCAAAGAAGGGCAGACCGTCGATTACGGCGCACTTGCCGGCATCCTGAAGGAGACCGCGACTGCCCTGTAGCTACCAGGGTAAATACCGAGCAGGGCGCCCGCGGCCTGCCTGACGCCGCGGCGTCGGCGGGTTCCGGGCCCGCCGAGCAGTCGGGTCCGACGCCACCGGCCCGGACAACTCCGGCTGGGCGCGCAGCAGCCCAGGTCCGTGATCGCCTGCCACCGAGTATCGCCTGATGGCGGTCGACCTCGGTGATGTCGACGGCGGTGATCCAGCACCGTGCGGTGGGCTTTCCGCACCCGGTGGTCGGTGTTGGACGGTCGGGTCACGGGCCTCGACCAGGATCTTCGATCGAATGCTTGACAACTGTTTCCGCAGTGTTGACACTTCCAGCAACCCGAAATCGTTTCGTTACTTCGAAATGTTTGGTTCGCAATGTTAACGCTAACATCGGAGACTGCCGATGCACTTTCGCTCCCTGCTGGCACTTTCTGCCCTGGCTGCGAGCTTCGTCGTGGTGCTGACCGGTGCGCCGGCGTACGCTGCGACGCTGCCCACCGGGGCACGGTCGCTGGAGTCGGTCAACTACGCCGGCCGCTACGTGCGGCATCTTGACGCCCTGGGCCGGGTCGACGCGGTCACCTCGGGCAGCACCGCGCAGACCAAGCTCGACGCCACGCTCACCGTGGTGACCGGGCTGGCCTCACCCGCGTGTTACTCGTTCCAGACCAAGAGCGGGCTGTTCCTCCGCCACCGGGACTGGCGGCTGCGGGTCGACGCCAACACCGGCGACGCGGTCTTCCGCGCGGATGCGACATTCTGCGCAGTCGACGGCTCGACCGCCGGGTCGATCGCGCTCGCCTCGTACAACTACCCGACCCGGCGGATCCGGCACCGCGACTTCGCGCTGTGGCTCGACACCTACCAGGACACCGCCGCCTTCCGGTCCGACAGCTCGTTCCGGATCACCGCACCGTGGGCCCCGAAGAGCAACACCGGTCCGGTGATCCCGGGGCTGTTCGCCGATCCCCACATCGCGAACTTCGGCGGCCGCTACTACCTGTACCCGACCACCGACGGATACGCCGGCTGGAGCGGCACCTACTACAAAGCCTTCTCCTCCACCGACCTGGTGAACTGGACCGACCACGGCGTCATCCTCGACCACGGCCCGGACGTCTCGTGGGCCGACAACTCCGCCTGGGCCCCGGCGGTCGCGACGAAGAACGGCCGCTACTACCTGTATTTCAGCGGCGGTTCGGCGACCGGCAACACCGCCAAGCAGCTCGGCGTGGCCGTGGCCGACACGCCGACCGGGCCGTTCCGTGACGCCCTCGGCCGGCCGCTGGTCACCAGCGGACAGTTCTCCGGCGGTCAGGCGATCGACCCGATGGTCTTCACCGACGACGACGGTAAGTCCTACCTGTACTGGGGCCAGGGTGTGGCCAGGATGGTCCCGCTGAACGCCGACATGATCAGCTTCGACTCCGCGCAGGTGCGCACCATCACGCCGACCGGCTACAACGAGGCGCCGTTCGTGTTCAAGCGCAACGGCATGTACTACCTCATGTGGTCGGAGAACGACACGCGCAGCGAGGACTACCGGGTCGCGTACGCCACGGGATCCTCGCCCTTCGGGCCGTGGACCAACCGCGGCGTCGTTCTGCAGAAGCGGCTGGAGGCGGGCATCCGCGGCCCCGGCCACCACTCGGTGGTGCAGGCCCCCGGCACCGACACCTGGCACATCGCCTACCACCGGTTCGCAGTGCCGGCCGGCAACGGCACCAACCGCGAGACCGCGATCGACCGCATGGCGTTCAACGCCGACGGCACGATCCGCCCCGTCGTTCCCACCCTCTGACCCCTTCCAGCTGAGGAGACATACATCCATGCCGAGATCCAGAACCAGGCTGAGCACGCTGTTCGCCCTCGCCTGCCTGATACTCGTGTCCTGGTCGGTGGCGGCACCGAAGCCGGCGGCGGCACTCGACCCCTTCACCGGCTACCTGATGGCGCACTTCACCGGCGAATCGGCCAACGGCGAGCAGATCTACCTCGCCCACAGCACCGACGGCGTGCACTGGACCGATCTGAACAGTGGAGGACCGGTCCTGCTCTCCACGGTCGGCACCCGCGGAGTCCGCGACCCCGCGATCGTCCGCTCGCCGGCCGGTGACCGCTACTGGATCATCGCGACCGACCTGCGCATCGCCAGCGGCACCTCGTGGAGCGACGCCGCGAACGCGGGCAGCAAGTCACTGGTCGTGTGGGAGTCCACCGACCTGGTGAACTGGTCGGCTCCCCGGCTGCTGAACGTGGCGGGCGCCATCTCCGGCGCCGGCGACGCCTGGGCACCCGAGGCGATCTACAACGCGGCGACCGGTGACTACGTCGTGTACTGGGCGACGAACGCCACCCTCAACGGCGTCAAGAAGCACCGTATCTACTACGTGCGCACCAGCGACTTCCGCACCTTCACCGCACCGCAGCTCTACATCGACCGCGGCGCCGGCCAGGGGATCATCGACACGCAGATCGTCGAGGTGCCCGGCAGCGTCGGCGGCTACCGCTACTACCGGGCATCGGCCGACGGCCACATCACGGTCGAGGCCAGCAACTCGGTCCTCGGCACGTGGACGACCATCGGGAACCTGTCTCACCTGGGCATCTCCAACGGGACCGGGGGCGGCAACGTCGTCGAGGGCCCCATGTGGATGCAGTTCAACGGCCGTAACGAGTGGGCCCTGTGGCTGGACCAGTACGCCACCGGGCGCGGCTACATGCCGATCACCTCGACGAACCTGGGCAGCACGGCGAACTTCCAGACCCGGTCCGACTACGCCCTGGGCGCCAGCCGCAAGCGCCACGGCTCCATCCTGAACCTGACCGCCGCCGAGTCGAGCCGGGTGCTGGCCCGATGGCCCGCCGGCGCGGCGCCCAACCGCCTCCAGTCGTACAACTTCCAGACCCGGTACGTGCGGCACGCCAACTTCGACGTGCGTATCGACGCCAACGTCAGCCCGACTCAGGACGCCCAGTTCAGGGTGGTCCCGGGTCTGGCCAACAACTCGGGCTACGTGTCCTTCGAGTCGGTGAACTTCCCGGGGTACTACCTGCGGCACGTCAACTTCGACTTCGTGCTGGCCGCCAACGACGGCACCGCGGCCTTCTCCTCGTCCGCGACGTTCCGGCAGGTCGCCGGGCTGGCGGACGCGGGGTGGTCGTCGTTCCAGTCGTACAGCAACCCCGACAGGTACATCCGCCACTACAACTACCTGCTCAAGCTCGAGCAGACCACGACCACACAGGCGCGCGCCGACGCCACCTTCCGCGTGACGACCTGACACGACCAGCAGCTGCATCACCTCGGAATGAGTCGTTTACCTTTAAGGATTGGACATTTCATGACACAGATCGTGTCGTCTGGTGATTGTGTACCAGGACACTCCCGGAGCACCCGGTCGTCGCGCCGACTGCTGAGCGCCCTTGCGGTGACCGCCCTCACCGCGCTGGCCGGCGTGGTCGTCTCCGCTTCACCGGCCAATGCCGCCACCAGCCAGTTCCGGGGCATGAACTGGGCCGTGCTGGGTGACAACTTCAGCACCACCACGCTCGTCCTGGACGGCCTGAGCCAGTCCGACAGCAACGCGACGGTGCGGGCCAAGGCCAACGCCCTCTATGACGACATGGCCTCCACCATGGGGGTCAACACCGTCCGGCTGCCGATCAACACGCACACGGTGGCCAACACGACCTGGTGGAACGCCTACCGTGGCGCCATCGACGCGGCCACCGAGCGCGGGTTCAAGGTCATCCTCGCCTACTGGGAGGACGGCGCCGCCTCCGGCGGCAGGATCACGAACATCGCCGCGTGGAACACGATGTGGTCCAGCGTGACCAACACGTACGGCTCGAACGGCAACGTCTACTTCGAGCCGATGAACGAGCCGCACGGCTACACCTCGACAGAGTGGCGCAACGTCGCAGCGACCTGGCTCGGCTACCACACCTCGGCAGTGCCGGGCCGGGTGCTCATCGGCGGCACCGGCTACAGCCAGGACCTGCGGGATGTCTGCAACGACACCCGCTTCAACGCGACGCTGCTGTCCTTCCACCACTACGCGTTCTTCTACGCCGAGATGACCTACGACGCCTTCCTGAGCCACATTCAGACACGTCTGGGCAACTGCGCCTCCCGCGCGGTCGTGACCGAGTTCGGCGCGGCCATGCACACCGGCCTCAACTACGCCGACGCCAACAGCACTGAAAACTTCGTGCGGTACATCCGCGCCATCGCCCAGGTCATGCGCAACAACCAGATGGGCGGCACCTACTGGCCCGCCGTCGGCGGCAAGCCCACCGGAACCCTCGGCTACGACGGCTACTCGATGTACGCCCTGAGCGGCAGCGGCACCAACCTCAACCTGACCATCCGCAACACCTCCGGCGCCGACCGGGTCAAATACGCCTGGGGCGACACCGTCAGCAACCCCACGACGCCCCCGGCGACGTTCTACCGGATCAACGTGCGCCACAGCGGCAAGGCCATGGACGTCCAATCACCCAACACCGCCAACAGCGCGCGCATCGGCCAGTACACCTACAACGGCAACGCCTGGCAGCAGTGGCAGTTCCAGGACGCCGGCAGCGGCTACTGGCGCATCATCAGCCGGCACAGCGGAAAATGCCTCGATGTGGCGAGCGCCTCCACCGCCGACGGTGCCGAGCTCATCCAGTACACCTGTGGCACCGGCAACAACCAGCAGTTCCAGATGGTCGCCAACGGCAGCTACTTCCAGCTCCGGGCCCGACACAGCAGCAAATGCGTGGACGTACCCGCCGCATCGACCGCGGATGGCGTGATCCTCAAGCAGTACACGTGCAACACCGGCACCAACCAGCAGTGGTCGCGCACCGCCGTCTGACGGTCGTCACGACGTGACCGCGGATCCGAGGTAGGGCCCGCACGGCCCCGGCGCCGAGCTCATGCTCGGCGCCGGGGCCGTCGTCGTACCAGGGACGGAATCGTACGGTCTGCGAGCTGTCACCAGTTCTTGTATGCGACGTCGCCGAGGTTGCAGAAGGTGCAGTCGGACCTCAGGAAGTTCTCCGTGCGGCGGAACTCCTCGTCGGCCAGGTGCCATCGCAGCCAGGCGGTGATGATGTGCTGGGCGTTGCGGGTAGCCGCGATGTGGTCGGTGTTGTCGAGGATGTTGAACCACACCGGCACGCGGGTGTTGGTGTAGTCGCGTTGTACGTTCGAGGTGGCGAAGTCTGCGTCACCGCCGATGTAGAGCGCCGGGTTGCGCAGATTGCTCGGACCGTTGCCGTCGAAGGAGCCGCCGGCCACATGGATCGTGGTCTCCAGCCGCGGCTCGTTGGCCACGTCGAATGTTCCGATCGAACCCCGGGAATGGCCGCCGAAGGCCACCTCCGAGAGATCAAGGTCTTGGTATAGCGGACTGCTCGACCTGACGTTCTCGTCCTCCAGCCAGTCGAGAGCGTCGACCATGTAGTCGCCGCTGCTGGACGAGACCTCGCTGTAGACGACGAACCCGTGCGAAACCCACTGGCGCAGCATGTCCTCGTAGGCGGCCGGGTCGGACCCCGCGCCCGGGCCCCAGATGAGGATCGGGTGGTCCACCCCGTTCTGGCCCGCGTTCGTCGGGTACACCAGCCAGCCGTCGTCGCTGGGCCCGGCGGTCTGGTCGATGGTCACCGCGTACGGCCCGGGCCTCGTCACGTCGCTCACCGGCGGCAACGAGCCGCCGGGTGAGCCGCTCGGCGAAGCGGTCGGGGTCGGGCCTGGGGTGACACTGTCGCCCTGGACGAGCACGTTGTCGACGGTCAGCGTCTCCAGGATGCTGCTGGCGTCCAGCGAGAACCGCAGCCGCAGGTCGCGGCCATTGACCGAGGCCGGCAGGGGGTACGTCGCCGTGCCGGTGGCGGTGCGCGCAGTTTCCAGGGCGGTGAACGGACCGCCGCTCACCGAGTAGCTCACGGTGAAGCTCTCGCCGAGGTCAAGGCCGGACGCCACCCGGGTGTAGGACACCGTCACGTTGCCGTATCCGGTCAGGCTGATGGGCGCGGACGTCATGGCTGGGTCGGAGAGCAGCGACGCGGCCAACCGGGCGCTGCCCGCGCTGTTCGTGACGGAGCCGGACATGGTGAAGGTGCCGAGCCCGTTGGTGAAGGTCTCGCTGTAGATCGAGGTGGCGGCGGAGGCGGGCGGCATGACAGCGAAGACGGTGCCCAAGGCGATGAATCCGATGGACGGTACACCGAGTGCTCGGAGTCGGCCGCTGGTGTGAGACATGTCGGAGATCCCTTCTGACTGCGCCTGACCGAATGCGCCAGCGCTGTTCTGTCGGATGCGCGGAAATGCGCCTGCTCCCGATGACCGACGGTCACCTCTATCGGCAGGCGTCGATTTCAACAGAAACTTCCGACGCGGGAATCAGCAAAATCACCAGTGTGGCCCACGCTTCCTTGTCGCAACCAACACGGCGGCAGGTTACGACCACCTGACCGAGCAGAATCACCAACTCGACACGCGACGCGTCCCGGCCGATCACCTCGACCGGGACAACGATCACGCCCTTCCAGGGCCCGGGTCACCCGAGTTGCCGGTTCACTCCTTCTTCGCAGCGGACACGTCGACGCATACGATTCCCTTGTTGCCGTCCTGGTCGGCGATCACGGTGAGCGAGGGCGCGTTGCTGTCATCGACGACGGTCCCGCCCGCGGCGAGGGCGGCGGCGATCCGTTGCTCGGCCACCTCTGGCGCCACGTAGACCTCGACGTGGAACCGCTGACGCGAGGTCTCGTGCTCATCGGCGTCCCCGAACCACAGGTTCGGCACCCGGCCCGTGGCGTCCCGGATCTCGTCACTGGGGGACCCGTGGCCCTGGGCCCCGGGGTTCCCGGTCAGCAGGGCGGCCCACACCGGGGCGATGGTCGCGGAGCGCGCCGTGTCGAGGCCGAGCTCGATCATGCTGACCGAGGCCGGGTCGGCGTCGACCTTGTGGTCGGCGGCGATCTCGGTGATCCGTCGCGCGAGGTCGATGTCCTGCTGGGTCACCCATTCGAGGACGTGTTCGGTGCCCTCGTCGTCGCGGTAGACGGCGTCGTCGGTGATCAGCTTGAGATCGACGTACCCGTTGCCGATCGACACGCGCGGGTGGTGGCCGAGCGCATCGCCCGCATCGCCCACCGCGGCGACGAACCGTACGCCGGTGCCGAAGTCCCCGACCAGGTAGCGGGCATGCAGTCCCTGGGCCAGCTTGCGCCAGTCGGCCAGGTTGGCCTCGGCGATCTTCTCGCCCTTCAGCATGTCCATAGACGGGGACCCTATCTCGGTTCAACCGTGGCGCTCGCGCCCATCGCGCCGCCCGTTTCGATCACCGGCAGCTCCGACCGGAAACCGGCAGTGCCCCCGGGCCGCGCCGGCCGAGCGGCAGACGACAGTTGGTGTCGGCGGCTGCTCGCCGGGAAGCGTCGCTGGTCTATGCCGTCGAGAGTGCTGGCAGTTGCCTGTCAAACCAGGCGAGCATGGTGCTGGTGTATCGAGGACTGATGTCCGCGAGGTCAGGGCCCCCGTTCAGGGTGGGTTGATGCCCGCAGCCGTGCAGTCGGCAGATCGTCAGATCGGGTTCGTCCCCGATGGCGTAAGCGTGACGCCATGCCGCGACGCTGTCGCCGATGGGCATCCACTCGTCGGTCTCGCCGTAGAACAGCAGCACGGGGCACTGCAACCCCGCGATCGCGGATGTCGGGTCGAAGTCCATGTCCGCCCAGGTGCCTGACCGTTCGGGTAGCTGCCGAGGAATGTAGGCCAACGGGAACCAGGGCCGCTCGGCGGCGTGGTCGACGACGGATTGCGCTGTGGCGCGAGGGATGTCGCCCCGCAGGAATTCCTCGACGGTGGTGCGGAGGTCGATCAGCTCGGCGATGGCAGCCGGGTCGAAGCCGTTCCGCCTCAGCTGTTCGGCTGTGCCGAAGCGCATCTGACGTGCTGGAGATACTCCGCATGATGACACCAGCACCAGGAACGCAATATCGTCTGGCTTGGTGTTCGCCGCTACGGTCGCGGCCCAGGCGCCCTGGCTGAACCCCCAGAGCCCTATCGGAACGTCCCCGATCTGCCGACGCAGCGCTTCGACTGCCGCGTACGCGTCGGCGGCCTGCACCGCCAACGGCACGTCGTCGCCGTCCTTCGCGGGCCGCCGGTCGTAACGCAGCACCCCGATCCCCGCGGCTGGGAGCTGGTCGGCAAGGTGCTCGTACAGAAAAAAGGAGCGTTGGCCGGCCTCGGCGCCATGCAACGCCACAACGGCGGCGCGTGCATGCCCCACGGGCAAGTCCAGTGAGGCGGGCAGGACGGCCCCCTCAGCTTCAACGACCAACTCCATTGATCGATTACATCACGGATCGAACGTGTCATTCACCGCCGCGATGCGCTCCAGCCGCGATCCGGTCGGCAGTCCGTACGACGATCGCCGACCGAGTAACCCCGGCCGTAACCATGCACCTGCGGAGCCACCTCGCAGGCGACCTGAGCCTGATCTGCCCTCGGCTAAGTCGCTGTCAGCAGATTGCCTTGGTATGCCGCGCCTCGGGCCTGATCGTGGACCGTGAACGACCCGAGGGAACAGGAGTGCACAAGTGAGCGTCACCACCACACTGGACGACGAGATCAGCAAGAGGCTGTTGCACGAGCGGATCATCGTGCTCGGATCCGACGTCGAGGACGAGATCGCCAACCGGATGTGCGCTCAGCTCCTGGCGCTGTCCGCCGAGGACCCGCGCCGCGACGTCGCGCTGTACCTGAACTCGCGGGGCGGTTCGGTGCTCGCGGGGCTGGCCGTGTACGACATGATGCAGCTCATCCCCAACGATGTGATCACCGTGGCGATGGGGCTGGCGGGCAGCATGGCGCAGTTCCTGCTGTGCGCCGGGACGCCGGGCAAGCGGTTCGCCCTGCCCAGTGCGCAGATACTCATGCACCAGGGTTCGGCGGGACTGGGCGGCACTGCGGCCGACGTCGAGATCTACGCCGGTCAGCTGGACCGGATCAGCACCATGATGAGTGCGTTGACCGCCGGGCACACCGGCCGGCCGGTGGCGACGATCGTCGAAGACGGGCAACGCGATCGCTGGTTCAGCGCGCAGGAGGCGTTGGACTACGGGATGGTCGATCACATCGTCGCGCACCTCGACGACATCCGCCCACGCGTGGTCAAGCAGCGGATGGGGGTGTAGGACCATGGGCCAGTACACGATTCCCACCGTCGTCGAGCGGACCTCGCGTGGCGAGCGGGCCTTCGACATCTACTCCCGGCTGCTGTCGGAGCGGATCGTCTTCCTCGGCACGGAGATCAACGACGACGTCGCCAACGTGATCATCGCGCAGCTGCTGTACCTGCAGTCCGAGAGCGCCGACCTGGACATCGAGTTCTACATCAATTCACGGGGCGGCTCCTACAGTGCGCTGACCGCGATCTACGACACGATGCAGTACGTCCGGCCTGACGTCGCCACCCTGTGCATCGGGCAGGCGTCCTCGGCCGCGGCCGTGCTGCTGGCGGCGGGGACGGCCGGCAAGCGGTCGGTGCTGCGGCACGCCAAGGTGGTGCTGCATCAGCCGTCCACCGAGGAGGGGTCCTTCGACGTGGCTCAGGGCACGCTGCCCGACCTGGCGATACGGGCGCGCGATGTGTCCCGCGTGCGGGCCGAGATGGACGACATACTCAGCCGCCACACGGGTCACCCCGCCACGAAGATCCGGCACGACCTCGATCGGCACAAGACGTTCAGCGCGGGCGAAGCCGTCGCGTACGGCTTGGCCGACCAGGTCATCAGCACCGTGAAGACGACACCGAAAGACTAGGCGGCCAGGGCGTAGGCGTCGCCGGCTCGCCGGGTCGGCGGCGCCGCCACCTCGAACCGCCCCGCGTCTGCCTGGCGGGCGGCAAGCACCGCGGCCGTGCCGCTGTCCGACGAGAGGTGAAAGGCGACGGAGACGAGCAGTTCTGCCAGCTCGATGCCCAATGCCGCGCACAACGCCGCGAGCACCTCGGAGGAGATCTCCTTGAGGCCGCGCTCGACCTCGGAAAGGTAGGGCATCGAGATCCGCGCCGCCAGCGAGACTTCGGCCAGCGTACGGCCCTGTTCGAGGCGCAGGCGCCGTAGTGCTTCGCCCAGCGCCGAGCGCAACAGCACCCGACGCGGAGTCGCCTGGGCGCGAGCCCGCTCCGCCGGATTCAACATGGGTCCTTTATAACCAGGCCGGCCACGACCTGACAGCCGAGTTCGCTACGGGCAGAGCGCGCAGCCAAGGTAGGCGAGCAGGGCGCCGACCCGGCGGCGCGTGCTGGGCTGGCGGCGAGCCAGAGCAGCAGCCATGCGGCGGTACGCCGTCGCGACGGCGTACCGGCGGAACGTGGTCATGTCTCTCCTGGTCGCACCGGCGCCGGGTGCGCCCCGCACCCGGCGCTGTTCTCAGCTGGTGACCTCGAAGTCACAGCCGGGAATTATGTTGACCGGCATGGACCGTTCACCCGTCCCCAGCGCAGACAATCCATTCCGTCACTGGATCGACGAAGAAGCCCCCAACGCCGGGGCGGCCTGCGCCCTCTACGACGCCACGCTTCTCGCGCTCAAAGCGGTGCCGGCCGGCACCGACCCGATCAGCGCAGCTGAGCCCATCCTGCGCGCGTTCATCAACGGGCTCGACGACCTCGACGGCGAAGAGTTCCTCATGGACACCATCCGCCGCGAAGAAGCAGGCGACGTGTTCGCCGACCTCGCCCGACAAGCCGGAGTGCCCGCTGAGATCTCCGACGAGTGGTTCGACGAATGGCGAGACTTCTGACCAGAACACCGCCACCAGCGTCGATCACGGCCAACAAACCCACTCAGGTTCCGATGGTGAAAACGACCCCACGGGCAACCGTAGTGATCACACCATCGCTGTGCGGCACGTCACTCGTACCGATACTTCAGCGAGTCCGCCTCCGCCTGCTCGATGTCAGCGATCGTCAGCTCAGGCATCCGCAGCTGGGCCAGCGTCACCTCAGCCGAGGTCGGCTGGGCGTCGGCCGGCAGCCACTGCTCCGGCTTCCAGGCACCGCTGCGCAGCAGCGCCTTGGGGCAGTGCGGGTAGACCTCCTCGATCCCCAGCACCAGCGCACTGGCCGGCGGCTTGCCCACGGCGGTCAGTTGCGACAACAGCTCGGGGCGAGTGGAGACGCAGGCCCGGCCGTTCACCCTGAGCGTCGTGGTGCGCCCCGGGATGATGAACAGCAGCCCGGCCCGCCCCGTCGCGATGACGTTCTGCAGGGTGTCCAGACGCTTGTTGCCAGTCGCGTCCGGTATCGCCACCGTCCGTGCGTCCAGGACGGCGACGAACCCGGCAGGTCCGCCGCGCGGGGTGACGTCACAGTTGCCCTCGGCGTCCACGCTGGCGACCAGGACCAGCGACGAGCAGTCGATCAACTGCCGGGTCTGGTCGGTGAGTTCGGTCATCTGCTTGCGCACGGCCGCGTCGCTGGGCAGTTCGTAGGCCAGGCGCAGCGTCTCCTGGTCGGGCACGGCGTCGAGGCACAGCGAGTCGAAGGCACTGGCGGCAACGGCTGGCGTCATGCCGCCGACCCTAATGGACCGACCTGGCTGACGACCAGACCGCTTACCCGCCGGAACCTCGGCGCAGATTGCGGCGCAGTGGTGTCGAAACTCGTGGACACGACGATCACCAGGCACTGTACGACGGCGCCAACCTCGCTCGTGCGGCTCTCGGCCACCGGGCCTTTCGGATACTCAGTCGATGACCGGGCCGAAGGCCAGGCTGCGGGTGCCGTCGCCACGCACGAGTCGCATCGTGCAGTAGCGCTGCTCGACTCCCGCGTGGCGCAGACGCACGTTGACCTGGCCGGCTGACTGGTGAACCACGTCGATCGGCGTTTCCGTGCCGTCGCACAGAGCAGTCGCCGTGAACGGGCCGCTCGGAAACGATCCGTAGAGTTCGAAGAATCTGTAGTCGATGCCGCCGATCGGCGTGACGCCGCGGTCTGCGGCGGCGAGGATTCGGGCGGAAGGGTTCGTCGCCATCTCGGTGGCCTGTGCCTGCAGTTCCCGCCGCAGGATGTCCATCACGGCTCGCGCGCCGCCAGTCGCGTGCAGCAGCCCGTACGGCCGGACACGGTCACCAGAGTTCGTATCGAACGCCTCCCAGAGGATCGCGATAGGCAGCCCCACCCGTTGGACGGCCTTGGCCGTCTCCACAGTCCGGAAGCCGTCGACACCATCGATCGCGTGGCGCGGGAAACCGACCTCGCCGACAGCCAACTGCGCCCCGGGCGAGCTGGTGCCCAACCAGTCGCGGATCTCGCGTAGATCCTGTTCCATCCGGCCACGGTTCTGGCTGTCATATGCGGAGTAGAGCACGTAGCCGGGGCGAACTGACGGCACGACGTCCTTCAACACCGACCGCAGGACCGTCCCGCCGACATCATAGATGTTTGTCAGCGTGTTCATGTTGAACTCGACGCCGTCCGAGACCGTGACACCTCCATACCCGGCGTCGCGGGCAAGTCGCTGTCCTGCCGAGATTCCGTCGCGACGAACCTTGAACCACTCGGTAATCGCCGCGATCGCGCGGTCGCGCGAAGGAATATCGCCGCAGGAGGTGCGGAAACCCGGCTTGGTCCAGTAATCGTAGAACGATCCGCAGTAGGCCTGGTTGTCGGCCTCCCAGGACGCGATGACGAACGTTTTCCCGGTGTCGTTCTGCGTTTCATACAACGCGTACGCCAAGTCGCGGTATTCGCGGAAGACCGCGTCACGGTTGCTTGGGTTCTGCCAGAACACCGGATCGACGTAGTCGGCCGATTGCCCCGACGACCCCGATGACGCGGAATCGTAGGCTGTCAACACGATCTTGCGCACAGAGGCGGGAGACATCACCGTTTGGTATTCAGGTCTACTGATCGCACAGGGAAGGAAGGCCGTGGTCGGCGGGCATGCGGCGTTCAGGCTGTCCAGATCGAAGTTGTAGTAGTTGTCGATCGGGTCGCCGCTGCGCACGCGGGGCGTGATGACAAGCCGGGCGGTGTCGAAGCCGGCAGAGTCGAGGAAGGCTTGCCCACGTACGAGCGACCCTGCCGGATGCGGGGGCACTCCGCCGTAGAAGTAGCCGCCGAACCCCGGCAAAGCCGCGTCGGTGGCGGCAGGAGCCGAGCCGAAGACCGGGCTGGCCAGTCCGGTGCCGGGTTGACGCAGCACGAATGTGCATGCGCCGGCCGGGCCGGCATCCGGCAATGAGACGTTGATCTGGCCGAACGATGCGAACTCCACCCGTCCTCCGGCGTAGCGGCCTCCACACACCACCCGTGCTTGCAGGCTCGGCGCGTGGGCGAAGGAGCCGTACAACTCCACGAACCGCCGGCCGCCGGTGACGCCCCGGTCGGCCATGCCATTGATCTGAATCGGGATGGGGCCGGTCACGACCGAACGCGCACCGCTGTTCGACCCGTCGCTCAGACGCTCCAGGAAAAAGGTGCAGGTCGAGCCCGCAGGCATCGCTTCGACGTTAACGTTGATCTGCGTACGAAGCGGCGGTGCCATCATCTCCGCCGGCATGACCTTCCCGTTGCAGGTCACGACAGGTCGGACGTTGGCGTTGGCGGGGAAGTCGCCATAGAGTTCGAACGCGTGCGCGCCGCCATTGGCCTCGCGTTCGTTGATTCCGGACAGGACAAGATCGGGCCCCGCAGTGGTCGCTGTGACGCAGAATGTGTTGACCATGAAAAGTACCACTGCGGCACCAAACACTCTGCGCGGCACGGTCGCACCTCTTTACCCGATAACGATCGTCGTCTCTTATCAGGTTAACTTGTCCGTCAGCCGAAAATCGTCGATCCTCGCTCGTGGATATAGCACTGCCAACAATATCGGCGAACTCCGCAACCTTTCGGATATCGCCGCCCGGCTGGCCACCATCAAAGATGGTCGCCGGAAATCGCATCGGAGAGCAGCGACCTGGAACCTGACCGAATGCTATTTTCGAAGCAATGCTGCTCGGCTACGCGTGCAAAAACGTCCACGCCACGATCCCGCTGATGCTTCCCACTCAAGGATGTCACCGCCGAGCGACCGTTCGACGCCTGGCGTATCGTCGCCGCCGGAGATCGCGGCTCGGCTCGTGGTCGGCATGGAGACGGCGATTGCCCACGTCAGCCGCATCCCGGGCAAGTCGGGGTTGCGCGACCGAACCCAGGCCGTGGTGGTTGGCCTATGAATCGGGCCTGGGCGTGCCCGGTCGGTCGCCGCGCGCCGACCGTTGAGGGCCGGTAGCGCCACCGTCCCGGTCACCGCCCTGTCCGGGTGACGATCGGGCAGCCGCGGGCGGCCGAGGACGTTCATGGCAGACTTCACCAGGCAGACCCGGCCGGAGGTGAGAGATGTTCGACCATTTCGTGTGGTCCGTGCTCATCGTTCCCGTGCTGGTCAGCATCGCGGTGCGGCTGCTGGCCGACCGCTTGCCGCCCGGCCGCGCGGCCCGCGCCGTAGCCTGGTCGGCTGCTGCGACGGCCGCCGCGTGCATCGCCAACCTCCTGGTGTTCACTCTCAAAGCCGTCGCTCAGGTGCCCGCCGTGGCGAGCTGGTTCGGCTGGTCGGCCCGCACGGTTTACGACGACACCGCCTATGTGGCCTGGGTGCCGGTCCTCAGCGCCGTACTGCTGCTCGCTTCGGTCACCGCCGTGTCGGTCAGAACCCGGCGGCACCTGCGCACCCTCGCCGAGGCACGTCGCTACATCGACGGCGCGGCCTCCGTGCTGGTGCTGCCCGACGACCGGCCCCAGGCGTTCGCGGTGCCCGGACGTCCCGGCCGCATCGTCATCACCACCGGCATGCGTGAGCACCTCAGCAGCGCCCACCTCGACGCGGTCATCGCGCACGAGCGCGCCCACCTCGACGCCGGCCATCACCGCCTGGTCGCCCTCGCCGATGTCGCCGCCGCGGCACACCCCGCACTGTGGTGGGTTTCACGCCATGTCGGCTACCTCGTCGAACGGGCCGCTGACGAGTATGCCGCCGAGGCCGTCGGCGACCGCCGCACCGTCGCCCACGCCATCGGGCACGCCTCGCTGGCCGCGCCCGCCGCGGTCGGGCTGGGACTGCACGCCGCCGGCCGCGGCGGCGTCGTCCCGCGCCGGGTGGCGAGCCTGCTCCACCCGTCCAAGCCCGGTGCGTCGGGCTGGCGTGCCGTTCCCGTGCTGCTCGCGGCGTCGTCGCTGGTCTGGACCGTCGAAGCGGCTTACGACCTGGTCGAGTTGCTCGTCAAGGCCAGCTCCGCGGCATGAGTTCAGCCTGCCGCTTGCGGTCGGACCGCTACATGTGGCGCGGCTAGGGCGTTTCGACGGGCCCGCTGTGCGGCCGAGCGCAGGTCGGTGACCGAAATTGTTGAGGGCTGCATCACCTCAGGTCGACATCTAAGGCCTGCCTTACCTAAGCTCCCGGATCGTCGGTAACAAGGGGGCGACGATGCGGGGCATGGCGAAACGGGGCGGCTACGTCCTGCTAGCCGTACTCATTCTGCTGGCAGCAGTAGCCACCAGCCTCACCATCGGCAGCCGCCACATCCCGCTCGCCGAAGCCGTCGACGCGCTGCTGCACCCGTCGACCAGCGAAGCCGCGCTCATCGTCCGCGAACTGCGGGTGCCGCGCACCCTCATCGGCATCGAGGTCGGCGCAGCCCTGGCCATCGCCGGTGTGATCATGCAGGCGCTGACCCGCAACCCCCTCGCCGAAGCACGCGTGCTGGGCATCTCCGCAGGCGCAGCCACCGGCGTCGTCGCCGCGATCGCCCTGTTCGGCATAACGAGCCTGGCCGGCTGGATCTGGTTCGGCCTGACCGGCGCCGCACTCGCCGGCGCCCTGGTGTTCTTCGTCGCCGCCCGCACCCGCGACGGGTCCGGGCCGGTCAGCCTGGCCCTGTCCGGTGCGGCGATCGACGCCGGCCTCGGCGCGCTGATCTACGGCATCCTCAGCATCGACGCCGCCACCTTCGAGCAGTACCGGTTCTGGGTCGTCGGGTCCATCGCCGGACGCACCCCGGCCATGGCCTCGCAGATGGCCCCGTTCCTGGCGATCGGACTGCTGCTCGCCGCGGTCGTCGCGCGCGGACTGGACGCGCTGGCGCTCGGCGACGACGTCGCCCGCGGGCTCGGCCACCGCATAGCCCGGGTCCGCCTGCTCGCCGCGATCGCCGCGATCGTGCTCACCGGAGCCGCCGTCGCGCTCGCCGGGCCGATCGCCTTCGTCGGCCTCGCCGTCCCGCACGCCGCCCGCGCCATGGTCGGCACCGCACACCGCTGGGTACTGCCGCTGTCGGCGCTGCTGGGCTCCGCCCTGCTGCTGTTCGCCGACGTACTCGGCCGGGTCGTCACGCCGCCCGGTGAGGTCGCCGCAGGTGTGGTCACCGCGCTGGTGGGCGCGCCCGTGCTGCTGTGGCTGGTCCGCCGCGCCCGGGTGGTGACCGCATGATCGTCACGGCCGGCCCGGCGAGTTTCGTACTCCCCCGCCGCACCCTGCTCGTCACCCTCGCGCTCGGCGCGCTGCTGATCGTGGTGATGGTGGCCGCCGTCGGCATCGGCACCCGCACCATCGCGCCGCTCGACGTCGTCCGCGCCCTGCTCACCGGCGGCACCGAGCACGACCTCGTCGTGCGCGAGCTGCGCCTGCCACGCGTCGTGCTCGGCGCGGTGTGCGGGGTCGCGTTCGGCCTCGGTGGGGCTCTGATCCAGTCCGTTGCCCGCAACCCGCTGTCCAGCCCCGACGTCATCGGAGTCACCCAGGGCGCCGGCCTGGCCGCCACGATCGCGCTGACCTCCGGCACCGCGTACGCCCTCGTCGCACCGAGCGCGATGCTCGGCGGCCTGCTCGCCGCACTGGCCGTGTTCGCGTTCGGTGCCCGTACCGGCTTCACCGCCAACCGGTTCGTGCTGGCCGGCGTCGCAATCGCGTTCGCGCTGCGGGCCTGCATCGAGGTCGTGATGAGCTCCGCCGAGAGCATCGACGCGCTGCGCGCCCAGATCTGGCTCATCGGCTCGCTGGGCGGCCGCGGCTACGAAGAAGCCGGCGCCCTTGGCCTGGTGCTGCTGATAGCGCTACCCGCCCTGCTCTGGGCGGCTCGGGCGCTGCGCACCAGCGCCCTGGACGACGACACCGCCCGTGCGCTCGGTGTACGCCCCGCAGCCCGCCGCCTGGGCGCCGGCGCACTCGGAGTGGTACTCGCTGCAGCCGCCACCGCACAGGTCGGCGCGGTCGACTTCGTGGCCCTCGTCGCACCGCAGATGGCCCGGCGGCTGTGCCGGACCGAACGCCCGCCGCTGGCCGCCTCCGCGCTGGCCGGAGCAGTACTGGTGGTGCTGGCCGACCTGGCCGCCCGGACCCTGCTTGCCCCGACGCAGCTGCCCGTCGGTGTGCTGACCGCCGGCATCGGCGGCCCCTACCTGGTCTATCTGCTCGTCCGGAGGCGTCGATGAGACTTGAGGGCAAAGACCTGGTCGTCGGCTACGACGACCGCACCGTCATCGACGGCCTGTCCGTGCAGATCCCCCACGGCCGACTCACCGTCATCATCGGGCCGAACGCCTGCGGCAAGTCGACATTGCTGCGCACCCTCGGCCGGCTGCTCAGGCCCCGCGGCGGCAGCGTGCTGCTCGACGGCGAACTCCTGCACGACCTGCCTCCGCGCCAGGTCGCCCAGCGCCTGGGCGTGCTGCCGCAGTCGCCGCTGGTGCCCGAAGGAGTCACCGTCGCCGACCTGGTCGCCCGCGGCCGCCAGCCGCACCAGCGCTGGTGGCAGCAATGGAGCCCCGGCGACCAGGACGCCGTCGCGGCCGCGCTCGCCGACGCCGACATCACCGAGCTGGCCGGCCGGCCGGTGGAGGCGCTGTCGGGCGGGCAACGCCAGCGGGTCTGGATCGCGATGGCGCTGGCCCAGCAGACCGAAGCGCTGCTGCTGGACGAGCCGACCACCTTCCTCGACCTGGCGCACCAGGTCGAGGTCCTGCGGCTGCTGGAGCGGCTGCGTGACGGCGGGCGCACCGTCGTGGCGGTGCTGCACGAGCTCAACCAGGCCGCCCGGCACGCCGATCACATGATCGCGATGAAGGACGGCCGCATCGTCGCCACCGGATCGCCGCGTGAGGTCGTCACCGAGCAGCTGATGACCGACGTCTTCGGGCTGAGCTGTGCCGTCGTCGCCTGCCCGCTGACCGGTGTGCCGCTGGTCATCCCGAGACCCTGAACTCGTACAACCAGAAAGGAAGTGACGCTGTGAACAAGCGTCTTCTGCTCACGGCCGCCGTCGCGGCCGGGCTGGCCCTGGCCGGATGCGGCACCAGCGCCGACAACGGCGACAACGGCACGGCGGCCACGGTCGAGATCGCCCACGCGATGGGCACCACCAAGGTCCCGGCCGCGCCGCAGCGTGTGGTCGTGCTCGACACCGACAAGGTCGACACTGCCCTGACGCTGGGCGTCAAGCCGGTCGGTGCCGCCCGTGCCGGCGAGCTCACCGGCTGGCCGACGTACTTCGGCGCCGGCACGACCGACGGCATCACCGAGGTCGGCGTGCTCACCGAGCCGGACCTGGAGGCCATCGCCGGACTCAAGCCCGACCTCATCCTGGGCAGCAAGTTCCGGCAGGAGAAGTTCTACGCCGAGCTGTCGAAGATCGCCCCGACGGTGTTCACCGAGAACGTCGGCAAGACCTGGAAGGCGAACTTCCTGCTCGACGGCAAGGCGTTGGGCAAGGAGCAGCAGGCCAAGGACCTGCTGGCCACGTACGAGAAGCGAGCCGACGAGGTCGGCGCGGCGATCCCGGACGCCGCCGCGCGCAAGGTCTCGCTGGTGCGGTTCATGCCGGACCACATCCGCGTCTACGGCCCGGAGTCGTTCGCGGGCATCGTCCTCGGTGACGCCGGCCTCGGCCGCCCCGAGCGGCAGCTGCTGGCCGACAAGGACGACAAGCGGTTCGACAAGGTCAGCGCCGAGCGGGTGACCGAGGTCGACGGCGACTTCGTCTTCGTTGCCGCGTACGGCGAGAAGGCGGCAGCCGAGCAGCAGAAGATCACCGCCGGGCCGCTGTGGGCCACGCTGGGCGCGGTCAAGGCCGGAAAGACTCAGGTCGTCGCCGACGAGACCTGGATGACCGGCATCGGCGTCACCGCCGCCAACAAGATCCTCGACGACCTGGCCAAGTACCTCGGCTAGTCGCTTCGCGTCCGGGCCGGACCTGCTTTCGTGCAGGTCCGGCCTGGATGGACCGGCGTCAGTCGTCCTCGGCGAACGACAGCCGCTTCGCGCAGCCGCCCGCCACGGGCGGTGGCAGCCACCACCGGTTGCAGCGATAGAGTCGGTGCTGATGAGCCCTACCCAGCCAGCTGCCGGCCCAGAGTCCGCTGACCCTGGCCGCCGCCGGTCCGGGCAGCTGGAGTCTCAGATCATCACCGTGCTGACCGAAGCCGGCCTGGCCCTGACCCCCGGCCAGGTCCGCGACCGGCTGGCCGTGCAGGCCGACCTGTCCTACAGCACCGTCGTCACGATCCTCACCCGCCTGCACACCAAGGGTGCGGTCATCCGCGAACGCCACGGGCGGGCCTATCACTACGCCGCGGTCCGCGACGCCGCCGGCCTGGTCGCCGACCGTATGAATCGGCTGCTGGCCGCCGAGCGCGACCGCATCTCCGTACTGCGGCGATTCGTCGGCAGCCTCAACGCCGAGGACGAGCAGATTCTGCGCTCGCTGCTGCACGACGAACTGGAATAGCCCAGCAGCAGCACGGACTCCCACGCCGGTGGATTGAGGGGAAGCCTCGGTTAACTTCTACAGTCTGTAGAAGTTGAGCGACAGAAAGACCCGCCTGGTCACGGTCGATGCGAACTCGACCGCCGAGGATCCGGTCCGGCAAGGCCCGCTTGCCCTTGACGCTGAGCAGGCCGACTTCGACGAGTTCGTCCAGCGGGCGCTGGCGATGCTGCGACTGCAGCACGGACGCCGCGCAGCCGGGCACCACTCCCCCGCGGAGGCAGCCCGGCCGGCTTTCGACCAGGAGATCACCCACGCGCTGGCGGTCTGGCTTCACCAGCTGCCCGCCCAGCGAGCGGCCCCGCGTCGGCCCTCGGCTTGACTTCTACAACCTGTAGAAGCCACTATGCGTAGGCAACCCTAATTTAGGAGAGCCTCACCTACAGCTAGCCCTCTTTCGCACCGGCTTGATCCGCATCTCGCGGATGGGCCCGCCGACCGACGAACAGCCACAGCGGCCGACCTCATGGTCAGGACGCTCACAGCCAGCAGCAACCGACAAGGCGTACCCCCATGTCCAACGTGTTTCTTCCGACCTTCCTGATCGGGCTCCGTGAAGGCCTCGAGGCCACCCTGGTGGTGACGATCCTGCTGGCATTCCTGGTCAAGACCGGACGCCGCAACCGGATCGGTCACGTGTGGGCCGGCGTCGGGGCGGCAGTAGCGTTGTCGGTCGGCTTCGCCGCGGTGCTGCAGTTCACGACAGCGCACCTGCCCACCCAGCGCCAGGAGCTGTTCGACGCGCTCACCTCGATCCTCGCCGTCGTGTTCGTCACTTGGATGATCTTCTGGATGCGGCGTGCCGCGAGGTCCATCTCCGGACAGCTGCGGGCAAAACTCGACGCTGCCATCTCCCTGGGCCCGATCGCCGTCGTCGTCACCGCGTTCCTGGCGGTGGCCCGCGAAGGTCTGGAGACGGCGCTGATCTTCTTCGCCACCGTGCAAGGCGGCACCTCGTCCTGGTCGGTCATCGCGATCGTGACGGGTATCGCCACCTCGGCCCTGCTCGGTGTCCTGATGTACCGCCGCGCCGTACGGATCGACCTGACCCGCTTCTTCACCTGGACCGGCGTGCTGCTGATCGTGGTCGCCGCGGGCATCCTCAAATACGGCGTGCACGACCTGCTGGAGGCCGGCGTGCTGCCCGGCCTGAACACCCTGGCGTTCGACATCTCCGGCGCGCTGCCGCCCACCAGCTGGTACGCCGAGCTGCTGCGCGGGACGTTCAACTTCACGCCCGCACCGACGGTGCTGGAGACCGTCGCCTGGGTGGCCTATGCCGTCCCGGTACTCGTGCTGTTCCTGATGCCCGCCCGCACCACGGCCCCGCCCGCCACCGCTCCCACCCCGACTCCGGCGCCAACGAAGGAAGCCGGTAACCCCGTATGACGATCAGGAGTATCCCCATGCGCAAGCTCACCGTGCTGGCCGCAGCGGCCGCGCTCGGTCTCGGCCTGGCCGGTTGCACCACCGACCCGCAGCCGGCCGCCCCCGGCGACGCCACCGGCCCGGTCACGGTCAAGTCGACCGATACCGCCTGCGAGGTCGCCCGTGCTGAGACCGCGGCCGGCACCGTCACCTTCACCGTCAGCAACAGCGGCGCGAAGGTCACCGAGTTCTACTTGTACGCCGCGGGCGACCGGGTGATGGGTGAGGTCGAGAACATCGCGCCGGGCCTGACCCGGGAGCTGAAGGTCGAGCTGACCGCCGGTACGTACGAGACCGCCTGCAAGCCGGGCATGATCGGCAAGGGCATCCGGGGCGCGTTCAAGGTGACCGGCTCGGCCGCGCCGCTGACCGCCGACGCCAAGCTGGCCGAGGCCACCGCCAGCTACCAGCGCTACATCCGCAGCCAGACCGCGGCGCTGCTGCCCAAGACCGAGGAGTTCGTCGCCGCGGTCAAGGCCGGTGATGCGGAGAAGGCCAAGGCACTGTTCCCGATCGCGCGCACCTACTGGGAGCGCATCGAGCCGGTGGCAGAGATCTTCGGCGACCTGGACCCGAAGATCGACGGCCGGGCCGAGGTGATCGAGGAGGGCATGCCCTTCACCGGTTTCCACCGCCTCGAGCAGGACCTGTGGGAGAAGAAGGACATCAGCAAGTCCGGGCCGATCGCCGACCAGCTCCTGGTGGACGTGAAGGAGATCGTGGCCAAGGCCAACGCGGAGAAGCTGTCGCCGCTGCAGCTGGCCAACGGCGCGAAGGAGCTGCTGGACGAGGTCGCCAGCGGCAAGATCACCGGCGAGGAGGACCGCTACTCGCACACCGACCTGTGGGACTTCGCCGCCAACGTCGAGGGCTCCAAGGCCTCGGTGCAGGCGCTGCGCCCGACCCTGGAGGAGCGTGCGCCGGAGCTGGTCACCGCGCTGGACACCGCGTTCGCCAACGTGGAGACGGCGCTGGGCAAGCACCGCGCCGGTGACGGCTGGAAGCTGCACAACCAGCTCACCCAGGCAGAGCTGAAGGAGCTCAGCGACGTCATCAACGCCCTCGCCGAGCCGATCAGCAAGGTCGCCGCGGTCGTCGCCAAGTAGTCGCCCGCCGGTCCGCCGCGCCGCCCCACGGGGCCGGCCGCGGCGGACCGGCGTCGGATCCGCAGAAGAGGTGGAGCAGATGATTTCGCGACGGGTGGCCCTGACCGCGGCCGGGGTCGGTATCGCAGGTGTGGCGGGTGCGGCCGCCGTGGCAACGGCGATGATGGACAACGAGCGGTCGCCTGCGTCGGCGTCGCCGGGCGACGCGGTGGCGTTCTACGGTGAGCACCAGGCGGGCATCGTCACGCCTGCGCAGGACCGGCTGCACTTCGCGGCGTTCGACGTGATCACGAAGGATCGCGCGAAGCTGGTCGAGATGCTGCGGGAGTGGACCGCGGCCGCGGCGCGGATGACGCAGGGCCGGGACGCGGGCCTGCTCGGCGCGGTCGGCGGCCAGGCCGAGGCACCGCCGGACGACACCGGCGAGGCGCTCGGGCTGCCCGCCTCCGGGCTGACCCTGACCGTCGGGTTCGGTCGCAGCCTGTTCCGCGACGCCGCGGGCACCGACCGGTTCGGCATCGGCGAAAGTCTGCCGGCCGCGCTGGAGGCGCTGCCGCATTTCCCGGGCGACGCGCTGCGGCCCGAGATCAGCGACGGCGACCTGTGCGTGCAGGCCTGCGCCAACGACCCCCAGGTGGCGGTGCACGCGATCCGCAACCTGGCCCGCATCGGCTTCGGCACGGTGTCCATCCGCTACTCCCAGCTCGGCTTCGGGCGCACCTCCAGCACGTCACGGGAGCAGGCCACGGCCCGCAACCTGATGGGCTTCAAGGACGGCACCCGCAATATGAAGCTCGAAGACACCGGCCTGCTGCGCGAGCAGCTGTGGGCGCGCGCAGAGGACGGCGCGGCCTGGATGGCGGGCGGCAGCTACCTGGTCAGCCGCCGCATCCGGATGACCGTCGAGACCTGGGACCGCACCTCGCTCACCGAGCAGGAGGCGATCTTCGGCCGGGACAAGGGCGAGGGCGCACCCCTGGGGCGAGCCAAGGAGTTCGACGAGCCGGACTTCGAGGCCAAGGGCGCCGACGGCGAGCCCGTCATCGCCAAGCAGGCCCACATCCGGCTGGCCCACCCCGACTTCAACAGCGGGGCGCACCTGCTGCGCCGGGGCTACAACTTCGTCGACGGCACCGACGGACTGGGCCGCCTGGACGCGGGGCTGTTCTTCATCGCCTACCAGCGCGACCCGCGCAAGCAGTTCGTGCCGGTCCAGCGCAGCCTGGCCCGCGCCGACATCCTCAACGAATACATCCGGCACGTCTCCAGCGGCCTGTGGGCCTGCCCGCCCGGCGTCACGGACGAGTCCGACCACTGGGGCCGCGCCTTGTTCGCCTGAACACGCCTGGCCCGACTGTGGCTGGGCTCGGGCCGTCGTGTCGGTCCGAACCCAGCCCTGGCTGAGCGGTTGCACGATCGCCGCCACCTGCGGCTGCCGCGGTCAGAATGTGGCGATCGGGTTGACCGGGCTGCCGGACGTACCGGCGAAGCGGACCGGCGCGACTGCGAGGTGGAAGTCCCACTGGCCGAGCTCGGCAGCCGTCGTCGCGCACTCCTCCAGGTCGCAGTTGTCGAGCATCCACAGACCCATCGCGACGAGACTCACGGTGTGAACCGGCATCAGCACGTCTGGGTACCCCGACGGCTGAACGTCCTGGGGGGTGTCAGCGCCGATCAGCGCGACCTCCCGTTCATGCAGCCACGGCAGGCAGGACGCGTGCCAGCCGGCCTGCGTGAAACCGGTGGCCTCACCGGCCTCGTGCCGGACGCGGCCGTAGCCGGTCCGCAGGAGTACCGCATCGCCCGGTCGCACCCGGACGCCCTGGCGACGCTCGGCCTCCTCAAGATCGTCGGGAAACACGCCCTGCCCCGGTTCCAACCACGGCACATCGCGGACCCTCGCGATGTCCAGCAGGACACCACGCGTGACGATTCCGTTCGCCGCCGCCGTGACGGCCGCCCACGCCGATCCCGCTGCGGCGTCGACCGACGAGTGCGACCGCCCGTTGTACATCGTGCCGTCCCAGAAGATGTGGCACGGCGAGTCGATGTGGGTGATGGTGTTGCCGTGGAACGCGATGCCGAGCCGCTCGGACGAAAAGCCCCAGCGCCGGTCGGCGTGGAATGCGGGCACCGGCATGTTCTCGGCACCAGGCATGTCGGCGGCGCACGGGCACGTCGTCGTCGACCGCTCCATGTCTGCCGGCACGGCAACTTCCCATGCACACGACACGCTCCTGCCGTGGCGCACGGCCCGCGCCGCCGCCAGCCGGACGTCGTCGGTGATGTGGTTCAGCGTCCCGAGTTCGTCGTCGTCGCCCCACCGTCCCCAGTTCGACAGCGTGTTGAAGTACCCGAGCACGTCGTCCTGTGTGGGCATCGGTCGACTTGCCGCCATCCGAGCATCGACTCCTCCGGTCACGCGGTTCGAGGCACCGTGGGGTGGGGCATCCCGACCTCTCCCTCGACATGCCAAGGCCGCTCATGAGCTGGCATGACACTACATCGACGGGCCGACAGCCGGCCTTGGAAGGTCGGGTACGGCACGCATATGGTGCCGGCCGCGTACACCCCCACCCGTTTCGCTGTCCAACGCGGCACTGGTCGCCGGTGCACCACTCGTAGACCTCAACCAGGTCGGATGTTCGGCCCGGAGTGTCCCAGCGCACCGCGGGCGACGCCGTGGCCGAAGGTGTTCCCACGTTGATGACCTGGCGGTGATCGCGCCACCTGCCGTTACGCCGGCATAGGTTCGGACGGCCACGGGAACGTATCCCCTGATCCGCCGAAGGTTACCTAGGCGGGCTCAAGGACGAAGAAGAGGAAACACATGAAGCGCCCGGAACCCTTGTCGGGTGGAAGCAGCTCCGCGGGGGTGTCCGGAGAAGGGGGCGGTTCGCTGATCGTCACGATGCGGAACCCGGCAGCGGCAAAAGCATCTGACATGGCGTGCAGCGGCCGGTGCCAGTAGGTCAGCCACACGGTCTGGCCGTCCATGACGTAGTCCTCGGTGTACCTCGTGACCGCGAAGTAGTCGGCCTCGGGGTACTCCATCGCATAGCCGGCGGGGTGCATGGTCGAGATAATCAGGCGACCGCCTGGCTTCAGCACGCGACGCAGCTCGGCGAGAGGGCCGGACCAATCCTGCAGGTAGTGCAGGACCAGGGACGCGACGACGTCGTCGAACTCGGCGTCTGCGAACGGCAGCGGCTCGCTCAGGTCCGCGACGTGCAGGTCGGCGTCTTCGCCCAGCCGCTGGCGGGCCAGGTCGACCATGGCGGCACTGACATCGAAGCCGGTGACCACGGCTCCCTTGGCGCGCAGTGCCGCAGACAACGGGCCGGAACCGCACCCCGCGTCGAGGATTCGGCGGCCGGAGACGTCGCCGGCGAGGTGAAGTATCGCGGGTCGCTCGTAGTAGGTGTTGAAAAGGCCGGACTCGTTCTCCGCCGAGTAGACGGCCGCGAAGTCGTCGTAGTCGGTTGCTGTCACAGTGACCCCGTTCCCATGAGAGGCAAGGGTGCATTCCTACCAAAGCCGCGTGGGCGAGGCAACAAGCGCCCGGCTCGTGCGCGTGCGGGATCCGATCCCACGTGCCGTCCGCTGCCGCAACCGCTCATCGCAGCTTTTCCACGGCCCGTAGCGGCCGGGTTCCGCCGCGGCGCCCCCGGTCCGCAGCCTCCACAGAGATCCGTTGATCCTCTGCGGGTGATCCCGCCACCGGCCCGAACGCCGGCCCGGCGCGGACAACGACTCAACCACCGTCCACGCTCTATCCGTCAACTCACCACGATCGACCACCGAGGTATGGCGAACCAACCCTCACAGGCGGCACCGGCCGGGACCGAGCCGGTCCGCACCCGCGCGAGCAGGTCCAGGTCAGCCCTCGATACTCCTGGCCGGCGTGGCTGAGGAAGGGCCGAAGGTGCCAATTCAGCACGGCACCTTGGTGAGGACAACGTGATCTTTGCGGACTTCGCCGACCATGGCGAATTCGGACCGGTCGACATCGCAGCAGAACCGGAGGTCCCTGGAAAGATCAACACGTTCGGACGCGGAAAGTTGTGCATAGAAGTGAGCATGCTCCGCGGCGCCGTCCATGATGCCAGTGACCAGGTCTGCCCGTCCCGGCGCCGACCCGTCGAGAAGGTCACCCAGGTAACTCGCACAGGCCCAGTCCTCAGCGGTCCGCCCGGTGCAGATGAGAGTGCATGGAATGTCGGCGTGGTTGCCGGCGATCCATCGGGCGGTGGCACCGACGTTCCGCGCTGACACCGCGAGCAGTGCGGCCGGGTCCGGACACCGGGCGAGCCCGAGCGTGCCGTTCGATGTCGCCTGGATCAACCGCCGGCCGTCAAGCTGCGCCGTCGACATCTCGAACGGCGAGTTCCCGAAGTCGAAATCTGCGGGCTTGAGCCCGTCGGTCTCCCCGACCAGCAGACGGTCCGGGTATAGCCGCCGGAGACCTCGGCCGACCTCGGCTGACGGCGCACAGGCGATTTCTGTCACGCCACGCTCAAAGGCAACCGCGGCCGTCGTGAAAGCCCGGATGACATCGATGACGACGACGATTCCGCCAGGCGGGATTTCGGCATCCATACCTACGATCGACACGGCGCTGATCGTTCGCCGCAGAAGTCCGGCTTGCAAGGACATTCTCGCAGCGTGATCTGGCGCGCTGTCATCGGCGTCACCGCGCGACTCGCGGCATGACCGGTCACGCGACACCGAGCGACCAGCGCCGCCAGGACAGTCCTTTGCGCTGCGGCCGCAGCCGCTTCCGCATGTGGCAGTCTCGCGTACTCCGGGAGTGGCGGGCTGAAGGGCTGACGCGCATAAGGTCGGCTCGACACGGCGTTCTTCGCGAGACCAGGACGGGGCAGGACATGAACCAAGGCACCCGCAAGGAGATGCTCGGCCGCCTGGCTGAGGCAGTCAGGTCCGTCACAGTCGCACACCCGACGCGGGTTGCCATCGACGGACCGCCCGCCGCCGGTAAGACCACTCTCGCCGACGAACTGGCCGTCGTCTTGCGTACACAGGGCCGCGACGTCATCCGCGCGACGATCGACGATTTCCTCTTCCCCCGGGCACAGCGCTATCCGCGCGGCGAGTACTCGGCCGAAGGCTGCTACTTCGACACCCACGACTACAACGCGCTGAACCGGGTTCTGCTCGATCCGCTCGGCCCAGGCGGAGATCGACGCTTCCGACACGCGGTCTACGACCACACAGCGGATACTGCGCTGTCCCCGCCGGTCACGACTGCCCCTGCCGACGCCGTGCTCGTCTTCGACGGCGTCTTCCTCATGCGCCCGGAACTGATCGATCGGTGGGATCTTCGGATCTTCGTGTCTACGGCACTCGAGAAGACAGTGGATCGTGCCGTGATCCGAGAGCGCCAGGCGCCATCGCGGGCCGAAGTCGAACGGCGTTGGCGCGAGCGTTACATCCCCTCTCAACAGTTCTACTTCGCTACGGTCCGGCCGACCGATCGCGTCGACATCATCGTGCACAACGACGTGCCCCAGCAGCCGGCCTGGGAGACCCGAACACACTGACCGCACTCGATCCGGCACGACCGCACGGCGGCCGCGGCTCGTTTCAGCGCCTGATCTGCGGCAGATCAGCACGGCCAGGCACCTCGCGTCGCCGGGCGGGCCGCGCGGACCTTCCTGCGGCGGTCGAGGCCCGCACAGGGTGTCGTCTCCTACCGAGTGACAGCCGTCAGATGCTCCCTGCTGGCAGCCGGACATCGACATCTTGATGCCGGCCGCCAGCACTATGTACAGAAGCCCTGGAAATGCCGAAATACCCTGAGCCGGACGGTCCGTAGGGTAAAACGAGCGGTGCAACGGTCACGGGATGGCGCAGGAGGCCGCACCATAAGGCACCTCCACCTGCGTGGTCACTGGCACCCCGTCGACCGTCGCGGTTGCCTTCACGGTCGCGGAGCCTGCTGGTGCGTCCACGCTGCGTGTGTTGAACGCCTGGTACGCGGACTTGCCTGGAGCGACGCCGTTCACTGTGCGGGAGCCGTACGTTGTGATCATTTCGATGGTGAGCGTGTCGGTGTCGGTGTTGCGTACGCGGACCGCCAAATAGGCGCCGGCGCTGATGCACTGGGTGTGGGCTTGGACTTCGATGTTCCACGTGCGTGGCGGCTGCAGTTCCCTTTCTGACCGGGTGGCGTGCAGGATGACGAGGTCCCGGTCGGCTGCGGTCAGCGCGCCCGCCGCCGCGAACGCCTCGGCGGTAGCGGTGACGGCTGCGACGAATTCGCTGTGGGTGCGGAAGGGCGCCTGGTCCCATACCAGGTCGAGGAAGGTCGGGCCGTCGGTGCCGGGTGAGGGGATGCCGGTCACGGGCACGTCGTAGTTCGGCAGGCTGTCGTTGCGCTTCCGGTTGGGCACGCCGGTGTCGACGGCACCGAACACGATCGTCGGCTCGACGCGGCGGATGTAGGACGACACCGGTTGGGTGTCGCTGATGTAGTACGGCCGCAGGGTGAAGCCCTGGGCTGTGAAGAGCGGGTCACCGGTAGCCGTGGTGCCTGCCTGTGTGATGGCCGCGTGGGTGTAGTCGCCGTCACGCTTGAGGTGGCGGTAGAGGGTCAGTTCGCGGAAACTGCCACCGCCGGGGTTGCCCAGGACCTGCAGGACCACCGGGCCCCAGAAGATCGCCTGGGTGTCGGGACGATCCGCGGCCCGCTCGATCCGGATGCTGAACGGCATCCGGATCTCGACGGTGTCGCCGGGGCGCCAGGTGCGGCTGATCGTCAGGTAGCTGCCCGGCTGCGCTGCGACGGTCTGCGCGATGCCGTTGACCGTGACGAAGAAGCCCTTGCGTGCCCAGCCTGGGACCCGCAGTTTGATGTCGAGCGGGCCGGTGCCGTCGATGGTCAGTCTGCTGCGGTCCTCGCGCGGATAGGCCGTCTGCTGGGTGACGGTGAAGCCCTTCTCAGCCCAGGTCAGCGTCGAGGCCGCGTAGAGGTTGACCCACAGTGTGGTGCCGTCGGCGGACCGGAGATAGATCGTCTCCTGGTATTTGGTGTGGTTCTCCAGTCCGGTGCCGCCGCAGCAGGTGCCGGTGTTGCCGTAGCTGCGACTGGATCCCGGCGTCAGCGGCTGGAAATAGGTCAGTTGCGGGTCGCTGGTGGTCGCGGTGTCGGCTCGTGACCCGGTGATCATGTTGAGCAGGCCACGTTCGTAATAATCCATGTACGCCGGGTCGTGCTCGTGCAGGAACAGGTTGCGGGCCAGCTTGATGAGGTTGTACGTGGTGCAGGTCTCCGCTCCGCCCTGGGCGATCGCGTTGGCGATGTTGCCCCGGTTCTGGAACAGCTCGACGTTGTTGTTCGAGCCCGGATAGTTGCCGCCCGCCCCGCCGCTGGCGAACATCCGGTGCGGGACGACCATGCCGTAGAAGTTCTTGGCCGCGGTGAAGTAGTCGGCGTCGCCGGTGTGCTCGAAGACGCGCAGGTAGCCGATGAACTGCGGCACGTGGGTGTTGGCGTGCAGGCGTTCCGGGCGGCGTCGGCCGGGCCTGTTCTGCGAAGTGACCACGAGGATGTCCCTATTCTCCACGCAGGCGGTGAACAGGGACTCCCGGTTGTCGAAGCACTTGGCGGTCTGCAGGTGCCTCGGGTCGGCGGTGATCGCGTAGATCTCGGGGAACACCTCGTTGGCGCCGCCGAACTCGCCGGCGATGTAGAGGTCCCACATGTAGTTCAGGTTGTCGCGGGTGATCGGGCCGGTGTAGTCGGGGTGGTTGCTGTCCCCGACGGTCAGCGCGAGGTGGGCCCAGTCGGCCATCATCACGACGACGTCGCGGGCCTGCGTGTTGCCGGTGTGGTAGTACGCGTCGAGCAGACCGCGCATGATCTTGTGCTGGGTGTACCACGACGCCCAGGTGTTGGTGTCGGCGTCGCCGCCGTAGACGGCCCAGCGCGGTGGGCCGAGCCGCAGCACCGCGTCCTCCGGGATCGCGCCGAGGTAGCCGGGGTGGGTCGGCACCCAGTCTGCGGCCCCACCTTCCCGGGCCGCGACGATGCCCCCGTCACGGCCGTTGGGCGAGGCGTCGCGCAGCGTGGTGCCACCGTCCTCGTCGAAGCGGTACCAGGCGATGCTGCCGCCGCCGGTGCCGCCGGCCGGGGAGTCCAGCATCGACAGCAGTTCCGGCTGGCTCAGCGCCCGGTCGAAGATGTGGAACTCGTCGATGGTCGCGTCGAGGAACGCGTCGCCGTACTGCGAGCGCCCGATCCACCGGTTGCCGGGGTTTCCCAGGCTGGCCGGGTTGAGTGTCATGTTGGTGTTCGTGCCTGTGGGCTGGCCGTTGACGTACAGCGTCCCGGTCGTTCCCGACAGCGTGACGGCCAGATGCACCCACTGGTTCGTCGGTAGCGCGGCGGTGCCGTTGATCCGCTGTTCCTGGCCCGATCCCCCGATGGTGATGGCGAACCGGGGCACGTTGCCGGTCACCCCGGCGCGCGGGGTCAGGAACATGTTGACCGTGGTGTTCTGCCCGAAGTCGAACAACCGGCTCCAGCTCTGTGTGGACGCGAGGTTCACCCAGGTCGCGATGGTGAAGTCGGTCAGCTGGTTGATCGCTTCCTGCGGCAGCGTCGCGTACTGGGCCTTGCTCGGCCCGTTCAGACGCAGCGCGCTGCCGTACCGGCCCGGCACCCGGTCGATCTGGGGCTCGGCCGGCGGTTCGCCGCCCGGCCCGCCGGTCCCCATCCGCGCCGTGATCGCAGCCTGGCAGGCGGCGAGCTCGGTGACCATCCAGTCGAGCTTGTCCTTGTAGACGGCCTCACCCTGGTCGGCGTAAGCCTGCGCGAGCGCCGTCATGTAGTGGCCCGCCCAGTGGCCGCTGAGCAGGCCGCCGTCCTCCCAGCCGCCGGGCACCGGCACTTCTGGCGGGTTCGGCCGGCCGGCCTGGTTGTTGAACAGGACGAGGAAGCGCCGGTGGTCGTACTGGAGCAGGTAGTTCTTCATGCGGTCGCGTTTTTCCTGCAGCAGGCCACTGCCCAGACGCACCTCGTGCAGTTCGAACGGCCGGACCGGCGCGGTGGCGCCGGGACCGAGACCGGGCGGCCCGGCTGCGGCGAGCGCGGCTGAGGCGGTGGCCGGCGCGGCCCTGGTCGCGGATGCCGGCAGTACGGTTGCGCCGGTGACCGTGACCGCGCTGAGGGCGGAGGCCTGAAGCAGCTGACGCCGGTTGACTCTGACTTCGTCGAACGGAGACATCGGGTTCGTCCTTTGCACGCGGTGGTGTCGGGGGATGCGGTCCGCGGCGGGAGTTCACCGCCGACCGGGCGGGCTGTATGCGTCGGGGTCTCCAGCCCTTACCTGCCGGGCCCTTCGGGCGGTCCGCCGACGAGGGCGGCCTGTTGTGCCTGCGCCCGGCCTTCGTCACGGGCGAGTGCGAGCAGGCGTGCGAGCCGTTGTCGGCGTCGGCGCAGGAGAGCCCGGACGGCGAGGGCGAGGGCCGCGAGGGCCGCGGTGAGGATCAGCTGGGGCCAGGGCAGCGTCCAGACCGTCACGGTCGCCGACGCGGACCTGAGCTCGGCACCGGCCTGGTCGCCCTCGAGGACCGCGGGGGTCAGGTCGACGGTCGTCCGCAGCGTTCCCAGCGCCCATACGCCGTCTATGTGCAGTTCGACGTCCTGGCGGCCGCCGGGAAGCAGTTGTCTGGCCCCGGTCGTGGTGTGGTGTCGGATGGCGCCGAGCAGTTCGGTGGTGGTGACCTGGCCGGCGCCGGTCACCGCGACGCTGCCGGCGTTGGTGGTGGTGTAGCTGACCCGCACGGTGCCTGCGGCGAACGGGTTCCATGAGGGCCGGTACGTGGCGGTGAGGCCGTCGACGGCGAGGGCGGCGGTGATGGTGCCGCTGACCCGCATCATCACCCGGAACCCGACCCGGCTCTCGACGGCGACCGAGCCTCCGGCACTGGTGATCGTCGCTGCGATGCCGGCCGGATGGTCTCCGGGTGTGGCGTGTCGCGGCACCGTGATCGTAAACTGCACGACTTCGGTCTCGTTCGGCCCGACGGTCACCGTCGGCTGCACCTGGATCCAGGTGCCGCCGTCGATGGACGCCTGGTGCGACGGGAGCATGTTGAAGCGGCCCCGGTCAGTGAGGTAACCGTCGGCTGCTTTCAGGGCGAAGACGGCGGTGCGGTCGCTGAGGTTGCGTACCGCCAGGTGCTCGGTCACTACCTGTCCTGGGTCGAGTGTGCGCTCGATCCATCGGCGGCCGTCGGGACCCCGGTTGTCGGCCGGTTGGACCGCCCAGGTCAGCGCCGGCGAGCTCGGTTCGGCGGCGGCGGAGACAGGTGCGCCCGGCACGGCGATGAGCACCGCCGACAGCACGGCTAGCAGCCGTGGCAGGTTTCGGTTCATGGCGAGTCCTCCGGCCCGGATGGCGGTGGGGGCCGCGTGGGTGCGGCCCCCACCGGTCGGTCACTCGAACAGCGACAGGGTCAGCGTCGAGGTGTACGTGCCGGCGGGTACGTCGGCCGGGGTGCGAAGGAACAGGTCGGCGTTGACCGAGTACGCATCGCCGGTCACGGCCTCGGAGTCGAACGTGGACACCAGCAGCTCCTGGTCGACCAGGCCGACATTGTTGCCGGGCTGCGTCGGAGCGTCGAGGACTGTCACCACCTCCTCGCCTTCGGTGACCAGACCGGTGTCGCCGCCGTCGATCAGATGCGGCTTCCAGCCGAGGTGGCCGGCGCTGATCGGTGCCTGACCGGCGGTGCCCACGAAATCGGTCGCGCTGCCCAGCACGGCCCATGCGGCGCCGTCGGGCACCTCTTCGGCGGTGCGGGTGTCGGTGACCGTGACCGCCGGCAGGGTGCCGACGAACTGGCGGATCAGCAGGGTCGAGCCGTCCTCGGACAGCGCGACGGCGTCGCCGGCGATCGACATGGCGAGCACACCCGGTTCCCGGATCTCCTCGATGTCGACTGTCACCCGGACGTCGCCGCTGTCGCCGGGCGCGGCCAGGGCCGGTGCGGGCAGGGCCATCGCCCCGGCCAGGACCGCGCTCGCGGCTCCCGCCACGGCCAGCCGCCGGTGGTTCATCGTGCTCATGGGTACTCCTCTGTTCTTCGTGGCTGATGGGTTCAGGCGGTGCAGGCGATGGCGGGGTGCTGCGCGGTGTAGACGGTCGTCACCTCCTGCCCGTCCACGGTTCCGGTCGCGCGTACCGTCACCGTGCCGGCCGCGACCGAGGCCGCCCGCGTGGCGAATGACTGGTAGGCGCCGGCGCCGGGCGCGACGGCCGAAAAGGACCGTTCGCCGTGCCCGGTCTCGATCTCGACCTGCACCGGTGCGTCGTAATCGTTGATCGCCCGCACGGCGATGTATGCCGCGCCTGCCAGACAGCGGGGCACGACGGTGATCGTGACGGGCACTGTTGCGGGCTGGGTGCCTGGGTCGTCGGCGAAAACCCGCCATTCGGTGACCGCGACTGCGGAGAAGTCGGTGCCGTTGCCGTCGGCCCGGACCATGGCCCGTACGCGGGGTGTGGTGACCGGGTCGAACGTGACGTTGTTGAACGCCGCGGTGCTGGTGCCGTACCCGGACGCGCCGGTCACGTCACGCCACGCTGCGCCGGCCTCGTCCCAGTACTGCAGGATCCAGCCGTCGGGTTCGGCGACGCCGTTGCCGGTGCCCTGGTCGGAGTCGCGCCAGAATTTCAGCTCCGTGGCGGTGATCCGCACGGGTCGCGCCCAGTCGTACTGGATCCACTGGGTCTGCGGGCGGGTCCCGGACCAGGTGCCCCAGATCTGGGCCTGGCTCGGGTTCGGCGGGTCGGTCCCGTCGTTGAGTGCGGTGACGCTGTTCCAGCTTGCCGTGTACGACGCGGTCGGCGTCGCGATCGGCCCGATGTTGCCGGTGAGCGGCCCGGACACGTCCGCCGGGATGATCACCGTCTTCGCGGTCTCCAGGTTGCCGGCCGCGTCGAGTGCCCGGAACGACACCGTGTGCCGGTTCGCGTCGGGTGCCGCGACGGCACCGGTGTATGCGGTCCAGGCGCCCGTGCCGACGGCGTACTCGATCCGGGCCACCCCGGACGTCGCGTCGCTCGCGCTCACGGTGACCGCCCGGGTCGCCGGGTTCACCGCGCCGACGCTGGCGGGGGCCGTGGTGTCGATGCGTACGGCGAGGTCCGCGGGCGCCGAGACGTTGCCCGCCCGGTCGGTCGCGGTCGCCGTGACGGTGTGCCGGCCTTCCCCGGCGACGTCGACGTCGGCGTGGCGCACCGGTGTCGCGACGACCGGCGCCGCGTCGTCGACCCTGGTCGCGATGGTGAGCCGGCCGCCACGGTCGTCGGATGCCGCCGCGCGCACCCGCACCGCCGAACGGAACCAGCCGGCGCTGCCCGCGCTGCCGCTGGCTCCGAGCGTCACCGTCGGCGCAGTGACGTCGCCCTCGGTGTCGCCGGGCGAGACCACCCGGACCTGCGCCGAGATGCGGCCTGCGGCATGTCCGAGCACGGTGCCCTGAACGGTGAACGTGCCGGGTTGCGCGACCTGCTCGGTGGTGACCGGATCCCAGAAGACCGGCACCTGCAGCGTCTGGTCGCCGAACGTCGCTGCGACGGCGCCGGGCAGCTCCTGCTCCCCCACCTCGACGGTCAGTGCCGGTGGTGCGACCGAGTCCGGCTGCACGGCGAGGATCTTCCACTCCTCGACCGCCACCGCCGAGTAGGTGCTGCCGTTGGTCGACGCGTCGAACAGCGCCCGGACCTGCGTGGTGGTGACCGGATCGAACGTCGTGTCCTGCCAGCCCTGCGTGCCGGTCGGGTATCCGCTCGGGTTCGGCACGTCGGTCCACTGCCCGGCGCCGAGGTCCCAGTACTGGATGCGCCAGCGGGCCGGTGCCGCCACGCCCACCCCGGTGGCCTGCGGCTGGTCGTTCCAGAACTCGATCTGCGAACCGGAGATCCGCATCGGCTGGTCCCAGGTGTATTGCGCCCATTGCTGGGGTGGGTTGCTGCCGGTCCAGGTCCCCCACATGTCCGGCGGCAGCGGGTTCGGGCGGACGATCTCGTCGTTGAGCGCCTTGATCCAGTACTGGACGGGCACCGGCTCGTTGGAGACGGTGGCCTTCGCCTCCTGGGCGATGTTGCGCCGGGGGGTGAGGTCGCGGCCCGTGGCGGGCGTCGGCGTTACGGGTCTCATCCGCGGCGGGTTCTGGGTGTCGTCCCACTCGACCCGGTCGATGGCCACCGATCGGCGGAAGTGGCCTCCGCCCACGGCGTCGGCGGTGTGGTAGGTGATGTACCACTGGCCGTTGAACTCCAGGATCCCCGAATGGCTCGTCGTCGACGACACCGGCCGCAGGACCGTGCCCCGGTAGGTCCACGGCCCGGCGGGCGACGCGGCCGTCGCATAGGCGATGCAGGCGTGGTAGTTCGCCGGGGTGCACTGGGAGGTCGGGCCGGCGTTGTTGCCGGCATATGCCAGGTAATAGGTGCCGCCGCGGTGGAAGATCCAGGCCGCTTCGAAGAAGCCTGTCAGGCCGGTGACGGTCTGCGGGGTGCCGACGGGGGTCTTCATGTCCGGCTGGAACTCCAGCATCCGCAGATTGCCGAACGAGCCCCAGTAGACGAATACCCGCCGGCCTTCGACCAGGATCGTCGGGTCGATGTTGTGGATGTTGTTGGTGGTGGGCACCCGCTGGGAGATGATCGGGCCACCGACGTGATCGGTCCAGGGACCGGTCGGGCTGTCGGAGACGGCCACGCCGATCGCGAACTTGTCCGGCGCCGGGCTGTCTCGCTCGTTGATGGGGACGTACCAGTAGTAGCGTCCGTCCACGCCCCGGACCACCTGGCCGGCGTAGGCGCGCCCCGGGGTCGCCCAGGCGAAGACCTGCTCCGGGCGCATGAGCGACGGGAAATGCGTCCACTGTCCCGCGGGGACGTCCGTGGTGCGGAACGCACCCCACTCGTTCATGACGAAGTCGTTGGTGGCCGGCCCGGCCTGGTCATGCCCGGTATAGAGGTAAAGCTGGTCGTGTTCGCCGTCGTTGCCGGGCGCACCCGCCGGCACGACGACCGGCGCGGGGTCGGCCGAGTAGTAGCTGCCGTCACCGAGGATCGGATTGGCGGTGCTGGTGAACGTGGTCGAGTCAGCCGCGTGGGCGGGCGCGGCGAGCCCGCCGGCGACCAGCACGGCCGCCGCTGCAGTGGCCGCTAGGTGTCTCAGGGTGGGGTGCACGGGGTCGATGTCCTTCTGCAGGAGGGAAGGTGGCGGCACCGCGAGGCACCGCCACCTTTCGACAGGGCTAGCCGCAGGTGATCGCGCCGTAGGGCGCGGTCAGCTGCGCGGTCACCGGCTGGCCGCCGACGACCCCGGTCGCCTTCACCGTCGCGATGCCCGCCGGCACCGTCCGTGCCCGACTGTTGAAGGCCTGATAAGCGGACTTGCCGGGAACCACCTTCGGCACGGTGCGTGCGCCGTACGGCGTGCTCAACTCGATGGTGAGCGGCTCGTCCTCGGCGTTGCGGGCGTTGACCGTGACATAGGCGTTGGCGCCGATGCACTGCGTGCGGGCCTGGACCTCGACGTCCCATACGGGTGCGCCGTCGCCCACGACAAGGGTCAGCGTGGTCTGTGTGGTTCCGGCCTCGCTGACGTATCGGGGCAGGACCAGGTCACCGACGACGGTGTAGCGGCCAGGGGTGCCGACGATGCCGGCGTCGAAGTTCCAGTCGACGCCGATAGCCTGGTTGTCCCGGGAGCCGTCGTTGTAGGACACCTCGACTTCGGTGGGCAGGTAGGGCAGCTCCCCCACGGCCACGTTCTGCTCGAACGTCTCCGCGCCCTGGATCGAGATGCCGTCGTCGGCCGTCTCGGGACGCACGTAGACGCGGGCCTCGGCGATCAGCCCGTAGGCGTCGTTCGTGCCGTAGACGACGAACGGGTCGACGTTGGTCTCGGCGACCATGTCCGGCGTGATCTGCTGCCAGGTGAATCCGATCTGCCCGCGGGCGCCGCCGGCGTACACCCCGTCGAGCGTGCTCGGCAGGGTGGGCACCTGACCGACGGTGGTCCGGATGAGCACCGGAGTGCGCACCGTGTCGACGGTCTCGCCGTTGGCCCGCCAGCGCAGCACACCGGTGCCTGCGCCGCCGGTCTGTACGCCCCAGATCCGGATGCGCAGCCGACTGGTCGCGATCGGCTCGAACGTGAATCTGTTGTAGGCGCCGACGGCCAGGCCGTCGGCGTACGTCGAGCCCTTGAGGGTTACCGGAGTCCAGGTGGTGCCGTCGGTGGAGCTCTCGATGACGTACGTCGTGGCCGTGGGTCGGCGGGTGCCGCCGTTGTCGTCGTACCAGTAGACGTCGGCCGACGACAGCCGGACCGGTGAAGGCCACTGGTACTGGATCCACGCCTCCTGCTCGGGGCTGGTGCCGTTCTGCGGCTGGCCCCAGTTGCCCCAGCCGTTGCCGGCACCCGGGCTCGAGCTGCTCGGGGTGGTGCCTTCACTGACCCGCTGGTGGTTCTCCCACGATGCGGTGCCGCTGGTGGTGACGACCGCCGAGGCGCCGAACTCTGCGACGACCTCCCTCTCGGCAAGGGTCACGGTGACGGTCCGCTCGGAGCGCTTCTCGCCGTCGTCGGCGAAGAACCTCAGCACGTATTCGCCGGCGAGCGTGCCGGTCACCCGGGTCGCCGGCGCCTTGGCGTCGGCGAAGATGACACCTGCGCCGGCCGGCTTGGATACCGTCTCCCAGCCGAAGGCGAGTTCGCCGTCGTAGGGAACTCCGTCGTCGGAGGCGGTGCCGACCAGCCTGGTGGACAGGTTGCCGTCCGCGGAGCCGTCGCGCAGCGCGGTGACCACGGGAGCCTGGTTGACGACCGGGGGCACGTCGCGGCCGGAGGCGAACACCTGGATCTCCGAGATCGCCGTGTAGAAGGTCGGGTTGTTGGTGAACGCGACGCGGAGCTTGCCCGACGTCACCGCCGGGAACAGCACCTCGTTGAACTTCGCCGAGGTCACAGTGGGGCTCTTGGCCTGCCCCGGTAGTTCCCGCCATCCGCCGTTTCCGTCGGGCACCTGCACCCACCAGCGGGCGGGCTCCCGGTAGCCGCCAGGCTGGCGGTCGCTGACGAAGTACACCTTCACGTTGTCGAAAGACTTCGCTGAGCCCAGGTCGAGCTCGACGTAGCCGTTCTTGTCCGCCGTGCCGAAGTTGCCCCAGTACGGCTCGCTGGCGGTGACGCCGTCGGTCACCGCGGCCCGCGACACGGGCCGCTCGGTCAAGTTGATCGCGCCGGGCGCGTGGTTCATCGAGGAGCTGCTCCAGCCGGGCGTGTGGAACTGCCGCCACGGCGTCGGCCGCACGCCCTGCTGGGAGTACGACGAGCTGAGTGCGGCGCCGGCCGCCAGGTTGGGCGCGTCCTCGGTGAGGTCGATGCCGGCCGTCTTGAGGTACTCGACGACCCGCTCGTCCTGGATCGGCGTGTCGACCGCGCTCGGGAAGTCGGCCCCGGCCGCCGCGGCGAAGGTGACGGTCAACCCGTCCTCGGCCTGCACCTGGTTGGTCTTCGGGTCGTAGGTGAGCCGGCCGAGCTTGTCGGTGCTGACCTTCCGCTCGCCGTTGAGGAACAGGCTGTAGCCCGCGCCGAGGCCGTACTTCGTGCCGTCGGGGTCCCAGACGATCGTGACGTCCTGGCCGTGGTACCGCAGGTTGTTCGCCATGAAGTGCTCGTAGCCGAACTTGATCGGCCACAGCTCGATCCTGTCGTCGGAACGCGGCTGCAGGCCCGCCATGTCCTCGACGAAGATGTAGTTCATGTTGCCGAGCATGATGTGGTTCGGGTTGTTGCGGTTGTAGGTCTTCGTGGCGGAGTTCCAGTTGGAGTAGTACTCAGCCTGGTTCGCGACCCGCAGGTCCGCGCCCGGGTAGATGCTCCAGGCCATCCAGTCCAGCAGCCGCTTGGCGTACGCCGGGCTGAGGTACTTGCCCTGCGGGTCGTAGTGGCGCAGCCCTGAGCGGACGCCGCGGTACTGCACGGTGAAGTTGATGTTGGAGAAGTTGTTGGAGCCACCGATCCCGTAGGCGGCACGGTCGTACTGGTTGGCGGTGTAGAACGGGAAGATCGGGAAGTTGTCGCCGTAGGTCAGGAAGCGGAATCCGTCGACGTAGGTCTGCCACTGGTCGAACGGGATGAGGTTCTGTGCGTATACGTCGTAGAGGTTGGACTCCTTCGCCGGAATCAGCGTGCGGGCCGACTCGGGCAGCGGGTTGGGCCGGCCGTTGGAGCTGGGCGCGCTGACGGCTCCGTGCGACGTGCCGGCCAGGAACATCCGCATGTCGGAGCTCCACAGGCGGTTGAGCACCGCGGCGCGCACGCCGTCGGCACCGGCCGCCATCTGGTCGACCTTGGCCTGATCGGCACCGGAGATCTGGTACAGCTGCCGGGCGGCGTCGAACGCGCCCCACACGTACGCCGACTCGGGACGCTCGATCGTCCGCGACCCGGGTGCGCCGGCGTCGGCCTTCGGGTAGCCGAAAGTGATGGCGTCGGCGTCGTTGCCCGGCATGTAGTTGGTGTCGTAGGCGATGAGCTGGTCGTCATTGCCGTCGTAGTGCTCTAGCTGGCCGACCCCGTCGCCCTCGAAGTAGTGCGCGAACTTCGCGGCGAGCTGCCTGCCTCCGCCGTGCACGTTGTACGCCTCGAGGCCGGCTGTGCCGATGTACTGCGAGTAGTGGTTGTTCCAGCTCGTGTGACCAGGGCTGTCCAGGAAGGCCGAGGAACCCGACAGCTCGCCGATGTTGAGGATCTGCCCGTACGGCAGGTAGGGCGTGCGCAGCCACTTGGTGTCCTGCAGATGCATCGGCTGGGTCAGCGCCACCGCGTTCTGGTAGAGGTTCACCCCCTCGATCGTCGTCGGGTACTGGTAGACATGGCCGGGAGCGTTGGCGTCGAGGCTGTTGTAGCGCTCGCCCCACCACCGGTAGACAATGGCTTTCTCGAGCGCGGGGTCCGGCACGTCGATGTAGGGGACGTCCTGGGCCCAGCGGCGATGGAACGCCGTGATGCCGGTGCGCACCGCGTCGGCCGGCGCCATCTCGGCGTACTCGTGGAAGCTCGGCACTGTCTGCGGCAGGGAGGCCGAGGAGACCGCGCCGACCACCGACAGCGACAACGAGCCACCGGCGGGCACGGTCACCTCACGGTCGAGGTTCGCGCCGGTCCGGGTGAACCCGGCTGCGGTCAGGTGCGTCGCGACCGTGTTCCATGCGGTGTCGACGAGGCCGTTGTTGGATCCGCTGGTGATGGCGCGAGTGCCGGTGAGCTCGGCGGCACCTTCGCCAGGCTGGGTGGCGAGCGGCGAGGCGGCGCGGACGGTGAAGGTCGCGGGCCCGCTGCCCGGGTTGGTGAACGAGATGGCGGTGACCGCGACGTTGTCGTGGGTGATGAACTTCGTCAGTTCGGCGGAAACGCCCGTGGTGCCGATCGTGTAGCGGCTCTTGGCGTGGCTCGGCGCGTTGAACCGGTTGGCGTTGACCTCGGCGACCGTCTGGCCGGGCACGGTCACGGTGTAGAGGTTGCCGAGATTGTTGGGCCCACCCACGAACGCGCTTCCGGCGAAGCCCATGACGGTGAAGTTGTTGTTGCTCGCGCCGCGCATGTACAGCGACCGGCCACGAGTCATCAACACCGCCGACCCGATCGTTCCCGGGACGCCGAGAATGCGGTCGAGGTAGTAGTCGGTGCCGCCCGCGGCCAGGTCTTTGTCGAAGATCGACTGGTGCATGCTGCCGGCGGAGAAAGGCACACCTGGCATCAGCTGGTTGGCGACGTCCCCGGCGTTGCTGTAGATCGGGTCGCCGATGTCCATCACGTGGCTCTGGCCGTCGGTGTAGACCCCGACGTCGCCCTCGTTGCCTGGCAGGATCGGGCTGGCGGCATGGGCCGGTGACGGCAGGCTCACCGCCCCTCCCAGCACGAGCGCGGCGAGGGCGCTCCACACCGGTACCGTCCTCACGCGTCTCCGGATCATGTCCCTTGCTCCTTAATGTCGGTGGGTGTCCCCCGCCTGGGGAAAGCGCCGGCATCGGGCCTGCAGCGCTCACTTCGATCGGACGACGGCACCCAACTCGTCAGGGCGGCCCGGACGCGCGTTGCCGAGGTTTTGTCCGGACCTTCGGGTCGAGGTCCGGCTGCAGCACCTCGCCGGTGGACGTACCGGCGCCGAGGTGCGGCTGGCAAGACGGCGTTGCGGCGAGGTCACTCGTGCTCGTGCCTACACGCCGCGGGCGCTTGCCGCCTACGGCGATGATTTTTGACGCCGAAAACCTTTTCGGCAATATGCACGGCACATTTCATGGTGGTGACATGGGGCGAAACCAGCTCGCCTACATCGCTGCGCAGGTTCGCCGTGGCCGCCAGGAACCCGCCGAAAACATTTCGACTCGCGCGGCGAGGCCGTGCAGAAACCGGTTGGCTGCCGGCTTCTGCACGGCCTAATGCAGGGTCGCTGCGGGAGGGGTCCGCGACGCGCGCCGCGCCGTCTGCGTCACTCTGCGCCAGACCGCGGGTGGGCCTCGCGGCCCACCCGCGGTGCGGTCAGGACGTGAACACCTTCACTTCGAGTAGGCCCACGGAGAATCCGGAGGCGCTTTGCAGCAGGACCCGCAGCCGGGTCGTGCTGACACTGGAGAAGGTCACCGTGTTGTACTGATTGACATTTCGCTGATAGGCACTCGCTCCGGGGACATCCACGTAGGAGCTGCCGTTCCAGTACTGCAACCGCCACGAGGCCGGAATGTCGATGCCACCGTTGTCGTCGAAGAGGTAGACCTGCGCGCGGCTGACCGTCTGCGCCGAGGACCACTGCAGCTCCGCCCACTGCTCGCCCTGATTGGGCCAGGTGCCCCAGCGGTTGCCCTGGTTGGCGCCGCCGAAGTTGGAACTCGTGGGCTCGTCGCCGTTGTTGACGGCTGCGCAGCTCTCCCATGCCGAGGTGAACGAGCAGACGGCGGTGGCCGACCGGGCGAGGTTCGTGCCCGGGTTCGGGCTCGGGGACGTCGACGGTGAGGGCGAGGGCGTCGGGTCGGTGCCGCCGGTGATGGCAAGTTCCGCGCTGCTGAACGTGCCGTGGGCCGGGTTGACGTCCGCCTCGGCGCCGCCGCCGTTGCAGGCGCGGCTCGGGTTGAACATCAGGTAGGTGCCCGCGGTGCAGCTGGCGCCGGTCGGACCGGCCGGTGGTTCGGCGTCGCCGCCGATGACGGCGCTGCCGCCGATGGTCACCCCGCCCTGGACGATGGCGTTGTGGCGGACGATGGCGTTGCCGGTCACCGTCCCGCCGTTGACCCACGCCAGATCCTCGATGCGGGCGTTGCTGTTCACCGTGCCGCTGAACACCGCCGCCCGCGGCCCGACGTACGCGGACGCGGCGACGTTGGCGCTGTTGGAAACCCAGCCACCGCCGTTGGCGTGCCAGCGGCCGCCGACAGCGGCGGGCTTGACGTAGCCGGGCTGGTGGCCGTCGGGGATCGCACCTGAGATCCGGAATTCGTACGGGTAGCGCCGTTGGAGCGGCCAGCCGTCGAGGAAGGCGTACTTGGGCACGGCTGTCGGGGTGCCCGTCACGACGAGGAACACCTGGCTCTCGCCCGACTGCGTCTGGAAGCTGATCTGGCCGTCGTTTGAAGTGGTCAGCGGCCCGTAGCGGGGCACGCCGTTGCGGACCGCGACGAAGCCGAAGGTCCAGCCGTTGGATCCGGTCTCGGCATGTCCCTTGAGGTGCAGACGGATCAAGGCACCGTCACTGTCCGGGACCAGTTGGATCTTGTTATAGCCGTAGTCGGAGGGGGCCATGGCGTCGGAGATCCGGTAGTGCCGCAGGGAGGCGTTGACCGCATCGACGGGCACGCCCTTGTATGCGTTGAGGAAGCCGGCGCCGTAGACGCTCTGGATGAACGGCATGAAGGCGGCCCGGTTGGAGTAGTCCCAGGTGACGTTGCGCTGTGCGTACTCGCCCATCCGCCGGTTGAGTTCGGCCTGGGTGATGCCGGTGATCCGGCGGTAGACCTCGAGCGGGTGTTCGGTGTTGCGCGCCTCGTTCCAGATCCGGTTGAACATGCCGATGCCGTCGCGGTCCTTGATGTACTGCGCGAGCATCCAGGCGCCGTAGTGGTGGCGCGAGGACGAGTAGGTGAGGTTCTCGGTGCGCAGCCAGCGGGTCAGGTCTCCGGCGCCGCCGTTGGGGTAGACCTGCATCGCCATGAACTCGGCGCTGGCCTCCCAGAACGTTCCGGCCGATGCGTGGGTCAGGCCCATGCCGGAGCGGCCGAGGAAGGTGTAGTTCTGGAAGACGTGGCCCAGCTCGTGCGCCAAGCCCCATGATCCGGGGGCGGCTGCGGCCGGGGCGATGTTGATGACGCCGACGCGGCCGTCGGTCGAGCCGCCAGTGGCCCAGGCGTCAAGCGCGGTGCGGTTCCATGTTCTCGTGACGATAACGATGATCTTGTGCTGGGCCAGCAGCCCGGTCTCCGGGGTGAACCGCATCGTGTTGACGTAGAACGAGTACAGGCTCTCCAATTGCGACAAGACGTTGGCGGGGTCGAATCGGAATTCGGCCGGGGCGCTGAGGGGGTTGGTGCCCGACTTCTCGCCCCACAGGAGGATGAAGTTGTTGGATTCGCGGGTGCGCTCCTGTGCCCATGGCACTTCGCCGGTGGTGCGCCACCGTTCCGGGATGAATACCGTCTTCGCGGCAGCGAAGGCTGGTGGCTGCAGCACTGTCGGCATTGCCGCCGGCAGCAGCGCCGCCGTCGCCACGCACAATGCGAGCGCGGCGCGGCGCCAGAATTTGTTTTGGGACGTCATGCAGGCCTCACATCGCAAGGGCGACCGCGTAAGTGCGGCGGTCGCGCGTCGTGTCCGGACCCGAGGTGCCCAAAACGCCGCCTGGTCTCCCGCTCGGCCTCGTTGCCGCGGAAGCGTGACGGCGTGCCTACCCGTCACCTTCAGTGGTACGGCGAGTGTCGCACATATCGACATTCATCGACAAGATGTGCGGCAGCAGGGGCTTGTCGGAGATATTGCGATACAGAGTGTTCGGAGATGGATTCTGAGCGGGCTCGCCGCCGCCGCAGGCAAGCCCGCTCAGGTCACCGCAGGGGACGCCCCCGCCGCCTTCAGGTCAGCGGCGGGCACTGACCGGGGTCAGCTCAGTCCAGACGTCGTCGATGTGAGCCAGGCACCGGTCGCGCGGGCCGGTGAACCCCTCGGCATGCCAGCCTTCCGGCCGGTCTCGGTTGGCGGGCCAGATCGAGTGCTGGCCCTCGTCGTTGACGACCACCTGGAATGTGGTCACGTCGTCGAACATGGCGTCCTCTCCGCGCCGGGTCCGGCGCTCGGGTCGGCGTGCTGCTCGGCCGGGGTGGCCGTGAGCCGTTGTAGTTCGGCGAGCCCGACCAGGTCGTCGGGCTCGGCGTCGGGGGTGTTCCGGTCGAAGTGGGCCAGTACCCGGTGGCGCAGCGCGGCGGCGCTGAACGCGGCGATACACAGCCCGAATACCAGGTAGGTCAGGGCGATGCCACGTCCTTCGCCGACGCCCAGCAGGACGCCTACGGTGTCGGCGAGCGCCCCGCCCGGTGCCATCCATCGCTCCGCGGCGCCGGTTGCGGCTGGGGCGATGACCGCGAAGCCGAGCGGGATCGTCGACCAGGCGACCAGCGTGTTGAGTGCGAATACCCGCCCGTGGAACCGCTGCGGCACCTTCGTTTGCACGATGGTGGCGTACACGCCGTTGACGACGGCGAGCAGGAACAGCATCCCGAAGGCGCCGGTGCCGATGATCGCGGTCGAGGGCCGTAGTCCGATCAGTGCGCCGCAGGCGCCCAAGGCGATGGCGCATCGGAGCATGCCGCGCATCCGGTCGGTGCGCGGGCCGCCCCACACTCCGACCGCCAGGCCGCCGGCCAGTGCACCGCCACCGGCCGCGACCGCGACGTGGCCGGCCGTGGCGACGTCACCCTGCGAGATTGCCAGCGGTGACAGGAGCAGCAGCAGCGGTGACAGGAACACGTTGAGCCCGGCGAAGTAGAGCAGCATGGTGCGCAGCCCGGGGCGGCCCAGCGAGTAGCGCAGCCCGTGCCGTATCTCGGCGGCGATCGATTCGCGCCGTGAGTGGGCCAGCGTCGCCGGGAAGCGCATCAGCAGCAGAACCCCGATGGAGAAGGCGTAGCTGAGTACGTCCGCGATCAGGATCCCGGCGATGCCGAACCAGGCCAGCGCGGCGACGGCGACCACCGGCACGACGAGCTGCGCCAGTCCGCCGGACATCTGGACCAGGCCGTTGGCGTGGCCGAGATAGCGCTTGGGGACCAGTTGCGGCACCGCCGAGGCGTAGGCCAGCCGCTGGAACGCCAGCGCCACCGACAGCAGTGCGATCATGATGTACACGGCGGTGGTGTCCAGCCGCCCGAAGGCGAGCAGGGCGAGCATGGCGGCCTGGGTGCCGCCGGCCGCGCAGTCGGCCAGCAGCATGACCCGACGGCGGTCGCTGCGATCGACGATCGCGCCTGCCAGGGGCAGGACCAGCAGGCCCGGCACGAGCCCGAGGGTGGCCATCAGGGCGAAGCCCACCAGCGACCCGGTCTGGGTGTACAGCCACAGCGGCACCGCGAACTCGGTCAGCGCCGAACCGGTGATGGAGACGAGCTGGCTGAGCGCGACCACCGCGAAGCGCCCCATGCTGGGGGCGGGGGTGGTCGGTCGGTTGCCGGGCTGGTCCGCCTTCGGCGCGGCCGGGCCGATCCCGTCGGGCTCGTCGTGTGGGCCGGTGGGGCTCTCGTCGCCGGTCGGGTCTGTCAGGTTCAGGTCGACGGTCGTGGTGGCGGAGACGCCGCGCACGTGCCAGGTGCCCGCTGACGGATTGGGGTCCGGTTCGGCCTGTAGGCCGCCTGCGAGCAAGGCCGGGTGGATCGTCGTGATGATCTGGGCGACTTCGGCGGCGCGATGGTTGATGAAGTAGTGGCCGCCCTCGTCGAGGGCGACCACGGCGGTGTGGTCGCTGAAGGCGTGCCATTCCCGGTAGCGCTCGCGGTAGAGGTCGGTGGCGGGGTCGCGGTCGCCGACGATCGAGATCACGGCCGCGTCGAGGCGGGGCGGCGTGCCGGCGAACAGGTCGGTGTAGAAGTCTTCGGCCTCGACGCTGTCGCGGCGCATGGCTTTGATGACTGCACCCACCTCGGCGGGTTCCAGGCCGGACAGGTCTACGCCCATGCCGGTGAGCCAGCTGGCGAAGACCCGGTCGCCGAGTAGCCGCTCGCGGTCGGCAAGCCGGGTCAGCAGGCCCAGTAGCCGACCCTTCGGACGGGCGAACGGGAACATCGCGCCGATGTAGACGGCAGCCGGCGGCCGGCCGGCCGCCTGCAGCCCCAGCGCGATCGCCATGGCGTACGCGCTGCCGACGCCGCAGTGGCCGTAGACGATCACGGGCCCGGGGACATGCGCGGCGATCTCGGCGACGACGGCGGGCACCACTTCGGCCATGGGCCGGGCCTGCTCCTCGGTGCCCAGGTCGTGGCCGGGCAGCGCGAGGCTGAACAGCCGGTGGTGCGACGCGAGTGCTTCGGCCAGCGGCTGGTAGACGACGGCGCTGCCGCCGCCGTAGGGCACGCACACGACAGAGGCCAGGTGCGCGCCGGCGGTCGCGCGGGCCGGGCGCAGCTCGTGCAGCAGGCGGGCGGGGCCGTGGTCGGCGGTGTCGCGGGTCGTGTGCTCGGCCAGCCCGGCCACGGTCGGCAGCCGGAACAGGTCCATCACGCTGACCGCTGCCCAGCCCGCCTCGGCCAGGGGTCGCCGCAGCTTCGCGACGACCTGCACGGCCAGCAGGGAGTGGCCGCCCAGGTCGAAGAAGCTGTCGTCGCGGCCGACGCCGGTCGTGTCGAGGATCTGCCCGAACACGGCGGCGATCAGCTCCTCGGCCGGCGTGGCCGGGGCGGGGCCGTCGGTCACCGGGGTCCGCACGGGCGCGGGCAGGGCCCGCCGGTCGACTTTGCCGCTCGGGCTCAGCGGCAACTGGTCGAGCAGCACGACCGACGCGGGGATGAGCTGCTCGGGCAGTGTGTCGCGCAGCCGTTCGCGCAGCCGGACCGGGTCCGGCGACGTGCCGGGGGCGGGCACTGCGTACGCGACCAGCCGTTGATCGCCGGGGCTGTCCTCGCGCAGCGCGACCACAGCCTCGGCGACGTCGGGTCGTTCGCGCAGCGCCGCCTCTATCTCGCCCAGCTCGATCCGAACGCCGCGAAGTTTGACCTGGTCGTCGAGGCGCCCAAGGTAGGTCAGCGTGCCGTCGGGGCGTAGCGCGGCCCGGTCGCCGGTGCGGTAGAGCCGTGTGCCGGCCGGGCCGTACGGGTCGGGCGGGAACCGTTGCGCGGTCAGCCCTGGGCGGCCGAGGTAGCCGTCGCCGAGCCCCGCCCCGGCGATGCACAGCTCGCCGGGCACGCCGACCGGCTGGGGGCGGCCGCGCCGGTCGACGACGTGCAGATCGATGTTCTGGATCGGGCGGCCGATCGGCACCGACGCGACGGTGGCGAGGGCGTCGGGGTGGCAGTGCCAGGCGCTGACGTCGATCGCGGCCTCGGTGGGGCCGTACAGGTTGTGCAGCTGGGCCGACGGCAGCGCCTGGATGCAGCGCAGCGCGAGCGGGCGGGGCAGTTCCTCGCCGCTGCACACGATGCGGCGCAGGTGCGCGCGGGCGCCGTCGAGGGCGGCCGGGTCGTCGTCGGCGTGGGCGAGCAGTGCCGCCAGCATTGACGGCACGAAGTGGACGGTCGTCACCTGGGCCTGGTCCAGCAGCCGGCACAGGTAGGCCGGATCGCGGTGCCCGCCGGGTCGGGCCAGGACCAGTCGCGCGCCTGCGGTCAGTGGCCAGATGAGTTCCCATACGGAGACGTCGAAGCTGGTCGGTGTCTTGTGCAGTACGGCGTCGGTGCGGTCGAGGGGGTAGGTGCGTTGCATCCAGTCGAGGCGGTTGACGATGGCGCGGTGGGAGTTGACCGCGCCCTTGGGCCGGCCGGTGGAGCCGGAGGTGTAGATCGCGTATGCCGGGTCGGTGGTGCGCAGATCGACGGCGGGCGGTGGGCGGGCCGGTCACGCCACGGGGTGTCGTCGTCGAGCAGCACCAGCCGGCCGTGGCCGGGAAGGGCCGTCGCGGCGTCGCGGGTGGCGAGCACCATCAGCGCGCCGCAGTCGCCGAGCATGAACTCCAGCCGGCGGGCGGGGTAGTCCGGGTCGAGCGGCACGTATGCCGCGCCGGATTTGAGCACGGCGAGTACGGCGGTGACCAGGGCCGTGCCGCGTGGGGCGCAGACGGCGACGCGCACCCCGGGCCGGGCGCCGCGTTCGACGAGGTGGTGCGCCAGCCGGTCGGCGCGGGCGTGTAGTTCGGCGTAGGTGACGGTGTCCGCGCCGTCGATGAGCGCCACGTCGTCCGGCGTGGCGTGGACCTGCCGGTGCAGCAGGTCGAGCAGGGTCTGGTCGGGCACCACGACGCGGGGTCCCCGGCCCTCGGCCAGCACCCGCTCGGTCCCGGCGACGTCGAGCAGCGGCAGGTCCGCGATCGGGGTGTGCGGTTCGGCGAGGGCCGCGGCGAGCAGGGTCAGCAGGTGGTCGGCCATCCTGGCCACGGTGTCCGGGTCGAACAGGGCCGTGTCGTAGGTGAGGAAGGCGGCCAGGCCGCGGTCGTGCTCGTAGAGGTACAACTCGAGGTCGAAGCGGGTGGCGACGGCGTCGACGGGGAACCAGGCGATGGTGACCCCGCCGTGCAGCGTGCGCTGGGCGCGGGTGTAGTTCTGCATCGCGAGCGCGACCTGGAACAGTGGGGAGCGGCTGGTGTCGCGGGTGACCTTCAGCTCGTTGACCAGGTGCTCGAACGGAAGCTCCTGGTGGCTGTAGGCGTCCAGGGCGGTGTCGCGGACCCGGGTGACCAGTTGTGCGAAGGTCGGGTCGCCGGTCAGGTCGGCGCGCTGGGCCAGCACGTTGGCGCACATGCCGACCAGGTTCTCGAGCTCCGGGCGGGTGCGTCCGGCCACCGGCGAGCCGACTGCGAAGTCGTCCTGCCCGCTGTGCCGCCACAGCAGCACCTGGAAGGCCGCCAGCAGCACCATGTACGGTGTCGCGCCCAACGTGGTGGCGAGCCGGCCGGCTGCGGCGGTCAGCTGGGCGTCGAGGTGGAAGCCGTGGGCCGCACCGGCGAACGCCTGCCGCGCTGGGCGGGGACGGTCGGTGGGCAGGTCCAGCGGCGGCAGTGCGGCGAGCCGGTCTCGCCAGTAGCCGAGGTCGTCCGCGCAGGCCTGGGCGGTGAGCCGGGCCCGCTGCCAGGCGGCGTAGTCCCCGTAGCGGACCGGTGGCTCGGTGGTGTCGGGGACGCCGCCGACGAGCACGGTGTCGTAGGCGGCGGCGAACTCGCCGATGATCAGGTCGGTGGACCAGCCGTCGGCGGCGATGTGGTGCAGGGACAGCAGCAGGATGTGGTCGTCGGGGCCGCGGCCGATCAGCGTGGCGCGTAGCAGCGGCCCGGCGGCCAGGTCGAACGGCTGGGCCGCGTCCGCGGTGACCAAATCGCGGGTGTGCCGGTCGCGTCCGGCGGGGTCCAGCCCGGCGGGCACGGTCACCACGGCCAGTGGCACAGGCGCGGGGGCGGCAGTGGTGGCGTGCGGGCGGCCGTCTTCGTCGGCGTGGACCCGCAGGCGCAGGCTCTCGTGCCGGGCGACGACGGCGGTCAGCGCGGCGGTGACAGCGTCGGGGTCGAGGGGCCCGCGTAGTTCGAGGGCGACGGGCACGACGTAGGCGGCGGTGCCGGGCGCGTACTGCTCCATAAACCACAGCCGTTCCTGCGCGAACGACAGCGGCAGCGGGGAGGCGGGGCGGCGGGCGATGCCTGCCGTCAGTTCCCGTCGGCGCAGCCGTTGCTGCAGCAGCGCCTGTTTTGCGTCGCTGACCTGGTGGGCCGCTGTCATGCCTGCCCTCCCAGCAGTGCCTGGGCCTCGTCGTCGGTGAGCCGGTCCAGGTCGGCCAGGATCAGTTGCTCGACCGCGGCGGCCAGCGCGGCGAGGGTGCGGTGGGTGAACAGCGTCCGCAGCGGCACCGGCACCTCGACCGTCGCGGTGAGTCGGGCGGCGACACGGGTTGCCAGCAGCGAGTGCCCGCCGACGGCAAAGAAGTCGTCGTGCGCACCGACGCGGTCCACGCCGAGCACGTCCTGCCAGACCTGCGCCACCAGCTCTTCGGCGTCGGTGCGCGGCGGGGTGTGCGGCTGTTCACGCAACCGCTGGTCGGCAGGGTCGGGCAGGGCGGCTCGGTCGACCTTGCCGTGCCGGTTCAAAGGCAGCCGGGGCAGCGCGACGAACCAGTTGGGCACGAGATGCGCCGGCAGCCGCTCAGTCAGGTGTGCACGCAGGTCCGCGGCTTCGACGTCGGGAGCGACGACGTAGGCGACGAGGCGGCGGTCGCCGGCGATGACCTCCCGGGCCACCACCGCGGCCTGGGTCACCCCGGGGTGGTCCAGCAGGTGCGCCTGCACCTCACCCGTCTCGATCCGGAAACCGCGGATCTTGACCTGGTCGTCGTCGCGGCCGAGGAACGTCAGCACACCTGCGGAGTCCAGGCGCACCCGGTCGCCGGTGCGGTAGAGCCGTGCCCCCGGCGGCCCGAACGGGTCCGGGACGAACCGCGACGCGGTGAGCCCGGCCCGCCCGTGGTAGCCGTCGGCCAGCCCGGTCCCACCGAGGTACAGCTCGCCGACCGCGCCGGCGGGCAGCATGCGCAGATCGCCGCCGAGCACGTACGCCCGTACCCCGGCCAGCGGACGTCCGATCGGGACGATGCGGTCGGCGTCGGCGGCGGTGAGTTCGTGTGCGGTGGCGACGATGGTGGTCTCGGTGGGGCCGTATGTGTTGACCAGCCGGATCCGTTCGCCGTGGGTGGCGTGCCAGCGCGCCAGCGCGGCGGCGTCGACCTGGTCGGCGCCGAGGATCAGCAGCCGCAGTCCGGACGGCCAGGCCACCTCGCCGTCGACCAGCTCGTGCCAGTACGCCGTGGGCAGGTCGAGGACGGTGACGTCGCCGCCGGCGGGGGTGGCCAGGATCTCGGGCAGCAGCGCGTCGGGCTGCTCGCGCAGCAGCAGGGTCGCGCCGGCGCTCAGGCTGGGGAACACCTCCTCGGCGTGGGTGTCGAAGCTGGTGGCGGCGAACTGAAGCACCGTGTCGCCGGGTTCGAGACGGTAGTGCGCCCGCATCCAGCGCACCCGGGCGGTCAGGGCGCGGTGGCTGACGCGTACGCCTTTGGGCTGCCCGGTGGAGCCGGAGGTGTAGATGAGGTAGGCGGTGTCACCCGGCCGAGCGGCCGGGGCCCCGCTGTCGTGCGGCCCGTCCGCGTGGTCGGGGACGTCGGCGCCGGGGATAGACAGCGCGGGTGGGGGCTCGGTCAGGTCGAGCAGGGTGGGGGCCGCGGGCAGGCGGTGGTGCAGGCCCGCGGGCGCGACGACGGCCGTGGCGTTGCTGTCGCGCACCAGGTGGTGCAGGCGCGCATCGGGGTAGGACGGGTCGAGCGGCAGGTAGGCGGCGCCCGTTTGCCAGCAGGCGAGCATCGCGGTGACCAGGTCGAACGACGGCGGCAGGCAGATGCCGACCACGTCGCCTGCGGTGACCCCGGCGGCGCGCAGCTTCGCTGCCGTCGCGGCGACCCGCTGGTGCAGTTGGGCGTAACCGAGCCGGTGTTGTCCCTGGCGCAGCGCGACCGCACCGGGTGTGGTGCGGGCACGGTCGGCGATCAGGTGGGCCACGGTCCGCCCGGCGGAATCCAGCTCGGGTTCGGGTCCGCGGGCCCATGCGGTGAGCTGTGCGCGCTCGGCGGGCAGCAGCGGGTCCAGGTCCCGCAGGCGGGTCGCGGGGTCGGCGACGACCTGGCGCAGCAGCGCCTCGAAGTGGGCGCCGAGGCGGGCGACGGCGTGGGGGCTGAACAGCCTGGCGCGGTAGCCGAAGATCACCGCGAGGCCGTGGGCGTCGCGCCAGGCCTCGACCGCGAGGTCGAGCTTGCTGTGCCGGAAGCCGTCGTCGAACGGCTCGGTGGTCAGCCCGTCGAGCGTGAACGCGGCGCTGTGCGGGTTCTGCAGCACGAACGTCGTACGCAGCAGGCCTTGCCGGGATGGGTCGCGGCCGCCCGGGCCGTCGGCGAGCAGCTGCTCGAACGGGACGGCGGGGTGGGCGTAGGCCCGTAGCGCGGTGTTTCTGGTGCGGGCGAGCAGATCGGTGAAGCTCGGGTCGCCGGTCAGGTCGCCGCGCAGCACGATCGTGTGCAGGAAGCAGCCGACCAGCGGTTCGGTCTGCACCTGGTCGCGGCCGGCGGTGAAGGTGCCGACGGCGATGTCGCGCTGACCGGTGTAGCAGTGCAGCAGGGCCTGGTAGGCGGTCAGCAGGGTCATGAACAGGCTGCACCGGGCGCTGCGGGCCAGTTGTTCGACGGCGGCGGTGAGGTCGGCGGGCAGGCGGTGGGTGTGGTAAGCGCCGCTGCTGTCACCGCCGCCGGGCAGGTCTGCGGGCAGCTGCGGCGGGTCGAGCCCGGCCAGCTGTTCGCGCCAGAACTCCTGCGCCGTCGGGTCGATCCCGGCCGCGCGTTGTCCGCCGGCCCACCGGGCGTGGCTGGTCGTCAGCGGAGGAAGCGGCTCGTCGGCGCCACGCCGGTGGCCGCGGTAGCGCCGGCCGAGGTCGCCGGCCAGCACGTCCAGCGACCAGCCGTCGGCGACGAGGTGGTGCATCACCAGGACCAGGACGTGGTCGTGCGGGGCGAGCCGCAGCAGCGCGACCCGCAGCAGCGGCGCGGTGGCCGGGTCGAACGGCTCGTTGGTGCGCGCGGCGACGGCGGCGTGGGTGCGCTGCTCGACCGTTGCCGGGTCGCCGGCGCTCAGGTCGACGTGCTCGATCGGCACCGGCGCAGGGGCGGTGGTGTGCTGTCGCAGTACGCCCGCGGCGTCGCAGTCGAAGACGGTGCGCAGCGGCTCGTGGCGGGCGGACAGGTCGTCGACGGCACGCTGGAGCGCGTCGGAGTCGAGGTCGCCGCGCAGTCGCCGGACCAGGAACATGTTGTAGGACGGGTCGCCGGGAGCAAGCCGGTCCTGCAGCCACATCCGTTCCTGGGTCAGCGTCACCGGTGCCGTCATCGGGCTGCCGCCTGGCGTACGGCGGCGGTCACGGCCCGCAGCGTCGGGGCGTCCCACAGCACGTGCAGGGGCAGGTCGACGTCGAACCGGTCGCGCACGCGGGCCAGGATCCGGGTCACGGTCAGCGAGTGGCCGCCGGAATCGAACAGGTCGTCGTCGGGTCCGGCGGCGGTGACCTCCAGCGCCTCGCACCAGATCGCGGTCATGGCGGCGGTGAGGTCGTCGCCGGGTTCGGGCGCGCTGGAGCGACCGGGTGGCACGGCCGCGCACGGTGGGGGCAGTGCGGCGCGGTCGAGTTTGCCGTTGGGGGTGGTAGGCAGCATGTCCAGCCGCACGAAGACTCCCGGGAGCAGCGGTTCTGGCAGGTATGCGGCCAGGTGGGCACGCAGCGAGGGCTCATCGGCGGCCGCGGGTCCGGTGACATAGGCGACCAGTCGCCGCCCGGCGGGTTCGTCGAGTACGGCGACCGCGGCTCCGGTGACGGCGGGGTGCTCGCGCAGGCGGGCCTCGATCTCGCCCAGCTCGATGCGGTGCCCGCGGATCTTGACTTGGAGGTCGTCGCGGCCCAGGCAGGCCAGCGTGCCGTCGGCGAGCAGCAGCGCATGGTCGCCGGTGAGGTAGACGCGGCTGCCGGGTGGGCCGTACGGATCGGGCAGGAAGCGTGCCGCGGTCAGCGCTGGTCGATCATGGTAGTGGTCGGCCACGCCCACCCCGGCCAGGCACAGCTGCCCGGTGATCCCGACGGGGACGGGGCGCAGGTCCCGGTCGAGGACGTACGCGGTGGTGCCGGCGATGGGGCGGCCGATGGTGACCCGGTCGGGTGCGGTGATGTCGGCCAGCGTGGACCAGACGGTGGTCTCGGTGGGGCCGTATACGTTGACCAGCCGGGAGACCCGGGGCAGTAGACGCGCGGCGAGTGCGGGAGTCAGCGGTTCGCCACCGCAGAGGGCGGTGGCCGCGATCGGCGCCGCGGCGGGGTCCTGCCGGTCGGCGGGTTCGGCGGCGAGGATCAGTTCCCACGTGGACGGGGTGGCCTGGACGTGGGTGACGCCGGTGGCGCGGATGGTGCGCAGCAGCGCGGCCCCGTCGCGGACCTGGGTGTCGTCAGCGAGAACCAGGCACGCGCCGGTCAGCTGCGGCAGGAAGCATTCGACCGTGGAGATGTCGAAGGCCGGCGAGGTAAGGCCCAGCCACACGTCGCCTGGTCCGGAACCGAGGTCGGCGGCCAGTGCCTGGAGCAGGTTGGCGATGGCGCGGTGCGGGACCACCACGCCTTTGGGCCGCCCGGTCGAACCGGAGGTGTGGATGATGTAGGCCGGGTCTCCCGGTGAAGGTGCGTCGCTCCGGCCGCTGTCGGCCTGCCCGTCGTCGCCGGGTGGCAGCAGCGCGTCCACCGGCATGCCGGGCTCGGACTCGTCGAGGACGAGGACCGGGAGAGAGGTGGGCGGCAGCGCCTCGCGTCCCGCGGAGCAGCACAGCACCAGTGCCGGTGCGGTGTCGTCGAGGACCAGCTGAAGTCGCTGCGCGGGGTGCTGCGGGTCCAGTGGCAGGTAGGCCGCGCCGGTGCGCACGATCGCCAGCAGCCCGATCAGCTGCGTGATGCCGCGAGGCGCGCAGAGGCCCACGACCTGGCCTGGCCCGATGCCCTGCGCGGTGAGCCTGCGGGCCAGGCGCGACGTCGCGTCGTGGACCTGGCTGCGAGTCAGGCGGTGCGGCCCGAAGACCACACCGGGGTTGTCGTCGCCGGACCCGGGCTCGGCTCGGCGCAGCAGCTCGGTCAGCGTGGTTTCGGCAGTGGCCGGCGGGCCGCTGAGCTGGTCGCGGACCCATGCGGCCTCGGCCTCGGGGACGGTGTCGGCGTGGCGAGCCGGGGCTGCGGGTTCACGGACCAGCTGTGGCAGCAGGTGCGCCAGTTGTCGGGCGACGGCCGCCGCGGTGGCGGCGTCGACGTGGTGGCCGTCGTAGCGCAGCCGGACGACGAGTTCGTCATCGGCGTCGACCAGGTGCAGATGCAGCGGGCTACGGGCGGCGCCGGTGTGCGGGGCCCAGTCCACCACCGTGTCGAGGCCCACGAAGACCGGCTGAGGGTCGCGGCGACGGTAGCTGAGGGTCGCTGCGGCCAGGGCGGCGCCGGCGCGGACCGGGACGGACCGGCCCACCGGCACGGCGCGCAGCGGGTACGCCGCGCGCAGCTGGGCACGCAGGGTCACGGCCAGGTCCGCGCAGGATCCGGTGACGGGACCATACGTGGTGACCGGCAGCTCGTTGACGAACATGCCGACGACGTCGGCGTGGTCGCGGTCGCGGGTGCCCACGTCGACGGCGACGGTGACGGTGTCGTTGCCGTAGCGGTGCAGCAGCAGGTGCACGGCGGCCAGCAGGAATTCGAACCGGGTGCAGCCGGCGTCTCGGGTGGCGTCGTCCAGCGCGGCGTGAACGGCGGCGCTGACCGGCACGTCCACGGAGCCGCCAGGGCCCGACGCCGTGCCGGATGCTCCCGCCGGCACCCGGGCCCCGGGCAGCAGCAGCGGCAGTGGTGCGCTCCACTGCTCGGACCAGTGCGCGCGGGCCGCCTCGGCCAGCTGCTTCGCCCGCTGCCGCTCGGCGCGTACGGCGTCTTCGTAGCCGGACGCTGCGATGGGTCCGGGATCGGCCGGGGCGCGGTACGCGTGGGCCAGGTCTCGCAGCAGGATGTCCTTGGACCGTCCGTCCCAGACGAGGTGGTGGGCGGCGAGCACGAGCCGATGCCGGGCCGGGCCGATCCGCTGCAACGTGAACCGGGTCAGCGCCGCGGAGCCGTCCAGGGTGAACGGTAGGGCTATGAGTCCGGCGGGGTCGGCCGGGTCGGCGCGGTCCAGGCGGACCCGGTGGCGTCCCGGGCGCAGCGACGGCTGTCCGTCGCGGACGTCGAGCGCGGCTGCGAGCACTGGGTGGCGGGCGACGACGTCGACCACGGCGCGGTCCAGGGCCGCGCCGTCGAGCTCGCCGTGCAGGTCGACGACCAGCCCGAGGTGGTATGCGGCGCGGTTGTCGCCCAGCTGCTCGGCGAACCAGATGCCGTGCTGGGCGTCGGTGAGCGGCACCGGGTCGGTGCGGGTGATCAGGGATTCGGCGGGCACGGTGAACCTCAGCTGCGGGAACGGGGACGGGATGTAGCGGGCGCGGGGACGGCGCGCACCGGGTCGGGGCTGATCCGGACGAAGCGCTGGCAGGTGCGCAGGAACTCCTCGGCCAGCGATTCGACGGCCGCCCGGGGCAGGGCGTGGCGGTTGTAGACCAGCTGTGCCTGGAGCACGTCGCCGGTGCGTTCGACCAGCCGCAGCCGGGGTGGGCTGAGGTCGGGGCGGTCGCGTGCGACGGCCCACCGCAGGCCGAGTTCCGGTGGTAGGTCGAGCTGGGCCGATCGCATGCCGGGCAGGTGCGCTGCGCGGGCCCAGGGTTCGTAGAAGAAGTACGCCGGGTGCGCGATGCGGTCGATGAACTCGTGCAGCGGGTGGAACTGGTGCTCGGTGGCGTCGGCGGCCTGGCGGTGCACCCGCTGCAGCAGCTGGGCGGGGGTCGGGTCGTCGTGCAGCGCGACGCGGATCACGGGCTGCTGGATGAGGCAGCCGACGACGTGCTCCCATTCAGGTCGTATGCGTCCGGTCAGCGGCGACAGGAACGCCAGTTCGGCGGAGCCGGTGGTACGGCGCAGGGTCGCCGCCCATACGGCCAGTGTCATCCGCATCATGGTGGTGCGGTGGGTTCGGGCGACCGTGCGCAGCGCCGCGACCGTCGGCGTAGGCACGGTGAAGGTGTGCGAAGCGCCGTGGTAGGCCTGGGAGTGCGCGTGCTGGCCGGGCAGGGGTGCGGGGTCGGCGATCGGGGGGCCGAGCAGACGCTGCCAGAACTCCCGGTGGCGGGGCCACTGCTGCCTGGCCCACTGCGCGGCCTGTCCTGCGGTCGCGGCCGGCGGACGCAGCGGGTTCGCGCCGGCGTGGCGTGCGGCCGAGTAGAGCAGGCCCAGCTCGCGTAGCAGGATGCCGAGCGACCAGCCGTCGCAGCGCAGGTGGTCGATGCTGAGCACGAGTACGTGCCGTTCCGGGGCGATGTCGAGCGTCAATGCGCGTACGGGCACGGTCGAGGCGTCGGTGACGAAGCCGGCGGCTTCCGCGGCGGCCTGGATCACGGTGCGGGCGGTGCGCCGCGCGGTGTGCAGGGTCGGGCCGGCGTCGGCGGGGCCGACCGGGGTGCGCAGCGCGTCGTGGCGGGCGACGAGCTGTTCCAGGCAGTGGTGCCAGACGTCGTGGTCGAAGGGTTCATCCACCCGCAGCGCGACGTGGATGGGCACGACGTGGCGGGGCGGGTCGGCGGCGCGCTCGGCCAGCCAGACTTGCTGGATCGCGGTGGGCTCGACGGTGGTGGCGGTGGTGGTGGCGGTGGACGGGCCGGCGGCGTTGGTCTGCTCGTCGAGCCAGGTCGCGAGAGCACGCACGGACGGGTGGGCGAACACGTCGTCGACGGTCACCTCGACCTGCCAGGCCTGCCCGGCGCGGGTGGCGAGCTGGGCGGCGCGCAGGGAGTCGCCGCCGAGGGCGAAGAAGTCGGCGGTGACGTCGTCGTCGCGGGTGCGCAGAATCTCCCGCCAGAATGCGGCGAGCCGCCGCTCGCCGGGCGTCGCCGAGGGGGTCGCCGCTGGCTTGACGCGTGGATGCAGCACTGTTCCGAGGTCGCGTTTGATGACCTTGCCGGCCTCGTTGCGGGGCAGGGCGTCGACCACGGCCACATGGGTGGGGATCTCATGGCGGGCGAGCCGGTCGGCGAGGTGGGCGCGTAGTTCGGCGGGCTCGATGTGGGCGCGTGCGGTGACGACCGCGCCCACCGTCGCGCCGAGGACAGGATGCGCGACGGGCACCACGGCGGCCTCGACGACAGACGGGTGGGTGTGCAGTGCCTCCTCGACGCGAAGTGAGGAGACTTTGTGTGCGCCGGTGACGACGAGGTCACTCTCCCGGTCGATCAGGTGCAGGTAGCCGTCGGCGTCGAGGTGGCCGACGTCGCCCATGCGCACCCACCCGTCGGCGAACACGGCCTTGGTGGCTTCGGGGTCGTCGACGTAGTGCCGAGGTGTGGTGGGCGAGCGCAACCAGACGGCCCCAGGCTGGCCGGGCTGGGCGGCAGAACCGTCGTCGGCGCGGATGGCGAGGTCGCCGGGGGCGGCGGGGCGCCCGACGGCAGCGGGGCGGCGCGGGTCGAACACCATCGTGGTCTGCGCGGGTGCGGCCTCGGTTGAGGTGTAGTAGTTGACTATGGTGGCGTTCGGGACGGCCGCGGCCAGTGCGGCGGCGACGGGGCCGGGCAGCGCGGCGGCGGTGCAGCCGAGTAGGCGCAGGCTGGACAGGTCGGCGCCGGCCAGTGTGCCGCAGCGCAGCAGGTCGATGGCCATCGCCGGGACGAGGAACGCGGTTCCGGCGCGCAACGTGTCGATCAGCTCGCACCAGCGTGCGGCGTCGAAACGGGCCATCGCCACCACAGCCGGTCGAGCGATGAGGGCGTTGAGCAGCATGTTCTGGCCGGCGTTGGTGCCGATCGGAAACGCATGCACGGCGTGGCGAGAGTGGGCCAACGGGCGCAGGGCGCGGCGGGCGACGAAACCGGAGGTCAGGTTGGCGTGTGCCGCGCCGACGCCTTTGGGCTGCCCGGTGGTGCCGGAGGTGTAAAGGATCTGCGCGAGGTCACCAGGGCCGAGCGGGAGCGGGTCTGCGGCGTCGGCGGGGCCGCCCTCGTCGTCGGCTGTCCACGCCACGCAGGGCGGCGGCGTGGCAAGCGTGACCGCGGTGCCATGCAGGACGCCGCTGGCGCGGCATTGGGCGAGCACGGCGCGCAGGTCGTCGGGGGCGCGGGCGGCCGACAGCGGCACGGCGACACCGCCGGCGATCTGCACCGCGCAGTACGCGACGGCGTACCGGGTCCACTCGGTGGTGTCGAAGACGAGCCCGACCCGGTCACCCGGGCGCAGTCCGCGTGCGGTGAGGCCGCGGGCGGTGTCAGCTGCGCGTCGCTGCCAGTCGTCATAGGTCAGGGTGTCGTGCCCGTCGACGGCCAGCGCGACGGCGTCGGGGTCTTCGGCGGCGCGCAGTGCGAGCAAGCCGGGCACTGTGCGCAGCGCGGCCGTGCCGTCGGCGCTCGGGCGCGTCACTGTGTACGACTCGCGGCCACTGGCCCTCCCGGGGTGCGGGTCTCGATGGCTGCCACCATGCCGGACGAAAACCTTTTCGGCAATCGTCTCGCATCTGGAGTGCGATAGACCTATTCGGCTGGCTGGCGTTCGAATCACACGTCTTGGCACATGAGGACAGCACATCGCCCCCGCCGAAAACTTTTCGTACCGTGGAACACGGACGCCGCAAGGATGCCGACGTGCAAACCCGACGCCTTCGAGTGCGTACGCGATGGCCGACCACCTGGGGACAGGCGGCCGCGAGCATGGACGAGGTCGGATCGGCTGTTCATCGTCCCGGGTCCGTGCAGCGTCCGGGGCAGACCCGGACGCTGCACGGTCGCTGCTAACTGAAGGCCTTGACCTCCAGCAGGCCGACGGACAGGTTCGGTGCGCTCTGCAGCAGAACACGCAGCCGGGTGGTGCTCACCGGGGTGAAGTTGACGGTGTTGTACTGGTTGGCCGCGACCGGGTATCCGCTGGCTGCGGGCACGTCGACGTAGGCGGTGCCGTTCCAGTACTGCAGCTTCCACGAGGCGGGCAGGTCGATGCCCTGTCCGTCGTCGAAGAAGTACACCTGCGATTGGCGGATCGTCTGCGCCGACGACCAGGTCAGCTCGGCCCACTGCTGTCCCTGCTGCGGCCAGGTGCCCCAGCGGTTGCCCTGGTTGGGTGCGCCGATGTTGGAGCTGGCCGGGTCGCCGCCGGTGTTGATCGCCGCGCAGCTCTCCCAAGACGAGGTGAACGAGCACGACGGGGTCGCCTGCAGCGCAAGGTTGCCGCCGCCACCGCCACCGCCACCGCCGCCGACGGTGAGCTGGAACGTCCGGTTCACCGGGGCGCTGAAGGCGTCGTAGTCACGCAACTCCACGTTGAACGAGTACGTGCCGGCCGCGGTCGGGGTGCCGGTGATCGCGCCGGTGAACCGGTCGAGGGTCAGACCGGGCGGCAGCGAGCCGCTGGTGACCCGCCAGTCGTAGAACGGCACGCCGCCCTTGGCCGCGAGGGTCTGCTGGTAGGCCTGGCCGGTCGGGGCGTTGGGCAGGCTGGTGGTCGTGATCGACGGCGCCAGGAACGGCGTGAGGTTGCGGTTGACCGGCCAGCCGGCGTTCTCGGCGACCAGCAGTGCCAGCTTGGTGAGCATCCACCGGCGGGTCGGGAACAGGTGGTTCCAGCCGCCGCTCTGGCCGCTGAGCCGGTCCCAGTACGGCTGGGTGCCGGGAATGTGGTAGCTGCTGTCCAGCGGCACCGTCCGGCCTTGGTAGGCAGTGACCTCCGCGTCGTTGGCGCCGGCGGTGTTGACGAAGTTGCGCATGCCTGCCCAGTCGCTGTGGAACGCGACGGCGTGGCCGTACTCGTGCATGACCAGGCCGTGCACGTCGAGCACCGAACCGGCGATCTCGGTCTTGTACCAGTCCTCGTCGGCCAGCGAGGTGAACAGCTGCTTGCCGGCCTCGTCGTACTCGAAGATCATCGCGGTGGAGCGGTGGATCGGCCCGGCGACCTGCTGGCCGTTGCGGGTGTGGTAGCGGCCGTTGTTGGCGGGATAGCCGGTGGAGTACGGGGTCTGGATGCCGCGGAAGTACACCCACATGCCGTTGTAGGCGGCGTTGTTGGTGACGTTGATCGTGTTCTGCCAGTCGTTGCCGGGCAGGTGGTTGGGCTCCGCCCCGGAAGCGACGGTGTCGAACGGCTGCAGGTTGAAGAACCGGAACCAGTCCTTCACCCCCTCTTCGGCCGCGGTGCGGAACGCCGCGTTGTTGAAGTAGCCGGTGATGTTGTCGTAGCGGTAGTCGAACACGATCGGGATCGTCGGTTCGAGCGCGGTCTTCTGGTCCTGCTGCACCCGGATCGGCATGGTCTGGGCGTAGGTGGAGTTGTCGGCCGCGCGGATGTTGAGCCGCAGCGTGTACAGCTCGTCCTGGCCAGGTCCGCGCTTGGAGTGGATCGCGAGCTTGAAGGTCTTCTGCTCGGAGGCGTTGGCGAAGGTCAGCTGCTTGGTCGCGCCGGTGGCGGTCAGCTGGCTGGGCAGGTCCATCATCAGCCGGGAGGTGCCCTCGGCCTTGAGATCGATGGTCACCGGGAACGGGCCGGCCGACGGCGGCCGCACGGTCAGCTCGACATAGGGGTTGGCCAGGTAGCCTTCCCAGTCGACGAGCTTGACGCCGTAGGTGTTGACGGTGCGGCCGAATCGGTCGACGACCGTGGCCGGTCCCGCGGCGGCCTGCGACGGGGTGGCGATCAGCAGGGATGCGAGCAGCGCGAGCACCGCGGGTGGGACGAGGCGTTTCATGGTGGATACCTCAGTTCTTGATGCCGGTGAGGGTGACCCCTTCGATGAAGTAGCGCTGCAGGAAGAAGAACAGCGCGATGATCGGGGCGATGACGGCGGCGGACGCGGCCATCAGGTAGCCCCACTGGGTGATGTAGATGCTCTGGAACGAGGCCAGGCCGAGCGAGAGCGTGTACTTCTCCTCGTCGTTGAGGTAGAGCAGGGGCCCGAGGAAGTCGTTCCAGACGCCGATGAAGGTGAAGATGGTGACCACGATGATCGCGGGCTTCGACAGCGGCATGACGATCAGCCAGAAGACCCGCCAGGGAGACGCGCCGTCGATGTAGGCGGCCTCGTCGAGCTCGAACGGGATGGTGAGGAAGAACTGGCGTAGCAGGAACACGTTGAAGACACCGCCGCCCGCTCCGGCGAACCAGCTGGGCAATGTCAGCGGGATGATGCTGTTGAGCGCGCCCAGTTCCTGCCACATGACGAAGGTCGGGATGAGTGTCACGGCGTAGGGCAGCATCACGCTGCTGAGCAGCACCGCGAAGACCACGTTGCGTCCGCGCCAGCGCAGCCGGGAGAAGCTGAACGCGGCCACCGAGCAGGTCAGCACGGTACCCAGGACGTTGATGACGGCGATGACGACGGTGTTGACGAAGTAGCGGCCGAAGGGCTGCGCGGTGAGCGCCTCGGTGAAGTTCGACCACTGGAACGGCTCCGGGATCCACTGCGGCGGCGCGATGAACATCTGCGAGTCCTGCATCAGGGCACTGCGGATGAGCCATACGAAGGGCAGCAGGGTCGGCACGGCCCCGGCGATCAGAGCGAGGTACAGCAGGAGATTTCGCTTCTTCACCGCGCACCGGCCATCTCGTAGTAGACCCAGCGGCGGGCGTTGCGGAACAGCAGGAAGGTGACCAGCATGATGATCATGAAGAGCACCCACGCCAGCGCGCTGGCGTAACCCATCTCGCTCTCCCGGAACGCGACCCGGAACAGGTAGTAGACGTAGAAGAGGGTGGCGTTGTTGGGACCTCCTTCGGTCATCACGTAGGCCTGGCTGAACACCTGGAAGGTGCCGATGACGCCGACAACGAGGGTGTAGAAGATCGTCGGAGTCATCATCGGCACCGTGACGTGCCGGAACCGGTGCCACGGGCCTCCCCCGTCGACCGACACCGCTTCGTAGAGGTGCTGCGGCACGCCCTGCAACCCGGCCAGGAAGATCACCATCGTGTTGCCGAAGCCCCAGGTGCTCATGATGATCAGCGACGGCACCGCCATGGCCTCGTCGTAGATCCACATGCCGGTCGGCAGCCCGCCCTGACGCAGCAGCGAGTTGAGCAGCCCGAAGTCCGGGTTGAAGATCCAGATCCAGAGGACCACGTTGGCGATCGCCGGCACGAGCGTGGGCAGGTAGAAGATGGTGCGCCAGACAGGCAGGCCCCGCACCCGCTGGTTGAGCAGCATCGCCACGGCGAATGCGATGATCAGCGCGAGCGGGACCGCGCCGAGGGTGTAGTAGGTCGTGGCGGTCAGGGACTTCCAGAACAGCTCGTCGTCGGCCAGCGCGGTGTAGTTGTCGACTCCCACGAATGCGGGGGTGCCGCCGATCTGCCAGTCCGTGAGGCTGAACACGAACGAGGCGACCATCGGCCCGGCGGTGAAGATCACGAAACCGAGGACGGCCGGCACGGCCATGAAATAGCCCCAGCGCCGTTCCAGGCGCCGCTGGCCGGACAGAGCTGCCATAGCCTCAGATCTCCTGCCGGTGATGCCAGCCCTGCATCTTGGCGGAGATCTTCGGCGCCGCCTCCTTGAGCACCTCGGCCGCCGACCGTTTGCCGGTCTCGATCTCCTGCAGTGCCGGGGTCAGCACATCGCTGTTGATCGCCGACAGGTTCTTCAGCCGGCCGCGCAGGTCCGCCACGCCGTGGTCGCGGGCGTAGTCGACCACCGCCGTACGGAACTCCGGCGGGTGGGAGTCGTTCTTCGTCCAGGAATCGATCGCGGCCTGGTCCTCGTAGTACTTGCGCTCCTGCGGCATCCAGAGACCCTGCTGGTACAGGTCGACGTGCTGCGGGTCGATGTGGAAGGCGAACAGCTCGATCGCCTCCTCGACGTGCTTACTGCCCGCGAACACGCCGGAGGCGCCGGCGACCTGGCTGGTGGTGAAAGGCGTGTCGTACTTGGGCAGCACACCGATGCCGTAGTCGGTCTTGCTCTCGTTCATGTCGAGCAGGCTCCAGTGGCCGTCGACGACCATCGCCACCCGCTTGGTCTTGAGCAGGATGTTCGTGCCGGGAACGTCGTCGCCGGTCGCGGCGAGCTGGCCCGGACCCGGTGCGACCCGGTGCTTGTAGATGAGGTCCTGCAGGTTCTGGAACACCTCGATCGCCTCGGGCGCGTCCAGCAGGCACTTGGTGCCGGCGGTGTCGGCGAAGTCAGCGCCGTTGCTGCGCAGGAACCCGTACCAGGCCGCGGCGTAGGTGATGCTGCTGGAGATCCCGAACTGCCTGACCTGTTTGGGGTCGAAACCGGACTCGTCGGGGTGTCTGCCATTCTGGTCGATGGTGAGCTTGTACGCGTTCTGCACCAGGTCGTCCCACGTCCACGCACTGGCGGCCAGCGCCGGAGGGGCGGCGATCCCGGCGGCCGCGATGGCGGACTTGCTGTACCAGAGCAGCTCGATCTCGTTGGCGGTCGCCACGCCGTGCAGCTGGTCCTTGCCGTACCACAGGTACGCATCCGACAGGTAGCCTTTGAGCTGCGGGTACTTGTCGAGGTATGGGTGGAGGTTGACGAGCTTGCCCTGCTCGGCGAGGCGGTATGACATCGCCATCGGGATGTAGCCGACGTCGGGCACGCTGCCGCTGGCGACCAGGGTGTTGAGCTTGACGTCGTATTCGTCCGGGGTGAACAGCGGTTTGACCTTCGTACCCGAGTTGGCCTTCTCGTAGGCCTGGAGCATCTTCTCCACGGCCTTCTGCTCGAAGGTCGAACCCCAGTACATGAACTGCAGTTGCACCTCGTCGGCGGAGGATTCCCCGTCGCCACAGGCAGCGGCGAACGCAGTCAGGCCGCCGAGGGCCAGCAGTTGGCGTCTTCGCATGGCGATCTCCTTCATGAGACGGGCAGCCAGACGCGCATCGCGCCACCGTCGCGGTTGTCCCACTGGTAGTACGGGACGGCTGTCGCGATGGCCGGGGTGCGGTCTGGATGCGGGAGGGAGCCGTACGGCAGGCCGCTGTACGGCTGGTGGACCGAATACGCGTCGGCCTCGATCAGCACTGTCGAGCCGACGCCGGGCAGGTCGTCGGTGCGGCGTATCCGCAGTTCGGTTCCGGCCGCCAGGACCAGTTCATCGAGGTCGGTCGGCTGGTCGGCCTGCTCGAAGCAATAGACCAGTGGACCGCGCTCGACCGCGGCGCAGCCGCGGATCGCATCCACCCGCGGGTGCGGGCGAACCAGCCGCGGCGACATGTCCAGAACCAGTTCGACGAGTCGGCGAGGGCTGTCCAGCACCACGTAGCCGCGCTCGTCCGGGTCGGCGGGCACCGGCTCGCCGTCGACGGTGACGGTCGTCGACCGGCTCCATGCGGGGATACGCAGGTGAAGCTGCCACTTGCCGGGTGCCCGGTCGACGGTGATACCGACTCGGCCGTCCCATGGATAGTCGGTGGCGAGCGTGAGGTCGACCTGTGCCGAGCGGATGGTGCCGGGCACATACTGGTGCACATGAAGACCGTCGTCGGTTTGGCCGGCGACGTAGTGACCGAGCGAGGCGACCGTCCGCATGATGTTCGGGGGGCAGCAGGCGCACTCGAACCATTCGCGGCGTCGGCCGTCATAGCGGTCCGTGGCGTGGTCGGCTCGTCGCTGCAGCGGGTTGACGTAGAAGAACCGCAGCCCGTCGGCCGACGTCGAGGCGGCAAAGGCGTTGTACAGCGTCCGCTCGAACAGGTCGGCGTAACGCCCGTCGCCGGTGGCCAGCAGCAGTCTCCAGTTCCAGTGCATACTGGCGATCGCGGCGCAGCTTTCGGCGTAGGCCCGGTCCGGTGGAAGCTCGTAGCGCTCCCCGAACGCCTCGCCGTCGTGGCGCGAGCCGAGCCCACCGGTGAGGTAGGTCTTGGTGGCGACCATGTCCTCCCACCGACGGACCGAGCAGTCCAGCAGAGTCCGATCACCGGTCTCCAGGTAGACGTCGACGATCCCGGCCTCCAGGTACAGCTGCCGCACGGCGTGCCCGACCGCCGTGTCCGCCTGCCGCACAGGCAGGTGGTCCTGCGCGTACAGCGGACCCAAGCCGGTGTCACGGATAAGGCCCCGGCCCCGGTTGTCGATCAGCTTGGCCGCGAGCGCGAGGTAGGACCGCTCCCCCGTGAGCCGGTAGAGCTCGACCAGGGCGGTCTCCACCTCGGGATGGCCGTCGATGCCGTCGTTCCCGCCGGCCAGGAAGACTGAGACCAGGTGGTCGGCGAACCGCCGAGCGACCTCCAGCAGCCGTGGCGCGCAGCCCGCACGCGCCGCGGCCACCGCCGCTTGCAGAAGGTGGCCCGCGCAGTACATTTCATGGCTGGTCTCCAGTTCGGCGTAGACAAGGTCCGGCTTGACCAGCTGGTAATGCGAGTTGAGGTAGCCGTCCGGCCGCTGCGCGCGGGCGAGCAGCTCGGCTGAGCCCGCCAGGAACGCCCCGTAGTCTCCGTCGGGTTTCCTGATCTGCTCCCAAGCCACGGCTTCGAGCTGCTTGTATAGGTCGGAATCCTGGAACCGGTAGCCCCGGAAGTCGCCCTGCCCCTCGCCCGCCGCCAGGCGCAGGTTGGGCACGCTGCCCGCTTGCTCCACCTGCGCCAGACCCAGCGGGATACTTGCCGTCCGGCTCGTCCGCTGCCAGCGTCCAAGCGGACCGCCGGTGATCTCGACATCGTCGACGCTGAGGGGCAGCTGGACCGCGAGTGAGCCGGTCGTGGGAGCCACAGGACCGCGGACCGAGGTAGCCATCAACCCTCCTGCATGTTCGATGCGTCAAAATGTCCCTCGACCAGCAAAAACAGATCGTCATTAATGTGCATGTATCCATGTCATCGAGCAGATCGGCCAGCCGTGTTTCGTCGGAGCACTGGTGGCCGCGGGTTGGCCTCCACACCGTGGCGGAGGCCAACCCGGCTTCCCTCAGGAAGCGAAGGCCTTCACCTCCAGCAGGCCCAGCGAGGCCGTGCCGGTGGCGGTCAGCGAGACCCGCAAACGGGTGGTGCTGACCCCGGTGAACGTGACGGTGTTGTAGCCGTTCTTGGTCAGCGTGTACGCGCTCGCGCCGGGCACGTCGACGTACGCACTGCCGTTCCAGTACTGCAGCTTCCACGCCGACGGCATGTCGATGCCCTGCTCGTCGTCGAAGAAGTAGACCTGGGCGCGGCTGACCGTCTGTGCCGAGCCCCACTGGACCTCGGCGGTCTGGGTGCCGGTCTCGGGCCAGGTGCCCCAGCGGTTGCCCTGGTTGGTGCCGCCGTAGTTGGAGCTGGTCGGCTCGTCGCCGTTGTTGATCGCGGCGCAGGCTTCCCAC
>NZ_VIQO01000012.1 GCF_007483665.1 Catellatospora sichuanensis
GAGTGGTCGAAGGCGACGTCGCCACCGCACGCCGCCCCGCCACCGGTACTCGCACCCGCAAGCAGCCCGTCACCCGGGGACCGAAGACCGGCCCCACCCCGAAACGACCACCCGCATCGGAGCTTTCCCGCCGTGTGCCCGACCGGCGCACGGTCCCCGCCCCGCCCTGCACAGGCGGCCAGCGTCCGGCGGGGCAGGAACCCAAGAACCACCACCCCCGGGTGGCGGCATCAGGCCCTGCACACGACTTCCTGAAACCCCAGCACCACCGGACCGGCTTCCACCACGTCCACGCCACCCCCGTCATCTGCCTACCCGCAGACTTCGGACCGGCACGACACGGCCACGCCCCACCCGGAATGTCTGAAACACATAGACAAATACAGGAAGTCTGAGACGCTATGGCGGCTAGCCCTCCGACTGGGCCGGGACACATCGATCCAGCCGGGCTCGCTGCCCGGGTCCATAAGGGCGCTGACGCTAACCGGCGACGTTTCCACCAGCCTGGACGGCCTCCTCGCACAGGCTGGCCAGACCAGCAGCCTCGTCCTCGATGGTGTCGTTGGGCTGGACAACCTCTCCTGCCTGGCGGACCTGCATCACCTGGAGGAGTTGCGCATAGTGAACGTCCGCTCGGTCCGGGACTGGCGGGGTATCGGTTCGCTGAATAAACTCAGACGGGTCGACCTTTCCGGCTCGTCCTTCCAGGACACCGCCGACCTCGGCAACCTGGCGGCGCTCAAGACCCTTACGCTCGACCGCTGTGACGCGTTGAGGGACATCTCGAGTCTCGGCCAGCTCGAACGGCTGTCACACCTGTCCCTGCGCGAGAGTCTGTCGAACATTCCAGCATGGCGTGTCGACGAGGTGATCGACGAGTCCGCACTCTTGACTCCGGCGACGGTGACCTTCGACGCGTCCGACAGCCTGGTGGATTTCGGCGTCTCCTGATCTCCGTTTTCGTCGTCGACAAGGGACGGCACCATACGACGATCCAACCTTGCCGGTCTTGCGTCGCGTACCTCGTACGTCAACTCGACCTGTTGGGTTCATTGTTCCGATGTGACGGCGACCTGCTGCTTCGTAATGATCTGTGCAGCTCGTTCGTACTCGTTGACGAGCCCGCCGAGGATCGGTTTCCGGCGTATCCGGCGCTGCGCTTCAAGATCGATTACGGTGGCCGGCAGGCGGAGCGGGGCGACGACTTCACTGCTCGATTCTGACGTCGATCATACCAACGCTCAACGCAACAGGCTCCCCGGAAGCCTGCCGTCACGGGCAACGCCTCGGGCGGGGCGACGTCGGCGTTGTAATCCATCGAGCGGAATGCTTCGATGAGTGACGACTGGCAAGTTTCGCTCAGAACGGGGATTCCATGTCAATGCGTATGTTCCTGCGCGTCGTCGTTTCAGCAGCCTTCATACTCACGTCAACGGTGGCACTCAGATCGTCGATCGCCCAGGCTGCCGCCGCCAACCCGGTCATCGCCTGGGACATCAACGCCCAGCAGGCCATCTGGGACGTTGCACAGCAGCAGCCGAACGAACAAGTGCGCAGCTTTGCGATGGTGCACGGGGCCGTCTACGACGCGGTGAACGCGATCGCGGGTACGCCGTACCAGCCGTATCTCGACGCACCGGCCGCCGACGGAACGGAGTCGACCGACGCGGCCGTCGCGACGGCTGCGTACCAGATGCTCGTGTCCTTGTTCCCAGCTCAGCTGGCACGGCTTCAGGCCCAATACGACGCCGCGCTGGCTGCGATTCCCGACGGCTCGCCAAAGCAGCGCGGCGCGTCGGTGGGGGCGCAGACTGCAGCCGCGATGATCGCGGCACGTCGGAATGACGGCGCATTCGGGTCGCAGACCTGGCGGGTGGGCACCCAGCCCGGTCAATGGCGCCCGACGCCACCGACGTTCGCGTCGGCCGGCGCCTGGACGGGGCACGTCAAACCGTTCCTCATTCCCAGCGCGTCCATGTTCCGCACCTCGGGTCCGCCCCGGCTCACCAGCAGCACCTACGGCCGGGACTACAACGAGGTGAAACGGCTCGGCGCGGCCGACAGTTCGGTACGCACCGCCGACCAGACGTCGGCCGCGATCTGGTGGCATGACCGGCGCCTCACCGAATGGGAGATCAAACGCCAGGTCGCGATCAGTCAAGGGCTGAACGCGTTGCAGGCTGCGCGCATGTTCGCCATGGTCGACATGACCGAGGCCGACGCCCTCATCGCCTGCTACAGCGAGAAGGAGTACTGGAGCTTCTGGCGGCCCGTGACAGCGGTTCAACTCGGCGACACCGACGGCAACCGAGCGACCGTGGGTGATCCGAACTGGGTGCCGCTGCTCGTGACACCGCCGTTCCCCGACTTCACCTCAGGCCACACCTGCTTCACGTCGGCGTCGATGGCGACGCTGGCGTTCTTCTACCAGAGAGACAACATCTCATTCAGCGCGTACAGCCCCGCCGCCAACGCGACCCGCCACTTCACGAGCTTCTCGAAGGCTCTGGCCGAGGTCGTCGAAGCGCGCATCTGGGGAGGCATCCACTTCCGCTCTGCCGACAACCAGGGCGTGCGGATCGGGCTGTCCGTCTTCGCCTACATGGCCGCCGGGGATTATTTCAAGCCACTCAGGTAAGCGGCGATCCCATTGGCAGTGGTGACAGCATCGGCAATGCGCGTGCTCGTCGCGGGCGCTCATCCACCTGCTGAGCCGCCGCCCGGACCGTTCCCGTCAGGGCATGGACCGGGCGGCGGTGGAGAATGTGGAGTTCCAAAACCCCGTCATATGGCCTGAGCTGGGTCTTTCACGCGGCACGTTCGTACTCGGTGATCCAAGCCGCCGAATCCGCACGGGGCCGACCGCCGCGGTTGGGGTAGGAGTGGACCGCGAGCGAGCGTGCCGCCGAGCACCTCAAGGACGCCCTCGGCATCAAGACGATCGGCGAGCTGTGCCGCAGCGCGTACTTCCGCGCCGCGCGGGCGATCGCCGACCTGGCCGACGCCAAGTAGATCGATCAGCGGGGCCGGCTGCTGCGGCAGCCGGATCCGCTGCTGTCGTCGCAGCCTGCTCGCGCACGGCGTCGACCTGCACGTCGATGCTCAGCCGGCCTTGGTCAGATCGAGCCGCCAACGAGTCAGGCCGAGCTGATCCGACAGAGTCGCGGCCGTACCGCCGTGCACGGCGAGCGCATGCAGCGGCTCGGTCCGCACATGGCCGAGCAGGCGGCCGTCGGGGATCGTCCACACCCGCAGGCCGTCCTCGCCGGCGCTGATCAGGGCGGTGCCATCCTCGGCGAACGCGAGCCCGCCGATGGGGCCGGCCAGCTCGGCGAGGACCGAGCCGATGATGTCTGTGCCGGTGGTGTCCGAGCCGAGGCGCCAGAGGCGGATCGTGCCGTGGTGGTCGCCGCTTGCGGCGAAGCCGGTCGTGATGGCGACGCTCCAGATCGGCGGGGTGCGATCGGCCGGCAGCACCAGGCGCGCCTGCCCGTCCTGGCTGATGACCGCCACGCTGCCCGAGGACGCCCCGGAGACGATGACGCCGGCGGCGTTCACGGCCACCGCCTGGATCTGCGTCAAGCATGCCACCTGCCTGGCCGGGCCGCCGGCCAGCGGCCAGATCGTGACGCCCCGGGTGCCGCCGGCGGCGACAAGGACTTCGGCTGCCGTGTTCACCGCCAGCGCGCGGGCGCCGGGATGCTCGGCGTACGCGACGCCGTCGGCGACGATCATGCCATCGTCGCCGAGGGCGAGGAGCCTGTCGCCGTCGTGTGCCAGTGCACGCACACCGGTGCCGAGCCGGCGGATCTCGCCGGCCTGATGGCGGAGGTGGCCGTCGAGGGCGCCGGAGTAGACGGCGCCGGCCGGGTCGACCGCGACGGCGGTGAGTGACTGCCGCTGGCCGCTGCTGTCGGGCGCGCCGTCGAGGTCCCAGATGTGGACGATGCCGTCGGCGGCGCTGGAGACGACGTGTGTGCCGTCGGGGCTGACGCTGACGCTGCGGACCGGCTCGCCGTGCCGACCGAGGATCCGATCAGGTCCCGCCGATGCCGCCAGCGGCCACAGACAGACCCGGCCGTCGCCGCCGCCGGTGACCGCGAACGTACCGTCGGGGCTGACCGCCGCCGCCCACACCTGCCCTTCGTGCTGGCCCAGCCGCCGCCGTGGGGTTCCGTCAAGCGGCCAGGCCCGGACGGCGCCGTCGTAGGAGCCGGTGATGACGTCGGCTCCGTCCGGTGTGACGGCCATCGCCTCGATCCATTTTCCTGGTGTGGTGCCGCCGAGGATCTCAGCGGTGCCGCTGCCGGGCCGCCAGAGCCGGATGACGCTGTCGCGGCCGCTGCTGACGATCGTCGAGCCGTCGGGGCTGAATGCCAGCACCCGCACCTGGTCGTCGTGTGTGCCGAGCACGGTCGGCGGCCCGTCGGCGAGTTTCCACAGCCGGACGGCGGTGTCGCGGCCTCCGGTGGCGATCTGTCGCCCGTCGGGCGAGAACGCGACGGCCCACATGTGGCCCAAGCCGCGTGCCAGGGTGCGCTGTGTGCCGTCGGGCAGGTTCCACAGCCGTACCGTCTGATCGTTTCCGCAGGTCACGACCGACCCGGTGGCCTGGTCGACCGCGACTCGGTGCACGCCGGCGTCGTGGCGGCCCAGGTCGGTGTAGTGGCCGCCGTCGAGCTGCCACAGCCGCACCCGGCCGTCGTCGTCGCCGGTGACCACGCTGGTGGCGGTGACGAAGGCCGCGGCCCACACCTGCCGGCTGCCGGAGTCGAAGCTGCGCCGCAGCGATCGGCTGGCCCGCCCGCTCGTCCACTGCGCGGCGAGGCCGGCACGCTGCAGCGCCGCCTGCGCCCAGCGGGGGTCGTCCACGCCGGTGTACGCGGCGGCGAGGGCGAGCTGGCCCGCCGGCTGCTCTGCCCCGCCGGCCCGCAGGTGGTGGGCCTCGATGTCGAGCAGCCGCAGCGGCACGCCGGCAGCCGACGCCGCCCGCAGCACCCCCAGCACCGCGTCGACGCCGACGGCTGCGACGGCGGCGGCGATCCACTGCGGGTCGCCGGTGAGCGTGGCGAACCGGTCGTGCGCCGGCCGTGCCAGCAGCGCCCACGGGTAGTGCGCCAGCAGGTAGCGCGGCGTGCCGTCCGGCCAGCCGTGCGCCGACCAGCGCCCGGCCCACGTGTCCACGGTCTCGACGAGTGTGGCCAGCGCGGGCCCGAAGACGGTGTCGCGGCACGTGTCGAGCAGGGCCTGGTGGGCGAACCGCCAGCCGTCGTCGCCGCCGTCGATCACCCGGGCGGCCTTCTTCGCGACGATCACGCCCACGTCGTATGCGTCTGCGGCGCCGAGGTCGGCGAGCTCGGTGATGGTCAGCGGGCCTGCGGCGGCCGCGAGCAGGCCCAGCACCTGGCGGGCCGGCGGGTCCGCGGCCAGTGCGTCGAGGTCGGTGAACGCCCGCTGTTCCACGCGGGCCGCTTCGACGGCCTGCGTCATCCGGACCGGCAGGACGTCCCACAGCGGATGGTCCGCGTCGACGTCTTCGGGCAGCTGGTCCTTGCGCGCGGTGAGCAGGACGTGGGCGTGCCGGCCGCGACGGGTCGGGATCAGCGAGGCGACGCTGCGTTCTCCGGCCGGCCGCAGGTCTTCGTCCAGGCCGTCGACGATGAGCAGCAGGTGTCGGCCGAGGTCATCGGCCCGCTCCACGGCGCGGGCCCATAGGTCGGCGAGCGCGTGGGCGTCCGGCTCGGGCGTCTGCTCGCCGAGCAGGTCGGCGAGCTGGGAGCTGACGGCGGCCAGGAAGCGGGAGCCGCTGGCGTCCAGCGCGCGCCGCTGCAACAGGTAGGCGACGCAGTCGACGTCTGGCGGCGGGTTCATCGCCAGGTGCGCGGCGAGTGCGGTCTTGCCTGCCCATGGCGTTCCGACGAGGAAGCGGAACGGCTCGGCGCCGACCGCGAACGCCGCCAGGTCGGCCAGTTCGCCGGACCGGTCGCGCAGTTCGGGGGTCCGGTCGGCGATCTCTGCGACGGTGGCGAAGTACGGCGGCCGCTTGCGGCGCTGCGGCAACTGGACCGGGCGGCGGCCGAGGATGTCCCACCACGCCGCCGGGTCGGGCAGGCGGTCGACGTGCGTGATCGGGGTCAGGGTCAACGCCGAGTCTCCGGCGCGCGGCTGATGCTCGGTGACCACGCCGATCATGATTTCGTCGGCGGTGACGACGACCGTGCCCGAGATGCCGGACCACTGGCTGTGCCCGAGCGCCTCCTGTTGCGGCGGCAACGCTCGCGGTGAGCTGGTGACCCGCAGGGTCAGCAGGTCCGACACGCGGCGGTCGCCGGTCGGCACGACTCCGTCGAGCTGTGCGGTGTCGCGGACCGGGACCTGCTGGAACAGCGGGTAGCCGATGCCGCGGCAGCCGGCGATCGTCTCGGCGCCGTCGCGGTCGACCCGCGCCCACCGCAGCGGCGCGTAGCCGTCGAGCGGCTCGGCGAGTTCCAGCAGGGCCAGGTCGGCGACGTCGACGTCGCCGACCTGGGCGACGGTGGCGGTCAGTTCCACCTTGTCCACGCCACGCACGGTGATGGTGCCGGTCGGGGCGACGGCGTGCGCGGCGGTCAGCACGTGGCGTCCGGAGATCAGCAGCCCGGAGGAGCTGATCCAGCGTCGGGGCGCCGTCGGCCCGAGGTCGCAGAGGACTTCGACGACCCGGTCGGCGAAGCCGGTCATGCCGGCTTCTCGGCGTCCAGGGCACTCACCTTGATCGGCATTCCGTGCGCGTCCACCGGCGGTTCCAGCACGATCGTCACCGTCTGGACGGACTCCTTCGCGGCGCCGGCCGAGGCGCCCAGCTCCAGCACCCAGAACTTGATGCCGCCTGTCGCCTCGGCGCTGCGGGTGACGCCGACCTGGAACTCCAGCGTGATCTGGCCGACCGGGAACTGCACGGCCTGGTCGGTGGCCAGCTCGCTGGCGCGGGCGAGTTCGGCGCGCAGCGCCTGGACGACATCGACGAGACCGATCTGGGACGACATGGCCGACATCTTGCCATGCACCGTCGGGCCTCGGCGCCTGACCGCTATCCACTTCGGACGTCGCCCGCTGGTGCCTGCGGCGCGGCGACGGGGCCGGTCCGGCAGCAGCACGGTGCCGCAGGCCGGCCCGACCCCGACCCGGGCGTCAACCGCAGGTCGGGGCCGGGCTCGCCGACGTGTGCACTACCGTCGTGCAACGACCGTGTCTTAGCCGTGCACGGCTCGGCTGGTGACGGTCAAGGCGCTCATCACGACCTCCACGTCGGGGTTGCCTTCGCGGTAGAGGTTGTGGAAGAGCCGGTCAGACTGCTGGTCGTACTGCGCCTCCAGCAGGTTGCGCCGCTGGGTGCCCTGCCAGTGGGCGCAGCTGCCGATCGGGTCGACCTCCGGCACCCCGGCGATCGGCCCGGAGTGCAGCGGCTCGCAGTTCTCCTTGCTCCAGTCGTAGTCGGGGTGCTTGAGGTCGTAGGTGTCCGGGTCGGCGGTCTGGCAGGGGCCGGCCGGCACCACCGGCCGGCATGCGGTGTAGACGTTTGCGGCGTGCTGGTAGACGTCGGCGACAGGACGTGAGCCGGCAAGGTCGGCCGGTATGCGTCGGCTGCCGTATAGCAGGCCGTGCATCAGATCGTCGTTCTGCAGCGCCTGTGCCCAGCCGAGTTCGGAGTAGGCCTGCAGCAGGCGCATCGCCTCGGTGACCTCGCGGTTGGCGGCGGCCAGGGTGGTGCCGCCGACCAGCCGTGACGAGACGAGATCGTAGTAGTACTTGCGCTTGCCGTGGACGAAGTTGCGGGCCTTGTCCGCGGTCGCGTCAGTCGCGGTGCTGTGCGTGACCACGTTCGGCGCGGCCTCGAACGACTCCTTTCGGGTGGCCGACCAGCTGCTGTGCATGACGTCCTGCGGCGTCTTGCAGAAGTCGAATTCCGGCTTGTTGTACCACTCCCGGCACACGACCCCGGCCGAGCCGGTGTGGCTCACCGCGCGGGCTTCGAACCTCGGGCCGTTCGACCACTGCACGAAGATCCGGACGGTGACCCGCAGGTCCGCCTGCGTCTCGAGGTAGCTGGGCTGGGCCTGCCAGATCTCGTTGACGAATTCGACGTCGTAGCAGACGGAGAAGGTCGGCTGCTCGCCGCTGTCGAGCGCATAGTTGAGCAGCAGGTATGGCGCCGGGAGGGAACTGTATGGGATGGCGCTGGGCACGTTCGGCAGGGCTACAGCCGCCCCTTGGTGACACGCCGGCATGGCGCCGGTCGGCCCGGCCGGCAGGTACCCGGCCGGCGGAACGTTCTGCTCGATGGGATCGGCCCACAGCGACCAGGACTTGCCCTTGAGGACGTCGTTCTTGCCGATGTTCGTCAACTCGGCGCCGAGCCGGGCCATCGCCTGCTCGTGGTTGTTCAGCAGGTTCTTGAACAGGATGTTCGTCCTGGCGTCGGCGCCGGGCCGGCTGAACGCCCGGCTGGCGTCGTTGATCCGCTCGCCGGCGGCGATGATGTCGGCGGTCCGCTGCGCTTTGACCTGCTCGGCGTAGTCGGGGTTCTGCAGCTGCAGAGCGTTGGAGGCGCGGGCGCCCAGCAGCCAGATCGAAGCGTTCGGCGTGTTGGTCGCGGGCTGCGGGAAGTCGGGATCGTAGCCGCGGTCGCGGGCCAGCCAGGACAGGTAGTCGATCAGTCCGGCCGCGCCGTAGGTGTCGAGCTGCGTGATCGGATCTGCAGTGTCGAAGCCCTTCGTCAGCGTGACGGTGGCTCCGATGGACCGCTGGGTCGCGGTGAAGTGGAACTCGTTTTCCGGCTTGGTGTATTCGCCGTAGCTGGGGATCTGCTTGCCGTAGGTCCCCTCGTAGTCGATGTACATGTTGATCATGCTTCGTGGCGCATCCAGCAGATCCTCGCGGAACGCCTCGGTGAGGTACGCGCTCAGCGCGTCGATCCGGTTCTCCAGCAGGATGAGCTGGCGCTGGATGTCGGTGATGCTCTGCCGCACCTCAGCCGTCTCCTGCAGGAGCCGGTCGAACTCGACCAGCATGTCGGCGTACAGCTGGGTCAGACCCTGCTCGACGCGGTCGAACCGGTCGTTCATCTGCGTGCTCAACTGGGCGATGTCGTCGCGGATCGCGGCGAGCTGGTCGAGGATCAGCTGCTGCGGATCCGGCTGCCCCAGACCGAACAGCGGGGCCAGGGAGATCGCCGCGCCGAGCAGGTTTCCGGTGAGCGTGAGCGTGGTCAGCGACAGGAGCGCGTCGCTGAGGCCGAGGCCGGCGATCGTCGGCAGGTACTGGTTGATCGCCGTGGCGGCGTTGACCGCGGCCGTGCCGACGATCCCGAGGTCCTTGCCGAGTTTGGGGTCGACGAATCCGGCCAGGGTCGACAGGATGTAGACGGCCGAGCCCAGCGCGTCGATACCGGCCTGGCGGTCGGCGGCCGCCCTCTTGGCGGCGGTGTAGTCGGCCGCGGCCGGCTTCTTGCCCAGGCCCACCGGGTACTGCAGCGACATCGCTTCGAGTTCGGCACGGATCTGCTCGTTCTGCTCGTTGATCTTGTCGAGTGCCTCGAGGGCCTGGCGGCGGATCTCGTTGAGGTAGCCGTTCATGTCGCCCTGGTTGGCCAGGATCGCGTCGGTGTTGAGATAGGCGCCGATCATGGGATCGCGGCTCATCTGCTCGATGGTGGCCTGCACGCTCAGGTTCACGTTCACGCCGACGACGGCGTCCCAGGCGGTGCCGAGCGGTCTGTCCCTCAGGCCGCTGCGCATCACATCACCCCAGACGAGGTCCTGGATGACGTAGTACTTCGCCATCCAGGCCTGCGCCTGGAACGCGCCGGTCACCTGGTCGGCGAGGTGCCCTTCGGCCTGCAGGTCCGCGCCCAGCGTGACCTCCAGGAGCCCCTTGACGAACGGGGTGCCGATGCTGACGCCGGGGACACCGGAGACGGCGTCGAGTCCCTTCATGAAGTACTGGTAGTAGTCGCGCGCCGGCACGTCGGCGGTCAACTGGACGTTGAGCGCGTCGCGCATCGCCGCGGCCTGCGCGACCATCTGCTCGTAGGTGGCATCCGGGTTGCCCGACCGGTAGCTGAGCAGGCCGACGGAGAGCACCAGATCCTTGAGCCCGTTGAGGCCCGGGTCCTTCGCCCGCATGGTGGCCGAGAACAGGCGAGACCTGAGCAGCTGCATCTCGTCGTCGTCGACGGCCGGGTCGGCGCTGGCCGGGGCCACCGCGAAGCCGAGCGTGAGGACGGTCACGGCGACGACCGTGGTGACCCGGCGTGCCGCACGCCGCAACGCCGGGGGCAAGCCCTGTCTGCCCCAGGGCCTGGTCCGTCTGCGCACCGGCGTGTCGCAGACGTCTCGCATCCCCGAGCCGGCCCCCGACTGCAGGCCCTGGAAACCGGTCGTCGTGACGTGCGCGGGTGCGTGCGCGCTGCGGATGAGGCGGGCCGCCGCGGCGGCCCACAGCGGCACCCGCGCCGCGTTCCTAGGAGTGAGGTTCACGTGGCATTCCTGCCTTCCCGGTGGGTCGAAAGATGGTCCGACCATAGAAATCAGCAGGCAACCGGGCATCAGTGCTGACACGTAATCGGTGTCGGGCGGCCGTCAGCGCGGCCCGGTCCGGCGAACGCGGCAGGGCGGGCACATCGCGCCGCCACAGCCGCGGCACACGTGTGCCTGGTCAGTCGGGCTCACGACTGATCCTGGCTCGAGCCGGGCGGAGCCACGATTATCTGCTCCATGGACCGTCTCCGCTGGCCGGTGCGGGCCGCTGTCGTCGCCCTCGTTGCCGGACCGTTGCTGGCCGCGTATCGGTCCGCGCCCTGGGAGCTGGCCTGTCTCATGATCGCCGGCGTGCTCCACGTCGAGGTGGGGCTGCGGCTGCACCGCGCGGATCACCACCGGCCGGCGGGGCTGCTGCTGATCGCGTCGGGCGTGCTGTGGTTGCTCGACGCCTGGGGCCGTGCCGCCGCGCCCGAACTGTTCGCGGGCGGCCTGCTGCTCAGCATCTGCTACGACCCGCTGCTCCTGCACGCCATCCTCGCCGTGGCGCCAGGCGGCCTGCGCACCGCCGGAGACCGGCACGTCGTCACCGTCGGGTACGCCTACTGGCCGATCATCCTGGTGGCGTTGGCGGCGGCGCACGGCCCGATCGGCCCCGACCAACTGCTGGCCGTACGCACGGTGACGTATCCGGCGGTCGGCGTGGCGCTCGGCTTCGTCCTGGCGTGGCGCATCCACCAGGCGAGCCCCGCCGACCGTCGCGTGTGGCTGCCGTTCTGGGCCGCGGTCGTCGGCAACGGCGTGTGCACCACCACGCTGAGCACCTTCTTCCACACCGGGCCGTGGCCGACGGTGCTGTATTCGGTGGGCGGGGCGATGGTGCCCGCCGCCGCGGCCGTCTGCCTGCACCGCCTGCAGCGCCGCGAACTGGTCGAAGCCCGAGACAGGGAACGCCACCGGGTCGAACGCGACGTGCACGACGGTGTGCAGCAGCGCCTGCTGACCGCCGCGATGATGCTGCGCCAGAACGACCCCGCGCTGGTGGCGCGGGGCGCGGCCGAGGTCGAGACCGCCATCGCCGAACTGCGCGAACTGGTCCGCGGGATGAACCCGTCGGCGCTGGTGCGCTACGGCCTGTCGGCCGCGGTGGCGGCGCTGGCCGACCGGGTTGGCGTCAGAGTCGCGGTCCACGACCGTATCCGCGGGGTGACGATCCCCGAACACGTCGCGGCCATCGTCTACTTCGTCACCATGGAGGCGGTGGCCAACGCCGACAAGCACGCTCGGGCCGGGCAGGTGACCGTGACCCTGGCAGCCGAAGCCGACCGCGTCGAGGTGGTCGTCGGCGACGACGGGGTCGGCGGCGCGCTGCCCGTGCCCGGCGGCGGCCTGAGCGGGCTGCGGGACCGGGTCGAGTCGTGCGGCGGCACGTTCCGGCTGTCGAGCCTGCGCGGCCGCGGCACCGCCGTACGCGCAGTGCTGCCGATCGGGGCCGGCCGGTGACCACGGCGGTGCTCGCCGACGGCTCCGTCCTGCTGCGCGGCTGCGGGGTTCCAAAACCCCGTCACATGGCCTGAGCTGGTCCTTCACGAGGCGCGTTGGTACTCGTTGATCAGCCCGCCAAGGACCGGCCGCCGCTTGATCCGCTCGAGGGTCAGACCGATGACGGGCGCCCGGCCGTACTGGGCTCAAATGCACGGCTGCCTGGCCGGAGATGCGCCCCCTCGGCTCGCCGAGGCGCTGCTGCGCCCGCTGCCTGCCCCCGTCTGCAGTGACGGCGATCACCGCGCGTAGGCATACCTAGACCGGCCCGCACGCCTATCTAAGTAGGTCGTGTGCAGGGAAGATACGCCGCCGATGCGGATGGATGGCGGGTGTCGGGAGAGGAGTATTCATCTCGTCAGCAACACAGAGTCAAGGACTGAGGAGTCTGCGATGTTCGGATCGCCCGAGATGTACTTCGATCTAGCGAAGCTGCACCACCGAGAGCTCATCGACGAGGCCGCCAAGGAGCGGGTAGCGAACAAGCTGCACCGCCACGGCCGCAAGCGACGCCAGGCGCGCGACCACACGGCGCGATGAGCACGACGAGACAGGCCCGGGGCCGCAAGATGGCCTCGGGCCTGTTCGTATCCTCCTGCGGCCTCTCCAACCATTGCGCCACAATGACAGGCCTTACACAGCGCCCGACCGAAGCATGTCAGCCAGCCCGCTCGCTGCCCGGCACGGCTGCGGGCGTTCCTGCTCCGTCGGGCCACGCGCAGATGCACACACGGTTGCCGGCGCGGTCGGTCAGCGTCCAGTGCTCCGGTGACTGGTCGACGATCCGGCCGCCTGCCTGCAGCGCCGCGGCCAGACGCAGCTCGGCCTGCTCGCGGGCCACCGATACGTCGACGTGCATCGCGTGGCGCAGCGGCTTGGCCGCATCGAGTTGCTGCATCCACACCGTCGAACCGTGCCCCAGCGGGTCGACGGCGTTGTCGTCGTCCAGGCCGGTGTAGCCGAGCACGGCACGCCAGAAGCCGATGTCGATGGCGTCGGCCTGCGCGGAGACGGCCAACTGCACCTCCTGGACACGGGCACGGTCTGCGACAGCGCCATGCGCCCGCGCGACCGCCGACACCGCCCGCGCCAAATCCACGTGCTGCTGCTGCAGCTGGTGCAAGCCGCGAGTCAGCCGCACGGTGAGCCGGTCGTCGGCGATCGTCAGCACGACACCCGTCCCCGCGAGCCCGTCGACTCCTGCCACCGCGCCCGCCAGCCGCGCCGCGTCAGCCAGCGACCCGGCGGCGAATACCGCCGTGGCCCCACCGTGCAGCACCACCCAGTCCTCGACACCGTCAGCTGCCAGGAAGTCCCGCCATCCCTGCTCGCTCATGCCGGGGATGTTACGGCGGTTGGGTGACCTGGCCACGAGGCGGCCGTATCAGGTGCGGGCTCGGTCTGCGTGCTGCCCTGGTGCCGCATCCCGCCTTCGTCGCTGGCGGATCCAACGGGCTGCGGCTCCGCGAGCGCTGGGAGCTGGTATCCGTTGGCGTCGCTGGAGTACCACGGCACGTTCACCATCGAGAGGTTGTCGACGTTGGCGTTGTGACCGGGGACCTTGTTGACCTCACGCCAGGAGTCGTTTGCCGAGTAACCACATTGGCTGGCTAGAGATCACAACCCGAAGCCGTGTTCGCAGCGTCTGTCCATAGCAGAGGCGAAGTCCGTCGTTGGCGCCGTAGCGGCATTCGACGGCAAACGCGGACCCTCCCCGCAGAGAGAAGGATGAGTTCTTGGACGTCACACGCAAGCACCGAATTCGTCGGGCCGGGCTGTTGCTCGCATCGACACTCGTCATGGCCGGCCTCGGGATCTTCCCCGCAGGCCCTGCCCACGCCGTCGCGAACGGCGAGGTCGTACCCAACGGTCAGTTCCAGTTCGCGGTCAAGCTGACCATGACCGGGATCCCGACCGCCGACGGTGGTCGCCGCAACAGCGCCTGCTCGGGTGCGCTCATCGCACCGCAGTGGATCGTCACCGCGGGACACTGCTTCCGGGACTTCAACGGCGTCCGGGTGGAGCGACCGGTCGCCGACCTGACCACCGCCACCGTCGGGCGGGCGGACCTGACCACGGACATCGGTCACGTCGCCACCATCATCGCCGTGCGTCAGTCTCCCACCACCGACCTGGCGCTGGCGAAGCTCAGCTTCCCGATCAACGACATTCGGCCGCTGGCCTTGAGCCGTAGGACACCGAAGGCCGGTGACATCCTCCGGCTCACCGGTTTCGGTTCGCTCACCAGTTCCAACCCCGTGCCGTCACCGCAGCTGCGGACCGGCCAGGTCACGGTCGTCACCGTCACGGAACCCAGCGTCGGCGTTACCGCGCTGGCACCGGCACCTGACACCAGCGCCTGTCCGTACGACTCCGGCGCGCCGTACTTCACGGAGCACAAACGCGGGCAGCCGGCTCTGGTGTCCGTCGAAAGCGGCGGGCCGTCCTGCCCGCACGCCTTGGAGGAACGGACCTCCCGAGTGGACAACATCGCCCAGTGGATCAAGAACATCATCCGCGGCTGACAGGCAGGCGACCGGGCAGCCCTGCTCGCCCGGTCGCCCGGTCGCCCGGTCGCCCGGTCGCCGAACCATGGCCCCCTTAGCTCCGGGATGACTGGTCAGCTGGCTGAGGGCAGCCAGGGACGCCAAGCCGGTTGATGTTTGCATCGGCGACTTCGGGGGACATGACGGACATGACCATCGTCGTACTGGGGGGCACCGGTACCACCGGTAGGCGGGTCCCCGGCCGGGTCGCGACGACGAAGCCGACCATGACGCAGGCCGGACGGACCCCTGGCCGGCTTACTTGGAGTCGATGCGGCCCGGCGGGTTGGGGTCGGCGGCCAGTGCGTCACAGGCGGTTTGCCAGGCGCCATCGCCGGGGTAGAGCCGGCTGCGCAGGTACGCGCTGGTCAGCTGGGCGATCGTCGCTACCCGATCGGGGTCTTCGTCGGTGGTTTCGGCTACGTCGTATCCGGAGATGCCGCCGAGGCCGTGCTCTGCCCCGAACAGGGTGAGCAGCGATTTGGGGCCCGGCGCGAGGTGGTACGGGTCGGCGTGCCAGTCCGGGCCCGCGACGGTCAGGAAGGCCGAGTCGTCCTTGTCGCCGGCGACCACCAGGGCGGGCGTCGCCATCGCGGAGAAGTCTGTGGTCGTCAGGAACGGATAGCTTTCGGCCACGAACGGGGTGACGGCGTCGCCGCCTCGGCCAGTGGCGGCGAGCAGCACTCCGGCCTTGATCCGGTGGTCGGCCAGGTTCGCGACCGTCCCGTCGTGGGGATCGCTGAGCCGGGCGCCCAGCAGCAGGCTGGCGGTGTGACCGCCCATCGAGTGCCCGGCGACGGCGATCCTTTCCGCGTCCAGGCGCCCGGCCAGTTGCGGGACTGCGGCCTCGATGATGTCGAGGTGGTCGAGGATGCGGCTCATGTCCTCGGCCCGTGTCCGCCAGTGCCGGGGCGCGGGGCCGCCGGGGTTCACGGCGGGGTTGTGGCTCAGTGTCTTGGAGTCGAGGTGGGTGGGCTGGATGACGGCGAAGCCGTGCGCCGCCCAGACGTTGGCCAGTGGGGCGTAGCCGTTGAGCGAGGACAGGTGGTTGGAAAAGCCCAGGCCGTGTGACAGCAGGATGATCGGCAGGTTGCTTCCGGTCACGGGGGCGGAGACCCGCACCTGCAGGTCGACGGGTCGGCCGGGAGCGGGTAGCACGATCGGGCCGACCGACAGGACTTGAGTGGGCGTCGATTCGCTCATGGTGTGGTTCCCTTCGTTTCGCCTTCGCGATGCGTTTGAGGTTGCAGGAAGGCTTCCGCTAAACTGAAACGGAACGATGTTCCGCAAACATACGGAACATCGTTCCGTTTCGTCAACTGCTGCCCGGAGGGAGGCGCGGTGTCCGTGAGCCGCCCTGTGCCAGTGCCAGCCCGTAGCAAGCGGGCCGATGCGGTCCGCAACGAGCGTGCGCTGCTCGAAGCGGCCGCCGCGGTGTTCGTCACCTCCGGCGTCGACGCGCCCATCCGTGAGATCGCCGCCAGAGCGGGCGTCGGGATCGGGACGATCTACCGCCACTTCCCGGCCCGGGCAGACCTCGTCGTCGCCGTCTACCGCCATCAGGTGGAAAGCTGCGCCGACGCCGGCCCGGCCCTGCTGGACGCTGCCGAGTCACCGTTCGCGGCGCTGCGCCAATGGGTCGATCTCTTCGCTGACTTCCTGATCACCAAGCACGGGCTCGCCAACGCCCTGCAATCGGACAGCAGCGGCTTCCAGGCTCTGCACACGTACTTCCTCGACCGGCTGGTTCCCGTCTGCGCACAGCTCCTGCAAGCCGCAGCCGACGCCGGCGAGATCAGGTCCGGCATCCACGCCTACGAACTCATGCGCGGCATCGGCAACCTGTGTATCGGACACGACAGCGACCCGCGCTACGACCCACGACGCCTCATCGAACTGCTCCTGCAAGGCCTACATCGACCACAACCACGCTGACACCGATCGCGCTCGTAGCGCATCAGCGTGGCCGGGTCATGGCTCATTCGTTCATCGACCACCCAGCGTCACCAGCACCAGTCGAAGTCGTCCCGCTTCAACCCGGCGAGCCTTGCGCGGCGCGGCGCGGCCCGGTCACGACCGGCAGCCGCCACATCGCATACCACCGGTCTCGCCGCACGCCAGCAACGTGCTCGCCTCGTAGATGGTCGAGCCCGGCATCTGCGGCAACCGCCGACCAGAGGAACCGATCACTCGCCTGTTGAGCGTGTCCCAACCTCGTTTCCGCAGGTGGTACGCGGTTGTCAGCGGGCTCGTCGACACCTGCCGGACCCTGCTCCAGGATGGCGTCAGAGGGCCGATGTCAGGCGAGGATGCTACGGTACGCCGTTCACTCGGGAACCTGGAGCGCACCGCCATGAAGTACACCGTCTCGATCGAGATCGCCCTGCCGCGCGAGAGGGCGGCCCAGCTGCTCGCCGACCCGGCACACCTGCCGATGTGGCTGCGGGGAATGGTGCTGCACGAGCCGCTGAACGGGGTGCACGGGCAGCTCGGTACCAAGTCACGGGTCGTGCTGCAGATGGGGCAGCAGAAGATCGAGGCCACCGAGACCATCACACGCCGGGAACCGGCAGACCTGCACGGGATCCCGAAAGACAGCGTCGTTCAATTCGACCGCGAGATCGTCAGCAAGGGCATGTGGAGCGTCCAGCGCGACCGGCTGACCGAAGCCGGTCCGGACACGACGCTCTGGATGAGCGAGAGCGAATACCGGTTCAGCGGCTTGCTGATGCGGCTGGTCGGGCTCCTGATGCCCGGCACCTTCCGCAAGCAGTCGCTACAGCACATGCAGGACTTCAAAGCGTTCGCCGAGCAGGGAAAAGACGTCCGCGACGCGAAGGACTGATCTGCTCGAAGCTGGACGTGTGAGTCTTCGAGCGGGCCCTCGAGGTCGCCGCCGGCTTGTCGCTGTGGCCTGACGCCGTGCGGGCGCTATCCCAGCCCGGCCTGCACGAGCAGGTCCCTGCGCTGCAATAACAAACATTCGTAGTGACCGATCATGACCTGCGTGTCCGGCGGCACGGCCCTCGCGTGCGTCAGGGCGGCACACCGCCCCGGAAGCCGCTACTCGTCGTGCCTGGCCACGGCCGGAGCCACGACAGCCGCCTGCCGGTCAGGCGACCGGCCGGCCAGCACGTACGCCGCGACCGCACCGACCCCGATCACGCACGAACCCGTCGCCGCGGCCGACAGGTCGGGCAGCACGATGAACGCGTTCTCGATGGGCCGCCGCAGCGCGAACGCGGCGGCAGCACCAGTGGTGACCGCGATGGCCGACAGCCCGGCCAGGTGCGCCGCCCGAACACCACCACCGGACCGGTACATCGCCACCAGCCAGCCGATTTCCACCGCCAGCGCCAGCACCGTGAGCAGGGTGGACGTGCCGCTCAGCGACTCGGCGTCGTAAAGCACGGTGAGCGCGGTGATGGTCACCGCAAGCGGCACCAGAATGTTGGCGAGCATCCACAGCGCCTGCGCGGACGTCCCCAGCGGACGGGACTGCCGCAGCCGCCGCAGCGGCATGAACAGCACCAGCAGCATGACCGCGAGCACCAGCACCAGGTAGTAAAGCACCGCCGCTGGTGTGGAGACCACCGACACCGAGGCGTCCTGCCGTACCCACATCCCGGCCTCGTCGCGGCGCAGCAGGCCGTCGCGGCCGTTGGCGACCAGCACGACATGCTGCCCGCCGACGGTCTCGTACACGACCAGCCCGAGCGAGGACAGGTGGACCGCCGGATCGCCCAAACCCGGGTAGCCGGCGACCAGCCGCGCGTACGCCGGTCCGGACACCCGCCAGTCGGTGCGCCACAGCCGCCCGCCGTCAGTGCTGCGCTGCACGTGCAGCTCGCCGGGAACGACGCGATAGCAGACCGATCCGGCGCAGTCGCTGGTCAGCATGTCCGGCAGCCGCTCGACGAGCGGCGTCGGGGACACCGCGGGTGACGACGGGTCGGGTCCGGGCGTCGGCGTCGGTTGCGGCGACTCGTCATCGCGGGCCCAGGTCAGTCCCGCGTCGTTGCTGTAGAGCAGGTCACCGGCCCGCGGGTACGTCTCGTCGGAGTCCCCGCCGCCACGCACCAGCCGGCCGTCCGCTTGACCCACCCAGACCGTGTTCGGGTAGTCCGGCGGGGTGGTCGCCACGGTGGCAAGCAGACCCAGCGGCAGCAGCACGAGCAGGCGCAGGGACCGTGCCGTGCCGTCGGGCAGAGCGGTCGTGCGCCGGAACGCCCAGCCGGTCAGCAGCAGCGCGGGCAGCGCGACCAGATCGCTCGGGTCGGCCAGGAACTGCGCCGGGCCACGCACCGCCGACCACAGCGTCGCGGCGGCTTCCGCGCCGGCGGGCACGGCCTTCGACGCGGTGAACGCCAGTCCGGTGAGTACGAGGCTGGCGAGCGCCAGCGGCCGGACCGGCAGCCGAGGCAGCACCAGAGCCAGCACGCTAGCCAGAATCGGCGGGAACATCAGCATCCCGGCAACGTCGCTGAGTTTGCCGGTGACCGGGCCCGGCCAGGCCGCTTTGAACACGTGGTCGTTGAGTAGGAGCAGCACCAGCCCCGCCACGCTGACCGGATGGGCCAGCCAGGCCAGCATCCGCCCGGCGGCGTCCTCCCGTGACAGCATGGCCCCAGTGTCCGCGTGGTTCGTCACGCAGTGATCTCAGACCGAGCACACACCGGCGTCACCTGCAGCTCGGTGTAGGTCGCTACCGGAGCCAGTCGGCCGAGTACCCGCACCTGGCCCGTGTAGGCGCTCCGGAAGGCTCGTGCAGGGGAACCGAATTACGCGACGACAGCGGAGTCACCGGAGGCCGGAGGAGCCTTGTCGTGGGGAGAGGGTCAGCCTGCGTCGCTCTCGGTCGATTGCGGTGACGACGACCGTGATCTCGTCGCCGACTTGGACGACATCCGAAGGAGCTTCCAGGGGTGTCAATGTGAGGTCTCGTAGGTGGACCAGGCCCTCGATTCCGTCGGCGACCTGGACGAAGACGCCGAATGGGACGATCTTGGTGACCTGTCCCTGCAGTATCTGCCCCACCGCATTGCCGTCGGCGAATACCTGGAAGGGGTCCGGCTGCGTCGCTCGCAAGGACAGTCTGGCCTCCATGTTCGATGTGTCGAACTGAAGGAACTCACATGAGACGCGCTGTCCGACTTGCACGACGTCGGAAGCTGCTTCGAAGCGCCGCCAGGACAGTTCGGCGCACGTGATGAACCCGACGCCGGGGAAAACGGGGTGGTCTGGGCCATCGTCCAGCGCCACGAACACACCGAAACGTTCGACCGATGTGACGGTGCCGGAAAGGTGCTCACCGCGACGTAGTGATTCCAGGAACGTCCACAGTTCTGGGTTGTCCGACGGAGCGCCCATGCCGCCCAGCCTTTCACGAGGAGCCGTGTGCTGGGAGATGCGGTCACGCTGCAGGCTGGAGGGGCGTCCGCCCGAGCGGATGCCCCTGCGATGGTGAACTACCGCAGCGGGACGAAGTGCGCTCGATCGGGTTGGCCCAGGATGCGTAGGTCGGGGTGAGGCACAGCTCAACCTGGTGCTTGCGGGCCAAGCGCCGGATCTGTGCGCCCTTGTGCAGCGGACAGGTTGTCCAGGATTACGTAGGTCACGCCACCGTCGGGGCGTGCGGCGCAGATCGACTTCAGCGCCGCGAGGGTGTTCGTGGTGCCCTTTCTGCAGCGGTTGATGACCCACAGCGTGTCCTCTCGCCGACCGAGTGGCAGCCGTGGACGCAGCGGACACCGTGGGTGGGGTGGTGGGCGGCCGGCAGCCGTCGTGGGTGTCCCTGCGCGGCCCAGTTCGCCGGCGGTGGGTCGGATCCCGAACGGCCCGAACTCGTCGAAGGCGAAGACCCGCTGCGGGAAGCGGTCCAGAATTTCCTCGATCCGGTTCAGCCTCGCGTCGCGGTCCGGGAAATTACCCACGTCTTGGTCGGTGGCTTTCGCGAGGGCGGCGCGAACGCCGCGGTCGCGGTTCCGCGGCTGGAGCGTGTCAGGTAGTGAAGGGCTGGCCGGCGTGGACTCACGGGCCCGCTGGGCCGTTGACGAAGGCGAGGATGTCCCGGATCTGCGGGGAGTACCCACGGGTCGTGTCCACGACGAGCGTCGGCACTCCCAGGGAGATCCCGTTGAACGCGTCCAGGGATGCCGAGCCATCCCGCAGGCGGCGCAGCAGGTCGTCGTCATCGTGTGCGGCCCTGTGCGTACCGGCGGCGGCCCGTTCGACGATCCTGCCTTCGGCGATCGACGCCGAGACCGTGCACCGGATGACCCGCATCCGCGCCAGAGCGGTGAGGGGCTCCAGCCCTGGGCGCCACAGCCGGTCCTGGAACGCGGCCTCGGCCACGACGGTAGTACCGGACTCCAGCAGCATCCGCAGCGCGGCGAAGAACGTCGCCAGCACGCGTCGGCTGACCTCGTCGCCGGGGCGGGGCCGATAGCCGGGGATCGCGTGGGCCATGCCCTCCTTGATCTCGTCCCGGCAGACCGCGGGACAGCCCAGGGCCCGGGCGAGTTCGTGGGCGAGGGTTGTCTTCCCGGTGCCGGGCGGACCGCTGATGACGGCGAGGGTGGGTAAGTGTTCGGCCACGGTGGACCAGGCTACCGCGCTGGCTACGGGTCCAAATGATGCGTCTCCGCTGCTGGCGCCCGGCGGGGTCCTTGCCGATTCGGCATGGTCAGCCACATTGACGTCACGGCCCGGCAGCGGCTGTGGGTGGCCGTCCTCGCAATACAACGCTCCGCCGCCGCGGTGGGCGATGCGGGCCAGCAGCCGCCGCGCCGGACGCGGCGCCACGAGCCGGCCAGCTCCCCCACGGGCACGAGAACCCAGCCGGCCATCTCGCCATCCGGTGCCAGCTGGAAGCGGTCGGTGTCATCTGCGGTCAGGATCCCGCCGTCGAAGACGAACATCAGGCTGCCGTCCCAAGGCGACCGTGGCTGGGTCCAGTCGACGCACAGCAGGTCACCGACGGATAGCACGGCGCCGAGCTCCTCGGCACTCTCCGCTGGCACGCCCGCCGCGGGGACTCGCCGGGCTCCAGCGCACCGCCGGAATCTCCGCGGTGTCCTCATACGCCGGGCGCACCACCAGCACCCGACCGGACCCGTCGCGAAACCAGCGCACCGGCCGCGGCACGGACCCGGGTGAGTCCGGCGAGGTGGGCCGGGGCCGGCGACACCTCGGCGGTCATCAGCTGTCGGCCGGTAGGCCGCGGTGCCCGTCGAGGTTGATCCCAGGTCCAGCCGGATGGGCGTAGGACAGGGATGGGCGAACGTCCACGACGTCCATACCCGCGGCTTGCGCCGCACGGACGCCGATGGCCGAGTCTTCGAACACCAGGCACCGCGCAGGCGCCGCCTCGAGTCTGGCCGCCGCGGCCAAAAAGATCGCCGGGTCGGGCTTGCCGATGCCGACGTCGTCGAAGCTGACCACCGTGTCGAACAGCTCATACAGGCCGGTGCCGTGCAGGCCGGCGAGCACAACGTCGCGCTCGGCTCCGGTCGCCACCGCGCACCGCAGTCCACGCGCGCGGGCTTGCACGGCGACCGCGCGCACGGGTTCGAAGACCCGCACCTGCCCTGCGCGGGCGGCCAGACGGGTCCGGGTCTCGGCGAAGATGTCCTCGACCGGCACGGACAGGGTGCGGCCGTGTTCGCGTTCCCACTGGCGCAGTCGTTCGGGAGTACGGGTGCCGCGAGCGGCGGTGTACCACTGCCAGGTGATCTCGACCTGGCACCACTGCCGCAGCACCTCGGCAAGGACGACGTAGTTCAACGGCTGCGAGTCCACGAGCGTGCCGTCCCAATCGAACAACACCGAGTCATAGCTGTCCCAGTCCACCTCGAACGCGGACTCGGATGGCATGCGGGGTGCTGGCGTGTGCTCGCCGTGGGTCTCCGTCACCTGCTGATCCTACGGCTGGCGGCCCGGTGTTCGACGCATTGGATCACCCGCTGCCGCAGTACTGTCCGCGACTACGAGCGCCACGCCGCGATGGTCCAGTGGGCCATGGTCATCGTCATGACCCGACGACCGGCCCGCCCGCTACCACCGCGCACGCCGACTCAAGACCAAACCCCGCACCGGCTGACCTCGCTATCTAACGGGCGCTGAGGAAGGCGCCCGCGCGCCATCCAACGGCACGTATCAGTGCGGAGGCACCCGCCGCATCGGCTGTGAAAATCGCTGTCCAGTTGTCGGAGCACATTGATAGAAAGCCGGGGTGCACAAACTTCTCACGTTCTCTGATCATCTGCGGCTGATTGACGAACGGTCGACCGCCTTCCGCGCCGCGGTCGCCGCGGCGCCCACCCTCGACCTGCAGGTGCCGAACCATCCCGAGCGGACGCTGTTCGACCTCGTGCAACACGCCGGTATGGGCCGCCGCAAAACAGCCGCCATCATCGCTGCAGGGCCGGCTGACGCTCCCCCAGAGAAGTCTGCTTGGGAGACCGGCACGGGCGCGCCGCGGGAACGCGAGGCTCTTTTGGCCTGGTGGACCGAGTCCGTCGAGCAGCTGACGAGCACGCTGCGCGAGGCCGGCCCGGACCGCGGTTGTTGGACGTGGTGGGGTGACTCGCAGTCACCGCAAACGTCCGGTGCATGGGCTCGGCGCCAAGTTCCCGAGATCGCGGTGCACACCTATGATGTCCAGCTCACCGTGGGGACCCCGGAGCCGCTACCAGACGAGGTCGCCCTCGACGGTTTCGACGATTGCCAGTTCACCCTCTGCTCGACGGATGTCGCCTGGCCGCACGAACCCGCCGTCGTCGATTACTACGCCACCGAGGGCCGCTCTTGGCGTCTTCGGCTGTCCGGCGACGGCGCATGGGCCGCCCGTCTCGGCGCGCCGACTGCCAGCGAGGACCCGGACACGGCCGACGCCTCCGCCCGGGGCACGGCCAGTGACCTGGTCCTGTTCTTTTACGGCCGCATACCGCCGGAATCGCCGAAGCTGGAGCTGGACGGCGACCGTCGCATCTTCCACCAGCTCATCGCCTGGGACCCGTCCGTGTGACAATCGACGACACGCCACCTCGTGCGCCCGGAGGCCGAGGCCGCAGCGGCGACGGCCCCGCAAGGGCGTTCACTTGGGCCCGTGGTGCTCCCGAGACCTTTTCGAGCACGTCGCTGCGCAGCAGGGCACGGTCCTGGCAGCCGACGACGAAGGGGTCCGATGGTGACCGCCGCCGTCGACCGTTCTACCTGGCCACGAGTGTCGCCGTACCTGCACTGCCGGGCACCGGTGCTGCATGACAACGACGGCACCCCGATACACGCGAACCTGTCCTACGTGTGTCGCGACCCGTGGGGCCAGATAGGCACGACCCATGCGACGCCCGACCCTGCACCGACCCGCCGGTGACGACAATCCACGCCCCGGCGGCCATGCTGCCGCCGGAACGCCGGAAGGGTCGAGTCACTTGGCGCCTTCGCCGTTGGCTTTCTTGCCTGCCATGTCCCCTTCCCTGGCGGAGAGCCAGAGCCGTCACTCATATCCCATGGCCGGGATGACCTTGCCAAGTGCTTCTTCGATCAACTTGCGGGTTGCGTCGTCGAATTGGTCGTTGCGGTGAGTCAGCTTGTGCGACTGAAACGACGAAGGTGTGGCGAAATCGTCGACGCCGAGCCGTTCGAACAGGGCGCGGCGCTGCCCGGGCCAGTCGGCTGCGAGATCTTCTGCTTTCACCTCGATGTATCGCCTGCCCGTCAGGTCGACCGTGTTCCTCCAGGTGAGCCATCGGTGGTAGACCGGCTTGAGGTAGGCGAGCGCGCCGTCGACGGTGGGTGGTGCCCATGGCTGGGCCAGGTGGGATGCGAGCACTGAGACCGGATGACGCTTGATGTGCACGATGGTCGCTTCGGGGACCAGTTCCCAGAGGAACTCCATGCTCAGCAGGTTGAACGGTGTCTTCTCGCACCAGGTCGGCTTGCCCGCGTCGGCGGCTGCTCCGCCGAACAAGGTGTCGATCAGGCCGCGCAGGATGGCGAGCAGTTCGCCCCGGTCGCTGAAATACCTGGGAACTACCCGCCGGCGGCTCAGCGGTACGAACGGCCCGGCGGGTCGGTCGGCGTTCCCGAAGCCTTCCGCGGGCGCAGGTTCGTCGAAGGTGCCTGCGATCAGCTGCGGCCAGAGCTGTTGCACCGCGTCCCGGTAGCGCTGCTCGCCGACCAGCTCGGGAACGGTTTTGCCGCGATCATCGCGCCGGCCGGGCATTCGCACGGTGAGGAAGTCGCTCAGCCGGTGCAGGGCGTCCTCACCGACGTCGGGGTCGTATCGATCGGTGAGCGCGTCGGTCAGGTCCCGTAGGCCACCCGGGTCGATGAGGAACTTGGTCTCCATGGGAATCCGATGTATCAGCGGATGTTCACCGATGATGTTGGCGATCCGTGATGTTCCCGAACGACCGGTGCCGGCAACGAAGATCGGTGAGGGGGACGACATGGCGAGCAGTTAAACCCTCATCCTGGGGCCTGTACAAGCCATTTATCGCCCGCCACCCGCTGCTGCGCGCCGGACCCATACCCGCCGCGGCGAGTGCGTGCCGGACGGCTGCCTCCAACAAGCGAGCAACGAGTTATCCGAGCTTCCTAAGTGCCTGTCGAAGAACCGAGCCGCCCGGTGCGCGGACCCGGTCGGGTCTGTCGTAGCATCCGACCGTGGACGTCGTCGGCCGTACGCTTGAGCCTGCGGTCTTACTCGCCTTGAATCACTGGCCGCGATACAAGCACACGCAACCTCAGCCTCAGGTCGATCTCACGGCCCTGCCGCCGTTCTTCGACGGCCTGCTGCGTGAACTGCCCTGGTGGAACCCGACCTGGCGCATCATCCATGTCGAACCCGCCTATCCGCACGAGTTTCCCAGTGAGCGCGACAGGCAGCGCAACAGGTTCACGGAGGTCTCGGTGCCTGGGGTGCTCGGTGCCGACGGCACTACGGCGGCGTTCGTCGGCCGGGTGCGCTTCGAAGGCGACCGGCTGCTGCGCTTTCAAGCCAAGATCGGGGACGTCGTACTCGGATCGGCGGTAGCCGAAGCGGGCAAGCCGGAGCCCCACCCTTTCGCAGCTCTGCTCCGCGGCTTCATGGACAACCGGGATATGTCTGTCCAAGACCTGGCCTACGCAACCGAACGCGCCATGGCCACCATCGCTGCGCTCCGCCACGGCGCGCACAGTCCCCACCCGGTTATCGTCGCGGAATTGGCCCGGGCGCTGGATCTACCTGCTGGGGACCTGGCCGTGATAGCAGGAGTCGAAGCCGACGAGACACCTCCGTAGCCGACGGCGAGTTCGGTATGTAGGGCCCTACGGTCTTGCACGATGGCTGAGTGCCGTTGAAGAGCAGGTCAGGCGGGACTGGTGACGGACCGGAGGCGGCCGGCGCGTTGGTAGCGGGCCAGGCGTCGGGTCATGACGATGACCATGGCCCACTGGACCATCGCAGCGTGGTGTTCCGGGTGGCGTTCGTAGTCGCGGACGGTGCGCCGGCAGCGGGTGATCCACGACAGCGTCCGCTCGACCACCCATCTGCGGTGCAGGACCTGGAACCCGACTTGGTCGGCCAGCTTGCGCACGATCTCCACGGCCAGGCCGAGGGTATTGGTGGCCCAGTCGACGAGTTGGCCTGCATATCCGGCGTCGGCCCAGACCCTGAGTACGCCGTTGAAGCAGGTGCGCAGCGCCCACAGCAGCGCGCGGGCGGCGTCGCGGTCCTACACGGCGCCGCTGGTTACCAGCACGATTAGCCCGAAGGCACTACCTCGTGTCCGCTTGACACACCGAGACCGATTCAGATTCCCGCGCCCTTAGGGCTCGCCTGCCTGACCTGGTTCTTCAACGGGCACTAACGCGGCGCATCCCTCACCCGGATGCACTGACCTCGGCGGATCCGGATGTGTGGTGCGCTCGCCGCTACGGCCCGAGCCTTCATGCGGTGGGCGCCCTGTCCGGCGTCTGCACTACCTGGCTACTTGAGCGACGCTCACGAGGCGCTTCCAGCCCAGCGCACTTGACCGCCTGCCGCACGCGGACATTCGTTGCGCCGCACAACACCGTCACCACCGCATTAGCGCGAATCGCCACCAGCCGGTGGCGGATGCCCCGCAGCGATCTCGGATCGCTGACCTGGGTGAGGACCCGCATCAACGAGGTCGGCCCTTCGGGACACGGGCAGCCGGTGATCCCGGTCGTGGCCGAGCCATGCGACACTGACATCAGTGGTCTTCTCTGGGTGGCTGAAGCGTGAGAACACCGACCTTCCCAGCAAGAAGGCCATCTTTACAAGATCCATTCCGTGACACGACAGTGGCCTCGACCCTGAGGAAATGGCTCTGCGCGAGAAGGATGCTTTGACATGGGAGTCGAGGAGTACATCCAGGCGCTTGCTCTCGCCAACAGACACGGCTGGGCGTTTCTTGCCGCGTATGGGACCACATGGATGCTGTGCGCGTTGGCGTGGTTGCGGGCGAGCCCACGCACCGCCGCCTACATCACCCTGTTTCAGGGAGCGGTCGCGTTGCCAGGGGCACTCGCGCTGACTGCGCTCATCCCTGGGCCGCCGCGACCCGACCTCGCCGTATTCGACTCGTTGTCGGTGACCATCGCAACGGGACAGTTGCTGGGACTGCCAGTCGTGATCTTCTTCGTCATCTCGGGTCGCCACACCCTCGTTCCGCTCGTGATGGTCACCATCCTCGTGGTGCACTTCGCGCCGTACACCTGGCTCTACGGAACCCCGCTGTACGCGATGATGGGTGCAGCGATCTCGCTCTCGGCGGTGCTCCTCACTCACCGCGCCGAACGCGAGGGCGGGCCCGGTCAGGTGGTCGGCGCCAGACGGGTGTGCCTGTCGACGGGGCTGCTCATGCTCAGCGGCGCGGTGGCGGCCCTGGCTCTGTAGCCGGCTTTACGTGCGTGTCGCGCGGATGCGACCTTCGCCGACTACGCCGACCGGGCCTACACCCGCGGAGCACCCCGCGTGATGGCCGACCTGCGCAACCTCGCGATCAGCGTGCTGACCATCCACGGCCTCGACGACCCCTTGACCCCCAGGACGCGTGACCGAGTACCCATGCTCGTCACCCGCGATACAGGTCGTGATTTTGATGCCGTTGCGCTGCCGTACTCGACGAACCGGCCTGGATCGCCCTGTCGCGCGCCGCCCGCAGCTGTAGCGGGAATGTACACGGCCTGTAAGTCGTCTTCGTAGATTCGCCTCACCGTGCACATCAGCTCCATCCCCGGGGAGGCAAACCATGTCAGGGAGAGTCGGACGCGCGCTACGCGCTGTTGGCGTGTCCATCGCCATCGTGGTGTCCGGTGTCGGCATCGCTGCGACACCGGCCCAGGCGGCGTCACGCGACGGCATCTGCGACAGCGGTGAGTTCTGCTACTACTACAACAGCGACTTCGCCGGGTCGATCTCCGACCACGTCTCGTCGCAGGCCGACTACGGGGCCACCCAGCCGACGTGCTACGAGTTCAAGAGTGCCGGCAACGGCCAGGGCCAGTGCGTCAAGAACAACGCGGCGTCCGTATGGAACCGCACCGGCAGCACGATCCGCGTTTACTACAACAGCGACTTCGGTGGCACGTCACAGGACGTCGCGTCCGGCGCGAAGGTCAACCTGAACGCCTCGCTGAAGAACAACAACGCCTCGCACCAGCCTGTCTCGGCCGGTGGCGGCGGCAGCTACCCCGCCAAGGACGACTACCCTTACCGTGGGCAGACGACCGGGGTCGACCCGTGGAACTTCTACAAGGGCCAGTGCACGAGCTTCGCGGCATGGGCGGTGCGAAGCCGCCTGGGTGTCGACTTCCACAACTACTACGACGGCGTCCACTGGGGCAATGCGAACAACTGGGCCAACGCCGCCCGCAGCGCCGGCATCCCGGTGTACGGCAGCCCGAAGGCCGGTGACGTGGCGGTCCGGCTCGGCGGCACCTGGGGCCACGTCGCGTTCGTGACCAGGGTGAACTCCAACGGCACGTTCGAGGTCGACGAGTACAACTACAACGGCGGGTCGGCCTACAGCCACCGCACCGTGTCGGTGGGTACGGCCAACAGCCAGTTCTCCCAGTTCGTCCGTTTCAAGTGATCCGCGCTGGGTGCCTTTAGCACAGCATCGGTGACCCCGGACGTTCCGGCACCTGTCGCGCACGCTTACCGGCGCGGCCGTAAATGGTGCAACAGTTCGCCAACTGGGGACATGCTTTACCTCGACGACCGTCTGAAAGGCCCGCCGCTTCAGGACTGATCGACGGGCCGCCCGGATCCGCCGGCGTACGCTGGCGGATCCGGTGCCCTGCGGGAGGCGGATTTTCTCGGCCTGCAGACCGTGCCGCCCAAGGCCGTGCCGGCGAAAGGTGCCCGGCACCCGTTCGACGCCTGTGTCAATACGGCAGGATCTTTCGGTGCTCCCAGGTTCACCGCCTGCGCGATGTCTCGTTCGGGACCCTACGAGAGCGCCAGTTCAGACCGGGCCGCAGCCATGAAGGCCGAGCGCTCAGGCGTCAGGAACTCCCACAGGACATGGCTTTTTCCCGAGGGCGGTAGATCCCAGACCGCCGCCCTGATCCTGATGGTGAACGCCAGCGCGGAGTTCCGTACGGCTTCGCCGCATACGAGCTCCAATAGTCGCTGCGCGAGCCACATCTGCTGCAACAGTCCGTACGCCTCCGTGTCGTCACGGACCTGCCCGACGTGGAGCCGTTGCGCGAGCGACTCAACGGCCTGCGCAGCACCGATGAAGGCGTGCACCGCCTCGCGACGCTCGGCTCGATGGGCAGCCCGCCGGTTCGCCTCTGCCTGCTCTCGGCTCACCTTTGCGACGAAGGACTGCGCCAAGAAGGAGCCCACCGAGCCGACAACAACGCCGATCAGCGAAAACACGGCGGGTCCGACGGATGACCAGTCCATGGCTGACATTGTGGCGGATCAGTCAACTTCGCCAGACGTCGGACGAAGCGTGTGCGATGAAGCGCCCTTGCCCCGCTGCAACGGCCGACCGGACGTAACCTCCAGCACGCGACGTCCGGAGTCGGGTTCATCGGGTCTGCCATCTTCTGGCGTGTTCGGCGGTGAGTGGTTTGGAATACAGGTAGCCCTGGCCGTAGCGGCAGCCGGCGGCACGCAGCAGGTCGCGTTCCCGGGGCTGTTCGATGCCTTCGGCGACGACCTCCAGGTGCATGGTCTCGGCCAGTTTGATGATGCCGGCGACGAAGTCGGCCTGCTGGCTGGACGTGGTGATGGTGGAAATGAACACGCGGTCGAGTTTGAGGACGTCCAGTGGCATGTGGCGTAGGTAGTTCAACGCCGAGTAGCCGGTGCCGAAGTCGTCGATGGCCATGCGCACTCCGGTCCGTCGCAGTTGGCCGAGGTCATGCCAGACCTGTTCGTCGTCGGCGAGCAGCAGGCTCTCGGTGATCTCGAGCATCAGCCGGTCCGCGGGCAGTGCCGCGTCCGCGAGCGCCTGCTGTACGGCGTCGGCGAAGCCTTCGGCGTGGAACTGTCGGACGGACACGTTGACGCTGACGTAGGGTGCTGTCCGGGTGTTCGTGTGCCACGTGGCGGCGGTGTCGACGGCCTGCCGTAGCACCCAGGTGCCGATCGCGAGGATGGTGTCGGACTCCTCGGCGATGTCGATGAACTCCGCAGGTCCGAGCCGTCCCCGGGTGGGATGGTTCCACCGCACCAGTGCCTCGAACCCGACGGTGACGGCGTCGGCGAGCCGGACGATGGGCTGGTACTCCAGGAACAGTTGCCCGTCGGTTGCGGCCCGCTCCAGTTCGGAGCGCAACCGCATGCGCTGCACGGCGTGCGCTCCGAGGCTTGCGTCGTAGCGGCGCCAGCGGCCCTTGCCCTCGGCTTTGGCGGCGTACAGTGCCAGGTCCGCCTGGCGTAGCAGTTCCGTGGCGTTGGTGGCGTCGGCGGTGCAGGACACGCCGATGCTGGCCCGGCCCGGCAGCGGCCGGCCGTCGAGCGTGAACGGTCGGTCGAGCGCGGCGACGAGGTGCTGTGCGGCTGCTTCGATGCTGCTGATGTCGGGTGCGCCCTGGATGAGGACGGCGAACTCGTCGCCGCCGAGCCGGGCGGCGGTGTCGTGCGGACGCAGTGTGGCCGACAGGCGTTTCGCCACGTCGCGCAGGAGGCGGTCGCCTGTTTCGTGTCCCAGCGTGTCGTTGACGATTTTGAAGTCGTCGAGGTCGAGGAACAGCACCCCGGCGGGCAGGCCCGAACGGCGGGCCTGCTCGGTCGCCTGCTGCAACCGGGACCGGAACGCAACCCTGTTGGCCAGGCCGGTCAGTGAGTCGTGGTAGGCCAGGTAGGTCAGCCTGCGTTGCAGCCGCCGCTGCTCGGTGACGTCGCGCAGGGTGACCACGATGCCGGCGACCGCCGGTTCCGAGCTCAGGTCCTGACATACCGCCTCGGCCTGTATGCGCGCGCCGTCGCCGGCCATGACCCAGTCCGACGGCTGCGGGGTGTCGACGGTGGCGCTGCTGAGCTGATCCCGGGCGGTGTCCCGGCTCTCCGGCGCGACCAGGTCGAGCAGGGGCCGGTCGAGCGGCGTCACCGGCCCGAACAGGCAGGCGGCGGACGGGCTGGCGTACCGCACCCGCCAGCTCGCGGGCTCGACTATGAGGATCACATCCGCGGCGTTCTGTACCAGCGCTCGGAAGTACTGTTCGCTGTCACGTCGGGTTATCTCCGCGGTGAGGGTGAGGCGTTCCAGCGCCTGAGCTGCGGCCGCGGCCAGGGTCTGCATGGGCGCCTGGAGCACTTCGAGCTGCCGTCTGGATGATCGCAGGATCAGCTTGCCCAGGTCGGCGTCGGCGTGCCCGCTCTCGTCCAGGCGCAGCGGGCATAGCAGCGCGGGCGTGGCGGGCCCGGCCGGCGGGCCGATGTCCGTCTGCAGCGCGCCGCTCGCCACGATCGGCTCGCCGGGTGGGTGACGCGGGGTGAGCACGTCGTGGTGGCCGCCATCGTTGATGATCACCTGGACGGTGTGCGGGGTGTTGCCGGCCGCCAGGCGCTCGACCGCGTCTTGCAGTGCGGCGCGCACCGCCGGCACGTCGCGGGCCGAGGCCAGTCGTACGCTCGCGGCCCGCACGATCTCGGTGCGGTCGGTATGGCGGCGGTGGTCGGCGAGGAGCCCGGACAGCCGTATCGCGAACAGCAGCGCGGTGATGCCGGCGGCGACGACGATGGCCGCCGTATGCGGCACACGGCCGCGTGCCGCCTCGAACACCAGCAGGGCCTGCGGCAGCAGGCAGGCCGCCAGCAGCGACGTCTGCCGGCCGATGCACACCTCGGCGGACACCACCCGGGCCGGTCGGGTGAGAGCTGCCATCGAGGGGTGCAGCGCAGCGGTGGCCCAGCCGCCGTAACACACCAGCCAGGCGACCCTGGCCGGCCAGCTCGCCTGGCCGTGGCCATGCAGCTGCTCCGTCCCGTACGCGGTGTCCGCGACGAGCAGCCCGACCGCGCCGATACACAGCAACACCACCACGGGGCTGAACCCGTGCACGATGACCAACCGTGCCACGATCGCCAGCACCAGCAGATCCCCGACCGGATAGGCCACGATCAGCACACGCTGGAGCAGGGACAGGCCCGGGTCGAACAGGTGCGGGGAGATCAGGAAGACCCACGAGAGCAGACCCAGCCCACCGATGATGACCATGGCGTCCACCGGCAGCAACGGCACGCGCGTTCGGGCCGCGCTGCGCGAGAGCCCGAGCATCCCGGCGACCAGCGGCGGGTACATCCCGAGATAGAAGACATCCGCCACCGACGGGTACGGTCCGCCGACCCCGCCCGCATAGGTGAGCAGGTCGTATACGGCCTCCCCTGCGATCGACAGGAACACCCCGGCGGCGATCAGCAGCCAAGGCCAGGTCCGCGCCGGACGGTTGCGCCGCACCCCGACCACGATCGCCACAACACTGATCAATCCGAGCAAGGCCCAGATGATGTCGGCCGGCCGGTCCGGCACCCTGAACACCGCCACCGAGCCGGCGAGCCATACCAGCGTGTAGACCATCAGCGGCATGGTCAACACCCGCCTCGCCATCCGCCCAGCCGACCCGCAATCGGATAGGCACCGGCCACCACCTCGGGAAACACTCAGATGATCATAACTTGGCCGTATCGCATCGCGGGCCACTTCCGTCACGGTTGCGCACGACTCTGACGACCATGGCGAGCGCCCCCGTCACCGCGCCGCCGAACACGTGAATCGTGCCGGTGTCGTGGCCGTAGGTGACGGCCTCGTCGAGCGAACCCCCCGCTGCAGTGCCGGCGCCGGAACCCTCGGGTGCGACGGACCGCCAATGAGCGAGGATGTCCGTCACGCTCAAGCTGCGATGGACAGGCCCAGAGGTTCGCGGGTCTTGTCGCTCCACGCTTTGATCGCCAGGTCCGACGGATGATCCTGCCGTCGGGCCGGCCGCGTACGACGAGGCACTCTGTCCGGCCCGCGATGAGCAGTTCGGGCATGACCCTGGCGACGTGCCCAGATCCGGCCGTCCACAGCCGCCACGCACCGCAGGCATCGACCGTTGTACGTACGTGGCACCCTGGGCGGCCCCTCGCCGCCACCACCACCGACCGGCCCGAACGCCGCGGCGCGCCGACCCGCCGCTGCCGACGCCGCCGAGAAGGAGGCGCACTCCTCGATGTCGAACATCCTGACCACACTGACGCTCGTGACGCTGGCCGCGGGAACCGCGCTGATCATCTGCCGGCTCACCGGCTCACGCCTGCGACGGCGGCTGCTCGCCCGGCTGTGGCACGCGGTGCACGTCGACGCGCTCACCGGCCTGCCCAACCGGGCGGGTGCGCTGGACGAACTGGGCCGCCGGTACGCAGACCACCGGCCGCTGAGCCTCGGCTTCGCCGACCTCGACCAGTTCAAAGCCCTCAACGACACCCACGGCCACGAGGTCGGCGACCGGGCGCTGCAGCACATCGCGCTCGTGCTGCGCACGCACCTGCCGGACATGTTCGCCGCCCGCGTCCACGGCGACGAGTTCGTGTTCGCCTGGCATGCGCTGCTGACCGACGCCCTGGCCCACGCCTGGCACGTACGGCACCTCGTCAGCGCACACCCGCTGCGGCTGCCCGACGGCGAGCTGATCGAACTGCGCATGTCCATCGGCGTCGCCGAGCGCAGCCTGACCGGAGACCTGCAGCTGCTGATGCACCATGCCGACCTGGCCATGCACGACGCGAAGACCAGCGACAGCGGCTGCGCCCCCTACAACCCGCAGCATCACGCCACCGCGGTGACACCCCGGCCGGCACTGCGCGTACGCGAACGCCGCCACATGCCGGCCCCGGCGCCGAGCAGCTCACCGAAGACGCCGACCGATGCCACCTGAGCGGTGGTGATCGGTGAACTGGTGCGGCGGTTCCACTCCTGGCAGACCGCCGTGCGACGGCCGGTCAGGCGGCCAGGAACCGGTGCGGTTGGAAGACGCAGATGTTGGCCTCGCCCTGGGCGTTGCCGTCGGTGATCTCGACGAACACCCCGTAGGTCTCACCCGGGGCCAGCTCGACCGGCAGGTCGACGAACCCCTTGTTCAGGCCCGCCAGGGGCTCGATGCCGCGGGCACGCCGGATGTAGATGTTGTCCCACCACAGCAGCTTCTGCGTGTCGAACTCGCTTAACGATGCGGCCCTGGCCAGCCGGTACACGTAGTAGGCGTCCGGGCCGCCGAACTCAGCCAGGGTCGACCAGCTGGTCAGGGTGTACGCCATCCGGTCGCGGTTGGCGAGGTAGCTGTCGACGATCGCGCGCGACGGCGCGCTGCGCTGCTCGCGCGAGCGGGTCAGCACGTCACCGTCCTTGGTCGTCACCTCGATCGTGTACGTGCCCTCGGCCAGGAACCCGGCCGGGACGTTGAGCATGTACCAGTGGTAGTCCAGCGACGGGTCGTAGATCCACCCGTCGCGGTTGACGTTGGTGAACATCTGGTTCGTGAACGCGACCCCGTAGCCACCCGGCCCGCGAGCCACGATGCTGTCGATCTGGTCCGGCACCGGCGTATCGGACGGGAAGAAGGAGACCAGGAACTTGTGCTGCTCCTTGGGCAGCCCCACGCTGTCTTCGAAATCCCAGTACACGTCGCAGGCCATGATGTCGTAGATCCGCACCGTCATCAGCCGAGTATTCGACCTGGTGGATGTACCGCGCATCGGCGAAACCACCGGCCACCGCCCCTTTGTCGCGTGGTCGCGGCAACCGGCGGTCGAGCAACGCTTGAATCGCCATCGTCGATCTGCGAATATCGACGATCATCGCGCTATACCGACGTTCGGCGACTATCCGACACCCCTGGAAGGAAGCCACATGCGGTTCCCCCACCGCGTAACGCTCACTCTTGCGCTGCTCACCGCCACCCTGCCGGTGCCGACCGCCGGTGCGAGCGCGGCGGCCCCGCCTCAAGCCGCGCTCGCCCAGATCGAGGAGCGGGTCTACGTCGAGTCCAGTGTGGACTCCAACGGCGACGGACGGCTCGACCGGATCGCCATAGACATCGCCCGGCCGTCGGCAGGCGGACCGGTCCCCGTCGTGTTCGAGCAGAGTCCGTACCGCAACGGCCTGGTCAACGCCGCCAACCACGGCGTGAACGTCAGCGCCCTGCCGCAGGAGAGCCTGTTCCCACTGACCGCGGGCGCACCGTCCACGGCCGGGCCGGGCGTCAACGTCGCCCGGCCGGTGCCGGACCTGCCTGACTGGTACGACGACTACTTCGTGCCCAAGGGATACGCGGTCGTGCTCGGCCACAGCCTCGGCACCGGCGACTCGGAAGGCTGCCCGACCAGCGGAGACATGCAGGAGACGCTGGCCACCACCGCGGTCGTGGACTGGCTCAACGGTCGCGCCCGCGGCTTCAGCGCATCGGGTGCCCAGGTGACGGCATCCTGGAGCACCGGCAACGTCGGCATGATCGGTATCTCGTACAACGGCACGCTGCCGAACATGGCCGCCGCCACCGGCGTCGCCGGGCTCAAGGCGATCGTGCCGATCTCGGCGATCTCCAGCTGGTACGACTACTACCGGGCCAACGGGCTCGTCGTGGCCCCCGGTGGATACCAGGGCGAGGACGCCGACGTACTGGCCCGCGCCGTGGTCGACCGGACCGGCTGCACGAGCCGGATCAACCAGATCGAGACCGACCAGGACCGGGTCACCGGAGACTGGAAGCAGTTCTGGGCCGACCGGGACTACGTCGGCAAGGCCAACCGGGTCACCGCAGGCGTGTTCGTCATCCACGGCCAGTCCGACTGGAACGTCAAGGGCCAGCACTACGCGCAGTGGTGGGACGCGCTGCGGGCCAACAACGTGCCGCGCAAGATCTGGCTGCACAACGGCGGCCACGGTACGACTTCGCGCACGGACTACAGGGCCACGGTCGAGCGCTGGTTCGAATACTTCCTCAAGGGGATCGACAACGGCATCCTCACCGGGCCCCGGGCCGAGGTGCAGTTCAAAGACGGCACCTGGCGCCAGTACGCAGACTGGCCCAACCCCGGCGCCGCCGAGGCGGTGTTCAAGCTCGACGCGACCTCCGCCACCGCACCCGGCGGGCTGAGCCTCGGCACGCCCACCGGCACCGCGGCGCAGCCGTTCACCGACAACGGGCGGACCAGCACGGCCACGACACTGGTCGCGAACCCGGACAGCGCGAACGGCAACCGGCTGGTATACCGGACCGGCAATCTGGCCTCCCCGGTCACGCTGACCGGCTCGCCCAGGGTCTCGCTCCGGCTCGCCGTCACCAACCGCAACGACGCCAACGTGACCGCGCTGCTGGTCGACTACGGCGGCACGGGCACCAGCACCACGCCCGTGATCGTCACCCGCGGCTGGATCGACCCGCAGAACCGCAACAGTCGCGCCACCAGCGAGAAGGTCGTGCAGGGCACGGAGTACACGCTGAATTTCGCCATGCAGCCCAAGGACTACGTGTTCGCGGCCGGCCACCGGATCGGCCTCGTGGTGATCTCCACCGACTACGACTACACGCTGCGCCCGCCGGCCGGTGCCGTGCTGCGGCTCAACCCGGTCGCCAGCACCCTCACGATCGCGCAGACAGGCCTGTCCAGCGGCAACGACTACACGATCTCGGTATCGCCGGCAGCGGGTGCGACCAACCCGGGCGGCACGGTCAGCGCGACGGTCGCCACGGCGGTGACCAGTGGCTCCGGGCAGAGCGTGGCGTTGTCGGCGTCTGGACTGCCGACGGGGGTGACCGCGTCGTTCAACCCGTCGACCGTGACGGCGGGCGGCAGCTCCGCGCTGACCCTGAGCACCACCACGTCGGTCACGCCTGGCACGTACCCGATCACCGTCACCGGAACGGGCACCGGCGCCACCCGCACCACGGTCTACTCGCTCACGGTCAACGGGGCCGGTGGCTGCAAGGCGACCAACGCGGCTGATGTGGCGATCCCGGACGCGGGGGCCGCGGTGGACAGCACGATCACCTTCAGCGGCTGCCCGGGGACGGCCTCGGCGTCGTCGACGGCGGAGGTGCACATCGTCCACCCGTACCGCGGTGACCTCGTGGTCAGCCTGGTCGCACCGGACGGGTCGAGCTACTCGCTGAGCAACCGCTCCGGCGGCAGCGCCGACGACATCCACCAGACCTTCACGGTCAACCTGTCCGGCGAGACCGCCAACGGCACGTGGCGGTTGCGCGTACAGGACGTGGCCGCCGCAGACGTCGGCCGGATCGACACCTGGACGCTGACCCTCGGCCCGTGAACACCGTCGCAACCCCGCGCTGACCGCCCTCGGCGGTCAGCGCGGACGTGTCAGCAGTTGGCGTTGACGGCCGGGATCCAGCCGTCCTGTCCGGGCGCCTCCGCGCCGTGTCCATAGATCCACACGCTGTAGCCGTCGTCGATGGCCTGGCCGTGCCAGCGGAAGCCGCGTCCGCCGGACAGGGTGCGTAGGACGAAACCGTGGGGATCGGTACGCAGCCACGTGTTCTGGTTGAGGTTGCACACGAAGCCGGGCGCGTCACTGGCCATTGCCGGTGCGCCGGCCACGGTCGCGCCGGCGAGGATGACGACCGCGGCCGTCATGGTGTGGAGGAGTCTGCGCTTCACGCCTGTCCTTCCGTCGGGAGACCCGATGGTTCTGATCATGGTCTAGACGAGTATGGGCATCCTGAAGGAACTCGACAACCCGAAGAGTGCGCCAGAACACCCATCGTGCGGGTCCGGCTGGTCGGTCCGCATCGCGAACCTGGACTCCGCCGACGTCGCCGACGCGAATTCTTGAGCACACTACTGCTGCTGACGCCGAAGGGCGGCCTTGCGAGCGCGGTACGCGGCGACAGAGCTCCGGTTGCCGCAGCCTGCGTCGCAGAAGCGCCGCGAGCGGTTCCTGGACAGGTCCACCACGACGTCGTCGCATCCGGGATATTCACAGACGCGCAGGCGGCTGAGCTCCCCATTGGTCACGAGCTTGGCGAACGCCATGGCCGCCGCCACGGCCATCCGGCCTGCCAGCCGCTCGTGCGAGGGTGTTGCGTAAAGCTGATATGTCTGTTCGTGGCGGACGAGTCGTGGCGAGGCGCCGTAATCACACAGTAGGCCATTGATAATCTCGACGGCCTCGTCCTCGGAGGCGGCCCAGACGCGGCGCAGCCGGGACCGTAGTGTCTGGACGGCCCGCAACTCGGCTCTGCTGTGGTCATGTCGGCCGGTCCAGCCCCACTTCTGCACGAACTCCTCGAGCGCGGCCGGGTCAGGAAGCCGCTCCCGGTCCTCGGTGTTGATCAGGGCTGCGGTCGCGATCAGCACCGCCTCTGTGTCCTGAACGAGACGCACTGTCAACTCCTGGTCGGTGGATGGATAAGGAGCGGGCTCGGCGGGGGGCAGGCTGCCACCGCGCCCGGAGCGTCGGGGTTCGCTGGTCGGCGTGCTGGAATATCCATGCTCTTCCTTGAATACCGGTTTGCGTTCTCAGACGTAGCTTCGGCGGATTCGCGCGCGTCCGCCGAAGTTCGCCACGATCTCGTAGCTGACCGTGCCCAGGACCGTCGCCCAGTCGTCTGCGGTGGGCTCGCCTCGGTCTCCGGGGCCGAGCAGGGTGACCACGTCACCGGCCACGACCGGATCATCTCCGCAGTCCACGACGAACTGGTCCATGGACACCCGTCCGGCGATCGTCCGGCGTACGCTGCCGAACCACGCCAGGGGCGTGTTGCCGGCGGCCCGTGGTATCCCGTCGGCGTAGCCGAGCGGTATCACTGCGAGGGTCGTCGGGCTAGGTGTCACATACGTGTGTCCGTAGGAGACGCCGCAGCCTGCCGGCACCTTCTTGGCGAACGCCACCCTGGCGCGGACCGTCATCGCGGGGCGCAGCCCGAAGTCGCGTCCGGGCATGGGCCGCAGGCCGTACACGGCGCTGCCGGCGCGGACCAGGTCGAAGTGCGATTCGGGCAGCGTCAGGGCGGCGGCCGAGTTAGCGATGTGTCGCAGAGCCGGTCGGAGGCCGGCCGCGGCGAGGATGTCGACCGCCTCGGCGAATGCCGTCAGCTGGCGAGCGTTCGTCGCGTGGTCGGGCTGGTCGGCGTGCACGAAATGGCTCCATACGCCGACCACCTCGACAAGGCCGTCAGCCTGGGCCTTCGCGGATGCTTCGACCAGTTGCAGCCAGTCCTCCACCCGAGCACCACCGCGTCCCAGGCCGGTGTCGACTTTGAGATGCAGGCCGGCCGGTCGGCCGGCAACGGCCGCCGCGGCGCACACTTCATCGAGCTCGGCCAGGGAGCCGGCAGACAGTTCCACGCCGGCAGCGAGGGCCTCGGCTCGTGGCATGCCAGGGGCGACGAGCCAGGCTAGCGTCGGAGCCGTGATGCCGGCGGCCCGCAGCTGCAGTGCTTCGGCGATGGTGGCGACACCGAGGCGGCTGGCCCCGCCGTCCAGCGCCGCCCGGGCCGACTCGACCGCTCCGTGGCCGTATCCGTCGCCCTTCACGACCGCCATCACCTGGGCCGTGGTGGCGGCCGTGAGCTGGGCGACGTTGTGGCGGATGGCGTCGAGGTCGATGGATATCGAGGCTTGCCACATCGGCTCGCCGTCACTGCCCCGCCGGGTCGGAGCAGCGGGTCGGATAGCCTGCGCGCTTCCAGTACTCGATGCCACCGATCATCTCCTTGACCCGGAAGCCCTGCCCGGCGAGTTTGGCCGCGCCGATGGTCCCGCCGTTGCAGCCCGGGCCCCAGCCATAGGTGACGTAGACCAGGGCCGGGTCGAGGTCCGCCATGGCCGCGACCGTCATCTCGTCGTGGGGGAAGTGCCGTGCCCCGGTGATGTGCTCAGCGTCGAAAGCCGCGGCACGGCGTGTGTCGATCACTACGAAGCCGCCGGCTCCGGCTGCGAGATCGTGCTGTACGTCGTAGGGGTCGGTCTCGCAGCGCAGCTTCATCGTGTAGAAGTACTCCACTGCGGCCGAAGGCTCGGCGGGAGGATTTCCCAGGATCCTGGAGTCCGGAACGGCCGTGTTGTTCATGCGTTGCTCCCGTGGGTGTAGGTGATCGGCTGGTAGTCCGCGAGGCGTTCGAAGTCGCGGTACAGCGCTTCGTAGTCGGTGTTCCAGACCAGGAAGGTGCCGGCGTTGTCGGACAGCGACGAGCCCTGGCCGATGACGTCGCCTGGACGTACCTTCCACGCCATCGAGAATTCACTCTCGATGGCGGGCTCGACGAGGGTGTCGACGATGCCCTGCTTCTTCGGCATCACGCCGTCGAAGCAGTAGACCTGCTGGTCGACGGGGTACGGGTGGGACTTGAGTCCGGCCTCGAGCTCCAGCGCGAGGTTGACCAGTGCCACCCCGTAGTGCTGTTGCATCGCGGCGAGACCCGCCAGGCCCTTGAATCGGGCGGCAACCTCGAGAAACACCAGTTCGTCCTCGGCGGTGAGGAACAGCTCCAGGTGGGAGGCACCATCCGGCCAGCCCAGCGCCGCGAGTGCGGATTCGCCGAAGGCGAGCATCCTGGCGACCCTCGGGTCGGCGTCGATCAGGTTGATGTCGACGTTGACCCGGCCGTTCTGTACCTCGGTGGAGTTGACGAGGTATTCGGTGACGCCCCCGAACACGGCCCGTCGGTCTTTGGAGACGAAGTTGACGCTGTACATCGTCCCGAGGATGAACTCCTCGTACTCGTAGTGCCGGCCGAGTTCGGCGGGGACTGCGGCGTAGTCCTCCCAGGAGCTGATCTTGAAGACCCCGTCGGCGGAGTTGCCGTCGACCGGCTTGAGGATGAAGGGCAGTCCGACCGCGTCGGTGATCGCACGGAAGTATTCCGCCGGGTTCGCCTGCGCCGCCTCGATGTCGTAGCGGCCGAACGCCGGGGCGCGCACGCCTGCGGCGATAAGCTTCTCCTTCATCAGGCACTTGTCCCGGAAGGGCAGGATCGCGTCGTATCGTGGGCCGGCGAGTCCGAAGTGGGCGCGCAGCTCGGCGGCGAGCAGGAGGTTTCGTTCATCGAAGCTGTGCAGTGAGAGTTCCGTGGTTGCCGGGTCACGCAGCAGGCCTTCGATCAGTTCGCATGCGGCCTGGAAGTCGACAAGCGAGCATTCCGCCGGGGTCGGGTTCGCTTTACCGCAGGGGATCACGTGGACCTGCTCGAGGTAGTCGCGCTGGCCCTGTGTGATGTTCTCCGCGTCGAACTCCGAGAAGATCCCGATGAAGCGGGTGTTTTCCGCGTCCACCAGCAGATCGTGGCGGAACGCGCCGAATCCTCGCGTTGAGATCACGACTATCGTCTTCATTGCGCCTCCTATGGGCATGTCAGTCCAGATTCATGGGTTTGCGGTCAGTCACGCGGCAGCGAGCTGTCGATCATCGATCAGGGGTGCCGCAGAAGATGTGCGGGCAGTGATCATCCGCTCCAGCAGCAGCACCATGGGCACGGCGACCGCAGTCACCGCGAGCAGGAACAGCAGCGGCAGGACCGCACCGCGGGCGAGCAGGAACGTGAACAGGGCGGGGGCGGTGATCTGGCCGAACGTCCAGGAGAGCTGGTAGATGGCCAGGTAACGCCCTTGCGTGTGCTCGGCGGCCAGGGAGACGCTGAGGCTGTCGATCGGCGGGGACCAGACGGTCTCGCCGATGGTGAGCACGAACATCGCCAGGAACAGGCCCGGGACCACGGTCCACGCCGGTGCGATGTCCATCAGCGCGAACAGGCCGAATGCCACGGCGTTGAGCAGACACGCGACGAGCAGGACCCGCGTGGTCCGGTAGCGGTCGAGTCGCTTGCTTACTGCGGTCTGGGTCAGCGACACCTGGACGGCGGCCAGGACGAGCAGCGCTCCGGCGATCCATGGGCCGCGGTTCAGACCTTCCACGATGTAGATCGCCAGGAGCACGTTGATGAGCAGCGCGCCGAAGACGAAGGTGAGGTTGATGGCGACCAGCAGCAGGTATCGGGTGTCGCGCAGCACGGCTGCGTAGCCGGCCCGCGGGTTGGGTTCGGTGGGTATGCCGGGCGGGGGGCTGTCCGCAGCGGCGGTGTCCCTGCGGCCGGCGGCCGCTTCCGGTCGCCAGCTCATCAGCAGCAGCGCGGCAAGAAGGCAACTGGCCGCGTTTCCCAAGACGATGCCGTCCAGGCCTGCGGCGCTGCCCACGACCAGCCACGCGGATCCCAGCGCGCCGCCCAGGCCCATAGCCGCGTTGCGCAGGGCGTGGACGAACCCGAACCACCGGGTGCGGTCCTGCTTGGGGGAGGCCAGGACGATCAGTGCGCTGGAGCAGGTCCAGTAGGTGGTCTGGCCGATCTGGACCAGCAGGACCACGGCCACGAGTTGGCCCACTGATTCGACGAAGAGGAAGCCGGTGAAGCCCAAAGCGCAGACGATGTTGCCGGCGGCGGCCACTGTCCGGGCGCCCCACCGGTCCAGCAGCGGCCCGACGACCAACGCGGTGGGGACGGCCAGCAGCCGGGCCATCGTCATGGCACCGCCGATGGCGGGTAGCGTCAGCGTGGTCGTCTTCACGAAGTAGATGAGGATGAAGACGGTGACGAGCCCGGTGCCGAGGCTGTCGATGCCGGTGGCGAAGACGAACTTCGTGTGGCCGGTCAGCGGTGGAATGCCGAGTTTCGAGAGCAGGCCCGCAGGTGGAGCCGTGGAGGCGGGTGCAGAGGTCATGCCGGTCGGAGCGTCCTTTGTACGAAGGGCTGTGGCGAGGGCGTGCCGTGGATCCCTCAGGTTCCGGACGCGACTGTGCTGATGCGGATCCTGGCGATGAGCGTGTCGCAGAGCTCGATTGCCGTGGTCGTGTCGGCGGCGGTGGTCAAGATCTGACCGATGCGGTCGAAGTTGTCCGCCAGTACCGGCACATCGCCGCCCTCTTGGACGCTGATGTCGACGTCGAGCACGCCGGGGTGGTCGCGGACCTCTTCCGCTCCCTTGATGGAGACGACCGTGCCCGGTTCGGCCAGCAGGAAGCGGGTCGCCGCGGCGCATCGGGCGTGGGGCCGTTCCGTCAGTTCCGGGAGCAGGCGGAACGGCCAGCCGACGGCGTAGCTCTCCATGTCGAACCCGGACACCTGTTCGACCAGGTCCATGACCCGGTCGCCCGGGGCCCGGTTCTGGGACTCGACGATCCGAGGGCCTTTCGTGGACATCTTGACCTCGGTGCAGGCGATCCCGTCCCGCAGCCCCATGCAGCCGAGGAACTTCTCCACATGTGTGACCAGGGCCGCTTCGGCGTCCGGGGTCAGGCGAGCGGGCTCCGCGTGGCCCATCTCCACGACGCCCGCGGAAAGCTTCTCGGTGATGCCGACGATGATGTGCCGGCCGGCGAACGAGAACGACTCGACGCTGTACTCCGGACCGTCGATGTACTCCTCCACGATGAAGCGGTCGACCGGGTAGACCCTTTCCACCTCCCGGTCGGCGCGGCCGCGCAGTCCCTGCGCCGTACGCCAGACCTCGTCGATCCGCTCCGGGCCGTCGACGATCATCACGCCGAGACTTCCCGCGGCGTCGACCGGCTTCACCACGATCGGAAAGCCGTGGCGTTCGCCGAAGGCCCGCAGCTGGTCCGCGCTGTCGACGGCCTGCGCCGCGACAACCTCTGTGCCGGTGGCGGCCAGATGCTCGCGCATCGCCAGTTTGTTCTTGAACAGGTGAGAGACGGCGTAGGAGGTGCCACCCAACGCGAACATGTCGTTGATCCGGCCGACGAGTTCCATCGCCCGCTCGGCCAGCGAGACGACCTGGGTGAAGCCCCAGATTTTCTGCGCGGCGGCGACGAGGGGTTCGGCGATGGACCAGTCGGTGTAGTCGGCCAGCAGGACGGCGTCGGCGACGGCCGCGCCTGCGGAGACATGTAGTTCCTGCTGCTGCAGGTAGACGACACGCAAGCCGAGGTCCTTGGCCTTGCGTACGGTGTCCAGCCGGCCACCGATGATCAAAATGGTGTCCACGTTCATGAGCCTCTCCGTAGTGCGGTGGTCTCCGGGCAGGTGCGCCGGGTCTCCGGAACGCGGGTGCGTCAGTCGCCCTCTTGCAGCCAGCCGTGCAGCAGGAGCCGGTCGATCGAGTCCTCGCGGCCGAGCCGGCCACCGGAGGCAGCGTGTGCGAGGAGTTCAGCGCGGGTGAACCAGCGCGCCTCCACCAGCTCTTCACCGTCGACCACCACGGTGTGCTCGGTCGCGGTGGCCCGGAATCCGACCATCAGCCCCGAGGGGAACGGCCATGCCTGGGAGGCCACGTACGTCACCGCACCGACCGGTACCCCCGCCTCCTCGGCCACCTCACGCCGTACCGCGTCTTCAAGGCTCTCGCCGATCTCCACGAACCCGGCCAGCGTCGAATAGCCGCCTGCGGCGGACCCCTTGTGCAGGGCCAACAGGCAACGGCGCGGTGTTTCCGCCGACTCGACCAGCATGATTACTGCCGGTTCGATTCTGGGAAACAGCAGACGGGCGCATCCCACGTCCCCGCAGACCCGCATGTGGCCGCCGTTGCGGCTCACCGTCGCGGCCCCGCAGGCGCCGCAGAAGCCCTGGTGACGGTTCCAATGCAGGAGCCCGCGCGCGTACGCCAACGTCGAGGCCTCGCTCGGCTCCAATGTCCCCACCAGCGTGCGCACGTCCAGGACGTGCTCGGCACCGGCCAGGTGGAGCGCCTCAGTCTCCGAAAGCCCGGACAGGTCCGCGGCGAAGACGCCGCTGTCCCCGTCCAGTCCCAGGAACACCACCTCGGTCGAGGCCTGACGGACCGCCTCGGCGCTGGCACCTGCCAGGAACACCGGAGCCTGTGGCGCCCCGGCCATCAGGCACCGGTCACGCCAGAGCGGGATCAACCGGGCGTCGGGCGCGGTGAGGGTAGCCTCGATCCACAGTGGGTCGGTCCGCCGGTCGCCGGCCCGATCGAGCCATCGGCCGCAGTAGGTGAGGCCGGAATCGTGCAGCGCGGTGTGGTGATCGGTCATGCCGGGTCGCCCGCCACACAGTCGTCGGCTCCGGTGACGTCACGCAACGCACCGATGATGGTGTCCAGGCCCTGGAGGAGGTTCTCCTCGCTGATGGTCAGCGGCGGCAGGACCTTGAGCACCTCGCCGTTGCGGCCGCAGGTCTCCACGACCAGCCCTCGGTCGAAGCAGAGCTGAGACACCTTGCTCGCGGTGGGGCCCGAGACGCCGGACAGGTCGACACCCCACATGAGGCCCAGTCCGCGGACGGTGACTGCCGGCGGTTGCGAGAGGTGGTAGCCGAGATGGCCGGCCACCAGGTCGGCCTTGCGGCGCACCGCCTGGATGAACGGGCCGTCCAGCCCGTCGGACCAGAACTCCCGGATCGCGGCGGTGGCCGCGACGAAGGCGAGCTGGTTGCCGCGGAAGGTGCCGTTGTGCTGGCCCGGCTGCCAGATGTCGTACTCGGGTTTGATGAGCAGGACCGCCATGGGCAGTCCGTATCCACCGATCGACTTGGACAGGGTCACGAGGTCCGGGGTGATCCCGGCGCGTTCGAAGGAGAAGAACGCACCGGTCCGCCCGCATCCGGCCTGGATGTCGTCGACGATCAGCAGAATCTGATGTTCGTCGCAGAAGGCGCGCAGTCCCCGCAGGAACTCCACCGGCGCGATGTACACGCCACCTTCGCCCTGGACCGTCTCCAGCAGGATCGCCGCCGGTTTCTCGATGCCCGAACTAGCGTCCCCGATCATGCGGCGCAGCAGGTCGAGGCTGTCGAATCCGCCCAGCGGCGAGTGCGGGTAGGGCACGTGCGTGGTCCTGGGCAGTGAGTCGTGCAGACCCTGTTTGTAGAAGCCGGCTCCGGTCGCGGCCAGTGATCCCGTGCTGACCCCGTGGAAGCCGCCGCTGAAGGAGACGATGTTCGAACGGCGGGTGACCAGCCGTGCCAGTTTCAGGGCCGCCTCGACGGCGTTCGTCCCGGACGGGCTGCAGAACTGCACCTTGTAGGTCAGTCCGCGCGGGGCCAGCACGTACCGGTGGAAGGCGTCGAGAAACTCGCCTTTCGCGCTGGTGGACAGGTCCAGACCGTGGGTCAGACCGTCCTGCTCGAGGTAGTCGACAACGGCACGCTTGATGGAGTCGGGATTGTGACCGTAGTTGAGCGTGCCCGCCCCGGACAGGAAGTCGATGTAGCCGGTCCCGTCCTGGGTGAACAGGAAGTCTCCCTTGGCCCGGGTGAACAGCCCGGTGAAGGACCGCGAATACGACCGGACGTTCGACTCCACAGCCTCGAAAACGTCCCCCGAGGACATCGCCAGGATCATCGCAGGGCTCCTTCGTTCTCCACCAGCAGTCCGATGTCACCGCGGTAGCGCATGCCCCGGAAGGCGATACGGTCGATCTGCCGGTAGGCGCGCTCGCGTGCCTCGGCGAGCGTGCTGCCCGCACCCACCACGTGCACGACCCGGCCGCCGGCCGTGACCGGCCGGCCGAGTGCGTCGGCGCGCAGGTCGGCGTAGAAGAGGTCCGCCTCGTCGGCGTCCACGGCTTCCAGCCCGGTCACGTGCTGACCGGTGATGAACCCGGCGAACGGGTAGCCGGGATGTGCGTCCGGGTCGTCGGGATCGAGGCAGCCCTGCGTCAGCGCGACGCAGCAGCGAGCCAGGCCATCCGTGTGGATCTTCTGCTCATGAAGGGTCCGGTCGAGCACCGCCCGGCACAGACTCGTGAAGTCGGTGCGGATGCCGGGCAGCAGCACCTGCGCCTCGGAGTCGCCGATGCGGGTGTTGATCTCGATGACGCGGGGTCCGTCGTCGGTCATCATCACGGCGATGTAGAGGAAGCCCGAGTAGTCGAGACCCTCGTGGCGCATGGCCCGCACCACCGGGTCAAGGACCGTCCTGCGGATCTCCGCGTCCAGCTCGGGCCCGGCCTCGGGGTGCGGGGTGACGGAGCCCATTCCATCGCAGTTCTTTCCCCGGTCGTCTTCGAAGGTGCGCTTGTAGTCCAGTGCGGAGGGCAGCGCCAGCGCGCTGTCGCCGTCGAGCAGCGCGAAGACGGAGATCTCCCAGCCCCGCAGGCGTTCCTCGATGACCACCCGGAAGTCGTCGCCAGCCTCGCTGGCGAACTGCACCACGGCCGCCTCCGCCTCGGCCGGGGAGTCGCAGACCACGGTGCCGTCGCCGAGCAGGGTGAGGCCGTCGGTCTTGACGACACACTCGTACGGGAGCGACCGGACGTACTCGCGGGCGAGTTCAGGATCGGTGAAGGCCTGGTACCGCGGCATCGGGATGCCGTTGTCGGCGCAGAATCGCTTGCCTCGTTCCTTGCTCGCCTCCAGCAGTGCCGCCGCCCGATCGGGACCGATGACCCGCTGCCCGCTCGCGCGCAGGATGTCGACGTAGGCACGTGACAGGGCGTCGATGTGCGCGACGAAGACGAAGTCGACCGGGTTTTCCAGCAGGAACTCCAGCGCCGTACGCGGGTTGAACAGCGAGATCGACGGCACCGAGACGATCCGATCATCCTGGACGAGGTCGCACCCCGGCCCGTAGAAGACCGTCACGTCGGGGTCGGTGCGGGTGAACAGGCGGCAGATCGCGTGGCCGCGACCGCCGCCGTCGATGACGAGGACCCTGTGTCGCACGGTGTTCGCAACGGGTGTCGTCATACCGCACCACCCTCGGCGGAACTGCGGTCGGTGCCGACGCCCAACGGTGCGGGCTCGCCCACCATGCCGGCGGCATGCAGGTGGTCGACGAGCGAACCCCACACCTCGGTGTAGCGCGGTGAGCCCTTGGCGATGTCGTCGCGGCGGACGTATGCGGAGTTCGCCCAGTCGCACTTGGGCGCGATGTGGTGCAGGTCGTGTTGCACGGTGTCACCGACGAGGATGAACATCCGATAGGGGGCGTGCACGAACAGGATTCGCGACCACCACGTCAACCAGGCGGCGGCGCGCCTCGCCCGGCCGGTGATGTCTGCTCCGGGCGTCGCCTCGCCGCAGACCCGGCCAAAGGTCAGCAGGTCACGTTGTGCCTTGGTGAGGTTGTCGGAGTTGGCGAAGATCCACCAGCGGTGCTCGGTGTGGGTGTAGAGGTAGGTCGAGCCCTGGAACATCACCGACAGGGGCAGCAGCCACAGCACCAGGTACTGCATCCACCAGCCCGTCGTTGCGACGAACACCACCGTCGAGGCGAGCCACACCAGCGACATCAGCAGGCGGTAACGCGGCCGGACGCCGATGAAGTTGGACCTGATACGCCCGGAGAAGAAGCCCCAGTGGTGCTTGGGTGAGAACAGCGACTTCCACAGGTAGCGGCGGAACTCCGACTTCGACATGCCCGGGCGCATCCCGGTGGCGAGCAGGTAGCGGGTGTCGGAGTCGTGCATCGAGCACGGGTACTGGTGATGCAGCAAGTGATCTCTGCGGTCCTCGTCGTACGGGGTGCGCCAGAACATCGTGGTGATCAATTCGCCGACGATCCGGTTGCCGAGCACCGACTTGACGAACATCTGGTGCAGCGTCTGGTGGACCACAACGACGTCGAGGCGGCGCAATCCGCCGGTGGTGAGCAGCAAGGACAGCACCAGCGGTGGAATGGACCAGGGGGTGAACCCCGACAACAGGTAGGCGCCGAGGCTGATGCCGGCGGCCGTCTGGATCAGCCCCAGCACTGCGGCCTTGGCCGGGCTCCAGCTGACGAACTGTCGGTCACCGTCGAGCGGGACACCGGTGACCCAGGTCAGGAAGGGTTGGAGGATCCGGGGCAGTGCCCGCATCGTCTCCCGTGGCCGTACGTCCTCGCGCAGGCCGGGCATGACGGTCTCGACGGTGCTCATACGCCCGACACCGGGTCGACCCCTGCTCCACCGAAGAGGATGTTGTTCGTCTCGTGGGTTCTGGGCGTGGTGAGGTCCTTGGCGTTGACCCAGGTCATGTTCACGATCGTGCGGCGGCCTTCACCGCGGATCGGATGCACGCGGTGCATGGTGGTGTCGGTCTTGATCACGTAAGCGTCGCCCGCCTCGAACGCATACGAGTGCACCTGGCCGTTGAGCAGTGCACCGTAGACGTCGGGGTTGGCTTTGTCCCACCCGGAGGTGTGCGGCACGCCCTGGACGAAGCCGCCGTCACGATAGTGCGGCGCCTCCAGGATCAGGACGAAGCCGTAGCTGTAGTCGTCCCAGTGCCATCCGTGGGTGTCACCGGACGCGCCGAGCCGGCTGATCACGTAGTGCTCGCCCGCGTACGGACAGGTGAAGGCCTCTTCACCCACCACCTGGGACATGAGGTCCTTCATGGCCGACGAGAAGTACAGCTCGTGGATCAGCGGGCCGTGTTCCTTGATGGTCGGCTGCCCGACCGTCGTCATCTGCCGGGGCGTGTTGTCGGTGAGTTTCATCGACAGCTTGTGGGTCTTGCCGAAACCGTCCATGATCGCGAAGGCTTCGTCCTGCAACTCACGCAGCAGGTCCGGCGGGCAGAATCCGCGCAGCGGGACCACGTTCTCGGTCTGGAACTGTGCCTGGATCGCCGCCAGCGTGTCGCCGGAGAATTGCTCCGTGAAGTGACTCCGCAGAGTCTCGTCCACGGTATGGGGTGCGGTGGAGGTGCTCATCTGGTTTCCTTTCGGTACCGTTTGTCTGACATCGGGGTTGAAGTACGCCCCGCCGGTGACCCGGGTGGCCGGGATGTCACCGAGCGGTTCGCCGTTGAAGACGGTCATCTGTCGTGCCGCGACGGCCTTGTCATGCGTTTCGGCGACGGTGGCGCCGGTGACCACGCACATCGCCACGTGGTCCAGCTGTCCGGAGCCGCCGCTGAGTTCCTGCCCGATCTCCTTGCTCAGCCGCCGGGTGCCGCTGTGCGGAGCGAAGACCAGGTCCCGAAAGTGCATGACTCCCGGTGGTGGCATCACCAGCACGTCGGCGGCGTACCGGGTCGGCCGCGGCAGGAGCGTGGTGTCCAGGTCGAGGCCACAGGCGACGTCGGTGAGGTAGGTCTGAAACGGAAGGCCGAATGCCTCGTTGACCAGGACCGTCGCCGCGAGCCCGGCGAAGCGGAGATTGAAGTCGATCAGCTCGATGGGGCCGTGCTCCGGCACCATCACCTCGACGTGCGTCGGGCCGTGGGTGATGCTCAGGCTCTTGTGGAACAGCTCGCAGGCGGCGACGATTTCGTCGCGACGCGGATGGTCGTACGGGAAGAGCAGCCCCTGTTCCACCACCGGGTTCTCGGTCAGCACGTACCTGCCGGTGAGACCGATGGTGTGGACCACGCCGTGGGAGACCAGGGATTCCACCGACAGCAGCTCACCCGCTGCCAGCTCCTCGAGCACGAAGACACCGCGGGACACGATGTAGTCGCGCAGCCGGGGGGCGTCGATGTCGGCCGCTTCGGCTTTTGCAGCGGCCGCGTGGAGTTCGGCGAGCGACCCCACGATGAAGCAGAGCACGCTACCCGTGCCGTTGGCCGGCTTGAGCACAGCCGGTCCGTCGAACTGCCAGGTGTCCCACTGGAGGGCGTCGCGCAGGGAGGTCGACCGCAGGCGCGACAGGCCTTCCGCGTAGAGCTTCCTGCGCACCTGCCGCTTGTCCAGCGCCCGGAGCGTGTCCTGGACATTGTTGTGGGGCAGGCCTACCCGCTGCCGTAGTTCCGCCTCGTAGGGCAGGGTGTGCTCGTATCCGCAGTAGGTGCCGACGATCTCGCTACGCCCGCAGAGCTCGTCGATAATTTCGCGGACCGCGACGGCGTCCGACCATGCCTCAATGTGGATCAGTTCGTCGATGACACCGTCCGGCACGGCGAAAGCGCCCGTGGTCCGCAGGGGGTCGTGGTTGAGTGCGACGACGTGGAACCCGCGGGCTTTCGCCTCCTGGGCCACCAGCACCATCTGGCTCATCAGTTCGAACACAACGAACGTCTTCAACGCGCTGTCTCCCGTGATTGTCGAACGATCTGCGATTCGGCCGCGGTCAGGGTTTGCCCGCGTGCTCGGCCAACTCGACGTGCGGCGAGTAGGGGTCGACCGCGTCCATGGGCTGGTATTCCAGGCTTACGCTCGTACCTGCGCCGATCGCCGTGGCGATCTCGAGGAACACATCGAGTGCGATGTGGTCCTCCAGTGCGAAACCGGTGGAGTCGAACACCGTCAGGCTGTTGCGGGCGTGGGCCACCGAGGCCGGGTCGGCGCACAGCGCGCCGAGGGCCGGACCGAGCTGGTCGCGAGACAACTGCTGGCATTCCCCTTCGCGCAACGCCTGCTCCGGATGGTCGGGGCAGACCAGGGCCCGGTGGAGCAGGCTCTTGGGAAGTTCCGTCTTGCCGACCAGATCCGAGCCCACCGCGTTGACGTGGAGGTGTTCGCGCAGCCCGCGGTCGGGCAGCACGGGTCCGCCTCCAATGCCGACCGAGGTGGCAGTGGTGATGACGTCCGCCCCGACCGCGATCTCCTCGGGGGAGGCACAACGGACGTCGAGACCGAGGAACGCGGCTCGCGTGGCGAAGCTCGCGAGACGCTCCGGATCGGTGTCCCACACGAGGACCGTCTCGATCGGAAGTGTCAGCGTGAGTCCGTGCAGTTGTGTGATCGACTGAGCTCCTGCCCCGATCAGTCCGACGGTCCGGCTGTCCGGGTGCGCCAGCGCCGCGCTCGCGATCGCCGACACGGCACCGGTGCGGATCGCGGTCAGCACCACTCCGTCGGACAGGGCGATCAGTCGGCCGGTCACATCGTCGAAACGGGCGACGGTTCCGACGATCGTCGGAAGCCCGAACCGGTCCGGGTTCGCGGGGCTGTACGCGACGGTCTTGATCGTGATGCTGTCGCCGCTGTCGTGGTGCGGCATCCACTCGATGATTCCCGGGACCGGGCCGGTCCGCACGAAGCCGTCGCGTAGCGGCGAGAGTTGTCGTCCCTCGGCGTGTACTCGCCCCAAGCCCTCCCTGAGCCGCTCGATCATGAGGTTCATGAGCGCGTCACGCCCGGTGTGGCGAATGATCTCACCGATGTCCGATTGGGTGAGCAGTAGCGTGTTCAGCAGAAACTCCTAAAAAACGGCAAAGATCGCTATAAATCAGGCTGACCAGGGCGCGCGCCTGGGCCGCGTCGGCTTGAAACAGTTCGCTCCGACGACCAGGAAAGCCAGGAGGAAGGCGCCGGTTCCATTACCTGTGCACGCCGACGAAACGTCGGCCATCAGGTGCGCTGGAACCGCGACGGTAATTCAGAACAGATGAGCGGACAGCTTCGCCATGCGAAAGTCGTCGACCTACGACTTGGCCCACGACATGAGGGCGGCGAAGCTGGTCAGTGCCTGTCCGGCAACCGCGTTTGAGGTGTCACAGTCCGCATGAGCTGCGAGGGAACCACACCGAGCCACTAGTGGCTATAAGGCGGTGCACGGCCGCAAACCTCAGCATGTCTACCTCTTTCACAGTCGGGCATCATTGACCGATCTCGCACGGCGGACTCCGCGGCGGTGAAAGCCGGGAAGGTCGAGCCGTGCGCCGTGAGACAGTCCCACCCGGACTCGGATCTGTCAAGCGCTCGTTGCGATTCGAACCGCGATTTCGCAACGATTACATATTTATATCAAGCGAATCCACGTTCTGACTTGTGACTCAGTCAGGGGGTTCGCAGGAGGCACACCGCGCCCCGTGGCCGCCGGAGATAAACGACGGTCAAGGTCACGTTTTGGTTTACGAAGTGGTGTTCTGGGGCTCCAGCACCAGCGGATAGTGAAGCTCACCGGCCCAACACAACGGGGTCCCCCACCGTGCCCACCGGCTGCTAGCATCACCGACCGGCCGGCCTCGATCTTGCTGGCCGGCCATCGGCATGAGTTCAACGAGGAACGAAGGCAGCCGCATGACAAGCGTTTTGAATATCGGGAAAGTCGACGTCCGGGAGTCGCTCGGCGCCGAGGAATTCTATCGCGACTACGTGAACAAGAAACCCGTCCTCATGAAGGGGGCGATTGCCGGAATGCCGGCTGTTTCGCAGTGGTCGGTCCCGTATCTGACCTCGCTCGCGCCGGAGCTCCCCGTACGTTTGAAAACGGGATATCTGGCGGAAGGCAACACGGTCACATGGTCCATGCGTCAGTACAGCGAATTCGTGGATGATCTGGTCGAGGGCCGCACGACGACAGACGGTCCGCCGCCGTACCTTCACGATCTCCCGCTGTTCTCGATGATTCCGGCATTGCGCGCCGACATCGAACCCTTCCCGGCCCATATGCTCCCGAAGTTCTTTCGTGACCAGTGGTGGAAATTCCCTCAGTTCTTCGTCGGGCCGCCGGACGCGATGACCCCGCTGCACTTCGACAGCCTGCAGACTCACAACCTGTTCTTCCAGATCCACGGAAGCAAGCGCTTCCTTATCGTCGACCCAGAGGACCGGCAGTACTGCTACACGTACAACTGGCGGTGGTCGCACATCGACGCCGAGAACCCGGACCTCGACCGCCACCCGCTCTACCAGAGGGCAAGGGTGCGCGAGTGTGTCGTCGAGACCGGCGACCTGCTGTACATGCCGCCCGGCGCGCTGCACCACGTACGATCGCTGACCACGTCCATCTCCTTCAACGTGGACTGGCACGACAAGCGAAGCGCCCTCCGCGGCCTCGCCGCGGTCCGCCACGGCATGCCGGTGAAGAACCTCCGGTACAACACGCTCTTCGCACTCGGCGTGTGCGCCGGTGTGCCCCTCAGGGTCCTCGAGCCCGCCCTGAAGTCGTACTTCTACTACGTCTCGTGACATGTACCTAACGTCCTCGCTCACCACGCGCCGACCCTGGTGGCCGTGCCGGACATCCGCCCCGGAAACCTGATCCACCCCCGCGCCGTCGGCCGGTTCGCCAGCAGATATCGGCTTGGTGCCGGTGTGTACGCAAACGGGGTCGATAGCAACGGGAGCAGTGCACGGGGCCGCACGTCGGCTGGGCGCCGGAAAGGGGTAGGCGTGCCGGACTGTTGAAGGTCGCGAGCAAGACGGATACGCCGCAGTACCAGGAACGATGGACGTCCTTCTTCCGTGGTTGGGGCCCTGGCACGGTGGGGCCCCAACCAGACTGCTGTCAGCGCGGTGCCGGCAGTTCGAGGGCCGCCGGCAACCCCTTCCGCGTTGCGGCCGCCGACCGGCATCGCAGCACGGCAACGGCAGATCGGCCGGACGTCAGATCTGCGGAGTCTGGCGACGTATGCTGGCTCGCCGACCCTTCGCGACTGACTCCTGGTGGTTCGGCGGACTTCACGTCATCGAGTGCGCGGACCACGAAGTTCATTTGACGCTGCCGCTGATCCCATGTAATAGGACACTCACATTCGCCGATATCGCCGCCGTGAAGACCGTCAGCGCGAGGGCCGTGATCGCCAGGATCATCCATCGTCGTCGCAGCCAGGCTCGCATTGGACTACTCGACCAGCAGCAACGCCAAGATCACAAGTGTCTCTACACAGGGGCTGACCGAGTTGTCGGCCGCTCCGATAGGAAACGACTTGTTGCCCCGGTCACGCCGGTCGAGCGGCCGACGACAGTTACTGTCGGTGACTGCGTTGGTCAGCCCGCGGAGAGCCCCGATGGCGGTGCCAGCCCTGATGACGTGGGCAACGGCGAGGTCATCGCGGCGAATCGGACCTAACTGCCGGTGATGCCCGCGAGGTCGAGCAGACGGCACATGTCGTGGAAGCCCTCCACGCACGCGTCGAGGACCGCACCATGGCGGCCGGAAGTCTCGGCATACAGCAGGAGGAAGTACGGATCGACGGTCTCCGGAGCATTGATGTCGGCCTCGACGACCTCGCCGGTCGCGGGGTTTTCGAACCGGCAGTGTTCCCCGTGCAGGTCCAGGTGCCAGATCACATCCCGGACCCGGACAGTCTCCGGGTAGCACCCGTCGACGTCACCCTTGCGGGACTCTCCTGCCCGCAGTTGGGCGACGAGCGCGCCGGCCGATTGCCGGAATTCGGCGACAAGGTGGTCGAGGGCCGAATGCAGGGTCGCAGCTTCTGACTCGGTGACGAGCCGGAGCACAGTGAGGATCGGCCCCCGGCCCGTCGTCCCCGGCGAGGCGATGACATGCGCATCGGGCTCGAGCGCAATCCGCAGGGCCCGCGCAGCGGCCGTCGCAGCCGGCATGTCCAAGGCCTCATCGAGGCAAATGACCAGTCGGCCGCCACGGGTGACTCGCAGAGCGATGTCGACAGGGTCAGGTAGGCCTGTCAAGATCGCTCCCGTCCTCAGTCCCATGGCGTGAGACTAGTCGGAAAACGCCGGCGAGATCGAAATCCGGTTCATCGCGGACCGACCCGAACAGACCACAGTCGATTTCGAACACCGCCACCTCGATCGCCTTGTCGTCGGCCAAGCGGTGCGCGGCGCGCTCGTCGGCGGTGGCGACCGGTGCGCCATCCTCGAGCTGTTCGCCAAGGCGGCGGCCGACCGGCAACAGGTTCCAGCACGCCTGCGTACACGGTGCCGAAAGACACTCTGGGGCCTCCGGGATGGCATGGCTTCGACAGCCACGGCCGACCCCGAAGGCCACCCCTGCATCCGCGAGGCACATCTGCATTGCCTCGGAGGTCAGGTGCCGTACGCCCTGACCTGGTTCTTCACCGGACCTCAGATGAGCCGGCTGAGCGCCGACCAGGTGTTGGGTCCGGGAATGCCGTCGACCGGACCGGTGTAACCGCCGAGCTGGGCCATCCGCTGCAAGGCGGCGTAGGTGTTCACACCGGGTATGCCGTCGGTCGGGCCGGTGTAGCCGTAGCCGGAGAGCACCTTCTGCACGCCCTTCCACGAGTTCGCGCCCAGCACGCCGTCGGCCGGGCCGGTGTACCCGCCGAGCTTCGCCAGCCGCTGCAACGCGGCGTACGTGTTCGTACCCGGCAAGCCGTCGATCGGGCCGCCGTAGCCGAAGCCACGCAGCACCGTCTGGATGCCCTTCCACGAGTTCACGCCCAACGCCCCGTCCGCCGGACCCGTGTAGCCGCCCTTCTGCGCCAACCGCTGCAACGCGGCGTACGTGTTCGTACCGGGAGCCCCGTCGATCGCGCCGGTGTACCCGTAACCCCGCATCACCTGCTGCACGCCGAGCCACGTGTTCGTGCCCGGCGCTCCGTCGACCGGACCGGTGTAGCCGCCGGCCTGGGCGATCTCCTGCAGGATCACGCCCTCCGACGTGGTGGCGGGCGGCGGGGTGGTGCCGGCACCGTTGGCGTAGGGTGCTCCGTTGAGGTACGGCCACGGGTCGTAGCTGCTACCGCCGCTGTAGAACGCCAGGTGGAGATGCGGGCCGGTGACGTCGCCGGTGGCACCGATGGTGCCGAGCACGCTCCCGGACGTCACCGAGCCGCTGGTGATGTACTTGGACTGCAGGTGTGCATAGAGGCTGTCCCGCCCGTCGGCGTGGCGGACCGTCAGGTAGTTGCCGAGCGCACTGCTGAACGAACTCTCCACGATGGTTCCCGGGCGGACCGGGTGGACTCTGCGGCCCAGCACCGTGCCACCGGTGCCGACCGCGTTGAAGTCGATTCCGTTGTGGAAGCCGTCTCCGACGCCAGAACGCGGACCGTACGGGTCGTCCAGCCGTGGCACGACCGTGCCCGCCTCATAAAGATTGGTGAACGGCAGGTTGTAGCCCGCCACCGCAGCCGCGGCCGGCGCGACCGCGAGCCCCTGCCCTCCCACGATGGCCAACCCAGCCGCAGCTCCGCCGGCGATGAATCTACGCCGCGAGAACCCGGTCTTCGGCGTCGGTGAATGTGCAGTCATGGCCTGTCTCGATTCCTGTCGTGGTCGGAGCTTCGCCACTGCCGCTCCGCGAGCTGCCGTCGGTCGTGCCGCAGGCGTTGTCGATCTTTCTCGGCATGTGTCGAAGTGCCTTCATCGTCGCGTCACACAGGTTCGCTGTGACCCAACGAATCCGCGAACTTTGCACAGGGGTGACATCGCCGGGCCCTGCTGGTGCTTCACGGGGCGCGGTCCGCTGATGCGCGCACGCGCCGCCATCTCAGCCGAGACGTGCCTGGTAGCGGATCAGGTCTGCGAGAGGTTTGCCCAGCACCGGGACGGCCAGGGTGAGCAGCGTGTGGAGCTCCGGTACGAGTTGCGGGTCGACGGGGCGCAATCTGCCGTAGCCGGGCCAGTTCCGCACCTCGTGCTCGGCTGCCCCTCGTAGTTGCTCGTCGGTGTCGTGCAGCAGCCGCAGCGATACGGTCAGCCGGGTCCACGGGTCGCGGGCTATGCAGATCCGGAACGCGGCCATCCGCACGTTGGGCGCCTGCTCCTGTCGGAGCAGCGCCTCCAGTTCAGGCTTGTCGACTTCGGCGGCTCGTTCGCTGAGCGCGGCTGCGGCGTGCCGGACCACTGCGGGGGATGGGTCGGTCAGCCGCGCGGCCAGCGCATCGACCGGTGCGGTGCCGAGGCGGCGCAGTGCTCGCACCGCGGCGACCCGGCCGCGCGTGGCCGGGTGGGTGAGCCATGGCGTGATCAGCGCGGTGTCGGCGGAGTCGCCGGTTTCGCCGAGTCCCGCGATGACGCCGGGAGCCGGCGGCTCGGCTGCGATGAGGCGGCGGTAGTGGTCGGCCGGCTCGCCGTCGCGGCGGCGGAGCGCTGCGTACGCGATCTCGCGCACCTGCGGGTGGCGGTCGGACAGGGCCGCGTCCGCGTCGAACTCCCCCGCCCGGGACAGGCGTCGGATCGCCTCGGCGCGGATGCTGCCGGTACGGCTGGTACGCAGAGTCCGCAGTACGGACAGGTCCGCGTGGGCGGCCATCGCCGCGTCGGCGCAGATCCGCCGTACCCCGAGATCGGGGTCGGTGAACGCCGCGGTGAGCAGGCGGGGCACATCGATGCGCCCGTCGGCGATGGCGATGCGGTATGCGGCTTGGCGCAGTCGTGGGTGTGCGGTGGACAGCAACGCCGCGAGTCCGTGGTCGGGTAGTCGGGGCACGAGCCGCTCGATCTGTTCCATGAGCCAGCCGCCGTGTTTGCGGGCCTGCAGAGTGAGCGCGAGGTCGGCGGTCAGCCGCAACCGTACGATGTCCAGGTCGTCGGTGAGCTGACGGCTGAGCGCAGTGCGGGCGGCCTCGCGTACCGGGTGCGCCCAGTCGGCGCAGCGCAGGGCGAGTACGGCCATCGCTGCCGGGTGGCCGTGCTCGGCGAGGCGGATCGCTGCGGCCTCGCGCAGCCGCCCGTCGTGGTGGCAGCCGGCGCCGACGAGGGTGACCAGGTCTGCGGTGTCCTCGGCGAGTGCGCTCGCGGCCTGTTGCGACCAGCGCTGCTCCCACCACGACTTCTTGCGCAGTGCCTCGTCGAACCGTGCCCACCAGCTGCCCGACGCAGCCGCCAGGGTCTGCAGCGCCGTCGCGTGCCGAGCACCGTCGCCGTTGCGGGCAGCGCTGTAGTAGCCGGTCGCGACGCCGTCCGGGTCAGCGCGGAGATCGCAGAGCGACTGCGCCGGTCGCGCCGGCTCGGCAGGCAGCGGCAGATGGCCGGGATCCGGGACGGAGGCCGCAGGCTGGGGTGGTTTCAGCAGCCAGCGTCTGAGTCGTGCGCCGATCGTCATCACGTACCCCCGTGGGCGCCGCCGCGGCCGGTCCACGGTGACGTCCGCAATTCTGCGGAGGAGAGGAGTAGGCACGCCAGCGGATATCGGTCGGCGAGGTCGACCCGGCCACGAGCACAGGCCGGACGCATCGGAGACCGCCGCTGAATCGAAGCCCGATGCGATTCGCCGCATCCGCCCGCTGGACGGCATAGCCTGGTCATCATGGGCGTGACAATGCTGCCGGCCGAGGACCGCGTCGCCGTTGCGTGGCGCAACGGTGGCGGAGTCACCCGGGAGATCGCCGTCTACCCCGGTGGTGTCGACGACTTCCGGTGGCGGCTGAGCATCGCCGACGTCGGCAGCGACGGCCCGTTCTCGGCCTTCCCGGGCTACCGGCGCGTGATCACGGTACTCACCGGTGCCGGCATGCGCCTGACCGTCGACGGTGCCGTGCACGACATCGGACCGCTGGAACCGTTCGAGTTCGACGGCGGGGCCCGGACCGCATGCACGCTGCCGGGCGGGCCGATCACCGACCTCAACCTCATCGTGCGGGCGGGTGACCGGGGCTCGGTCCGCATCATCGACGTCACCGACCAGCTGACCGTCACCGGCCCGGCGGCGATCGTCGTGGTACGCGGGTCCGTGTCCGTCGACGGACATCCTGCGGTCATGCCGGACGCTGCACTCGTAAACCGCGCGACGGTCACGGCGCTGCAGCCGCTGGGCGCGGCGAGCGTGGCGCTGATCGACCTGCCCTGAGCCACCATCGCCCGGCGCCCTCGCGCCACGCCCGGTCCCGATCCGGGCGTGGCGCGGACGTCATCGGTCAGCCGACGAGGCGGCGCAGGGCACGACCCAGCATCCGGGCGTACGCGTGCTGGAAGCCGACGACCAGCGGACCGGCGGCCCTGGTGTACCAGCGGGCGGGGCGGCTGAACGCGGTCATCGTGAACCAGACCTGCCCGTCGACGAGCTCGACCACGAACGACTCCTCGCCGCACTCGGGGTGTCCGGCCAGCGTTCCGTACCCGAAACCGGCCCGCCGCGGCCCCTCCTCCACCCACACCACCAGGCACGGCGCGGCGATGCGCAGCGAGCCGATGCCGAGTCCCGACGTCACCGCGAGGCCCTCGACCGCGCGCGGGCCGGCGGCGTCGATGCGCACCCCGGCGGCGCGCTGCGGCGCGAAGGTCAGCACCGCGTCGGTCGCGGCGGCCATCGCCGAGGCGTCCCCGATGCGGGCGCGGTAGCGCAGGTGGTGGTAGCCGCGCGGCAGCACGTCGTCGCGCGTGGCGCCGACTTCCGCGTAGCTGAATCCGGTCATGCCCGCACCCCCATCCGCCGCCACGCCACCAGCGCGCACAGCGCGAAGGCGAGCGCGTTGGCCAGCCCGTGCGTGGCCGCCATCCAGGCCAACGACGGGTGCGGCAACCCGGTGGCCTCGCCCAGCGCCCAGCTCAGCGCCAGCAGCATGGTGACCGCGAGGGTCGCGGCCGCGACGGCGAGCAGCGTCCGGGTCGTCCGGTCTGCGCTGCGGGTACGGACGTTGCGCCAGGTGAGCCAGGCGACGAGCCACATGCCGGTGGTGAGCACGACCGCACCGGCGAGTTCGGCGGTGTCGTCGACGAAGTATCCGGCGAGCACCAGCAGCGTGCCGACCGGTACGCACCAGGCGGCGGCTCGGGCGGCACGGCTGTCCACGGTCTGGCAGACCAGGCCCGCGATGAGCGCGGCCCCGAAGCCGGCGAAGTGCAGGTGCGGCACGGTCAGCGCGAGGATGCCGAGGTCGAAGCCGAACAGCTCGTGCCCGGCGCGCTCGGCGAGCAGCGCGCTCGCGGCGACGGTCGGCGCGGCCAGTGCGGTCAGCACCGCCACCTCCGCCGATGCCAGGCTGCGCCGTTTCGCCAGGCGCACGGCCGCCAGCCCCGCGAGCAGCAGGGTCATCAGGGCGTATGGCACGCACAGGCCGGTGGCGAGCGCTCCCCGCGGCAGCCATAACGCGACGGCGGCCGGTGTGGCGACGACCGGCCACCACCTGGCCAGCAGGGCCAGGCCGGGGCCGTCGACGAGCCGCAGCCCGAGCGGCATCAGCAACAGCATGCCGAGCATGATGATCGAATTTACCAGTGGGGCCATCCGGCCACTCCTCCCCGAGGTGGTACTTGAACACGTTCAAGTACCACCTCGGAGGCTAGCGCATGGACTTGAACGTGTTCAAGTCCCTGGGGACGTCGTCCCCGCGACGGGCTCAGTACGGGTTGTAGAGGACCCGGTCCTGGCTCTTGACCACGTGCGATGATCCTTCGAACGTGCTGCCGTACACCAGGAACTCGACGTTGGTGAAGTTCGCCGAGGTGAACTCGCCGGAGGCGGTGCCGGTCGACGAGTAGCACGGCTGGCCGGTCGCATTACCGGTGTAGCTCGGGTAGACGTTCGTGACGAACGTGGAGTACTTGCGCCCGCCCACGTAGTACATGTTCACGTTGATCGTCAGGTACGGCAGCATGTAGCTGGACTGCCGGCAGACGGTGAGGTTGTAGTGCAGTGCGCTGCCGCCGTCGTCGAACTGGACGGTGCCCTCCACCCAGCCGATCTGGATGCTGCCACCGGTCGGGTAGTAGTGGCGGATCTGCATGGTCACCGGCTGCGCCGGGCCCCACGCCGCCTGCGCGGGCGTGGCGGCGGCGGGCAGGACCAGGGCGCCGACAGTGGCCAGCGCCACCAGTAGCGACCTGGCGGCCGAGCGCCTCAGGAACGACTTCATCAATGCTCTCCTCTGCTGTCCGGAGGGGATGCACAGCCGCGGCCCGGCCGGGAGTCGCTCCCGCACGGCGATGCCGGTCGAGTCCCGATCCTGTCACCGGCGACTGGACGGCGACTGGACCGCGACTGGACGCGGCCCTCAGGTACCGGCGCCTGGCTGTCAGCGCCGCGTGCCGGCACGCCCGTCGGCCAGCCTCAGCCGGACCTGCGCCGCCTCCGGCGGATCGAGGTGGTCGAGCAGGGCCAGCGCCTGACGCCACACCGAACGCGCGGCCGTGCCGTCGCCGCCGGCGGCGAGGGCGTCGCCGAGATGACTGAGCACGAGCCCTTCGAGGTGACCGTCGCCGAGTTCGCGGTAGATGTCGAGGGCCTGCCGGAACGCGTCGACGGCCTGGTCGTGTTCGCCGCGATGACGGTGGGCGTAGCCGATGCTGTCCAGCGTCGAGGCGACGCCGCTACGGTCGCCGAGTTCCGCCAAACCGGCCAGCGCGGCCCGGCAGTGGTCCAGTGCCGCCGCATGGTCGCCCAGTAGCGCATGGCACCAGCCGACTGCGTTGCGGGCGCGAGCCACACCACGCGCGTCACCGGCGGCACGCAAGATCTCCAGCCCTCGTCGGGCATGGTCCAGGGCCTGCCGGAGACCGCCCTGCCGCTCCCACATCAGTGACAGGTCCAGCTCGATCCGGCTCAGCCCCGTCAAGTCGCCGACCTCACGGTAGAGCTCGCCTGCCTGCCGCAGCTCGGCCTGCGCCTCGTCCATCCGGCGCAGCCGAATGTACGCCCGAGCCAGTGACCGGTGTGCCACGGCCTGCGCCCGGGGCGCACCGTCGCGCCGGGCGGCTGACACGGCGAGCCGCTGTACCGTGGCCAGATCGGCCCAGTGGCCACGACGGTCCAGATAGGTCGCCAGCGTCCGGGCCAGCCGCCACGCCCGCCCGGGTGACACCGCGGTGGCCCGCTCGACGGCGGCGACCAGGACGGCCCGCTCGGCGTCCAGCCAGGCCAGCGCCTGCTCGGCATCGGCGAGGTCCACCGGTGCGGCCCCCGCCGACGGCGGTGCCAAACCGAGCGGGTCGTCCGGTCGGGGCTGGGTGAGCTGCTCGGCGGCGTACGCCGCGTGCAGGTAGTGGTCGAGCATCCGCAGCAGGGCGGCGTCGCGGCCGGGGGCCGGCTCGGACCCGGCGGCGACCTCCGCGGCGTAGGTACGCACGAGGTCGTGCAGCAGGTACCGGCCCGGCAAGGGCTCGCCGGCCAGTCCCGCCCGGACCAGTTCGCCCAGCTGCCGGCGTGTCTCGGTGAGCGTCCAAGCGGTCAGACTGGCCGCCGCCGGGACCGTGGTCTCCGGCCCTGGATGCAGCCCGAGCAGCCGGAGCAACCGCGCCGCCGGCGGGGCCAGGGCGTGGTAGGACCACGAGAACACGGCCCGCAGGTCGGTGTCCGGATCGCCGGTGGTGAGCGCGTCGAGCCGGCCGTCGTCGCCGCGCAGCTGCCCGGCGACGGCCGACAGCGGCAGGTGCCGGTTCAGCGCGGCACGGGCCGCGAGGATCACGATGGCCAGCGGCAGCCCGCCGCAACGGTCGAGCATCTCGGCCACGGCGGCGGGCTCGGCGGCCGACCGCGCGGCGCCGACCCGCCGCGTCAGCAGTTGCCGGGCGTCGTCCGCGGCGAGCGGTTCGAGCGTCAGCGGGTGCGCTCCGTCGGCCGCGACCAGCCCGGCGAGCTGGTGGCGCGAGGTGACCAGCAGCAGGCAGCCGGGCGTGCCGGGCAGCAGCGGCCGGACCTGTGCCGGGTCGCGGGCGTTGTCAGCCACGATCAGCATGCGGCGCCCGGCGATCACGCTGCGGTACTGTGCCGCCTGGGCATCCGTCGTGGCGGGCAGCCGCTCGGCGGGCACGCCCAGCGCGTCGAGGGCTCGGCGTACTGCGTCCGCCGGTGCCATCGCGACACCGCCGGGGTCGAATCCGCGCAGATTCAGGTAGAGCTGTCCGTCGGGGAACCGGGGCGCGATCCGGTGGGACCAGTGCACCGCGAGCGCGGTCTTTCCCACCCCCGGCGCACCGGACACCACCACCGCGGGGACCGCGGCCGGTTCGGCCAGTAGCCGGTCCAGTCGTGCCAGCTCCCCCGCCCGGCCGGTGAAGGCGTGGACGTCAGCGGGCAGCTGCGCCGGGACCACGGCCAGGCCAGGCGGCACCTGCGTGTCGTGCAGTAGCGAAGTGTGCGCGGCGGCCAGCTCGGCACCGGGATCGACACCGAGCTCCTCGGCCAGCCGTCGGCGTATGTCGTGATAGGCGGCGAACGCCTGGCCGCGCCGTCCCGCAGCCTGGTAGGCGATGATCAGCTGGGCGTGCCAGGCCTCGTTCAACGGCTGCCCGGCCACTGCCTCCTCCAACGCGGGCAGCCCGTCGGTGGGACGGCCTGCGGCGACCGTCAGCTCGCCGTATCTGGCCAGCGCCTCATGCCGCTCGACGGCCAGCGCCACGAGCCTGGGATGGTCGGCGAGCACCGGGATGTCCGCAAGCGGTGCGCCCTGCCACTGCCGCAGCGCCTGGGCCAGCGACGCCGCGGCGTCGTCGTGGCGGCCCTGCTGCTGCGCCGCCGTAGCTGCGGTGACATGGTCGCGGAAGCGGAGCAGGTCCACGGCGGCGGCCGGCAGGCACAGCCGGTAGCCGTCGCCGGCCTTGCGCAGCACCGTGCCCGCGGCCCGGGGCGGCCGGTCGGGCTCCAGCACCCGGCGCAGCCGCAGCACGTAGGTCTGGATCACGTTGGCGGCGCTCGGCGGCGGCGGCCGGTCGGGCCACAGGCCGGCGATGAGGTCGTCACGGCGCAGCGCCTGACCGCAGTGCAGGGCGAGCAGTCCGAACACGGCCCGCTGACCGGCCGGGCCGACGTCCAGCGGTTGCCCGCCGCGCCAGGCGCCGGCCGGGCCGAGCACCTGAATGCGTACGTCCGTCATGTCCGCAGTCGAACGTAGATCACGGTGATCGATGCCGCAACGCCCCGCCCACCCAGCAGGATGGGCGGGCGACGGCGGGGATCGCCGGGACCGGCCTAGTGCGGTACGACGGCGATGACGTCGATCTCGACGAGCATGCCTTCCAGCGCCAGCGCGGGCACCGGGATCAACGTCCACGGCGGCTTCGTGTCACCCCATACCCTGGCGAACTCCTCCCTGATGGCGGTGAACTTCTCCTTGCTGTGGTCGACGACCAGGAGGTTGAACTTCGCCACGTCGGACATCTTGGCGTCCGCCGCGGCCAGTACCGTCTCGGTGTTCTTCAGGGCCTGCCTGAGCTGGGTGGCGAAGTCGTCCGCCAGCGCCCCGTCTGCGGTCTCGCCGCCCTGTCCGGCGGGGAGGATCACCCTCCAGCCCGCTGGATAGACCGCCAGGTGCGAGTACGCATTCGGCCGCGGGTCGTAGAGGCCTTCCGGGTTGATGAACATGAGGCCCTTGATGTCTTCTGCCCGAATCGGGTTCATCTCCGTTCCTCCCACTGCACGCGGGGGTGAGCGCTGTTGATCATATCGCTGTCCCCTCGTCGACATGCCCTCCTGTCAAGATCTACGACGGGCGGACGGCCGCCGGACCGCGGTCGAATCCCAGGTCCGCGGTGTTTCCGGAGGGCGGAGGTAGGACAATTCCACTTGGGTCGGCGGGCCCGACGGCGGCCGTCACCGCGAGTGTCCATCGGCCCGGCGGAGGGAAGCCGATCAATCCGACCACCGACGGCCGAGGGGAACAGTCATGATCGGGATGCGTATGTCCGGTGCCGTCCTGGCCGTCGGCATGGCGGTTGCCGTCATCGCCGGGACGCCCACGCCGCAACATCCGGCGGACCGGGTGGCGGTCGCCGCCGTGACCTGGCAGGAGCCGCCGGAGGAGACGGTGACGGTCCTGCTCGAACAGGCACTCCCGAATGTGCCGGGCAAGACGTTCACCTCGGCGATCGTGGACTTCCCACCCGGCTCCCGCGCGGTCCCGCACCGCCACGGTCAGGCGTTCGTCTACGCGTACGTCCTCGACGGCACCGTGCGCAGCCAGATCGAGGGCCAGCCGGTGCAGACGTACCACGCGGGCCAGAACTGGGTCGAGGAACCGGGGGCGCACCACGTGCTCACCGAGAACACCAGCAGCACGGAGCCGGCAAAGCTGCTGGTCGTGTTCATCTCCAACACCGGCGACCCGATCAGGGTCCCGGACTGAAGTTCGGGCGGCTCGATCGGATCACCGCAGACCTGGCACACGTTCACCCATTGATGAGTGACCATATGCACGGCATGATCTGCACATGGACAGTCGTGCGGGTGGACGCTCGATCGAGCAGGCCGTGGCCGAAGCCGGCCTGGGTGAGCAGCACGGCCGCTACCGGTCCGCGGTGGCCGCCGACATCGCCATCGTCGTGTGCTTCGCCGCGCTGGGAGGCATTCTGCTGGCCGCCTCGGGTGGTGCGGGCGCGGTCGTCGCGATGGGACTGGGCGTGCTCGCGGTGGCAGCGATCGGCGGGCTGGTCACCTGGCGCAAGGCCAACACGTGGCGTCACCTGTACACCGGCGGGACGCTGACCGTCGATCCCCGCGGAACGGTGACCTCGCTGGTGACCTGGCACGACGTGGCGCACCTGCGGTATTGGACCAGGGTCGTCAATCTCGGCACCGCGTACACCGAGGTGCCGCAGTGCCGCCTCGACCTGAACAGCGGCGAAGTCGTCGACCTGGCCAAGCCACGGTACAAAGAACTGCCGGAGATCGTGTCGTTCGTCGACGCGAAAATCTCCGCGCTCAAACTCCCGCTCAAGGTCGAGGAGCTGCGCAAGACCGGTGCCGCGGTCTTCGGTCCGATCACGCTGGCCGCCGAGGGGGTGCGCGGGCGCGAGTCGCTGGTGCCATGGCACGCCGTCACGAGGATCGAGGCCGGAAAGACCCGCCTGAAGATCTGGACCGATGCCCGCCAGCCGGTCGTCTCACAGCTGCTCAACGCGGTTCCCGAACTCACCGTGCTGATCCACATGTTCGGGCACTGGCAGGAGCTGCAGCAGCCGGACCCGTCCGGCACGTCCACGCAGCCGCAGCGCAAGAAGTCCTGAAAGCACGGGCGGGACCCACTACCGGCCGCCCGCAGCAGCGCAACGCAACCGGCGACGAGCACGAACAGGCGAGGCGCGGCGAACCGTCGCGATCACCGCACGATTACGGCCGGCGATCACCGCCGTTCACGCGGTCGCCATGCGTGCGTCGCCGCCACGACAGGGGACGCCTGCACGCTGCTGGCGATCCCGTCAGGAGGCATGGTGAAGACAGCGAACCTGATCGCCAACCCGGGCGCCGACGTCGGCACCGGCGGTGCCGGCACGCCGACCCCGGTGATCCCCGGGTGGACCACCATCGAGGGCACGGCGGCCGTCATCGCGTACGGCAGCAGCGGTTATCCGACGGCGTCCAGCCCTGGGCCGACCGACCGCGGGGCGAACTTCCTCGGCGGCGGCGACTCGCCGCGCACCCGGCTGACGCAGCAGCTCACGCTGCCGATGACGGCGCAGATCGACGCGGGCACCGCGCTGTTCGACGTCGGCGGCTGGCTGGGCGGATATGCGGGCCAGGACGACGGCGTACGCCTGTCCGTGGAGTTCCTCGACGCCGCGGCCCGCCCACTCGGCGTGGTCGTGCTCGGCCCGGTCACCGCCACCGAACGGGCGAGCACGACCGGCCTGCTGCGCCGCGCCCAGACCGGCACCGTGCCGCCGGGCAGCCGCACCGCCCGGGTGCTGCTGCTGTTCACCCGCGACGGCGGCACCTCCAACGACGGCTACGCCGACAGCCTGTGGCTGACCCTGTCCACGCCCGAGGCGAACCTTCTGGTGAACCCGGGCGGCGACGCCGGCCCCGGCGGCAGCGGCGGCACGACGGCGTCCATTCCCGGCTGGACCCATCTGGAGGGCGGCACGGCCGTCATCACCTACGGCACCAGCGGTTACCCGACCGCGTCCAGCCCCGGACCGGCCGACCGCGGCGCGAACTTCCTCGGCGGCGGCACGTCCGCGCGCAGCCGCGTCGGGCAGAGCGTGACGCTGCCCGGCACCGCCGCGATCGACGCGGGCACCGCCCGCTACGACGTGGCGGCCTGGCTCGGCGGGTACGCCGACCAGAACGACACCGCGCAGCTGTCCGTGGCGTTCCGCAACGCCGCCGGGCAGACCCTGTCCACCGTCGTGCTCGGCCCGGTCACCGCCGCGCAGCGCGCCAACACCACCGGGCTGCTGGCGCGCACCGCGACCGGCACCGTGCCCGTGGGCAGCCGCACCGCACAGGTCGAGCTGCTGTTCTTGCGCTCCGGCGGCACCTCGAACGACGGCTACGCCGACTCCCTGTCCCTCAGCGTCTCGCCCGGAGGAGCCTGATGGCCCTGCACCGCCGCCAACTGCTGCAGGCCGCCGTCGGCGCGGGCGCGCTGTCCGCGGCCTGGCCGCTCGCCCGGGACCTCGGCCCGCAGGCCGCCTACGCCGCCGCCGCGGCACTGGGCGCGAGCTGGGACCCGGCGCCGTTCACCCTCGGCGTCGCCTCCGGCGACCCGCTGCCGACCAGCGTCGTGCTGTGGACCCGGCTGGCCCCGGACCCCCTGGCCGACGTGCAGCCGCTGCCCGACATCGTGCAGGTCGACTGGAGCGTCGCCACCGACGCGGCCATGACCAGCGTGGTCGCGTCCGGTTCGGTCGCCGCCTCGGTGCTGCTCGGGCACAGCCTGCACGTCGTCGTCGACGGGCTGGCCCCCGGGCAGCGCTACCACTACCGGTTCCGTGCGCTCGGCCAGTACAGCCGGGTCGGGCGCACCAGGACCGCACCCGTCGGCTCGGTGAACCTGGTCCGGTTCGCGTCGCTGAACTGCCAGAACTACCAGTCCGGCGAGTACCCGGGCATGCGCGACATCGCCGCCGACACCAACCTCGACTTCGTCGTGCACCTCGGCGACTACGTGTACGAGGGCTCGGAGCTGGGCACCGCGTACACCCTGACGGACTACCGCAGGCTGCACGCGCTGTACAAGGGCGATCCGCTGCTGCGCGATGTGCACGCCGCGCACCCGTTCTACCTGACCTGGGACGACCACGAGGTCGTCAACGACTACTCCGGCTCGCGCGGCGCGGCGAGCTTCGTGGCCCGCCGCTCGGCCGCCTACCAGGGCTGGTACGAGCACCTGCCGCTGCGGCTGGAGGGCTCCGACACCGCGCTGCCCGACCCGCGGATCTACCGCCACCGGCAGTGGGGCGACCTGCTCGAGCTGGTCATCCTCGACCTGCGGCAGTACCGCACCGAGCAGAACGTCACCGGCGGCTCGATCCTGGGCGCGACGCAGCAGCAGTGGGTCAAGGACCGGGTCTCCCAGCGCAGCGGCGGCTGGCACTGCTGGGTCAACTCGATCTTCCTGAGCCAGCAGCGCAACCCCGACGGCGGCTACCTGTTCACCGACCAGTGGGACGGCTTCCGCGCCGAGCGCACCGAACTGCTGACGTACGCACAGCAGCAGGGCATCGCCGACTTCGTCACCATCACCGGCGACTGGCACAGCGCCTTCGTGCAGGACGTGCGCCCCGACTTCGACAACCTGTCCGCCCCGGTCATCGGCACCGAGTTCGTGGCGCACTCGACCACCTCGGGGGCGTACTCGGCGAGCTGGAACGCCACCAACGGCCCGCGGCTCGGCCAGGCCAACCCGCACCTGCAGTATTTCGAGGGCAACCGGTACGGATACGACCTGTACGAGGTGACGCCGCAGCGGTGGACGACCCGGTTACGGGTGGTCAGCGACCGCGCCAGCCCGAACGCCGCCGTCAGCACCCTCACCAGCTGGCACGTCGACCGCGGCCGGGCCGGGGCGTACGAGGACCCGGCGTCGAAGGGCTCGGCGGCACAATACCGGCGCAACCCGTGACGGCCCGGCGGGGCGTGTCCCGCAACCTTGACAACATGCAACCACGCCGGCTACTGGCTCGTCACCGCCGTCGACGAGCCGGGAAGCCTGTCCTTCGACGACGGCTTCGCCGACCTTGACTTCAACCCGAACCCGAAGCTGCCCGTCTCCAAGAACGTCTACACCTTTGCCGCGCACGGCGGCGGCACCCGCGCGACGTACGTGAGCACCTACGAGTCCGCCGAGCAGCTGCAGCAAGTCCTCGACATGGGCATCGTCGAGGGCTCCTCGACCGCGATCAACCAGATCGACGACCTGATCGCCTCGTGAGGAACCTGCCGGGCTGATCGTCTACGCGTTGCCTGAGGCGGTGTCTGCCGTAAATCGGATAAGCTGCTGCGACTCGCTCTCGGAACCGCAGCAGCTGCCTTTCGACTTTGCGGCTACCACCAGAAAGGGAGCAGCAGTGCTCGCTTCAGGAAGCACGGCGTCGGTGATCCGGCTGGCCGGTGCGCCCCGCGTGCGCACCAGCCTGGCGATCGCGCAGTGGGGACTCGGAGTTCTCTATGCTCTCGTGCTGGTGCTGTACGCCGTCAGCCGGATCCGTTTGGGACTCGGTCACTATGAGCTCACGCACGAGATGCACGATCCCAAGGATCTCGTGCCCTTCGGGTCCTCCCTGCTCAACCCCTTCACCTGGCTGTTCATGCCGTCGCAGCTGTACGTGATGCTGCACGGCTGGGTGCTCGGTGCTGTCCTCGCCGCCGGATCGCTTGTTCATGCATTGACCGGCGAGGACCGTGGCCGGTGGCTGTCCCTGACCGCCACGGCGGTCAGCGTTGTCGTGCCGGCCATCGCCCTCAGCGGATTCGGCTGGGACATATTCGTCTGGATCAGGGATTAGGCATGCCGGATCGCGTAGCCGGATCTTCAACATGGCGACGTCGACGGTGGCCTGGTATCTGACCTCTCGCTCGGCGTAGCGGATCGCCGCGGCCCGGAACTGCTCAAGCCTGTCGATCGCCCGCGCGGCGGCCTGGTCCTCCTCCTGCTCCGGGATCACCTGCCCCGGTTCGTGCCGCCGCGATGAGGGTGTCGAGTTTGTCACGCATGTCCACCAGGCTGGCGATCTGGGCCTGGATGCGATCTCGTTCGGCTGCCAGCAGGGTGACGGTGGCCCGTGTGCTGACGCCCGTGTCGAGGCACGGCAGCAGCTCCACGATCTTCTTGCTGGACAGCCCTGCGGCATACAACTGCCGGATCCATTGGACCCGGTCGAGCGCGCTGTCCGGGTAACAGCGCTGGCCGCTGGGACTGCGTACTGCGGCAAGGAGATTCTGCTCCTCGTAGTACCGCAGCGCCCGTACGCTCACGCCCGCTTTGGTGGCGAGCTCGCCGATGCGCATCCGCGCCAGCTCCTCGTGAACCGGGTCACTTGTCTTGTCTCTGACGTCAGCGTCAGGTCTTAGCGTAGCTCCCGAACGGCTCGCAACCTCGATCTACCAGGAGGTATCCATGAAGATTTCGGGTTCCGTCGCACTCGTCACCGGGGCCAACCGTGGCATCGGCCGGCACTTCGCCCAACAGCTGCTGGAGCGGGGAGCGACCAAGGTCTACGCGACAGCACGCAACCCCGCTCTCGTCGACCTGCCGGGTGTCCAGGTGCTGCGTCTGGACATCACGGACGCCGCGTCGGTCGCCGCCGCGGCCGCGACCGCCACGGACGTCACACTTCTGATCAACAATGCCGGCGTCTTCACTTCCCAGAACCTTGTCACCGGAGCGCTCGAGCAGATCCGGCTGGAGATGGATACGCACTTCTACGGCACGCTCACGATGGTCCGGGCGTTCGCCCCTGTCTTGGCCGCCAACAGCGGTGGGGCGATCCTCAACGTGCTGTCGGCGATGTCGTGGCTGGCCTACGACGGCGCCAACGCCTACGGCGCGGCCAAAGCAGCGCAGTGGAGTCTCACCAACGGCATCCGGATGGAACTCGCGGGCCAGGGCACGCTGGTGACGGGCCTGCACCTGGGATCCACCGACACGGACATGATGGCCGGCCACGACATCGCCAAGAACGACCCCGCCGACGTCGTGCGCGCCGCGCTCGACGGCATCGAAGCCGACCAGCACGAGGTACTCGTCGACGACGCCAGTGTGCAGGCCAAAGCCGCCCTGGCCGCGGACCTCGGCACCCGCTACCCGCAGCGTGTCTCCGGAAGCTGACGGGATCGACGGCCACCGCGCCAGAAGCCTCGACAGCCCGGCCACGAACCGAGCCGGCTCACGAGGCGGCCGGCTGCGACCACTACCGCCTTCCCCACCTTTGGCGAAGTCTGGCTGCGGCTGCTGGAGACCTACCGCGGCTGAGCACGCTCCGGGCGGTCGCCGGGCACTGTCGAAGGAAGCTGTACGCGCTGCCGGCGGACCGGTGTCTCGTGTCGCCCGCCACATGGCCGACAGCGACAGGCACATGTTCGTCACGGACTGCCCGCCCGCGTAGGCGGGACCGGTCGGGTGCCGTCGAGATGCCGCTCGACGGCACGCGACCGGCGTGTCGGGGCAAACCCCGATCAGCCCCGGATGCCCGGCGCTAGCGTAAGAAGCCGAATCGGGACGATGTGATCGACCAACTATGGAATCGGTAACGGCTCAGATGGCAGAGGCCTGCACCTACGACTGGAATCCGCTGACGACGGCGCCGCTGAACTCGCAGCTGGCCGGCGTACTGGCGGGTCTGGTGTTCGCCGGGATGATCGTCCTGATCAGCGTGCAGCCCCAGCCCTCTCGTCTGCCGAGCGGCGTCGAGCCGGGCCGGCGCACCGAGGCGCTGGTCCTGCTGGTCGGGTCGTTCCTCGCACTGCTGATGGCCAGTTTCCTGTTCGGTGTCGCTTCCGGCGACACCGTCTGCATGCGCGGCCGGACCCTGCTCCTGTCCGCCGGCGGCCTGCTGGGACTCGGTGTGCTGAGCATGTTCGGCGGGTTGTGCTGGCTCATCGACCAGTACGATCACGAATCGCGGCGCGCCACCCGGGCGACGTTGTTCGCGACGTACTTCGTCGGCTTCATCGTGATCTTCTACCTGTCGACCACGGTCGGCGGTTACGTCGACGACGTCGGCAGCGAACTCTCTGAGCAGCTGCCAGGGTGGCTCCCGACGATCATCAACTACTACTACCTGCCGATCCTTGAAGGCATCACGGTCCTGCTGCTGCTGCGGTCGCTGGTGCACCAGTACATCAGGCGCCCGCGCACGGAGACGTCGGAGATCACGGTGCTGGCGACCGCCTACATCTACGTTCTGGGCGTGATGGTCGCCGGCGTGATCGCCATTCAGACGACGAAATTCGATCCCGACAAACCGATCACCCTCGGCTACTTCACCTTCGCAACCCTCACCTCGATCGGCGCTCCGGCTGTCGCCCTGATGATGCAGCTGTTCGCCCTGCCGACGGGTCGCTCCGCACCCGTCGCGCAGGCCCAGCCGGACCACGACGCAGACCGGCCGCCCTCGCCACACCGGGAGTGACCCGGAACGGTCCTCAGACGTCCTCGTCGCCCGGCATGTGGCAGCGCGTCCGCGGCGGACGCGCTGCCACATGCCGGGCCGCAGTCAGCTGATGATGGACAGTTCGAACGACACCGAGTCCCTGCTTCCGGTGACACCGCCGCCCGCGCAGGCCGTCACTTCGGTGATCTCCGGATCCAGGACGAAGGTCTGATCGATTCCACCGTCGGTGGCGGTGTACAGGACCGCCCAGTTGCCTTCATAGTTGTTGGTGGAGCCGGTGACGGAGATGATCCAGCCGGTCCGGCCGGTTCCGGTGCCGACGAGCCGAATCGTGTCACCGGACGACACGGGGGTGCGGTCTCCGCAGGCCTGGGCATTCAGTGACAACGCGGCGGTCTCCGGGCCGATATCGGTCACCACGTTGGGGCCGGTCGAGGTGAGCGAGATCTGGTAGTGGGTCACGCTGAAAACGCTGACCTTCATGATCCGGTCGACACTGACGCACGCCCGGTAGAAGAAGGTGCCGGACGCCGTTGGCGCGATCGTCTGGTCGATCGGCGTCTGTGTCCCGCTCGGCGAACCCGCGGGAGCCCGGAAGACCACGGTCTCCGGACCACCCACGGTAGCGGACCGCAGCGCTGTCCATTCGCCGGTGCCGTTGGCGAAGAACCCGGTCAACCTCGCCCCGCTGTCGGACTGGACACGGTCGGTACATCGACTGTCGCCGACGCCAAGGGTCTGTCCGGTGGCGATTCCCGCCGCGCCGGCCGGGCTGACCACACTCAGCGCGGCAAGCAATCCCATCGCTGCCACGGCGAGAGAGACACGCCTGTGTTTGTTCATGCAGGTTCTCCGATCTAGCGCAGATCAATTTGTTGAACATTCATCGATGTCACTTCGCACGCTACCGGAAGGGGCCGAGGCCGCAACAGAGCAACGGTTCTTGCCGGACCGACCATGGCGAGTCGCCCGTTGCCATCGACCGGCCAGGGAGCTGTTGCGTTGCGGAACGCCGGCATGACCCAGGCGGAGATCTCCGCGTCCTCGGCCGCGCAGTCGATCCGAGCAGCACCCGAAGAGGCGGCAGAACACGGGGCAAACCGCAGCCGCAATGTGGCGCGCCCGGCGCTTGACATCGCACTCAAGATGATCGATAGTTGTAACGTTTCAGACCCTGAAAGCGCTTTCCGGCCAGCGCACCACACGTCCCCACGGCAACGGAAGCGCCACCTCGACGAGGAGATCACGCATGAGTCCTCGGACCCGACCCCGCACCATCCCGTACGCCGTCATCGCCGTCACCTGCACGGCAACAATGATCCTCACCGGGCCGGCCGCGTCCGCCGGCGACCGCGAACCGCATCACGGCATCCCCGCCGTCCAACTCGAACGCCTCGACCGCGGCCTGGTCGCCGCTGCCACCACCGACGGCACGTTCCTGAGCTGGCGCTTGCGCGGACACGAGGTCGCCGGCCACACGGACACCGGCCTCACCGGCCCCGCCTTCCACGTGTACCGGGACGGGCAGCGGATCGCGACGGTCACCGACAGCACCAACTACCTCGACCGGGACGCCACGGCCGGATCGACGTACCGGGTCGCCGCCGTCGTCGGCGACGCCGAAGTCGATCTCAGCGATGCGGTCTCGCCCTGGTCGAGCGGCTACCACGACCTGCCCCTGCGCAAGCCGGCCGACGGCGTCACCCCGAGCGGCGAGGCGTACACCTACTCGGTCAACGACGTCAGCGTCGGCGATGTCGACGGCGACGGGCAGTACGAGTACGTCGTCAAGTGGGACCCGTCGAACTCCAAGGACGTCTCCCAGGTGGGCTACACCGGCCCCGTCTACATCGACACCTACACCCTCGACGGCACGCTGCTCCACCGGATCGACCTCGGCGTCAACGTCCGCGCCGGAGCCCACTACGCCCAGTTCCTGGTCTACGACTTCGACGGCGACGGCCGGGCCGAGACGATGCTCAAGACCGCGCCGGGCACGAAGGTCATCCGGTACCGGCCGGACGGCAGCGTCGCCTCCGAGCGGTACATCACCATGCCCCGCCAGGACCGCGCGGCCGGGTACTCGCACGACGACGACTACCGCCTCAGCGCCGCCGGCTACTACGACCACGTGGTCGACATGTTCCTCGGCTGGCACAAGAACCCCGAGGTGGTGGCGGGCAAGTGGCCGGCGACCCTGGAGCAGGCCTTCGGCATTGCGCCCGCGTACAGCTACCCGCTGTCCGCAGCGGACGCACGAGCGCTCGCCGACCACTTCATCGACGTGTACGCCCCCGCTCGGAGCACCCGCAACGTTCTGCGGGCGTTCCAGGGCTTCATCGTGGACGGCCCCGAATACCTGACCGTGTTCGACGGTGCCACGGGCCGCGAGCTGGAGACGATCCGGTACAAGCCCGGCCGTCACGACGACGGCCTGCGGTGGGGCGACTACGCGATGGCGCGCATCGAGCCCGCCAACCGCGTGGACCGGTTCCTGGCGACGGTGGCGTATCTGGACGGCAGGCGTCCCTCGGCCGTGTTCGCCCGCGGCTACTACACCCGCACCACCCTGGTCGCCTACCACTGGAACGGCAAGCGCCTGACCGAGGACTGGTACGTCGACAGCGGCTGGGTGCCGATGAGCAACCCGTTCAACGACTCCCCGCACGGCCGGGACGGCACCGATCCCGAGTTCGCCACGCTGACCACGCAGGGAGCGCATTCGCTCAGCGTCGCCGATGTGGACGCCGACGGCAAGCAGGAGATCGTCTACGGTGGGGCGACCATCGACGACGACGGCAGCCTGCTCTACAGCTCGTTCGCGCCGCTGCCGCCGGGCAGCGCCGACCCGGGCGCGGTGGTGCGCCTGGGCCACGGCGACGCGCTGCACGTGACCGACATCGACCCGAACCGGCCGGGACTCGAGACCTACATGGTCCACGAGGGCGGAACCTTCGCCCCGTACGGACACACGCTGCGTGACGCCCGCACCGGTGAAGTGATCTTCGGGGATTACACCGGCCGGGACACGGGGCGGGGCATGGTCGGCGACGTCGACCCCGCGGTGCCCGGCCTGGAGGTATGGCCCGCCATGCCGCCCAACGCCGCCGACCTGGGCATCGGCCTGTTCTCAGCGCACGGCGACCTGCTGGCGCCCACCACGCCCGGCACGAACATGAGTATCCGCTGGGCGGCCGACATGACCACCCAGGTCGTCAACGGCACGGCCACCACGGTCCTGCAGACGCCGACGGTCGACGACTGGCGGCGCGGCCGTCTGCTCAGCGCCGAAGGCACCCTGGCCAACAACGGCACCAAGGGCAATCCCGCGCTGGTCGCGGACGTCTTCGGCGACTGGCGTGAGGAGCTGCTCCTGCGCACGGCGGACAGCACCGCGCTGCGGATCCACCTGAGCACCGAGGTGACCGACCGCAAGATGTTCACCTTGATGCACGACCCGCAGTACCGGGCCGACGTGGCCCGGCAGCAGACGTCCTACAACCAGCCTGCGTACCCGAGCTTCTATCTCGGCTCGGACGTCGACTGGGCGCGCGTGCCGGTGCCCGATCACTGGGCTCCGGGCAGCGTGGACGCCCTGCGCGACACCCTGCAGGGATACGTGGCGAGCGGGGACGTGACCGCGCGTGAGGCGCACGGGCTCAGCGCGTTGCTGGCCCAGGCGGACCGCCATGCCAGGGATGGCCGTGCCGATGCGGCGGCCGGCGCGCTACGGCGCTTCGTGCAGCACCTGGGTGGGCGAGGAGTCTCGGCGACAGCCCGAACGGCGCTCACGTACCAGGCCGGCACTGTCCTTCGCATGCTGTCCTGACCCTGTTGACGTCGTCGCGGGCCGGTCTCGGAAAACCGGGGCCGGCCCGCGACGACGAGTCAGTACGTTTCATGTCGTCTCCAGACCCCACCACGAGGTATGCCATGCACCGGATCTGCTTCACGCTCCAGGTCAAGCCCGATCGCCTTGAGGAGTACCGGCGCCGCCACTCCCCCGTGTGGCGGGAGATGCTCGACGCGCTGCGCGACGCGGGCTGGCACGACTATTCGCTGTTCCTCCGCGACGACGGGCTGCTGGTAGGCGTGCTGCTGACCGACGACTTCGCCGCGGCACAGGCCGCGATGGAGGCGACCGACGTGAACGCCCGCTGGCAGGCCGAGATGGCGGAGTTCTTCGAGTCCGGTCGGCCCGACCATGCCATGCAGGTCCTGCCTGAGGTGTTCAACCTGGACCGGCAACTGGGCCTGGCCCCGTGACGGCTTCGGCCGGGGCGGGCCATGGCGCGCCGGTGCCGGCCATCCGCTCGTAGAACGGCGACCCGGGGCCGATCTCACCGCGCCGCACCCTGCGGCCGGTGAACGCGGACGCGTAGACGGCGGCGACGAGTTCCATGGTCGACCGCGCGTCCGCCGGGGTGACCGGCGGTGGCACGGACGCCTCAAGCGCGTCGAGAACGTGCCGGAACTGCGCGGCATGGCCGCTGTCGACGCCGGTGAGCCGGGACGTCCACAGCGTGCCGACCCGCTCCTCGTGGCCCGGGGCGCCGGTCACCGCCCAGTCGGCGTCGCGGTAGCCGTACAGGTGGGTCAGTTCGGCGGTCGCCTGCGTGAAGTCGAAGCGCAGGTAGCTGGTCTGGCGGGGCGACACCAGGCTGTTGGCGACGGTGGCGATCGTCCCGTTCTCGAAGGTGACGAGCGCGCAGGAGAGGTCCTCGGTCGCCGTCGGCCGGGCCTGGCGGGCCGCGATCGCGACCACCTCGGACCACGGCCCGAGGACGGCGAGCATCAGGTCCATCTGGTGGATGCCGTGTCCCATGGTCGGTCCGCCGCCCTCGGTCTCCCACCGGCCGCGCCACGGCAGCGCGAAGTATTCGTCGGGGCGGTGCCAGAGGGTGTCGCAGACGGCGGCGGTCGGTCTGCCGAATCCGCCGTCGCGGCACAGGCCGGCCAGTGCGAGCCCGCCGCTGCCGAAGCGCTGCTGGAACACCGTCGCGAAGTAGGGGCCGTCGGCCGCCGTGTGCGCGGTGATGCGGTCGAGTTCGGCGAGGCTCAACGCCGGCGGCTTCTCGCACAGCACGGTGATCCCGCGGTCCAGGCACGTGATGGCCTGCTCGGCGTGCAGGCCGGGCGGGGTACACAGGACGACGATGTCGGGTGGCCCGGCGGCGAGCAGCTCGTCGAGGTCACGGTGCAGCCGCCGGACGCCGAAGCGTGTCCCGAACTGCGTCCGGCGTTGCTCGTCGACGTCGACTGCCGCGACGACCCGGGCGCGGCCGGCGAGCCCGCTCAGCGCCTCGGCGTGAAGCGCGGCGACGGCGCCGGTGCCGACGATCGCGACGTCGAATCTCCGCACGCCGGTTCCTCCTCCAGGTGATTCGGTGACGGTCGGCGGCACGTTAGGCGACCCGCATCGTGACGATGCTCCGCGGGGGCACGGTGAAGCGCAGCCGCGATCCCTCGATCTGGTATTCCTCGAAGTCGGCGGGCTGCACCGTGTCCGGAGCGTCGAACGTGTTGTGGCTGGCAGCGCTCTGGCCGGTCAGGATCCGGGCGCGGTGCACGGTCGCGACGCGGCCGGGCAGCTCGACGTCGGCCGCGATGTCGGCGTCCAGGCCCGCGTTGGTCACGGAGATGGTGTGCGCGTCGTCTTTCCACGAGACCGTGTAGTCGCCGTGTGCGCCGATCGTGCCGGGCGCGTCGCCCGGCGCGGGTCGGGCGTCGACGAACCATGCGTCGTGGTGGTCGGTGTACAGATCGAACGCCCAATACGTCGGTGTTCTGATCATGTCGGGGCCGTCGGTGAGCAGCATCGCCTGCAAGACGTTGACCATCTGGGCGATGTTCGTCATCCGGACCCGGTCGGCGTGCCGGTGGAACATGTTGAAGTTCAGCGCCGCGACCACGGCGTCGCGGATCGTGTTCTGCTGGTGCAGGAACCCGGGATTCGTGCCGGGGGTCGGGTCGTACCAGGTCCCCCACTCGTCGACGATCAGACCTACGCGCTTGGCCGGGTCGTGCCGGTCCATGATGGCCGAGTGGCGTTCGAGCAGGGTCGCCATCTTCCTGGTGCGGTCGATGGTGTCATACCATTCGCGCTCGCCGAAGTCGGTCGCCGATCCCTTGGCCTCCCAGTCGCCGCTCGGGATCGTGTAGTAGTGCAGGCTCAGCCCGTCCATGAGCGAGCCGGCGGTCGCCATCAGCACCTCGGTCCACTCGTAGTCGTCGTTGTTCGGCCCACACGCGATCTTGTAGATCGGGTGCTCGCCGTACCGGCGCACATAGGTCTGGTACTGCCGGTAGTGGTTGGCGTAGTGCAGTGGTGTCATGTGCCCGCCGCAGCCCCAGTTCTCGTTGCCGACGCCGAAGTAGGGCAGCCGCCACGGCTGCTCGCGCCCGTGCCGCTTGCGCAGGTCGGCCATCGGGGAGGTGCCGTCGAGCGTGATGTACTCGACCCAGTCCCGCATCTCGGCGACGCTGCCGCTGCCGACGTTGCCCGTGATGTAGGCCTCGGCGTCGAGCTGGTGGAGCAGCTCGAAGTACTCGTGGGTGCCGAAGGCGTTGGACTCGACGACCCCACCCCAGTGCGAGTTGATCATCGTGGCACGCTCGGACCGCGGCCCGATGCCGCGTTGCCAGTGGTACTCGTCGGCGAAGCAGCCTCCCGGCCACCGCACGAGTGGGACCTTGATGGCACGCAGCGCCGCCACCACGTCGGACCGGATGCCGTTGCGGTTGGCGATCGGCGAGCCCTCGCCGACCCAGAGTCCCTCGTAGATGCACCGACCCAGGTGCTCGGCGAACTGGCCGTAGATCCGCCGGTCGATACGGTGGGTCCGGGCACCTTCCCCAACGGTGATCACGGTGACTCCTCTGAGGTGGGCACATGCAGAAAGGCGAAGCCGTCGGGCTCCAGAACGACGTGTCGGACCTCGGCGTGGGCGAGCACGTCGGTGCCGCCGACGGCGATCGTCACGGATCGCTCGCCGTGGTTGACGAGTGTGACCAGGTCGCCCCGCCGGGCCGCCTCGACGAAAGGCGGCAGGCCCTCGACGACCGGCCGGACCCCGGTCAGCTCGATCAGTCCGTCCACCAGGTGCTGCGTACCCTGCTCGTCGGGGATCGTCGCCAGGTACAGCGCGCGGCCGGTGCCCACCGTGCGGCTGGTCATGGCCGGCGCCCCGGTGCCGAACACAGCCACCACCTCGGCGTCGACGGCGTGGATCTCCTCGGCCAGCAGTGTGCCCACCGCGGTGCCGCGCGCGTCGGTGAACGGTGCCGTCCGCTCCCCCACGCCGACGCCGCCGGGCGGGACGAGCACGCCGAAGTCGGTCAGGCGGATGCCGAGCAGTGGGCCGAGCTGGGTGAGGAAGCCGCCGGGACGGAACCGGTCGTGCTCGTCGACGATGTCGGAGAAGGGGGTCACCAGCAGTGTTCCGCCCCCTTCGACGAACGACGCCAGCGTGGCCGCGCCGGCCTCCCGCAGCAGGTACAGCTGGGGCGCGATCACCAGGTCGTAGCCGTCGTCGACGCGTTCGGCGGCGACGATGTCGACCATCAGATGCCGGCGGTGCAGTGCCCGGTACCAGCGGCGGACCAGCTCCAGGTAGTCCAGCGTGGTCGGGTGGTCCCGTTCCTCGACGGCCCACCAGTTCTCCCAGTCGAAGACCAGTGCCACCCGCGCGTCGCGCCCGGGTGGCGGCAACGCGGGCAGGGCGGCGATGGTCTCGCCCAGTGTCACGACGTCGCGCCACGTCCGGGTGCCGGTGCCCGCGTGCGGCAGCATCGCGGAGTGGAACTTCTCGCTGCCCGCGCGGGACTGCCGCCACTGGAAGAACATGATGCCGTCGGCGCCGCGGCCGATGCACTGGGCGGTCTCCGCGGCCAGCCGGCCGGGGCGCTTGCCCAGGTTGAACGGCCGCCAGCTGACGGCATCGGCCGCCTGCTCCATGAGCAGCCACGGCACGCCCGGCTTGAGGCTGCGCATCAGGTCGCGCTGGAATGCCGCGTGACGCACCGCGTGCGGGTCGGCCGGATCCGGGTAGCAGTCGTCGGCGATCACGTCGAGGTGCGGCGCCCACCGGGCGTAGTCGGCGGGTTTGAACGGCCCCATGAGGTTCGTGGTGATCGGCTGGCCGGCCCCGGCGTCACGGAGGATGCGCCGCTCCGCCAGGTAGCACTGCAGCCACATGTCGGAGGTGAACCGGCGGAAGTCCAGCATCGCCGCCGGGTTGCGGCTGTACGGCGCCTTACGCGGCGGGAAGACCTCGTCGAAGTCGTGGTAGCGCTGGGACCAGAAGTCGGTGCCCCAGGCGTCGTTGAGCGCGTCGATGCCGTCGTACGCGTCGCGCAGCCAGTCCCGGAACGCGTCGCGGGCGGCGTCGGAGAAGTCCATCGGCAGGTGGCAGCCGAACTCGTTGCCCACATGCCACAGGACCACGGCCGGGTGGTCGGCGTACCGCTCGGCGATCCGGCGCACCAGCCGCCCGGCGAGTTGGCGGTAGCGCGGTGACGACGGCGCGAAGTGCTGCCGGCTGCCCGGCCAGAAGCGCGCGCCGTTCTCGTCGCTCGGCAGGATCTCGGGGTAGCGGTTGCTGACCCACGGTGGAGGCGACGCGGTCGCGGTGGCGAGGTTGACCCCGATCCCGCCGTCATGGAGCAGGTCGAGGATCCGGTCGAGCCACGCGAAGTCGAAGCTCTGCTCGGTCGGCTGGATTCTCGCCCAGGCGAAGATGCCGACGCTGACGCAGGTCACGCCTGCCTGTCGCATGAGGGCGACGTCCTCGGGCCAGACGTCGGCCGGCCACTGCTCGGGGTTGTAGTCGGCGCCGTAGAGCACCCCGCCGAGCGCCCGGCGCCGGTCACGTGCCGCGGTCACGGCACGCGTCCGCGCGAGCGGTGCTGCACGGCGACGACCGCGAACGCGACCACGCCGAGCGACGGGACGAGCAGCGGCAGGTACTGCCAGGTCAGCACTGCGGTGAGGGCTACTGCGACGAATATGTGCAGGGCCGCCGCCAGGTCGGCGTCCAGTTGGTCGCGCAGCCCGCGGACTGCGGACCGCCATCCGCCGTCGCGGGTCCACGCTCCGGCCGCCATCACGACGGCGGTCGCGATGACGCCGAGGGCGAGCCAGCCGACGACCGCCATCACAGCGCCCGCCGGTGTCGGGTCGGCGCCCGCGAGTCCGATCGCGAGCACGGCTGCGGTGGCTGCGAACAGCGCTGCCAGCGCGAGCACCGCACCACCTGCGGCGGCCGCCCGGGCGTCACGCCATAGCGCGGCGAGAGGGGATCCCTCGTCGTCGACGTAGCGCCGCAGGTGGCCGATGCCGGCGGCCAGCGCAGCGGGCAGCGTCAGCACCGGCAGTGCGAGCAGCCCGACGACGATGCCCGTCAGCAGCACCTCGCCGAGCAGCGCGAAGCCCTCACCGGTCGAAAGCCTGGCTTTCATCCCTTCAGGCCTTGGGTGGCGACGCCCCGGATCAGCATCCGCTGGAAGATCAGGAAGAAGAGCAGCACCGGGATCAGGGACAGCAGGGACGCGGCGACGGTGGCGCCGTAGTCGGAGGTGCTGGTCGCGTCGTTGTAGAGGCGCAGCGCGATCGGCAGGGTGTAGTTCTCCGGTGAGGTGAGGTAGATCAGCGGCCCGAGGAAGTCGTTCCAGGTCCAGATGAAGCTGAAGATCCCGCCCGTGACCAGCGCCGGTCGCAGCAGCGGCACGATGATCGACCAGAAGATGCGAAGGTGTCCGGCGCCGTCGATGCGGGCCGCCTCGTCCAGTTCCCGCGGGATGTTGCGGATGAACTGCACCATGAGGAACACGAAGAACGCCTCCGTGCCGAGGAACTTGCCGATCAGCAGCGGGACGTAGGTGTCCAGCAGGTCCAGCTGGTTGAAGATGATGTACTGCGGGATGATGATCACGTGGAACGGCAGGAGCAGCGTTCCGATCATCGCGGCGAAGAAGATCCCGGAGCCCTTGAACGCCACGCGGGCGAAGGCGTATCCGGCCAGCGCGCTGGAGCCCAGCGTACCGACCACGGCCAGGGACGCCACGATCAGCGAGTTGAGAGCGTAGCGCCACAGCGGGATGCCCGCGATGCCGTCCCAGACCCGGGCGTAGTTGTCCAGCGTCGGCGCCCACGGCAGCAGACCGCTGTTGCGGCCGAACTCACTCGACGGCTTGAGCGTGGCGAAGAACAGCCAGACCAGGGGGTAGAGCACGACTGCGGCCAGCACGAGCAGCAGCAGATACCACACGATCGTGCTCGCCAGGCCGCGGCGGCGCCCGCGGCGCCGCACCGGACCGGCGTCAGGTGCCGTGATCTCGGCGGTCTCGTGTCCGGGCTGGACGTGCTCGACGGTGGTCACCGATTGTCTCCCGCGTAGTACACCCACGACCGGGCGGTCCGGAACATGATCGCTGCGATGATCGCGACGACGACCAGGACGATCCAGGCGATCGCCGCCGCGTAGCCCATCTGCATGTCGGCGAAGCCGCGCTTGTACATGTAGATCGTGATGAAGTTGAGCTGGCCGCCCGGGGCGCCCGAGCCGTTGGAGATGATGAACGCCGACCCGAACACCTGGAAGGCGTGGATGGTCTCCAGCAGCAGGTTGAAGAAGATGACCGGCGACAGCATCGGCACGGTCACCTTCCAGAACCGGTGGACCGGGCCGGCGCCGTCCACCTGCGCCGCCTCGTACAGCTCGGTGGGGACCTGCTTGAGCCCGGCCAGGAAGATGACCATCGGGGCGCCGAACTGCCAGACCACCAGGATGATCATCATCGGTATGGCCAGGTCGACGTCACCGACCCAGCCGCCCAGCTCGATACCCAGAACCTGCAGCGAGCTGTCGACCGGGCCGTCGCCGGCGAACATCGCCCGCCACACGATCGCGACCGAGACGCTGGCCCCGATGAGGCTGGGGGTGTAGAACGCCGATCGGAAGAACCCCGAGCCGCGGGTGATCGAGTTGAGCAGCAGCGCGATCGCCAACGCCGCGGCCAGCTTGACCGGCGTGCCGATGAGCACGTACTCGAGGGTCACCTTCGCCGAACGCAGGAAGACCGGATCGTCGGTGAACATCCGTACGAAGTTGCCGAACCCGACCCACTCCGGCGGGGTGAAGATGTCGTACCGGGTGAACGCCAGGTACAGCGAGACGGCCATCGGCCCGACGGTGAGGCCGAAGAACCCCACGAGCCACGGAGCCAGGAATCCGTACCCGGCGATCGTTTCGCGCCGTGCCGCCGCAGCAGCGCCCCCGGAGGTGCGGCGCCCCGGCTCGAGCGGCTGCTGCGCGTGGGGCGCTGCGGCCGCACGACGATCTGTCGTGCGGCCGGAGCCACGCGCCGTCGGCGTCCCCGCAGAAGTAGGGACTGTCACCATGTTCTCCGCTCGTTCAGGTCCGACGTGGGCGCGCGATCAGAGCCACCCGCCTACTTCTTGAGGATCGTGTCCATCTCGCTGAAGAACTGGTCCACCGCCTGCTCGACGGTGACCGTGCCCAGGCCGAGCTCCTCGCCCAGCTGCCGGAACTTCTCCTCGATGGAGCCGTAGCCCACCACGGGAACCGGCGGCGCCTGGCCCAGACGCTCCTTGATCGAGGTCTCGTAGTCGAGGATCTTCTGGGAGAGCGGGTCGAGCTTGACCCCGGCCAGGTGCGTCGAGGACGCCGGCAGCCCCCGGTTGGTGCCGAACACGGCACCCGCCTCCTGGCTGTTGACCAGGAAGTCGACCAGCAGCGCCGACGCCTCCGGGTGCTCGCTGTTGGCCGCGATGGCGTGCAGCATCGACGGCTTGAGGTACAGGTCCTTCGCGCCGGCCTTGGTCACGGGCGGGGCGGTCAGCGCCAGACCGCTCGCGGCGGCACCGAGGTCACCGGCATAGCCGGCACCGAAGTTGTCCCAGGTCAGTTCGCTTGTCGTCAGACCGGCGCCGAAGCCGGACTTGGGCGCCACCTCGAGCAGGCGCTTGGTCGGGATCGTCGCGCCGGTGCCCCGCACCTGCGCGCCCTTGCCCCAGAAGTCGGCCAGGTCCGCCTTGGTGAACTGCGGCGCGCCCGCGTCGTCGAACAGGTTCTTGCCGTTGGCCCGCAGGGAGATCTCGAAGTTCTGGATGCGTCCGGTCGGGTCGGTGCCGCCCCAGACCGAACCGCCGCCGGCCTTCGTCACCGAGCCCATCCACGTCGCGTACTCGTCCCACGACGTACCGCCCGTGTACGCACCGGCACCGGACTTGCTGATCAGAGCGGTGTTGGTGAACATCGCCCACGCGTTGGTGCCGATCGGCAGCGCGGTCGTCACGCCGTTGACGACGCCGATGCCCAGCGTCGACTCGGCGAACCCGTCGGTCTTGATGTACTTGCCCAGGTAGGGCTTCAGGTCGAGCAGGAGTTTGTTCTGCGAGTACTGGCGCAGGTACGCGTAGTCGAACTGCATCACGTCGGGCAGGTCACGGCCTGCGGCCTCGATCTGGCGCTTCTCCCAGAACTCCGGGAAGGGCAGGAAGGTGGAGTTGACGGTGATGTTCGGGTACTTCTCGTTGAACTTCGCGATCGCGTTCTTGTAGAAGCCGGCCCGGGTGTCGTTGCCCCAGAACGCGAGATCGAGGGTGACCGGTGCGTTCGGATCGAAGTCGGAGCTCGGCCCCTCGGGTTCGCCGCCGCAACCGGCGAGCAGCAGCGCCGCGCTCGCGACAGCCGCCATAGCGATTTTGAATCGTTTCATAAAAAGTGTCCTTTCTGGACGCACGGCTCCCGAGGGCAGCCGCCGAATCTGCCACGCCGCCCGGAAAGCGCTTGCTGGCCCACAGTAGTGAAGGCCTATGTCTTACACAAGAGCGGCCCGTAAGGACATAAACGCCCTGACTGGAGTCAAGGTGTGATGTATCCCGAACGTTGCAGAAACGAACGCCCCCCGAGCACGCATCGGATCAAGGTCAGCCACCGACGGCGCTCGCGGTAGGACTCCAACAGCCTCGGGTGCCTGCACGTCCGCCAATGTCGGTGGACGCACTTTCTCCCAGCTCGGCCATTCACGGATACCCGCACCGACGGTCCCGCAGTTCCCCCGGAAGATGCGCTCGATCCCGCTCGTTCATGACTGGGTTCGCATAGGTGAAGCTTCCGGGACAAGGCCGAGTTGCCGGTACAGGCTCAGGTTGTCCCAGTTCCACCACGCCTCCTTGACCTTGCCGTCCTCGAACCGGAAGATCGCGATGCCGGTCATGGTGCACTCCCGGCCCGTCGCTGCCACGCCCCGGAACTCGCCGTGGTGCATTCCCGCCCAGCTCCACCGGGTGGCCACCTCGTCGCCCTCGGCGACCTGTGCCCCGACGGTGAACTGGCAGTCGAACCCGCGGCGGTAGCCCTCCACCTGTGCGCGCAGTGCGTCGATGCCGACCGTTTCGCCCTCGCCGGCGGGGTCGTGGCCGAAGTAGTCGTCGGCGAACAGGTCCGGCAGCAGCTCCAGCCGGCCCTCGGAGGCGATCAGATCGAAGAACACCCGGGCGTTCATCTTGTTCAGCTGCTCGTCGCGGATGACGTCCAGGTTGGTGAAGGTCGGCGGCTCACCGCACAGCGCCACGATCTCATCGAAGATCCGGCTGGTCTCCGGCAGCTGCGAGTTGCGCATGGCCTCCTCGTACGACGGGAACTCGACGATCTCGAGGTAGTGGCCGGCATCGTCGCGATCGCGGCCGATGAGCGTGTGGGTGGCCGTTCGCTTGCCGACGGTCTGCGCGACCCACGTGTCCATGAGCCGGTTGAGGTCATCGGGACGTTCGGTCTTGCAGTCGATGATCTGCATGAATGTCATGGTGTGCCTCCCTGCTCCTGCTCCGGGACCGCGCACCTTGGCCGATACGCGGCCTCTCCCCAGGTTATGCCGTTGCGCCGGGGCGACCCTCCCGTGTGGCGGCTCGCCAGCCCGCACCAGCCGCAGAAATGGCCCTTCTGAGCCGTTTGGTCACATGGTTGCCGGATGTGCCATAGCGTGGAAAGGACCCGGTGACGACAGCCCTCCGGGTCATTGACCTTCGACGTCCGGGGAAGCAAATGATGACCTTGGCTCAGTCGTCGTTCGGCAACGGCGACTTTCTTCTCTGGATGTTCGAGTTCTTCCTGTTCGTGATCTGGTTCTGGCTGCTGATCATGATCTTCTCGGACCTCTTCCGAGATCACGCGATATCGGGCTGGGTGAAGGCACTGTGGGTCATCCTGCTCGTCTTCCTGCCTTTCCTGGGCATCCTCCTCTACGTCATCGTGCGTGGCCGAGGGATGGCCGAGCGCAGTCTGAAGCAGCAGCAGGCCATGAAGCAGCAGATGGACGCGCAGATCCGCTCCGCTGTCGGCACGGGCATGTCGCCCACCGACCAGATCGCGCAGGCCAAGTCCCTGCTCGACACGGGAGCGATCACCCAGGCCGAGTTCGATGCCCTCAAGGCCAAAGCGCTGGCGTCCTGAGCACTTCAGCCTCGTAGAGCCCGCACGGCGGTGGACGACATCGCGACCGGCTCCGGCCGGGCAGGCACGAACAACGCCGTCACGCCCGGCACCTCGTTCGTCGCGGCGAGTTCGTGCTCGTACAGGTAAGTGACCTGCTCGAACATGCGGCCGAGTTCGATGCGCGCAAGGCCTTGCCACGATCGTCCGGGTGCACCGGCTCCGATGACGGATGGCCACTGTGGACGGCAGACCGTAAAGTCACCGGCAGTCATGTCGCGCTGACCCGAGGATCGGCCATGTCGTCGAAGTTCGCGCCGTTCGCGCCCGCGGTCAACACCCTGGCAGCCGTGGCGGTGCTGGTCACTGCGGTGCCGCTGTTGGGCTGGCGTGCCGACACGGGCACCGCGCACAGCCATGCGGTGACCGGCTCGACGAGCTGGCTGCTCTGGCGGGGGGTCGGCGCCGCCAGCCTGCTGCTGTTCCTCGTCGTCGGCTCGCGCGGCGTGGCCCAGCTGCGACAGAGCCGGCGGGAGGCCGATCCGGCCGGCCGGCGGCGTATCACGGTGTTCACCTGGCTGGCGGCGCTCTTCGTGGCGGTCGCCGCCACCGGAGTCACCCTGGCCGCGCTCGCCGTGGCCGCGCGGCGTGAGCCGGTGCCGATCGGCTACGTCACCGTGCGGACCTCCGGCCTGGTCGCCATCGGCGCGCTCGCCCTGGTGCCATGGCTGGCGCAGGTGTGGCTGGTGCACGCGCGCACCCGTGACCTCGGCCTGGAGATCGAGCGGGTGTCGGCCGAACCCGCCCCGGCACAAACCGAGCCGTCGCCGCTGTATGCGCCGCTGCAGCAGCTCCTCGCGCTGTGGGAGGTGATCACGCGCTGTGTGCTGGCCTTCGCACTCGCCGTCGTCGCCGCCATCGTCACCACCGGAGCCATGCGCGGCGTCACGCTGGAGGCGTTCCCGCCCCAGAAGGACGGTCCAGATCCCTTCCCGTCTGTGCACGTGCTGCTCTACGGCGCGGCGTTCGCGTTCGTTCTGCTGCTGGTGACCGTGCCGATGCTCGCCGCATGGCGGGCCCGGGCCACCCTGGCGGTCGAGGCGATCGCGCCGATCCCGTCGACGCTGGCCGTCGATGCCGCATGGGACGAGCAGCGCCAGCGATGGGAAGGACTGCTGCAGTTGGACGTGTCACTGCTGCGCTCGCCGCTGACCGCGCTGAGCGCCTTCGTGCCGCTGGCCACCAGCGCCCTGGCCGCCTTCCTGCCCGAGCTGGCATAACAGGCCGCCGGGCGGGTGTGCTCGCACCACCGGCCAGGTCGCCGGTCCACCGGGCGGGTGTGCGGCCGTCCGGTAGGCCGAGGGCACGTCACGGCTCGGTCAGATGATCGTCTCGGAGCTGTACGGCGAGCTGCGTCCCACGGCGCTCGCCATCGCCTACCGGATGCTCGGCAGCGTCAGCGAGGCCGAGGACGTGGTGCAGGAGGCATTCCTGTGCACGCATCAGACGCTGCAGCGCGACGAGCTCTCGGCGGCAGCGAGAGGAACTGGCGCAGAGCTTCTTCGCCGCCGCCGGGCAGGGCGACCTGCGGGTGCTGGAGGAACTGCTGGCACAGGACGTGAGGTTGCACGCCGACGGCGGTGGCAAGGTGCCCGCGCTGGGTCGGCCGGTCGACGGCAGGCAGCGGGTGGCGCGGACCATGGCGGCCGGGATGTCGGCGTTGGCGCGCTTCGGCGCGCGGATCCAGCTGATCGAGGTCAACGGCGAGCCGGGCGCCATGGCGTTCGACGCGCAGGACCGGCTCGTCGGTGTCCTTGTGCTCGGCATCATCGACGGGCGGGTCCAGACGATCCACTCGATCGTCAATCCTGACAAGCTGCGGCACCTCGGCCAGGTCAGCGAGCTGGGCCTGCAGGTGAGAGGGGGTCGCCGACCCGGGCAGGACGCCTGACGCCGACGACCCCCTCCCGTTCAGGGTCGTCAGCGAAGGTGCGGGCGGCGGTCCGGGCGGCGGCCGAGGATCAGGTCGGCGACGAGCGCGGTCCAGCCGGTCTGGTGCGACGCGCCGAGCGCCGCGCCGTTGTCGCCGTGGAAATACTCCGGGTAGATCAGGCGGTCGCACCAGTCCGGGTGGGTCTGCAGCAGCTCGGTCCCGCCGTAGAGCGCCCGCCGGCCGTCCTGATCCCGCAGGAAGATGTCGATGATCCGCTCGGACAGGTCGTCGGCGATCTCGTCGAGTCGGCGCCGGGTCCCGGACCCGGTCGGATACTCGAACGTCGCCGAGTCCCCCAGGAAGTCTCCGAACTGTTTCAGGGCGCCGATCAGCAGGTAGTTCACCGGCATCCAGATCGGCCCGCGCCAGTTGGAGTTGCCGCCGAACGCGCCGATCGTGGACTCGGCCGGTTCGTAGTCGACGCTGTAGTCCTGTCCACCAAGGTTGACCACGAACGGTTCGGCGGCGTGGATGCGCGAGATGCTGCGCAGGCCGTACGGGCTGAGGAACTCGGCCTCGTCGAGCATCCGGGACATGATCGGCCCGAGCTGGTCCATGGTCACCATCGACAGCAGCCGGTGCCGGTCACCGGATCCGCTGGTCCGGTGCTCGCCGACGACGGCCGCGTACGCCGACTTGTGCTCGAGGAACCAGTTGACCCGGCCGACCAGCTCCGACAGCTGCCCGAACGTCCCCTCCCGCCACGTCACCGTCGCCACGAGCGGGATCAGGCCGACGATCGAGAACACCCGCATCGGGATCGGCTCTCCGCCACCGATCCGGATCGTGTCGCAGTAGAAGCCGTCCTTCTCGTTCCACAGCGTCCGCGCCGACGAGGCGATGTACGCGAAGTGCTCGAAGAACTTCGTCGCCATGTCCACGTAGCTGGGGTTCTGCACGGCGAGGCGGACGGCCATCTCGAGCAGGTTCGCCGCGTACATCGCCATCCAGCCGGTGCCGTCGGACTGTTCGAGCCGGCCGGCCACGGGCAGCGGCGCGGACCGGTCGAACGGGCCGATGTTGTCCAGGCCGAGGAAACCGCCCTCGAAGACGTTGTCGCCGTCGGCGTCCTTGCGGTTGACCCACCAGTTGAAGTTGAGCATCAGCTTGTGCATGATCCGTTCGAGGAAGCCGAAGTCACGGCCGCCGTCGAGGTCGAACACGCGCAGTGCCGCCCACGCGTGCACCGGCGGATTCACGTCACCGAACGCCCACTCGTACGCGGGGATCTGACCCTCGGGATGCATGTACCAGTCGCGGACGAGCAGGAGCAGCTGCTCTTTGGCGAACGCCGGATCGACGCGGGCTATCGCGACGCAGTGAAACGCCAGGTCCCACGCCGCGAACCACGGGTATTCCCAGGGGTCGGGCATGGAGATGACGTCGGCGGCGGCCATGTGCCACCAGGCGGAGTTGCGCCCGCTCAACCGCTCGGCCGGCGGCGTCAGGGTGGTCCGGTCCCCGCCCAGCCACAGGCCGACGTCGTAGCGGTAGTACTGCTTGCCCCACATCAGGCCGGCGATCGCACCGCGGACGACGCGAGCCTCCTCGTCGGTCGTCCCGGCCGGCATCAGGTCGGCGAAGAACGCGTCGGACTCGGCCCGCCGGTCGGCCATGACCTTCGTGAATCCCGCCCCGAGGTCGGTGGAGTCTTCGGCGGGCTGTGCCAGCCGCAACCGGATCCGGCGCGACTCACCGGCCGGGACCTCGAGCACGTAGTGCAACGCCGCCTTCGTACCGGTCATCGCCGGGTTGACGGTGTCGGCCCCACGGACGACGTGATCGTTGATGCCGTCCTTCGGGTACGCCGACCGGCCGGGCACGTTCCACAGCAGCTCGGTGTTGGTCTCGTTGTCGCAGAACAGCGCCGTCGGCGTACCGTCGCCGAGCAGTTCGATCGTGCCCAGGTCCTCGTGCTCGGCGGTGAGGCGGCCACCGCCTCCGGTGATCGTCGGCACCGCGTCGTGACCGGGCCGGCCCCAGGCCCAGGTGTTGCGGAACCACAGCGTCGGCAGGACGTGGATCGTCGCCGCGTCCGGCCCGCGGTTGGCGACCGTCACGACGATGCACATGTCGGTCGGGGACGCCTTCGCGTAGTCGGCGGTGACCGACCAGTACCGGTCGTCGGCGAAGACACCGGTGTCGAGCAGCTCGAACTCGGGCTCGTGCTTGCCCCGGCGGCCGTTGACCTCGACCAGTTCCCGATACGGGAACGCCGACTGCGGGTAGTGGTAGCGCCAGCTCATGTGGGAGTGGGTCGGGGTCGAATCCTCGTACCACCAGTAGTCCTTGACGTCCTCGCCGTGATTGCCCTCCGCGCCGGTGAGGCCGAACATGCGTTCCTTGAGGATCGGGTCCTGGCCGTTCCAGAGCGCGAGCGCGAAGCAGAACCGCTGGCCGTCGTCGCAGATGCCGGCCATGCCGTCTTCGTTCCAGCGGTAGGTCCGCGACCGGGCGTGCTCGTGTGGGAAGAAGGACCAGGCCTCGCCGGTCGCGCTGTAGTCCTCGCGCACCGTGCCCCAGGCGCGTTCGGACAGGTACGGCCCCCAGGCCCGCCACGGCAGCGCACCGGAATCGGCTTCGGCAAGTCGACCCTTTTCAGAGGTTAACTCAGATTTCGACGTCATTTGGCCATCATCGGCGATGACCGACAACGACATCACGGATTCACATCTTCCCGATCCCGCAGTTCACCGATGGCTCGCCAGATTCCCGATACGCCGGGCACGAGGTGCGCCGGAGCCCGGCGGGCAGCTGCCCGTAGCCTTCCCTGATGTCCACCGTCGTCTTCAGCACCGAGCGGCTATCGGTCCGGCCATTCGACCACGCCGACGCCGCCGCAGCCTTCGCGATGTGGTCGGACCCTGAGGTCTGCCGCTTCACCGGCGACGAACCACCCCGCGACGTCGAAGTCATCGTCGCCGACATTCCACGCTGGCAGGCGGTCGCCGACCGCGGCCCGGGCTGCGGATTCTGGGCCGTCACGACCCGCGATGGAGTGTTCGTCGGTGACGTCTGCGTGCGCCCGGTCAACGGCCCCGCCGGGGAGCACGAGGTCGGCTGGCACCTGGCCCGACCCCATTGGGGGCATGGCTACGCGACTGAGATCGCGCTAGGGGTGATGGCCCATGCCCGGCGCAACGGCATCGACCGGCTGGTGGCGCTCATCCACGCTGATCATGTGGCCTCACGCCGAGTCGCCGAGAAGGCCGGCATGGCCTTCGAAGGTCTGTCGGACCGCTACGACCCCGACGATCCACCTGTGGCGGTGTTCGCCGCACCGCCACCTGTCCACCCGCGATCGTGACGCCACTGCCAGGGCCCTGGCGATGCGGCCGGTTCACGACGGCCGCCGCTCTGCCAGGACTTGGATTTCGGCGCCGCGGCTGCGCGAGCTATTGCCGGAGTGGCCCTCCTGGCCGCCGACGCCTGACCGATTGCCCCCCAGCTGTTGCCGTCGAGCCCGGCCGGTAAACCTGATTGACCGCAGAATCATCCGAAAGAGTGTCCGCGATCGTAATACGACGATGGCACCCTTTCCCGATGACTGGATTTCTGAGCCTTGTGCAGCGGCGCGGTCTGTGGACCGCGTTCCTGCTGATGGCGGCGTATGCACCGTTCACAGCCTGGCTGACCGACGACGCCACGTGGTTCTTGAGCATCGTCGTCGCCGGCCTGGTCGCCACGGTGCTGATCGCCGACGACTTCGAGCGCAGCTCCCGCCGCGCCAGGCGCGACTGACGGCTCGCCCCGAGACTCGAGATCATGTCCGACGGCAGCAGAACCGGTTTCAGCGCTTCTGCGCCCGGTAGCGCTTGAGCAGCGCAGTGATCTTCTCGTGGTTCGCCTCACCGTTGAGCTCGGTGAGCAGTTCGTCGGGGCACAGCTCGTACAGTTCGCCCCACCAGCGACGGGCTCGGTTGTCCCAAATCCGGTAACCGCCGGGGACACCGCGGGCTACATACCGACGCCTGCTCAACGCACATCCCATCCGAGCAGCATCACGCCGCTGCTCCTGACCGGGTGGGCGCCGACCCACCGACTCCGACGTCACCGGCGTCGTCCATCCGCCCAGCCCGGATCATGATCGCCATGGATGCGGGTCGGACGCTGGTCCTCTTCGCAGACGGCTCGTGACGCGGCGCAGCAGGCCCGGCGAGTCGACGACTGATGCACGGTGCGGGTCGGTCGGCACGATCCCGGCCTGCTCCAGGCGTGATTCCAGCGCTTCCAGCCCGTTGGCGCGTTTGAACTGCCGCTCGGCCTTGGTGATCGGCAGCAGCCATAGCACCCGGATGTGCCCACCGTCTGGCAGTTGGCAGTCCTCCAAACTAGGGCCCCAGGGGTAGGGCAGGCTCACCAGAATGTGGTCGCAGGCGGAGCCGGATACCCAGGGCCGCCCGATGGGCACGGTGTGGCCGTGGTCCAGCGCGAAACTCCCACCGGACGCGTGATAGTAGGACAACATCGCCAGCGTCTGAACGTGCCGGTCCGATGCCTCCGGTGCGTGCAGCACGAACTCCAGCGCGTGACCATGGTGCTGAGTGGCCTCCCACAGGCCCGCGGTGACGTGGATCCAGCCGTACTCCCCCGGTGCCGGGCCCAGCCGGATCACATGGAAGCCGGGGACACGGCGGTGGATCGGGCCGTCCGGCGCACCCAGCACCATCGCCTCCCGCCCGGGAAAACGGGCACGCAGATGCTTGAGGAGATGGTTTGCGGAAGGCGTCAGGGCGTGATCCACCGCGACATCGTGCCACGGCCGCAGCCCGGCTGGGTCCTCTAGTCGTCGGTAGCCGCAAGCCGTGGAGCCTGCCGGGCCGCGCGATGTCGGCGGGTCGGGGCATGATGCGCGCGTGGAAATCACGTGGGATCGCTGGACGGCACTGGACGACGCCGAGGACCTGGACCAGATGCTGGTACGCCCCGCCATCCCCCTGTCCGACTGACGCCCCGAGAGGCCGGCATGCAGCACACCGACTGGTCCGGCGCACGCGAACGCGTCGAGTCCCTGAGCCGCCATCCCCACCGCGACGCGATCTTCGGCGCCGAAGACCACCAGATGCGCCTCGAACCCCCGCTCAGCGCCGACGAGCTCGACGACCTGGAGCGGCACCTCGGCGTGAGCCTGCCCGAGGACTACCGCACGTTCCTGACCCAGGTCTCGGCAGGCGGCGCCGGTCCGGCGTACGGCGTGTTTCCGGTCCGGCGCGACGACTCGGGCTCCTGGCGCTGGCACGGCGACGGCGCCGACATGACCCGGCACGACCTGGTCAAGGTGCCGTTCCAGGTGGACCGCCCGTACGGCGAGATCCTGGACCGGTTGGCCGACGAGTGCCCCGACGAGGAGGCATTCGACGAGATCGAGAACTTCGACACCGCCATGGAGCAGTGGCAGGAGCGGCTGTACGCGGTCCTCGCCGAGCCGGGGATGGACAGCGGTGCGATCTGCCTGGTGCACTACGGCTGCGCGCAGCGGGCCTGGCTGGTGGTCACCGGACCGGCCCGTGGGCAGATGTGGTGGGACCACCGGTGCGACGAGCATGACCTGGCGCCGATGCTCGGCGACGGCGACGAACCCGTCGGTTTCGGAGCGTGGTACCTGAACTGGCTGGCGTCGGCCGAGGAGAGAGCCGCCGGCCGGGCCATGCTGACACCCCGTGACGGCGATGGACGTTGACGGCTTCTGGAACGTCATCGGGGGTGCCCGGCGCCGCTGCGGCGGGGACTGGTCCGGTGTTCCCGCGATCGTGGCCAGGACGCTCAGCTGGCTGCCGACGGCTGAGATCGCCGACTTCGCGCAGCTGCACGACCGCTTCGAACACGAGGCGTACCGCGAGGACCTCCGGGCAGCCTGCTTTCTGATCAACGGCGGGTTCGACTCCGACGACGTGTTCCTCTACTTCCGCAACTGGCTGCTCGTGCAGGGCCGCGCGGTGTACGAGGCCGCGCTCGCCGACCCCGACAGCCTCGCCGACGTGCCCGCCGCGACGGCCGTGACCGCGACGGGCAACGACGTCGCCGACTGCCAGGAGTTCCTCCACGTCGCCGAGTGCGCCTGGGACCGCGTCACCGGCACCGAGGAGGAGGGCCTCTGGTACGAACTGGAGCGCCGGGAGTACCGGGTCATGCGAGATCGCGTGCCGCTTCCGGCCGGCCGTCCGATCAAGAGGACCGACCGGGGCCGGATGTTCGCGGCGCTGCCGCGCCTCACCGAGCTGTTCCACGACCGCGCCATGCGTAGCTTGCGCACCGGCTGAGCACCGGCCAGACGACCTCCGTCGTCGCCGCGGTGCCTGGATACGGCGAGTGTGGAAAGATCAGCCGGGTGGCGAGGACGATGCTGGTCACGGGTGCGACCGGCGGTATCGGCGCAGCCGTGGTAAGGGCCGCGACGGACCGCGGCTACCATGTGATGGCCGCCGGCCGAGACGCTGCACGACTCGATCAGGTGTGCGGCGGTGTACCAGGAACCAGCCCGGTGCTGCTTGATCTGCGAAACCCGGCCGACCTGCCTCAGCCACTGGCCGGGCTCGGTCGCCTGGACGCGGTGGTGCACTGCGCAGGAGTCGCCGACGTCGCGAGCGTCGAAGAGACGTCGTATTCGATGTGGTCGGAGACTTTGGCCGTCAACGTCGTGGCCGCCGCCGAACTCACGCGCGCCCTGTTACCCGCGCTGCGCGAAGCGGTCGGCCACGTCGTGTTCGTCAACGCCGCGCCGAACCTGCATGCCGTGCCTCGGTGGTCGGCCTACACAGCGAGCAAGGCCGCGCTGCGCGAGCTGGCCGATTCGCTGCGTGCGGAAGAAGCCCGCAACGGGCTGCGGGTGACCACGATCTACCCGGGCGGCACGGCGACGGAGCTGCTGCAGACGGTACGAGCCCAGTTTGGCAGGCCGTACCGCGCTGCCGACTGCATCCAGCCGGCAACGCTCGCATCAGTCGTGCTGACCGTCCTGGACATGCGCGACGATGCGTGCCTTCCGGAGGTGTCGGTACTGCCCATGCCCCGCCGGTAACTCCACGACGGCCGGACGTCGCGGCGTCGACCATGGCCAGGGCAAGTTCGGGCTTTGTCGCGAACAGCGAACTCCAAGACCTTCCAGGGCTACGGCTGGCAGACCAAGCGCCGGCTGGAGTACGAGGGCGTGTATCGAAAGCGCCGGTCACAGCCACCCGTTGCGCTGAGGCAGCGGTAAACCGCTACTTCAGCGGTGGATGTGGCGAGTACGGTGTCGCAGTGGCCGGTGATCGCGTGCAGCGGCGGCTCACGGGGACAGACGCGCGGACGCTAAGGAGCGAATGGTGCCAGGCGCTGTACTGCGAGGGGTGACTCTGGACTGTGCCGACCCGCAGACGCTGGCGGGCTTCTACGGTGCACTGACCGGGATGCGCGAACTGTTCAGTACGGACGAGTTCGTCGCTCTGACGGACGACTCCGGCTGTGATCTGGGGTTCCAGCGGGTTGACGGATACCGGGCTCCGCAGTGGCCCGGTCAGGACGTACCACAACAGTTCCACCTGGATTTCCGCGCTGACGACCTCGATGCGGTGGAAGAGCTGGCCCTGGAACTCGGCGCGGCCAAACCGGACCATCAGCCCGGCGACGGACGCTGGCGGGTACTGCTGGATCCTGCTGGCCACCCCTTCTGCCTGACGTCTACCTGACGTCACCGGCGCCGACAGGTGTCCCCCGTGAGACGCCGTGGCGCTCAGGCTTGGGCGAGCGGTTCATCAGCTGCCGGCCGCCTCGGAGCGGGCATGGCGTCAGATGTGCTGGTCACAGCCCCTCGTTGATGGCCGCTACCTGGGCGGTTGCCTCGGCGTCCTGGCAGAGCGATCTCCTACCTCACGTCGACCGGTCGTTCGAAGCAGCTCTCCAAGACGACGATGGTCTCGGTGCCGGTCACGCCGTCCACCGCGAAGATCTCGCGTAGCGTCGCCTGCAACTTTTCGGTGGTCGCGGTGCGGACCTTCACGAGCAGCGAGGCGGCTCCGGCGACGATGTGCGCCTCCTGGATGCCGGATATGGCCAGCAGCGCGTCGCGGGTGGGCTGGTCGCCCACCCATACGTTGGCGTTGACCATCACGAACGCGGACACGCCCTGGCCGACGGCGGCCGGGTCGACGTCGATGGTCGTACGGCGGATCACTGCACGTTCGCGCAGTTTGCGTACCCGGTCATGGGCCGAACCCGCAGACAGGCCCACCGCCCTGCCCAGCACGGCATAGGACTGTGTCGCGTCTTCCTGCAGCAGTTTGAGCAACTTGCGGTCGACCTCGTCCACCATACGAATCTCGCCTCCTCCGAATGTGATCCATACAACGCGCCCGTTGACCATACCAGGATCGGTGAGACTAGGCTCAAGTCGAACATCATCCAGAGGAGTCACGAGCATGAACCCCACGATCCCGGCCGAGTTCAAGCTGATCGACCAGCGGTTCGGCACCTGCGACGGCGACTTCGTCGTCGAACGCCTGCACACCGGCGCCCGCAAATCCGAAGGTCCGGCCTACTTCCCCGCGGGCCGCTACCTGGTGTGGAGCGACATCCCCAACGACCGGATGCTGCGCTGGGACGAGACCACCGGCGCTGTGGGCGTCTTCCGGCACGGCTCCGGGTACGCCAACGGCAACACCGTCGACCGGCAGGGCCGGCTGATCACCTGCGAGCAGGGCAACCGGCGCGTCACCCGGACCGAACACGACGGCACCGTCACCGTGCTCGCCGACCGCTACCAGGGCAAGCGTCTCAACAGCCCCAACGACGTCGTGGTCCGGGCCGACGGCACGATCTGGTTCACCGACCCGAGCTACGGCATCGGCGGCGACTACGAGGGCAACCGCGGCGACAGCGAGTTCGGTGACGCCTGCTACGTCTTCCGCCTCGACCCGGCGACCGGTGACCTCAGCATCGTCGCCGACGACTTCTGCCGCCCCAACGGGCTGGCGTTCTCCCCCGACGAGCAGCAGCTGTACATCGTCGACACCCGGCAGCAACCCAGCCACATCCGCGTGTTCGACGTGACCGCCGACGGACGTCTCACCGGCGGCGACATCTTCGCCACCTGCGATTTCGGGCGCTTCGACGGCATGCGTGTCGACGAGAAGGGACGGATCTGGGCGGCAGCCTGGGACGGGGTGCACTGCTTCGACACCGACGGGACCCTCATCGGCAAGCTGCTGCTGCCCGAGTCCGTCTCCAACCTCACCTTCGGTGGCCCGAAACTCAACCACCTGTTCATCACCGCCGGCGCGTCGGTGTACACGCTGCGGGTCACGTTCAACGGCACCCGCTATCCCCGGCCGACCGAGGCGGTGCAGTGATGAGCGCGGCCCACCCGGCACCGGGCTGGCCGGCCGGGTCAGCTCGAGCGGGTGGCGGCTCGAGCTGACCCGACGTTCTCAACGAGGTTCTTTACCGGCTCAGGTGTCCCGGGTTCGTATCAGGACGGCTGCGGCGAGCAGCGCTCCCGCGGCCCATGCCGCCAGCACCGCGAGTCCGTGCCACGGTGGGATCGCCACGGTGTCCAGGTGCCGGGTGGCCTGGATCGCCAGCCCAGCGGTGGGTGTGGCCTGCTGGAGGTGGCGTTTCCAGTCGGGGTCGGTCAGCGCCTGGGTGACGATGGGTACGAGGTAGAGCAGTGCCAGCATGACGCCGATGGACGCGCCGGTGTCGCGTACGACGGTGGCGACGCCGACGGCGAGCAGGGCGATCAGGCACAGGTAGAGCATGGACCCGCCCGCTGCGCGCAGCGTCGGCCCGTCGGTCGGTGACAGGGGTGTGAATCCGTGTGCGGCGGTGTATCCGCTACCCGGCAGTAGCAGCCGCCCGGCCAGGACCGAGGTGCCGACGGCGACCGTGGCGGTCACCATGGTCACGCCGGTGACTGCGACGGCCTTGGCCGCCAGCAGGGTGCTCCGCCGGGGAACGGCGGTCAGGCTGGTGCGGATCATGCCGGTGGCGTGTTCGCCGCTGACGGCCAGCACTGCGAGGATCACGACGACGGCCTGGCCAAGTTGGACGCCGGTGAGACTGATCTGGGCGGGGTCGCCGAGGCAGGCAGCCGTCTTGCAGGGGATGGTGGCCGCTGCTGCGGCGCTGACACCGGCGGTGAGCGTGACCGCGGCCAGCAGCAGCCATATCGTTGCCGGTGAGGTGCGCAGCTTCGTCCACTCGGCGTGCAGTGCGGTCCTCACGCGTCCCTCCGGCGCAGCAGGGCTGCGGCGACGCCGAGCGCCAGGCCGGTCCACGCGCACAGCACGGCCAGGCCCGCCCAGGGCGGCAGCGGGTAGTAGCCGTTCACCGGCGTGTAGATGTTGATCACCTGCGGGTACTCGAGGGTGCTCTGCTGCAGCGCGAAGGCGGCAGCGGGGGTCACCCGCAGCAGCCACTGCCCTGCGGTGGCCGGCAGCACGCTGACGGCCAGCAGGTACGGCATGACGATGCCGAGCACGGCGGTGGTGACGGCGGCGGCACTGCGGCGCAGGATCACGCCGAGCGCCAGGGCCAGCACCGACGCCAGCGCCAGCAGCGCCGCTGTGCCGACGATGACCCGGACCTGGGTGAGCGCGGACACCGAGTGCACGTAGACGCCGTTGGCCTCGAGCACGCGCCGCCCGACGGTCACGGTCGTCGCCGCCGACGCCAGGGCCGTGACGAAGGTGACGGTGCCGATGACCACGGTTTTCGCGGCCAGGATCCGGCCCCGCCGCGGGTTGGCCGCCATGGTGGTACGCATCAGGCCGTGCCCGTATTCGGCGGTCACGAACATGGTGGCGATCACGACGACGATGATCAGCCCGGCGAACGTGCCGACGAGCGTCTGCGTGATGGTGGTGCCCAGTCCGGCCGCGCCGGACACGGCCGGCGCGAGGTCACCGGATCCGGTGATGGTGACCTGGTCGCCGTCCACGACGGCGCCGTGGCGTGGCGCGTCGTCGGGGCCGCCGATCTTGTCCGGCTGCCACGTGCCCGCGCTCCAGCCGCCCTGCGCCACGATCCGGTCGAAGCTGCCGGTGGCCCGGGTGGGGCCGCCACCTGCACCGGTGAGACCGAACACCTCGCTGGTCGACTCGGTGTACTGCGGCGACGTGGCGAACATGCCTGCCTCCACGGTGGCGGGCAGGCCGGGCAGCCGCACCGTCGCGACCTGGGTCCAGGTGCTGCCGTCGGCCGAGGTCTGCCCGGTCACGGTGTCCCCGGTCCGGGTCAGGCGCAGCCAGCGCGGGGCGTCGGCGGAGGCGGCCGGCCCGGCTACGTCGTGGATGTAGTCGTGCTGCATGCGTACGCCCTGCGTGCCGGTGAGCATGACCGCCGCGTAGCCGGCGCCGGGCGCGGACCCGGCCCTGATGATCAGGCCTGCTTTGGCCCACGGGACCAGGCCCGGCCGGCCCTGGCCGGGCGTCGCCGGCCCGTGCGACGGGCCTTCGCCCTGGGGCTGGTCGTCGCCCGGGTCCGGGGGAAGTATCCCGGTCAGCGAGGCGAGGCGGGCGGTGATGCTGCCGTCGCCGGTCAGCGACCGGTGCGCGAACGTGAAACTGTCGGTGACCTCGGTGCCGTCCGGTCCGGTCGGCAGCCTGCACGCGTGATCATGGCAGCTGCCGCTCATGCCCGGCAGCACGCCGAAGCCGATGACTGCCGCGGCGGCGGCCGCGACCCCGAAGAGCCAGCCGCGTACGGTGCGGAACTTCGTCCATTCCGCGTGCAGCAGCCGCCCGAACCCCGCGCTCATCGGACCCCCTCCGGCGCGTCGCCGGCCCGGTACTCGACCACGTCGCGGGTCAGTTCGACGTATGCCTCCTCCAGGCTCGGCCGATGCGCCGACACCTCCGAAAACGGCACACCTTTCCCAGCCAGCACCGCCGTCACGTCCTGCGCGGCCAGACCGACGACGGTCAGGGTGTCACCGTCGGCGGCGATCACCGACGCACCGGCCGCGATCAGCGCCACGCCCGCGTCGGCCGACGGCGTACGCACCACGACCCGCCCGTCGGAGACCGCCGCGCGCAGCTCGGCGACGGTGGCGTCGGCGATGACCCGACCCCGGCCCGCCACCACGACATGATCAGCGGTGTCCTGCAGCTCGCTCATCAGGTGGCTGGAGACGAGCACGGCCCGCCCCTCGCCGGCCAGCGCCCGCAGGAACCCGCGCATCCAGATGATCCCCTCGGGGTCCATGCCGTTGAAGGGCTCGTCGAGCATCAGCGCGCGCGGATCACCGAGCAGCGCCGCGGCGATGCCCAACCGCTGGCGCATACCGAGGGAGAACCCGCCGGCCCGCTGCCGCGCGGCCGCGGAAAGGCCCACCCGCTGCAGCACCTCGTCGACCCGACCTGCGCCCAGGCCCTGCGAGTGCGCCAGCCACAGCAGGTGGTTGCGGGCGGTCCGGCTCGGCTGCAGCGCCGAGGCGTCCAGCAGGGACCCGACGTGTGTCAGCGGCCGGTGCAGGCTGCGGTAGCGCCGCCCGTCGATCAGCGCCGTGCCCTCGTCGGCGGCGTCCAGGTCGAGGATCACCCGCATGGTGGTGGACTTGCCGGCGCCGTTGGGCCCGATGAAACCGGTGACCTGCCCCGCCGCGACCGTGAAGGACATCCCGTCCAGTGCGGTCTTCGGGCCGAACCGCTTACGCAGCCCGTTCACGACGATCATCTGTTCTTCCTCTCCGATGGTGTCGCCTGACGGGCTCAGGTCTACGCCCCGGCCGGTGTCAGCGCGGTGTCACCGCATGACACCGGGCTGACACCGGGGACCTGGCAAGGTGGTGGGCATGCGGGTGCTGGTGGTGGAGGACTTCGAGATCCTGGCGCGTACGATCGGGACCGGTCTGCGCCGCGAGGGCATGGCCGTCGACGTCGTCCTCGACGGCGCGGACGCGCTGGCCCGGCTCGCGGTCAACCGCTACGACGTCGTCGTCCTCGACCGTGACCTGCCGGCCGTGCACGGCGACGACGTGTGCCGCCAGATCGTGGCCGGCCACGGGCGCAGCCGGGTGCTGATGCTCACCGCCGCCGCGACGGTCGCCCAGCGGGTGGACGGCCTCAGCCTCGGCGCCGACGACTACCTGCCCAAACCGTTCGACTTCACCGAGCTGGTCGCCCGGGTGCGGGCGCTGGCACGGCGCAGCGCCGACGCGGTGCCACCGACGCTCACCTACCGCGACCTCAGCCTCGACCCCGGCCGGAGGACAGCGACCCGGGCCGGTCGCCGCCTGGACCTGACTCCGAAGGAGTTCGCGCTGCTGGAGTGCCTGCTGGCCGCCGACGGCCGGCTCGTGTCGGCCGAGCAACTGCTCGAAAGCGTCTGGGACGAGGCCGCCGACCCGTTCACCACCACGGTGAAGACCACGATCCGCCGCCTGCGAACCAAGCTCGGCGACCCGCCGGTCATCCACACCGTCCGCGAGGGCGGCTACCGGATCGGCGAGCCGTGATCCGCCGGCGCACCCTGCAGCTGCAACTGACGCTGCTCTACGCCGTCCCGTTCATGATCTCCGGCGCGCTGCTGCTGGCCATCCCGCTCGTCGGGATGAACCAGACGCAACCCGCACCCGGCCAGGGCGGCGGCGTCCCGCACCCGGTCGAACCGAACACCGAAGTGCACCCGCTGCTGGGCGCGTCGGCGCTCGGCTACGCGGTCATGGTCGTGGTGTCGCTGCTGCTCGGCTGGTTCATCGCCGGGCGGTTCCTGCGACCGCTGCGGGTCATCACCGCAACCGCGCGTGACATCTCGGCCACCAACCTGCACCGCCGCCTGGGCATCGCGGACCGCAAGGACGAGTTCGCCGAACTCGCCCACACCCTCGACGACCTTTTCGAGCGGCTGCAGCACTCGTTCGACGCGCAGCGGCACTTCGTGGCGAACGCCTCGCACGAGCTTCGTACGCCGCTGACCGCCGAACGGGCGCTGCTGCAGGTCGCCCTCGCCGACCCGGACGCCGACACGCCCACGCTGCGAGCGGCGTGCGAAGAGGTCCTGGCTCTGGGCCGGCACCAGGAACGGCTGATCGCCGGGCTGCTCACCCTCGCCACCAGTGAACAGGGCGTGGAACACCACGAGCCGATCGAGCTCGCCGACGTCACGGCCCGGGCCGTGCGCGAACGCCGACCGGAGGCCGAACGGCTCGGACTGCTGCTGCAGACCGACCTCGCGCAGGCTCCCGTCACCGGCGATCCGGCCCTGGTCGAAAGCCTGATCGCCAACCTGCTCGACAACGCGCTGCGCTACAACACAGGCGGCGGCGAGGTCCGGGTGACGACCGCCGCGGACGACGCCACGGCCCGGGTCGTCATCGAGAACAGCGGGCCGGTGGTCCCACCTGAGCAGATCGAAGGGCTCTTCGAGCCGTTCCGGCGGCTGGGCCGCCAGCGGCTGCACCACGATGGGCACGGCCTGGGGCTGGCCATCGTCCGAGCGATCGCCTCCGCACACGGCGCACGCGTCCACGCGACCGCGCGGGCTGAAGGTGGACTGCACATCGAGGTGACCTTCCCGGGGGATCCGGCGCGCCAACGGCGGTGATCTTCAGTCGGATGCCGACAGACCGAGACGACACACCGATTCCTGACGAGGTGTCGCGATCGGCTGCGACGCGACGCAGACAGGTGACCGACTTCGACCGTGGAAGCCCGCCGATCGGCGTTGTCTGCAGTCCTTGCTGAGGGCTCATGACATGCATGACACAGGGCTATGGATGATCTGGTGAGGTCTTACGGGTAGTTCCTCACGACGCTGCGGCATACCTCGTCGAGGCAGACGCGGACGTTCTCGGTCGGTTGGTCATGCCACAATCCCGCCCATGCATCGGATCGTCACCGCGGCGCTGGTTCGCGAAGGTCAAGTCCTGCTCGTCCACCGAAGTCCGAACCGCCCTGTCTACCCGGACGTATGGGATCTGCCCGGCGGACACGTCGATGCAGGCGAGACAGAGATGGCTGCGCTCGCCAGGGAGATGCACGAGGAACTGGGCGTGCAGATAACAACAGGCGCGGCGGTCCACCTGTGTCGGCTGGAGGTAGGCCGCGGAGAGGAATCCGTGCGCTTCAGTGCCTGGATTGTCGACGGGTGGGAGGGGACACCGACAAACGCCGCTCCCGATGAGCACGACGAGATCCGTTGGTTCCGGCCGGAGGAGCTGCCTGCGCTCATCCACGAACCCGTACGCACGGCGGTGGTGGAGGCGATGCGGGGTCACAAGCCCAGTGCGACCGGGGCGGAGGGCATGCCGGACGTGAGCAAGTCGGTCAGCGGTGTGGCGAGATCACGGGGAGAGAACAAGTCAGGTCCCGTGTAGTTGGTGATCTCAGCGAGTTGCCACCATCGAAAGCCCGCCAGGTGCTCATCAGCGGCAAGTTGGTCGTCGGTGAGCTCGCCGTGTGGCTCGAAATGGGCGGCGCGGACGAGGAAGTAGTCGTTGACCATGCCGTCGAAGCCGGGCGCATAATCTGTGGCAACGATTACCTGATGCCAGACGTGCGGCGGATCGACGGTGGTGACCAGGCCGGTCTCCTCTCGCAACTCACGGCGCAGCGCGGACAGGCCGTCCTCGCCTGGTTCTATGCCGCCGCCTGGAGCAGCCCAGACGGCCTGCGCTCCGTTCGGGACCGCCGGGTGGGGGGAAACGAATCGGCATAGCAGGACGCGATCATCCTCGTCGAGGATGATCGCGCGGGCGGCGTTGCGAAAGGTCAGCGACACGGCGGACTCCTGATCCTGTGCGGGCGGCACCGCAATGATCGACGTGAGTCGCAGGGTAACGCTCCCCAAGCCCGCGATGCCGACCGTGAGCCGCAACGATTCGAACAACGGCATCGTGATCAGCGCCATGGCCGGCCAGGTCCTCACGGTGCCACACCCGACGCCGCATTGACACGACCCCAGCCCACCTCGATACTACGTCCAACGTAGTAAAGGGGATGCTCGTGATCGGACTCCGGACACGGCGCGTGCTCGCCCGTGCCGCACTGCGCCTCTACCCCGGGCCGGTGCGCGCGAGGTACGGCGACGAACTGATCGACCTGCTGGCACGCTCGCCCACGCCGCTACGCGACCTCGCAGACCTGCTGGAGTGCGCACTGACCGAGCGGACGGAGCACCTGTTCATGGTCGCGCTACGCCGTCATCGCTGGTGGCCACCCCTACCCGCGCTCACCTGCGCGGCGATCGCCCTCGCCCGGCCGGACTGGTATCCGGCGCTGATCCCGCTGCTACTGCTCACCGTCGCGGTGCCGGCCGGGATGTGGCTCGGCCGCCGAGCCGGCACGGACTGGTGGCAGCATCCGGTGGCCGCGACAGCCCTGATCGGCCTGGCCTGGCTGGTGCCCTTCGAGCACTTCTGGTGGCGGGTGCTGTGCTACCTGCTCTGGGCCGCGTGCGCGGTCGGGCTCATCCACGCCGTGCATGCCGTGCGCCGGCGGGGTCATCACCTCGCGGCGGCAACCGCGGGCACGGTCGCCGGGCTGGGGCTGCTCCAGGCGTTCACCGTCGGCCCGGTGGCGCTGCTCATCGGGCTCACCGGCCTGGAACCGGCGAGCCCCGCGTGGCAGTGGGGCTGGGAGGCGCTGCGCACCGGGATCGTGCACGCGTACGACCCGGCGGCCGGTGCCGAGGCGGCGTTCTACCCCGCGGACTACTTCGTGCCGGTGCTGCTGCTCATGCCGTGCCTGGCGTTCACCCTGACTCACGCATACACGGCAGCCGCCCCGCAGGGCGCGGTCGACGGCGCACCGACGGCGGCGGTGACGGCGGCCGCCCAGTAGTGCTTTGTTGGGTCGGTGGTCGGCGTTTACGGCGAACTGTTCTGATCTTCGTCGGCAGGTGGGGCAGGCTCCGGTCCAGGTAGCGAGGAGTAGCTGGATCTCGCCGATGACCTTGTAGAGGGTCAGGCCGGCGCAGCCGCCTTTGGGTCTTGGCGCAGCGTGGTGACGAACAAGTGCGCGGCGGTGACAAGGGTGACGGGACACGACCTTCGACGAGGACCGCAGCCTGATCCGCACCGGCAACGCGCCCCCGTCACCGCCGGGCTGCACGACCTGGCCATAGGCACCTTCCGCGCCGCAGGTCACGTCAACATCGCCCACGCCCGGCGACACTACACCCACGACTGCCAGCGCGTACTCGACCGAGATACAGAGACCATTTAGGACACGCCGTGCACCGTGCCGGTGGCCCGGGGGTTTACACGAGCGTCCTAATCAGACATACTCGGTCATTCAAAACGGGGCTGCGGACACGGTTGGTCATCCTTTAGTGGTGCCCGGTCCAGCGATCAGCCCTGCCTGGCAGATCGATCTACTGATCGTTGCGATTCCAATCTGTACTTGGCAGTGCCGATCGAGTGAGGAGCAGATGACCCTCAGAGCAGGGAACGCAGCTCGTTCATCGACACGGGGAGGGTTTCATGGGTTTGGGTAAACGATGGCACCGCACAGGTCTGGCCGCTTTTGTAGCGGCCACAATACTTGCGCAGTCCGGCATTGAGGCGGTGGCGGTTGAGACGCCGCAATGGCAGGTGGAGGTCGCGAAGATCCCCACCACCAAGTATTCCCGCGACGCCCGCGCGTACATCAGCGAGGCGACCGAAGCGCTGCGGCCCTATGTGGGTAGCGATCTCGGTGATAGCCGGATCGATCCGGTGCTGGCCGACGTCGGCGACAAATACTTCGACGGAGCCCGGTTCAACAGCGCTGCCAATGCCGAGGTGGCATACGACAACCTCAAGCATCTGGAGGCGTTCCTCAAAAGCCGCATGACCGGCGCCAGCCCACCGAACGGCGAAGCCGAGCAGGCACATGTCCGTGCGCTGGTCGGGACGCTGTCCGGGGTGCGGCTGATGGCCGACGCGGCGATCCAGGACGCTGAGGCGACGATCGGGCCGTTCAGGGCCAGCCCGCCGCCCGCGCCATGGCCGGCCGGAATAGCAGAGGCGTTCGCTGATCTCGACGCGGCCAGGGTTTCCTTCGCCACCGCGGACAGCATGCTGGTCAAAGCCAACCCGGTGCCGGCCACCGTGCATGCCGCAGCAGCCTGGCAGGACGCGTTCAACGTCTTGACTCGCCTGGGCATCACCTACAGCGGTGACCACGACAACGACGGCGTCGTCGACGTCGTTGAGCTGCGCTTCGGCTCAAGCCCACTGCTGATCGACTCCGACGGCGAGGGACTGACCGACAAGTTCGAGATCTACCAGCTTGCCGGCTGGACGATGCCGAACAAGGCCGACACCGACGCCGACGGCATCGCCGACGGTGCCGAGGACGTCGACGGCGATGGGCTGACCAACCTCCAAGAACAGAACCGGGGCACATCGCCCACCAACCCGGACACCGACGGTGACGGCGTCAATGACGGTGCCGAGGTGGCTCGCGGCACAAACCCGCTCGTCGCGGACAGCCGCCCGCCGCCAGTCGGAGGGCCGGGCGGTCCGGTGCAGACCACGCCGACCGACACCGACACCGACGGTGACGGCATCGCGGACAGCACAGAGGTCGACGACTACGAAACGGATCCAGCGAACCCGGACAGCGATGGCGACGGCCTGAGCGACGGGATGGAGGTCAGCGAGTACCTGACAGACCCGCTGAGTTCCGACACCGACGGTGACGCGAATACCGACGCCTACGAGCTCGCGCACGCCGAGGACCAGGGCCTCGATCCACGGATCCCGGACGAGCGCGTTAGCACCTGGACGTACGTAACCGATTTCGTGGTCGGCCTGATCGCCGGTGACTTCTCGCCCAAAGACTCGATGGCGTGGCTGGCAGGCTACCTGTGCTCTGGTGGTTTGAGCCTGATCCCAGTGGTCGGCTGGGTGCTCGGCGGTCTGGCAGATCTGCGTGACACCATCGCCGGGATCATCAACCAGGATTGGGTCGGCGCCGGGCTGAGCATCATGGGCCTGGTCCCGTACGTCGGTGACGCGGTGGCGATCCCGGGCAAGGCCGCGAAATTCGTGGCGCGGTACCTCCACCGGCTCGACAAGGTAATCCACTTCGTCGCCAAGTACGACAAGATCTCCGACAGCATCAAGACGCTGACCATCCGCACCATCATGCTGGGCAACTACAGCAGGCTGACCGGTGTAGGAATGTCGGACGAGGTCATCCTGCGGCTGGCCCGCCGGGCCGACAACAGCCTGGGACGGCTTGCGGACGCGTTGACCACCGCGGTGACGCCTCCGCCGACGCCGACACCGTGGCTGCGTGGCGCGGATGCAGGCGAGGACTACCTCGCCGACGTGGTGATGGCGGGGGTGCCGGGTCTGCGCAACCGGGCCGGGCGGATCGAGATGCCTGGTGTGCCGAGGCCGAACTCGGCGCGTGAGCCGGACTTCCTGGAGACCGGCCCGCCGCGCAAGTTGCACGAGGTGAAGACCGGTTCGCCTCACCCGGGTGGCAAACACTACCTCAAGCAGTGTGACCAGGACCGGCATCTGCTCGACACGGAGCAGGTGGCCGAAGTGCTGTGGCACTTCATGCCGCATGCAAACGGGTCGCTGGACGTCCCGCAGGACCTTTTGGACTGTCTGCGCCGGAACCAGATCCCGTACAAGATCTATGGTTCGAACGGGTCCTTCTGGCCCTGATTCCTTCATATGGGGGCCCGGTGGCGACACCGGGCCCCTCCCTGAGCCATAGTGAGAGTCATGAGCTGGTTACGACGATCCCGCCCGGCCTACGCGGTCGATGGTGTCAAGCCGTACCGCAGCAGCGGCGGCTGGGACATCTTCGAGGGCGAGGATCTGGCCGGGCAGCCCGCAGTGGCCGAGGCGGCCACGCGCCTTCCGCAGGACCCTGTGCTGGAGGATCTGGCGGGCTATCTGTCGGTCGGCACGAAAGACGGCCGGGAGTGGAACCTCAGCTTCGAAGACGGCATGCTCATCGTCTTCGACCTGTCCCGCCCAGGCACCGACATCTTCGAGCAGGTGCTGACGGCCGCGGCGTGGACCGAGTCGGTCGAACGCGTCGACCGCAACGTCTTCCTGTTCACCACGACCGCGGTGCTCACCGCCGACACAGTTCTGGCGCACTGCCTCGACGTCTGCGGTGAGGTCTTCCGCCGACTCGGCGATTCGCCGCGGGCTTAGACGGCAGCCAGGACATCGAATCAGAACGCGGGCTGTGTCATCGGTCGGCGTTGGCCGAACCGAAACCATTCGCATGGAAGAAGACCGCCGAAGAAATCCCCGACTCCCTCGGCAGATGTCTGCAACGAATTTCCGGCGCAGGACACCAGTTCCGCAACAGCTACTTCACCCGGTCGAGTATCAGGTCGACCACCGGCAGGTAGGTCTCTGCCCGTTCTCGCACCGGAAGGCCCGCGCGACGGCAGCCCTCGTTCGTGGCGATGCGGTACATGAGCGCCCGAACCAGTAGCTGGTCCCACTCGACGCGGTCGGCCCACCGCGCCACCAGCGCAACCGTTGCGCCATGCCAGGTCAGTGCATCCACCACGGCTACCGCCAGCGCCCAGTCCGCCGGCCGGAAGTACACCGGCCAGTCGATCACCGCCGGAGGCAGGCCGTCAGCGAACATCACGTTGCCGAGCAGATCGCCATGGACCGGCTGGGCCGGAAGATCCACCGGCCGTCGCGACAGGGCCAGCGGCTCCAGCAGCTCCGCCATCGTCTCACCGCCCTGCAGGGCAAGCTCTTCCCACGCGATGCGGTCGCCGAAGGTCCATGGATCGTCGCGCTCATCCAGGAACGGCGGTCGCGCCAGTCCGGCAATGGCTTCGTGGAAAGCCTCACCTGCCGCGAGGATCTCGTCCCAGCGTCGGGCATCGGGCGTACCGGGCGTCAACTGCCAGGCCTGCCAACCACTCACGACCCAGCCGCCGTCGGCCGCCCGTACCGGCCGCGCCACTCGAAATCCTGCGGTCTCGGTCACCGCGGACAGCACCTCGGCGACCCATACCGTCTCCGCCGCCAGCCCGCCGGGCTTGAGCACGATGTCGCCGGAACGCCAAGTCCGGCCCTGACCGCCCGGCAACCGCACCGCGTCCTCGCGTGCCCCGAATGCTGCCATGACCGCTGGTGGTGGAATCTCGCGAAGCACCACGGCATCGTAGTAACCAGGTCCGGCAGAGTCGATCACATTCTGACCATCGCTCCGACACGCAAGTCCATCGTGCCGGGCGTTCCCGCTCCGGCACGCGGCTGCCGGTTACGACCCTGACGGAATCTTCGGGTATCTATACTAGAAGGTCAGTGTTGGCCAAGGCGAACGAAAGAGATGTTGATCATGGCTGCTCTGCCACCCGTTGTCGACTCCGCCACCTGGCACAAGGAGCTGGACGAGCTGCGCGCACGCGAGAAGGCGGCCACCAGGGAGCTCGACGCGATCGCCGCTCAGCGACGCAGGCTCCCCATGGTGAGGGTGCCCGAATACACCCTGGTCGGAGCCGAAGGGCCGGTACGGCTCGTCGATGTCTTCGACGGCAGGTCGCAGTTGATCGTCTACAACCACATGTGGGACCCCGATCCGAACGCGCAGTGGCAGTGCGGCGGCTGCACCAGTCTCACGTCGTCGTACACCCGGCTGGACTTCCTCGAAAACTACGATGCACGATTCGTGATCGTCACCCAGGGACCGATCGAGGCGGCCCTCGCCTACGCCGAACGCGTCGGCAACAAGATGACGTGGTACTCCACCGCCGACAGCCCGTTCGGGGCCGACGTCGACGCACCGCCCGGTGGCGGGTTCGCATTCAACGTCTTCCTGCGCGACGGCGAGACCGTGTACCGCACCTGGCACACGAGCGGTCGCGGCGTGGAACAGCTCACGTTCACGTTCGCCCTGGTCGATGTGCTGCCCTACGGGCGGCAGGAGGAGTGGCAGGACTCCCCCGAAGGCTGGCCGCAGGGGCCGGCGTACAGCGGCTGGCTCGACTCGCCCGACGTGGCCCGGCTGTACGGTCCCGCCGACTGATGCCGTTTCCGGCGGCCCGGTTCAACGCCGTCAGTTGAGCTCGACTGTTGGCGAAGTCGGGCCGGACCGGCTGGAGACGCGAAGTCGGCTGGCTGATCGCATCGAAATAGCTCACGGTCGCCCGACCCGGCCTGACCGCGTCAGCGCACATGCGATCTCCCGCGCTGTGAGGTTGCTGTATTTTTCTGCTGCACGGCAACGGTGTCTTTTGGTCGCAACCAGGGTAGGCATAGATGAATTCAATGGCAGCGAAGGTTCGCCCGATCGCGGCAGAGGTCACCGTCAGAAGAGCCGGCATGGCGGACCTGAGCGCGATGACGGCGCTATTCATGGGCTACCTTGAATTTTACGGTGCGCCAGGTGAGCCGGCGGAGGCGACGGCGTTTCTCGCGGAGAGAATCGCGCGAGAGCAGTCAATCGTCCTGCTCGCGCGGGCCGGAACCGACGATGTCGGGTTCACTCAGATCTATCCGACCTTCAGCTCGGTACGCCGTGCTCCGGTTTGGGTCCTCAACGACCTCTACGTCAGGCCCGAGAGCCGACTTCTCGGCGTCGGCCGCGCCCTGATCCGGGCAGTTGTCGCCCTGGCGGAGGAGGCCGGAGTGGTGCGGGTGACGCTCTCGACGGACGAGAGCAACCGGTCAGCACAAGCGCTCTACGAGGCCGAGGGTTTCACCACCGGCCATCCCGTCCGCTACTACACGCGACGGGTTTCCTCCTGACCTGGGCATGGCGCACTGACCCACCCCGACTGCAGGCCGAATCGGGTCATTGCAGGGCGATGTGGGCGTCGGCGAGGAAGCGGTCGCGGTCGTCTCCGTGGGCAGTCGCCGCGTTGTAGACGGCGTCGATCGCGGCGGCCAGCGGATCGTCACTCGCCAGGGCGATCAGGGCGGGGAACGCGGCGGCCTGCTGCAACATCTCGGTGACGCCCTGTCGGCCGAACACGCCGGGCTCTGGTCGGAGCGGCACGGTGGTACGCGGCACCTCGGGATCGGACAGAAGCCGCCTGAAGGCGGTGGCGCCGCTCTGCTCGGTGAAGGATCGGGGCAGTGGGCGGGCGGCCTCGGCGGCGGCGAGCGCCTCAGCGATCCACCCGATCTGCTCCAGCCCGGCCGCACGCATCGCGCGGCGGGCCGCCCAGCAGGCTGTTTCTCGCTGGCGGGTGGCAGGCAGCGCCTCGATGCGGTCGAGCAGCGGGCGGTCGATCCGCGCCAGGGACTGCGCCTGGCCGGGGAGCCCGCGGACACGATCCGACGGTGGGGCGCCTCCCCACCGCTCGGCGTCGCGCTCGGCCCGCCGGCGGCGGGTCTTCTCGACCAGCGCGTGCGCCTCAGCGGCCTGCTCGCGGAACGTATCCATCCACGGATACCGGCCGGCGTCGTCGAGCAGATGGTCCCAGACCAGGCCGAGAGCGAAGGCGTGCCGGCCCAGTACTGCCTCGTGCCGCAGCGTGGAGCCGTCGGGGCCGGAAGTCAGCCGTACGCTGCTCGGCTCGTCGTCCGGCAGCGCGACCAGCGGATGAGGGAAGATCGGCTCGTCGGCAGTGGCCCACGACCAGCTGAAGGTCTCGCCGTCGGCTCGCTCGAGCCGGACCTCCAGGTCGCCGGCGGGCAGCACGCCCACCGGGACCTCGACCGGCGCTGGCCGGCAGCGGACCACCGCCACTCGCGGCAGGCCGGTGTCGTCCTCGTACGGGTCGGGTGGCACCGGCGCCAGGATGGCCGGACGGCTGGACGGGCGCGGGGCCAGCGACAGCATCGCCCACTCGGCGGCCTTCGCCGGTTTCTGCTCCCAGGCGCGTCGCTGCGGGTCGGCCAGCACGGTGCGCCACGGCGCCTCCTCGGACACCGGCCAGATGTGCAGCTCGTGCCGCTCGGGCGGGTCGTCGTCGCCACGTACGGGCTCCTGCAGGCGGTCGCGCGCGTGCACCCGAACCCGGATCAGCCCTCGCGGCACGGCGACATCGGCGATGCCCTCCGCGGCGCCGCTCATCAGGCCGATGACCGACAGCCGGCCGCTGGGACTCCAGAGCGTCACCTCGCTGATCGCGTCCCAACCGGCGTCGACCTCCCCCGCAGGCCCGGGTAGGACAAGGACACGTGCTTCGATCCAGCCGGTGTGCACACCGCAGAAGCCGATGCAGTTGTTCGGCCCGCCGACGTGCAGCAGCGAGTCGCCGAGGAGGTAGATATCCAGCCCCGACGCGCCCGGCACAGTCGACACCTCGTACTGGTTGTAGCTGACGGACAGCCGCGCCCAGTCGCTCACGTAGGTTCGATGATCCGTGCCGGGCAAATCGTCCACGGCCTGATCTTACGGCCGTCGTCATCGGACTTCTGGAACATGGTCGTTGGAGGGTGGCCTACCAACCGTTCAGGGCCGGCCGGTGAGGTCGATGATCAGGCGGGTCACCAGCGGGCGTAGTGCCTGCACCCGCTCACGGCGCCAGGTCGAGATCGTCGGCAGCACGGCGTCCTGGATCGTCGCGGCTCGGATCCGCCACATGCCGGTCAAGGCCACCACGAACCGCGCAGCGTCGGTGGGCAGGGTCTGGATCAGGCGGTACGCGCGGTCCGTGGCGGCCTGACCGCCGAGGCAGTGACCGGTGCCGACGATGTCCGCGGCCAATTGGGCCAGGTCCAGCCACGGCACGCCGGCGGCCGCATAGGCCCAGTCCAACAGCGTCGCCGATCCGGTCTCCGCGTCCACCGTCGTGTTGTCGGCGCGGATGTCCCGGTGGACCAGGGCATCGCCGGCCGTCCACCGCGCCCAGTCCGCGGCGATATCGGCGGCCCGGTCCGCGTAGTCCACCTCCCACTCGTCCTCCGGCCCGGCCACGACGACGCGCTCCCAGCCGTCGAAGTCGAAGATTCGCTCGGCGACCGGGCGCAACCCGTCCGGTGCCCGGTGCCCACTCGCGGTCCGGCACGCGTCTACGACGGCGTCGATCGACTTATCGGTCCACAGCCCTCCGGCGGCGCCGGGGGCCCAGGTGGTGACCAGCGCGATCCACGGTCCCCATGCGACGGTCGCGAGGCGGCGCGGGGCCGGCACGGACTCCGGCAGCACATCCAGGACCGCCGACTCTCGGCGGACCAGCATGTGGTTGTGCGCCCGGACCTCGACCGACATCGCCTTGGCGAACACTGTGCGGCCGTCAGCCAGCCGCAGTGCGGCGGCCGGTCCGGGCGACATGCCACCGCGCAGATCCGTGTGGCCGGTGACGGCGGTGCCGAGCGCGTCGGCGATGGCTGCTTGCAGCGGCGCCGGCGCATCGGCCCACGCGGCCCGGGGAGTGAACAGCATGCCGCAGCATAGACCAGTCGATCAAGGTAATCGCCTGGCGAGCCCATGAGCAGCCACGGCGTTCTCCCCGGTGGGGGCGGTCGTCTTCCGCAAGGATGATCACGCGGGCCCGAGCCGCGCAGGTTCTGGCCGTTGACCGATCACCGACTCACAGCGCCGGTCTCTTTGCGCGTAGCGTCGTCTGCGGGCGCTACGCGAGAGGGCAGCGATGATATTCACCAAGCGGCGCACGGTCACCGGTCTGGCGATCGCCTTCGCCCTCGGCCTGATCGCCGTCGGCATCTTCCTCGTCGGCGAACAGCAGCGGAAACGGATCGTCGATCACGGCAGCCCGACCCAGGCCATCGTCACCTCCGAACACAACGACGAACGTGATCACTGGTACACCGTGAGCTACACAGCGCAGGGGCAGGCCCGCACAGCCGATCTGCGATACCCCTGGGTGATCCCCAAAATTCCGGTAGGTCAGGCCCTCACCGTCTACGTCGACCCAGACCACCCGGAGCGGATCGCCACCGCCGACGGCTATTCCACCCCGCTTTGGACTTCCCTGCCCGGCTGGTTCGCCGTCCTGGCCGTGTTCGCCGCCTTCATATCTGTCGTCGGCCGCCTGACCTCGTCCCGCAAACAGCTGCCGGAGAACGGGTAGGCGCGTCTGCCGGCAGCAGGCATCCCCCGAATCAACCCCACCGGTCGGCTCGCGGTGCGGCGGCGTTGTAGGGTGCCTGCATGAGCGGGGAGGTACGGGCCGATCCGGTCGAGCTGGCGCGTGTCGCGCAGTCCTGTCTGGACGGCTCGCAGGATCTCGCGACGGCGCTGCGCACCGTCAGGGCCGACACGGTGCTGTCCACGTCCGACTTCGGCAACGTGGCGAACGCGGGCAGGCAGAGCGAGGCCTACCACGGCGTGGAGGGCAGCGCGGGCACGGCGACGGAGCGGCTGGTCACGGTGCTCGAGGTGGACAACGAGAGCCTGCTCCGGGTGGCCTTCGCCTACCAGCAGGCAGATGAGGAAGCCGAGCGCAAGCTGCGGCAGAAGCACCGCAATATTCCGATCTGACCACGGGGAGGTCGCCGATGGGAATTCCACCGGAGGACCAGGAGCACTTCCCGCCGATCACGGCGGCCGAATCGACCTGGCAGCTGCACGCGAACCCGGGGCGGATCCACAGCGCCGCGTCGGCGTGGCGACGGTTCGGCAAGTCCGCCACGTCGCTGGGCGACGACATCGACGCAGACGGCAAGAAGCTGGTGGGCTCCCAGTGGTCGGGCCCGGCCCGCGACAGCTATGTGAAGCACCGGACCAAGCTGATCTCCAGCGTCGACGCGCTGCAGGACAACGCGGGCAAGCTCGCCGGTCAGCTCGAGGGCATAGCCGACCTGCTCCAGCGGTACCAGGGATTGCTCGACGCCGAATACGACAAGGTGAAGTTCCGCGACGTCGGCGGCACGTTCCATCCCCGAAGTGAAGAAGAGCAGAAGCTGATCAGCGGCGCCGTCGCCGAGGCCGCGACCCTGCGCAAGGAGCTGGAGCAGGCGCTCGCCCAGAATCTCAGCGGTTTCGACAGATCGGGCTGGGACACCATCGCCGCCGATTGGGGCGCGGTCGTCGCGGGCACGACCGACCCGTTCACGCTACCCGCGGAGGCGACGGACGGCGTTTCGGTGATCATGGTGGACGGCCGGGCGGTCGTGAACACCGGCACCGGAAACGACGACGTCAAGGTCAGGATCGACCCGAAGACCGGCGACGTCGTCATCACCGTCAACGGCGCGGACCACCACTACCCGCCGGGCACCCCGGTCACCATCCGCGGCGGCGAAGGCAACGACACCATCGAGGTCCCGAAGGGCTCCAACATCCGGGTGACGCTGCTCGGCGGTGCGGGAGACGACACCATCCGCGGCGGTGACGGCGCCGAAAAGATCTTCGGTGGACGCGGAACGGACGACCTCTACGGCGGCAGGGACGACGACTACATCTCCGGCGGCTCCGGCATCGACTACATCGACGGCCAGGACGGAAACGACGTGCTGTCGGGCGGCTCCGGCCAGGACACCCTGTACGGCCTGGGCGGTGACGACCAGATGTCCGGCGGCGAGGACGACGACTACCTCGAAGGCGCGAAGGGCGACGACTCGCTGCACGGCGGCGCCGGCAACGACGTCGTGTCCGGTGGTCACGGCGACGACAGGCTGGCCGGAGGCACCGGCGACGACGTCTACTACGGCGGGCACGGCAAGGACCGCATCACCGCAGGCGGCGGCAGCGACACCGCCTACCGGCAGGACGAGGACACCGTCGACGGCGTGGCCTCGGATGTCAAGGTCGAGATCAGCGACAAGGCGCAGTTCATCAAGATCGAGGGCTCCGACGAGTTCAAGGAACGGGTGCTGGCCGATCTCGACATGTACCGCGCCTCACCCACCGGCCAGCAGATGCTGGACAACCTCCAGGACAAGCGCGACCCGAACTTCCTGTTCGGCGAGAACACGCTGACCATCAAGGAGCTCGACGAGGAGAACGGCTACGCCTCCAAGGGCCACAAGCTCGCCAACTCGGACTCCGTCATCCAGTACAACCCCGCCTTCACCTTCGACGCCGAGCGCGGCCGACCGTCGGTCGTGCTCTACCACGAGCTCGGGCACGTGTACGACTACTGGAACGACACCTTCGAAGAAGACAAGATCGTCGGTGGGCCCGACGACGGCATCAAGAAGGGCGAGCGGCAGGCGGCGGGCCTTCCCTTCGACCACGACGACGACTCCTCGACGCCGGACCGGCTCGACCCCGATCACCCGATCCAATACACCGAGAACGGGCTGCGCCGGGAGATGGGCATGCGCGAACGCGACACCTACCGCACCTACCAGGGAGACGGCTGGTGACGAGAATGCGCCGCGTCGTCGGCCTACTGCTCGTCACGACAGCGCTGGCCGCCTGCTCGGGTGACCCGGACCTGGATCTGACGGTGCGCACCGCCGTCGCAGGCGGCGACGTCGCGGTCGAGTACACACTGGCCAACCGGTCGGGTGCGCCGGTCGTGGTCTACGACGGAGGGTGGACCGATCCGCAACAGCCCGGCTGGTCGCGGGGGCCGGTGGAGGTCAGCGTCCGCGACGACGGGGTGGTCGAGCTTTCCCAGCGCATCATCCACCCCTGTCAGACCCCGGACACCAGTGACTGCGGCGGCGCACGCGAACCCACCGTGCGGATTCGCGGCTCGGTGCTCGAAGCGGGTGCCAGCAGGTCGCACAGTTTCCGCGTACCGCTCCAGGTAGAGCCTGATCATCCGGTGTCCGCCCAGCGTACGCCGATCTCGCTGGCCGGGCGGGAGGTGGTCTTCTGCATCGGGTTCACCGAGGTGACCGACGACGACCCACCCGCAGCCGATGGGCTCTACCCGCCCGACAGCCCGCAGACCGTCCTCTGCGGCGAGCCGTTCCAGGTGCCGTGAGACTGCGGTAGCGCCCTGCTCGGGAAGGTGCCAGAGGTTCGGTCAGGTACCTCGCTGCTTTGTGGGACGTTACAAATGTCCAGCTGTCTGCACCGGCCCATGGAACATCACCAGCTGATACCGGCCGCGACCGGCAGGTGGTCGCTGCCGGTGGCCGGCAGCACCCACGAGCTCGTCGGCACTACGCCCCTGAACAGGATCTGGTCGATCCGCACCACGGGGAACTCTGCCGGCCAGCTGAAACCGAAGCCGTTCCCGGCCGCGTCCTGGGCCGAGCGCAGTTGCGAAGTGAGGCCGGCGAAGGCCCTGTCGTCCATGGTGCCGTTCAGGTCGCCGAGCAGCACCACCCGCTCGTTCTGCTCGGCGGCGACGGCCTCGCCGAGCGCCTGCGCGTTCCTGTCTCGGTCGGCCGTCCAGAAACCCGCCCTGGGATTCACCCGTGCGGACCCCAGGTGGGCGACATACACCGCCAGCGGACCCTGGCCCGTGGCCACCGTGGTACGCAGCGCCCGGTTGTAGGGCAGCTTGGCCTCGGCCGACTTGGTGTCCCCGAGCGGTCCGACATCCTGCTTCATGTCGACCGGTTGGGTGTCCGACAGCGGCAGTTTGCTCCACAGACCGACCGTGCCCTGCACCGTGTGATACGGGTACGCCTGAGCCAGTCCTGCCTCGTAGGTGCCCCGGTCCTGCTCGGTCAGTTCCACCAGGGCGAGCACGTCCGCCCCGGAGGCGGCCAGGTCGCGGGCGGTGCCGGCCGGGTCGGGATTGTCGGCGCCGACGTTGTGCTCGGCCACCGTGAGGTCGCTGCCCGGGTGGGACTTGTCGCCGAGCAGCCCCGCGAAGAGGTTCAGCCACACCACGACCGGCAGCAGCAGCGCGGCCACCGCGGTGGCGGAGCGGCGCCACAGCGCCGCGGCCAGTAGCACCGGGATGAACAGGCCGAACCACGGTAGGAAGTTCTCCACCAGGCTGCCGAGGTTCCCGACCCGGTTCGGGATCTTCGCGTGCATGAGCATGAACAGGCCCAGCAGCAGCGCCAGCGCCCCGAGCACCGGGCCGCGTTTCCAGGGGCCCGGCCGGCGGGCGGCCCGTACCGCCCGGCGGATGCCCGCGTGCCAGCCGGAGCCGGTCTCCCGGCGGCCGGTGCCGCCCTGTGCGGTCTCTGCCGTGTCCGCCTGCGTCATCGTCTGTCCTTGCTCGCTGCAGGTCACTGCTGCATCCTCGGGTCCTGGTCGGGATCGGCAAACATACTCGGGCAGCCCTCGTCGATCGCTTCGGGGTGCGACGGCCCAGGACGGCGGAAGGGCGAGGACACGGCGGAGGACCGGCAGGCCGAGGACTTCGACCCCGGCCAGACGCGGGCTGCGGTGGTCACTGCCACGACAGCTGGCAGACCCGACGGCAATATGCCGGCGAATCCGGTGGGGTCTTCGTTCGTGCTGGTGGTGCGGTCCGATGCATGCCGCCAGTTAAGGCAGCGTGGCGTTACCAGGGTGTAAGTGTTTTCGACACGCCGACGATATGCGACATCTTGTGACATTCACGCATGTGACGCCATGGCGGCCACCTGCCCGACGCTCGAATGCACCGCTACGAACCTGGGCCGGAGGATCGGCGCGGCGCAGGCCGGCAAGCTGTCAGCTTCGCCTTTCAGCCGCGCTTCAGAACCACGTCAGGCCCCGCTGCCACGGTGTGGCCACGGGCGCTGAAGCACCCGCCTGCCGCATCGAGGAGAGGTAATGCGATGAAACTGAGTAGGAGGCTGACCCTGCTGACCATGGCGGTGGTCAGCGCGGTCGCGGTGGTGGCCGGTCCGGCCGCAGCCGGTGACCGCGGGATGCAGATCGTCACCATCCAGGATCTCAAGCCCGAAACCGCGGTGGCGCAGATCCAGGCCGAAGCAGAGAAGAAGCTCCGCGGCGGACTGCCCGCACCCTCGCAGGTGACGCTCGTGGCCTCGGAGCGGGAGCTCACCACAGATCAGATCACGGCACTGGCGTCCGGCAAGGACGCCGCCGGGGTCAAGCGACTGGGTGACTACGACACCCCGGCACCTGACACCACGGTCGACCAGGTCGCCCGCCAGATCGGCGTCGGGGACGTCGTCCTGTGGGAATGTATCGTCGTCTACTGGCCGCCGTGGGTCATCTACATCTGCCGGCCGCTCGTGCTCCGGGCCTGACCGCGCTCACCGGGGCTCCGCGTTCACCGCGGGGCCCCGTTTCAGCACCGTTTCAGGCCGAGCCGCCATGGTGTACGCACGCTCTGGTTTCATACCGAAGGAGTAACCCACCGTGCACCATGTCAGCAAGTGGCTCCGGCTTCTCGTCATCTCGGCACTGACGATCACCGGCTTCGTCGCCGGCGTGGCGGGCCCGGCCGCCGCAGGCGATCCTCCGCGGGTCCTCAGCCCCGAAACGCTGCAGGCCATCTGCAAGACCCTCGGCGGGGTCTACGCGGAACAGCGGGCCTCGTATTCGTGCGACTTCACCGATAGCCAGATCCTCTGCCGGGACGGCAGATGCGGCCATGCCAACCGCCTGGAGAACCCGCCGCTACAGTATGAGTGCGAGTACGCGGGCGGCATCTTCGGTTACCTCGGCGCCGCGATATACGTGTGTGAGCTGCCCGATGGTGTGCTCACCACCGATTGCAGCGACCCCTGGGACTGGTGGTCGGAGCAACCGATGTCATTGTGCGCCGTCGAGTTTCGCCCGCACTCCGAGCGCATCCGGATGCGCTAGCCGGCTGAAGATCTCGTACGCCTGCTGCCACGCGATCCGGGCGGCCTGAAGGTCGCCGGCCGCCCGGTGAGTGTCACCAAGATGGCTGAGCGTATCGGCTTCGTAGTAACGGTCGTTGAGGTCACGAAAGAGGGCGAGCGCCCGCCGGTAGTGACCTGCGGCCAACTCGTAATCGCCCAGATGGTGATGGATATAGCCGAGGCTGTCCGAGGTCCCGGCCTGGAACGTCAGATCGCCGAGCTCGCGCATCTGCGCCAGCGCATGCTCACATCGCGGGCGGGCCCGGCGATAGTCGCCGCGTAGGGCGTATGCCCAGCCCAGCGAATTCAGCGCGCGGGCGGCCATCATCGGCTTTCCCGCGGCACGATAGAGCCACAATGCCCGGCGCGCATGACGAATCGCCTGGTCGTGATTGCGCTGGCGGTTTGCCAACCAGCCGAGCTGGTATTGCACGGTGGCCTGGCCGCCGCGATCGCCGAGGGCCGCATAGAGTTCGAGGGCCTCGCTGAGGTGCGTGTGCGCCTCCTCGTAGCGGCCCATGCGGGCGAAGGCAGTGGAACGGCTCTGGTGGGCATGTGCTTGCGCGGCCTGGTCGCCTTGCCGTCCGGCGGCTTCGATGGCAACCCCGAGGTTGGCCGCATGTTCCTCCCAATGACCGCCACGATCCAGGTGATCCTGCTGTGCCCAGACCAGTTGCCAGACATGGCGGTCGAAGCCGTCGGCGGCGGCCCGCCTGATCACGGTGAACAGCACCGCTCGCTCAGCGGTGAACCAGGCCGTGGCCTCCTCCTTGCCGGCGAGTTGCTGCACCGCGGTGCCGGGGCTGAGCTCAGGGACAGCGATGGGATCCCGGTGCGGGTGGATGAGCATCGCAGCCGACAGGGCGGTATGCAGGTAGTGGTCGAGCAGGCGGCGCATGGCTTGAACTCGCTGCTCCGGCTCGTCTTCCTGTGCGCAGTCGGCGGCGTAGCTCCAAAGAAGATCATGGAAGGCGTACCGCCCCGGATTCGACTGCAGCAGAAGATTGGCCTGGATCAGCTCGGCGAGCAGCGGCCGGACTCCGGCGACGGAACGGCCCGCCAGGCTGGCAGCCGCCGACTCGTTCACATCCGGTCCTGGATGCAGGCCCAGCAATGTGAACAGCCGGGCAGAGTCCGGGCTGAGGGCCTGATAAGACCAGGAGAAAACCGACCTTATGTCCGTATCCGTATCGGCGCTGTTGAGGGCGTCCAGCGTCCCTGCCGAGTCGCGCAGTTGCGCGGCCACTCCCGCGACCGGCACCTCCGGGCGGGTGACACAGCTCGCTGCGGCGATCGCCAGTGCCAACGGCAGCCGGGCGCACTGCGTGATCACTTCCCGGACGGCGCCTGCGTCGGCGGCCACCCGGTCTTCGCCCAACCGCCGGGTGAGCAGATCGCGTGCTTCGTCATCGGTCAGCAGGCCGAGTGTCATCGGCACGGCGCCTTCGGCCGTCACCAGTGCGGTCAGCTGATTTCGGCTGGTGACGAGCACCGCGCAGCCGGGTGAGCCAGGCAGTAGCGGCCGGACCTGCGCCACGTCGCGGGCGTTGTCCAGCACGACCAGCACCCGCTTTCCGCTGAGGACACTGCGGTACAGGGCGGCCTGGGCGTCGAGGCCCGCGGGGATCCGCTGCACCGGGACGCCGTAGGCGTCGAGGAATCCGCGCAAGGCGACGGCGGGGTCCACCAGGGCCCCACCGCGGTCGAAGCCCCGGAGGTCGACATAGAGCTGTCCGTCGGGGAAGGACTGCCGCACCTGGTGCGCCCAGTGCACGGCCAGTGTCGTCTTGCCAACACCCGCTGTGCCGGACACGGTGGCGATGAGCACCGACGCCGGGCCCTGGCCGGCGATCATCGCGTGCAGCCGCGCGATTTCCGACTGCCTCGCGGCGAAAGCGGGGATGGCCAGCGGCAGCTGCGCGGGAGGCGCCGTGCTGGTCGAGACGGCCGCCACGGCGACGGAAGGCGCGTGCGCTTCGAGGGAGGCATCCTGGCGCAGAATCGCGGCTTCCAGCTCCCGCAGCGCAAGCCCCGGGTCGATGCCCAGTTCATCGGCCAGAGCCCGTTTGAGCCGCTGATAGCGCGCGAGTGACTCGGCCTGCCGGCCGGCACGGTACAGCGCGAGCATCAACTGCCGCTGGAGATCCTCGTCAAAGGGCCGGGCCGCGATCAGCTGCTCGAGCTCGGGTATCAGCCGGGCATGTTCGCCCAGGGTGAGGCGGACGTCGATGAGCGCCCGGGTTGCCTCGTGCTCCAGGTGATCGAAGCGTTCAGCCTGTTCCCCCAACCAGCGAAGCTCGGCGACATCCGCCAATGGCCGGCCACGCCACAGGGCCAGAGCGCCACGAAGATGGTCGAGCGCCTGGGCCGGATCCGGTGACTGCGTCCCCAGCCGGACAAGCCGTTGCGCGGCCTCGGCGTCGGTGGCTTCACCCGGCAGGTTCAGTGCATAGCCCGGTGGCCTGGCCACGATCGAGGACTTGCTGCCGAGCACGTCGCGCAGGTAGGAGATGTGGCGCTGCAGGGTGTTGAGCGCGGTCACCGGCGCCTTGCCGCCCCAGACCACATCGATGAGGCGGTCGCTGCTGACGATCTGTCCGGGATGTAGGCCGAGAACCGCGAGCACAGCCTTGCGGCGCAGGCCCGGCACCTCCGTGGCCACACCCGCTGCCGCGACGTCGACGGGCCCAAGAAGCCTCACCTGCATGTGAGCACCTCCAGCGTCCGCTCAGCCGTGTCGCTTTGGGACAGGTAAGCACGTTATGCTGCGACGCTGCGGCCAGCGACCCTAGTGACGGCCATCCGTCCTAATCTGCTCAGCCATGCCGGCGGGCGAGCCGAGCATCGACGCTGAGACCTTCCGGAAGGACTTCGCACACCCGTTCGGGCAAGCAGCAGGGTGCCGCCTCTCCCCTGGCCGACCTGCACAAGCGGCTCGCGGGAGGTCCGGTCCAGCCTGGAAGAGCTGGTCACCGATTCGTCCGCGAATTGACCCGCCCGCACGCCGCTGGCGGTGATGATGGTGCTGGAGGAGGTGACCGTGTCGATCGGTCAGGGCATGCTGCGGGTGACGCTGGCGTATCCGTCGCTCACCCGGCTGTACCGGACGAGCACGCCGCGGCTGAGCGTCGACGGGGTGGACCAGCTGGTCCGGAGCTGGGGTACCCACACCGTGGCCGTCGCCGCCGGGCCGCACCGGGTCGTGGTGCAGATCGTCCCGAAGAAGGGCGAGCCTTTCGGCCAGGCCGAGGCGAGGGCCATCGTCGAGCTGGGCGCTCAGACGGTCGTGGAGTACCGCGCGCCCCGCTTCCACCGCCGCGGGAAGCTCACGATCGCCAGAGCGGTGTAGCCGGGCCGCATCGGTCGCCGGCCGGTTCACGTGCGGTCGGCGCGGGACCAGATCCGGCGCCACCGCTCGTGCTCGGTCGGGTCCGGCGACCGCACGCCGGGGCCGCGCGGATCGACGCCGCAGCCGGGGCAGCACTGCCGCAACGAGCGGGCGCTGCCGCAGACCGGGCACACCGCCGACCAGTCGGCGCCGGAGGCGTATGCGCGGATCAGGCGCCCGACCACCACCGGGAGCGGCTCGTGCGGGTGGACCTCCGGATCTGGGCAGTACGCCAGCCGCCACAGCTGGACGCGCCACACCTGAGCCTGCGCCTGGGCCCGGTCGGCCGCCTTGTCCCGGCGGTGCTGCTCCTCCTGCGCCCGCCACAGCAGCCGGGCGGCCTCGAGCTCGTCGACAGCGCGGACCAGTGACTCGGGATCGTCGTCGAGGCGGCGCGGAATGCGAGCGCTGACCAGCAGGTGGTGCCAGGTCGCGCGGTAGCCGTACGGCCCGAACGCCAGCGCACACCCGCGCAGCGCCCAGAGCCGGCGCTCCACCGGCACTGCGTGGTCGCGTACGCGCCGGGCGGCGCTGGGAAAGCTGGTCACCGTCCGCACCCTAGCCGCACGCACCCACGCCGATCACCCTGTTTCCAGCCACGGGTCCGCATTGTCGCGGGGACGTATGCTCCCGGCCATGCATGGAGCTGAGCTCGACGGGGTGGCCGTCACGTGGCAGGACCTTCCCGGGGACGTGAAGGCGTCGCTGGTGTTCGGCGTCGGCGCGCGTGATGAGGACGTCGACCGGATCGGGCTGAACCACCTGGTGCAGATGCTGGTGCTGGAAGCGGTCAGCACCGAGGCCGACCAGTCGACCAGCTTGCTCGACACCGCGTTCACCGCGTCCGGGACCCCGGCCGAGGTCGCCGAGCACCTCGTCGAGTGCTGCGCCGCCCTGGCCGCGCTGCCGCTGGACGACCTCGCGGAGGTCGCCGCGCTGGCCGACGCCGGCGATCGGGCGATCTCGCTCGACGTCGAGATGGACGACCCGTGCCGCGACCCGTGGGGTTCGCTGCTGGCGCGGCGCTTGGGTGCCGCCGGGGCCGGGGTGCTGCGCTGGCCGCCGGTCGACTACACCGACTTCACCGCCGACGAGGTGCGCGCGCACGTCGCGCGGTACTTCAGCGGCGGCAATGCCGCCCTGGCGCTCACCCGGGCGCCGTGGCCGGGCCTGCGGTTGCCGCTGCCGGCCGGCGAGCGGCCCGACCGCCCCGACCCGGTCGCGGTACGGCCTGGCGGGGGCTGGTACGCCGACGAGGTCGTCGCACCCGGCATCGCCGTGACCGCGCCCGCCGGACCGCACGCGCAGCTCGTGCTCGCGCTGCTGAACCGACGGGTCGCCGCGGCGCTCGACAAGGCCGGGCTCAAGTGCTGGCAGACGCCCTGGTACACCCCGGCCACCGCCGCGACGGTGGAGATCGGCCTGAGCCTCCACTTCACGCAGCAGCGCGGCCGGGACTCGGCGCGGGTCGCGGCGGTCCTGTGGGAGCAGCTTCGCTCGCTGGCCGCGCAGCCGGCGGCACCGAGCGAGCTCGCCGAGGCCGTGACCTGGCACGGCGGCGACCCGCTGGACCTGCCCGACGAAGTGCGGCGCACGGTCGAGCGGCTCGGCCTGGCCGAGGCGGTGCGCGACGCGGCGACGATCGGCAGGGTGGCCACGGTGGCACGGCTCGGCCTGCTGGGCGTCTTCGACGGCGCCGGGCCCGCCGAGGTCGCCGCCATGGCGCAGCTGTCCCCGGCCGAGGTGCGCGCGGCGGTCGCGTCGTGGCTGGGCACGGCGCTGGTGGTGGTGCCGGTCGGCACCGAGGTGGGGCTCGACGGGCTGGCGCGGGTCGGGTGCCCGCTCGGGTCGTACGTGCCGCAGGGGCAGGTGCTGCGGCCGTCGCTGTGGCGCAGGATGCGCGGCACCGACGAGCACCTGGTGCTGGCCGCCGACGGAATCCACCAGGTACGGGCCGACGGTTCCGTGCACGGCTTCCCATACGCCGACGCGATGCTCGTGGAGCAGGGCGAGCAGGTGCTGCTGGGCAACGTCCGCCACGGGTGCCTGGTGGACGTGACGCACCTGGGCGACGTCGCGGCGCTCGCCGCCGGGCTGCCGCCGCGGCGGTTGCGCCGCATCGCGACCTGACGGCCCGCTGCCCTTCGCACAGCGCACCGACGCCGCACCTCCGCTGCCGCAGCATGCCGAAAACTAATGCATATATTGAAATGCCTGATGGTTTGCGTGATGGTGTGTGCATGAGATCTCACCTCGCGCGAATCGCAGCGGCCACCCTTGCCGCGATCGCGATGACCCTGTCCAGCCTGCTTGTCGGCAGCGGCACCGCCACCGCGGCTCCCGCACCCGCCGCCGTCCGGGTGCTCTACTACGACGCGAGCCAGGCCGCCGAATTCGTCAACGTCGTACATCAGGGCGCGGCCAACTGGAACGCCCGAGTCGGCAACGTGCGCCTGGAACGGTGGACCTCCGGTCGCCCGGTCAACATCCGCGTCTACGCCGACAACGGCTGGCCGCGCGCCTACGTCAATTCCCTGGGCAACGGCACCGTGTACATGGGCCGCCAGGCGACCGCCCAGGGCCACAACCCCACTCGCATCGCCGCCCACGAACTCGGTCACATCCTCGGCCTGCCCGACCGACGCACCGGCATCTGCTCCGAGCTGATGTCCGGCAGCAGCGCCGGCACCTCCTGCACCAGCGCCTTCCCCAACGCTCAGGAAATCACCAAGGTCAACAACCTGTTCGCGAGCGGCGCACTGATCACCGCCGGCTGGCGCCAGGACGTCGCCTGACAGCGTGTCCACGCACAGGTGACCGAGGCCGGTCCACGCACAAGAGGAAGGGAGCTGGTCCGGATTGCGCATCCGGGCCAGCTCCCCCATTTCTGCGGTGGGTCAGACCGCCGGCTCTACCCAGATGTTGCGGTAGTACAGGTTCGCGCCCGGGTCGCCGTGGTCCTGGAACCGCAGCGGGCCGGGTGCCGAGGTCTCCGCGGCGCCGTTGCCGGTGGGACCGTTGATCTCGGCGTTGTTGATGACGGTGACGCCGTTCCAGACGACCGTGACGCGGGCGTTCTCGGTCTTGGTGGTCCCGTTGTACCGGGCCGCACGGAAGGTCACCTCGTACGTCTGCCAGGTCTGCGGCGCGGTGGCCGCGTTGACCGACGGTGCGATCTTCTCGTAGATCGCGCCGCACTCGTTGTTGGCCGGGGTGGTGTCCCCGAACGAGTCCAGCACCTGCAGTTCGTAGCGGTCCTGCAGGTAGATGCCGCTGTTGGCCCGTTGCTGGCCGGTGACGTCGCCCGGCAGCAGCGGCAGCCAGAACTCGGCGTGCAGCTTGAAGTCACCGAACGCCTGCTTGGACTTGATGTCGCCGCCGAGGACCTCGACGCCGCCGTTGCCCAGCGGCCAGGTGACCGGGGCGCCGTTGGAGTGCTGGAAGTTGTTCATGTTGGTGCCGTCGAACAGCACGATCCGGGTCGGCTGGGTCGTGGTGCCGTAGGCCTCGAACTCGTAGATGCGGGCGGCGCCGTTGCCGTCGCTGGCCGGAGTCGTGACGTTCAGCCTGATGTAGCGGGCCTGGGTCGCGGTGATGTTGTGCGTCGTGATGCTGGCCGTGTTGGCGGTGACGGTCGCGACCGTGGTCCAGCTGGTGCCGTTGGTGGACACCTGGAGGTTGAAGTCGCGGGTGTTCCAGGCGGTGTTCTCGCCACCTGCGCCGGCGTGCCTGACGACCAACTGGCTGACCGTCTGTGCCGAGCCGAGGTCGACCTGCAGCCACTTGGTCGCGCCTGACGAGCACCACTTGTCCGCGTTGCCGCCCGACACGCTGCCGTTGACCGCCTTGGCGGGGCCTTCGGTCGTGCCGCAGGAGCTGTCCGCCGTCGCCACCTTGTTGAGCGCGAGGTTGCCGGTCGGCGGTGCGGTCGTGCCGTACGCCTCGAACTCGTAGATGCGGGCCGCGAGGTTGCCGGTGGTGCCGCCCGCGGTGATGTTCAGCCTGATGTATCTGGCCTGCACCGCCGTGATGTTGTGGGTGGTGGTGCTGGCCGTGTTCGCGGTGACGGTCGCCGCCGTGGTCCAGCTCGTGCCGTTGGTGGACGTCTGGATGTTGAAGTCACGGGTGTTCCAGCCCGTGTCCTCCCCACCGGCGCCCGCGTGCTGGACGACGAACCGGTTGACGGTCTGTGTGGTGCCGAGGTCGACCTGCATCCACTTGCTGGTGCCGAGCGAGCACCACTTGTCGGCGTTGCCGCCGTTGACGGTGCCGTTGACGGCCTGCGCCGGGCCCTCGGAGGTGGCGCAGGAGCTGTCGGCGGTGGCCGGCTTGTTCAGCGCCAGGTTGCTGGACGGGGCCTGGCCGGGGATGTTGTTGAGGGTGTACCAGACCTCGGTGTTCCACAGCGACTGGCCGTTGCTGGAGCCGAACGGCTTGGGCGAGCGGATGTGCACCACCCGGCCGGCCTTGAGGCCGTTGATCACCAGGGTGACCTTCTTGCCGTCGGCGGACAGGGTCGCCGACGACACCGACAGCGTCTCCTCGTCGATCTTCGGGCCGCCGTAGGCGGCGGTCGGGACGTAGCGCCACTGCTTGACCCGGTACTTGGTGGCCAGGTTGGTGGCGGTCGCCGCCGACACCGGCTGGGTGTACTCGATCTCGAACCCGTTGGACAGAGCCTTCATGTTCAGCATGTCGAAGGCGTTGCCGCCGTTCGGGGCGAGTTTCTGCAGGCCGAAGTTCAGCTTGCCGGACTGGCCCCAGTTGCCGCCGCCGCCGATGCCGCCGACGTAGATCGCGCCGTCCGGGCCGACGTTGACCTCGGACACGCCGGCCTCCAGGCCCTGCGTCATGCGGAACAGGGCGCCCTGGTACTCGCCGTTGATCTTCTCCACCGCGGCGCGCTGCAGGCCGCCGTAGGTGACGTCACCGATGACGAACTGCCCGGCGTACAGGCCGCTGGTCATGTACTTCGGGGTGCTCGGCGAGTTGCCGATCTCGTTCTGCGGCAGCCAGATCACCGGCGGGGTGACCGGGGCGCTGTCGAACGGGCCGGCCGGGTTCAGGTAGTGGTTGAAGAAGCGGCCCTGCTTGATGTGCACCAGCTTCGAGGCCGGCTGCCAGCCGCCCTGGTTGTCGGTGACGAACAGGCCGTTCTCCGGGCCCCAGCCGATGCCGTGCGGGGTCCGCAGGCCGCCGGCGACGTACGTCCACGCGCCGGTGTCCTTGTTGATCTTGATGGTGGTGCCGCGGTTGCCGACCACCTGCGGGTTGGTGGTGTTGCCGCCGTAGTCGATGCCGACAGACAGGTTGAGGTAGAAGAACGGGGCCTCATACACCAGACCGAACGCGAACTCGTGGAACGTGCCGCCGTACGGCCAGGTCGCGACCTGCTGGTACTGGTCGGCGACCTCGTCGCCGTTGGTGTCGACCAGCCTGGTCAGCCGCATCTTCTCCGATACGTAGACCACCCCGTCGACGATCTTCAGGCCCATCGGCTCCTTGAGGTTGCTGCCGATGCGTTTGGTCGTGACAGCACCCGGAGTGGTGGTGCCGCCCGTGTTGCCCAGGATCCAGACCTCACCGGCCTGCGAGGTGCCGGAGTCGTTCGTGCCACCCCAGGTGCAGATGACCAGGCGGCCGTCGGCAAGCCAGTCCATGCCGGTCACCCGCGGCTCGAAGCCGCTCGGGCGCAGGTTGGTGAGGGTGAAGTTCGGGTGCACCGAGGTCAGCGGCAGGCCGTCGCCCGGCGAGTCGCCGGTGCCCTCGCACTCCTTGCGGCCCGGGGCGGTGACCCGCACGACGCCGGCGTCGGTGCTGAGCACCGAGTTCGGCACGGTCACGAACGTCGACGAGCCGGGCGTCTGCCACTGCAGGGTCAGCTGCTGACCGCCACCGGCCTCGAAGAAGTCGATGCGCAGCGCGTGGTAGCCGGTGGTCAGGGTGACCGCACCGTCCTTGGCCGTCGCGCCGTGCAGGCCGTCGTGGTTGATGACCACGTTGTCATCGATCAGCAGGCGGGAGCCGTCGTCGCTGATCAGCCGGAAGTTGTAGCTGCCGGCGGTGGGGATGTTCACGTAGCCGAGGGCCTGGGTGTAGAAGTTGTCTTCCAGACCGAACTGCGCGGCCGTGGTCCAGTCGATCGTCGACATGAGCTTGTCGACGTTGGGGGTCTGCGCCGGCTTGAGGTTGCAGAGGGCGCTCAGCGCGACCTGCAGGTCGAAAGTCCGCAGCGTGATACCGGGTGTCTGCGGGGGCGGGGCGGCGGCTGCCGCGGTGGCGGGCAGCCACCCAGTCGCGGCGACGACCGCTGCGGTGAGGGCGCTCGCCATGGTCAGGCGCGCCCATCGGGACGGAGCTAACACTTTTCCTCCAGTGAGAGCGGGACTGCTGCGCACCGTTCGTCGACGAGGCATCCCGCTCGCAGCGGCGTGCCAGGACATTGGACGGACGCGTGGTTTGTCCTGAAGCGACCTGGCACGCCGATGCCTGGCATAGAAACTTTAGAATTCTTTTTTCGACATGTACAGATGTTCTTAAACTTTGATCACAACTTTCGACGATCGCGGCAGAAGTTGTGGGACACAGCTAGATGAGCCCGGGTGATGGCGAGCCGTGCTCGCTCGTCCAACCGGGCGGAACGCTGTTCAACACGCGCTATTGCGCCATTTTCGACTGACGTTTGTCAATGGAGGCGCCCGACAAGGGCGTTGAGGGCGATGGCGGCCGGACCGTGGCGGGTGTGGGACATGACGACGGCAAGGCCTACCCTCCACTTTGACCACCGCTCGTGTCGCGGATGGACACGCTGGTCGGCGGCCGGCAGGCCACCGCATCCATGCACTCCAGCAGCCCACACGCGGCCGGAACGAATCGAGATCATCACCGGCCCGAAGGCCAATCAACTTTCAGGGTTCCGCCGATGGCCCAACATGGATAGTCTCACTGCGACTGCCGAGCGGGGGAGGTTTCGGTGGGCCTGACGCCTGCCAGCCGCGGACGCGGACCGGCACCAACGCCGGGCGCCCCGGCGACGGTACACCGTGCTGCGCACCGGTGGGACGTTTGCTCAGCGACGGCGGCCGAGTCCGCTGCCACCTGTGCGGGAGCCGGTTCCGGGCGTCGGCCGGTCATCTACGGTCGCCGCGCACCGCGACGGCCACGCCGATGTCTGCACGTTCCTGCGGCATGCCCATCTGCGGCAGCATCAAACGGTCGCCGCACAACTGACGCACCGGCGCGGACCGGGTGCGACGTGGCGGGTACCGGCTGGCGAGACCGGGCCGCCCGAGCCGACCCTGCACCGGCGGTGGTCGCAGGCGGCTCGCGGTCGAATGAGCCCCATCCCAGACTCTCGGCAGGCGGCCGGCCTGCCGTGACCCCTAAACGCTCGTGAAAGGACGGAAACCCGTCGTGTCCGAAACCCCTCTGTGGCTGCAAGGCCGCACCGCCGTCATCGACGCCGCCGACCAGTCAGCCTGGCGTGACGGTGCCACCCCCGACTACCACCTCTCCCACACCGTCATGCCGGGTCAGCGCACCACCCAGCACGCACCCGACTCGCTCGAGGCGATCGTCGAAAGCATCGTGCAGGTCTTCGAGATGGAGGTCTCGTACAAGAAGGACCCGGCGACCTGGGTGTCCATGGTGACCGAGCACTTCCGGACCAACGTCAACGGCGGAGCGTGGGCCAGCGCGCAGGACATCGTCGACATCGGCAGCTACAACATCCTCATCGGCGACAGCCCGTTCTACCGCAGCGGCCAGGAGTCGTTCGAGTCCTCGCACCACATCTTCCACAAGGCCTTCCCGGGCGGGTTCTACTGGGAGGTCCTGGAAGTCATCAGCCCGCCGCCGGTCGTCACGTTCAAGTGGCGGCACTGGGGCGCGTTCGAGGGCGAGTACCACGGCCACCAGCCGGACGGTAAGACGATCGAGATGTTCGGGATCAGCGTCGCCAAGGTCAGCGACGACCTGAAGCTGCTGGAGGTCGAGCACTACTACGACCCGAACCAGTTCCTCGGCAAGCTCACCGGCGGCTGTCCCGTCGCGCACTGACGACACCCCGGCGGGGCCACCCGGGACCATCCGGGTGGCCCCGCCGCTTGCGCTGCACCAGCTACGCGAACCAGAATCGGGCGTTGGGCCCAGACGCGACATGACGGGTCCATACCGCCGACTGGGGTTTCGCGTCTCAACGGTCCGGGATCCGTTCGGGTTCTACCCTTCGCCATATGGGTGTCGTGCCGCTCAAGGAGATCGTCGACCGGGCAATGCGCGAGCGGTACGGCGTTCCCGCCATCAACATCGTCAACGACCTGACGATGGAAAGCGTGCTGGCCGCCGCAGTCGAGCGCCGATCACCTGTCATCGTCCAGACCTCGGTGAAGACGGTGCTCTCGATCCGGTCCGACGTGCTCATCGCGATGTGGCGGGCGATGACGGCCGGCATCGAGGTGCCGGTCAGCCTCCACCTCGACCACTGCCCCGACCGTGCGGTGATCACCGAGTGCCTGGCCAAGGGCTGGAACTCGGTGCTGTTCGACGCCTCCACCCTGCCGGTCGAGGAGAACCTGCGGCAGACCGTCGAGGTGGTCGCCGAAGCCCGCGCCCACGGCGCACACGTCGAGGGCGAGATCGAGGCGATCACCGGTGTCGAGGACGGCATCGGCAGCGACGAGGCGTCACACCGCCAGACGCTGGACGTCTCGGTGCACTTCGTCGAAACGTCCGGCGTGGACGTGTTCGCGCCGTCGATCGGCAACGCGCACGGCGTCTACTCGGCCGAGCCGCACCTCGACGGCCAGCGGGTCAGCGACATCGTCGCGGCGACCGGCGTGCCGATCGCGCTGCATGGCGGCACCGGCCTGACCGACGCGCAGTTCAGCGACCTGATCGCCCGGGGCTGCGCGAAGGTCAACGTGTCCACCGCACTGAAGATCACCTACATGACATCGAACCTGGCGTTCCTGCGCGACACGGAGACGAAGGGCAAGTGGGACCCGCCTTCGCTGTTCAAGCACGTCGCGGCGGACGTCACCGCGATGGCCGCCGGCTACGCCGACCGCTTCGGCAGCACGGGGCGGGCATGGTGACCGCCCTGATCTTCGACTGCGACGGTGTCCTGGCTGACACCGAACGCTACGGGCACCTGCCCGCGTTCAACCAGACGTTCGCCGAGTTCGGGCTGCCGGTGCGGTGGGACGAACAGGAGTACGGCCGCAAACTCGCCATCGGCGGCGGCAAGGAACGCATGGCGAGCCTGCTGACACCGGAGTTCGTCGCCGCCGCCGGGCTGCCGCACGACCCGGCCGGACAGGCCGAGGCCGTCGCCGCCTGGCACCGGCGCAAGACCGAGATCTACACCGCCATGGTCGCCGCCGGCGACCTACCGGCCCGCCCCGGCATCGCCCGGATCGCCGAGCAGGCCCACGCCGCCGGCTGGCTGCTGGCCGTCGCCTCGACATCGGCCGAACCGTCCGTGCGGGCGGTGCTCGAACACGCCGTCGGCCCGGACCGGGCCCGCGACTTCACCGTGCTCGCCGGCGACGTCGTGCCGCGCAAGAAACCCGCGCCCGACATCTACCTGCTCACACTCGACCGGCTCGGGCTGGCACCGCACCAGGCCGTGGTCATCGAGGACTCCCACAACGGCCTGGCCGCGGCCGCCGCGGCCGGAATCGCCTGTGTCGTCACGGTCAACGACTACACGGCCGACGAGGACTTCACCGGCGCCGCGTTCGTCGTCGACTCGCTCGGCGAACCGGACACCGGCCCGGTCACGGTCCTGGCCAACGACAGCCCGGCCTCGCCCGGCACGTATGTCACGCTGGCCGACCTCGCGGCCGTTCTCGTCGGAAGGGACACGCGATGACCGACAACCCGCTGCCGCAGGTCGAGTTCGTGGTGCGCACGATCGCGCAGACCGCCGTCGCGAACGAGAAGTACTTCGGTGACCTCGACGCCGTCGTCGGCGACGGCGACTTCGGCTACTCCCTGGCCCGCGGCTTCGAGATCGTCCTCGCCGACTGGGACACCTTCGACCGCACCGACGCCGCAACGTTCCTGCGCAAGGTCGCGGTCGTCATCACCAGCCGGATCGGCGGAACCTCCGGACCGCTGTGGGGCACCGCGTTCCTGCGTGCGGCCACCGCCGCCACCGGCAAGACCGATTTCGACGGGCAGACCGTCGTCGCGATGCTGCGTGCGGCGACAGAGGGCATCCAGGCCCGCGGCAGCGCCAGCCTCGGCGACAAGACCCTGCTCGACGCGCTGGTGCCGGCCACCGACGAGATCGCCCGCCAGGTTGGCCTCGGCAGCGACGGACCGACCACGGTCCGCGCCGCCGCAGCCGTGGCCCGGGCCGCCGCGGACGACACCGCCAAGCTCGAGGCCCGCCGCGGCCGGGCCAGCTACACCGGCGAGCGCAGCATCGGCAGCGTCGATCCCGGGGCGGTCGCCGTGGCCGTCATCTTCGAAGCCGTCGCCGACGCCTGGCCCGCCGCATCCTGAAGGAAGGCCCGTCATGAAGAAGTTCGTCAACGATCCCCGCCAGTTCGTCGCCGAGATGCTCAAGGGCGTGGCCCTGGCCAACCCGGACACGTTGCGCTACGTGCCCGAATACAACCTGATCATGCGGGCCGACGCCCCTCGCGACGACAAGGTATCGGTCATCCAGGGCTCCGGCTCCGGCCACGAACCGGCCCACGTGATGATCGTCGGCAAGGGCATGCTCGACGCCGCCTGCCCCGGCGACGTGTTCGCCGCCCCGCCCATGGACTACGTGCTGGAGACCAGCAAACTGCTCGCCACGCCGAAGGGCGTGCTGCATCTGATCAACAACTACACCGGTGACCGGATGGCCTTCGACATGGGAAAGGAGATGGCCGAGGCCGAAGGCGTGCAGATCCGGACGGTGCTCGTCGATGACGACGTCGCGGTCGCGGACTCCACGTTCACGATCGGCCGACGCGGCGTCGCCGGGAACTTCTTCGTGATCAAGGTGGTCGGCGCGGCCGCCGAGGCCGGTGCCGACATCGACGAACTCGTGCGGCTCGGCAACAAGGTCAACTCCGTCACGCGCACCATGGGCATGGCCCTCACCTCATGCACGCCGCCGGCGAAAGGTTCGCCGCTGTTCGAACTCGGCGACGACGAGATGGAGATCGGCGTCGGGATCCACGGCGAGCCCGGGCGTCGCCGGGAGAAGCTCGCCGCTGCCGACACCATCATCGACGAGCTGCTGGAAGCGGTGGTGACGGACCTGCCCTACGAGCGAGGCGACGACGTCGCCCTGATGATCAACGGACTGGGCGGTACCCCGATAGGCGAGCTGTATCTGCTCTACGGCCGCGCCCACGAGCAGCTCGAGGCCCGCGGCATCCACGTGCGGCGCAACTACGTCGGGGAATACTGCACCTCCCTCGACATGGCCGGCGCCTCCCTGACCCTGGTCAAACTCGACGACGAGATCGTCACCGGCCTTGCCGCACCGGCCGAGATCGCGATTCGGACCTTCTGACCTACGCAGGGCGTTGCAGGCCGAGTCGATCGAGCCAGTCGTCCACGTCGGATCCGCCGGCCTCCGCCCGGTCGAGCCAACGCGCCGCGGCCAGCGGATCAGGCCCGACGCCCTGTCCCGTCAGGAGCATGACGCCGAGAGTGGCGGCGGCCTGCACGTTGCCTGCGTTCGCGGCGCGCTCGTAGTAGGCGGCCGCGGCCGCCTCGTCCTTCGCGAATCCCTGGCCGGTGGCGAGACCGGCCGCGACGTTGTACAACGCCCTCGGCTGCCCCCGGTCCGCGGCACGTACCAGCCAGTCATGCGCCGTCTCGGCGCTGCGTGGCACGCCCTCGCCGGTGGCATGCAGGACGTACAGCTCGAACATCGCGTCGGCGTTGCCGGCCGCAGCAGCCCGTTCCTGGGTGGCGGCGGCGGCGGCCGCGTCGCCCAGCGCGTACTGCACGAGCGCATACCGGTAGGTGGCCACGCCGCCGGAGTCGTCGACGCGCAGCGGGTCGAGCAGCGACAACGCGAACCGCTGCGCCTCCTTCGAGCCATGGCGGCACGCACTGGCGAACATCAGCGCGCCCGTCCGGTCGCCGCATGCGGCCGCCTCGGCGAAGCACCGCAGGGCGGCGCCGACGGGCTCGTCGCCGGAATCGGGAAACGGAACCGCTGACGGCCAGGCAACGGGCTCCGTGCGCAGCTCGGCGTTCAGGTAATACCGACCCAGCCGTACCCAGGCGCCAGCGCGCCCGGCCAGGGCGGCTGCCGCGTATCCCTGCACCATCACGCCGGACGCCTCGACGGGCAGGATGCCGATCATCATGTCGCCACGCATGATCCGGCGATCGATCTCGCCGCACAGGTTCTCGAGCACTGCGGCGTCGACGGGGTCGGCCGACATCACGTCACGCGCCTCGGCCAGCAACACTTCTCCCGGCACGGCGGAGAACTCACTTCTCTGCGTCGTCACGGCGACGAGCAAACCACAATGCGTCGTCGGCGCAGCCGTCGCGGTCGCCCCCGGCCCTGACGCGCGGTGGTGCCTGCCGTCATGCTGGCCCGCAGAATGCCCGCGGATCCACCCAACCGTTCGGCACCGGGTGACGTTGTGTTGCGTGAAGGAGGTGCCGATGGACCGCTATGCGGGGTTCGACGAGTTCGTGCAGGCGCGGGGTGCGGCGCTGTCGCGAACCGCGTTCCTGCTGACCGGTTCGCACCATCTTGCGGAAGACCTGCTGCAACAGGCGCTTGCGAAGACGGCGGTGCACTGGCCGCGGGTCAGCAAGGGCGGCAACCCGGAGGGGTACGTCCGCCGCGCCATGATCAATGAGCGGACGTCGTGGTGGCGCCGCCGCAAGGTCATCGAGGTTCCGGCTGTCGATGAGGCGCTGGGTCGCGAACAGGGGCCGGATCAGGCCGAATCGGTGGTCAGGCGGTTGGCTGTCCTCCACGCGCTGGCCACGCTCGCTCCTCGGCAGCGTGCCGCGGTGGTGCTGCGTTACTTCGAGGACCTCACCGAGCCGCAGATCGCCGAAGAGCTGGGCTGTTCCGTCGGCACGGTCAAGTCGCAACTGCACGATGCCATGAACCGACTCCGCGCGGTGGCTCCCGCGATGCTCGCGGAAGGAGCACTCAAGTGAAGGACGGATTCGGCACACTGCTGGACGAGGCTGCGGCCCACGCGCTCAACTATGCCGATGCCCGGCAGGCGATCGGCGTCGCCCGCCGTCGACGTGCACTCCGGGCGACCGGCGCTGCTGCCATGGTCGTGGCTTTCCTGCTGGCGGGTCCGTGGACCTGGGACCGGATCGAGTCGTCGCCACCGGCTGCACCCGCCCGGACCCATCCGGTCTACCCGCCGAAGGTCGTACCGCCCGAGTCGGCAGAGTTGCTTCCGGCCGATCGACCCGTCGGCGCAGCGGCGTTCCTCTACAGCCCCTGCCCTCACCCTGACCGGTGTCCCGAGTATCTGGTGATACCGGACGGACACCAGTATCTGATGCCGCCGCTGGCGGATCGCCTGCACGCCACAAGCAAGTACACCCTGTCGCCGGATGGCCGCTACCTCGGCTGGGACGCGGGTGAGCAGTATCGGATTCGGGACCTGCAGGGCAGCACGGCGCTGGATGTCGAGGTACCCGGCGCGGGCCGTGAACTCAGCGCCGCCGGATGGTCGCCCGACAGCCGGTACGTTCTCGTGGTCCGGCATGAAGACGCACCACGAACCTACGTCCGGGTGGCGCTGGACGGTTCGTCGGCACCGGTGACGATCCCGCACGACGACACGCCGTCCCCCACCCGGGAGGCCGTCGCGCAAGTGCTGAACACCGGCGATGTGATCCTGGCCGGCCCCGAGGGAGACCCGCCTGTGGTTCGGCTTCGCATCGTCGACGCGGCGACCCTGCGGGAGAAGCGCCGCATCGAGATCGATCGGACCGGCATGCCGAAGGACTGGGAGGTTGCCTCAGCGCAGTTCCTGCTGGCACCCTGCGGCTGCGAGGTCAGCTTCCCACTGTGGGCACACCAGACTCACTGGGCGCCTGACCTGGGACAGAACGTCGAAACCGGGGTTGCCCCGGTGTGGCACGCCATTCAGACGGGCCTGCTCCGGTATGAGCTGACCTCCGGACATCTCATCAGCCGTCATGATGTCCCTCCGCCGAGCACCGACCGGAAGAAGACGAAGTTCACGTCGATGTGGGCGGTGAAGGCCGACCTGGCCGGCGGCCAGGTCGCCCTGAACTGGCGTGTCGACAGAGCGGAGATCGTGCTGGTCAACTCCGTGAACGGATCACACAATGTCGTCACGCGATTGCCCGCGGGCGCGGTGGTCCTCGTCCGCAGCGCGACGACCGCGATCTATTGAAATCGGTGTCCTCTCCTACGGCAAGCGGGGTGTGGGCAGTCGGCCCTCACCAGTCACCGATCCATGACAGGGCGTCACCCGACGCGAGCGATCCGGCCCAGAGCACGATCGTGGAGACTTCGGCCTGGGCCGGGAAGAACCTTGGTGGTGAGCACGGCATGCACCTCGGGATCGCTGTCGTGGCAGCCGTCGGCCAGGACGGTGAGGCGGTAGTCCAGGTCTGCGGCCTGCCGCAGTGTCGACAGTACGACGCCGCTGGTGGCGATCCCGGTCAGCATGAGGTGCTCGATCCACTGGGCGCGCAGCAGCAGGTCCAGGTCGCTGCCGGCGAACGCGGACACCCGGCGGGCAGTTTGGTAGGTGGCACAGAGTTGTTCGAGGCGTTCCCGCAGTGCTGCCGTGTCCGTATCGGGGCGGTGCAGCGCCGCCCAGAGCTTGGCTCGAGATCGACCGCGGTAGCTTCCCAGGGCTGTTCCGGCTCGATGAGTCCGTCGCGTGCGCGTTCAAAGATCTTGTTCCGTGCGTGCCTGGCGATGCCGTGGGAATCCGATCACGGCGCAATACGGCGGTTCGTCGAGGTCGAACGCATGCGGGTGGGGTTCGTCGGCATCGGGAAGCCCTAAGGCCGGCAGCAGGTCAAACGGCAGCTCATAAGCAGCACCTGCGAAGCGGCGGTCGTCGTCGTCTCGGCCAAGAAGCGGCCCAGGGGCCGCTTGTCTATCAGTTAGGAATGTTGCAAGATGTCTGTCTTCGATCACTCTCGATGCCCCGCTGTCGACGGCGTCGCTGGTGCCTATCAGGGAACGGCTCTGGAGGTCGCGTGCTGCTCGTCTACTCCGGCCGCCACAAGGCGGCGTCCAGCTGGTCGCGCGCCATCCTCCGAGAGGCCGCCGCCCTGCTCGGCCTGAATATGGTCACCGTCATCGCACCGGAGCAGTGGGCGCCCTACGGCTCGCTGGCCGAACTCGTCCGGCAGGAACGGGTCGACCTCCTGTCGCTGACCAACATCGAGCAGCGGCACTACGAGACGCTGCCACCGCGGCGCACCGTCAACGTCATCCGCGACCCACGCGACATCGTGGTCTCCGGATACTTCAGCCATCGCAACACCCACGGCGTGCACGCGCTCGGGGTGACCTGGCACGAGCTCATCGACCACCGCAAACGCCTGCTGGAGCTGGACGTCCCGGACGGCCTGCTGGAGGAGATCGACTTCAGCGGCTACTTCCTCGACCACATGAGCACCTGGGACTACCACCAGCCGGAGGTGCTGGAGCTGCAGATGGAGAACCAGATCAGCGACCAGGTGGCCGTGTGGACGCAGATCTTCGAGCACTATGGGCTGCTGGTGCCGCCCCGGGCGGTCGGCGAGTGGGTTCGTAAGGCCGCGGTGCGATGGCGCCTGGGCGTGCTGCGGGCCGAGCCCGGCGGTGCCAGGCTGCGCCGTGCGCTGCCCGCGTTCAGCCTGGACCGGCTGCCCCGCTCGTACGTGCCGCTCGCGGTCGGCCACTACACGTTCACCCGGCTGTCCGACTCGGACCGCAGGCCCGGTGAGGTGGATGAGATGAACCACTACCGCAACGGCGTCCCCGGGGACTGGCGCAACCACTTCACCGAGCGGCACCGCAGAGCCTTCCGGGCGCGGTATGGCGACCTGGCGGAGCGGCTGGGTTACGCCGCAGAATAGCTGGTCACCGAAGCCCGTACGCCGCCACGGAGACCGACCGCGGAGGTGACGATGTCCGAAGCTCATGAGGCGTGAAGTGCAATGTCCATTGTGGCCGATGTCCGCCTGAGCCATTGACGCTCATGTGTGTCGGGCGGTATCTTGCCCGCGCCCGCAGCGATCAGGCCTGCGGCAGATACACGGGGGCAATACATGAGAACAAGGCACCGCTGTGCGCTTTTTTCCAGCGCCATCCTGACGGCATCTCTCGGCGTGCTGGCCGTGACAGGTCCCGCCCACGCCGATCCACCCGCCGCCTCGCTGGTCGAGGACGGCGCCTACCCGGGCGCGGCGGCGATCCTCGCCACGCAGAACGTACGACTGCTCGCAGGCGACGGGCACATCATCATCGCCGACTGCGCCACGCCGCCGTCCGGCGGCTTCGGCGTGCTGAAGGTGTACACCACCGACGAGACCATCGGCGCCGACGGCATCGGCCGGGTCTGTTTCAAGGTCAACGCCGCCGCCGGCTGGCTCAACCTCGAAGTCCCCGGCGTGTACGAGATCCGCGGCGACGGCCAGAGCACCGGCACCGGACACGAGGTCACCGCCGAACTCACCACCGACACCGGCGACCAGATCACCGTCGACGTCGACCCCGACGGCAGCACCCAGGTCGGCCTCGGCGCCGACCCCGACAACGAACCGACCATCCTGCTGCAGCTGCGCGCCGGTGACGGCCCCGCACCCGTCGCCGGCACCCAGCCGGCCATCGGCAAACTCGTCACCGCAGACCACAGCTGCACCGCGACGCTCATCGGCCGCGAATGGGCCCTGACCGCCGCCACCTGCCTCACCCCGAACTCCGCCCAGGGCACCCTGGTCGACGGCCCACCGGCCGGTGACACCCACCTCGTCCTACCCGGCAAGACCCCGATCGCGATCACACACCTCCTGCCCAGAACCGACCGCGACGCCGTCCTGGCCAAGCTCGCGACCCCGGTCACCGACGTCGCCGCCCTGCACCTGTCCCACACCACCCCGGCCATCGGCGCGGTCCTGCCCGGCACCGGCTACAGCCGGACCGCCACCACCTGGACCACCGACACCCAGCAGACCGCGGCCACCACCGTCACCGCCGTCACCGCCACGACGCTCGTCGGAACGTTCTCCGGTGGCCCGGTGTGCAAGGGCGCAGCGGGCAGCCCTGTCCTCAACGCCAACGGCGACGTCGTCGCCATCCGCACCCACTCCGGGCAGGCCGACTGCTTCGACACCACGGCAGGCACCACCGCCGTCACCGACACCCGCGTCGACGACATCGCCGCTTGGACGGCCGAACAGACCTGGACGGGCTTCGACGATCAAGCCGAGCCTTGGTACACACCGGACGGCTGGAATTCGAGCCAGGCCAAGTACAGCGCCGGCGACTTCAACGGGGACGGCAAGACCGACCTCGCGGCGTTCTTCGACTACGACAACTCCAGCACCGGGCTGTGGACCTGGACCCGCAACAGCAACGGCGGCTACGACCACGTCAAACTGTGGCAAACCCCCGAAGGCCAGCTCACCCAGCCCGCGATGACACCCCTGACCGGCGACTTCGACGGCGACGGCAACATCGACATCGCGGCCTTCTACGGCCACGTTTCGTGGATGACCAGCCTGTTCATCTGGAACGGCAACGGCGATGGCACGTTCGGTCCGCAGACGGAGCCTTGGTACACGCCCGACGGCTGGAATTCGAGCCAGGCCAAGTACACCGCCGGCGACTTCAACGGAGACGGCAAGACCGACCTCGCGGCGTTCTTCGACTACGACAACTCCAGCACCGGGCTGTGGACCTGGACCCGCAACAGCAACGGCGGCTACGACCACGTCAAACTGTGGCAAACCCCCGAAGGCCAGCTCACCCAGCCCGCGATGACACCCCTGACCGGCGACTTCGACGGCGACGGCAACATCGACATCGCGGCCTTCTACGACCACGTTTCGTGGATGACCAGCCTGTTCATCTGGAACGGCAACGGCGTGGGAACCGGCAGGATCTAGCGACGAAAGGCGCTGCCGGTGGTCCGCAGCCTGCGGACCACCGGCAGCTCATGATCCGTTCCCGCCGATGCCCTTTCGGGTTCGAATGCGGGCGGGGTTGATCTAGCGGATCGCTCGGATCGAGCAGCCGACGACGCTCGCCGAAGATGATCACTCCATCTTCTGAGCGCAAGGACTGCGTCACTCCCCCGCGGCACGAATTTCCGGGCTTCGTCGCATGAAGGTACAGTTCTTCCTGATCACTTGATCCATTTCACGCCCATGGCGTTTCTGGCACTCACTTGCAGACCGTGCTGGTCGAACCGCTCGTCGCGCTTGTGAAGGAGCCCCCGTGTCCGAAAAATTCGCTCAGCAGACCGACGCAGGACCCACGAAGATCGACAAGGCGAAGGTCCTGGCGGCCCTCCGCAGCAGGGGCCAGGATGGCCGAGCCGATTTCGTGGACCGGCAGCTTCCCGATGTCATCGACGTCGGGGCCAACGCCGGCCTGCTGAAAACCCTCGGTCTCGACGTCGCCGAGCTCTCCTGACACCTGCGCCATCGCCGGCCCGCGCCCTTGATCGACACCGGGTCCGACCATCTTTCACGCCTGCACAGGCGAGGCTGACGCATGGGCGGGCGGCTGCCAGAACAGGGCGGCCAGGCTGGGCAGGATCGCGCTCGGCACGGCCAGGAAGACCGCGTACTGCAGCGGCCATGCCAGGAACACCGTCAGCGGCAGGCCGCCCGGCAGTACCGGGCCGGGGAAATGGTCGTACGCCCACTGCCAGTGCACCGTGTTGGGAACCTCGAACGCCACCGAGATGACCGCTGCCGCGAGCACGATGGCGGCGAAGGGCACCCAGTAGCGGCGTGACACGGCGGTCACGAGCCCCCCGTCGAGAAGGGCGACGCCGGTGAAGGCAAGGACGGCGTAGCCGAACGGCGGGGCGGCCGGCGTCGGACCCGTGACGTCGAACGTGAAGTCGCGCTGCGCGTACCACCGGATGGACAGCGCGGCGAAGACGGCGAGAACGGCCACTCCGGCCGGCCAGAGCCGCACGGACCGAAGGACCGGCCGGCGGCGTACGGCGGCGTCGAGAACGGCTTTGGCCGCGAGGTAGCTCTCCACGATGAACAGCCAGTAGAGGGCGAAACCGGGAACGAGCACCAGCACGTAGAACCAGGTCGTCCACCACGGGTAGTACCAGAGCCGGCCCAGCCACTGCGCGACGATCTCCAGCACGAGCCCGGCGGCGACCCCGCATGCGAGCAGCCGCAGCAGCATGAAGGGGTCGCGCACGACGATGTCCCACAGGGATGTGCTGCCGAGGGCGCTGCAGATCCCTTCACCGGCGACGATGGCGCCGACCGCGAACAGCGCCGAGCCGAGACCCAGGGCGAGGACCGGCACGAATGCGAGCCCGAACATCCGCTGCTGAGGTGGTGCGAACACCCACGCGGGCACCACCACCTGCAGCCAGGAGGCCGCCATCAGCACCGAGCCGATGCCGATCTTCAAGGCTGCCGCCCGTCGCACCCTCCCATTATCGCGGTGTCGGCGCGCGACCGGGCGGCGTCACACCAGGTCAGGGTGCGGCTCTGTGCGTGGGCACGTGCTCGGCGGCGGTCACCCGGCGGCGCCGAAACCCGGCCCGGCCGACGGCTCGCCCTGGGCGACCCAGCCCGCGACGAGCACCAGGCCCGACGGGCGGTGCCGGGCCACGAACCCGAACGGCCGGTCGAGCAGCAAACGCACCTCAAGTGGGTTTCTTGCGGGCATGGCGCCACCGGCGCGCATGCCGAACGCGGTCACCACCGCCGCTTCGAACCCGTCCGCGGTGAACGATGCGGTCAGGTCCTGCGCCGCCGCGCCGACGCCCAGCGGGAAGTCGCTCACGCCGGGCAGCCGCTGACGGCTGAGGTCCGACACGGTACGCAGACCGAACACGTCGGCGTGGGCGAGCAGGTCGTGCGACGACGTCACCGTGAACCGGGGCACGCTCGCCCGCAGTCGGGAGGTGTCGTCGTAGGCCCAGCCGGTGCCGACGGTGACGCCCGGCGCGGTGTCGCCCTCGGCGAACTGCGAACCAAGCCTGCCCGGCACGGCTGACGGGGCGTCGATACCGGCGGCGAGCACCGCGGCGGCCGGGGTGTCGGGCAGGCCGATGGCCAGGTCGACGTCGATGCCGTCGGTGCCTTCGACGGTCAGCACGGTGACCGGACCGGCCGGGGTCTCGTACACGGCGAGCAGGTCGCGGTCGGCGGTGGTCCGGTGCAGGCCGGCCAGGTGCTGCCCGAGCCACGGTCCTGCCGTGGGGACGAGCCTGCCGTCGTCGAACGGGTCCTTCCACCGGGTCCGGGCGACCAGCGCCGAAGCCAGTATCAGCAGCGTGTCGGGGTCGACGGTCAGCGGCAGCCGGTCGAGCAGGCCGTCGGTCTGCTCGCGCACCCAGGCGTCCAGCGCCTCCTGTTCGCCGAGCACGCCCACGGTGCCGGGCGGCAGGCTGTCGCGCCACTGTGTACGCAGCTCAAGCCAGGGGCGGACCCAGGTGCCGAGCGCGGCACGCAACCCGGGCGCCGACTGCAGCAGTGCGACCAGTGCGGCCGCGCCTGCGACCGCCTCGTCGGCGGGCAGCCCGATCGCCGCCGTCAGTTCGTCGCGGCCGTCGCCGTCGGCGGCCGGGGCCAGGTAGGCCAGCAGCGGCCACACCCCCGCCCCGGACACGGCTGCCGAGGCCTCGGATTCGATCGTGGCCACCCATCGCCGCGTCACCGCGTTCGCGCCCGCCACCGCAGTCTCGATCACGGCGACACCCTATGCTTTCGCGGCAACGTGTGCGCCCCCGCATCAGAGGCGCCGAGCTGCGCGAGGAACGCTGCGCCGTACCCGCCGGCCGTCGGCCGGTCAGCGGACGCGGACCCGGCCGGCGGTGTAGCCCGCCAGGGCCTGGTCGATCGCGGAGACCGGTTGACGCAGCACCCGCACCGCCGTCCGCAGCCCTTTGACGCCCAGCACCTTGTTGGTCAGCACGCGCTGGACGTCCGGGTGCTCCAGGCCGGTCACCCCGGGCGAGCCGGGCCCGACACCCGGCGCGAGATCGACCACCAGGACCTGCCGGCCGAGCCGGCTCACCAGGCGCAGACCCTGCACGGCGGCCCACGGCAGGAAGATCGAGTCGGGTGCCGCGTCGATGCTCAGCCGCAATCCGGCCTCCGACAGGCGCATCGCCACCGGTGCGACGCCCTGGCCGGCCCACAAGGCGCGCAGCTCGCGGACATTGCGCAGGGTCCGGGCCCCGGACACGCCGAACAGCACGGCGGGCAGCACGTTGACCAGGCCGATCGGGCCTGCGATGGCGACCAGTACGGCGGCCAGGCCGGCGATCATGCCCGCACCTGCCAGGCTCACCCATGCCGAGATCGTCATCGCCCGCAGTGTCGTGATCCTGGCCCGTATCACGGCGTCCCGGTCGACCTCGACAGTGAACTCGTCGACAGCCCTGTTCTCCATCGGCACAGTGTCGCGGAAAGACCGGGCGCGCGGACACCCGCGCACCCTCGCCTCAGCCGGCGCGCGACCTGCCGAAGGAGCGGGCACGTAGCGGCCACGCAGGTCAGGAACCTGGGCTGACCAGGCCGCTCTCATACGCGAAGATCACTGCCTGGACCCGGTCGCGCAGCTGCAGTTTGGCCAGGATCCGGGCCACATGCGTCTTCACGGTCGCCTCGCCGAGCTGCAGCTGCGCGGCCAGCTCCGCGTTGGACAGCCCGCGCGCCAGCAGCACCAGCACCTCCCGCTCGCGGGCGGTCAGCGTCGGCAGCGCGCCGTAGTCCTCGCGTACGCCGGAGGTCGAGCTGAACCGGTCGACCAGCCGGCGGGTGATCGACGGCGCCAGCAGTGCGTCGCCGTCGCGGACCAGGCGCACCGCGTGCACCAGGTGGTCCGGTGTCACGTCCTTGAGCAGGAAGCCGCTGGCCCCGGCGCGCAGCGCCGCGTAGACGTACTCGTCGAGGTCGAACGTCGTCAGGATGATCACGCGGGTGGGTTCACCGGCGGTGGTCGTCGCCCCGGTCGCCAGCAGTCGGCGGGTCGCCTCCAGTCCGTCCATGCCCGGCATGCGGATGTCCATCAGCACCACGTCCGGGCGCAGCCGCCGCACCGCCGCGAGCGCGGCCTCGCCGTCGGCGGCCTCCCCGACCACGTCGATGCCCGACGCGGCGAGGATCATCGTGAACCCGCTGCGGACCAGCGCCTGGTCGTCGGCGACGACGACGCGCACCTGCTGCTCGCTCATGATGCCGCCGGGATGCGTGCGGTCAGCCGGAACCCGCCGCCCGGCGCGGCACCGGCGTGCAGGGTGCCGTCGTGCAGCCGAAGCCGCTCGCGCAGGCCGAGCAGACCGCGCCCGGCTCCCGGCCCGCCCGGCTCCGCCGTGGGGACCTCGTTGCTCACCTCGACGAGCAGGTCTTGCCCGTCACGGCGGATGTCGACCGCGGTGCGCGCACCCGGCGCGTGCCGTAGCGCGTTGGTCAACCCCTCCTGCACCACCCGGTACGCCGTCAGGTCCACCCCCTCGGGCACGTCCGCAGTGTCGCGGCGCAACGTCACCGGCTGGCCCGCGGCGCGTACCGCGTCGACGAGGGTGTCGAGTTCACGCAGGCCGGGCTGCGGGTGCAGGCGGTCGTCGACCGGCGCCATCAGGCCCAGCAGGTGGCGCAGCTCGGCCATCGCGGCCCGGCCGCTGTCCTCGATCGCGCTCAGCGCGCCCGCCGCCAGGTCGGGGCGCTTGTCGATGACCTTTCCGGCGGCCCCGGCCTGCACCACCATGACGCTGACGTGGTGGCTGACCACGTCGTGCAGCTCGCGGGCGATCCGGGCCCGCTCCTCGGCGATGGCGGCGCGGGCCGTCGCCGCCTGTTCCTGCTCGAGGGCGGCGGCGCGGCGAGCGGCCGCGTCGGCCCGGTCGCGGGCGTTGCGCAGCGCGGCGGCGAACAGGCCCGCGGGCACCAGCACCGCGAACGGGCTCGCCCACCCCGGCATCTGGGGGATCGACTGGGCGAACAGCGTCGCCGAGACCACCGCCGCGACGACCAGCAGCACCGCCGCCCAGCGCACCGAGCGGCCGTAGGCGACCGCCGAGTACGCGCAGATGAGGATCGCCAGGAAGCCCGGCCAGAGCAGGCCGTCCTGGATCACGAACACGGCCCCGGACGCGACGGCGAGCGCGGTCATCGGCCACTTGCGGCGCACCGCCACCATCGCCCCGGCGATCATGTTGACGGCCAGCATGCCGACCGACGTCCCGTCGCCCTCCTCGTGCGGGCGGAAGTCCGGCGGCGGCATCGGCACGCGGCCCACCCCTGGCACGTCCGGGATCGGCGGCATCTCGGGGATCTGCGGATACGGCGGCCGCACACCCATGCCGGGCAGGTCCAGCTGCACCGGTGCTGCCGCGTCACCCCGCAGTCCCCCACTCGTCGCCGCCCAGACGATCCCGGCCACCACGAGCACCGCCGCGAGGGCGAAGTCGGTGCGGGGCACTCCGAGGCGGTCGGGCAGGCGGCGCAGGTCTATCGGCACGCCGCCCATTGTGCCCAGGTCGGCCGGGTACTGCGTCCGCCGCGATGACTACGCGCCTCATCATCGTGGCGGACGCCACCGGGCCAGGTTCGCCCCCGCGCCGGACGCGCCGCCGCGCCGCCGCTTCCTACGGTCACCAGGTCCGAAGTCCGACCCGGAAGGGGCCATAGACAATGACCGAACTGATCCGCCTGCGCGACGTGGCGAAAGCGTACGAGGCGGCAGGGCCGCCCGCATTGGCAGGCGTCGACCTGACCGTGCACGCCGGGGAGGCCGTGGCGGTGATGGGCCCGTCCGGCAGCGGCAAGTCGACCCTGCTCAACGTCATCGCCGGGCTCGACCGGCCCACCGGCGGCAGCGTCGAGGTCGCCGGGGTGCGCGTCGACAAGCTGTCCGAGACCGCGCTGGCCCGCTTCCGCAGTGCCCACGTCGGCATCATCTTCCAGTTCTTCCACCTGCTCGACGAGATGACCGTGCGCGACAACGTGCTGCTGCCGGCCCGGCTGGCCGGGGCGCGCCCCGCCCAGGCCCGCTCGCGCGCCGACGAGCTGCTCGAACGGCTCGGCATCGCGGGCAAGTCCGACGAGTATCCGGCCCGGCTGTCCGGCGGCCAGCGCCAGCGCGTCGCCATCGCCCGCGCGCTGATGAACCGGCCGCAACTGCTGCTGGCCGACGAACCCACCGGCGCCGTCGACCAGGAGGCCGCCGCGGGCGTACGCGACCTGTTGCACGAACTGTCCGCCGACGGGCTGACCCTGCTGCTGGTCACCCATGATCCGCAGCTGGCCACGGCCGCCGGACGCCGGCTGATCACCATGCGCGACGGCCACGCCACCGAGGCGGTGCCCGCGTGAGCACCGAGCTGACCGACGACGCCCAGCAAGACGTGGCGACCGGGCCGGACGAACCGGGCCCTCGCCGCGACGCCCCGGCCACGCGGCCCGACGTGCCGCGACGCGGACGGGGCGGCAGCGCGGTCCGCGCCGCGGCCCGGTCCGCGGTCGCGCGGCGCAGGCTGCAGACCCTGATCGTCGGCGTGGTCGTGCTGCTGTCAGCGGCCACAGCCGTGCTCGGCGTCGGGCTGCTCGTCGCCTCCCACGGACCGTTCGACGACGCGTTCGCCGACACGCAGGGCTCCCACGCCACCGCCGTCATCCGGGCCGACACCCCCGCCGACCAGGTCGCCGCCACCGGCAAGGCCACCGGCATCGCCGCCGCCGCGGGCCCGTTCGACCAGGTCACCGCACCCATCGAAGGCATCTTCGGGCCACGCGGCATGAAATCGGTGATCGCCGGCCGCAGCGAGCAGAACGGGCCCGTGGACCGGCTGACCCTGAGCACCGGGACATGGCTGAGCGGGCCGGGGCAGATCGTGCTCACCCGGCGCACGTCCGGACCGCGTACCACCGTGGGCAGCGAGGTGACGATCAACGGGGTGAAGCTGCGCATAGTGGGTGTCGCCGCGTCGGTCACCGGCACCGCCGACGCCTGGGTGTGGCCCACGCAGCGCGACGTGCTCGACGGCGAGGACACCGCGCGGCAGATGCTCTACCGCTTCGCCTCCCCCGGCGTCGACGACACCGCGCTGCGGGCCGCCCTGGCCACGGTCACCGCGACACTGCCCGAAGGCGCGGTCACCGGCGTGACGACGTACCTGACGGTCCGCCAGGCGCTCAACCGGTCCATCTCCGCGATCGCGCCGTTCGTCGTCGCGTTCGCGGTGCTCGGCATCGTGCTGTCCGTGCTGATCACGGTCAACGTCGTCAACGGCGCGGTCGTCTCCGGATTCCGGACCATCGGCATCCTCAAGACCCTCGGCTTCACCCCCGGGCAGGTCGTCGCCGTGTATCTCGCGCAGGTGCTGGCCCCGGCGGTGGTCGGCGCGCTGCTCGGGGTGGCACTCGGCGCAGGGCTCGCCGTGCCGCTGCTCACCGAGACCGACGACGCGTACGGCCTGCCCGGCGACGGTGCAGGCGTCCCGCTGTGGGTGGTCGGGCTGGTGCTGCTCGCCGCGCCGCTGCTGGTCGCGTTAGCCGCCATCGGCCCGGCGACACGGGCCGGGCGGCTGCCTGCCAACCAGGCGATCAGCGTCGGGCGCGCGCCGCGTACCGGCCGGGGCTTCCGTGCCCGCCGGGCGCTGACCGCCTCACCGCTGCCCCGCCCGATCGCGCTCGGCCTCGGCATGCCGCTGGCGCGGCCGTCGCGGGCCGTGGCGACACTGGTCGCGCTGCTGCTCGGGGCCGTCACTCTGGTCTTCTCCAGCGGCCTGTCCGCGTCGATGACCGAGGTGAACACCGCGTTCACCCGCACCGACGCCGTGACCGTGGAAGCGCAGGTCATGATCAAGGGAGCGTTCGGCCCGGTGATGGCCCGGCCCGGCGGCGGCCCGATCGACCCGCCCGACCCCGCCGACGTCGCCGCGGCGGCGGCCGCGATGCCGGGCACCGCGCACTCGACGCTGCTGCGCGAGGGCGAGATCCGGGTCGCGGGCATCGGGCAGGAGGTCAGCCTCAACGGCTACACCGGCGACGCGAGCTGGAACGGGTACCGCCTCGCGTCCGGGCGCTGGTACTCCGGCGCGGACGAGGTCGTGGTCTCGTCGTACTTCCTGCGGCAGACCGGGTACACGGTCGGCGACCGGCTCACCATGCCGGGCGGCCGCGTGGTGACCATCGCCGGGGAGGTCATCGACGGCAGCGACCGGTACACGGTGATCGGCGACGCCTCGCTGGTGACCGAGCCGATGATGGCCCGGGTCGAGATCGCGCTGACGCCGGGGACCGACCCGGGCGCGTACGCGCAGGCGTTGCAGGCCAAGTTCCCGGAGCAGAGTTCCGGGGTGTACATCGAGGACCGCACCGTCAGCGAGGACGGTGAGACGATCCTGGTCATTCAAGGGCTGATCGCCACGTTGACGCTGCTGCTCGGGGTCGTCGCCGCGCTCGGCGTGCTCAACACGGTGGTGCTCACCACCCGCGAGCGCATCCACGAGATCGGTGTGCTCAAGTCACTGGGCATGACGCCGCGGCAGACCCGCATCATGGTCGTCACGTCGATGGTGGGGCTGGGGCTGGTCGCCGGGGTGATCGCGGTGCCGCTGGGCATCGCGCTGCACCACGCCGTCATCCCGATCATGGGCGAGGCGGCGAGCACCGCGCTGCCGCAGTCCGCGATGGACGTCTATCAGCTCGATGAGCTGCTGCTGCTCGGCGGCGCGGGCATCGCCCTGGCGGTGCTCGGCGCGCTGCTGCCCGCCGGATGGGCGGCACGTACCCGGGTGGCCACGGCCCTGCGGGCCGAGTAGCAGATCGGCGGCCCGCCGCTGCTGCCGGCGGGCATGGCACGCGGATCGGTGCCGGGCGAGGGAGTGCATCCCTTCGCCCGGCACCGGCTTGGCCGACACGTAGCCGAACCGCCCTGATCCCGATCAGGTGGCAGCGCGCCGCAATGAACAAATGGGGCCGTAGTTCGTCAGCCGAGACCGCCGCGCACGACTGATCGAATAACCTGGTCGTGGGAGGTCGGAATGCGCCGGATCATCACGGTGGGGCTCGTGTTGTGGCTGATCGTCGGCGTGGTGGCGGCGGCGCAGCGCGACTACTTCACCGGGACGCCTGCCGACTGCGACCGCGTCACGACCATCGCGGCCACGGCCCTGGCCGGCCCGTTGAACTACGTCGGCGCCGATCCGAGCGTCAGTTGTTAGGCCGGACGTCGCTCAGGCACCGGCCGCGGCGACGGTGATGCGCGCCTCCAACGGGCTGTTGCTGGCGACATAGTCCAGGCAGATGTCGAACTCGCGGCCGGCCCGCACGTCGATCGGCTGCTCCAGAAAGACGATCTGCGGGTTGAGCAGGAAGTCGGTCGGTTTGTCTCCGGAGATCCCCTGGGCGAAGTCGATCCGGTATGCGATCTTGACGGCGTTCGCCCGGCCGCTCGTCGTCGCCGTCAGCCGGACTCGTCCGCTGATCACAGGATCGGTCCAGTCCTCGAACCGGTTGCCGAGGTACATCTGGCTGTCGGTCAGCGAGCGGTCCCCGTCGAGCTCGGTGAACCTGGTGTCGAAGTTCAGCTTCAGGCCGTAGAGGTCCTCCTGGGCGCAGATGAGCTCGACGAAGTTCTGCATGGCCAGGGGAATCATGGCGCCGCCCGGTTTGAGATGACGGCGCAGGTTGTTGGTGATCTGCAGCTGCGGCTCGTAGAAATACCCGGCGCTGATCACCTCGCTGATGACGACGTCGACCTGCTCGGGCAGCTCGTAGCTCGTGGCGTCCGCGTGCACCGCGATGATCCGGTCCGACAGCCCGTTACGCCGGGCGTTCTCCTCGATGAGCGAGATGTGGTCCGCATTGAACTCCAGGCAGTAGACCCGTTCGGCGCCCGCTTTCGCGGCGAACAACCCCAGCAGGCCGGTGCCGCTGCCTGCGTCCACCGCGACATCACCCGGACTGACGGTCTGCGCGATGGCCGCCTGAAGGTAACGGACCCGGCGGACGTCGTAGAGACATGCCTGGATGTCGTATGTGGTGAAAGCCTTGTCGACGGCAGCCTTCGTCGCGCGACTCGCGTCCGCCATGCTGTCGGTCACGTCGGCCGTTCCTTCCGTCGATTGGTGCGGGCCCGGATCCGCGCTCGATGGCGCCTATGTCGAGTATCGATGCGAACGCCCATGACCAACATCCTTGCCGTCGGGTGCCGGACGCAACAGACGGGCGACCCGATCGGGTGCACGAACCGTCGCATGCCCCGAATGCCGTTCGCACTGAACCATTCTTGCCGTCGCAGTCCCTCATCGCGAGCGTCCACGCGATAGCCTGCCGACCATGCGGCGGTTCGGGCCGGATCGTCTGGAAGGAGACCTACGATGCGGCTGATCAGACTCGGCGCGATCGCAGCAGTTGTCGGCCTGGTCGGCGCGCTCGTCAATTTCTGGGCAAGTCGTGAATTCCCCACGACCTGGGGCGGCCCCAACATCGGCGGCGGAATCCTGCAGCTCCTGTTCTACGGGCTCATCCTCGCCGGCATCACTCTCGCGATCGTCGGCGGACTGACGGGGCGCAGGCGCGATTAGAAGCGCGCCGGGCGGAATTCCGCCCGCTGTGGCACGGCTGATTGAAGGATCCATGCCCGGCGCCGTATCCGGCGATTGCTCAGCCAGGAGTCGCGGCGCCAGCCATCACCCACCCCGAGATCCTGCCCGCGTTGCGGGCGTGCTGTCCGGACCAGGTCTGGCAGCAGGTGCGGTCGATCAAAGCGACCGACGCACGGCGGTCCCGAACCGGCTGATCCGTCGACAGGCGACAGGGCGGTCGGGTGCCGCCACCCCGTCACAGGCGCAGCGGAAGGCTCCGCAACCGTGGCCCACCAGCCGCGCGGACCGCGTTCGCCACCGCGGCGGGAACCGGACCGACCACCGGCTCGCCCATTCCGAAAGGCACCTCGCCGCCGCCGACGAAGTTCACCCGCACCGGTGGCGTGTCGGCCATACCCAGGATCTGGTAGCTGTCGAAGTTGTCGGACACGACCTGGCCGTCGTGGATCCGGAGTTCCTCGCGCAGCGCCGAACTGAGACCCATCACCACTGACCCCTGCGCCTGCAGCTTCGCCCCTGCCGGGTTGACCACCAGGCCGCAGTCGACCGCCACGTCGAGGCCGGTGACGCGCAGCCGCCCGTCCGACAGGTCGACTTCGGCGACCACGGCGACGACCGTGCCGACGTCACCGGAGCACGCGATACCCCGCCCGCGTCCGGCCGGCAGCGACTCACTCCAGCCCGCCATCTGCGCCGCGGTACGCAGGACGGTCCGCAGCCGCTCCTGTTGCTCGCCGGCCTGGCGCAGGTGTGCCAGCCGGTAGGTCAGCGGGTCGGTCCCGGCGGCCTCGGCAAGCTCGTCGAGGAAGCTTTCCAGCGCGAACGTGTTGGGCATCAGGCCCAGCCCGCGCCACGGCCCGGTCGGCACCGGCAGTTGCTCACGGCGGTTCACCAGCCGATAGGCGGGCAGGTCGTACGGCAGGAACAGGCCCAGCAGGCCGCCGGGATCGAACCCGAGCAGGCTGCGTACCGGCTCGGGCAGGCCCGCGACGGCCCAGATGATGTCGCCGGCGGCACTGCGCTGCTCCACGCCCCGGATCATGCCGTCGGACCCGATCGAACCGCGCATCGTGGTGTGCGTCGGCGGCCGGTAGAAGGCCTGCCGCAGGTCGGTGTCGCGGGTCCAGCCGACGTGCACCGGACGGCCCGTGGCCGCGGACAGCCGCGCGGCTTCGACAGCCAGGTGCTGGCCGCCCTTTCGCCCGAAGGAGCCGCCGAGCTGGGTGACGTGGACGACGACCTCCCGGTCCTCCCCGAGCGCGGCGTGCAGGTCCTCCAGCACGCTTTCCGGGCTCTGGGTGGGCACCCAGACCTCCACCTTCCCGACCGCCCCCGGCTCCACCCGGGCCAGTGCGGCAAGCGGCTCCAGGTGGGCGTGGGCCGCCATCGGCGTACGGTATTCCGCTTCGACGATCCGGCCCCGCGACAGGGCGTCGCGAATCGAGCCGTCCCTGCGCAGCACCACGCCGTCACCGGCGGTGACCTGCCGTTCGAGCGCGCCGGTGTCGACCCGGGTGCCGTCGCTCCAGTCCACTTTCAGGGCGCGCGCTGCCGCCCAGGCGCGGGTCCTGGTGTCGGCGACCACGCCGGCGAATCCGGCCTCGACGTCGATGACCACCTGCTGCACGCCGGGCATGCCGGCGGCGTCGCCCGGTTCGGCGCTCTGCAGCTCGGCGCCGAAGCGTGGCGGCACGGCGAACGCGCCGTAGCCCATGCCCGGCAGCCGGGCGTCGTAGCCGTAGGTCGCTTCGCCGAGCAGCTTCGCTCTGATGTCGACCCGGGGCACGGACCGGCCGATGCTGGTGAACTCGCCGGCCGGGCGCAGCGCCGGCTGTTCCTCCGGCTCCTGCCACGGCCCGTGGTGTGCGGCGATCACGTCGGGGTAGGCGATCCTGCGGTCCGTTCCGGCGACCTGGAAGGTGCCGTCGGCGGCGGTCAGCTGCTGTGTCTCGACGCCGAGCTGCCCGGCCGCGGCCAGCGCCAGCATCGCCCGCACGGCGGCGGCCGCTTCCCGGATCGGGGTGTACAGGGACGCCACCGAGGTGGATCCGAACGTGAACATCGTCGCCGCCGGGAACCCGCGTGCGGTGTCGGCCTGCACCACGGTCAGGCGGCTGGGCTGCACCCGCAGTTCCTCGGCCGCGATCTGCGCCAGCGCGGTGTGGATGCCCTGCCCCATCTCGATCTTCGGGACGTGCAGGGTGATGCCGTCGCGGGTCAGCTCGAACCAGACCAGCGACGACTCGGGGATCTCGGTCGGGCCGGTGCCCCGTTCCAGCATCCACTGCACCAGCGTCGGCCGGCCGTACTCCACCACGATCGGCGCGCCCACCAGCAGTGACCCGAACGTCGCCCCGGCCCCGATCAGCAGCCGGCGACGCGTTACCCGCCAGCGGCGGGGACGGCCGACCGGATCGGACGGATCGGCTTTCGCAGCGCTCATGACTCGCGGGCCAGCTCGGCGGCACGGGCGACCGCCGCCTTGATCGTGTTGTAGCCGCCGCAACGGCAGAGATTGGGTTTCGCGGCTTCGGCGATGGCGGCCTCGTCCGGAGCGGGATCGCGGGCCAGCAGTGCGACCGCGGTCAGCACGTGGCCAGGCAGGCACCATCCGCATTGCAGCGGGTTCTCCACGAACGCCTGCTGCACCGGATGCAACGCGACGACCTCGCCGTCGGCATCACGCTCGGCGAGACCTTCCAGTGTCACGATGGGACGGTCGCCGACCTCCGCAGCGGTGATCTGGCAGCTTCGCACCGGCCGCCCGGCCAGCAGAACGGTGCAGCAACCGCAGATCCCGACGCCACAGCCATAACGTGTGCCGGTCAGACCGAGCTCGTCGCGAAGCACCCACAGCAACGGCTCGTCGCCGTGCTCGATCTCGTGGTGCCGGCCGTTGATCAGCAACTGCATCGTGTCCGCTTCCGGAAAACCATGCGACGTAGTGTAGGCGGCGGCCGGCACCGCCGGTGGCCGTGCGTGCGCCGGATGGTTCCAGCGCCCCGTCACCGGGAAGCACGCGTCGACGCGACCACACCGCCTACCGCCGTCGCGACCAGTGCGGCCAGGATCAGCACCACCGTCGACAGATACACCAACCGCCAACTCAGCACGGTGGAGACGAACCAGCCGAGCAACAGCCCGCCGACCAGCCCACCGCATACGGCCAGCCCGAGTGCGAGGCGCACCTGCCCCCGCCGCTCGCCGACCTGACCGGTCAGACCGGCGGCGGCACCGAGCACCGCACCCGCGCCGAACCCCACGACCAGCCCGGCAGCCACCACCATGGCCGACGTGTTCGACAGCGCCGTCACCACGGCTCCGAGGAGCATCAGCGTCAGACCCGCCCCCACCACCGACGTCGGCGCGCGCCGACCGAGCACATATCCCAGCGCGGCACCGAGCATCGCGGCGACCAGCTGAGAGACGACGGCTACCGCGAGGCCCGCGGCGGTGACGTCGAGGTCGCGCTGGAGCGCGCTGCGCACCGGGCTCAGCAGTACGGCGAGCTGGCACGCCGCGAACATCGCGCTCAAGCCCGGCGCGATGAGCGTCCACGGCGGACGCTCGATCGGTGTGGCCGTGGACGAAGCAGACGGTGGGGCGCTCGGCTCGATCATCGGCCCATATTAGACACCTGCCGCCGTTTCTTCCTGTTTCCTCGTACGCAGCGGATCAGCCTTTGATCACCTCGTGCTCGGCCAGTGCCTTCGCGCGTTCCTGGATGAGTGAGCGCAAGCTGTCCACGTCGCTGCCGGTCGCGGCGGCGTCGTTGCCCGCCACGCCGGTCAGCGTGGCGGCGAGCCGGTCCAGGGCCTTCTCGGCGCTGTGCTGCGCGTAGATGACCCGGTACAGGTCGCGGTAGGCGGCCTCGTACTCGTCTCGGAACGTGTCCGCGGCCAGGAACCGCTCCTTGAGCTTGTTGCCGGCCATCAAACCGCCCCGGCCGCCGCCCGGCGGGTTGAACCCCTCGGGCAGCCGCGTGCCCTCGGGCGGGGTGAACTCGCCGCCCGGGCCGCCGAATCCGCCGCCCGGGCCGCCCATGCCGAGGGCGTCGTGCGGGCCCGAGGCAGCGCTCCCGCTGAAGGTCAGGTTGTGGTCCCAGCTGACCACCCGGAACCGCGCGGTGCGCAGGTCGTACCAGAGGTAGTAGTTCTTGCCCGGGCCGGCCATGTCATCGAAGTTGAGCAGCAGGTTCTGCGCCGCGACGTAGGCGGCGAACGAGCCGACGTCGACGTGGTCGGCCAGGTGCGCGGCGAAGTCCGCATCGGACGCCCCGTCGACCCACCGAAGCAGCTCGATGACAGGTTTCAGGTCGTGGCTGCCCTTGTCGTCGACCTGTTTGAAGTCGTCGGCGTACACGGTCGGATCATCGCCCTGATAGGCGAACCGGCCGGTGCTCAGCGCCTTGTACAGAACGCCGTCGCCGAGGCTGTCGGCGAAGTTCTCGTCGGGGTGCTCGACCAGCAGCCTGGCCTTGACTGGCCGGCCGTTGACCTGGAACCCGGCGTAGGCGTACCGCTGCGCGGGCTGCCCGGCCGCGGCGAGCACGGCCAGCGAGACGGCCTCGTTGAGCACCGCGCCGCCGCCGCCCATCCCGGACACCCGGACCGCGATCTCGCTGCGGCCCTGGTAGCGGCGGCCTTTGGCGAACTCGTCGAAGCTCATCAGCCACGGCAGCTCCTCGGGTCTGGCACTGTCGAGGCTGACCCTGCCGAACCCGCCGCGACGGCCGCCGCCGGGCCGCGTCTGCGGTGCGCCGCCGGGCGGGCCGTCCACCCGCACACCGCCGCGGTCCTCCCGCAACGAGGCGGTCTGCCCCTCATGGGTGAGGCCCATCAGCGTCGAGTTGCCCTTGAGCCGGATGCCGACGTCGCGGATCAGGGTGCCGTCGACGGTGACGTCGGCGCGCACGTACTCCTTCTCCCCCGTCGCCATGTACTCGTCGAACATGCGCTGGTAGTCGGCTTCGGTGTAGGTGACGGTCAGCGTGTGTGCGATGGACGCGTCGAACAGGTCGACCCTGCCCGGGACGTCGAAGGCCACCTTGTCGTGCGAGCCCGCGGCCTGGCTGGTCACGATCGGCGTGACCTGCACGTTGCCGGCCAGCAGGACCAGCGCAGCCATCGCGGCCACGCACGTGGCCAGCAGTTTCCAGTAGTGGCGCACCCGCACCGGGATGCGGTGCCGCAGCCGCGCCGACGGCGGCCGGGATCCGGGCTCGGCCATCACAGATCCGTCTGGTCGTATCCGGTCAGCACGGTGACCCGCTGCCCGGAGGTCAGCTCGCCGAGCGCGCTGATCAGGTCGCCGGGCTCGCTGCCCTTCTTGAGCCGCACCGTGTACATCAGCTCGGTGAGCGCCCCGCCGCGGATCGACTCCATGCTGACGAGCTCGAACTCGGTGGTGAGACGGATGAGCACGTCGGAGATCGCAGCGGTGTACTCACCCTCCGGCGGCACCTGGACCTTGACGACCTGCCGCTGCACCGACAGCCGGAACCAGCTGAACCGGAACATCACGAAGATGACCAGGCAGATCGAAACGGTCGCGATGACCGCCAGGCTGTAGAAGCGTGTGCCGACCGCCATCCCGACGGCCATCACCAGGAAGATGAACCCGACGTCGCGGGTCTCCTTGATCGCGTTGCGGAACCGGACCACCGACAGGGCGCCGACCAGCGCGAACGCCCGCGCGATGTTGGACCCGACGACCAGCATGATCAGGGAGACCAGCATGCCGAGCACGACCAGCGTCTGCACGTAGGACTGGCTGTAGGACACGTTGCGGTGCGTGGCCCGGTACACCCAGCCGATGACCGCGCTGAGCAGAAACGACAGCGCCATCGCCAGGACGATGTCGGTGACGCTGAACGTGCCGGTGAGGTCCTGCAGTTCGAAGTTCATTCCGATCATGCCTTCGTGCTCGGGGCCGCCGCGGCGGCGGCGTCGGGGGTCGCAAGGTGCGGTTCGGGCGGGTCGGCGTCGTGGTCGGGCACATGGAAGACCGAGCGCGGCGCCCGGCCGAACGCCTCGACGCTCTGGCAGTACTTCGACACCCGCGCCACGGACAGCTCGGCGCGGGCGGCCAGGTCGGTCAGCCAGTACGGCACGCGGTCGTTGGCCTTGACCTCCAGCACCGACATCGACGCCGGGATGATCAGCCGGTTCTGCGCGTCGGAGCCCAGGTGGAACTCGCGGTCGCGGCCGCGCACGCGGTGGTCGAGGGTGACCCGCAGACCCAGGTCGGCGTCGTGGCCGACGTAGGCCTCGCGCTGGTAGCCGGTCATCGCGACCGGCCGCAGGTCGAGCCCCTGCAGCAGGCCGAGAACCTCCTGGACGAAGGCGGTCTCCCCGGGCCGGTGCCGGACCATCTGCCGGCCGTCGCACAGCAGCCGCGCATCGCCGTAGGGCAGCGCGACCCGGCGCTTCTGCGTGACCCGGTTGACCCGCTGCTTGATCTCCACGTACACCGTGGTGTCGTCGTCGATCGCGACGCGGTCGCCGTAGTGCCGGACGCGCAACTTGCGCCGGAACCGCAGGCCTTCGATCTTCTCCCAGTAGAAGCGCAGCAGCCTGGTGTCGTAGTAGACGCTCCACACGCCGTAGCCGCCGCCGACGGCGTGGCTGTCGAGATCGAGCCTGGCCCGCAGTTCGTCGCGGATCGCAGGCAGCCGCGACGTGTGCACCAGATACTTGATCTCGTAGCGGTTGAACGCGTGCAGCGTGCTCGGCGCGCGCAGGGCGTGGCCGCCGCGGTCGTCGGCCGTCCGGGGCAGCGGGTCAGGGCCGGATCCCGGCGGCGCGGAGCGGGGACGCAGACGCATGCGTGTGCCTTCCTCTCGTCCGAGGGCCCGCCACCACCCGGCACCGGGTGAACGGCTGATGGACCCAGGATGTCCAGCAGGTCAACGCGAACCAGGGTGAGCGGCGATTCTCCAGACCCCGCCAGGAGACCCTGGGAATCAGCTGAGAACCACACCACCGGCACCGACGGCGCTGACCCGTGGACGGTCACGGCCTCACTACGGCCGTTCGCGGCCGGTCCACGGATCAGCGGTGGCGGGCGGTCAGCCGCCGAGGTAGATGACCGCGTCGATCTCGATGTCGAACCCGTCGAGCGCCACCGGCACGGTGGTGCGGGCGGGCAGGTTCGTGGTGCCGAAGAACTCGACATAGATCTCGTTCATGGCCGCGAAGTCGGCGAAGTCGCGCAGGTAAACCCCCACCCGCACGGCCTGGCTCAGGTCGCCGCCGACGGCCCGCGCCACCGTCGCCAGGTTGGTGAAAGCGGCTCTGGCCTGCTCGGCGAAGCCGCCGGTCACCCACGTGCCGTCCGGCAGCACGGGACAGGCGCCGGCCAGGAACGCGAAGTCGCCGGCGACCACGGCGTGCGAGTACGGCCCGCCGGGCGGCGCCGCCCCTTCAGCATTGACGATCTTCTTCGGCACGGTCGGCCTCCATGTCGGACTGTGTACGGACGGTGCACCTGCCCGCCATCATCGCCGAGCCGCGAACCGAGCGCAGCGGCCGTCCCAGCCGGGTGCGTCGGCACGGCGTGCCCGCAGCCGCCCGCAGCATCGCCGGCCTCAATCGTCGGCGGACTCGTCCGGATGTGCCCGGACGGGCAGCCCGACCAGCTCGAACGGGTGGACGGTCAACCGGTACTGCTCGGCGGTCAGTTGTTCCGGTTTCCAGAGCGCGGCGGCCGCCTTCAGCGTGGCACCGATCGCACCGCTGATCGCACCGACCCGGTAGGACCAGAACTGCGGCCCACGCGCCCGCAGGTCGGCCCGGATGCGACCGTCCAGCTTGCTGAACGCCGCCGCCGACAGCTTGGGCGCGGGCAGTCTGCCGTGCGCCCGGAAGACCTCCATCCGCGCCTCGTCGACGCGGTCGATGTCGTCCGCGCTCAACTGCGTGGCAGCCACGATGAACCGATCGACCTCGACCGGGAAAACGATCGCCATCCGGACCCGTCCTCTCACCACCCGCCAGGAAACGAACAAGATCCTATGAGCCGGGTACGACGGCCCGCGGCTGCGCCGGGCGCAGGGTGCCAGGTGCCGCGAGACCTAGCGCGCCACCTGCTGCAACAAGCCGTGCACGAACATCAGCCGGTGCACCGCGCCCGCAGCGTCGGGCACGTCCACTCCCCAGCGGGCCGGCACCTCAGGATCGCGCTGTCGTGCGTCCGGGAACCTGGCCAGCACGTCCCCCACCACACACGACCACGGCGCGAGCCGGTCCACCGCGCCCAGTTCCGGCACGAGTGCGTCCGCCGACCGGACCAGCCACCCGTGCAGCACGAAGCCTTCCGTGCCGACCAGCGCCTCCCAGCGCAGGTCCGGCCACAGGCCCGGCAGCCGCCACTGGTGCGCCGTCAGCATCGCGTCCCCGTAGGGCACCTGCCGCCGTTGTTCGGCCGGGCCGAGCACCGCCTCGTACAACGCCAGGCCCTTCGGCGCCGACCTCGACCGCTGCAACGTCTGCCACCGGTTGTGCGCCGCCATGTACTCCGCATGCGTGGCCGACAGTTCAGCACAGGCCGCCTCGACCAGCTCAGGCTGGAAATCGGCCATGCGGCGCAGCAGCATGAGCTGGAACTCCCGCCGCGCGAACCCCTTCACGTCGCGAGCGTATGGCAGCGGTGCATCTCACCGCACTGCAACCGACTGAACACGCGCCAGAGTGGGCATCGGGTTGCAACATGGAACTCCCCGTGAAAGGACGGAGCCGATGCCCGCCCGTTCCCGCACCCGCTGGACCGTCGCGCTCACCGCAGCCGCCGTGCTGACCCTCGGCTGCGGCACGCTGCCTGACCCGACGCTGCCCGAGGACCCCACCTCCCCGCCCACCGCGCCTCAGACGACCCCGACCGCCAAGGTCGACGGCACCAAGACCGTCGCGGAGTTCCAGGAGGACGCCAAGGACGCCGTCGACCTCGCCGAGAGCTACTGGTCGGCCGTGTTCGACGCCTCCGGCGTCACCTTCCGGCCCGTCGGCGCCGTCCGGCCGTATCGCGACAGCGGCGACCTCGCCTGCGGCCGCGAACCGATCCCCGCCGACAACGCCGTCTACTGCCCGGCCGGCGACTTCATCGCCTACGACGCCGACTGGGCCGTCACCGCTTTCCGCCGCATCGGCGACGCGTTCGTCTTCTACCTGCTCGGCCACGAGTACGCGCACGCCGTCCAGGCCCGCCTGGGTGTCGAACACCGCTACGGCATCGACCACGAACTCCAGGCCGACTGTATGGCCGGCGCCTACCTGGGCGACTCGGTCCGCCGCGGCGACCTCAGCCTTGCCGACGGCGACCTGGACGAGTTCCGCAGCGGGCTGCTCGCCGTCGGCGACCCCGAAGACCAGCCCTGGTTCGCCCCCGAATCCCATGGCACGGTCGCCCAGCGCACCGATGCGTTCTTCTCCGGCTACGAGAAGTCCCTGAAGACCTGTGGTCTCAGCTGACCGGACCCTGACCTGAGTCCGGTGGGGCGGGCCTTGTCCTGGCCGTCCCACCGAACCGTCCGCGGTGTGTAGGAAATCGCCATACGGCAAACTTTTTACGTAAGACATCTTCATAGATGGATTGACATGTAATAGATTCACGCCGTCCCCGTCCCTCTCCCCCAGAGGTGAACACATGAACGGCAGCTTCAGCCTGCGCCGGCGCACTCTGCTCGCCGCGGCCGCGGGCCTGGCCGCGGCACCCTTCGCCGCCGCACCGGCCTTCGCGGCCGTGCCCAAGGTCTACCTCGACCCCGGCCACGGCGGCACCGACGGCGGCGCGGTCGCCAACGGCCTGCAGGAGAAGACCCTCACCCTCAACATCGCCCTGCAGACCCGCGACATCCTCAAGGCGAGCTACAGCGTCGACGTGCGCATGTCGCGCACCACCGACATCACCCGCAGCCTGGCCTACCGCACCGACGACGCCAACGCCTGGGGTGCCACGATCTTCGTCAGCATCCACATCAACGCAGGCGGCGGCACCGGCTTCGAGAGCTACCGCTATCCCGGCACCGGTGCGACCACCCAGCGCCTGCACAGCCTCGTGCACAGCAACGTGCTCAGCAACATGCGCTCGGTCGCCGCGGTCACCGACCGCGGCCAGAAGACCGCCAACCTGCACGTGCTGCGCGAGTCGAACATGCCCGCCGTGCTCACCGAGAACCTGTTCATCGACACGGTCGCCAACGCCAACCTGCTCAAGCGCGCCGACTTCATCACCGCGACCGCCCGCGGGCACGCCCGCGGCATCGCCGCCTTCCTGGGACTCTGAGTCCGGCCACCACCGACCGGTGCGGGCCTGCCGCACTCCCACGGGCCCGCACCGCCGCCGAACCACTACGACCCGGCAAGCCCCGCTCGATGCGAGCCCTTCACACCCTGACCGCGATGCCCGAGCTCGTCTCGACGAACAGGCCGACCAGCCCTGCGCCAAACGTGCCCACCGCCAGCATGACGATCAAGAGCCCCACCGCGGCAGCGGTCATGGCGAGCCCGAATCGCACCAGGTGCTGCCTGCGGTATTCCACCGGTGCGAAGGCGACACCGTTGCTCATACCCGCGACGAAAACCGGATCACTGGCGCGGGTGTACTCGGCCAGCCCTTCCAGAAGTTCCTGCTCCTCCGAACGCAGCGACATCGCTCCACCTCCTGCGCTCCAGTTACCCCGCACATGCGCTTGCATACCGTCCGCCGCGCAACGTTCGGTGGATCAACGCCGAACAGGTCTGCCGGAAACGATCGGAAGGCGAGTCGTACCCGGGCTCGCCGGTCACCGGCGCCTGGGCCCTGCCCCGGATCAGCCGCACCCCGCTGCCGGTCAGCTCCGCGGCCGTCTCGGCGTCGTCCCAGTCGTGTGTGGCCTGGTCGCGGATACGCCGGGCGACCATGGACCAGTCCGACGCGACCGTGGCGGCACCGGCCAGCCGCGGCACCCGGTGCGCCTCCGCCAGCACGTTGCCCGCGCGGACCATCATCTTCGTCGGCACGCAGGCCCAGTTGTGGCACTCCCCGCCGAGCAGGTGCTCCTCGACGCCGACGACCGTCAGCCCACCGTCGCGCAGCCGGTGGGCGACGTCCTGACCGGCCACGCCGAGTCCGATGACCACCGCGTCCACCTGCTCACCCATGTACGGGCAGTGCCCTGACGGCCGCTTTTGCAAACCAGGCACGGGCGCGCGCCCGACCAGGCCCGGTTGACACGCGACGACGGATCCTCTTGTCTGGCTGCCGACGATGATCCAGCACCGGTGCGGCAGGCAACGGCTGGAGACGGGAGATCGCCGATGGGACTGCAGGCGCCACTGTGGCGGGCCGTCACCGTGTTCCGGGTGGCCGCGCTCGTGTACGCCACCGTCCTGATGCTCGCCGGCTTCCGCGACTTCACCCGCCCCTGGCTGGGTTGGGCCGTGCTCGCCGCGATGATCGCCTGGACCGCCGTCACCGGCGTGCGCTACCACGATCCCGCGGGCCGCAACCGGACCTGGCTGGCCGCCGACCTGGCCGTCACCCTGGTGTGCCTGCTCGCGTCCACGCTGGTCGTGCCGGCCGCCAAACTCGGCACCGGCGGGCCCACCCTGCCGATGGCCTGGGTCGCCGGAGCGGTGCTGGTCTGGGCGCTACGCGGCGGACGGCGCGCCGGCGGCATCGCCGCGCTCATCATCGGCGCGGCCGACCTGTTCCTGCGCGGCGAGGTCACCTCCGCCACGGTCAACGGCACGGTGCTGCTGCTGCTCGCTGGCGGGGTCATGGGCTACGTGTCCCGGTTGACCGACGACGCCGAGACGCGGCTGCAGCGGGCCACGGAGCTGGAAGCCGCGACCCGCGAGCGCGAGCGGCTGGCCCGTGGCATCCACGACTCGGTCCTGCAGGTGCTGGCGCTGGTCCAGCGGCGCGGCACGGAACTGGGCGGCGAGGCCGCCGAGCTGGGACGGCTGGCCGGGGAGCAGGAGGCCGTGCTGCGCGCGCTGGTGGGCGTGCACGATACGGCCCCGACCGCGGGCAGCGCCGATCTGCGGCTGCTGCTGGGACGGCACGGCTCGCCGCGGGTCACCGTCGCCATGCCCGCGACGCCCGTACTGCTGCCTGCGGCGGTCGCGGCCGAGCTGGCCGCGGCTGCCGGCACCGCGCTGGACAACGTCGCCACCCACTGCGGTCCCGGGGCGCGGGCCTGGGTGCTGGTCGAGCAGGAGCCGGACGCGGTCACCGTGTCCATCCGTGACGACGGGCCGGGCATCGCGCCGGGCCGGCTCGCTGAGGCCGCGGCGTCGGGCCGGCTCGGGGTGGCGCAGTCGATCCAGGGCCGCATCCGTGACCTCGGCGGGGCCGTCGCCATCACCAGCGGACCCGGCCAGGGCACCGAGGTGGAACTGCGCGTGCCGCTGCCCCGACTAGGCTGACCGTCGTGGTGGACGTGATGGTGGTCGACGACCATCCGATGTGGCGCGACGGTGTGGCCCGTGACCTCACCGACGCCGGCTACACGGTGGTCGCCGCGGTGGGCGAGGGCGGGCAGGCGGTGCGTATCGGCCCGTCGGTGCGCCCCGACGTCGTCGTGCTCGACCTGCAGTTGCCGGACCTGTCCGGGGTGGAGGTCATCCGTGGCCTGGTCGCGGTCCTGCCACAGGTGCGGGTGCTGGTCCTGTCGGCCAGCGGCGAGCAGCAGGACGTGCTCGACGCGGTCAAGGCCGGCGCGGCCGGATATCTGCTGAAGTCGGCGGCGCGGGAGGAGTTCCTGGACGCGGTGCGGCGTACCGCCGAGGGCGATGCGGTGTTCACGGCCGGGCTCGCGGGCCTGGTGCTGGGCGAGTACCGGCGGCTGGCCGCCGCGCCCGGGGACGGCCCGGACGCGCCTCGGCTCAGCGAACGCGAGACCGAGGTGCTGCGCCTGGTTGCGAAAGGGCTTACCTACCGGCAGATCGCCGAGCGGCTGACGTTGTCGCACCGCACGGTGCAGAACCATGTGCAGAACACGTTGGGCAAGTTGCAGCTGCACAACCGGGTGGAACTGGTGCGCTACGCCATCGAGCAGGGCCTGGACGACTGAGCGTGCGCTGAGTACTGCGCACATCGCGGTTGAGTGCCTGAGCGGATTCGCCCGCGCCGCCCGGCTGGCTGAATCGGGTGCATGACTGCTTTCCCGAACGTGTACCTGACCGGGTTCGGCGCATACCTGCCCGGCGAGCCCCTGGACGCCGAGCAGATCGCGCAGCGGCTCGGCGCGGGCGCACGCGGCGCGGGCCTGCGGGCCCGGGTGCTGGCCGCCAACGGCATCCGGACCCGGCACTACGCGCTGGACGAGCACGGCGCGGTCACGATGCTCAACGAGGAGCTGGCCGCCGCCGCGGTGCAGGAGGCGTTGAAGGACCGGGACCTGCCGCTGGAGTCGGTCGGCATGCTGGCCGCCGGCACCACCCAGGGCGATCTGCTGGTGCCGGGATTCGGCTCGATGGTGCACGGCCGGCTGGGCGGCCCGCCGATGGAGGTGCTGTCGGCGGGCGGGGTGTGCGCGTCGAGCATGGCGGCGCTGTCAGCCGCGGCTCGCGCGGTGCGGCTGGGTGAGCACGACGCGGCGGTGGTGGTCGGCTCAGAGCTGGTCAGCCGTTCGCTGCGGCAGAGCCGGTACGAGGGTGACCGGGCGAGTTTCGACGCCGAGTTCCTGCGCTGGACGCTGTCGGACGGGGCGGGCGCGGTGGTGCTGGAGCCGCGCCCGCGCCCGGACGGGCTGAGCCTGCGCCTGGACTGGATGCACCTGGTGTCGTATGCCGGGGAGCGGCCGGTGTGCATGTCGGCGGGCGGCGAGCCGGTGGCCGGGCGGACGTGGCTGGACGGACCCGATGTGGCGACGGCCGAGCGGGCCGGGCTGGTGCGGCTGCGCCAGGACGTGAAGTCGCTGCCCGCGCTGTTCCGGCTGGGGTTGCGCGAATACATGGGGCTGGTGCGGGCGGGCCGGTTCACGCCGGACGGCATCGACCACGTGCTGTGCCACTACAGTGCCGAGCATTTCCGCGGCGAGATCTTCGGGCTGTTGCGGGAGGCGGACCTAATGATCGACGAACAGCGCTGGTTCACGAACCTGCACACGCGCGGCAATACGGGGGCCGCCAGCATCTTCGTGATGCTGGAGGAGGCGTGGCGGTCGGGCCGGTTCACCCCCGGCGAGCGGATTCTGCTGATCGTGCCGGAGTCTGGCCGCTACTCGCTCGCGTTTGCACAGCTCACGTGTGTCGCCGCCGGTGAGGCGGACGGCGTGGGCGGCACCGCGGCACCGGCTCGGATGGGCGGTCCGGTGCGGGTCGCCGCGGCGGCCGCGGGCGCGGCGGAGCAGTCCGCGGAGTTTTCCGGGACCCCGTCGCCGCTGGTGGCGCAGGACGGCGACGGCGAGCTGGTGCGGTGGACGGTGCTGGAGCTGGCCCGGGTGTGGGAGGCGTTCGAGCGGCAGGTGCGGGCCACCCCGCTGGTGCGCCGGATCGACACCGGCACGGCGACGCTCGACGACTACCGGCGGCTGCTGGTGCACCTGCGCCAGCAGGTCGTCGAGGGCGGGCGCTGGATCAGCCGGGCCGCGTCGAACTTCTCCGTCGAGATGTTCGCGCTGCGCAGCGCGGCGATCAAGCATGCGGCCGAGGAGCACCGCGACTACCAGCTGCTCGAGCGCGACTTCTGCGCGGTCGGCGGCAGTTTGGAGCAGATCCGGGGTGCGCGCAAGAACATCGGGTCGGAGGCGCTGTCGGCGTACGTGTTCCACCAGGCGAGCCAGCCGGACCCGGTGGACCTGCTGGGCGCGATGTTCGTCATCGAAGGGCTGGGCGCCGGGCTGGTGCTGGGCTGGGCCCGCGCGCTGCGCGAGCAGCTGGACCTGCGCGAGGACCAGGTGAGCTTCCTGAGCTACCACGGCGAGGCCGACGACGCGCACTTCGCCGAGCTGGCGCACCTGCTGCGTGAGGCGGTCCCGGACCGGGCGGCCGCGGCCCGGGTGGTGCGCACCGCCGAGGTGGTCGCGCGGCTGTACGCGATGCAGCTGGCCGAGGTGGACGCGTGAACGGCCCCACCGTGTGGACGGCGATCATGGCCGATCCGACCGTGCCGATCGACCGTGACGTGCTGCGGATGGTGGTGGCCGACCAGCGGCAGTGGACCCGTCGCTGGCTGTACCCGCCGGCCCGGATCGTGTCGCGGGTGGCGGTGTGGCTGATCCGGGTGGTCAAGGGGCTGCTGCCGTGGACGTTCTCGGCGCATACGACGATGGACCGGTTGTGCGTGTGGTTCCTGCGCCGGTTCGTCTCACCGCGGGCCGGTGAGCTGCTGATCCGGCACTTCCTCATCGAGACGAACCTGCTGGCGTTCATCGCCCGCAACAGCGGCGTGGTCGGGGTGACCGAACCGGGGCTGCGCCCCACCACGCTCGCCGGGCTCGGTGACAGGGCGGTGATCGAGCACGACGTCAACGTGTACGACGTGCTGATCGCGCTGGGCGCCGGGCGGCCGGGGCCGCGCGGGCCGCTGGACTTCTCGATGCTGGCGCTGCCCCCGGTCGACGCGTCGCCTGGGCTGCGGCGGCTGCTGCGCCTGGACATCCAGACCGCGCTGTGCCTGATGAACATCCCGTTCGCGCTGTGCCTGACCCCGGAGGAGTACCGGCGCGCGGTGCATTCGATGCGGCTGGACGAGTCGCTGCTGACGGTGCTGGCGGAGCTGACCGGTGACGACACGTTCCTGCGCTGGCGGCCGGGCGGGGTGGTGGTGCGGGTGGACAGCGGCCTGGACGTGCCGCGTGCGGTGTACGAGCACGCGGTGATCCACGAGTACGCCCACGCCCGGCTCGTCGCCCTGGCGGCAGGCAAGGCGGCCTCCACGGTTGCGGAGGCCGCCTTCGCGACGGCAGCGCTACCGGTCAGCGCAGTTCGGCGTTGAGGTGCGCGGTCGTCGCGCCTTCGTAGCCCCGCTGCTCGGTGTAGGCCAGCAGGATGCCGGCGAACTGGAACATCGTCACTGGCAGCTGGATGACCGTGCCGATCACGGTCGACACGATGGCACCCACGGTGATCAGCGCCACGCCGTTGGCCGTCGGGCCGAACGCCTCGGAACTGACGCCGTTGACGGCCAGCTCGATGACGGCCTGTACGGCGCTCACCGCGAAGCCGCCGCCGATGGTGATCAGCAGGATCAGGGCGAGCCGGCCGAGCACCCGGCCACCGCTGTTGTGGAGCATCTTGAACGAACGGCCGATCGGATTGATCCGCTCATACAGGAAGATCGGGCCGACCAGGGCGGTCGCGGCGATGAAGTAGAAGCCGGGCAGCAGGCAGGCGAGCGCGCCCACCGCGATCATGAGGGCGACCGGGATGTACCAGCCGAACAGGCCGAGGCTGCGGCGGAAGCCGTAACCGAGCGACTCGCCGAGGCTCGCCGGCGTCCCGGCGGCCTGCCGGGTGACCGAGTGGGTCGCGGCGGCGTATCCGGCCAGCTGCACGACGTAGAGCGCGAGGATGACGGCCAGCCCTGCGCCGAGGAGGGGGAGGAGCACCGCGGGGTCGATGTCGACCGTGCCGTTGGCCGGGTCCGTCTGGAAGGCCTCCAGGCCGACGTACACCCCGACGAAGAGCCCTCCGACGCCGAGGACGATCGCGGGCAGGAGCTGGGTCAGCGCGATGATGGTCAGGGTCGAGCGCCAGCTGTGCCGGAACACGCCGCCGATGCGGTTGAACCACCCGCCCACCCCGGCGTGCGGGGGCGCGACCAGCGGGTCGTTGTACGGATCGCCGCCCGCCTGCACGAATGCCGACTGCGGCGGCAGGTATCCGCCTGCCGGTGCGGACGGGTCGGCGGGACCGTACGGATCAGGGGTGTACGACATCAAAACTCCAGGTCAGGGGCGAGTGGCGACCTAGTGTGCCATGCCTCGCGCCGCCGCATCGCCCCGAGACGTAACGATTTCCGCAGCCCGCGGCAGGGTGCCGGGTCGGGCACCCTGGCGCGATCGCGTCAGCTCGCGTACGCCTCCAGTTCGTAGATCCGGGCGGCCGTGCCGGAGTCGCCCGTCGGCGTGATCACATTTATTCGGACATATCTGGCCGCCATCGGGGCGATGGTGTGCGTGGACTCCCGAACCTCCGAAGGCACGGGGTACCCGCGCCGCGCTCGCGTCGTGCAGAATCCGGCCCGTGCCACGCGATCTGAACAGCATCGACTGGGCGTCTCTGACGCACGCCTACGGAAGCGCCGAGGACGTGCCCGACCTCATCCGCGCCCTGCGGTCACCTGACGCCGAGGTGCGCCAGGAGGCGCTGTACGAGTTGTACGGCAACATCTACCACCAGGGCAGCCGCTACGAGGCCAGCGCGCACGCCGTCCCGTTCCTGCTGGAGCTGGCGGCCGACCCGAGCACGCCGGACCGGCACGAGGTCATCCACCTGCTGGCCGACCTCGCCGTCGGATACGGGCACCACCACGTGGCAACCGGCTTCCCGATCACCTCGCTGCGCGAGGCCGTGGCCCAGGTGCCCGACCAGACCTGGCGGAGCTGGTCACAGGCGATGAAGGCCTGGTACGACGTCGTCGCCACCGGGCAGCGGCAGCCGATCCCGCTGACCAAGCCCGAGCGGCGCCTGCTCGAAACCCGGCACGAACTGGCCGCGTACGACGCGGTCCGGGCCGGTGTCCCGACGCTCCTGGCCTGTCTGACCGACCTGGACGCCGAGGTGGCCGGCGAAGCGATCCACGCGCTGGCCTGGTTTCCGGAGGAAGGCGCAGCCATCCGCCCCGGCCTGATCGCCGTCGCCTCGGACGACCGGCAACCGGCGCAGCTCGCGGAAGCGGCCCTGGTCGCTCTCGGGCTGCTCGGCGGCGCCCCCGCGCAGCCGGTGACGGACCTGCTCGACGCCAACCTCTCCGGCGCCGACGCTCACCTGAGGTGGGCGGCCGCGGTGGCCTGGGCGCACCTGGGCGGCGACCGGACACCGGACTCGGCCGTGGCCGAACTCCGAACCTGGGCGATCAGCGGCAGACAGAACACCGGCCAGACCGCCTGGGGACAGCGCGGCAGCCTGGCGCTGCAGATGCTCGACCGCGTGGCAGCGCCTGTCGCCGAGCAGGTGCGCGCGGGACACGCCACCGACGTACTGGCGGAGCAGCCCTCCTCGAACTGACACAGGGAAGACGCGAACCGCCTGCATGCAAGATCAGTCGGCCAGCCAGGACCTGATGTGCAGCTCGTTGTGTCTGTCTGGCCCGATTGCCTCCATCAGTTCAGGTGGGGGTGTCGAGCCCTCGACGACGGTCCACTGGCCGTCGATGGCCGCGATGAAACAGTCCTGGTCGCCGAAGCGCAGCACCACGCCAGCATGAGTCGGCACGTATCGGCCGCTGATGACGGCGGCGTCTGTCAACTGACGCCCTACGGCAGCCGCGAGCGCCTGCGGCGTTGATGCGTCACCGTGCTGTTCGCAGATCCCCGTGCGGTCGTCGTCCGGCTGGCGAGCCAACGAGAACTCCCCGCCGCAGGCGCACGCGGTCACTGTTGGCGCGCCTTCGAAACATAGACAGATGTCGAACATGTCGTCGAAGACGAGCTGCTCACCGCGTACGGGCTGGTGCGCGGTCACAGCGATCGCGGTCAGCTTGCGCCCGAGCAGCCCCAGCAAGTGCTCGTGGACCGACAGTCGTTCCGGCAACTCGACCTCGTCGGTAGCGATACCAAGGCGGTTGATCAGCAGGTAGAACAGGTCCTCGACGAAGACCTCATGACCCTGAAGAGCCGCTGTCACGTCCTCTAGGGTGCCCGGCTGCAGGCCGGCCTCGTGCGCCCACCCGATCGCCGCTGCCGCTGCAACTGTTCCGCCGGGCGTCTCAGCCAGAATCCTTGCCCTGACCTCGTCCGCGTGCCGTTCGTAGTCGGGATCGCACCAACCGTCGCCGAGGTACGTGCCGTCCTCGGTGAAGGGGGAAGGTGGAGGTTCGAGGTGCCCGATGGCCCCATCGAGCTGCAACCAAGCCTGCCAACCGGGTGCATCCAGGCCGAGCGCAGTCACCAGCGCCGCGTCGCTGTCCATCACGTCAGCGGCCAGCACCGGCGCTGCGGTCAAATCCCGCAGCTCCGCCAGGAATCCCGGCGGCAGCTCATCGTATCCGGCATGGACGCGTGTCACCTGCCAACCGCCGGACACCCCGTCGTAGCAGAGCCCGAGGTCTGCCTCCGCGGCAACGTCGGGCAGCAAGTCCGCGAGCAACCGTTGATCGCGATGGACCACGAATGTGCCCCAGAACCCCATCAGCCACCCTCCAGGCTTCGCCGACGTGACGAATACCTGATCATGTCGAACACTGGCGACTCACGCCATCGCCAACATCGTTGCGCGGCTTCCGCCCGAACCGATGGTGAGAGATGCGCGTCGCTCAGTCCATCTGCGTTCGCGCGGTCGGGGCTGTAGGCGCCGACGTCAAGCATGCCGGAACGAGGTCTACGAGCCGCATCAGGCGGTAGAACTCCTCGTCGACCGCCATGGCAGCCGTATAGGCGTGTGCCAGCACGGTCCGACGCTCATCGGGTGTGACAAGGTCGGCGAGTCGGGTGAGTGCGAGTGCCCGGTCGTCGGGGTCGGCTATCTGGCCGGCGGCCCGCAGGGCGGCGCCGGCGGCAGCGGGCCGGGTGACGGCCGGCATCTGGGCGGCGGCGAGGCGCAGGGCGTCGGCACGCACGTACGGATCCGGTGCGGCCTCCAGAGCCGACAACGCAGTGTGGAGGCGGTCGTGCTCGAGATAGGGCGCCAGGGCGACGAGGATGGCGAGGTGCTGTTCCTCGTCGACGGCGTCGAGACCGACGGTAAGCGCGCGGTCGAGCTGGGCGGGGTCGAGGTGGGCGGCCAGCCCGGTCACGATGTTCGCGTAATCGACCCGGCTTGCCGCGATGCCGAGTGTCGTGTCGCGCTGTCGCGGGGTCATCATGGCAGCCACGAGAGGGTCGAGTCCGGCCCATCCGTCGTGTGACCGCAGTGCGGTGATGGCCAGGTCGACCGCGGCCTCGCGCACGTCGGGCCCGAGCTGCGGGATGATCGCCGCCAGCGCGGCATAGCGGTCGGTCGGGTTGGTGGCCGAGGCGGCGACCTCGAATGCCTGCCTCAGTTGTGCCGGGGTCAGGTACGGGGCCAGGACTTCGAGGTGCCAGCCACGTCGTAGTTCGTGTTGTTGCGCCTGGACCATGTCGAGGACCAGCTGGATTTGATCAGGTCCCAGCTGGGGCAGAAGGTCGGGCAGCGCGATGTTGCTGATCGAGTTGCGGGAACCTGCGGCCAGGACAGCCCTGACCGCGTCAGCAATGGCCGCCGGGCGTCGCCCTTCGGGCAGGTGCGGGATCAGTCCGGTCAAAGCGCGCGCCCGGTGGCCGGAATCGGGGCGCACGGCTGCCACTGCCAGAGCTCTTTGGAGCTGGTCGGCATCCAGATGCGCCGCCAGCGTGCCAAGGCCGATAGCGACGCCATTGCCGTCTTGCCGTGCCAGGACGAGGTCCAGCGCGTCGTTGCGCTGGTCTGGCGTCAGGTATGCGGCGATCCAGGTCAACGTCGTCGTACGCTCCGATGGTGGCGTCGCCGCCGCGAATCGTTCCAACGCCGCAGCCAGCTCCGGCCCAGTCAGGTTCGGTGCGAGCGCCACGAGGAACTCGTTGACACGGTGCGGATGCCCGGTCAGTTGACGCAGTGCCCTGGATACGGCGATGTCGCGCTGTGACTGCGCCAGCTGCGGTAGCAGTGCCGCAAGCGCGTTGACGAAATCGTCACGCGTCTGCATCGTCATCACCGAGCCGAACACGGCCTCGACCTGTTCGGCGTCGAGGCGTCCGGCCAGCGCCGCGACCAATCGGCGACGCGGATAATCGGCGAGCTCCGGCAGCAGCGCCACGACCTCCCGCAACTGGGCGGCGGTGAGATGGGGAAGCAGGTCGATGAGCAGCGACACCCGATAGCCCTCGTCGTGGAGAGTCGCGGCAGCGCCGTAGAGAAGATCCAGAGTCACCTCCTCCGGCACTTGTTCTGCGGGGTCGTCCCCCGAACCGTCGGAGATGCCGAGCAGTTCGGCCAGCTCGGCGAGGGCAGTCTGGAGAGCGGCTTCGGCCGGGTCGGCACGCTCGCCGGACATCCACGTTGTCGCAGCCGCGGCGGCAACCACTCGCCGCGCGTGCGTTGTCAGCTGCTCGTGGTCAACCCACTGATCCTGGCCGTTCATCGGCAGCGATCTTGCCAGCGCGGACCTGGGTTGTCCATGAACGCGCGATGCCGGGCAGGCGAGGCTGCGGAGCGGTCAGGCCTCGGGTGGCGTCATGGTAACGCCGAGCTGCAAGGCCTTGGCGAAAACGTCGGCCATGGCCCACATGGCGATGACACGTCCGTCACGTACCGCGAAGAAGTGCACCCCGTCCCACGTGATCGTCTTGCCCGTGGGCGGCACGGGTCCCCAGGCGCCCACCTGGCGAGCGGTCGCCCGCCATCGCACGGCGACCTGCTCACCGTCACTGACCAGCGACGTCACTTCATATCGGGTGTCGGCCCAGGTGACCGCTTCGGCGGCGTGCCACTGACGTAGTCCGGCGACGGTGTCGGGCCTGCCGCCGTGGTCGAACGGGTCCGCGTAGGAGCGCTCCAGCTCGTCGGTGTGCCCGCCGTTCCACACCCGGTCGATGAGCTCCCGGACCGCCTGCTCCGCCGTCATGGTGGTGCACCGTACCAGACGAAGATCATCTACTCGCGGCGGTCGGCACCGCCGGTGGCCGCCACGTCAGGAGCACAACCCGCGCTTCGACCGCGGACGACGTGGCGGCCCTCCCCACGGACCGGCGCAGGATCAGGTCCTACCTTGATGGATGCGGTTGTCGGTGAGGTCGGCAGAACGTCCGGCCATCCTGCGTACCGTCGGTTCGTCGACGGTGATGCCGAGGCCGGGTGCGGTGGGCACGGTGCGCACCATCGGCCCGTCCGGCCCGGGCAGGGGTGTGTCGAGGTCGGGGGCGACGGCGGCGAGCGGGTTCTCGCCGACCCAGTGCTCCATGACCTCCAGGTTCGGCATCGCGGCGGCGCACTGCAGGCTCGCCGCGAAATGCACTGCCGAGCCGATGCTCACGTGCGGGGTGGCCTGCGCGCCGAAGGCGTCGGCGAGCGCGGCGATCCGCATCGTCTCGGTGATCCCGCCGGCCCGGCACACGTCCGGTTGCAGGACGTGCAGTGCGCCCGCGCGCAGGAACTCCAGCGCCCGGTGCCGGTTGGCCAGCGAGTCCAGGGCCAGCGGCAGGTCTAGCCGGGCGGCGAGGGTGCGGTAGTCGTCGAGCTGTTCGGGGGGCACCGGCATCTCGAAGAAGCCGACGCCGAGTTCCTGCAGGCCGCGGCCGACGTACAGGGCTTGGCGGAGGTCGTACTGCCCGGCGGCGTCGGCGTGGACGGTCGGCAGGATCGCCGCGACCTCGGCGACCGAGGCCAGGTCGCGTTCGGGTGTCACGCCGATGGCGACCTTCGCGGCGGTCCAGCCGGCGTCGCGCAGCCGCTGCGCGGTCTGGCGGACCCCGGCCAGGCCCGCGTCGCCGGAGCCGGTCGGCGCGGCGGGGATGCCCGAGGCGTACACGGGCACGGCCGTGCGGAACGCGCCGCCGAGCAGCCGGTGCACGGGCTGGCCGAGGGTGCGTCCCCAGGCGTCCCACAGTGCGATGTCGACTCCGGCGATCGCCTCCAGCCAGAAACCGGAGTCGTGGCCGCGCACCCGCATCGCGGCGTACATCCGCTCCCAGGTCACCGTGATCTCGTCGACGGAGGTACCGACGACCAGCGGTGCCAGCAGTTCGGTGACGAGGGCGGCGGTGACCTTGGCGGCCACGGGCGCTTTGCACTCGCCCCAGCCGACCACGCCGTCGGCGGTCTCGACCCGTACCAGGACGGTGTCGATGGTCGCGGAGTAGGCGTAGCGGCGGCGGGCCTGGACCGGATAGGTGCCCAGCGCCGCGCCGCTGCTGCTCCAGGCGCGGGCGCCCCAGTAGCGCTCGCCGATCGGCTCGGCGAGCAGCGCGAAGGCCTCGACGGAGATGACCTTCATCGTCATGCCACCGGGGTGAGGCGGATCGCGTTGCTGCGCAGGAAGCCGCCGCTGTACGTCGACACGACCCGGCCCGCGCCGGCGGCCATCGCCCAGGTACCCAGGGTGGTCCAGGCACCGGCCTGGGTCACCTGGTTGACCGTGACGGTGGCGGTGCCGCCGGTGTGGGTGACGGCGTACCGGGCGGCGGTGGTGCTGCCGGTGTTGGCCGGGACCCAGATCTCGACCCGGTAGTTCGCGGCGGCGGCCAGCGTGGGCCGCCAGGTCGCGCCGGCCCCGGCGGCGTCGGTGTAGCGGCTCGGGGTGCCGTCGACGCCGGTCAGGGCGCTCGCCGACCAGGCGCCGGTCTCGGTGTAGCCGACGGTGCCGGAGCAGTTCGGCGCGGTGGCGGTCACGGTGAGCATGACCTGGCGCGGGCCGGGTGTGCCGGGTACGAGGTAGGCGGCTGACGGTGCGCTGATCCCGCCGGGGCTGACGGCGCGGACCCGGTGGGTGCGCCCGGCCGCCGCAGCCGTGGCGCCGAGCGGCAGCTGGTTGACTCCTGCCACGGTGGCGAGTGGAGTCTCCGCGCCGCATTCGTCGACGGTGACGAGGTAGCCCTCGGCCCCGGCGACCGCCGACCAGGTCAGCGTGGTCTGACCGGCGCTGGTGCTGCTGGTCAGCCCGGTCGGGGCGGCGGGCACGGTGCCGGTCGCGGCGGGCTGGGTGCGCGCGGTGACCGTCTTCGGCGGCGACCAGCCGGTGGCGGTCTGGGTGCGTACGGCGAGCTGGTAGTCGCGGTCGGCCTGTAGTCCCGGCACGGTCAGCAGGTCGACCGCCGCGGCCTCGATGAGGTGGGTGGCGCCGCCGGTGATGGCGACCTCGTGCCGCTCGGCGTAGCGGTCGGGGGTGAGGCGCACGCCGAGGGTGTCGTCGCCGCGCAGCACGCCGTGCACGGTCGGCGTGGCAGGTGCCGTCCGGGGCATCGCGGTGCGGGGCTCCGACCAGGCCGTCAGTAGCGCGGAGGCGGTGCGGGCGCGGATCCGTACGCTGTGCGGCACTCCCCCGGCCAGGCCCTCGATCCTGGTGGACGCCTTCAGCGTGGTCAGGTAGTCGCGGACCACGCTGCCGCCGGTGCTCACCTCGACCTGGTAGTTGACCGCGTTCGGCACGGTCATGAATCCCGCGACGAGGCCGCCGGGGATCGGCGCGAGGTCCTGCCAGCGCGGCGGAAGCCCGAGCGCGGCGGCGGCTGGTGTGACGGTGACGGGCGCGGACGGCGCGGAGCTGCCGGACCCGTTGCGGGCGGTCACGGTCACCTGGTACGCGGTGCCGTTGACCAGCCCGGTCAGGTCGGCGAACGGGTTGGCGGTGTCGGCGGAGGTGACCACGGTGGATCCGGCGGTCGCGGTGGCCCGGTAGCCGACGGCCCCGTCGACCGGGGTGAAGGCGACCCGCAGCGCGCCGTCGGCGGCGACCGCGGAGACGCCGCTCGGCGTGGCCGGGGGCCGCAGGTCGGCGGTGGCCACGGCCATCTCGTAGCCGAGCGGGCTGAGCAGGGTCAGCCGCTGCCCGACGGCCGTGCCGGGGTCGGTCCAGCCGACGCCGACCTGCACCGGGGCGGCTCCGGGCGCGATGTCGGGCAGGTCGATCAGGCGGCCGTCGAGGACCTTCCCGGCCGCGTCGGTGACCTGCCAGGCGAGCCGGTAGCCGCGCAGGATGTGGGCGGGCGCGTCGGTGGCGAGGGTGCCGCGCGGGGTGAGCGTGAGCAGGCTCAGCCGTGCGCCGGAACCCGCGGAGGTGGTGACGGTCAGCGACCTGATCGGCGCGTTGGTCGCCTGCAGCTGCGGGTAGGCCCGCTTGAGCCGGCCCCACACGTTCTGGATGCCCCAGCCGCGGACCTGGTTGGCCGAGGTGCCGCCGAAGTTGCTGCGGTAGTCGTTGAAGGTCCAGTGCGACGAGCCGATCAGCCAGGGCCGGCTGGTGAACACGGTCGCCGCAGCCGCGGAGGTCGTCGTGAAGTCCACGTCCTCGCGGCTGATCGGAAAGGTGAACGTGTCGGAGCTGTACTCGCTGACGAAGATCGGTTTCGTCGGGTAGAGGCTGTGCGCGTGGTCGGCCCCGGAGGCGAAGCCGCCGTACATGTTGATGCAGGCGAAGTCCGTGTACTGCAGCGCCTCGTCGGCGCCGGTGGCGGCCGCGCCGAAGCTGTTGGAGACGTAGGTGTACAGGCGGGTGCTGTCCAGGGTGGTCCGGGCGTGCGCGATGATGTCGCGCACGTAGGTCCGCCCGGCCGCGCTCGCGCCCTGGATCTCGTTCGCCACCGACCAGGCGATGACCGACGGGTGGTTGTAGTCGCGGCGGATCATGTCGGTGAGCTGCCCGACCGTCACCGGGTCCGCGGGATTGAGGTTCGCGCCGCTGCCCCAGACCGGGATCTCCTCGATGATCAGCAACCCGCGCTCGTCGGCGTAGTCGAGTAGCTCGGGGGCCTGCGGCACGTGGTGGATGCGGGTCAGGTTCGCGCCGGACGCCTTCATCCGGTCCAGGTCCCGGCGGATCAGGTAGGTCGGCTCGGTGGCCCCGACGATCCGGTCGTCGCCGACCCGGTTGTAGCCGTTGAGGCGTACCGGCTCGCCGTTGAGCAGCAGCGACGTGCCCTGGACCTGCACGGTACGCAGCCCGAACCGGTCGGCCAGCGCGTGGCGCACGGTGCCGCCGACCTTCGCCGTGGTGGTGAACGTGTAGAGGTTCGGCTGGTCCAGGCCCCACAGGGCGAAGCTGCCGGCGGGCAGGTTCACGGTGAGCAGCCCTTCCGCGCTGCCACCCGCGGGCACGTTCACCTGCACGCTGGGCACGGTGACCCCGGCCAGCGGCTGCCCGCCCGCGTTGGTGACCGCGCCGGACAGCGTCACCGTCTGCGCGGACGCGGACCGGTTGGTGACGGTGACCCAGTTCTTGAGCTGCGCCGACGGCCCGGCGAGCGTCACCGTGGTGATGACGTGCTGGCGTTCCACACGGACCGCGTCGTTGACCGTGAACGCGACCGAGCGGCTGAATCCGCCCCAGGGCCACCAGGCGCCGACGGAGTAGGTGTTGTCGACCGCGACGGCGATCGTATTGTCGCCGGTGGTGGCGAGCTGGGCGGTCACGTCGTACTCGAACGCCGTGTAGCCGCCCTTGTGCTCGCCCAGCAGCGTCCCGTTGAACCAGACCTTCGCCTGGTAGTACAGGGCCTCGAAGCGCAGCCGCACCACCTGCCCGGCGGTGTGGGCGGGGCTGGGCACGCGCTCGCGGTACCAGGCCAGGCCGCGGTGGTTGGCGTAGGTGTCGTGGACGTCCCAGTTGCCGGGGACGAGCTGCTCGGCCCAGGCGGCGTCGTTGAGGCCGGTTCCGGCGTAGCCGTTGGCCTCGCCGGTGCGGCCGGGGTCGGTGGCGAACTTCCAGATGCCGTCGAGGGCGATGTCGGTCTGGCCGGCGGTGTGGGCGTGGCCGGGGGTCAGTGCTTGCGCGTCGTCGGCGGGCAGGGACAGGGGCAGGAGTGCACCGGCGCAGCCTGCGCCGAGGAGTTTCAGTACGTCGCGGCGTGGCAGGGACATGACGCCTCCGGGGTGGGGACGGGCGGGGTGGGAGCGGGTGGGCTGGCCGTGCCGGGACTCAGCGGGGCACGGCGGCGTCGAGGAGCGCGAGCAGGAGCGGGCCCTGGCCCCATGGGAAGACGCCGGTGGTGCGGTGCAGGTAGATGTCGGGCGGGCCGGCCGGGGTGGCTGCCGAGACCGGCAGCCCGCCGTGCCCGTCGAGGGCGGCCACGGCCGCGCGCAGGCTCCGGTCGGCGAGGGCACGCCGGCTCGGGTCCACCATGCGGGTACGCAGTCCGTGGTGGATCCCGGCCGCCACGAGCGCGGACACGCTGTGTTCGAACGGGGCCGCCGGGTCGTCGACGATCGTGCGCCACCGGCCGTCGACCTCGTGCCGGGCCAGCGCGTCGAGCAGGCGCGACGTCCGCTGCCGCAGGGCGCGGTAGGCGGTATCGCGGCCGGGGTCGGCTGGTCCGAGTGGGACGAGGCCGTGCAGCGCCCAGCCCTGGCCGCGTCCCCAGTGGACGGCGTTCGCGCGGGCCGGGCCGGTGTTGAAGGAGTGGCTGAACAGCCCGGTCGTGTCCTGTAGCCGGTCGCAGGCCAGGGTCATCGCGGCGGCGGCCGCGTCCGGGTGCCCGGCGAGCAGGAGCCCGGGGGCGTCGGTGTGCATGCAGTCGACCCAGGCGGTGTCACCGAGGTCGGGCAGGTCGGGACGGTGGACCGGCAGCGGTGCGCTGTCGTGCCAGACCGCGGCGACGAACCTGGCGATCGCCGCGTCGACCCGGATGGCCGGGCGCAGCCGGTGCAGTTCGACGAGCACCTCGACCGGGATGAGGTGGTCGGTCGGCTGCGCCTGCGGGCCGAGTGCGGGTGCGGTCAGGTCCGCGACCGCGCCGATCCACTGCGGACGGTCGTAGCGTGCTCCGGCGCGCAGTAGCCCGAGCAGGGCCATTCCCTCGCCGAAGCCCCAGATCCGGAAGTCGTGGTCGAGCGTGCGCGCCGCCACGGCTTCGATCGTGTCGCGCATCCGCCCTCCCTCAGGCCTGGCCGACGAGCTGGCGCTGGCGGCCCAGGCCGTCGATCTCGACCTCGACGACCTGACCGGCGCGCAGGTAGGGCCGGTCGGGCAGCCCGATGGCACAGCCGGGCGGCGTACCTGTGTTGATCACGTCGCCGGGTTCGAGGACCATGAACTGGCTGACGTGCCAGACCAGGTACGCCACGTCGAAGATCATGTCGGCGGTGGTGCCGTTCTGGCGCAGTTGCCCGTCGACCCACAGCCGCATGCCCAGGTCGTTCACGTCGCCGACGGCGTCGGGGGTGACCAGCCACGGGCCGAGCGGGTTGAAGGTCTCGCAGCATTTGCCCTTGTCCCAGGTGCCGCCGCGCTCGTGCTGGAAGACGCGCTCGGAGACGTCGTGGGAGATGGCGTAGCCGCCGATCACGGCCTTCGCGTCGGCCGGGGAGTCCAGGTAGCGGGCGGTGGCGCCGATGACGACGGCGAGTTCGACCTCCCAGTCCACCGCGGTGCCGCCGCGCGGCAGCAGCACCTCGTCGTCGGGCCCCACGACCGTGTTCGACGCCTTGAGGAACAGCGCCGGTTCGTCAGGCCAGGTCTGCAACCCCGGCTTGCGGAAGTTGGGCCCGACGCAGACGACCTTGCCGGGCCGGGCCACCGGCGCGCCGACCCGCTGCCCCGCGAGGTCGAGCACGGGCAGTTCCCCGGCGGCGAGGGCACGTGCGGCACGGTCGACTCCGCCGTCGTCGAGGAAGCGGCCGTCGACGTCCGAGGTCAGCGCCGACAGGTCGAATGCGGTGCCGCGCCCGTCGAGCAGGGCGGGCCGTTCCCGGCCCGCTGGTCCGATCCGCATGAATCGCATCGCAGCGCCTCGCTTTTCCGATGGGTCAGGTGGGCCAGGCCGCCGCCGCGGCGGTGGCGAAGGCGTGGGCACGGTGGCGCAGTTCGGGCCAGTCGGCGGCGGCGACGACGGATGTGCTGACGAGGGCACTGCCGACGCCGACCGCGACCGCACCGGCTGCCGCGTAGGGCGCCACCAGGTCGGGGGTGACGCCGCCGGTGGGGGCGAGCTTCAGCTCCGGCATGGGGGCGAGCAGTTCACGTACATAGCCGGGACCCATCGCCCCGGCGGGGAAAACCTTGACCAGTGCCGCGCCCGCCTCGGCCGCGGTCTCGATCTCGGTGGGGCTGAACGCCCCGCACATCACCGGCAGGTCGGTGGCGGCCAGGACGGGCGGCCGCAGCGTCGGGGTGACGAGGAACTGGGCCCCGGCGTCGCGTGCCGACAGTGCCTGCTGCGGGGTGCGGACGCTGCCCGCGCCGACGAGGCATTCCGGCGGCAGGGCGGCGCGCAGTGCGGTGACCGCGTCGAGCGCGCCGGGTGTGGTCAGGGTGATCTCGACCGCGGTGAGGCCCGCGCCGGCGATGATCTCGCCGACGCGGACCGCGTCCGTGGCGGACGGCAGCCTGATGATGGCTATCACTCGGCCGAGGCCGCCGTTGACGGTCATGAGGTCAGGGCGTCCATCTGGGACTTCGCCGTGGCGAGAGCCTCCTTCGGGGATGCCTTGCCGATGAGCGCGGACTGCACACCGTTGGCCAGGGCGGTCTCGATCTGGGCGAACTTCGGATAGATCCAGAACGGGTCGGGCGTGGTGTTGGCGCCGATGGTGCCGGTGAACGCGGTGACGTACGCGTCGGCGGTGACGTCGGCGGCGGCGAGCCCGGCCTTGGTGGTCGGCGGCAGGCCCGCGCCCTTGAACCACTTCGCGGTGTACGCCGGGTCGCTGGTGAGGGTGGAGGCGAACTTCGCGGCGGCGGCGGACCCGTCGCCCTGCAGGACGGCGAGGGCGTGGCCCCAGGCGAGGTGGCGCGGGGTGCCGCCGGACGCCTTGACCGGGCGGGAGATCGGCATGAGCTTGGCACCGAGTTCCTTGTCAGCGGCGGTCTTGGTGACCGCGCCGCGCCCGCCGATGGCGTCCTCGTAGAAGCCGACCTTGCCCTGCGAGAACAGGGCGCGGGCGTCGAAGCGGTTGACGTCGGCCGCGATCAGCTTCTCGTCGTAGAGCTTCTTGTACCAGGTCAGCGCCTCGACGCTGGCGTCGTCGCCGACGACGATCTTCCCGCCCTCGACCACCGGCGAGCCGAACGTCCACATCCAGGCGATGAAGTCCTTGAGCTGGTCGACCTTGGTCATCGCGGCCCACGGCACGACGCCGCCGCCGAGACCCTTGAGCGCCCGCAGGGCCTGCTCGAACTCGTCGACGGTCTTGGGCGCGGCGGTGATGCCGGCCTTGCCGAGCAGCTCGGAGTTGCCGATGAGGCCGATACCGGCCGACGTCCACGGCAGGCCGTACTGCTTGCCGGCGGCCTTGCCGATGCCGATGGCCGCGTCGGTGTAGCCGCCCTTGTCGACCAGGGGGCCGAGGTCGACGAGCTTGCCGGTGGCGGCCAGGGTGGTCAGCCAGGCGACGTCGAGCTGCACGACCCCGCTGAGGCTGCCGCCCTGCACCTGCAGCAGGAGCTGGTTGAGGTAGTCGTTGTAGGGGTACGACGCCGTGGTGATCTTGCCACCGGAGGCGCCGGAGTAGGTGTCGACCAGGCCCGTCAGCGCGTCCTTGGTGGAGGCCTCGTTGAGCGACCAGGCGGTGAAGTTGAAGTCCTTGACCCCGTTGTCGGCGAGGGGGTCGCCGGAGGTGGTGGCGGGACCGCTGGACGGGGCGCAGGCGGCCAGGGCGCCGGCACCGGCGGCGAGGCCGAGGAGCTTGAGCGCGCCGCGGCGGTTCATCGGTGACAGAGACATCGTTGTTCTCCAGGAGGTGTGGTGGGAGGGGTGTTTTCAGCCCTTGACCGCGCCGCTGGTCAGACCGGCGACGAGGTAGCGCTGCAGGACGACGAATCCGATGACGACGGGCAGGGACACCACGAGCGAGGCGGCCATGAGGTCGGGCCAGGCGGCCTGGAACTCGCCGAGGTAGGTGTTGACCAGGCCGGGCGGCAGGGTCTGCTTGGCGGGCCCGGCGAGGGTGAGGGCGAAGATGAAGTCGTTCCAGCCCCGGATGAACGCGAACAGGCCGGTGGCGACCAGGCCGGGCAGGGACACCGGCAGCAGGATGCGGTGGATGACGGCGCCCTGTCCGGCGCCGTCGACCTTGGCCGCTTCGAGCAGCTCGTTGGGGATCGTGTCGAAGAAGCCTTTGAGCATCCACACGCACAGCGGCAGCGTGAAGGTGGTGAAGGACAGGATCAGCGCCAGATAGGAGTTGAGCAGTCCGTAGGCGCTGAACACGAGGTAGAGGGTGATCAGCAGCAGCGCCTGCGGGAACATCTGCGAGGCGAGGATCAGCGACATCAGCGACCGGCGCCCCCGGTAGCGGAACTTGCTGAACGAGTACGCCGTGTAGGCCGACACCAGCACGGTGAGCACCGCGGTGAGCGTGGAGACGATCAGGCTGTTGACGAGGTAGCGGCCGAGGACCGCGTTGTCGGCGAGGTTGGCGAAGTGCTCCAGGGTGAAGTGCTCGGGCCACAGGCGCGGCGGGAACCGGAACACGTCGTCGTTGGGCGTGAACGCCGTGACGAGCAGCCAGTACACGGGGCCGAAGGCGAACACGCCGATCACGGCGACGGTCGCGGCGGCGCCCAGGTTGCCGGGCTTGCGCCTGCGCGGCGTGGCCGCAGGCGCGGGGGTGGTGGCGGTCCGCGCCGGGGCGTGGGCGGTGGCGGTCACGATTGCTCCTCCCGTTCGGCGAACCGGACGTAGACGACGACCAGTACGAGCAGCAGCACCAGCCAGAGCGCGCCGAGCGCACCCGCCCGGCCCAGGTCGAAGCCCTTGAACGCGGTGTCGTAGACGGCGACGGCGAAGGTGGTGGTGGCCCCGGCCGGGCCGCCGCCGGTGAGCACGTAGATCGTGTCGAAGTGCTGGAAGTTCCAGATGATCTCCAGCAGGATCACGATGCCGATGATCCCGCGCAGGTGCGGCAGGGTGACGTGCCAGAACCGCCGCAGCACGCCGGCGCCGTCCATGCCGGCGGCCTCGTGCAGCACGCCGGGCACCGTCTGCAGGCCGGCCAGCAGCATGACCATGATCCAGGGGAAGCTGGCCCAGGTCTTGGCGACGATGACGGCGTACATGGCCGTGTCGGGGTCGCCCAGCCAGCTCACCGGCTCGGCGATCAGTCCCAGCCGGAACAGGATGCCGTTGAGCAGCCCGTAGTTGGCGTTGAAGATCCACAGCCAGGCGAAGGAGACGACGACGCCCGGGATGACCCACGGGAACAGGAACGCCCCGCGCAGCAGCGCCCGTCCGGGCAGCCTGGTGTTGAGCGCCAGCGCCAGGGCGAAGCCGATGAGGAACGGCGCGATCGTGCCGAGCCCGGTGAAGACGAGGGTGTTCCACAGCACGGGCCAGAACTGGTCGTCGAGCACCGCGCGGAAGTTGTCCAGCCCGACGAACTCCCGGCCCGGCTGCACCAGGCTCTGCTCGAACAGGCTCGTGGTCAGCGACCCGACGAGCGGGTAGAACACGATCGCGCCGAACAGCACCAGGGCGGGCAGGGTCAGCAGGAAGCCGAACGTGCGGTCGGACAGCGGACGGCGTTCGGTCGTGGGCAGCGGCGTCATGACTGCCAGACCTCCGCGTACGCCTGCTGGGACGGAGCCCGGGCCGGGCCGTGGTAGCCCAGGCCCATGCTGATGGAGTCGGCGGCTTCGATGACCGCGCTGGCGAGCATCGCCTCCCGATTCTGCAAGTCGATTGCAGACAGCGGGCCCGACACCGACAGCGCGGCGACGACGGCGCCGGACGCGTCGCGGATCGGGGCGGCGACGCAGGCCCGGCCGAGGGCCAGCTCCTCGATCTCGCTGGCGTAACCGCGGGCGACAGCCTGGGCGATCGCCTCGTCCAGTGCCTCGTGGGTGGTCAGCGTGCGCGGTGTGTATCCGGGCAGGTCCTCCAGCAGCACCCGGCGCTCGGTCGGGCTGAGCCCGCTGAGCAGGGCCTTGCCGAGTCCGGTGCTGTGCAGCGGGTTGCGCTGTCCGGCGAGCGTGAACGGCCGCGGCGCCTGCCGGCCCTCGAAGTTGAGCAGGTAGAACAGCTCGTCGCCGCGGCGGATGGCGACGTTGGCGCCCAGCCCCAGCTCGGCGGCGAGGTTCTGGGCGACCTGGCGGGCCTCGCGGTGCACCGGGTGGCTGTTGAGCACCGCCCCGCCGAAGGACACCATGTCCAGGCCCAGCCGGTAGAGGCCGCTCACCGGGTCGCGGTCCACGAAGCCGGCCGCCTCCAGGGTCGCCAGCAGCCGCGACGCGGTCGACAGGGTGAGTCCGACCGCACTGGCCACATCGGAGACGCGCAGCTCGGCGCGCCCGGCCGTGAAGACCCGCAGCACACCGAGCGCTCGCTCGACGCTCTGGTTGCCGCTTGTATCCGAAGCCATGTGAGAAAGCCCCTCTGGAAGTTGCTTGCGCGATACGGCAAGGTATCCCGTATGTTGCAAGGCGTCAATCAGTGAGCGGGAGCACCTTGTGAAAGTAACGGCCGTTGAGTCCTATGTCGTCAAGCTGCGCCCACCGGAGGCCTATCTGGGCGCACGGCCGGCCGACGCGGCACCCGGCGACGCCTACTACCTGCGACCGCCGTGGCGCAGCCTCTACTCCGACCGGTTCGAGTCGCTGCTGGTCCGGATCACCTGCGACGACGGCACCTACGGCTGGGGCGAGGCACTCGCGCCCGTCGCACCCGAGATCGCGCAGGCCGTCGTCGACCGGCTGCTCGCACCCGTGCTCATCGGCCGCGACCCCCGCCGTGTACGGCCGCTGTGGGCCACACTCACCGGGCTGATGCGCGAACGCGGCCACCTCACCGGACACCAGGCCGACGCCCTGGCCGCGGTCGACATCGCACTGTGGGACCTCGCCGGCAAGGCACACGGCGCACCCGTGCACGCGCTGCTGGGCGGAGCCTTCCGCGACGAGATCCCGACCTACGTCTCCGGACTGGCCAAACCCACCGACGCCGAACGCGCGGCCCTGGCGCGGCAGTGGACCGACGGCGGCGTACGCGCCATCAAGCTGCACCTGGGCCACGGCGTCACCGCCGACCTCGCCACCTTCGACGCCGTCCAGGCCGCGCACCCCGACCTGCGGGTCGCGGTCGACGCACACTGGGCCTACTCCCTCGGCGACGCGCTGCGGCTCGGCCGCGCCCTCGACGAACGCGGCGCCTGGTTCCTCGAAGCACCCCTGGTGCCCGAGGACGTGACCGCGCACCGCGAACTCGCCGCCGCGCTGAGCACCCCGGTCGCCGTCGGCGAGGCGATGCGCAACCGCTACGAGTTCCGGGAATGGCTGCACGCCCGCGCCGTGGACCTGTGCCAGCCCGATGTGGGACGCACCGGCATCACCGAGGCGATGGAGATCGCCGCGCTCGCCGCCGCACACCACCTGCCCGTCGCCCCGCACCACTCCGTCGGCCTCGGTGTCGCCGTCGCCGCCGGCCTGCACGTCAGCGCCGCCGTCGACGACATGCCGGCGTTCGAGTTCCAGCCCGCCACCATGGCGGTCGCCAACCGGATCCTCACCGGCCCGCTGACCGGCGGTCCGGTGGCCTTCGCACTACCCCGGTCACCCGGCCTCGGCGTCGAGGTCGACATCAGCACCCTGCAGGAGGAAGCATGACCCGCTCGTCCGACGTACGTGGCCTGATCCCCGTCCTGGCCACCCCCTTCCAGCCCGACGGCTCGCTCGACCTGCCGTCGCTGCGGCGACTGGTGGAGTTCCAGGTCGCCTCCGGGGTGGACGGGGTGGCCGTGTTCGGCTTCGCCAGTGAGGGGTTCGCGCTGACCACGGCCGAGCGGGCGGGCATCCTGCAGACCGTCGTCACGGCCGCACCGGCGCAGCTGCCGATCGTGGCGGGCGTCGCCGCCGTCGGCACCCGAGACGCGGTCGAGCAGACGCGCGCCGCCGCCGCGAACGGCGCCAGCGTCGCCATGGTGGTACCGCCGTTCATGGTCAAGCCCAGCCCCGCCCAGATGGTCGACTTCTACGGCACGGTCGCCGCCGAGGGCGGACTGCCGGTCATGGTGCAGGACGCACCCGGACCGACCGGTGTCAACATGCCGGTCTCACTGCTCGTCGAACTGTCCAAGATCGACGGCGTCACGTCGGTCAAGGTGGAGACCCAGCCGACCACGCCGAAGGTCGCCGCCGTGCACGAGGGCACCGCCGACGACTTCCTCACCCTCGGTGGGCAGAACGCGCTGTTCCTGCTGGAGGAGTACGCCCGCGGCGCCGTCGGCACCATGCCCGCCTGCGAGTTCCCCGACCTGCTGGCACCGGTGCTGCACCAGTGGTCGGCCGGGGACGCCGCCGCGGCACGCGCGTCGTTCACCAGGCTGCTGCCGCTCATCCGGTTCGGGCTGCAGCCGGGCATCGCCTGGTCGATCCACAAGCATGTGCTGGTACGCCGGGGAATCATCGCCTCCGCCACGGTGCGCCCGCCCGCCGTCGACGCCGACGCAGCCACCCTCGCCTGGCTCGACGACATCCTCACCGACCTCGGGCTGCCGGCGTGACCGGCCGCGGGGTGCTCGTCGTCGGTTCCGGCTCACCCATCGGGCAGGCCATCGGTGCGGCCTTCACCACCGGGGGTGACACCGTCGTCGGCGTCTCCCTGCACACCCCCGCCGACCTGATCGCCGACTGCGCCACCGCCGAGGGCGCACGGGCCGCGGTGCAGGCTGTGCTCGACCGCGCCGGATCACTCGACGTCGTGGTCCTCGCGGCGGCGGTCATGCCGGTCGCGCCGATCACCGCGACCACCGACACGCAGTGGCACGCCGCGCTGGACGCGGTGCTCGGCACCGCGTTCGCGGTGTGCCGCACCGCGCTGCCGGTCCTGCCCCGCGGCGGCGCGATCGTGGCGGTGAGCTCGGTCAACGCCACGCTCGCCGCGCCGGGCGTGCCCGCTTACGCGGCGGCCAAGGCAGGGCTCGAAGGCCTGGTACGCCAGCTGGCCCTCGAATACGGACCGCGCGGGATCAGCGTCAACGCCGTCGCTCCCGGCCTCATCGACGACGGCGGCTCGGCCGCGGCGACGGCCGGATACCCGCTGGGCCGTACCGGACGGCCGCACGAGGTGGCCGCCGCCGTGCACTTCCTCGCCGGGGCCGGCTTCATCACCGGCGCGGTGCTTCCGGTCGACGGCGGCCTGTCCATCGCGTCGCCGGCCGCGTTCCTGCGCGACGACCTGCGGGCACGATGGCTGTGACCCGGCAGCTCGACATCGTCGGCTTCGGCGAGGCGATGGCGCTGTTCCAGCCCTTCGACGGCGCCGACCTGCGCACCGCCGCGCAGGTCGGCGTACACGTGGCGGGCGCGGAACTGAACCTGTGCGCCGCCGCCGCCCGGGTCGGGCTGCGGGCCGGGTTCTGCAGCAGGGTCGGTGACGACCCGCTCGGCGACCGGGTCCTCGACCACGCCCGGTCACTGGGCGTCGACACCGCACTCGTCGCCGTCGACTCGCAGCGCCCGACCGGCCTGTTCCTCAAGGACGTCCGGCCCGACGGGCTGCGGCGGGTGCACTACTACCGGAAGGGCTCGGCGGCGTCCGCGATGACCGGCGACGACGTGGCCCGGCTGCTGGCGGAACCGCCCCGGCTCGTCGCGGTCTCGGGCATCACCTCGGCGCTGGGGGAAGGACCCCGGACAGCCGTACGCACGCTGCTGCGCCGCGCCCGCGCGGCCACGACCATGGTCGCCTTCGACCCCAATCTGCGCCCCGCGCTGGGCGGCCTCGAAGGGCAGGTCGCCGAGGCACGCGCGCTGCTGCCGCATGTCGACGTCCTGCTGCTCGGCCTGGACGAGGCCGAGCCACTCTTCGGCACCGCCGACCCGAAATCGATCTTCCGGGCCGCAACGGCCGCCGGAGTGCGTGAGACGGTGCTCAAGGCCGGCCCCGACGGCTGCTACCACGCCACCGACGCCGGGATGGCGCACCTGCCGACGGCGGCGTCCACCGTGGTGGACCCGGTCGGGGCAGGTGACGCGTTCGGCGGCGGCTACCTGGCCGCCCGGCTGCACGGCGCGGCACCCGCGGGGGCGGCCTGGCTCGGCAGCCGGCTCGCGGCCGGCGTCGTGGCCGCGCACGGCGACACCGACGGGCTGCCCGCCCCCGAGACGGCGCAGGCACTGCTGCGCGACGCCCTCGACCGATGAACCGGTCTCTATTCAGCCGGCGGTATCGGGACACCCTCACCTATTATCCTGGCGGTCCGGGCAGGTGCGGTCAGCTGGAAGGCCTTTCCATGCGAGAAGATCATCCAATCGACCGTCTGGTTGTCGCGATGGCAGGAGAGGCGTCTGCATCGATTGCCACCGCGATGCGGGCCGCTGCTCGACAACTCGCCGGTCGGCGCTCCTGGACTCTTGGTCCGCCTGAGTTCTTCGACGAATCAGGATCTCGGGATGGCCACTCCATGGGACTCGTGCTGTCGATCTACACGGCTCTGCCGCCGTGGGGCCAGGACCTGGATCGTCAAGTGGACCGCGACCACTTGGAGGAGGTCAAGGAGCTGATCGGCGAAGTCTGTCGGCTCTCGGTCGGGCACCACGTGTCATTTGTCGTCGATCTTGCCGGGGAATCGATCGGCATGGTCGAATCCGGCCACCTGGACACCTCACTCGAAGTCGGCCTCATAAGCGAGTGGGAGCGGGTCCTTTCCGAATCACAGTCCGGTGCCACGACGGATTCATGACGACATCACCGGCTCGCCGGCAGGGCGTACCGGCGACCGGACTACGGAGCAGGCACGTGGACGTGATCTCAACGGAGGCCTACCAGCTCGGCGAGTGCCCGCGGATCGATCCGCGCACCGGTGAGCTGCTCTGGGTCGACATCCCGGCAGGACGGCTGCACCGCGGCCGATGGCACGGCGCGACGCTGGCCGGCACCGCCGAGCACCCGGTGGGCGCACACATCGGCGCCGTGGCACCTGTCGCCGGGGACGGCACCGGATGGGTGGTGGCGGCCGACCGGGGATTCGCGCACGTGGCCGCCGACGGCACGGTACGCCCCCTCGGCAGGACCATGCCCGACGGCGATACACCGCCGACCGCCGTGATCACCGCTCCCGGCACGCGGATGAACGACGGCGCCTGCGATCCGGCCGGCCGGTTCCTGGCCGGCAGCCGGATCCTGCCCGGCACCGCGCCCGGGTCCGGGGCGCTGTACCGCCTCGACCCGCACACGACGGTGAGCACGGTCCTCACCGGCGTCGGGTGCTCCAACGGGATCGGCTGGAACGCCGGGGCAACGGCCATGTACTACATCGACTCGCTGGCCCGTCGGCTCGACGTCTTCGACTACGACCCCGCGACCGGCGCGGCCACCGGGCGGCGGGAGCTTGCCGCCTTCGACGACGGCAGCCCCGACGGGCTGTGTGTCGACGACGAGGGCTGCGTCTGGGTGGCGGTGTGGGACGCGTGGTGCGTACGCCGGTTCACCGCCACCGGGCGGCTGCTCACCACACTGGACCTGCCGGTGCCCAGGCCCACCGCGGTCTGCCTCGTCGGGACGGCACTGGTGGTGACGACCGCGTGGTCCGGGCTGGACCCGGCGGCCCTGGCCGAGGCGCCGCTCAGCGGGCGGATCTTCGCTGTCGACGTCGGCGTCACCGGACCGGCCGCCACCGCCTGGGCCGGTGACCTCGGCGAGCTTTCCTGAGGCCGCTCCGGTCACGAGGGCGGCGCCACGCATCGGCGGCGGCGAGCATCGCCTGACCGAGGTGCTGGAGGAATTCGCCCGTGCCGTCGAGGCGAGCACCCGCTGTGCGGACGGAGGAACTGCGCCCACGCTGCTCGGATTCGCGGCGGTCGTCGTGGTGGCAGCCGGTGCGGCCGCCGCGGTGCTCGTGGCGAGCACCGGGCGGCCCGGTTCCTCACAGCACCGGCGCGCCGACGTCGAGCCGGTAGACGCCCAGGCCGTAGGTGCCGGCCGTGATCAGGGTGCGGCCGCCGGAGACCGCGGTCGCCAGGTCCATCACGGACACCACCGGTAGGCCGGTGCCGGCGGCTGACCAGGTGGCACCGGCGTCGGTGGAGGTGTAGACACCGACGTCGGTGCCGACGTAGATCGCGTTGCGGTTCTGCGGATCGAGGACCAGGTCGTTGACGGGCGCGTTGGGCAGGTTGCCGGAGATGTGCTGCCAGCTGGTGCCGCCGTTGGTCGAACGGTAGACGTGCGCGGCCGAGTCGCCCGTGGTGTATCCGGAGAACGTCGCGTAGACGAGGTTGGCGTCCGTGGGGTCGACGGTGAGCCGGGTGACCCAGCGCTGCGGCAGCGCGGTGCCGATCTCGGTCCAGGTGCTGCCGGTGTTGCGGGTGACCCAGATCCGGCCGTCGTCGGTGCCGACGTAGATGGTCGCGGCGCTGGTCTTCGCGACGGCGATAGTCGAGATGGTGTTGTAGCTGGTGCTGCCGCTGCTGCCCCGGCTCAGGTCGCCGCTGATCGCGGACCAGCTCTGCGCCGAGTTGGTGGAGCGGTTGAGGCGGTTGCCGCCGTAGTACATGATCGCCGGGTTCGACGGGTCGAACACGACGGGCGTCAGCCAGGCACGGCGGTCCGAGGTCGTCGATCCGAAGCCGCTCATCGAGTTGCCGCCGTTGGTGGAGCGGCCGCAGGAGCCGTTCTGCGAGCAGGCGTACACCTTCTGGTGGTTGGTGGGGTCGATGAGGTTCTGCAGGCCGTCGCCGCCGTAGTAGGAGCCCCACGCCGACCAGGACCGGACCGAGCCGTTGTCCTGCAGGCCGCCGCTGATGCGCGTGACGTCCTGCTGGGACACCGCGACGGTGTAGAACTGCATGTTGCCCAACCGGGTGGTCTTGGTCCAGCTGCCGCTCAGCGACCCGTTCGCGGTGGAGCGGTAGATGCCGCCGTCGTTGCCGATGAACACGCGGTTGGCGACCCGGGGGTCGAACGCCACCGCGTGCTGGTCGACGTGGAAGGAGCTGGAGTTGCTGGTCCAGCTGCCGCCCGCGTTGCTGGATTCGAGCATCGGCACGCCGGGCACCCAGATGTGCTGGGGCGCGACCGGGTCGACGAAGATCCGGGAGAACCACCAGCCGAAGGTGGACTGGGACGAGTTCAGCGCCGTCGTGTTGGTGATCTTCGTCCAGGTGTCGCCGCGGTTGGTCGAGGTCCAGAAGCCGAGGAAGTTGCCGGTGGCGTTGGCCGCGATCGCGTACACCCGGTTGGCGTCGCTCTTGGCGACCGCGACGCCCATCCGGCCCACGTTGGTTCCCGACGCCGGCAGCGTGCTGGCGAGCCGGGTGAAGCTGGTGCCGCCGTTGGTGGACCGGAACAGACCCGAACCGACGCCGCCGTAGCGGCGGCTGCCGGGCATCCGCTGGTGGTCCCACATCGTGACGTAGATCCGGTTGGGGTCGGCCGGGTCGAGGGCGACGTCGGAGGCGCCGGTGGTGGAGTTGGCGCCGGCGAGGATCTGCGTCCAGGTGGAGCCGCCGTCGGTGGTGCGGTAGAGGCCGCGGTCACCGCCGGGGACGTAGAGGTTCCCGGTGGCCGCGACGAGGATCCGGTTGTTGTTGGTGGGGTCGACGGCGATCCGGCCGATCCGGTTGGTGCCGGTCAGGCCGATCGACTGCCAGGTCACGCCGTGGTCGGTCGAGCGGTAGACGCCCGTGCCGGGGAAGGAGGCGCTGCCGCCGCCGGGGTTGGCCTCGCCGGTCCCGGCGTAGAGGGTGCCCGCGCTGGTGATCGCGATCGCACCGATGGCCTGGGTGATGGCGGGGTCCCACGCGTAGTTGAACGTGCTGCCCGAGTCGGTGCTCTTCCAGACGCCGCCCGAGGCGGTCGCGGCATACACGGTGTTGGCGACCGACGGGTCGACGACGAGGTCGGTGACCCGGCCGCCGAGGTTCGTCGGGCCCATCGACTGCCAGGCGGGCAGCGCGGCGAAGGTGGCCGCGCCGCCGCCGATCCGTTCGGCCTGGGCACGGGCTCGTCCCGCCAGCGCGACGAGGTCACCGGTCTGACCGGCGCCGAGGCGCTGCGCCATGAACCACTCGTCGGCGCCGGACGGGCCGGCGGCACCCTCCAGCGCTTCCAGCGCGGCGACGTCGGCTCCGATCACGACATCGGCGGGCAGGCCTTGCGCGTCGGCGGCTGCGACGAGCGTCAGACCCAATAGGACGGTGACACCGAAACCCAGTGATGATCTCATATTCCCCACCCCGGCTAGACATGCAATGCTACGCATCTATACATCTGAAGGTCTAGAGGTGTCTGGTGTCCTGGCACGACTTCGCCGCACTCCGCCGCCGGCGCACCTACGGCGCCGTCGCGGTGACGGCGATCTTCGCCTCGCCGCTGCTGCTGCTCCTGGCCGGTTCGCTGCGAGAACCGGGCGATCCGCCCGTCGTCGCGCCACCGCTCATCCCCGACGACCCCGGCCTGACCGCCTACCAGCAGGCGATCACCCACGGCGACCTGGTACGCGCGGCCGCCAACTCGATGATCGTCGCCGCGGTCGGCGTGCCCCTGAGCCTGCTCGTGGCGTCCCTGGCAGGGTTCGCCCTGACGCAGCTCCCCCGCCGCATCACCAGCGCCGTGCTCGGCCTGTCCGTGCTGGCGCTGATGGTGCCCGCCACCGCGCTGCTGCTGCCCCGGTTCGTGCTGTTCCGCACGCTCCACCTGACCGACACCCTCGTGCCGCTCATCGCACCCGCGCTGATCGCCACCTCACCGCTCTACCCGCTGGTCTACTACCTCGCCTTCCGGGCCATCCCCGCCGACAGCTACGACGAGTGCCGGCTGGCAGACCTCACCCCGATGCAGACGTGGCGGCGGATGGCGCTGCCCCAGGTCCGGCCGGTCACCGCGGGCCTCGCCGCGCTGACGTTCGTGCTGACCTGGTCGAACCTGCTCGACCCGATGGTCTACCTCTACGACCGGGCGACCTTCACCCTGCCGCTGGCGCTGCGCGCCCTGGCGGCGATGGACCCGCACAACCAGCCCGTGTTCCTCGCCGGCGCCGTCCTCACCACCCTGCCGACCCTGCTCGTGATCGGGGTCGCCCAGCGCCGGTTCATGCACTCCTACGGCCCTGAAGGAGCCTCGTGAAGCGAACTGTCGCCCTGCTGAGCCTGCTCACCATGCTCACTGCCACCGGAGTCACGGCCGGGTGCGGCGCCGACACCGACCCGGCGGCCGACACCGTGTCCCTGCTGGTCGCCGGCACTCCCGACGAACTCGCCGCTTATCGGGCGCTCGCCGCCGAGTACGAGAAGGCCTCCCCGGGCGCCATGGTGACCCTGATCGAGGCGAGCAGCGCCAAGGACCTGATGACCAGGGTCTCCACCTCGATCGCCGGGAACGCCGCACCGGACCTGTTCCTGATCAACTACCGCAACTTCGGGCAGTTCGCCACCAAGGGCGCCCTCGCGCCGATGACGGCCCGGCTGGCCGCCTCCGGCAGCCTGCACGACAAGGACTTCTACCCGCAGGCCATGGGCGCCTTCCGCTGGCGCGGCGAGCAGATGTGCCTGCCGCAGAACATCTCCAGCCTCGCCGTCTACTACAACCGCAGCCTGTTCACGAAATACCAGGTCCCCGAGCCGGTGGCGGGATGGCACTGGAACGACATGGTCGCCACCGCGCAGGCGCTGACCCGCGACGCCGGCGGCCAGACCGTGAAGGCCGGGGAGCCGGAGGCCGCCGGAGTGCCGGTGGCCGTGCACGGGCTGGGCGTCACACCCGAGCTGATCCGGCTCGCGCCGCTGATCTGGTCCAACGGCGGCGACATCGTCGACGACCCAGCCGCCCCGACCCGGCTGACCCTCGACACTCCCGCGGCGCGGCAGGTGATCCAGGACTTCCTGGAACTGCCGAAGATCGGCGTCGTCCCGTCGGACGTCGAGGTCGAGACCCAGGACCACGAGGCCCGGTTCGCCGCCGGCAAGGTCGCGATGTTCGTCTCCTCGCGACGGGTCACCACCGCCTTCCGGGCGATCACCGGATTCGAGTGGGACGTCGCCCCGCTGCCGCAGTACCGCTCCCCCGCCAACATCCTGCACAGCGACGCCTACTGCATGACCAAGGCGTCGAGCCGCCAGGACGCGGCGTGGCGCTTCCTCGAATACGCCCTGAGCGACCCCGGGGCCGCCCTCATGGCCAAGACCGGGCGCACCGTCCCGTCGCGGACCTCCGTGGCGACCTCGCCCGCGTTCCTGTCCCCCGGCACGTCACCGGCCCGCTCGCAGATCTTCCTGGACACGATCCCGGCGCTGCGGCCGGTGCCCACGATCTCGACCTGGCCGGAGATCGAGGACGCGACCGGCAAGATCCTCGAGAACGCCTTCTACCACGGCGACCCGATCGACAAGGTCATCGCCGACCTCGACGCGGCGACCCGCGCGATCTTCCAGCGCGGCACGGCGGCGCGGTGACAGACGGGCTGAGGCTGCGCGGCGTACACCTGTCGCGCGGGGCGATCACCGCCCTGCGCGGCATCGACCTCGTCGTACGCCGAGGCGAGCTGCTGGTCGTCCTGGGCCCGTCCGGCGCGGGCAAATCCTCGCTGCTGCGGGCCATCGCCGGGCTCGACCCCGTCAGCGGCGGCACCGTCGCCATCGGCGGGCGCGACGTCACCGCGCTGCGGCCCGGACAGCGCAACGTGTCCATGGTGTTCCAGTCCTACTCGCTGCTGCCGCACCTGACGGTGGCCGACAACATCGCCTTCGGTCACCGGATCCGCGGCGCGGACCGCCGGGTCGCCGCGGCCCGCGCGGCACAGGCCGCGGCGACGGTGGGCTGCGCGGACCTGCTCGGGCGCCGCCCGCACCAGCTGTCGGGCGGCGAGCGCCAACGGGTGGCGCTGGCCCGGGTGCTGGTACGCGAGCCCGACGTGTTCCTGCTCGACGAGCCCCTGGCCAACCTGGACGCCGCCCTGCGGACGCGCATGCGCACGGAGATCAGGGCGGTGCACGACAGGCTCGGCACGACGACGGTCTACGTGACCCACGACCAGTCGGAGGCGATGGCGCTCGGCGACCGGATCGCCGTGCTCCGCGACGGCCGCATCGAGCAGGTCGACACCCCGGACGAGGTGTGGCACCGCCCGCGCACCCGCTACGTCGCCTCCTTCGTCGGCGGCCCCGGCATGAACCTGCTCCCCGGTGTCGGGCCGCTGCGCCGGCCAGGTGTGGAGGCGACAGCCGTCGAGCTGGGGGTACGCCCGGAGCACGTGACGCTGAGCAGCGGTATCTCGCCGGTCGGCCCGCTCGGCGAGGTCGAACGTGTCGAGGTGCTCGGTGAGGATGCGCTGGTCCACCTCCTCGTCGGCGGGCACCCCGTGATCGCCCGGGTCCCGGCCCACACCCGGCCCACCCCCGGTGACCGGGTCTCCGTCAGCGTCGCCGAGGAGCACCTGCACGCCTTCGACACGGTCACCGGCGAACGGATCCCGCTGCCCGCCGAGGCGGCCGTGCGATGAATCGGGACCGCCGTCAGCTGGTGCTGATGCTGCTGCCGTATTTGATCGGGCTGGTTGTCCTGGTGCTGCTGCCCGCCGCGGCCACGATGGCGATGGCGTTCACCGAGACCGATCTGATCGCCACCTCACGTCTCATCGGCGTGGCCAACTTCGTCGAGCTCACCAGAGACCCGGCGGTAGGAGCCGCGGTCGGCAACTCGCTGTCCTACCTGATGTTCTCAGTGCCGTTGCGCCTGGTCATCGCGGTCGGACTGGCCCTGCTGCTGCATCGGCGCGCCCGCGGCGCCGGCACGGCCCGGGCTGCGGTGCTGCTGCCGGGCGCCGTCCCGGAACTCGCCTACGGGCTGATGTGGCTGTGGCTGCTCAACCCGATCCAGGGCCCGGTCAACCAGCTCCTCATGCTCGGCGGGCAGGGCGGGCGGACCGCCTTCGGCACCCTGCCGCCGCAGTGGCTGACCGACCCCGAGGACGCCCGCGCGGGCATCGTCCTGATGAGCCTGTTCACCATCGGCGAGACGTTCGTCATCGTGCTCACGGCCCGGCTGGCGCTGCCACCCGAGGCGTACGAACTCGCCGAACTGGAAGGAGCCCGCGCCGGGCAGGTGCTGCGCCGGGTGACGCTGCCGCTGCTCGCGCCGGTGCTCGCCGTCCTGGTCCTGCGTGACACGCTGATGAGCCTGCAGGCGTCGTTCGTGCCGACGCTGGTCGTGACGAACGGCGGCCCTCCGCCGTACGCGACGACCTACCTGTCCCTGGTGCTCTATCAGGACGCGTTCGAGTATCTGCGGTACGGCTACGCCGCCGCGGTCGCGGCGCTGATGCTGGGTTTGACGGCGGTGGCGGTGCTGATCCAATGGCGCCTGCTGCGCCGCTGGGCGTCGCACGGCGTCGTCGGCGTGGGAGCGCAACGGCCCGGGAACTGACGCCGCGGGCACCGGGGTCGCCCGAGGACCCGCCCGCCGGCCGCGGAGGCCAAAGCGGGTGGCTCGTCGTCAGGTGCCCAGCTCGGGTCCCGGTGCCTGCTCCGCTGACCGGGCGCGGCGGGCGGCGATGTCGCCCAGCACGGTGAACAGCGCCACCACGAGCCGGTCGAAGACCCGGTCCGGCAGCAGCCAGCGCGCGAACACCGCGGCTCGCGCGCCTCGGCCGACCGCGTAGCGGGTACGCGGCCTGCGTGCCGTCGCGGCGCGGGCGATCGCGTCGGCGACGACCGACGGCGGCGAGATGTGCTCCGGCTCCGACATCAGCGCCGCGGCATACCGGCGGGCGTGTTCGTCGTATGCTCCGCCGCCGGACGTGGCGATCAGCTGCTCACCCGCCACCCGCGGGAACTCGGTCGCTATGCCGCCGGGCTGGATCACGACCACGTGGATACCCAGCGGTTTCAGTTCCACCCGGAGGCAGTCGCTCAGCCCCTCCAGCGCGTACTTGGTCGAGTGGTACCAGCTGCCCAGTGGCTGGTACAGCCTCGCCCCCACGGAGGAGACGTTGATGATGCGACCCGCTCCCTGCGCCCGCAACTGGGGCAGGACGAGCTGGCAGAGCCGGGCCGCGCCGAATACGTTGACCTCGAACTGCCGCCGTGCCTCATCCATCGGCACATCCTCGAGCGCCCCGAACGATCCGTATCCGGCGTTGTTGACCAGCACGTCGATGCGGCCCGACTCGGTGACGACGCGGTCGACCAGTGCCACCAGAGCGGCGTCATCGGTGACGTCGACCGAAGCGGTGTGGATGCCCACCGCCGCCAGCGACGCCATCCGGTCCAGTCGGCGGGCCACCGCATACACGGTGAAGCCGAGCTCGTGCAGCCGGAATGCGGTGGCCGCGCCGATCCCCGCGGACGCTCCGGTCACGACGGCGACCGTGCTCATGTGCTCCACCTTCTCGGTGTACGAACTGGCAGCGGCGCTCACGGTACAGCACGGCAGTGGTGACCCGCTCCTATGCAGACACATGCTTATCCGGGAAGTTGCAGACGGGTCCAGGTCAGTCCATCAGTGGTGGTCTGTACGAGGTCGGTTCCGATGGGCGACCGCTCGTCGTAGAGCCATGCGCGACCCGGGCAAGCACCGAATCCACCGTTGCCGGTGTGCTGCCGCTGGGTGGCGAAATGCAGCCCTCCGTCCCGGCTGATGAGCAGATCCGAGGCGCCGTCCCGCTCGTCGACGACCATCAGAGATCCATCCGAGCCGACGGCGAACGACCGGACTTCGCTGCTGGTGGGCAGATCGGTGGCGACGTCCTGCCATGACTGTCCGCCGTTGGCCGTGTGCAGCAGCCGGGACGGGCGCGTGGGAGGCGGTTCGTTGCGGTCCACCGGCAGGGGTTCGGTCAGCAGGTAAGCCTCCTGGCCGTTGACCGCCGCCACGCCGCTCGAGGTCGTTCCCTCCGGCGCCTGCGACGTCCGCCACGTCGCGCCCCGGTCGATGCTGCGAGCCACCATGGCAGGCCGGGGGTGGTCACCCGGCCAGTACGTGATCCACAGAGCACCGTCCGGGCTGGCGTAGACGTTGAAGGGCGGATAGGGCGACGGCGGTTGTCCGCTGAGCCGGAACACCTGACCGGAGGCGGGATCGACGGCCAATGGGCCCGTGATCGCGCCGCAGCCCTTCTGGCAGGAGACCACCCGGGCACGTGTGGGAGGGCAAGGGCGTACCGCTGCCCCTCGGGCAGCTGCCGCAGCGCGGCCAGCAGCGCCAGGTGTTCCGGCGCATGGTCGGCGACATCCGGCGGCGGCCCGACCCGGCGCAGCAGCCCATCGAGCATGCGTCGGCGTCGATGTCGGGTGCGGGCGATGTTGACCGCCACCCGCCGCAGCCAGGACTCCGGGTTGTCGAGGCCCGCGAACCGGCGGGGAGCGGCAAGCGCCCTGGTGAATGCCTCCTGGACCACTTCCTGCGCCTCGCCCAGGTCCCCGGTCACCGCGTAGAGCGGGACGACCAACCGCCGGAAGGATCCGGCATAGACATCACTGATCAGATCACCGTTGGACACCGTCACCTCTTCTCCTCCCTCTGCCACTCGCGGGAGAGCGAGAAGGTTCCGCCGTCGGCCGACTACGGCGGCAGGAGGTGGCCGAGACGGCAGTGGCCGAGGTCGAACCACCGGCCCGAGCCGTTACCCCCAGTAGGGTGACTGTCGCTGTCGGGCATCTGTCGCTCCGCTACCCGCCCGCCGCAGACAGCGGCTGTAATCGATGTATGATCCCGGCCGCTGAAAGTGCTTTCGTGCAACGGTCCAGCTCACCCGCTGCGCTGGGGAGCACACTCGCGGCTCTCGGGCAGCACGAGCCGATCGTCTTCGACGAGTTCATGAACGCGCCGCTGGTGCTGCGGCACCGGGACGTGAGCGCCGCGCTGCGCGACACCGCCACCTTCAGCACCCGGTTCTACGGCCTGGGTCCGATGAGCGCTGCCATGATCGCGCTCGACGGGACGCCGCACCACCGGCTCAGGCGCGTACACAACCGCTTCTTCAGCGCCGGCGCGAGCGCGAAGTATGCCCAGGCCGTGGTGCCGATCGCGAAGCGCACCTTCGGCGCGGTGGCCGCGAAGGCCGAGGTGGAACTCGTCGGTGACGGCATCGCCCGATACCCGATGGAGGTCTTCCTCACCCTGCTCGGCGTCCCAGACGAGCTGGGCGATCAGGGCCTGGAATGGGTACGCGCGATCATCACATGGCTCGGCTCGCCGATGGACGAGTCGGTGGCCGCCGCCGGCCAGCAGGCGTACGCGCGGCTGAGCGACTACACGTCCACGCTCGTACAGCAGGAGCGGCGCGACCGCGGCGACAACATGCTCGGCGAGATCATCCGGGCGTTCGAGGCGGAGGACGCCTACTCCCTCGAAGACGTGACGACCGCGGTCGTCAGCCTGCTGCTGGGCGGTTTCGAGACCACGATCCAGATGATGTCGGCCACGGTCTCCGCCCTGCTGCTCAACCCGGACGCGCTCGCGCAGGTGCGGGCAGAAGCCGGCCTCGCCGAGGCCGCGATCGAGGAAGCCTTCCGGTGGGCCAACCCGACCGCGGGGCTCTACCGCTTGGTGACCCGCGACGTCGAACTCGCCGGGACCGCCCTCGCCGCCGGCAGCATGGTGTACCTCTGCATCGCCGGCGCGCACTTCGACCCGCAGGTCTATCCCGACCCCGAAACCTTCCGCCTGGACCGCCGTGGCGGCGCCCACCTGGGCTTCGGACTCGGCCCGCACTACTGCGTCGGCGCACCGCTGGCCCGCATCGAAGTCGCCGCGGCCCTCACCGCGCTGCTCGACGCCTGCCCCGGCCTGCGCCTGGACCCCGACACGCAACCCAGCTTCCACTACGGCGCGCGAGGCTTCGTCCAGCACGGCACCGAGGCCCTCCCGGTCTTGACGTGACCGCGGACGTCCTCGACGAGATCCCCGCCCGCGACATTCCCGCAGCGGCAGGCCCGCGACACGTGCCCCCGCTTTCGTGCTCAGCGCTCGTCGGTCCGGCGGATCGTGGCGAGCCAGCCCTGCGCGATGTCCTGGATGGAGCTCATCTCGATCACCGCGGGTTCGATGCGTTCCACCGTCCAACCCTCGTCGAACGCGGCCCGGATCTCGTCCTGGGTGACGCGGCGAGGACCCCAGTCACCGGGCTCCCGTTCGCTGAAGCAGAGCAGGTAGTAGGTGCCGCCGGGAGCGACCGCGGCCCGGGCGGCCTGCCCGTAGACGACGCGGTCCGCGTCGGACAGCGTGTGGAACAGCGCCGAGTCCAGCACGGTGTCCCAGCGCCCATGTTCCGGCAGGTGCAGGACGTCGTCCACGACGAAGGCCGCCGCCAGGCCCCGCGCGGCGGCCTTTGCCCTGGCCAGGCCGATCGCCGTCGGTGACTGGTCGATCCCGGTCGCGGTGAGCCCGGCCGCCGCCGCCATCAGGGCGTGCTCGCCGGTTCCGCAGCCGACGTCGAGCACCCGGCCGTGCAGGCCGCCCGCGGCGGCCACGGCGGCGAGCGCCGGCTGCGGCCTGCCGATCTCCCAGGGAGGCGTGCCGGTGTAACTGGTGTCGAAGTTCCGGCGGCGCTCGTCGTCCGGCCCTGTGGCGCTGTGCTGAGTCACCAGACGATGATTCCACCATCGCCGGGCGATGTCGTCGCCGAACGGCCGTCGGCCCGATGACTCACGGCAGGGTGAAATGCGCGATCGCCGCCGAGTGCAGACTGCCCAGCCACACCGTGCCGGATTCCTCCCGCACTCCGGTGACCATGGAGAACCCCGGCGTGGCGGTCTGCAGGTCGTGGACCGTACGCCCGGCAGTGTCGACGGCCTGGACCCAGACGGTGTCGGCGGGTTGCGGCAGCAGCGCTTCGGGCAACGCCCACAGCATCCGCCGCAGGACCGGCGGCCGCGGCGCGAGCAGATCGAGCGCTCGGTTGCGCGGCGAACCCATCGCGATCCAGATCAGACCATCGCTGCCGCGCGCGATGTTGTCCGGAAAGCCGGGCAGGTTGTCCACGAGGACGTCGCTGCGGCCGGTCTGCGGGCCGGTCAGCCACCAGCGGGTCAACCGGTACGCACCGGTCTCCGCGACGGCGACGAACGACTCGTCGGCCGCGAGGGCGACACCGTTGGCGAAGTGCAGGCCGGTGAGGACGGTGGTGACCGTGCCGTCCGGATCGCGGCGCAGCAGGCGACCGCTTCCGGAATGCTCGATGAGGTCGGCTTTCCAGTGCGCGAGGTCGAACCGGGCCGACGAGTCGCTGAACCAGATCGCACCGTCGGCGGCGATCGCCGCGTTGTTGCAGACCCGCAGCGGCACGCCGTCGATCGGCGTACCGGCGGGAACGAGGTCTTCGATCGCCCCGTCGGTGGGCCGCACACTGAGCAGGCCGCGAACGGCGTCGCAGACCACCAGGGCACCCTCGGCGCCGACCTCGATGCCGAGCGGCCGACCGCCGGTATCGGCGACGACCTCCACGATGTCGTCGCGGACCCGGAGGATCCGGCCGTCGGCGAGGCCGGTGTAGATCGCGCCATCGGGGGCCGCCGCGACGTCCTCCGGTCCGATGCCGGGCAGTGGGTGGAGGACAGGCTGGGGCATCGGGACCGCGCCGTGCGGCTGGCGCGCCCGGGCCGGGGTGGCCGGCGGCTGCCATACGATCGGCCTGATACGAGGCTTCATGGGATGCTCAGACTAATCCTGGCCGAGCCGTGATTCAACGGTGCCCGATCGCCGAGACGGGAGGCCCTTCGCCGTCGACGTGTCGCGCTCGATGATCTGATCGAGGATCGTGGTGTAGTGGTGTCGTCGGTCCGGGCGGGCGTGGCCGGCCGCGTGCCTGAGCGCCGGGGCCGCCGAAGGTCCGAGATGGACGAGACCGGTGGCGGCGGTCCTGCGGACAGCGGTGTGCGGGTGTGTGAGCAGGCCGACGATCGCGGGGATCGCGGGCTTGTAGGCCCCGTGGCTGAGGGTGTCGATCGCTGAACGGACCACATCGGGTTCGGGGTCGTCGAGCAGGACCGCGGTGTGGCGCAGGTAGGTGGGGCGGTCCAGGAGCTTGCGGGCGATGCGATGGCTGTGCAGGCGGATTCTGGCGTCGGGGTGGTGGAGCAGTCCGGCCAGCAGGTTCTCGAGTTCGGGGTCTGAATCGGTGGTCGGCCTGACCCGGGACGGGCGGTCGTCCTCGTGCGCCTCGGCGAGGCGGGTGAGCGCGCGGCGGACCTGTTCGGTGTGGCCGGTGCGGATCAGGTCCAGTAGTTCGTGCCGTGATGGAACGGACATCGCGTGGCCCGGGGTCGGCTGCGGTCGCTCGCGTAGCGCCGAGAGCCGAGCGGAGTCGCTGTCGGCACCGTCGGGATGGCGTAGTGGGCCGTCCACGAGGGTGAGTTTGTCGGCGAGGTCGTCGCGTCCTTCGGCGCGCAGCCGTTCGCGGGTTTCGTCCAGTGCCGGGGTGCGCAGCAGGGGCCAGCCAGCGATCAGGTCGAGGAAACCCCAGGCCCCGGCGTCGAGCCGTGCGCGAAGGCTTTCCGCGAGGACGTCGGCGAACTCGGGAGCCCGGCGCAGCGCACGTTCGGCGGCGGCGCGGGTGGCGGGTCCGCCGCACTCCCACCATTCCAGCAGCAGCGGCAGTAGGCGGTGCAGGTCGGACGGGTCGAGATGGAACGCCACGCGGGCAGCCCGTTCGCGCACGGGGTCGGCGATGGTCCGCAGCTCGGTTTCGTCGATGCTGGTCAGCACTCGTGCGAGGTCGGCGTTGATCGCGACGTCGGCACGTCCGTACAGGAACGCGTGGAGCACGTCGCGGCCGGTATCCGGTTCGGGCCACTCGCGCAGCGCCGCAGCCGCGGCGTCACGACGGCTGGCGGTGGGTGCGTCGAGCATGGCGAGCAGGCGTACGCGTTGCGCGGCCGAGCGTGGCTGGTCGAGGTCGCCGTCGTGCGGGGCCCGTGGCCCGGGGGTGGCCTGGTGGGCTTGCTCGGCGAGGGTCCAGGGCGGTGCGTCGACGGGCTGGAGGGCTTCCATCCAGTCCAGCATCGTGCTGCGGGCGTCCCGGTGTGCCGACGGGAACGCGTCGATCAGCGCGTCGAGGCGGGCGCGTGACGGGAGCGTGTGGTCGTCGCGGGAGCGGAAGTCGTGCAGGGCGTCCGGGGTGCGTACGGCGGCTTCGAGCCGGAGCCGCCAGGCCGCGGCCTCGCCGGACGCGGGTGTGGCGGTGACGGCGAAGGCGTCGCGTAGTGTCGCGATCTCGGCGGCCCAGGGGTCGGGGCCCAGCCGGGCGGCGGTGAGGGCCTGCTCGACGTCGGCGCGGGTCAGCACTGCGCCGCACCGGCGGAGCAGTGCCAGCGGTGACCGATGCCCGGCCGCGGTGGGCGCGAGGGCGCGCAGCCGGGCCGCGACGTCGAGTGCCAGGGCGGCGTGCAGGGTCGGCGCGACCGCCTCGAGTACCGCGAGGAGACGGTCCCGGTCGTCGCCGGTGGCGTCGGACAGGGCGGCGGTCAGTGTCCGGACCGCCCGGGCGAAGGTCACGATCTCGTCGGCCGGCCATGGCGCGGGGCAGAGCCGCAGGGTCAGCCGCAGCGTGGCCGGTCGCGTGGCCGCCTCGGCGCCGGCCAGGTGGAGCCAGTCGGCCAGCATCGGTCGTAGCCGGGTGAGCTGGTCGGCACTCAGGTGCTCGGGCTGCCGTTCATGTCTGTCCACGATCCGCTGGGCGGTCTCGATGTGCCAGCCGTCGCGCACCAGTGTGTCGACGTCCTCGCCGGACGGACCGCCGCCGGTCGGCGTCCGGCTGGCCGGCGTTGCGATGCCGTGTGCCGCCAGCTGCGCGGCCAGGTCCTCCACCGTCCCGGCGGCGAGCCTGACCCGGCCTGCGGCGACCAGTGCGAGCAGCGCCGGCGTGACCGGGGAGCCCTGCTGTGCCAGGGCGTCGACCGCGCGCGCCGACAGCATCCCGCCGAGCCCGTCGAGCAGCAGCCTGCGGGGCCGCTCGTCGTCGGCCTGTTCGGCGGCCGCGAGGACCGTGGCGGCGTACGCGTCGCCGAGGATCGCCCGGAGTGCCTCGATGAGCGTGGCGCGCAGGCCCGGGTTGTCGTGGTGGCCGAGCCAGAACAGCAGCTTCGGCACCACCGCGGGCGTACCGGCGTGCACCAGGACCGCGGCGGCGGTCTTCTTGATGTTCATGGTGGGGTGATCCAGGCACGCCGCGACCGCCGGCGCGGCCCAGTGCGCCCGGACGTGGCCGAGCGCGAGCAGCGCCTGCCGGACGGTCTGCCCGTCGCGAGCGGCGGTCAACGCGATCAGGCTCGCCGACAGCGCCTCGGCGTCCTCACCGGTCGCATCGGCGGCCAGCAGCGCGATCACGTGCTTGCGGACGTGGCGGTCACGGTGGCGCAGCAGCCGGTGCACCCGGGCGCGGGTGCCGGCATATGGGGCCCGTAGCAGCAGGGCGAGCAGGACGGCCTGCTCGCCGGCGGACAGGCCGGGGCGATCGAGCAGGTCCAACGCCATCGTCGCGACGAGCGCGTGGCCGGCCTCGCGGGCGTCGGCGGCCTCGCGCAGGCAGAACGGTCGTAGCCTGCCGCGGTCGTGGAGCCGGCCGCCGAGCGCGTGAATCGCGGTCACGACCTCGTCGGGCACGGCGGGTTCGCCCGCGGGCGGCCCGTCCGAGCGCCCGGCGTCGGCGGGTCGGGTGGCGCCCGGCTCCCACGACGCCGCGAGGTCCGCCACGATCCGCAGCAGGAGGTCGGCGATGGTCGCCAGGGTGGCCGCGTCGCCGTTGCGGGCCAGCGCCAGCAGCGCCGCCGCCGGGTCGTCCGGGTCGAAGTCGGCGCCCAGCAGCGCCAGTTCGCGTCGGTCGGGTGCACCGAGGTCGGCCGCGATCCGGCGGGGAACGTCGCGGGGGTCGAGGCGGGCCAGGATCGCGGCTCGCCGGTCGGGATCGTCGGTGAGGTGCCACAGCAGTTCCAGCGCCCGATGGCGGACCGGCCGCAGGTGGGGCGCGATGACGCCGGCCGTGGCGGCGCCGCCCGGCGGGGTCAGGCCGAGCCCTTCCTGCAGCACGGCCACGGTCCGCTGACCGCCGACGGCCTCCAACGTGTGCAACGCCGCGGCCGGTGCCTGCGGCAAGGCGCCGACGACCGCGGCCTCGGCCGGGGCGTGGCGCAGCGCCCGGATCGCGGCCAGGAAAGGCTCCGGACGAGAGGTCGCGGGCAGCACACCGGCGATCGTGTCGCCCACCGGAAGGTCGCCGCTTCCCTGCCGGGCAAGCTCGACCAGCAGCGCCAGCCGCCGCGGCCACCTCGCGTCGTCGGCATCCTCGACCACCAGCGCGTCGAACGCCGCACGCCGACACGTGAACATGATCGTGGCGGCCTCCGCCGCGGAAACGGTGTGGTCGGCGAGCGCGAGGTCCACGATGGCCGCCGCCTCTCCACCGGCCGGGAAGAGGCCGCGCCGGTGCATCGCCCGCAGACACGCGACGACAGGCCCGCCGAGCAGCAACGGGTCGGTCGCGGCGGTCGCCACGAGTGCGCGGATGTCTTCGCGTCCGGCCAGGTTCCCCAGCGCCTGCAGCGCCCGCTGCCGCGACCGCGGCGGCATCGCGGTGTCTTCGACGACGTCGCGCAGGAGGTCACCGTGTCCGTGACGGGTCGCGGCCGCGAGCGCGGCATCGATCACCTCGGGCGCCGGTGACGGCACACCGGCTGAGAGGAACGGTTGCAGCCTCTCCCGGCGCAGCGGGGCGAGCGCGGCCCACGGCTCGGCGAGCTCCTGCAGCGCTGCGGCGGCCACGCCAACGGAAGCGAGCAGCCTGCCGATGTGCTCGCGGGCTCGGGCCGGGGCCAGCAGCGCGGTGTGCAGCCCTTCGCGGGCCAGCCGCAGCGCCTCGCCCTGGAGCACCCGGTCACCGCTGGCGGCCAGCTCACCGACCAGCTCGTCGAGCTGGTCGGTGTCGGCGGCGGCGATCCCGGCCACGGCCTGGAAGAGCAGCTCGCCCGCCGGTTCGTGGCGGACCGTGGCCGGCTGGTGGGAGACCTCGGCCCGCAGCCAGGCGAGCTGCACGCGGACCGGCAGACCGGCCGCACGCCACTGCGGCCGGCGGTGCTGGGGGACGTGGCGCCAGAGCTGCTGATGGAGGCCGGCCAGGAGGAACGCCGTCTCCGGCGGGTCGTCCAGGGTCGTCGGCAGCAGCTCGGCGAGTTCGGCCGCCTCGGATTCCGCGGTGCCCGGTTCAGCGATCCGCGCGCCCAGCAGGTCCAGGCCCAGATGCCGCAGCAGCGGGTCTTCGTGACGGACGAGCAGCTTCACGACTGCCGGCGTGCAGTCCTGCGCACCGAGGTGGCCGGTGAGCCAGCCGAGGTCGCCACGCCGCACCGCGGCCCGAATCGGCTCGCTCACTGCTGTCATGCCGCCCGATGTTAGTGCGTCGGGTGATCGCCTCCGGTCCGGCCGACCTGAGGTGTCCAGGGAGCACCGTGCCGCGGCGACAGCACCGCGTGCCTTGACCGGATGAAGGGGCCGGTGTCCCCGTCATGCCCGCGCTCCGGCCAGGAGGTGGCGTGCCATGACGATGCGCTGGATCTGGTTGGTTCCCTCGTAGATCTGCGTGATCTCGGCAACCATGTGCCCTGACCAGCAAAAATGCTCAGCTCGGACGGCCCCAGCACTGGCCCAGCATTACGCGAGGTAATCATGCGACTACCCTGGCGCGGAAGCGTAGCGCTTGCCAGCGTCGTCACCGGGCTGGGCCCGATAGTCCTATGACGTCGGAGCGGCCCTTCCAACCCCGGAGACTCTGATGTGCTGATGTCCTACCCGGCGGGCAGGATGGGCGCGGGAGGTACAGATGACCGACATCGCGGACGTTCCACCCGCCGTTGTGGGCCGGCTCCGGGTGATCTGCGGGGAACTGCCCGAGGCGTACGAGGAGCCGGCGTGGATCGGCCTGCGGTGGCGGATTCGCCGGCGGACGTTCCTGCACGTCTACGCCACCGACGAGAGGCGGTCGGCGTACATCGATCTGGACGATCCGGCCATCCTGATGACCTTCCGGGCGCCGCCCGCGGAGTTGGCCGCGCTGGCGCATGCCGGCCCTCCGTTCTTCCGGGCCGACTGGGCTGTGAATGTCGTGGGAATGGTGCTGGACGACGAGACGGACTGGGCCGAGGTTGCCGAGCTGGTGACGGACAGCTATCGCGTGCAGGCGCCCCGCCGCCTCGCGTTCCGGCTGAAGGCAGGTGGATGAACCGCCGGCTACCTCCCCACGTTGCCGCTTATCCAGGAAGGTCATTCAGAAGTCATCCCCAGGCTCGATAGATCTCCAGCATGGTGACGGTCCGTAGTATGTCGGGGAAGTCGTGCATGATCCGGTGGTAGCCGGTCTTGAGGATCTTCCACGACTTCAGATGCGCGATGGCGCGTTCGACGGCTGCCCGGATGCGGTCGACCGAGCGGTTGTACGCCTTCTGGCCGTCGGTGAGTTCTCCGCCGCGTGGCTTGCGGTCCGGGGTGATCATGCCGATGCCCCGGTAGCCGCCGTCGCCGGTCATGCCCGGCCCGCCTGGCGCATAGTGGCCCGACCACCGTTCGGCGAGGCCGGAGACGAAGAACGCCGCCGCGTCGTGGCGGGCGCCGGGGACGGGATCGCCCGCGTCCGCGACCCGCCCGTCCAGATCCGCGACGACCTGCACGTTCTGTCCGCACAGGTGCTTCTTGCCGGAGTACAGCCCGTCATGGCCCTTGCGTTCGCCGACCGGGGCGACGAACCCGTCGACCAGGACACCCTCGCGCTGGGCTTGAGCGTGCCGCATCGCGAGATCGCCGTCCATTGCCGGGACGCGCTTTCACTCGGTTCGGGTATCGGCCTCGAGCACGGTGAGGTCGCGCACCGCGTACCGGTGATGCTCGGCCTCTTCCTTGAACACGACGCTGAGGCAGCGGCGTACGACGTAGTCCTTGTCCGGGTAGGGGTCGGCCGGCTTGCGACCACATACCCGGTCGAGCTCGGCCTCGGTGAGCTCGTCGACGACCCGGCGCATCGTGGCCATGCGGGCGAGCCGCGGCGCGAGTACCTCGTCGAGCGTCGGGGTGGCATCGAGGGTGAGCCCGAGGAGCTTCGCCAATGCTTCGGCCGGCATCCCGCCGCCAGGAAGGCCCAACGAGTGGTGCGGCGCATCCTCCTCGAGCACGGCGTTGCCGATCCAGGCATCACTGGCCATCAGCAGATGCCGCTGCGTCTCGACGAACGACCACTCGCCGTCGACCTGCTCGTTCAGCTTCGCCTCGGGTAGGCGCCTGGCACGGTCGAGCGTCTCCTCCCACTGCTTCTCGATGGCATCCCAAGCAGCCCGGTATTCGGCGGCGGACGTGGCCTCACGGGCCAGCACCCGGTTGGGATGCAACCGGTCGAGCTCGGCCTCGACATAGGCGGTCACGTCGACGTCATTGACAACGACACGCTCGAAGCCGCCACCGAGGGAGACGTTACCCCCATAGCAGTCCACAATCTTCAGGCCGGTGACGTCGCAATCGCGAATCTCGAGACCAGAGAGATCGCACAGATGGATGCGGGCACCACGGAACTGGTCACCTTGGGTGTACTCAGCAGGCATCGGGACAGTTTCCCGTATCCATCCCGCCCCCGCAAGTGAATGGCACAACGTGAGGGTTGCGTACTGCGTCCGGGTGGGAGAGTGCGGGATCGAGCATCTTGGCGAGCGCTCGACGATCGATCTTGCCCGCGCGGTTGAGAGGCATCTCGTCCAGCCAGACGTAGACGCGTGGAATCATCGGCGCGGGTAGCCAACTACCCAGTTGGCTCGTGAGCAGCTCGTCGGGTCGCCGTTCGCCGACCAGATAGGCGACGATGGCCGCGCCGCCCGGGGTGTCCTCGCGCAACAGTGCCGCCGCGTCGACCACGCCTCGGCATGCGCGCAGGTTGTGCTCCACCTCGCCGATCTCGACCCGGTACCCACTGATCTTGATCTGGTCGTCGATTCGGCCGACGTACACGTAGTTCCCGTCCGGCTGAAGCCGAACGTTGTCCCCGGTGGCGTACATGCGCTCGCCGGGCCTCTCGGCGAACGGGTCCGGGAGGAACGAGGCCGCCGTGCGGCCGGGACGGCCGAGATAGCCTCTGGCAAGACCGGCACCGGCCAGGTACATCTGGCCGGTGTCGCCGGCCGGGACGGGGTTCAGCTCCTCGTCGAGGACATAGGTTCGCACGTTGCGGATCGGGCGCCCGATGGGGACCCACTGCGGGGTCGAGGCGTCGCAGGGATACCACGTCGCGGCCACCGAGGCCTCGGTCGGGCCGTAGCCGTTGTGGACGACCAGCGAGTCGTTGCTGCCCAGGTCCGGCCCGTCGAGTTGGGACCCGCCGGTGATGACCAGGCGCACGCCGGCCGCGGCCAGCCGGGGAAGCAGGGACGTCCCGTACGGCCCGAGCACCGCGGCCGGGACTTCCAGCGCGGTCACGCCGAGCGCGCGGACGGTGCGCAGGATGCGGTTGGCGGGCAGGTCGCCGCCGTCGGCGATGGCGACGCAGGCGCCGAAGCAGAGCGGCATCAGGCAGTCGTGCATGGTGCTGTCCACGGTGAGCGCGGTCGTCCACAGCATCACGTCGTCGGTCCTGATCAGGTCGATGTCCTCGAACGAGGCGATGATCAGGTTCAGGAGGCCTTCGTGCGGCACGCCGACGATCTTGGGCCGCCCGGTCGAGCCCGACGTGGTGAGCGCGTATGCCAGGTCGAGCGGCCTCGGCGAGGGGAGCTCCGTGGCGGCGGGGCTGTCGGGGCTGTCGTGGCCCGTCTGCGGGCCGGTTACGTCAATGAGCTGGGCGTCGGGCAGCCAGTCGACCGGCGCGGTAGCAAGGACGCGTCCGCAGCCGACGTCGTCGAGCACCCCGCGATTGCGCAGCGGCGGATCGTCGGGGTTCATCGGCAGACACGCCGCGCCGCTTCGCAGGATGGCGACGATGCCGATCAACGCGGCCGGGCATTGCCGCGCGATGAGACCGACGATCGGTCCGGCGTCGTCGGCCACCAGCCGCCGCGCAAGTCGCGCCGACAGCCGATCGAGCTCGGCATAGGTCCACGAGCGTGCCGAGGTCCGGATGGCCGTGGCCGCCGGCCGGTCGCGAAACTGGCGCTCCAGGAGATCGACCAGGGTCCGTGCACCCGCGGTCCGGGCCGACCGTCGAGAATCCTGCACCGCAAGTACCACCTATCGACTAAGTTTGGTCGCCCAGCGACCAGCGGATCGCATCGGGGAGCATCGACTCCCACGCCGCGTAGGTGTGGCCGCCTTCCCCGATCGCGCTTCGTACGACATGTCCGTCGGCCGCGAGCTCGACGGCTGTGCGTTCGGTCGCTTCCACCAAGCTGAGTCCGTCGTCGAGGACGATGTCCTTCTCCTCCCGGCTCGCGGACAGGAAGAACCGCGACCCGCCTCTCGACCGGTCGGGCCTCGCCGGGCCGAGCCGATGTTCGCTCAGCGGGCCGGAGATGGCCACGGCGCCGTGGAAGCGATCCGGCCGGCGCAGCGCGGAGCGGATCGCCGTGACCGCCCCCAGACTCGCGCCCACCGCGACGGCTCGGCCGACCGGCCGGTTCCCGAGCCAGGTGCGCAGGTAGGGGAGCAGCTCGTCGGCGAGCGCGTCGACGATCCCGTCGTCGAGGAGCTCGCTGCGGCGGGTCGACCATTCGCTCGGACTCAGGAATATCGCCGCGGTGGTGGGGATCCGATCCTGCAGGGAGAGCCGGTCCAGAATCGCCGGCAGGCGCATGATCTCCACGAACTCGGAGCCGTCGAGGACGAGCAGCAACGGGAGGTCGGCATTCTTCCGGAGCGGGTTCTCGGTGGAGATGAACAGATCCACGCGTCGGCACCCGGCGAGCTTCTCGCCGCGCCAGGTTCGCTGGACGAGCCGGTCCTCACGCGAGGCCGCGCTGAGGTCGGGCAGGCTCTCACGCAGGATCGCGGCCGCGTAGCTCGCAGGCGTCCGATATTCCAGCATCAGCTGCAACGGCACCTCGCGGCCGAGTTCGCGGCGGACCGTCGCGGTCGCGCGCGGCACCAGCAGGGAGTGCCCGCCCTGGTCGAAGAAGTCGTCGGAGGCCGAAAGCGGCCTGCCGAGCACGGCGGACCATGCCGCGACGACCCGTGCTTCGAGCCCGGTCGCGGGCGGCAGGTCCACTCCGGCGCGCGTGGTGGCGGTGGTGACCGGTGGCAGCGCGGCGCGGTCGAGCTTGTTGTGCGCGGTCAGGGTGAATCGGGGGATCGTGACGAAGTGGTCCGGGCGCATGTACGCGGGCAGTGTTTCGCGGAGCATGTCGCGCAGCGCCCCCACGTCCACCGACCTGGCCGCCACGATGTAGGCGACCAGCGCGGGGCCGGTCGCCAGGGTGGCCCGGACGACCGCCGCCGCGGTGATGTCGGGATGGCGCAGCAGGGCGTGTTCGACCTCGCTGGTCTCGATCCGGAAGCCACGGATCTTGACCTGGTGGTCGGTGCGGCCGAGGAAGTCGATGGCTCCGTTCGGCAGGTAGCGGCCCAGGTCTCCGGTGCGGTACATCCGCGACCCGGGCGGCCCGAACGGATCGGGAACAAACGACGCCGCGGTCAGGCCGGGGCGGGAATGGTACCCCCTGGCCAATCCGTCGCCAGCCAGGAAGATCTCGCCGCGCATGCCGACCGAGACCGGCTGGAGGTCCTCGTCGAGGATGTAGGCACTCGTGTGCGGGATGGGGCGGCCGATCGGAACTCTGCCCGACCACGGCCCGCCTTCGAACACGGTGGCCAGCACCGTGCACTCGGTCGGTCCGTACGACGCCACGACCCGGCAGCCGGGTAGGAGTCCCTCCACCAGGGCGAAGCTCCTCGGGTTGACAACGTCGCCGCCGACGACGAGCTGGCGCAGCCCGGACAGGATGTGCGGATCCTGCTCGACGAGGATGTCGAGCTGCGGAGAGACCAGCTTGAGCGTGGTGACCTGGTGTTCGCGCAGGACATCCCGCAGACCGTCGAGGAGGGACCCGGGATCGGCGACCACCACCCGGCCGCCGTGGGCCAGCGGCGCCCATTCGAGCACGGCGACATCGAATGTCAGCGGACCGGTCTGGAGAAACACCGACCCCGGGCCTACCTCGAGATAGTGCGGTGCGCCTTCCACCAGTCGGCTCAGGGCTCGATGTGAGATCGCCACCGACTTGGGGTTTCCGGTCGATCCGGATGTCGATATCAGGTAGGCCAGACTGTCCGGAGCCGGGAGAGTCGGAAGATTGTCGGTGGCGTATCCGGTCAGGTCCGGGCTGCCGTCACCGATGGTGAGAACCGGCGTCTCCATCGAGGGCAGGCGGGCCAGAAGCGGTGAGCCGACGATCATCAAGACGGCGGCGGCATCCGACATCAGGAGGCGGATCCGATCGGCTGGGAAGTCGGGGTCGACGGGCAGGTACGGTGCGCCACATTTGGCCAGCGCGAGCAGCACCACGAATCGTTCGACGGTGCGTTCCAGGCAGACGCCGACCACCTTCTCCGGTCCGACGCCCAGGGTTAGCAGGTGTCGGGCCAGCCGGTTCGCGCGTTCGTTCAGCTGCCCATAGGACAGCGGGCCGCCGTCGCCGACCACCGCCGGCGCGTCCGGCGTGCGGGCGGCCAGGGTCTGCAGACGTTCGACAACGGTGGTCCCGGCCGCCGGAGTCCGATCGTTGCCGCGCCGCAGCAGCGTGCGGTCGGCCCGGGTGAGCAGGTCGAAGTCGCGCATCAGCGCGTCCGGCGTCGCCACGCCCTGTTCGAGCGTGCGGATGTAGCGGTCCGCGAGCGTGGCGATCGTGGCCCGGTTGAACAGCGCGGTCGGGTACACGAAGGTCGCCCGCAGCCGCCCCTCAACGATCCGCGTGGTGAGCGAGAGGTCGAACCTGGCAGTCACCGGCAGGTCGGGTTCCCACCACACCGGCGCGTCTGGATCCTCGGCCAGGTCATCCCGGTCGCCGGCGTGATTCACGACGACGTCGAAGATCGGATTCCGGTGCGCCTCCGACCCGGCTTTGAGCGCACCCACGATCTGCTCGAGCCGCGCGTCCTGGTGCGCGTCCGCGGCCATCCAGGCGTCCCGGGTTCGGGTGATCGCCTCGCGAAAGGTCAGCTCCGTCGTGGTCAGGTCGACCCGCAGGATCATGGTGTTGATGAAGAACCCGATCAGATCTCGCAGGTCCGGGTGTGTCCGGTCGGACACGATGGCGCCGATGACGACGTCGGACTGGCCGCAGAAGGCCCGGAGCGTCGCGACGAACGCGGCACTGACCACCATCGCCGGGCTCGCGCGCGTACGCCAGGCCAGGGCGGTCATGGCCGCCGTGGCCTCGCTCGGCAGCTCGAGGACGACCGTCTCGCCGACCGCGTCGATCGCCGTGGGCCGAGGCAGATCCAGGGGCAGTTCCAACGGTTCGTAGCCGGCCAGCGCCTCGGTCCAGTAGTTCAGCTGGGATCGGAGCAGGTCGTCGGTCAGGAAGTCGCGCTGCCACCTGGCGTAGTCGCCGTACTGGACGGGCAGCCCCGGAAGGCGCGGTGTCCTGGCCGTCAAGGCCGCCTCGTACAGCTCGAACAGATCCCTGGCGAAGACGTCCATCGACCACCTGTCGGTGATGATGTGGTGCATCGTCACCAACAGGCCGGGCCCGTCGACCAACTCTGCGGCCACCGCTCGAAACAGCGGAGGCCGCGCCAGGTCGAAGGGCCGCACGGCAGCCTGTTCGACGGCTTCCTGCCAGTCGGGGCCGGCCCAGACGAGCGGGATCTCGACATGGTCGACGATCTCCTGGGTGACCGCCCCGTCCGGCGACATGAGGAACTTCGTCCGCAGGATCTCGTGGCGCCGCACCAGGGCATCGAGGGCGGCGAGCAACGCCTCGCGGTTCACCTCCGCCGGAAACCGCCAGCCACAGCTGATGTGGTACTGGTCGTGCGACGAGTCCAGTTGACGCAGCCACCACATTCGCTCCTGTCCCGCCGACAACGGGAATTCGCTCGCCGTGCTGTCGCGAAACGGTGGGATCGGGTTCCTCGGGCGCGACTGGCGTGCCGGCACTGCTACCCCCAAACTCGTGCCTATTTGCGCGAACTCTCAACCGCCGCGGATATCGTGTTGATGCTGCGGAAGGTCGCCTCCTTGAGCGCCTCCTCCGGCAGCTCGATCTCGAACGTGTCCTCGATGGACAACATCAGACCCAGGCAGGTCAAGGACGTCATGCCCAAGCTCCAGAGATTATCGTCAGGGCGAAGATCCTGGCTGTACCCGTTCAGGTTGAGCTGCTTCGTCACGAGGCTGCGAACGGTGTCCGCGACAGATGGTTGATAAGCGGGCATTGCTACCGCGTCCCCCCGGTGCCGGTTGTGGCCCCAGCCGGTTGGGCTACGTCGCCATCGCCCTTGAAGGTACGCAGAAAGCGCGCGACACGACGTGCACCATGCAGATTCCCTTGTGCGTACCAGAGAATGTCGGGGCCCAGGCCGTAATCGACGCCGAGTTGCTCATAGGTCTGCACGGCCATGTTCCGGTAGTAGTCGGTGAGCTGCGAGGTCGTCATCTGTGGTGCGGCCTGCGCGCCGGTCTCGAACCAGGCGGCAAGGCTGTGTGTGACATATTCATCGATCGACCATTCCATGGTTCTGGTCGCCACTGGCTTGCGCATCGGCTGGAAAATCGAGTCGATGATTCCGGACTTTCCCTGCAGTTCATTGGCGACGTGCTCGGCCAGCAGGGGCGCACAGTGGAAGCCGTCCCGGTAGGTGCCCGTCATCAGATACAGGCCCGAGGGTGGCATCCAGCCGACCAACGGGAATCCATCGAGCGTGACGGGGCGGTTGCCGCTGCACCATTTCGTGACCTCGTGGATGGCTGCCCGCTCGTCGAGCTGTTGCATTGAGTACTGGGCCAAGAAGCGGACGTCGGCCATCCAGGTGACACTGGAGATGGTGTTCACCAAGCGGTTGGTCGCGCCGTAGTACTCCAGCCCGCCGCCTTGCGGCACCACGTGCAGTCCGCAGGCGAAACCGCGATTCGGCGTCCGAACCACGCTGGTGAACGGTTCACCGCCCGTCCGCTTGGCGATCATCGCGAAGCCGAGCCCCGGAAAGGTCGGCATCAGATCGGGCACGTCGAACACGGTTCGTACCAGCGACTCACTGTGGATGCCGGCGGCCACGACGACAGCGCCGGCTTCGATGAGATGGCCGTCGTCCAGCTCGACCCCGGTCACCGCCTCGTCGCTGCCGACCAGCCTCCGTACAGTCTGATCGAGAAGGATCGCTCCCCCATGCCGCAATCGGCGTTCCAGCGACGCCAGCACCCCGCGAGCATCCACGGCCCCCTCCGTCGGCAGATGAATGGCACGCAATGCGCGCGACTCCGTCCGGGGGTTGTAACCGGGGATGTCGGTCGGGTCGACCTCCTTCCACGGCTTGTCGTACTGGTCGAGGGCGTCGATTATCGCGGCGAAGTTCACCGTGTCCAATTCGGCTCCGACGGAGTTCAAGATGATGTGCGATTCCGTCGTTGTCTGCAGCGGCCGGTCGGATGGCTTGAACTCATCGAGCCGCCGCAGCGCCTCGGGCCATTTGTCATGGGCGGATATGCCGAGCTCGAACCTCGTCCGCGCGGCGTCGGTCCGCAGCGATTCGGTCGTGGTCTCACCGAAACAGCCGAGCATCGCACCGGCCGCCTGGCTGGCGCCCGTGTCGCGATTGCTCGGACCCACTACCACCACTGATCCGACCTGGCGCTCGATCAGCTCGTCAGCAAGAAACATGCCGAGCGCGCCGTTGCCGATGATCACCACATCAGCCTTGGTCGGCCTCTTGGCGCCAGCGGCGGATACGAGATCAGAAGACCTCATGGTCGGATTGGACACCCCGGGCTCCTCAGATTTGGATGATGCCACTCAGCGCGTGATCAGAAGTCGAAGATGTAGAGGCCGAAGTTCCGGTCGGATACCAGGACGTAGTTCTTCCCACCGATCCTGTGGATTTTGACGCCCCAGAAGTCGATGCCGGGCTCGCGGAAGGCGCCGACCTCCCGCAGGCCATCGCTGCCGTAGCTCAGCACCCGGAGGCCACCGGCGAAGAAGGTCGCGTACACCAGTCGGCGATCGGGGTCGATCGCCACGTGCGACGCCGAGAAGTCGCCGAAGCCGGTGCCGTACCTCGGGTCCTGTGACTCGGGGATGGCGTACGTGTCGATCTGGGTGACCGAGCCGGTGCCAGCGCCCGGGATGTCCGTCTTGTACAGCCGGAGGTAGCCCCAGCCTACGAACTCCGACTTGACATCGGTCGCGCAGATCTCTGGATCGGCCGGTGTCGGGGTGTTGCCGGCGGTCTCCTCGGTCACGTCGGGCACACCGAGAAGCCGCAGACCCGTCAGGCGGTTGACGAACATCAGCGGGATCGTTCCCCTGGCCGCCGTGGGGAACTGCTGCATAGCGTCCGGCCCCTGGTGGTTGAAGATGATGCCCGCGCTGTAGCCGGCCGCGGTGATGGCATCCAGCTTCTCCTGGAACGCGCATCCCGGGGCCGACCCGCCGGTCAGGATCGAGGCGTCACGCTCGATGAGCGCGATCCCGCGCCCGGGCGGCACGGTGCCGGGGCAGCCGGAGCCGACAAAGGTGGGCGTACCAGAGATGGGGTGGTCGGCATCGACCGGTGCCGAACCCGAGCTCCAGGCCGCGACGTACTCGGTGCCGGCGTGCGGGCCCGATGTGATCGTGCCGAAAAGGCGATAGGCTTCGATGTTCTCGTCGGCGCCCACCAGATACTCGGCGTCGGGCGAGAGGTCGTGATGGTTGGCGTTGCCCTCCGGCCAGATCTGTTGCCCGCGCTTGGCACGCTCCTCGTCGAATTCGGCGTACTCGGTCCGGGCAATCAGCGAGACGTTGCCCGGCGTCGGGTCGGTGACGTCGAGCAGGACGTACCCGCCGTCCCAGTATGTCGCGGTCATGACGTACCGGTCGCCGACCCGGCGTACGTCGACGGCGTGCCCGAACACCGAGATGAGGCCCTTCGAAGGGTCTCCGGTCACATGGAACGGTGCAATCCTCAGGTCAAGGGCGTTGACCATCACCGGGTTACGGGGATCAGTGATCTCCATGATGACGATGTCGGTGGTGGGCTTGTCGGTGACGAAACTGACGTAGGTGCGGCTAGTGGAGCTGTCCGTCCAGGCGCAGGTGTAGTACGCCGCCAGGGCCTGGTCCGCCGGCTCATTGTGCGAATCCGTGTAGTCGCCGGCGTGGGCGGCGAGGAGCTGGGCATTCTCCGGGTCGGAAACGTCCCAGATGCTGATGCCACCCCGCTGGCGCGGCTCGGTCGGATCGGGTGCATCGGCCAGGATGTAGTGTTCGTGGGGGTGGATGAACAGCGCACCACTGAAGTACTCGTTGGCGATCTCGATCACGCACGGACCCTCGCCGACGTAGTTGCCATTCGTGGTCTCGATGAACGCGCTCTCGACCTCGAAGGGCGCTTTCGGGTCGCTGATGTTCATGACGTAGGCGCCTGTCCGCACACACGTCGGATGCCGGTATACCGTGAGGAACGCGTAATCGCCGTAGGCAGCCACGTCCGCGATGTGACGCGCGAGGCCCGCACCCGACGGGTTGGTGACCGTGGCCTTACCCACCAGCGTCACCCCGTACGAGACGGACGGCAGGTGCCCGTCAAGCTCCCGAGCGCGCCAGACGAAGCCCTCGGCCTGGACCACATCCGTGCCGGTCATGTGTGCCTCCCATGTGTGCCTCCCGACCACGCGTGCCGTCCAACACGCGTGCCGTCCAACGGAAGGATGCCGTCGGCGGCCCCGGGCTGTCCCGTCGCCGGTTCACGTGACTGCGATGCCCCGGGTGGCGCGGCCTAAGGTCCATCTCAAATAGAGGGCGAATCGGGAGACGGACGCGTGGACATCGGTACGCTCGCGACGCTCGTCCGCGCGATTCTCGTGATCATTGTGGTGGCCCGGCTGCTCGGGCTCCTGTGCCGACGGTTCGGGCAGCCGGAGGTGATCGGCGAGATCGTCGGTGGCATCCTGCTCGGTCCGACCCTGCTCCACGGCGCGATCACCCGTGAGCTGTTCCCGACCGACATCCGCCCGGCGCTCGCGATGCTGGCCACCGCCGGGATCTGCGTATTCATGTTCCTGGTTGGGCTGCACCTGGCCGACGGCCGCCTGCGCGGGCAGGGCCGAATCGCCGTCGCGCTGTCGCTCGGCTCGATGGTCGTGCCGTTCGTGCTCGGCACCCTGTTCGCGATCGGCATCGTCGGCGACCGGTCCGGCCGGGCCGCGGTTCTCTTCTGCCTCTTCGTCGGTACGGCGATGTCGGTCACCGCGTTCCCCGTCCTGGCCCGGATCCTGACCGACCGCGACCTGATCGACACTCCCATCGGCGGGTTGGCGCTCGCTACGGCCGCAATCGGTGACGTCATCGCCTGGTCGATGCTCACGGTCCTGGTCGCCTTCTCTCACGGAAGCACGCTGCCGTGGCAGGTGCTGCTGGTCCTGCCCTTCGTGGCGATCCTCGTCGGGGTGGTGCGACCGCTGCTGGCCAAGCTGGCGGAGCGCACCCCCCGGACCCGGGTACGGAGCCGGGGAGCCAGGGTGAGCCTCGATGCCGGACTGGCGATCGCGATCGCCGCTGCCCTGGTGCTGTCGTGCGCGGCGACCTCGTGGATGGGGCTGCACGAGATCTTCGGTGCCTTCCTGCTCGGTGCGGTCATGCCCCGGACGGGCGCGACTGCCTTGCGCGCGCACGTGCTGCCGTGGCTTGAGCGCATCGACCGAGTGGTGTTTCTGCCCCTGTTCTTCGTGGTCGCCGGTTTCGCGGTCAACCTGTCCGGGATGGACTGGCGGGAGGCGGGCCTGCTGCTGTTGATCCTGCTGGTCGCCATCGGCGGCAAGATGGCCGGCGTCTTCGGGGCCGCTCGGCTGTGCCGGGTGTCCGTCCGGCACAGCGCCGGGCTCGCCCTGCTGATCAACACTCGCGGGCTCACGGAGCTGATCGTGCTGTCGGTCGGCCTTCAAATCGGCCTGCTCGACCAGCGGCTGTACTCGCTGATGGTCGTCATGGCGTTGGTCACCACGTTGATGCCGGGCCTGCTGCTCTCCTTCGTCTACCCGAAGCAGGCGACACGGGAGCGCGAGTCCCGGCCAGTCACACCACTGCTGGAAAGGGAGTCGATGCCATGAATCCGTCCGTTGCGGAGGAGGTCGATGCCATGAACCCGTTCGACGACCCAGAGGGCCGATTCCTGGTGCTCGTCAACGACGAGGAGCAGCACTCGCTGTGGCCGAGCCGCCGGGCGGTACCCGCCGGCTGGCGGATCGTGTACGGCGAGGACAGCCGGCAGGCGTGTCTGGACTACGTCGAGCAGCACTGGACCGACCTGCGTCCGCTAAGCGTGCGCTGAGTGGACCCCGCGCCGCCCGCAGAGAAGGGACAGCCCGTGCTTGCGATTTCCGATCTCCTGGAGGAACTGCGCTTGGCCGGCATCCAGCTGTGGCTGCAGGACGGCAGGCTGCGATACCGGCCGGCCGGCGCACTGGACGGCGAGCGGTTGGCGGTGCTCCGTGAGCGGCGCGACGAGCTGATCTCCGCGATACGCGCCGACCCGGCGCCGGCGGCTCGGCCGGACAGCATTCCGCTGTCCGAGCACCAGCAGGGCATGTGGTTCCTCGATCAGATGGGCCTGCTGGGGCCGGCGTACAACCAGACGTCCCTGCACCGCATCGCTGGTGATCTGGACGTGGCGGCGCTGCGTTCGGCGATCACGGAGATCATGCGGCGACACGAGATCCTGCGGACCGCGTTTCCCGCGCGCGACGGGATCGGGGTACAGGTGGTGGAGCCGGCCGGCGACCCCCGCTTCACCTTCCTGGACGTGTCCGGCCTGTCCGTCGCCGAGCAGGACCGGTGGTTGGACGACCGAAAGCGGATGTACGCGGAGTACCGGTTCGACATCTCCGCGGCGCGCAACTTCTGCACCGAGCTGATCCGCTTCGGCCCGGCCGAGCACGTGCTGGTTTTCCGCTCCTATCACCTGGTGATCGACGGGTCTTCGTACGCCCACCTCTTCCACGAGCTGCGCACGCTCTACGCGGCGTACCGGACCGGGATCCCGTCCCCGCTGCCCGAGCTGACCATGCAGTACGCCGACTACGCACTGTGGCAGCACGGCCGGGATGGTGCCGTGGCGAAGCGGCACCTGGACTATTGGAAGGAGCGGCTGGCCGACGCGCCGGACGTCTTCGACCTGCCGACGGACCGGCCCCGGACGGCGGTCGCCGACCTCGCCGGTGGCATGGTCGAGGTGCCAGTGCCCGCCGAGGTGGCCGACGGGCTGCGCCGGCTGGCCGGGCGCGAGGACGCCACGCTGTTCATGGTGCTGCTCGCGGCGTTTCACACGCTGCTGTATCGGTGGAGCGGGCAGACCGACGTCAGCATCGGGATGATCGCCGACGGGCGGGCGCACCCCGACGTCGCCGCCAACATCGGCCACTTCGTCAACCCGGTGGTGCTGCGGGCCGACCTGGCCGGGCAGCCGACCTTCGCCGGGCTGCTCGGCCAGCTTCGGCCTCGGCTGGTCGAGGCCCTGGAGCACCGGCACGTGCCGTTCGACCGGCTGGTGGCCGAGCTGCGGCCGCAGCGGGACCTGGCGGTACATCCGCTTTTCCAGGTGCTGTTCACCTACCTGGCGGCAGAGCCGTTCGACCTCCTCGACGGGCTGACCGTCACGCAGATCGAGCCGGGCGAGCCGAAGGCGATGTTCGACCTCACGCTCTCGGTCTCGGAGACCGAGGCGGGGGACATGTACGTCGGCATGGCGTACCGGACCGCGCTGTTCGATCGCTCCACCGTGCAGCGCCTGGCCGGCTACCTGATCAACCTCCTCACAGCGGTCGTCGCCGCACCCGACGTGTCGATCGACGACCTGCCTCTGATGTCGGCCGCGCAGCGGCACGAGGTGCTCGAGGTCTGGAACGACACCGCCAACCGGTTCGACGACGGCAGCTGTCTGCACCAGGTGATCGAGCGGCAGGTCGCCGCCGCGCCGGCCGCCACCGCGGTGGTGTTCGAGGGCCGGGCGCTGACCTACCGCGAGCTGGACGAGCGGGCCAATGCCCTGGCGTGGCACCTGCGCGAGCTGGGCGTCGGCCCCGACGAGCGGGTCGGCATCGCGCTGCACCGATCGCTGGACATGGTGGTCGCCAACCTGGCGGTGCTCAAGGCCGGTGGGGCGTGCGTGCCGATCGACCCGACTTACCCGATGGCCCGCCAGCAGCTGATCGCCGAGGACGCGGCATTGCAGCTGCTGATCCGCCCGACGGCCAACGAGGGCGGAGCCGGGTCGGCGCCGGTGCTGGCGTTCGATGCGTTCGGCACACCGGCCACCGCCACCAGCCCGCCGAACCTGGCCGACCCGGCCCACATCGCCTGGGTGCTCTACACCTCCGGGTCCACCGGCCGGCCCAAGGGCGTGGCCATGTCACACCGGGCCCTGCACAACCAGGCGCAGTGGCAGCAGCGCCAGGGCCCCGGCGGCCGCGGACGCACGCTGCAGTGGGCCGCGCTCAGCTTCGACATCTTCTACCAGGAGATGGTGACCACGCTGTCGGTCGGCGACACGCTCGTCCTGGTCAGCGAGGAGGTCCGGCACGACTTCGAACGGCTGCTCGACGTGATCTCCGAGCAGCGGATCGAGCGGATATTCATGCCGTTCGTGGCCCTGCGCGGGCTGGCCGAGCTGGCCGTGCGCCTGGACCGGATCCCGCGGTCGCTGCGTGCGGTGCTCACGGCGGGCGAGCAGCTCCAGGCCACCCCGGCGATCCGGGCCTTCTTCGAACAGATGCCCGCCTGCACCCTGTACAACCAGTACGGACCAATCGAGGTGCACCTGGCCACCTCCCACCAGCTCGACCCCGATCCGACGACGTGGGCGGAGCTGCCACCCATCGGCCGGCCCTTCGACAACGTGCGGACGTACGTGCTCGACGCCGAACTGCGGCCGGTGCCGCCCGGCGTGGCCGGTGAGCTGTTCGTCGGCGGTATCGCGCTGGCCCGCGGCTACCTGGGCCGTCCGGAGCTGACGGCGGAACGGTTCCTGCCCGACCCGTTCAGCACCGGTGCCCGGATGTACCGCACCGGCGACCGGGTCCGCTGGAACGCCGCCGGCCAACTGGAGTTCATCGGCCGCATCGACGACCAGGTAAAGATCCGCGGGTTCCGGGTGGAGGTCGCCGAGATCGAGGCGGTCCTCACCGGCTGCCCGGGCGTGCGGGAGTGCGCCGTCGCCGCCCACCGCCACGGCGCCGGCGACGTACGCCTGGTCGCCTATGTCGTGCCGGACGCGGATGCCCCGCCGACCGCCACCGAGCTCCGCGCCTTCCTCGCCGCCCGCCTGCCCGACTACATGGTGCCGGCCGCCTACCAGACGGTGACCGAGCTGCCGCGGACGCCCAGCGGGAAGCTGAGCCGGCGGTTGCTGCCGCAGCTGTACGACGGGCCGGAGTGGGCCGGGGCGGCCCAGTACGAGTCGCCGAGCACGCCGCTGGAGGAGCACATCGCCGCGATCTGGGCCGAGGTGCTAGCCGTGCCCCGGGTCGGCCGGCGCGACAACTTCTTCGAACTGGGCGGCCATTCGCTGCTGGCGGTCACCGTCGTCACCCGGCTCAGCGAGGTTGTCGGGCGCACGGTCGCCCTGCGCGCCCTCTTCGAGGCGCCGACCGTGGCCGCCCTCGCCAGCCGCCTGAGCGACGCCGAAGAGCGATGAGCGGCTCGCGCCGGCCATGCCGGGCCTGCCCGGCTCGGTGGTTCCGCGTGGGCTCGTTCGACGTCGAGAACCGGCCGAAGTCGTCGACCTGCTTCGACCCGAAGACGGGGTCTCGCATCATTCCGGAGTTGGGCATCCCGGTCTGCGTGCATCCGGACAGGATCGGGTTGCCTCTCGGGGCATACGCGAGCGCCGGCACGCCGCTGCCATATCTGCGGCGGCTCTGGCTGAGGATCCGGCTGGCCGTCTCGAGCGGCACGCGGCCCCGCTGACCGGCTGGGTCCCACCGGACACCGGGCAACTGGCGATGGACGTGATCAGCCGTGCTGACCGCTCGCCTGGTCGTCCTCGAGCCCCATGGCGAGCTGGATCCAGGCCGCCGCACAGGCTCTCGCCAGCGCGCCGAGGTTGATCCGGGAGTGCGGCGGGATGTGGCGCAGCGGGAGCGGGATCTCGTCGGTCAGCAGCACCCGCGGACCGAGCCAGCGCAGCAGCATCCGGCCGGACTCGGTGTAGCGCAGCGACGGATCGCGCTGCATGGTCTTGAGCAGCGACCGCAACTCGTCGGAGGGGTCCGCCTCCGGCAGCTTTACGGTCATCTGCCGGTCCTCCGCCCGGTCGGCGCGGTCCGGCCGGGTCCGCCGGTCCAGTACCGGGTCCTCGCCGGCCCGCAGGCGCGCTCGGACGCTCCGCGCGGTCTCCACGGAGATGCCGGCGTCCTTCGCGATCTGGCGCAGGGTCGCGTCCGGGTGGCTGGCGATCAGCGCGGCCGCGACCCCCCGCCCGGCCGCGCCGTTGATCGGCCGGACCCGGCCGTCCCGGCCGATCCGCGCCTGTACCGGCGGGCCGTCGATCTCGCGGCGCAGCGATCCGATGGTCTTCGCCGCCAGACCGGCGGTGAGGGCGATGGCCCGGTCCGACAACCGCGGCTGGGCGCGGATGATCCGGACGGCCGCTGCACGCCGATCGGCCGTCGAGAGGGGCATGCCGTGTGACACGTTGAGCCGGACGGCGAGCAGGAACGCCTCGTTGTCGTCGCCGTCGAACAGCTTCGCGGAGATCTCCCGCTCGCCGCGCAGCCGGGCGGCGGTGAGCCGGTGCGCCCCGTCGATCACCCGCATCGTCCTGCGGTGCACCACGATCGGTGGCAGGTTCGCTTCCGTCTGCGCCAGCGATCTCGCGTGAGCCATGTCCACGCCCGCGGAGCGCGGCGAGTCGGCGTCGCGGACCGCGGAGATCGGCAGCCGTACGACGGCGTTGTCCCGGGCCGGGACCGGCTCGGCGGACCTCTGGCCATCGGTGGACGATCGGGGTTCGACTGGGGATCGAGAGGTGTCGACCGACACTGGGGAGCCCCCGTTCTTTGTCACGGCCACGGCCGTCGAGCGAAGACACGGCCTTCACTCATCCTGACCCTGCGGCCGGACGTACGGGATTCACCTATTTTGGGGTCAACGACTCACTCGGCGGGCGTGCGCAGGAAGCCCAGGCGGCGTACCTCCTCCACGCCGCCGGCCAGCGGGACCGGATCGCCGCCGCGCGACAGGGCGGCGAGGAACTCCCGGCGCGGCATTGGCCCGGCATTGAGCCGCCGACTCTGCTCGCTGTCCCACTCGACGTCCAGCAGCGTCACGCCGGTGCCGGCCAGCCGGCACTCCATGTCGAGCAGCGCCACCTTCGAGGCGTTGGTCTGCCGGTGGAAGCAGGTGTCCAGGGTGAATACCGTGCCGACGCCGATACCGACGGCCCCCCCTACCATCTCGTCGCCGTCCCAGACCTCGACGCTGTGGGCCCAACCCAGCTTGTGCAGCTCCACCATGCACTCGCACAGCTCGTCGGTGAGCCACTCGGGAGTGCGGTTCGCGCGGCACTCGGCGAGCACCCGGTCGAAGCGCTGGTTCGCGGTGGTGGTCCAGCGCAGCCGGTTGCGCAACAGCTTCATCAGGCTGCGTGGCTTGGTGAGCCGCCCGTACGGGATGACCGGGCGCGGGTCCGGTGACCACCAGGTCAACGCGAACGGATCGGGGAGCGGCGAGTCGAGCACCGCGGTCGTCCCGGCCGCCACCGAATCCTCGTACAGGAAGTGGTTCACCTCGGCCGCGGCCGCGGATACCGCCGGCATCGGGAAGGCGCCGTGCCGGTAGCCGGCGAGGACGGTCGCCGGGTCGAGGCGGCCACCGATCGCGGCCGGCGCGTCGCCCGGGGCACTATCCATCGCAAGACCGTCCCACACGCATCCCTCGCAGCGAAACACATGTCGATTCTGGCCTCCGACCACCGACCGACGGGACCCCTCATGACCGCATCCTCGACAGAGAGCACCTTCGAGGCATCGGCGCGGTGGCTGCGCCGGCCGCGTCCCTGCCACGACCCGGCGAGCCGTCTGGTCTGTCTGCCGCACGCCGGCGGCACCGCCAGCGCGTACGCTTCCTGGGCCGCCCGGCTGCCGGCCCGGATCGAGCTGATCGCCGTGCAGTACCCCGGCCGGCAGGACCGGCTGGCCGAGCCCTGCGCGCGGTCCGTCCAGGAGATCGCCGACGCGCTCGTTGCGGCGCTGGCCGCCTACACCGACCGGCCGCTGTACCTGTTCGGGCACAGCATGGGCGGCCTGGTCGCCTACGAGGTCGCGGCCCAACTGGAGGCCGGCGCCGGGCCGGGTCCGGCGGGCCTGTTCGTCTCCGGCACGCTCGCCCCGCACCGGTTCCTGCCGCCCCGGGAGGTGCTCGACAACGCGATCATCGAGGCGGAGACCCGGGCGTCCGGCTGGACCGATCCGATGGTGTTCGAGCACCCGGAGCTGCGCGAGCTCGTGCTGCCGGCGCTGCTGGCCGACTTCCGGGCGGTGCTGTCCTACCGCCACCGCGATCCGGCGCGGCTGCGTTGCCCGATCGTCGCCTACGCGGGCAGCGACGGTCCCGCCGACGTGCCGGACCAGCTGGCCTCCTGGGGCGAGCTGACCTCCGGCCCGGCCGCCTGGCGGCGCTTCGACGGCGATCACTTCTACCTCCAGCCCCGGGAGGCCGAGCTGGTTGCCGACATCCTGACCCGGATGTCTAACTGGGGAAGCGCCTCAGTTGGACGCCTATGAGCGAAGGAGGAAGAACCGTGGCCGATTCGGATCTCGCCGAGCGGTACCGCTTCGCGCCGGATATCCTGGCCGCGGTCCGGGCGGTGTCCCGACCGGACAACTGGCACGGCCCGCTGGAGGCCGTCGAGCATTGGACCTGGATCGCCGTCTGGTGCGCGGCGTCGGTGCTGGCGTGGCGGCACACCCCCTGGTGGCTGGGGGTGCCGGTGTACATCGTGGCGATATTCTTCATCGGCGGCCGGCAGCGGGGCATCGCCGGCATGCTGCACATGGCCACGCACCGGGCGTTCATGGCCAACCATCGGGTCGGCAGCGTGATCGGCGCGGTTCTTGGCGGATATCCTGTGCTGCAGAGCTATACCGGCTATCAGGCCTCGCATCTCGGTGAGCACCACGGCCGACTGGGTGACCCGGAGCGGGACCCGGACTACCGCCAGTACCGGGACAACGGGCTGTGCGGGGACGACCTGAGCCGCCGGGCGCTGCGCCGGTACCTGTGGCGCGTCATAACGCCCCGGGCGACCGTCTCGTACGTGCTCTACCTGCTGCGGCACCGCATCATGACAGCCAGCGAGCGCCCGGCCGAGCGGATGCTGCGGGTGACCCTGCTGGCGGCGGTGCTCGCCTGGGCCGTCCTGGGCGGCTGGTGGCCCTGGTTGCTGCTGCTCTGGTTCGTGCCGCTCGTCACCACGCAGGTGTGGATCGGCGCGGTGGCCGAGCTGATGGAGCACTTCCCGCTCATCGAGACGGCCCCCCGGAAAGACATCTACATGTCCTGGAACCGGGTCTACGGACTGGGCACCCGGTTCCTGCTGGGCGAGAAGGACGGCGAGGGCTTCCACCTGGTCCACCACCTGTACCCCCGGACGCCGATGTGGCGGCTGCGTGAGGTGGACGCGATCCTGTGTCGCGACCCGGTGTACGCGGCCCTGCCCCGGCTCGGCGGCGCCCTGGGTGGCCTGGAGCAGATCTACCGATCGCTGCCCCCGCGGCGGGACCACACCGCTCCCGGGATCGCCCGCACATGACCAGCCCAGTGGTCGTGGTCTACACGGCCGGGGCGCCACGCCGATCGAGCTTGCCGCCGATGCCGGGGACTACAAACTGCTGTTTGCCGCACCCGTCGGAGACCTGCCGGACGGCCTGGCCGAGCTGCTGGCAGCGGTTGGCGAGCTCATTGACGTCACCGACGAGGCGGCCGGCGCCGCCGCGCTCGCGGCCCGGCACGGCCGGCCAGTACACGCTGCTCTACCGCGTGGGCGGCGTGAGCCAGCCGTCGCGCTCGGCCAAGCCGGCCACCTCCGTGCGCTCCATCAAGGTCAGCAACATGACCGGCGGGAAATGGAACCTCGACCTCTGGCCGAGTGAGGGAAAGTACTTCCGGCCAGTGGTGCGCGACGGAGCCGGCGCCATCGTCGGCGTCGGCAACCCCACCTGGCTGCTGCGTACCACCCCCGGCCACGGTATCCCCGCCGCCCGGAAACTCCCCACCTGACCGTCGCCGGCGGCGTGGGGTCAGACGATGCGCTGAACCCAGCCGAACTCGTCCTCGGCACGGCCGTACTGGATATCCAGCAGGGCGGAGCGCAGCGACGTCGTCACCCGCCCCGACCCACCGTCACCCACGACGATCTCGCCATCAGCGGACAGCAGCCGGGCGATCGGCGTGATCACCGCCGCCGTACCGCAGGCGAACATCTCCGTCAGCGCACCGCTCGCGGCGTCGGACCGGAACTCGTCGATCGAGTACGACCGCTCCTCGACGGTGAGCCCGCGGTGCCGGGCCAGGGTGATGACCGAGTCCCGGGTGATACCCGGCAGGATCGTGTCGGTCAGAGGCGGGGTGACCAGCGTGTCCCCGAGCACGAAGAAGACATTCATGCCGCCGAGCTCCTCGAAGTGCCGGTGCTCCGTGGCGTCGAGGAAGACCACCTGCTCGCAGCCGTGCCGCATGGCCTCGGCCTGGGCCAGCAGACTGGAGGCGTAGTTGCCCCCGTATTTGGCTGCACCAGTGCCGCCGGGGCCCGACCGGTTGTACTCCCGCTCCAGCCAGATCGAGCACGGCTTGGCCCCACCGGCGAAGATCGCCCCGACCGGCGAGGCCAGCACCAGGAACTGGTACTCCAACGCCGGCCGCACCCCCAGGTACACCTCGGAGGCGTACTGGATCGGCCGCAGGTAGAGGCTGGACTCACCGCTGCCCGGAACCCAATCCCGGTCCTGCTCGATGAGAACTCGCAGGGAATGAAGGAACAGCTCCGGCGGCAGCGGCGGCATCGCCATGCGCTCGGCGGACCTGACGAACCGCGCGGCGTTGGCGTCGGGCCGGAACATCACGACCCCGCCGTCGGGCGCGCGGTAGGCCTTCAGCCCCTCGAAGACTGACTGAGCGTAGTGCAGCACCGCGGTGGCCGGGTCCATCCGCAGCGGGGCATAGGGCTCGAGTCGGGCGTCGTACCAGCCCTTGCCGTCGGAATAGCTGATCGACACCATGTGGTCGGTGAAGGTCCGCCCGAAGCCCGGGTTCGCCAGCAGCGCCTCCCGTTCGGCCACGGCGACGGGGGTGGCGTTCTGTCGAGTTTCGAACTCAAGGCTGCTCATGAGCTTCACCCCCGGGATGTGTCAAGGTGCGATCACGCCTGGCCGGGAGCCTACCGTCCATTTAGGCCGCCGCCAACGCCGTGGCACCATGCGTTTTCGCTTTGACTGTCCCCGAAAGCAGCGACAAGCGTTCGGCTGATTCACACTGTTAGCGTCGGCACGAACTTTTGATCAACTCCCTGCATTCGCCGGTGCGGGGGGTGGCTGTGTTCGGCCGCCATGGACGACGGAAGAAGGAGTTGCTGACCGACCAGGGCGACGGCTGCCGGCGGTGGCGACGGCAGCGACCGGCGCAGAGATCCAGTCGCCGAATAAGGACAGAATGAAAGACGGGGGCGAAACATGATCCGCACCGACATTCTCGTCAATTCACCCATCTTCCTCATCGGCCTGGTCGACACGCTGACCAAGGCCGGCATCAAAGTCGTCGCCAGGCGAACCTCGCCCACAGTGGACGCGTCCTGCCTCGCGGATGCAGCTGTGATCGACGTTGACGCGCTTCGGATACCCGACGACCTGACGCATATCACCGAGGTGGCCAAAAGCGCGGCGGTCCTGGTCCTCAGCAACTCGGACTGCATCGAGGCCGAGATGTACCTGCGCGCCGGAGCGTTGGGGGTCGTGAGCAAACTGGAGTCCTGCGAGGGCATCATCGGCGCGATCCGGGCGGTGACGTCCGGAAGCCGCGTCTGGCCGGCCGAGTCCGGTGGCGAGCCCACCGCGCTGCACGCCGACACATCGGGCTACCACCTGTCCGAGCGCGAGGAGCAGGTGCTGCGGCAGATCTCCCGTGGCCTGACCCACGGTCAGATCGCCACCCGGTTGTGCATCAGCCCGCATACGGTCGACACCTATGTCAAGCGCATCCGGGCCAAGCTCGGCGTTGGCAACAAGGCGGAACTCACCCGGGCTGCGCTGCTCGGCCGACCTGCCGCCGAGAGCCGAGACACCCGGTTGCCCAAACAACGAGACACCCGGTTGCCCAAACAATCGGAGACCGCGTCGCTCATCAGGGAGGTTGCATGACGCCGCCCGGTGACGCGCACGGCATCCATCCCGGGGCGGCGGCGGCCCGACCCTGGTTCCGGTGACAAGACGCCCCAGCCGGCGGAACCCTACGGTGTGCTCAACGTGGCGGCTGACGCCAGACACGTCCGACCAGCGATCACGGTCATTACGAGGAGGGAATCACGGTGGCTGAAAGCGTTGTCCAAAAGGTGACCCAGGGTCTGACGGCCGAACAAGTCCAGTTCTTCACGGAGAACGGGTTCATCGGCCCCTTCGACCTCTACTCCGAGGAAGAGGCTCCGCTGGTCTGGAGCCAGGCCATGATCGATATGGTCACGTCCGAGAACAAGCCGCACAACTCGACCAAAATCAACTACGACCGCCATCTCGACTGTGAAGCGCTGTCCCGGCATATCGCCCACCCGGCGATCGTCCACAAGCTGCAGAGCCTCATGGGCGACGACATCATGTGCTGGAAGACGAACATCTTCGAGAAGGAGCCCGGCGACTCGGGAACGGGCTGGCACCAGGTCGAGGCATTCACTATATACGACGAGGCGGAAACCGTCTCGTATCCCTCACTGCGCTACACCGAGGAGTCCACGGCCGCCACGCAGGAGCTAACCGTCTGGGCGGCCTTCTCCGAGGCGGACAAGGAGCACGGCTGCCTACGCTTCCTGCCCGGCAGCCACAAACAGTGGTACTACGACGAGTCGAAGCCGATGACGTACAACGTCGAGAGCAAGGCCCACGACTTCTTCGGCTACGACTACTCAGAGCTCAAGCTCGACAAGGACTGGGATCCGAACAGTCACGAGATCGTCGACATGGAGTTGAAGCCCGGCCAGTTCGTCATCTTCCTGGCCAAGTGCGTCCACGGCTCGCACCCCAACACGAGTGCCACCAGGCGCGTGGGGTTGGCGTCGCGTTACGTCTCGCCGTCCGTGCGGGTCTACGAGCACATCGACCGTCTCAGCGGGTTCGGCGACTCGATCGACCTCGACTACCACGGATGCGTCATGGTCTCCGGCGAGGACAAGTACGGGCACAACCGGATGTACCGGGAGAACCTCAACGGCTTCCCCTTCCCGAAGGTCGAGTCCGATGGCCACTGACGACTACCGGCAGAGGTTCGCCGAGATCCTCGCGACTCAACCTTTCGGCGACGGTCTCACCTACGAGCAGGTCGTCCGGGCGCGGTCGCGGCAGGAACTGGGCATCAGCTCGCTGAACATGATCATCGTGCTGATGAACTACATCAAGAAGTACACGGACGGCACCATCACCGTCCGCCCGGAATGGGTCTCCCGGCTCAACGACATCGACGGCATCGTCTCCGTACTCCGAGAGATCGATGCGATCGGCGTCGAACCGGCTCGGTCCTGACGTCGCCACCTCGCCGGGCCCGGCAATTCCCGACCCTCTGCCGATCGAAGGGAACCATGATCTCGGATCACGAAGACATCGGCATCGGCTCGTTCGCGTGCGCCTTCGGCGATGTGGAATGCAAGCCGGAGAACATCCCTGATTTCGGCGCCCTCTGGGAGACCGTGTCGTTCGGCACCGACTTCCGTGAGATGGGATGTACGACGTACCGGAAAATGTCCGGGCCGGTCGAAGACTATGTCGTGGACGCCGTGCGCCGAACCCTCCGGGACGCCGGCGTCGCCGCCGCGGACATCGACCACCTTGTGTTCGCGACCAGCGACCCGACCTTGGCTCTGTTGCCGTCCGACTTCGCGAGCCGAGTGCTACTCGCCTTGGGAATGAACGACTGCGTCCCTCATGTCATGTCCTATCAGCGGTGCTGCAGCTCGCTGACCGCGCTTCGGCACGGTCAGCGGCTGTTGGCCGATCCGGAGGCGACCCACGTGGTGGTCGTCGCCGTGGACTTCGTGCCGCACGACCGCGACCGGGTGCTCCCCTACGCGATGTTCGGTGACGCGGCCGCGAGCTGCCTGCTGTCCCGCCGGCCGGGACTCGTGCGGCTGGTCTCGTCCGCGGTGAAGATCGACCCGGAGGGATTGCGCGGCCGCGACACGTTCGTCTCGCGCAAGGATGTCGCCGAACGGACGCTGTCCGCGGTGCTCCGGGCCGGCGGCCGGCAGCAGGCACAGATATCCAAGGTGTTCGCGGCCAACCTGCACAAGCCGCTGACGCTATTCAACGCGACATCCGTCGGTCTGCGCCCGGACACCCTGCACTTCGCCGACACGCTCGCCGCCTACGGACACTGTGGAAACGCCGATTGGATGATCAACCTGGCCGATTTCCACGAGCGGTTCGGCATTCAGCCCGGACAGACGTATCTGGCGCAGTCCCTGGCGCCGGGGTTCTACGCCTGCGGACTCTTCGAAGGAAGCGCGCAGTGAGCGGGTATCTGTCCACAACGGAGTGCATCGGACCGATCGCCCTACCGGACGGCGTGCTGGAAACCCTGCACTCCCTCGCTCGGGCGGCCGGCGTGGACAACTTCGACCCGCTGTCCCTCTGCGCCGGTGTACTGGCCGAGCGGCTGCCACGCCCGGGCACCCATTGCCGCATCCGGGTCACCCGGGGGCCGGTCGAGGCGATCGTTGGGGCGACCGGCGCCCCGGACCTGTCCCTCAACTTCCGCGAGGCGCTCCGGCAGGCCCGCCGGCCGCGGAACACCATCGTGCCCGGACCGGGGGGCGACGACGAACCGGTCGCCGTGACGATCCTGTTCGTCCGGTCCGGCCGGCAGCTGTACGTCGAGACCATGACGGACTCGTCCGACCTCCCCACCGCGCAGGCCTGGGCGCGCTCCTTCCTGCAACTGCTGACCAGCATGGCGAACGAACCCGATCGGCCGATGCTCGACCATCCGCTGGTCGGCGCCGAGGAACGCGAGCGGATCCTGCACGGCCTCAACCCGCAGCGCAACCCGGATATCCGATACCGCACGATGGCCGAACCGTTCCAGGCGCAGGTGGAGCGAACCCCGGATTCGATCGCGTTGCAGGACGAGAACGGGGACACGGTCAGCTACCGGGAGCTGAACGAGCGCGCGAACCGGCTGGCCCACCACCTGCGCGAGCGCGGTGCCCGCCCGGGTACTCGGATAGGCGTCTTCCTCCAGCGCGGCATCCACCAGGTTGTCGCGTTCTACGCCGCGGCCAAGACCGGCGCCACCTACGTTCCCCTGGACGCCGACCTGCCGGACCAGCGCATCGCGTTGATGCTGGCGGACTCGGCGCCAAACCACGTGCTGACCGATCCGGCCTGCCACGCTCGCCTGCCCGACGGCGCGTGGGAGATCCACGACGTTCACGCGGAGCGCACATGGTCCGGCCGGCCCGCGACGAATCCGGATCTCGACGGCGGCCCGGGTGGCGTGGCCTCCGAGCCGGTCCACATCCTCTACACGTCGGGGACGACCGGCCGCCCCAAGGGCGTGGCCTCCCGCACGGCCGGCACCCTGGCCAACGTCTTCTGGATGCAGCGCCAGTACCCGTACCATCTCGGCGATACGGCCCTGTACAAGACCTACGCCGGGTTCGACGTGCACATCTGGGAGATCTTCTGGCCGCTCTACCATGGGGCGCGGTTGGTGATCTGCCGGCCCGGCGGCGAGCGCGATCCGCGGCACCTCGCCGGACTCATCCGGGACCACGACGTGTCGATGATCTTCCTGGTGACGACGCTGGTGCCGGCTTTCCTGGACGAGATGTCTCGGGTCGGGTCCCACGCGCTGCGGTGGTTGGTGTGCGGCGGCGAGTCGATGAGCCCGCGGATCCCGGCGGCCTTCCACGCCGCGCTGCCCGGCAGCACCCTCGTCAACGCCTTCGGTCCCACCGAGGCCGGTTCGGTCACCGACAACGTCATCGAGCCCGGCTGGGACGGCGTCGTCGTTCCGGTCGGCCGTCCCGCGGACAACTTCCGGGCAACCGTCCTGGACACCAACCTCGATCTTGTCCCGGTCGGCACGCCCGGGGAGGTGTACATCAGCGGTGTTGTCGGCCTGGCGGACGGCTACTGGCGGCAGCCGGGCAGGACCGCGGAGCGGTTCGTCGCGGATCCCCACGGGTCGCCGGGGTCGCGGATGTACCGCACCGGTGATCTCTGTCGGCTTCGCGAGGACGGCGCGCTGGAGCACCTCGGCCGGATCGACCGGCAGGTCAAGATCCGTGGCCTGCGGATCGAACCCGGTGAGGTCGAGGCGGTGCTGGCCGCTCACCCCGCGGTCGGCGACTGCGCGGTGATCGCCCACGGGTCGCCGCCCCGCCTGCTCGCCTTCGTCGTCCCCGCCGGCGGGCGCACCACCGCCGACCTGGACCCCGCGGCGCTCCTCGAACTCGCGGCCGGACTGCCCCGCCAGATGCGGCCCGCGCAGGTCGTGCCCGTGGACCGTCTTCCGGCGACGGTGAACGGAAAGCTGGACCACAACGAGCTGATCAGGATCTGGCAGGCGTCGACCGTGCCCGAGCGTACGGTCGTGCCCCCCGCCGACGAGCTGGAAGCCACCCTCGTCGAGATCTACCGGCGGGTCCTGGGGCGGTCGCCGATCAGCGTCCTGGACACGTTCGTCGAGCTCGGCGGCCACTCGATCCTCACGTTCCGGCTACGCGACGAGTGCCAGGCGATCCTGCGAACCGCGCCCGACCTGACGAAACTCCTTGACGGGACATTGCGCGACGTGGCCGCGGCGATCCGCGACGGAGGGTGCCCACCCGAGACGAAGGTTTCCGTCACCGCTGGAGCCGCTGGACGAGAACTGGAGGACGGTTCTGGACACGCTGACGACCGGTGACGCGGAGAAGCTCGCTCAAACGGCGCCTCGATCCGGAGAACCTTTCCGGTAAAACTTCAACATCGATCCGGGTTGGCCGGATGAAGGAAAACACATGCGATTCGGCATCCAGATCGTCCCGGAGGACCGTTGGCAGACGGCGCGCGTGAAGTGGCGCCGGGCCGAGCAGATGGGATTCGATCACGCGTGGACCTATGACCACCTGAACTGGCGGGCGTTCCGCGCGAAGGACTGGTTCACCCTCGTCCCGACGCTGACCGCGGCGGCCGTGGAGACCGAACGGATCGGGCTGGGCGTCCTGGTCGCCTCGCCCAACCTGCGACATCCGGTGTACCTGGCCAAGGAAGTCGCCGCCATCGAGGACATCTCCGGCGGCCGCTTCATCCTCGGTCTCGGCGCCGGTGCCGAGGGCTTCGACGCCACCATGACCCGCCGGACCGCGTGGAGCCGGCGGGAGCGGACCGAGCGGTTCGCGGAATACGTGCGGCTCACCGACTCGCTCCTGCGGCAGCCGGTCACCACCTTCGACGGCCGCTACTACGTCGCCGACGAGGTTCATTCGTACCCACTGTGCCAGCAGCGGCCCCGCGTCCCGTTCGCCGTCGCCGCCGCCGGGGCCCGCGGCATGCGCTTGGCGGCCGAGTACGGCTCGTACTGGGTGACGACGGGCGAGCCCAACCGGGTCGAGAGCGCGCCGTACGAACAGGCGCTCCCCGTCGTCCGCCGGCAGGTGGAGGCGCTCGAGAAGGCCTGCGTGGAGGTCGGCCGTGACCCGGCCACGGTGGCCCGGTTGCTGGTCTGCGGCCCGTCCGTGGGCGGTGTTCTCGAGTCGCCGGCGGCGTTCTTCGATGCAGCGGGCCGATTCGCCGAAGCCGGCATTACGGATTTCGTCGTGCATTGGCCTCGGCGCAGCGAACCCTATTCGGGAAAGGTGGAGATCTTGGAGAAAGTGGCCGAGGACCTGGATCGTCACCGGAACACGTGACCTGCGTACCGAACTGGGAGTCGCCTAGCGTATCGGGAGAGCCCCAAATTCGGCTGAGAGGGATTGCGTGATCCGATGCGAACCCACTATGTAGCGGACACCCCACTCGATGACGTCCGCCTCGCCAAAGACCTCGAGCACAGCGATTCACTTCCGTGGTCCGAAGCGCACAGCGACTACCTTTCCCGCGGCGCCTATAGGAGCTGCATGCTCTGGACCCCGGGCGGAGCCGATGGCGACGGGGTGGTCACCAAATACGATCACCGCCAGCCCGGCGCGTTCACGGAGTACGGCAACCAGCTTCCCTATCTCCGCGAGCTGATCAGCACGGTTGTCGATCTGGACCGGCTGAACTTCGTGCGGCTGGCGAAGGTACAGAACAGCGTGGGCTTACCGCACCGGGACCTGCTCGAGCTCAGCGACATCCCGGACGACACCCGCAACGCCCACCGGGTGCACATCCCCCTCGCCACCAACGAGAACTGCTTCTTCAGCGAGGGCAACACCGTGTACCAGATGCGCCGGGGCGAGATCTGGTTCCTCGACGCCTCAGTGATCCACTCGCTAGCGGTGCTCTCCACCGAGGCGCGGATCCACCTCATGCTCGACTTCGCGAACGCGCCGTCCGAGAAGCCATTGATCACGATCCCGGGCCACAGCGTCGACGCCGGCATTCCGGAGGACCGAATGGTCAAACGACCACCGGTCACCGATGCCGACCGCGCCAGCCTATTGCGGCTCGCCGACGTCATGACAATGGAAACGGTCGACGAGATATTCAGCATCGTCATCAAAAAGCATTACCGGTACGACGGTGGCGACGACTTCGTGTGGAGCACGATGATTGACATCGCGCACGCTAGCGGGGACACCGAAGCCCTCCGGCACATCGAGGAGCTGCGTCGCTACTTCACCATCGAACGGTCCCCCTACACATAACCGCGCGAGCCGCCGGCTGCCCGAGAAATGCGGAACTCCTCCGAAGACAGGAGAGAACCTTGGCTCCAACCACATCTGACGTGGCCGCGCCGGGCAAGCCCTCGGCCCGCCCGGTTCCGCTGACCGGGGCGATCGACCACGTGGGCATCCAGACGATGGACCTGGAGAACGCCGTTCTCTGGTACCGGGAGTTTCTCGGCTGCACGGTCTCCTGGGAGATGAGCGGCGGCTTCTCCGACCTGAGCCGGCGGCGGCTCCCCGGCCTGACCCGCCTGGTCGAGGTGGCCGTGGGCGACATCCGCCTGCACCTGTTCACCCGCGACCGCGGTACGCACGGGCCGCCGGCCGGCGAGGTGAACCAGTTCCAGCACCTGTGCATCCGGGTCGACACGCCGGAACAGCTGCGACTGTGGCGCGGCCGGTACCGGGAGCTGTACGAATCGGGCCGCTTCACCTTCGCTCGCGCCGAGCCGGCCACCGAGATCGACATCGACGGTCAGGGCATGCAGAGCTTCTACGCGTACGACGTGAACGGCCTGGAGTTCGAATTCACCTACCTTCCGGATACCTCCGAGGGAACGGATGCCGCCGATGCATCCGCTTGAGGCACCGGCGGTCGTCACCACCCTCCCGTCCGGCGCGGAATGGGAGTTCGGCGGTCATCCCTACGGGCTTGAGCCGCTGGCCCTGCCCTCCCGATGGGTACCCCGAACAGTGTCCGTGGACCCGATGCGGATCGAGGAACTGCGGGAACGGCTGGCGCACGCGTCACCCGCCTCGGTCCACGACCTGCGTCCGGACAGTGCCGAGGACATCGACCGCCTGTTCTGGTTCCGGTGGATCACCGCCCACCAGACCACCTTCCTGCTGTGGCAGATGCTCGGGGCCATCCTGCGGGAGAGCGAGGCCGCGCGGGTCGAACACGAGGAGCTCGCCACGCAGGCGCGATTGCTGGTGTGCGGCTATTCGCTGATGCTGATGTACGGAAGCTCCGCCCCCCGGCACATCTACGGACCCGTCATCCGGATGCCGATGGCCCGCCAGCACGTCAATCTCACCGGCGCCTGGGCCCGCGACTATGCACCGGTCCGGCCGCTGATCCGGGGCAAGGTGACGATCGGCTCCGGCACCGTGGCGGAAGCCCTGCGCCACGAGTGCGAACTCAACGAGCAGGTTCACGAGGGGATCGCGGACAAGGTCCTGTCCTCGGGCGAGGTGTCCTTGCTGCAGAGTCCCAAGCCGAAGGGCCGACAGCAGATCCCCCGGGACACCTTGATGTGGCTGTACGACGGCATCTTCCTGACCAGCCGTGCGGCCGTCTCCCAGCTCGCTGTCGGCAGCCAGCTGGTCCGCCGACTGCACGCCATCTTTCTCGACATCACCGCTAACGGCCTGTACCCCTCCTTCGCGCCGAGCGCGCATGAGGAACCGCCCCGTCTGCGGAACCCGGAGGTGATGCGACGCAAGGCGGGACTGACGGACTGCGTCCTGGAGATCCTGAGCTTCGTAGGCGCGCCGGCTACCCAGGCCCACCCATCGAGAACGGTCCGGACCAGCTCCACGGTGCGAAAGTTGAGGACTACATGACCGCCGCGACAACCCATCTGCCCAAGGAAGCGCGATACTGTGCGGATACCTTCAACGGTGCCGTGGCCGCAGCCGCTCTCAGCGCGGCCTGGGACATCGGCTTGTTGGACGAGCTCGCCGACCGGGACGCTGTCGACGTACCCGAGTTCACCGCCCGCACCCGCACCCACCCGGAGGCGGTTCGCCGGATCCTTGTCGCGCTGTCCAGCCGCAGGATCGTGGTCGTCGACGCCGGGCCGAACCTGGCCCGGCGCGGACCGGGATTCGACGAGGCGTTCCGTACCAGGGGCTTCTTCTACTGGCTGACCAGGGGCTGTGGCGAGCTCTTCACCGATCTCACCACCCTGGTTCGCACCGATGAACGCGGCGACCGCCAGATGCGCCGCGATTCGCGGGCGATCAGCGTGGCCTGCCGGAGCATCGCCCGCAATTTCTTCGACCCGCCGCTGCGGGATCTCCTCGACGGTATCGACTACACGACCGTCGCCGATCTCGGCTGCGGCAGCGGCGATCGGATCATCATGTTGGCCGAGCGGCGACCCGCGATCCGGGCCATCGGGGTCGATATCGCCCCGGGGGCGTTGACGGTCGCGGGAGAGGCGGTCCGGGATGCGAACCTGACGGACCGGATCACGCTGCTTCGGGATGATGTGCTGAACATGTCGCCGAGGCCGGAGTACGCCGACGTCGAACTGGTCACCTGCTTCCTCATGGGGCACGACTTCTGGCCACGGGACAACTGCGTGAAGACACTGCAGAAGCTCCGAGAGACCTTCCCCAACGGACGAAACCTCCTCCTCGGCGACACCTGTCGGTCCGTCGGCGTCGAAGGCCCGGACCTGCCCATGTTCACGCTCGGCTTCGAGACCGTGCACGCGATCATGGACCAGTACCTGCCCACGCTCGACGAGTGGTACTCGGTGATCGATGAGAGCGGCTGGCGCCTCGCTGATCAGCGGCTCATCGAACTTCCCGCGTTCAGCTTCATCTTCCACCTGACCCCAGCCTGATCCGTCATCGACGCGGCCGGCGCGGCCGTACCCGGAGGAACACCCCATGGACGCACCTTCCACAGCCGCCGCCCCGGCCGCCCGAATGGATCTTCCGCTGTTTCGCGAGATTCCCGGACATCACGCACCCACACCGTTCTACCTGACCGACGACATGTACGGCGGGCTGTGCTTGGAGCTGGCCGGCGGCGAGCTCAGCGACAAGGTGGGAAAGCCGGTGGCCGATCCGCATACCCACGAGTGTCCCGAGATCTATCTGCTGCTGTCACCGAATCCGGGCGGTGGCGTGATCGAGGTGGTCGCCGACGGACGCCACCACACGCTGACCTCGCCGGCGACATTCTTCATCCCGGCCGGTACGGTGCACCACTTCGTCACCCGCAAGGCCGAACCGGGCACGTATTGTCTGGGCCTGCTGCTCACCGGGTCAACCCAACGATGACCGTCCTGCGACCCCAGCTCACCGGTACCTCCGGCGCCGTGGCCTCGACGCATTGGTTAGCGTCCGCCGTCGGCATGGGCATCCTCGACCGGGGTGGCAACGCCTTCGACGCGGCGGCGGCCGCCGGCTTCGCCCTCCAGGTGATCGAGCCGCACTCGAACGGGCCCGGCGGCGACGTCGTGATCTCGGTCTACCCGCGCTCGGCCGGCACGGTACGCGTCATCTGCGGACAGGGCCCGATGCCGCAGGCGGCGACCATCGAGCGGTTCGGCGCGCTCGGCATCGAGCAGATGCCCGCGGCGGGCCTGCTCCCCGCGACCGTGCCGGGCGCGTTCGGCGCCTGGATGCGCCTGCTCGCCGAGTTCGGCACGATGCCACTGGCCACCGTCCTGGAACCGGCGATCGGGTACGCCTCCGGCGGCTACCCGCTGCTGCCCGGCGCCGCGGCGACGGTCGCGGCGATGGCTCCGCTGTTCCGGACGGAGTGGACCGCGTCCGCGCGCACCTACCTGCCCGACGACGCGGTACCGGCGGCCGGCGCCCGGATGCGCAACGCCGCGCTGGCCGGCACCTACGAGCGGCTGCTGCGCGAGGCGCGGGCCGCGTCGACCGACCGGGAGGCCCAGCTCGAGGCGGCCCGGGCGGCCTTCTACGAGGGCTTCGTCGCCGACGCGATCGACGGCTTCGCGCGTACCACCGAGGTGCTCGACTCCACCGGCGGCCGGCACCGCGGCCTGCTCACCGGCGACGACCTGGCGGCCTGGCAGCCTGCCGTCGAGGAACCGTGCGCGCTGCCGTACGGCGACTTCACCGTCTACAAGCCGGGGCCGTGGTCGCAGGGCCCGGTCTTCCTCCAGCAGCTGGCGATCCTGTCCGGCTGCGACCTGCGCAGCATGGGGCTCGGCACCGTCGACTACGTCCACACCCTCGCGGAGGCGGCTAAGCTCGCGTTCGCCGACCGCGAGGCCTGGTACGGGGACCCGGCGCACACACCGGTGCCGATGGCCGAGCTCCTGGCGCCGGAGTACACCGCGCGGCGGCGCTCGCTGATCGGCGACCGTGCGGCCCTCGACCCCCAACCCGGCCGGGTGGGCCCCGGCCAGCCCTGGATCCCGCAGGCCAAACCGGAGCAGCCGGGCGCCGACGAGCCGGACTGGATGACCCAGCTGCGCAGCGGCATACCCACCGTGACCGCCGGTGCGCCGCAGGCCGGTGCCGGGAACACCTGCACCGTCGCGGTCGCGGACCGGTGGGGGAACCTGGCCGTGGCCGTGCCCAGCGGCGGCTGGCTCAAGAGCTCACCGGTGATCCCCGATCTCGGCTTCCCGCTCGGCACCCGCGGCCAGACCGCCTGGCTCGTCGACGGCCACCCGAACTCGCTGGCGCCCGGCCGGCGTCCGCGCACGACGCTGAGCCCCAGTATCGTGCTGCGCGACGGCGAGCCGTTTCTGGCGTTCGGCACGCCGGGCGGTGACCAGCAGGACCAGTGGACGCTCCAGGTGTTCCTCGCGATCGCGGAGTTCGGGCTGGAACCGCAGGCCGCGACCGAGCTCCCCGCCGTCAACATCGACCACTTCGCGCAGTCGTTCGCGCCGCGCGCCTCCCGGCCGGGCGTGCTGGTCGCGGAACGCTCGCTCGGGCCCGAGGTGCTCGCCGGCCTGGAGCGGAAGGGCCACCGGCTCGACGTGGTGCCGGCGTCCACCCTCGGCAAGGTCTGCGCCGCCGGTGTCGACCCGGATACCGGCTTCCTTCGGGCCGCGACCGGCCCGCGCGGCCGCCAGGCCTACGGAGTGTGTCGGTAGCCATGTTCGTACCGAGCCACTACCGGATCAAGGACGAGGACTGGCACCGCCGGATCATCGACGGCCACCCCCTCGCGACGCTCACCACGAACGGGACGACCGCTCCCCTGGCCACCCGCCTGCCGGCCCTGGTCGCGCCGGGTGAACCCGAGTCCGGCCCGCTGGCCGGCACCGAGATCCTCGGCCACCTCAACCGCGCCAACCCGCACTGGAAGGCGCTCACGGACGGCACGTACGCCCGGCTGATGTTCGACGGGCCGGGCGGCTTCGTCACGCCGGCCGTCTACCCCGGCGACCCGTCCGCGCCGACGTGGAACTTCGCGGCCGTGCACGTCTGCGGCCGCCTCCGGTTGATCCGCGGGCGGGAGGAGACACTCGAGGTCGTCCGGTGGACGGCCGCTCGCCTGGAGGATCGCTTCGGCGCGGGCTGGGACCAGACCTCCTCGGTCGACTACTTCCGCCGGATCGTGCACGGCGTCGGTGCCTTCCGGCTGACGATCGAGTCGGTGGAGGCGCTGTTCAAACTCAGCCAGGAGAAGCCGGCGGACGTGCAGGAGTCGGTGATCCGCCGCTACGAGGCGGATCCCAGCGGCGCCGGCTGGCCGATCGCCCGGCTGATGCGGGAGGCCGGGATGGGCGGCTCCGCCGGATCGCCGGACGAGACCGTGTCCTCCTGCCCCTTCTGACCTGCCCCACCGCACAAGATACCGATGATCCAACAACGAAGGCCGCAACGAGGGGGGCCGCTCGACTCGCCGCTACCCGATCCGTACGCGTTGACCTGGTGGTCGCCGGACCCACGACCAGTCATCCCCCATGGGCGGTTGACCAAGCCGCGCACCCTGATGAGGCTGTTGCGCAACCGGCTGCCGTCGAAGGTGGCGCTGCTGGACATCGAGCACCGGCTGGCCGGCACCGGTGTGACGCTGGACGTCGAGTGGGACAGCGGGCAGAGCCAGCGGCTCGGTGCCGCGCCGGAACCGCGCCGCGAGTTCCTCGCCACCCTCACCCGCGGAGGTGATCCGGTCCCGCTGGCCGGTGGCGTGGAGGAGGTACGCCGCCTGGGATTCCTGCGAGCCGTTGGGCCCTAACAGGACCGCATCTCAGTTGATTTGGGGTTGAGCCGGTCGGCTTGCCGACAACAGATCAGAGCGGATGCCAGGCGCAGGAATCCGGTGTAGTGGGAAGCGGCGGGCCAGCCGACGGAACCGGCTGACCCACTCCAGGCAGCGTTCGATGGGATGTGGTTCGCTGTTTGCGCGGCGTGGCACTCACCGAGTAGTTGGCCGTGTTCCTGGCAGGTGTGGCAGACGACCAGAATCTTGCGGCCGGGAGTAGCAGCAGCACTGCGGCTGGAAGTCGCCCGACCGGTCAGCGCTCCTGCTCGGTGGGCGCTTTCACTCGGTTCGGGTATCGGCCTCGAGCACGGTGAGGTCGCGCACCGCGTACCGGTGATGCTCGGCCTCTTCCTTGAACACGACACTGAGGCAGCGGCGTACGACGTAGTCCTTGTCCGGGTAGGGGTCGGCCGGCTTGCGACCACATACCCGGTCGAGCTCGGCCTCGGTGAGCTCGTCGACGACCCGGCGCATCGTGGCCATGCGGGCGAGCCGCGGCGCGAGTACCTCGTCGAGCGTCGGGGTGGCATCGAGGGTGAGCCCGAGGAGCTTCGCCAATGCTTCGGCCGGCATCCCGCCGCCAGGAAGGCCCAACGAGTGGTGCGGCGCATCCTCCTCGAGCACGGCGTTGCCGATCCAGGCATCACTGGCCATCAGCAGATGCCGCTGCGTCTCGACGAACGACCACTCGCCGTCGACCTGCTCGTTCAGCTTCGCCTCGGGTAGGCGCCTGGCACGGTCGAGCGTCTCCTCCCACTGCTTCTCGATGGCATCCCAAGCAGCCCGGTATTCGGCGGCGGACGTGGCCTCACGGGCCAGCACCCGGTTGGGATGCAACCGGTCGAGCTCGGCCTCGACATAGGCGGTCACGTCGACGTCATTGACAACGACACGCTCGAAGCCGCCACCGAGGGAGACGTTACCCCCATAGCAGTCCACAATCTTCAGGCCGGTGACGTCGCAATCGCGAATCTCGAGACCAGAGAGATCGCACAGATGGATGCGGGCACCACGGAACTGGTCACCTTGGGTGTACTCAGCAGGCATCGGGACAGTTTCCCGTATCCATCCCACCCCCGCAAGTGAATGGCACAACGTGAGGGTTCTGTCGTACGTCGGGGACGGCGCCGGGCTGTGAGGACGAGCGCGGATGGGCGGGGTCCGCGCTCGGGATGCGGGTCCGGCCATGCGGTGCCGCACCGATGCAGACCCCCGTTTCAGTGACAAGACCCGTCCGTCCGCGCCGCCTACGGTTGGCTCAGCTGGCGTGTCAGTAGCCTCCATCGGCACTGGCCCGCCCCGCATTCCTCGTTCCAGGCATGTCCGGCTCGCAGGAACCTCATCGAAAGAAGGGGGTCAAGGTGGCGGAAAGCACGAGCGACCCGGCGATCCGAGGGCTGACGGCCGAACAGGTGGAGTCCTTCAAGGAGAACGGGTTCCTTGGGCCGTTCGACCTCTATGCCGAGGAAGAGGCTCCGCTGGTCTGGAGCCAGGCCATGATCGAGATGGTCACGTCCGAGAACAAGCCGCACAACTCGACCATCATCAACTACGACCGGCACCTGGACTGCGACACGTTGTCGCGGCACATTGCCCAGCCGGCGATCGTCCACAAGCTTCGCAGCCTCATGGATGACGACATCATGTGCTGGAAGACGCACATCTTCGAGAAGGAGCCCGGCGGCTCGGGAACGGGCTGGCACCAGGTCGAGGCATTCACTATGTACAACGAGTCGGAAACCGTCTCGTATCCCTCGCTGCGCTACACCGAGGAGTCCGCGGCCGCCACGCAGGAGCTGTTCGTCTGGACGGCCTTCTCCTCGACGGACAAGGCGCACGGCTGCCTACGCTTCCTGCCCGGCAGCCACAAGCAGTCCTACAACGTGGAGAACAAGTCCCACAACGGCTACGACTATGCGGAGCTCAAGCTCGACAAGGACTGGGATCCGAACAATCACGAGATCGTCGACATGGAGTTGAGGCCCGGCCAGTTCGTCATCTTCCTGGCCAAGTGCGTCCACAGCTCGCACCCGAACATCAGTGCCGACAAGCGCGTCGGGTTGGTGTCCCGCTACGTCTCGCCGTCCGTGCGGGTCTACGAGCACATCGACCGCTCAGCGGATCCGGCGACGCGATCGAACTCGACTACCACGGCGGCGTGATGGTGTCCGGCGAGGACACGTACGGGTACAACCGGATGCACCGCGAGAACCTCAACGGCTTCCCCTTCCCGAAGGTCGAGTCCGACGGCCACTGACGCCTACCGGCAGAGGTTCGCCGAGATCCTCGCGCGACCCAACCCACGCGCGCCGACCTCGCCGACGAGCAGATCGTCCAGGCGAAGTCCCGGCAGGAACTGGGCATCAGCTGGCTCAACATGATCATCGTGCTGATGAATTACATCAAGAAGTACACGGACGGCACCATCACAGTCCGCCCGGAATGGGTCCCCCGGCTCAACGACATCGACGGCATAGCCGACGTCCTCCGCGAGATCGACACGCCCAGTCGACGCGAGCGCGGTCGAACCGGCCCGGTCCTGACGTTGCCACCTCGCCGGCCCGGCAATTCCCGACCCTCTGCCGATCGAAGCGGAACCATGATCTCGAATCACGAAGACATCGGCATCGGCTCGTTCACGTGCGCCTTCGGCGACGGGCGACGGGCGGCGGTGTGCAGAAGGTACGCCGCCGGGATTCCTGCGAGCCGTTGACCCCGGCCTCGTCGGCGCCAGACTGACCAACGGACTCACACGCCCAGAGAAAGATCGACGTCGTCAAAAGCGGCCTGACCCTATTTTCACGTCCGCAGTGCGGCAACTACATATCGGCGGGAAGTAGACGCAACGCCGGCACGTGCGTTGGCCGAACGGTCCGGAAGCGGCGGTGATCGAGCGTCGCAACCTTCGGCTCGCGGATCCGCTCGACCAGCGCGATCACGCTTGCGTCGACCGCCCCGAGGCTGAGGTCGGCGTAGGAGCGCTGCAGGTCTCGGCACCGGTCAGCCGCTTGTGGCACCAGCAGTCGAGTTCGGCCATGACCAATTCGGGAACGAACAGCACGGGGCTTACGTCCCCGGCGCAAGTCGGCGGCGAACTTGATGACTGCCTCGGCCAGGACGAAGGTCAGCGGGACGCCGCGTCGCTCGGCCTCGGCCTCCAGGGGGCCAGGTCCTCGCGTGGAGCGGCCCGGCCACACGGCCGGGCCGCGCTCAGATTTCCTCGTAGCCCATCCGCCGGGCGATCGCGGCGCTGATCGCCGCCGCTAGTTGGTCGGCGTGCTCCTGGTCGAAGAGGCTCAGGTGGTTTCCCTTGATCTCGACGGTCGTCACCTCGGCGGCGAGGGCGGACCAGCCGCGGTCGCCGTCCATGTAGCCGGCCGGGAACGGCGGCGCGTCGGCGGGCAGCGGGTCGCTCGCGCGCAGGAGGTCCACCTCGGCCGGGTAGTACTCCGGCCGGTAGTCGAGGAACGCCGCGCGGTTGCGTTCGACGGTCTCGGCCAGCTCGGCCTGCGTCGCCGGGGTGGCGTCGGCCCCCTCCAGGCGCAGCACGTCCAGCGCCAGGACCGAAGCCCGGACCTGGGCCGCGTCCGCCGCCGCGGACATGAACGCGGGCGGCGCCCAGGTGTCCAGCAGCAGGGTCGCGGCGACCCGCTCGTTGCGATGCAGCCAGCGGCGGGCCATCTCCAGCGCCACGGCGCCGCCCATCGACCAGCCGGCGACCACGACCGGGGCGACGCCGCGTACCGCGTCGACCTCGTCCACGTAGCGGGCCGCGATCTCCTCGATCGACGCCGGCGGACCGTCCGGCGGCGACTGAAGCGCGTACACCGCGAACTCCCGCCCGAGCCGCTTGGCCACCTGGTAGAACGGCAGCACCGAACCGCTCGCGGCGTGCACGAAGACCACCAGCGGCGCGCCCGGGTGCTCGACCAGGCTCACCAGCGCGTCCACGCCCGCTGCAGGTCGCATCGCGCCCAGCGTCGCCGCCAGCGCGCGGACCGTCGGGCCGGTGAACACGTCCAGGACGCTCGGCTTCAGCCCGAACTCGCTCGCGCATTCCTCGATCAGCTTGAAGACCAGCAGCGAGTGGCCACCCATGTTGAAGAAGCTCTCGGTGACCGAGACCGAGTCCCGGCGCAGGACCCGACAGAAAATCCCGGCCAGCCGCGCCTCCATCTCGGTCTCGGGTGCGTCGGTGCGGTCAGCTTCCGTGTCGCGGTCCCGGAGGTCGAGCAGCGCGGCCACGTCGATCTCGCCGCTGCCCCTCCGGGGGATCTCCTCCACTACCGTGACGGTTGCCGGCATCAGGTACTCCGGCAGCCGCGCGGCGGCGCCATCGACGAGTCTTCTCCCGGACAGCTCACGTTCCCCGTCCGGCACCACGAAGGCGGCGAGGCCGCCGTCCGGCGCCGCGGTCACGACGGCGCGCCGCACGCCGTCCTGGTCGGTGAAGGCCGCCTCGATCTCGGCCGACTCGACGCGCAGGCCGTGGATACGGACCTGCCGGTCGATCGGGCCAAGGTGCTCCAGCACGCCGTCCTCCCGGTGCCGGCAGAGCTCGCCGGTGCGGAACATGCGGGCGCCGGGGGCAGCGAACGGGTCGGCCACGAACCGGTGCGCGGTCAGCGCCGGCCGCTGGTGGTATCCGCGGGCGAGGCCGATCTCGCCGCCGACGTAGAGCTCGCCGACCACGCCGATCGGCACCGGCGCCAGCGCCTCGTCCAGCACGTAGAGGGCGCGGTGGCCGGCCGGCCGGCCCTGGTCGGTGACCCGTCCGGTCTCGGCCGGCCCGTAGCCGGCGACGAGGTCGCCCGGGAACCCGGCCACGTCCGGCACCATCGACGGCACGACCGACAGCGTCGTGACGCCGTACGCCTCCACATAGTCCGCCAGCCGCCGCGGGTCCCGGTGCACCGCTGGCGGCGCCAACGCGACCGTCGCACCCTGCGACAGCGGCCAGAAGCAGTCCTCGGGCGTCGCCAGGAGCGCCACGTCGCCGGCACCGAGGGGATGGTCGTGCTGAAGTTGCGCCAGCTCGGCCAGCGCCCCCTCGACCGGGTAGGCGATCGCGGCCGGCCGGTCGGTGGCGTGCGCCGTGTAGCGCAGGCACAGCAGGTCGTACCCGGTTGCCTCGACCGGCAGGTCGTCGGCGGGCGCCCCGGCCCACCGGCCGGACTCCGCAAACGAGTGCACCTGCCACGGTCCTGCCGGCACGCGGCCCGCCGTCGACCCGTCAATGATCACCGCAGCCGGGGCGGCACCGTCCAGCATCGCCCCGAGCCGGCCCTCCTCCGGATCGAGCGTTACGTACGGGGCGCCGACCTTAGCCGCGGCAAGCAGCGCGACCGTCTGGTCGACCCCAGGGGAAAGGCACAGCGCCACGACGTTTCCCGGACCGACCCCGGTGTCGCGCAGGAACCACGCCAGCCGGTTGGCCCGGGCGTTCAACTCGGCGTAGCTGAACTGGCCCTCGGCACCGCACACCGCGATCGCGTCCGGGGCGCGCCGGACCTGCTCCTCGAACGGCTGCGCCAGCGTGCAGTACGCGACGTCCGGCCGGACGTCCCGGTTGAGCCCGTGCAGCACGCGCTCTCGCTCTGCCTGCGACAGCAGCGGCAGCTCGAACGCTCGCGCGTCCGGCCGCTCGGCGGCCGCGGCCAGCAGATGCTCGAAAACACCTGCGTATCGGAGCGCGGTCCCCCGGTCGAACAGGTCGCCCGAGTACAACATGATGCCGTCGAGCGCGTCGCCGTCCGGGTGCAGGATCAGGGCCAGGTCTACCGGCATGGCGTTCGTGTTCAGCGCCACACTCTTCTCGGCCGCCCGGCCCGAGCCGCCGACCGGCTGCAGCAGCGTGACGATGGTCTGGAACACCTGGTGCACCCCGGACAGCCGGGGCAACCCCAGTTCGGCCACCACCCGGGCGTACGGTACGGCCTGATGGTCGTGGGCCTCCAGGAATGCCTCGTGCACCCGGCGGACGACCTCGCGGAACGTCGGGTCGCCGGACAAGTCGGTGCGCATCGGCACCGTCCGCACGAAGCAGCCCACCATCGACTCGGCGACCTCTTGGTCCCGGCCGGCCAGCGGGACGCCGACGAGGATGTCCTGCTGCCCCGCCATCCGGGCCAGGAACAGCTTGTACGCGGCGAGGACGACAACGAACACGGTGACCCCGTCGTCTGCCGCCAGCCGCTGCAGCCGAGTCAGCAACGAACCGGGAATCGTGACCGGCACGGTGGATGCGGCGCGGCTGGCTCGGGCCGGCCGGGGATGGTCCCTCGGCAGGTCCAGCACCGGCAGATGACCGGTCAGATTGTGGGTCCAGTAGGCCAAATCGCGCTGGACCCTCGCCTCGTCGGTGTTCTCGCGTTCCCAGGCCACGTAGTCGAGGAAGCCGACCGCCGGGGGCGGGTCGAGTGTCCGGCCGGCGAGCAACGCGTTCAACTCCCGGACGACCTGCTCCCGGGAGAGTCCGTCGGCGACCAGGTGGTGGAAGTTGGTCGCCAGCATGGTGCGCTCGCCGGGCAACGCGAATCCGATGATCGTGAAGAAGCACGGCTCGTCGAGCGGGATCGGACGCTGGGCGGCCCGGTTGCTGATCTCGATGGCGCGCGCCGCCGCCTCGTCCGCCGGCAGGTGCCGCAGGTCGTGCCAGGTCACCGGCGGCTCGATGAGGCCGCAGTCCTGCTGCATCGGGACACCGTCGCGCTCGAACATCCGCACTCGCAGGATGTCGTGCCGGGCCATCACCTCCGCCGTGGCGGCGCGCAGTGTCGATTGGTCCAGCGCCCGCTCCATGACCTGCAGGTCCGGAATGCTGTACTCGCTGCTGTCCGGGTACTGCCGGCAGGAGAACCAGATCCCCGCCTGCGACGGGTTGAGCGGAACGGCGGTCCCCGGCGGCACCGGGGTGATGCGCGGCACGGCGACCGCGGTGGCCCGCTCGCGCAGCAACTTCATGAGCAGCCGCTGCTTGTTCGCGTCCAACGTGGTCATCGGCTGACCCCTCCCGTATCGCCGAGCGGCTCGGCGTCGTCGTCGGACATCGTGGCCACCTCGGCGGCCAGCGCCGTCTCCACGTACCCGGCCACGCCGGCGATCGTCGGTGCGTCGAAGAACTGCCGGACGGTGATCGATGTCCCGAACCGGGTCTTGATTCGGTGTAACATCTGCAGGGCCGACAGTGAGGTGCCGCCGACCGAGAAGAAGTTCTGGTTGCGTCCGACCTGGTTGACCTGCAGCAGGTCGCACCACACCTCGGCGACCTCCGCCTCGATCACCGAGGTGACCTCCGAGACACCGGTCCGGGCCTCCCGGTCCCGGATGGTGGGAACGGGCAGCGCCTGCCGGTCCACCTTGCCGGACGGGGTCAGCGGCAGGGCATCCAGCTTCACGTACACCGCCGGCAGCAGATACTGGGACAGGTACCCGGCCAGATACTCGGCGACCTCGGGGATGAAGGCGTCCGGCCCGACCACATAGGCCACGATCTCCTTGACGCCGGGCTCGTCCTCCCGGATCGCCACCACCGCCCGCTCGACCGCCGGGTGGCTGTCCAGCACCGCCTCGATCTCGCCGGGCTCCACCCGTACGCCCCTGACCTTGGCCTGGTTGTCCGCCCGGCCGGCGTAGTGCAGCACGCCGTCGTCGTCGGAGCTGGCGAGGTCACCGGTGCGGTACAGCCGCTCCCCCGGCACCACCGGGCAGGGGTGCGGCAGGAACCGTTGCGCCGTCAGCTCCGGCTGTCCGAGGTAGCCGCGGGCCAGGCCGTCCACGCCGGCGACGTACAGCTCGCCGACCACGCCCGGCGGGATCGGCCGGAGCGCTTCGTCCAGCACGTACAGCCGGTAGCCGTTGACCGCCCGGCCCATCGGGACGCCGCCGCCGGCCGGCCAGGCGCGCCCGGTCCAGAGCGCGACCTCCGAGGTCTCCGTCTGCCCGTACGCGTTGTGCAGGTCGAGATCGAAGTGGGCGGCGAACCGCTCCAGTAGCGCCGCCGGCACCGCCTCGCCGGAGGTCTGCACGCAGCCGAGGTCCGGGTACTTGGTGGCCGGAACGGTGGCCAGGTACATGTCCAGCATCGACGGTACGAAGTGGGCCAGCACCGTGCCCGGCTCGGCGAGCAGCTCGGCCAGGTACGGCACGTCCGTCTCCGAGCCCGCCTCGGCCAGCTCGACGGTGGCGCCGGCGCCGAGCGTCGCGAAGATCTCCCAGATCGCGACGTCGAAGATCAACGGCGTCTTGTGCACGACTCGCCGGCCGGGCTCGAGCTCGTACCGCCGGGCGATCCACTCCACCCGGGACGCCGCGCAGCCGTGGTCGATGACGACGCCCTTGGGCCGGCCCGTGGACCCGGACGTGTAGTAGACGAAGGCCGTGTTCCGCGGGTGGATCCGACGGTGCCTCCGGTCCGGCGCGGCCGCGTCGACGATCGGCGCGGCCGTGTCGACGATCGGCGCGGCCGTGTCGACGATCGGCGTGGCCGTGTCGACGATCGGCAGGCCCTCCAGGCCGGCCGGCGGCGGCCCCGCGGCGATCACCGCCGCCATCTTGCAGTCGGCGGCTATCCAGCGCAGGCGTTCGGCCGGGTAGCCGGCATCCAGCGGTACGAAGCCGGCACCCGCGCGGAGTACCCCGAGAAGCGCCGCGATCGACTCCACCGAGCGCGGGACGCACACCCCGACCAGGGACTCCGGCCCGATGCCAGCGGCCGCCAGCGCGGTCGCCACCGCCTCGGCGCGAGCGTCCAGGTCGGCGTAGCTGACCGAGCTCGTCCACGCCTGCACGGCCACCGCGTCCGGGTCTCGGGCCAGCGCGGCATGGAAACCATCGTGCAGCAGCGTCCGGGCGGCGCCGCGGTCCTCGTGGCCGGCGTTGATCGCGGCCAGCTGGGCGGTGGCCGAGGCGGCCGGCAAGAGCGGCAGCTCGGCCAGCTGGGCCGCCGGGTCCGCCAGTGCCGATGCGAGGAGCGTCAGCAAGGCTTCCTGCCAGCGGCCGGCGGACGGGCGGTCAAACCGGCGGGTGGCGTACTCCACCTCGCCGACCAGCGTCCCGTCGTCCAGCCGCATCGTGCAGGTCAGCGCGACCTTGGCGGTACCGGAGTGGATCTGCTGCTCGGTGATCTGAAGGCCGTCGATCTCGCCGCCGCCGTCCATCGGGGTGGACTCGAGGACGAACATGGTCTGGAAGACGGGGTTGTCGGCCCCGCCGGGGGAACGACCGCCGACCATCTCCACGAACGGCAGGTCCTGCCGGGACAGCGCCTCGGCCAGCGCCGCGTCGGTGCGCTCCACCAGGTCCCGGAAGCGCATGCCGGGGGTGAATCGCATCCGCAGCGGCACGGTGTTGACCAGGTAGCCGATCAGGTCCTCGGTACCGGGCCGGACCCGGCCGGCCATCGGGACCCCGACCACCACGTCGTCGGCGCCGCCGGTCATCCGGTGCAGCGTGCCGAGGAAGCCGGCCAGCAACACGCCGAACGGAGTAGATCCATAAGCGCGGGCCACCCGCTCCACCGCGGCCAGGCCGACGCCGGCGAGGTCGAGCGGTATCGAGAACCCGGCCTGCCCCTCCGCCCCGGTCGGCCGACCGGGTTCCAGCACCGGCGCGTCGCCGTCGAGCTGCTCCACCCAGTACCGCCGCTGCCCGGCCGCCTCCTCCGAGCCCAGCCAGCGCTCCTGCCAGGCCACATAGTCGGCGAACCGCACGGACGGCGAAGGCAGCGGGCGGTCCTGGTACAGCGCGGCGAACTCTCGCCAGAACACTCCCAGCGACCATGCGTCAAAGACGCTGTGGTGCACATTGAGCAACCACAGGTGCTGCTCGTCGTCGACCCGGTAGCAGCAGGACCGCACCAGCGGTCCGGCGGACAGGTCGAACGGCCGGGCCGCCTCGGCCTCGGCCAGGCGCGCCGCGGCCGCCCGGTCGGCGACGGATCTCACCTCGGTACGGACCGGCTCTGGCGGCTGGAGCCGGGACCAGACGCGGCCGTCCCGTTCCGCGAGGGTGGTCCGCAACGCCTCGTGCCGCTCCACCAGCGCGGTGAGCGCGGCATCCATCCGCTCGATATCGAGCGGTCCGGAAATCCAGTATCCGAGGGGTACGGCGTAGGTCGCGACACCCTGCTGCAGCCGGTCCAGGTACCACAGCGCTGCCTGGCCGCGCGAGGCCGGCCGCCATTCGTCGTGCTCGCCGGACGCCGCGACGACTCCGCCGCCGGTGTCTCGCCGGCTGGTCCCCTTGACCAGCGCGGCGAGGGCGGTCACGGTTGGGGCGGAGCGCAGCTCGTTGAACGATAGAGCCGCACCGGTGGCCCGGGCGATGCCGCTGAGCAGTTGCAGACCGCGCAGGGAGTCGCCGCCGGCCGCGAAGAAGTCCTCGTCGGCGCCGGCCGGCCGGCCCAGCACGTCGGCGACGAGTCGCGCGACGACGCCTTCCACACCGGAGGACATGGCCGCGTCTTCCACGGCGGGGTCGGCGGGTGGTGGTGGCGGCAGCTCGGACGGCAGGACTTTTCGGTTCAGCGGGGATCGCGGGATCCGGTCCAGCCAGACGATGGTCCGCGGGAGCATGACGGCGGGCAGCCGGTCGGCCAGTTCGGCGCGGAGCGCTGCGTCCGCGGCCGGCGTGTGTTCCCCCTCGACGTAGGCGATCAGCCGGGCGCCGGAAACCGGGTCGTCGGCCGCGACCACGACGGCGTCGCGTACGCCGGCGCAGGCCCGCACCGCGTTCTCCACCTGGCCGGGCTCGACCCGGAACCCGCGAATCTTGACCTGGCGGTCGGACCGGCCGAGGAACTGCAGGTTCCCGTCCGGCATCCGGTTGGCCCGGTCACCGGTCCGGTACATCCGGGCGCCGGGCGGCCCGAACGGGTCCGGCCAGAACCGGTCGGCGGTGGTGGACGGCGCACCCAGATAGCCGCGGGCCAGCCCGAAGCCGGCGATCCACACGTCCCCGGGTTCCCCGTCGGCCACCGGCGCCAGCTCGTCGTCGAGCAGGTGCACGGTCACCCCGGGCAGTGGTCGGCCGATCGGCACGAGTCCGACGTCCGGCAGGTTCGCCGGGTCCGGCCGGTAGGTGGTGCAGCTGATCGTGGTCTCGGTGGGCCCGTAGTCGGCGACGAAGTCCACGGGCCGCGAGCCGACCGCCTCCATCCAGAGGGCGAGCCGGTCCATCCGCAGCTTGTCCCCGCCGACGAACACGGTACGCAGGCTGTCGGGCAGCGACACGATCCCGGCGACGAGGTCGTCCGCCCACTGGTGCCAGTAGTTGCTCGGGAGGCTCACCATGGTCGCCCCGCGGGCCTTCATCACGTCGGTCAGCTCGACGCTCGTCGGCCGGGGCGTGTCCGGCAGCACGACCGCGGCGCCGGCCAGCCATGCCGGCAGCACCTCCTCCAGCGAGGCGTCGATGTGCATCGAGGTGAACTGCAGGAACCGGTCGGACGACCGTAGGCCCAGCTCCGCCTGGATCGCAGCGGCGTGTTCGGCCAGGCTGGCATGCGAGACCCCGACGGCCTTCGGCCGGCCGGTCGAGCCGGAGGTGAAGGCGCAGTACGCGAGATTGCCGGGCCACAGCGCCGGCCGGGCACCAGTCGGGTCCGGTTCGGCCGAGCCGGCCGGTTCGGCCATGAGGTCGGCCAGGTCGACCACCGAGAACCCGGCACCGTCGAACGTTCTCTCCGGTCCACCGCGGATCACCAGCTCCACCTCGGCGTCGGCAAGCATCCCCGCCACCAGCCCGGCGGGCAGCGCGGCGTCCAGAGGAACGTAGACGCCACCGGCCTTCCACACCGCGAGCAATGTCACCAGCCAGCGGGCGGACTGTTCGACGGCGACCCCGACCCGGACCTCCGGCCGCACACCGCGCACAGCGAGCCGGTCGGCCAGCTCGCCGGCCCGCTCGTCGAGCTGGCGGAAGCTCAGGACACCGTCACCGGACATGATCGCCGGCGCGTCCGGGGTGCGCGCCGCCTGGGCTTCGATCAACTGATGTACGCAGAGATCGGACATCGATCGCCTACCTCTTTCCGTGCTGTAGAGATGAAGCGTTCGGGTCAGGCGACCGTGCCGGCGGCCGTGGATCGCCGCCAGCTGTCGTACAAGCCGGTGTAGACACCGCCCGCCGCGAGCAGCTCGTCGTGCCGGCCGCGTTCCACCAGCCGGCCGCCGTCGAGCACGATCACCTCGTCGGCCCGTTCGGCGGTGGCCAGCCGGTGCGCGACGGTCAACGACGTGCGGCCCGCGGTGAGCCGGCGCAACGCCTCGATGAGCGTCAGCTCGATCTGCGGGTCCACGGCCGAGGTCGCCTCGTCGAGGATCAGGCAGGCCGGGTCGGCCAGGTGCGCGCGGGCCAGCGCGACCAGCTGCCGCTCGCCCGCGGACAGGCTCTCGCCGCGCTGCCCGACCGGGGTGTCCAGGCCGCTCGGCAGGCCGGCGAGGAACGCTTCCGCACCCAGATCGTGGAAGGCCCGCTCGACGTCGGCACGGGTGGCGGACGGTCGCCCGTACCGGACGTTCTCCTCGACCGTGGTGTCGAAAAGGAACGGTTCCTGCGGCACGACCACCACGCGCGAGCGCAGCGACTCGGTCGCGATCTCCCGTGTGTCCACGCCGCCGATCAGGATCTGGCCGCGGTCCGGGTCGGCCAGCCGGGCGATCAGCTTCGTCAGCGTCGTCTTGCCCGATCCGGTGGCGCCGACCAGCGCGACCTGGCGACCGGCCGGCACTTCGAACGACACGTCGGTCAGGGCCGTGCCGGCGTTCGGGTAGCTGAAGGTGACATTCCGTACGACCACCTCCGGCGGGCTGGCCGGCAGCTGCCGGCCGTCGACCGGCTCGGTGACGTCCTCGACGATGTCCAGCAGTGCCAGCACCCGTCGCCAGCCGGCCGCGGCAGTCTGCGCGAAGTCGATGACCTGAGTGAACTGCCCCACCGGCCCCATGAACAGGGTCACCAGCAGGAGGAACGCGACCAGCTCGCCGGCGGTGTGCCCGGTCGACGGGCCGATCGCCAGGCCCACCGCGACGACGCCGACCGCCACGATCGCGGCGAACAGCTCGGAGAGGGAGAACAGCACGCTGCCCAGATGGCCGGCGCGAGCCTTCGTGTCCCGCCAGCGGCGGATGGTCGCCGTGGTCCGCCGCAGGCTCGGCTCCGAGATGCCGTAGGCGCGGATGACGGCCGTACCCTGGATCGTCTCCGAGGTCACCGTGAGCACATCGGCGACCCGGCCCCGGACCGCGGAGTGCGTGGGCCCGAGGCGCCGGGTCAGCACGTTGATGAGGACGACCATCGGCAGGATCAGCGCAACCGTGACCAGTGTCAGCCAGACGTCGTAGTACAGCATGCCGACGAGGGCAGCCAGCATAGCGGCGCCGTTCACCACCCAGGCGATGCCGCCCCACTGCAGGAACTGGCCGAGGGTCCCGACGTCGGAGGTCACCCGGGACACCAGCTTCCCGCGCGTCTCGGCCGAGTGGTACGCCACGCTGAGCCGGTGTACGTGGCCGAAGGCGCGGACCCGCAGCCCGCACAGTGCGCGCTCGCTGGCAACCGCAAGGCGCAGCAGGCTCACCCAGTTGACCAGGGCGGTACCCAGCACCGCCACCCCCGCCAGCGCGCCCAGGCGAACCAGTTGACCGACGTCGATGCGCCCGTTGCTGAGTCCCCGGTCGAGGAGCTGCTGGACGAGGACCGGTACGGCCAGCCGGCCGAACCCGCCGACCAGTGCGAGGACGATCGTCAGGGCCAGGCCGTCGCGGATCTCCGGGATGGCGGCGAGGCCGCGCCGAAGCACCGCGGGCGTCGACCCGGAAATACCGTCGGGATCGATCACGAACGCACTCATGCCGCTACCTGCTCTCGCTCGAATCCCCGGATCAGCCGGTCGTAGTCGTCGATCCGGAGCAGGTCCCCATGGGCGCCGACACCGGCCACGCGGCCGCTGTCGAGGTACACGACCGCGTCGGCCCCGGCCAGCGTCGCGGCGCTGGTGGTGACGACGATCGTGGTGGTGGACGGCAGGCTGGTGGCCAGCCCGCTCATGATCTCCTGCTGGGTGGTCGCGTCCACCGCGGACGTGGCTTCGTCCAGCAGCAGCACCCGGGGCTGACGGACCAGGGCCCGGGCCAGCGCGAGGCGTTGTCGTTCGCCGCCGGACAGCCTCACCCCACGCTCGCCGACCCGAGTCGCCAGCCCGTCCGGCTGGCGCTCGACGATGGCGGTGGCCCGGGCGAGGCGGAGCGCCTCGTCCAGCCGCTCCCGGTCGGCGTCCGCGGGTGCTTCCGACGGGGTGCGGTCGAAGTCGAGCCGGACGTTCTGGGCCAGCGTGCCGGCGAACAGGAACGGCTCCTGGAAGACCGCCGCACAGGCCGCCGCCCGGTCGGCTGCGGCGACCCGGTACAGGTCGACCCCGTTCAGTAGCACCGTGCCGCCGGTCGGGGGCAGCAGGCCGGCCAGCGCCAGCAGCAGCGTGCTCTTACCCGACCCGGTACTCCCGGTGATCGCGACGGTCGCGCCGGCCGGGACGTCGAAGCTCACATCCGAAAGGACCACCGGGCCGTCCGGGTAGGCGAAGCCGAGACCGCGGACGCTGAGGCCGAGCGGACCCGTCGGCAGCGGTTGCGGATCCACCACGGCCGGCGGAGGCGTCTCGCCGAGCACCTTCTGCACCCGGCCGTACCCCGCCAGCACGTGCGGCACGTGGGCCAGCACGTTGCCGATAACGCTGAGCGGCACCGCCAGCAGGGCAAACAGGCTGACGAAGCTGACCAGCTGGCCGACCGTGATCGCGCCGCTGTTCACCCGCCATGCCCCGATCACCAGGATGATCAGCGACGTGGCGGCCGGGATCAGGTCGAACAGCTCGTTCATCAGCCATTCCCGACCGGCCAGCTTGATGTTCGCATCGCGGAGACGGGCCGATTCGGCGTCGAACCTGTCCCGCTCTTCGCGGTCCCGGCCGAGCGTCTTCACCAGGAACGCGCCGTCGAAACTCTCATGGGCGACCGCGGTCACCCGCCCCATCCGCTCCTGGGCCTCCACGGCGAGCTTTTCGACCCGTTTCTGATACACGGAGTTGACCAGCAGCAGCGCCGGGATCGAGGCACCGCCGACCACTGCCAGGATCGGGTCCACCGCCAGCATCCAGCCGGCGGTGACCAGGAACATCAGGAACATGCCGAGTACCTGCGGCACTCGGGCCGGCAGGTCCGCGGCCGTCTCCGGGTCGCTGGTCACGTGCGCCAGCTTCTCGCCGGTCGGGTGGGCCCGATGGTAGGCGATCGGCAACGCGTCGTACCGCTCGACCACGGCCTCCCGCAGGGTGGCATCGAACCGGGCCCGGGTCGAGGCGGCAGTCCATCGCAGGATCAGCGCCGCCGTGCCCTTGACCACGCCGATCGCGAGCACGACCAGGACCACGGCGACGGCGGTGCCGGTGGCCACCTGGCCGCCCTCGAACCTCGGTATCACCACGCGGTTGACCAGCTCGCCGAGCGCGACGGACCAGACGGTCAGTCCCGCTCCGTACAGCATCGCGGCGACCAGCCCCCAGCTCATTGGACCCGGATGGGCGCGGAAGGCGGCGAGCAGCAACGTGCACGACCGGCGCAGGACGTTGGGCCGTGCGGCTGGCTTCTGATCCACTAACGCCACTTCCTCATCATTCGCTGTCGTCATTGCTGCTCAGCAGTACGAGTGGAGACCGACGGGGAGGTAGGAGCTGGCTGGAGACCCGGTCGCGTACTCTGGCTCAGCCACTGTGCGTCCTCTGCTCCTCAGCGGAGGCGCTCATGGCGGCCCGCAGGCTGGCCGGGCGCATGTCCGTCCACAACTCGCCGATGCGCGCCAGACAGTCATCCCGGGACGCCGGCTCGCCGACCTGCTCCCACCCGGCCGGTACCGGCCGACCCGACCGCCAGATCGAGTACTGCTCCTCGTCGTTGCGAACGATCACGTACATCTCGTCGGCGTCGGTCATGACTGCCTCTCGCTCTCGCTCTCGGCCGCACGCGGCTCCGATGACAGGGGGAACCGGCCGGAAAGGGCCTCGATCTCGATCTCGATCCGGACCGAACCGTCGGCGCGTGCGGCCGGCCCGGAATCCGCCGGGTCGACGCGAGCCAGGTGCCCCACAAGTCGGTCCCGGTCGGTCACCACCCGGGCGCATCCGCGAACCTCGATCAACATCGAGTCCCCGGCTTGCGGCTCGCCGGGCGGTGCCCCGTCCGGCTGGAATATCGCCAGCACCTTGCCGCCGTCCAGCAGCGGCAGCTGCGGATCGGTCCGGTCGAGCACCCCGAACAGGACGCCGTTGCGACCGCGGTCGCGATCCAGCACCAGCGGCAGCCGGGTCGCGACCGGGAACTCCCCCGCACCGGCGCTCACCAGCGTTCCGGAGCCGCATCGCTCGATCAGCGCCAGCAGCGTCGCGGCGGCCGGGCCGGCGTCGTGCCCCGCCGGCGGGAACGCGCGGGCCAGCGAACCACCGTCCTTGGCGATGGCTGTGATGATCTGCTTGGACCGGAAGGGCAGCAGCGACAACAGCGTGTCGCCGAGCCCGTGCGTCGCCTCGGCGAAGCCCTGCACGTACAGGCCGCAGGTCAGCTCGTCGGTCGTGCGCACGCGGTGTTCACGGGAAACCGCCAGTCGGCCGTCGGCGTCGGTGTCCAGGTAGGGAAGGACGTCGCGGTACATCCCCGAGTCCAGTTCGCGCCGGTACCCGGTGGCCAGCACCAGGCCGTCAACTCGGAGCACGCGGGCCTCGCCGCCGAAGCGGGCGTCGACCCCGATCCGGATGCCCGTGCCGTCGGCCCCGGCCTCCGCCCCGGTCAGCCGGGAGCCGTCGTGCACCACGAGGCGGGTGCGGCCGCGGACCTCGTCGGCGTAGACCAGCCGGTACAGCTCGTCGAGAAAACTCGCCTCCACCACGCCGTAGTTGGTGGTTCGCAGGCCGGCGTAGTAGTCGCGCCGGTTCGCCTCGTTGCGGGAGTGGAAGTCGGCGGCGTTGGCCTCGAAGAACTGCTCGTTCGCGAACGGGTTGTTGTCGGTGGCACGCAGCGAGTACCCCGGCAGGATCAGGTGCACGCGGGCGTTGCGGTACCGATCCAGCAGGTAGTGGGTGATCTCGCCGGCGCTTTGCCCGTCGCCGGCGACCGCGAACTCCCACTCGCGGTCGCGGTCGGTGAACGTCTCGGGGACCGTTGGCAGGAACGCGCTGGAGTGCACCACGGTCGGGCCGAGCGTCACCGCCTCCGGCACGCGGGGTACGCCGCCGAGCGCGTGCACGATGTTGCGGGCGTGGTACTCGACGACGCCGCCGGTCGCGGTGTCGGTCGCGGTCACCCGGAACAGCGACAGCGTGCCGTCGTCGTCGCGGACCGCGGTCACCGCGCGGACCGCGGAGCGGTAGCGCACCATGCCGGCGAACTGTGCGGCGACCCACCTCAGGTAGTCCTGGAACTCCAGCCGGGTCGGCCGGAACTCGGCGAGGTTCACGAACCTCTCCAGCCGCCCCTTGGCCTTCTCGTACTGGAGGAAGGTGAATGGGCTGGCCAGGTTCCGCAGGGACACCAGGTCCTTGAGGAAGGAGATCTGCATCCGGGCGCCGTCGATGAGCATGCCCTCGTGCCAGCGCGTGTCGCCGGAGCGCTCCAGGAACAGGCAGCGGCGATCCGGCGCGATCTCCTGGGCAGCGATCGCGAGTGCGATGTTCGACGGTCCGAAGCCCAGCCCGATCACGTCGTACGGGTCATCCGGCGTGCCGAGATTCCGCACTACCGCTCCCCTCCTCGGCGTCTGCCCGGCTGGTTCATTGGGTGGCTCGGGTCGCTGAGGAGCGTTGGGCGATGCGACCAATGCGACCGGTGTCCAGGAAGCCGACCACGGGCGGCACCGTGGACACGACACGACCGGCCTCGTCGAGCCGCTCCTGATACTGCGCCGCGACCTCGGGAAGCCGGGTCCAGTGCGTCGTGGGGCGCAGATGGTGCTCCTGGTGGTGCCCGTCGTTGAAGGTCAGCCGGTTGTACAGCCGGCTGTAGTAGCTCACGGAGTTCGCGTACCGGCTCTCCGGATCCGCCCCGAAGTGCCGGTAGTAGTTCTGGACGTTGACCCAGGTAAACGCGGCCGCTACCGCCGGCAGGTAGCACAGCAGCAGCCACTGCCACGAGAGGACGGCGAGCAGCACGATGAAACTCACGTGTGCCAAGCGGTCGTAGCGGATCTGGGCGAGCTCGACCGCGCGCCGGTCCGGGTGCCGGGCGGCCCACCCTCGCAGCGTGGTCTCCGCCGGGCCGACGCCGCACAACCGGCGCAAGGACGCCCAGGTGCCCACGAAGTCCCGGGCCGAGGCGGCGAGGCTGAAGACCAGGTACCGCCAGAGCGGGGCGTGGTCGTCGTCCCGGCTGTATCGGTAAGTGGAGCTGAGGTCGGCGGTGACCCCGTCGCGCTTGCGGTCGTTGTTGTACCGGTGGTGGTTGCGGACGTGACTCAACTGGTACGCCTGTACCGACTGCGCGATGTTCGCCGAGTTCATCAACGACACGAGCGCGTTCAGCCGGTCGTCGGTGAACCAGGGCTGGTGCACGAACATGTGGTTAACGATGAGCACCGAGTAGGTCATTATGGCGGTGACCAGGATCGCCGAGCCGAGCCGCGGCCACAGCCCGTCCGGCGTCAGCACGGCCAGCGCGATCGTCCCTGCGAACTGCACGATGCAAATCCCGAGCAGGATGGCGTCGGCCGGGCTGTTGCGCCATATCCGTCCGGGCTCGCGGTCGATCATCTCACCGTCACCTTTCCCGAGTCCTCTTCGACGAAGCCCGGGCACGCCTGTCGGCTGACCTCGGCGGGCCCGATCCGTGAGGCGGTTCGACCCGGGTGAATGCCACTCGTCGCTCGTGAACACTGACCGACCGTACGCAGCTCCGGCTGCCCAGCGCAGTCACGTGAACCGGCGACGCGGCGCCCGGCCCGCTTCGCGGACCAGGGGCGCGGGGCGGGGGGCTGTTTTACGGGACACGGTCCCCCACTGGCCCGGCGTTAGGTTTCTTGGCAGGAGGTTCGGCCGGCTTCTTGCCGCAATGCCGTGCACCATTCCCCGCTGTGCGAGGGAGGTGGCTCGCGGTGGCCCTTCTGCGTGCGATTGCCAGGTTTTCGACGTAGGAAGAGGAAGAAGCACGATGCGTCCATCTACCGGATGTTCTGATCAGGCGGTAGACGACCCGACGACGCTGCCGATCCAGACGGTGTTCGCCCGCGCGTGTGACCCCGAGAGCACGCCACTGCCCGACGCTCTGCGGGCCGCGATCGTTGCGGAGTTGGACCGCGGCTGCGCCGACGATCGCGGTTCGCGGGTCCCGCTGGCCGACCTCGGGCCGTCGGTCGCCGCCTGGGCCGCCACGCAACGCTCGCGCTTCGAGGCACTCTTCGCCGCGGCGGAACGCGAGGGCCGCGCCGACGTGCTCGTCCGCCGGGCGGTCCTCGCGTGTGCCCCCTTGGCCTCGCTGTCCGGCGCCTGGCTGCAGTGGATGAGCGAGCCGGGCAACGCCGAGGAAGCGGTCACCATGTGGGTGCTCTCCCTGTTCGCGGGCGACGTCGGCGCCGGGCATCCGCGGGCGTCCCGAGGCAGCGTCTACCTCTCTCTCATGCAACACCTCCGGGTGGCCGTGCATGCGCATCCGGCGAGCCAACTGGCGCAGGACCGCCGAATCGCCGACCAGTCCTTCTACCTACCGGCCGTCGCGTTGACGATGAGCCGGCGCCCGGACGCATACCGGGGCGAGATCATCGGTCTTGACCTTTGCCTGCGTGAGGTCGGCCTGCTCCCGCCGCTCGACGGTGTTCAGACCCGGCTTCCGCACGCGATCGGATGGGACGCGCTGGATCCGAGCCGCGCGCGCACGCCGGACGGGCCGCCGGCGGTCGAGGATGCTCGGGCCGTGGCGGCCGCGTTCGTCGAATCAGCCGGTACGGCCGGTGCGACCGCGGTCGAGCGCGGCTTCGCCTGGGCGTTCGGCGCGCTGCGACGTTGGTGCGACGAGGTGGCCCAGGAGCTGGACGCCGCTCGCGACCCGGGTTTCGAGATGGCGGAGCTGGTGCGGTCCCGGGCTAGGGAGGCGTCCGTCTATCACGACCGGTTCAGCGTGCAGGGCCGGCCGCTGCAGGAGTGGCTCTCCGAGGCGCGCACCGACCCGATCCCGTTCCTGACCGCGCTGGCGAACAGTCGCCTCATCCGGCCGGGCAGGTCCGAGGCCAGCCGCCTGACCGGCGAGCTCGTGTCGGACAAGGGCCGGATGTTCCGGATATTCCCGGACAACGAACTGGACACGATCAAGCGATGGATCGACGCGCTGCCCGCGGATCCCGCACAGCGGGCAGGGTGGCGACCGCCCGCCCATCAGCCCCGGCGGATCATGCTCCGCCCGGCCTCGGAAAGCGCCCACGACGACGGCGACGCTCCCGCGGACATCCGGCAGGCATACCTCCGTCTGTTGCGGCGCACGATCACACCGGCGACCAGCCGGTATGCGCTGCGATACGTGGAAGAGCGGCTCGCCAGGTCCGGCCAGGGCATGGAGTCGTCCGCCCAGTCGCTGCCGGACGAGCACCCGGTGGACGGTCTGCGGTCTTGGCTGCTCGACCAGCACGACCTCCACAACATGGAGTTCCACAACGGCCTGGGCGATCCCTTGCCGGACCGCGCCGACTTGATCGACTCGAGCGTGCAACTGGCGCCGCTCACCCTGATCGACGGTGCCTGGCTGACCGGCCACACCGACTATCAGCTCGCCTCCTCCGAGCGCGGGCACTTCCTGTTCGACACCTACTGGGACGAGCTCGGCAACGGCGACCTGAGCCTGAACCATCCGCTGATCTACCGTGCCGTGTTGCGGGAGATGGGCATCGACCTCCCACCGACTCGCTCGCCGGAGTTCGCGACCTGGTCCGGGTTCCGGGACCAGTCGTTCGATACGCCGGTCTACTGGCTGGCGATCGGCCGGTTTCCGCGCACGTTCGAGCCGGAGATTCTCGGCCTGAACCTGGCGATGGAGCTGTCAGGGGTCGGCGGCAACTATCGCCGCGGCCGGCAGTCGCTCAAGAAGCACGGCTTCAGTACCGCGTTCGTCGACATCCACAACACCATCGACAACGTCGCGACCGGCCACTCCGCCTGGGCGGCCGACGCCATCGACGGATACCTGGCCCAGCAGGCGCCGACGGCTAGCACGGACGCATGGGACCGGATCCGGGCCGGATACCGATCGCTGAACGCACCATCCGGACTCCTGGCACGCAAAGGGGCCAGCCGAGCCGAAACCTGAGGGACGGTCGCATGTCTGAGCTGGTCCTGGGCATCTCCGCCTATTATCACGACAGTGCGGCGGCGCTCGTCTGCGACGGCCGCCCCGTCGCGGCCGCACGGGAGGAGCGGTTCACCCGCCGCCGCCACGACTCGGCGTTCCCGGCCCGAGCGGTCGCGTACACGCTCAGCGAGGCCCGGTGCCACGCTCGCGGACGTATCGGCGATCGCCTACCAGGAGGACCCGGCGCTGAAGTTCCGCCGCGTCCTGGCGACATATCTGGGCGCCGTCCCGTTCGGACTGGCCACCTTCCGGGACACCCTGCCGGCTGGTGGACGACGCACCCGAACATCAGTGCCGACAAACGGGTGGGCTAGCGACCCGCTACGTCTCGCCGTCCGTCCGGGTCTACGAGCACATCAATCTCCTGGGGGGCCGGTTCCTCCCGCACCCAGCTCGCCCAGCGGCTGAAGGACGAAGCTGACGCGGGAGCCAGCTGTCGAGGTGCCGCGCCCTGAACTCGACGGCCGCCTCGATCATGCTAACCGCCGTCGGCTCGGGCCCACTCGTCTGTGTTGCCAAGAAGTTGACGCCAGGCCGAAGCGGTGCGGTGTCCCCGCAGAACGCTCCGCACCGCTTACCGATCCGTTGGCCGCCCTACGGCCAGGAGAGGCAGAAGGTGTGGCCGGCCGGATCCGCGTAGACCCGGAACCCCTTCCGTGCGGCCGGATCATCGACCGCCTTCAACAGCCGCCCGCCCAACTTGAGCGTCTTCTCGTGCGCGGCCTCGAGGTCCTCGAGGTAGAAGTCGAGGTGGACCTGCTGTGACGGTCCGCCGTCGGGCCACACGGGTGGCACATGATCGGGCACGAGCTGGACCGCCAGGTGCCAGTCGCCGTCGACCCAGACGTTGTGCCAGGCGTCCTTCGCCTCGACGGAGCCGTCCAGGAGTCCCGCCCAGAACGCGCTCTCTGCCTCGATATCGGCTGCCTCGAAAACGATCGTCCGACGCTTGAAATTCACAAGGCCACACCCTTTCCGGCTGATTTGTAGGTCCGCCTGATGTCGAAATCCGCCCGCTCATTCTGGCAGCTCCGGCGGCACCGTGACGGCCCCCGGTTCAGGTGACTGCGCCGGTCCGGCCGACGTTGCCTACGTTCAACCGGACGCTCGTGGAGGTGAATCGTGACTAGCACCAGCTACACCCCAGACTTGGTTTTCGAACGGCAGGTCGCTTCGGAGGCGCCGGGGGATTCCGCCGAGCCGCTGCCGGGCGGAACCGCCCACCGCACCCGACAGGAGCCCGCATGAGCACCACCGTTCAGCCACCCGACGAGCAGGTGACCACGGAGCTGCACGCCATCGAGCGACGCCGGCAACGAGCGCTCGTCGACGTGGATCTGGAGACACTCGATGACCTCTTCGACGACACGCTCGTGCACACCCACGCGCACGGCATCACCCACACCAAGACGCAGTTGCTGGAGCACACCGCCAACCGCCGGCCCTACCTCCGCATCACCCGCGGCGAGATCACCATCCGACTCATCGGCGACGTCGCGGTCATGACCGGCCCGCTCACCAACCTGCTACGAACACCCGACGGCGGTCAACGCACCCTCGCCGGCGTGGCCACCCAGGTCCTGCGCCGCGACAACCACCGCGGCTGGCGGTTCGTCACCTTCCAGATGACACCCTACAGCGAGCAGACCCGACCCGAGCTGTCCTCAGGGCCAACACCGCCGCCTGACCTTCATCTGTCCACATCGGATTAACGTCCGGTCGTCGCTGCAACCGATCAGCCCGATGGGCGATCTGCGGTAACCCCGGTCATGCAGCGTATCCCAGCTGGCGAAGTTCCGCCTGGCGGCTGGTCGCTCGGATCGCGGCAGATTCACACTTGACGGACGGCTTTGTCGGCAGCATCGCCAGCTTTGTCATCGAGGGCGACACCGAGGTCACGTACTGGATCGACAGATCCTTCTGGGGGCGGGGCATCGCCAGTCGGGCGCTCGGCCTGCTCCTGGAGTTGAATCCGGTGCGGCCGCTGTTCGCCCGCGTCGTGAGTGACAATATCGGATCGCTCAAGGTGCTGCAGAAAGGCAGGATTCGCCATCACAGGAACGGAGGTTTCGTTCGCCAACGGCCGGAGCGCGGAGATCGAGGAAACGATCCTCCGCCTTGACGAGCGCGCGGATACCGCGCCAGCCGATGTGCCGAGCGGAGGAAGGCCGACCTACTGATCGGCATGAGCGTGCAGCCTTGGTGGCATCGCCGACGCCTCAGCCGTCACGCACCGTTACTTAGCAAGGCAAGATCAGAATTTGGCGGCTGGTTACCGTTACCGCTGCCGAGCATGATGAGCACGCCAGTGACCAATCCCCGCTTGCGAATCCGGCCGGCCGGGTCGGCTGGGGCTTGGATGCCCGTCGCCGCGTCCTTCGTTGCGACGCTCATGTCACGAGTCTGGGCGGGGGGTCTCCATCCACAAAATGCATTGCTCGTCAAAGCCATACAATTCGGTTACGGATGTCCAGCTGCGCGCGCTCATCGCCGTGGCTGATGAGGGAACGTTCACCGACGCCGCCGTCGCGCTCGGGATCGCCCAGGCCGCATTCAGCTGGACGATCACCGCGCTCGAGGCCGAACTCGGTGTGCGGCTGCTCCGGCGTACGACCCGACTCGCCACGCTGACCAGCGTAGGAGCACGCGTGATCGACCGGGCCCGGCAAATCCTCCGCCCGGTGGCCGAGTGGCACGGGTCGTGGACGACTCATCGGCCGAGCGGCGGGCGGCGATCGCGGTGGTCCGCCGGGCGCGCTCCCGGACACGCACTCGGCTGACAAGTGGCTGAACATCGGCACGTGACCGGCTGGTCGTCGTGCGGGTCCACCCGGAGCGTGCTGCTCGACGGCCCTCATGGAAGGGCCGTCGGAACTCTTCGAGGGTTTCGCCGAGGACCTGCCCGCCTCGGGGGACTCGTGAGGCAGCGACGCGTCACTCCACCGTGACGGCGGTGAGAATCAAGCGGTCCGTCACCAGGAACCGGCCGGCGACGCCGGTCAGCGGAACTCCGCCGTCCATGCGCTCGCCTCGGGTCAGAAGGCGTGCCCGGAAGGTTCGGGCCGCCGGGTCGATGGTGAGGACCGCCTCCTCGAACCCAAGCCAGCGGCCGGTGAGCGGATACCACGCCTTGTACACCGATTCCTTGGCGCTAAACAGCACGCGGCCCCAGGGGATCGACGGGTAGGCCCCGGCCAGCTCGGCCAGCATGGCGGGCTCCCCTGCCGTGGTGACCTGGTCGGCGACGTCAGGGGGCAGCGGTCCGTTCGGTTCGGCGTCGATACCGATGGCGGCCAGTTTCGTGGTGATGGCCGCGGCCCGATAACCGACGCAGTGGGTGATCGCGCCCGCCACCCCGTGCGGCCACAGCGGCTCCCGACGCGGACCGGTCCCGATTGGCGCGGGCGAGAAGCCGAGCCGGCCGAGGGCCTCGCGGGCGCATCGACGCGCGGTGACGAACTCCTGGCGGCGAGCCGGCACGGAATTTGCCAGCAGCGCCTCCTCGCCCGGGAAAATCGGCTCGCCGGGAACGTCGCCGAAGGCCTCCACCGCGATCACGTCGGGCTCCAGCAGTTCCTCGATCATGCGTCCGCCCGGAAGATGCGGCGCATCGGCATCGGGGCCGCACCCCGCCGCTTCCACTCCCGAGGATAAACCAGGGAAACCTCCTCGAACCGGACACCCTCGTAGATCATCGTTATAGCTATGCAGAAGTATCCCGCTGAGCTGCGTGAACGCTCGGTGCGTTTGTATCGGGAGACCAGTCCGCAGCCCACGGTGGCGTGCGTGGCCCGCCGGTGGTTTGCCGGTGGCCCGCCTCTGGTGCTGGCTTCGCGGTGCCGGGGCGGTCTTCTTTGCCACGTTTTTACCGTTGCCAGGTCGGGACCGGATTGATGGCCGTCGGGGGCGAATCCGGTGCTGTGGACTGTGCGGGCGTGTCGGGTGGTCACGGGTGTGGTGCGGTGGTGTGGGCCAGCGACTCGACCGCGGGCGGTGGCGCTTGCCTGGGAGGGCTGGCCTCGGTTGTTGTGGACCGGCCGCCGCCGGGCCAGCCGTCCAGCGCCACCCGGGTCAGCTCGGCCTTGTTACCCACTCCGAGCTTGGCCCGGATCCGTTTGACGTACGTGTCGACCGTATGCGGGCTGATGCCCAGCCGCGTGGCGATCTGCCCGTGGGTCAGGCCCCGTGAAATCTGGCCCAGCACCTGAACCTCGCGCCCGGACAGCCGGCAGTTCAGCGAATCACTGCACCCGGCCGGTGCCGGCCGCCCAGTCCCGGCCGGCTCGGCGGCCATGTACAGCGATGTCGTCACGCCCTGAATGACGGCATGCAACGCCCCGACGATCCGCTCCGACGAGGCCCGCTTGGTAATGACCCCTGCGGCGCCGGCCCGCAGATACCGCGCCGCGTCAGGGACCGCCTGGTTGTCCAGCACCAGGACCGGCGTGGACCTGGCCGCCTCAGCAATGTGGATCAGATCGCCGGGCCCGGCCAGCACATCAACATCGATGAGCAATGCGTCGGCAAGCCACGACGGCTCCTCATCAGGCGAGGTTCTCGCGGCGACCACCCGGATACCGGCCCTGGTCAGCGTATCGACGAGCCCGACAAGGAAGATTGGTGAACTGACAAGGATATCGATCTGAATCACATTGACCACCGTACTCGTGCACTACCTGATCGGTCTCATCTCACTCGGCCGGGACTCCCTGTGCCGCCTGCGATCGCCGCCCGGCAACGATGCGTGGCCGCAAGGGCAAAAAGCCCGGCATGGCCGTAACGGAAGACTTCAGATCATCAATGACGGTAACAGCATCCAATTCCGGGCGGGGTCCCCGCTTTCAGGGACCATGCCCACAATGGACAGCCCGCCCCGCCCCAGACAAGGTGGCCCCAATCAGGGACGTGCCAGCCCCGGCGCAGCCACCGACGATCAGCGCACGTCCGCCTTCATCGCGCGACTCTCCGCCCGGTCGTTGGCAGAATCGTTCTGCGGCGCGCCAGGCGCATGACATGCGACCTATCGGGAACGACGGCAAGATGCCGACACACCACGCCTTCTCGCAATACTCCGCCCCCGAAGCGCTCACGATCACATGGATCAGGCCTTACAGCAGAAGCCCGCCCGGGCGAACCGGTACGGGCTTCTGACCTGCAAGAACTTTGTAGCGGGGACGCCAGAGATGATCGCAGGATCATTTAAGACAATATATTGACGAAGTCACATTTATTAGCTCACGGGCCAGCATTTGCCCAGAGTGCCGTTCGAAACAGGCCATGATCGACCGAATCCGTTCGAAAGATCAACTAACTCTAGATCATGGCGCCTACCTGCGACAACGGCTCAGATAGTACCCTTGAGCAGTTGCCTGGCCATGACGATCCGCTGCACTTGATTCGTGCCCTCGTAGATCTGCGTGATCTTCGCGTCGCGCATCATGCGCTCGGCCGGGAAGTCCTGGGTGTAGCCGAATCCGCCGAGGAGCTGGACCGCGTCGACGGTCACCTTCATGGCCACGTCCGAGGCATGGCACTTGGCGGCGGCCCCGAAGAACGACAGGTCGGGATCTTCGCGCTGCGATTTCGCGGCGGCGACGTACACCAGTTGCCGGGCCGTCTCGATCGCCATCGCCATGTCGGCGAGCATGAACTGCACCACCTGGAAGTCGGCCACCCGCTGGCCGAACTGCTGTCGTTGCTGGACGTACGCGAGCGCGCAGTCCAGCGCGCCCTGCGCGATGCCGACGGCCTGCGCGCCGACGGTGACCCGGGTGTGGTCGAGGGTCCGCAGGGCGATCTTCATGCCGTCGCCGGGCTTGCCGATGACCCGGTCGGCGGGCAGGCGCACGTCGTCGAAGCGAAGCTCGCGGGTCGGTGAGCCCTTGATCCCGAGCTTGCGCTCCTTGGCGCCGAAGGTGAAGCCGGGGTCGGACTTCTCCACGAGGAACGCGGTGACGTTGGCGCCCCGACGGCCGTCGGGGTCGGTCACGGCGAGCACGGTGTAGTAGTCGGAGACGCCGGCGTTGGTGATCCAGGATTTCTGGCCGTTGAGGATCCACTCGTCGCCGACGGCTCTGGCCCGGGTCCGCATCGACGCGATGTCGCTGCCCGCCTCGCGCTCGGACAGGCCGTAGGAGAAGGTGGTGCGGCCCTGGGCCAGCGGGGTCAGGTAGCGGTGTTTGAGGTCTGCGGAGCCGGCGAGGATGAGCGGCAGGCTGCCGAGCTCGTTGCAGGCGGGGATGAGCGAGGACGAGGCGCACACCCGGGCCACCTCTTCGATCACGATGCAGGTCGCCAGCGCGTCGGCGCCCACGCCGCCGTACTCCTCGGGCACGTGGGGGGCGTGGAAGTCGCCGGCCACCAGTGCGTCGTGTGCGGCCTGCGGGAACGACTCGGTCCGGTCCACCTCCGCGGCGTACGGGGCGATCTTGTCGACGGCGATGGCGCGTACCGCCTCCCGGACGGCCAGGTGGTCGTCGGAGAGCCGGAACAGGTCGAAGCGGGAGTGGGCTGTCACGGGAGTTCCTATCGGGGTGTGGTGCGAAATGAGCTGGGGGACCGGGCCGGTCAGGATCCCGGCACGAAGAGCAGGACTCCGGCGAGCGCGAGGACGGTGATGAACAGCGTCGAGACTGCCGCGACCACCAGCAGCGGGCCGCTCTTTCTGACCAGTGAGGTCAGGTGCACGCCGGCGCCCATGCCGAACAGGGCGGCGCCGAGGGCCGCGACCTGTACGGTGCCGATCCCTTCGAGCGCCCACGGCGGGATGGCGCCGGTGCCGCGCAGCGCGGCGCAGCCGAGGAAGCCGAGGACGAACAGCGGCACCAGCGGCGGCCGGGCGGTGCCGCCGGCGGCGGGCGTGGTGAGCCTGCGGATGACGCTGACGGTGGCGACGACGGGCGCGAGCAGCAGTACGCGGGTCAGCTTCACCACGATCGCGGTGGCGACGACGGCCGCGCCGGCGGGGCTGGCCGCGGCGACGACCTGGCCGACCTCGTGCACGCTGGCTCCGGTCCACACCCCGAACTGCGGGCCGCTGAGCCCGAGTGGACCGCTCAGCAGCGGGAACGCGATCAGGGCCACGGTGCCGAACAGGGTGACCATCGCGATGGAGGCGGTGACGTCCTCCTCGTCGGCGCCCGCGGTCTGCTCCATGGCGGCGATGGCCGATGCGCCGCAGATGGCGACGCCGGTGCCGAGCAGCAGGCTCCTGGCCGCGCCCACTCGCATCCGGTTGCCCAGCCAGGTGGTGAAGGCCAGGGTGCCCACGAGGATGGTGGCCACGATCGCGATCACGGGCGCGCCGAGGGCGGTGATGGCGGCGAACGACACCGAGATTCCCAGCAGCGCCACCCCCACCCGGAGCAGTTTTCTGGTCAGCAGACCGAGCATGGTCCGGCTGGGGCCGGGCAGCAGGTTGAGGTTGGCGGCGAGGACACCGAGGCCGACGGCCCAGGTCAGGACGCCGACCTGCGGGACGAGCCGGTGGCCGAGGGTGGCGCCGCCGAGCCCGGCCGCGACGGCGAGCAGCGCGGGTACGAGGGTCTGCGCGTGGGGTCGGCGTGGGGCCGGGACGGCGACGGCCGCGCGGGGTGCGGTCATCGTCATCGGCGCTGCCCGGCAGACGTCACCGCACCCCCGGTGCCCGGGCAGGTCCCCGGGCACCGGGTCGCGCGGACGGCCGTGGTGGTCACCGGCCGGCCAGTTCGCGCTTGAGGATCTTGCCGGTGGCGGTCATCGGCAGTGACTCGACGAACTCGACCACGCGCGGGTATTTGTACGCGGCCATGGTCTCCTGGCACCACGAGATGAGTTCCCGCTCGGTGAGCTGCGTGCCCTCGCTTCTGATCACGAAGGCTTTGACCTCTTCGCCGTGGCTGTCGTGCGGCACGCCGACGACCGCGGCGAGCGAGACCGCCGGGTGGGTCAGCAGGACCTCTTCGATCTCGCGCGGGTACACGTTGAAGCCACCCCGGATGATCATGTCCTTGGCCCGGTCGACGATGTAGTAGAAGCCGTCCTCGTCGCGGCGGGCCAGGTCGCCGGTACGGAACCAGCCGTCCCGCATCACCTCGGCCGTCGCCTCCGGCCTGTTGTGGTAGCCCTTCATGATGTTGTGGCCGCGGATCGCAATCTCGCCGACCTCGCCGACGGCCTCGATCGTCTTCCACTCGGGGTCGACCAGCTCGACCTCCACGCCCCAGATCGGCACGCCGATCGAGCCGGGACGCGGGTCGCGCTCGGGGTCGCTGAAGGTCGCCACCGGCGAGGTCTCCGACAGTCCGTACCCCTCGAGGATCTGGACGCCGAACGCCTCCTTGAACCGCTTGGTGATCTCCACCGGCAGCGACGCGCCACCGGAGACGGCCACCCGCAGGTTGCGGGCGATCTCCGCCACGTCCGCGCCCTCGGCCAGCGCGCCGAGCAGGCCCCAGTACATCGTCGGCACACCCGCAAAGAAGGTGATCTTCTCGGTGAGCAGCAGCTCGACCGTCGACTCCGGAACGAACCGGGGCATGAGCACGAGCGTGGAGCCGACCGCGAAACCGGCGTTGAGCTGCACCGTCGATCCGAACGAGTGGAACAGCGGCAGCGTGATCAGGTGCCGGTCGTGCAGCGTGGGCAGCGAACCGAACAGGCGGTTGCAGGTCAGCGCGTTGAACACCAGATTGGCGTGGGACAGTTCGGCGCCCTTGGGCTGCCCGGTCGTGCCGCTGGTGTACAGGATGACCGCGGTGTCGGTCTCGCCGGTGCGCGCGGTGTCGAACGCTGTCGGCAGTCCGGCCAGCGCCTGGCCGAGAGTCGGCACGCCGTCGATCGGGGACGCGGCGGCCGGGTCCGCGGTGACCACGAAGAAGTGCTCGCAATCCGGCGCCTGCCGGAAGCCGGCGTGCCCCTCGGCGCCCATCGCCAGCTCGGGTGTGCCCTCGAAGCAGAAGTACGCCTTCGCCTGGGCGTCGGCGAGATGGTAGGCGATCTCGCGCCCCTTGAGCAGCACGTTGAGCGGCACGACGGTGGCGCCGGCCTTGAGGATGCCGTAGTAGAGCACCGGGAAGTACGGCAGGTTGGGGCACGACAGTGCCACCTTGTCGCCGGGGCCGATGCCCCGGCCGGCCAGCAGGTTGGCCACCTGGTTCGCGGCGGCGTCGACCTGGGCGTAGGTGAGTCGGGTGGCGCCGAGCACCACGGCGTCGCGGCCGGGGTGGCGGCGGGCGCTGTCTTCCAGGAGCGTGGCCAGGTTCAGGGTCATCGGGGTGCCTCCATGGTGCTCAGTTGCGCGACCAGCGAGTCGGCTTCGGGCCATTCGCCGTGGCCGGAAGCGGGATTGAGGTGGCCGACCGCGCCGAGGTCGTGCCACCGGCTGCCCCAGGCGTCGGCCAGCGCCCGGACCCGGGCCGGGTCGCCCAGCGGGTCGTTGCTGCTCGCCGCGACGATGCTGGGAAAGCGCAGGGGCTGCAGCGGGATGGGCAGCCAGCCGTGTTCGGCCAGTTCGGACAGTGCGGGGTATTCCGCGGGCAGGGGTGCGCCCAGGTCCGGCGGGGTGGCCAGCAGCGCCGCCCGGACGCGCCGGGCCGAGCCGCGCCGGCGGGCCGCCCAGTGCACCGTGGTGAGCACGCCGGCGCTGTGCGCCACGATGACCACCGATCCCCGGGCGGTCTCGACGGTCTCCTGCAGCGCGTCGACCCGGTCGTCCAGGCTGGGGTTGTCGCGTCCCAGCGGCGGCACCGCCAGCACGTCCCGCCGCCGCGCGGCGAACCGGGTCTGCCAGTGCTCGTCGACGGGGCCCCGCAGCCCGGGCACGGTGACGATCACCGTGCCCGGGCTGCGGCTCATGCCGGGCCTCCCTGCTGCACGCCGGCGGCGGCGTCGAGCTTGCGGAGGCTGGACGGGTAGGCGCGGCGACCGGCCAGCAGCGCGACGATCGCGAGCACCGAGATCAGCGGGACGTAGCGCATGGCGGTCTCCAGGCCCAGCCGGTCGGCGAGCATGCCGGTCACGATCGGGCCGGCGGCGAGGCCGAGCAGGTTGTTGAAGAAGGTGTAGGTGCCGAACGCGGTGGCCCGGATCGACTCGTGCGTCAGCCGGGCGACCATCGCGCCGGTGGGACCGGTGGTGCCGGCGGCGAAGAAGCAGCCGACGGCGATCAGGATCAGTTGCAGCCCGCTGGGCTTCATCGCGAAGGCCGAGCCGAGCAGCACCAGGGTGAGGGCCGCGAAGACGATCGCGGTGGTCCACTTGTCGGCCGGGTTCCTGCGACCCATCCGGTCGGTGACCATGCCGCAGACGATCATGCCGGCGCCCATGACGAGGATGAGCAGTGCGGCGATGCCGGCCGCGCGCTGCGGCACCATGCCGTGGGCCCGGTTGAGGTAGCTGGGCAGCCACGCGAACAGCGAGCCGGCGATGAACAGCTGCAGGCCGCCGCCGAGATAGGCCAGGATGACCGCCGGGGTGGAGAACAGGGTGGACAGTCGGGCCCGCTGCTGGCCCGCGGCCAGCACGGGACCGGTGCCGGCCTCGTCGTCGACCTTGTGCCGGGCGAGCTTGCCCTCGTTGATGAGCACCAGGTACAGCGCCGCGAGCAGCAGCCCGATGACGCCCATGGCGCCGAACGCCCAGCGCCAGCCGAACTGTGCCGCGAACACGCCGCCCAGCGCGACGCCCAGGACCGAGCCGAACGAGCCGCCGGCCATGAACGCGCCGGTCAGTGACGCACGCCGGTGGGCGGCGAAGACGGCGAGCACGACGGCGAGGCCGACGCTGCCGTAGGCGGCCTCGCCGACGCCGATCAGGAACCGGGCGGCGAACAGCTGCCCGTAGTTGGCCGCCATTGCCGAACCGATGGTCGCCAGGCTCCAGACGACGCCCATGACGACGACGGCCCGGGCGCGTCCCCAGCGGTCGCCGAGCAGCGACAGCGGCACGGCGAGGATGCCGACGGTCAGCGCCACGATGCTGGTGAGGCTGCCCAACTGGGTGTCGGTGAGGGCCCATTCCGTCTTCAGGTAGGGGAACACCGCCGAAAGCACCTGCCGCGACATGTAGTCCGACAGCAGCAGGCCGAAGGTCAGTGCGAACACGACCCAAGGGAAGAGCCGCGAGGTGGTCCGGGTGGATACGGCCTGGTCGGCCGCGGTACCCTCGCCAGTGGTCAGTGTCATCGTGCTCCAAAGAGAGTCGAACCGCCGGCGCGGGTGAAGGCGCGCCGCCGGTGAACTGATGTGATGGACGTGGGGGTGCGGCGTGCCGCACCCCCACGCGCTTTCCGGGTCCGGCCGGGGCACGGAGGTTGCCGCCGGGCGGATCCGGAGCACAGCGGCGCCGGTGGCGCGGGCGGTCAGGCGTGGAAAGTGAAGCCCACCTGGCCGGGCTTGCGGTTGGGCGGGTAGCCGAGCTTGGCGAGGGTCTCGTCGGCGCTGTCGTAGTACTCGCCGATGCGGTAGATGTCGCGGGCTTCCTTGCCGTCGGCGACCTTGCGGCCGAGCTCGTCGGCGATCCGTACGAGCTGCTCGACCTGCTGGACGGAGGTCATCTTCTCGCCCTTGCGGCCCCAGATGGTGTCCTCGTTGCCGCAGCGCGAGTGCAGACCCATCGCGATCGCCATCGTGTTGATGGGCAGCACGCTGCGCATCAACGTCTCCAGCGTCAGGATGGCCCCGTCGGGCACCCGGCGGATGAACTCCATCATGTTGTACGGGTTGGGCCCGTCGAAGCCGCCGCCGATGGCCACCCAGGTCACGTTGAGCGGTCCGGCGTAAACGCCGCGACGGATCAGCCGCTCCACGGTCTCCAACTGCGCGACGTTGGCGAGCTGGAAGTGCGGCTGGATCCCGTTGGCCCGCAGGCGCCTGAGGTGCTCCTGCACCCAGGCCGGGTCGGCCGGAACGTACATGTTGCGGTAGGCCTCGTACACCGCGGGCCGCTGGATCGAGGTGCCGGCGATGTCGTCCTCGGTCATCAGCTCGACGATGTTCATCTGGTTGGTGTTGATGGCGATGGTGACCTGGTCCGGCGCCGGGTCGAGCTCGGCGAGCAGGTGCCGGGCGTCGTCGCTGAGCCACTTGGCGTCGCCGCCCTCGCCCTCGGGGGCGAACGAGATCGAGCCGCCGACCTGCAGGATCATGTCGGGCACGGCCTCGCGGAGCCGTCCGAGCAGCTCGTTGAACTGCGACAGCCGTTTGGAGCCCTTGCCGTCGAGTTCACGGACGTGGATGTGCAGCACGGTCGCGCCGGCGTTGTAGCAGTCGACGGCGGCCTGGACGTGCTCGTCCATGGTCACCGGCAGGTCCTCGGCGAAGTCCGCCGGCTCCCACTCGGGTCCGTACGGCGCCGCGGTGATGACGAGCTTGTCCTGGTTCTCCGGGAACAGGGCGTCGTCGAGGAAATGCATGGGGGTCTCCTGTCGGGGTGGGACGGGACGAGGGGTGTCGCCGGTCAGAAGGTCTGCTCGCCGATGACCCCGGCGCGCTCCATCTTTCGGACGGCGGGCCAGTAGTCCTGCACGGCGTAGTGCTGCGTGGAGCGGTTGTCCCAGATCGCGAAGCTGTTCGGCGTCCAGCGCCAGCGCACCTGGTATTCCGGCACGGCCGCCTGCCGGATCAGGTAGTTGAGCAGCTCGCCGCCGCCCGGGGCGTAGTCGAATCCGAACCGGACGTTGGCGGGGGTGTGGAAGTTCGTGAAGTGCGTGGTGAACGCGTTGACGAACAGGACCTTCTCGCCGGTCTCCGGGTGGGTGCGCACGACCGGGTGCTCCGCGTCCGGGAAGCGTTCGTGCAGCGCCAGCCGCTGCTCGAGTGGCATGTTCGCGCCGAAGCTGGCCTCGATGCTGTGCCGGGCCCGCAGGCCGTCGATGCGTGCCTTGACGTCCTGCGGCAGCCTGCGGTACGCCTCGGCCATGTTCACCCAGATGGTGTCGCCGCCGACCGGAGGTGTCTCGACGCACCGCAGCACGCAGCCCATCGGCGGCGCCTGGCGCCAGGTCGCGTCGCAGTGGTAGGCGTTCTCGTAGTGCTCGGCCGGGCTGTCGAGGTCCTTGTAGATGCGGACGAGACCGGGGTGGTCGGGATCGCTGCCCGCGACCGGGTGGTCCTCCAGGCGGCCGAACCGTTCGGCCAGGGCCACGTGCTCGGCGCGGGTGATGTCCTGGTCGCGGACGAACAGCACCTTGTGGCGCAGCAGCAGTGACTTGAGCTCGGCGAACAGGTCGTCGTCGGTGGCGGCCGCGGCGAGGCTGACGTTGCGCAGCTCGGCGCCGATGTGCACGGTCAGCGGGTGCACCTCGATCGGGCCGGTGTCCCGACGGGCGGCGGCCGCCGCCGGTGGCCCCGCCGCGTCGTCGATGGTGGATTGCATGGCGTCTCCCTACTGTCTGTTGGCACTGCGGGGGTCGGGCGGATGGGGCGCTGCTCCTGGCCGGAAGGGGTCAGTTCGCAGCGGACTCCAGGCAGAAGACCGAGGAGCCGATGCTGATGCCGGCTTCCAGCTCCCGGTGGGCGTACACGGCGTCCTCCAGCGCGTACCGCTGGTTGATCTCGATCTTGATTCGGCCGGAGCCGACGTGGTCGAACAGCTCACCGGCCAGCGCGGCCCGCTCGCCGGGGTCGGCGATGTAGTCGGCGAGCGCGGGCCGGGTGACGAACACCGAGCCCTTGACCGCCAGCTGCATGGCGTCGATCGGCGGCACCGGGCCGGACGCTGTCCCGAAGCAGACGAGCAGGCCGCGCCGCTTCAGGGAGTCCAGGGACTGGTGGAAGGTGGCGGCGCCGATGCTGTCGTAGACGACCGGCACACCGGCCCCGTCGGTAAGCTCCCGGACCCGGGCGGCCACGTTCTCCCGGGTGTAGACGATGGTGTGCGCGCAGCCGTGCCGCCGGGCGACCTCGGCCTTGGCGTCGGTGGAGACCGTGCCGATCACGTTGATGCCGAGCAGCCGGGCCCACTGGGTGAAGATCAGGCCTACTCCCCCGGCCGCGGCGTGCAGCAGGACGGTGTCACCCGGGTGCAGCGTGGCGATGCGCCGCAGCAGATATGCCGAGGTAAGTCCCCGCATGGTCATGGCGGCGGCGGTCTCGAACGCGATCCCGTCCGGCAGCTTGATCAGCGGCGCGGCGGGCATCACCCGCGCCGTGCTGTACGCGCCCAGCGGGCTGCCGGTGTAGGTGACCCGGTCGCCCTCGGCGAATCCGGTCACGCCCGGCCCGACCGCCTCGACGACACCGGCCGCCTCGACGCCCATGCCGGCCGGCAGTGCCGCCGGGTAGAGGCCGCTGCGGAAGTAGGTGTCGGCGAAGTTCAGGCCGACGGCCAGGTGCCGGACCCGGACCTCGCCCGGGCCGGGAGCGCCGACCTCGACCGCCTCCCACTCCATCACCTCGGGGCCGCCGGTCCGGTGGAAACGGATCGCCTTCGTCACGCTGAACTCCTCCGTGCCTCGGGCCTGAGGCCCTGGCCTGCTGCGATGGTGCAACAGTAGGCGTGACGCCGGACACATGCTTTACTTGCTGGGACAGAATCCTTATCTTGACGGGACATTCGGGAGGGGAGAATGGGAGCTTCGCTCCGATATGCGACGCTCAGCGGTTACCTGGAGCTCACCCACTCCCTCGGGCTGGACCCCGGGGAGCTGATGGACGCCGTCGGCCTCGACCCGGCCGACCTGGCGACTCCCGACAAATGGGTCTCCGCGGCCCGGGTCGCCCGCCTGCTCGAACTGTCCGCCCGGGCGGCCGGGCTCGACGACTTCGGCCTGCGCCTGGCCGAATACCGCCGCCCGTCCACGCTCGGGCCGCTCAGCCTGGTGCTGCGCGACGAACCGAACCTGCGCAGCGCCATGGACCTGCTGATGCGCTACGAGCACAGCTACAACGAGGCGCTGCGCATCCGCCTGTCGGAGGTCAACGGCCTGGCCACCGTGCGCATGTGGTTCGAGCTGGGCGAACCGGCGCCGTCACGGCAGGCCGAGGAACTGGCCGTCGCCGCCCTGCACGCCATCATCCGGGAGTTTCTCGGCCCGGGCTGGCAGCCCCTGTCGGTGTGCTTCTCCCACGCCGCCCCCGCCCGCCTGGACAACCACACCCGGCTGCTGGGAGCCAGGATCCAGTTCGGACACGGCTTCACCGGCCTGATCATGTACGCCAAGGACCTCGACGCGCCGAACGCGCAGTCCGACCCCACCACCCGGGCCCGCACCGACGAAACCTTGCGCTCGCTGGCCGCGCCCAAGGGCGCCACCGCCGACCGGGTCCGCGAACTGGTGGAGGTGCTGCTGCCGACCGGACGTTGCGCCGCCGACGAGGTCGCTCGCGCGATGGGCGTCGACCGGCGGACGCTGCACCGCCACCTGGCCGACGCCCATGAGTCCTTCAGCTCCATCGTGGACGCCACCCGCGCCGGCTTGGCGGAGCGTTACCTGTCCAACAACCGCTACCGGCTTACCGAGATCTCCGAACTGCTCGGATTCGCCGCCCCCAGCGGGTTCTCCAGGTGGTTCCGCAACCGGTTCGGCGACAGCCCCAGCCAGTGGCGCAGCCGCCGAACTCAACTACCGGACGCCTGGCCTGCCGCCGACGACACCCACCCGCTCGCCCCCGCGTGAGAGGTGGGCCGGAGCCGCCGGGTCGGCGGCTACGGCCGGGGTTTCCTTGCTCCGCGGGGTGGTGGCGGGGATCGGCGGCGGCAAGGGCGCAAGCAACCAGGGGCACCTTGAGGTCGTGCGGTCGAGGAGAATCACGCGATGCACTTCTGCCAGCGTTGTGAACCAGCGGTCACTCTCGAACCGGCCGCGGATGTCGCGGTCTGCTCGCGCTGCGGCTGGACCGAACCTGCCCGCCGCGAACCGCTGTACGTCGTCACCGGAGCATCCGGCTCCGGAAAATCGGCGATCTTCGCACCGTTGGCCGCCGCGTTGCCCGAATGCGTGGTCTTCGACGTGGATTGGCTCATCGACCCGATGAAGACCGATGGATCGGTCGACTGGGACGCTTTCCGCGATGCCTGGCTGAGTGTCGCGCACGGGATCGCGCAGGGACGCCGCAGCACGGTCCTGCTGGGGCCGCTGATGCCGGAGCATCTGGTGGACCTGCCGTCGCGGCGCTGGATCGGGCCGGTTCACTTCGCCGTCCTGGATTGCACGGATGAGCAGCGCCGCGCCCGGCTTCAGGCCAGGCCGTCATGGCGAGAGCATGCCGTCGACGAGCACCTGGCCTTTGCCGCGCACCTGCGCCGCACCATCGGCACCGTCCTGCGCACCGGAACGGATACGCCAGATCAGACCGCTCGACAGGTGGCCGCCTGGGTGAGAAGAAGCGCAGCTGCCCGCGACGATCACGCAACGCCTCATTCGGCCTACGCGAACCGGCCCTGAACCGGGTGTGCCGACGGCGGCGAGGGCGGCATGCGGGCGTCTGGCGGGGCGCAGGCCCGCAGCACACGCGGCGGGGTGGGCCGGAGCCGCCCATGACGGCGGCTCCGGTGGGATTCAGCGTGTAGCGGCGGGTTGGTGGCCGGGACCGGCGGCGGCGACGTCGGCGACGAGCCCGGCGAGGTGGGCCCGGCTGGCCTGGTAGAGGTGCGCGCCCAGGCTGATGCGCGCCACGCCGAGTTCGGCGAGCCGGGTCACGGCCGCGCCGCCGGCGGCGAGGATGTTGACCGCGATGCCGGTGGCCACGAGCCGGGCGATGCCCGTTTCGTCGGACAGCAGGATCGGGTACACGCAGTCCGCGCCGGCCGCCTGGTAGAGGTGGGCCCGCCGGACGGTCTCGTCGAGCCGCCCGCCGGGTTCGCCGGACGGCGGCCGGAGATGGGTGTCGATGCGCGCGTTGACGACCAGGTCGACACCGCACGCATGGGCGGCGTCGCGTACCCCGGCGAGCAGGTCCGCCTGCTGTCCGGCGTCGACTAGGCGGCCGGTGCGCGGATCGGAGTCCTCCAGGTTGCAGCCGGCGGCACCGGCCGCCGCGAGCCGTTCGACCAGCTCGACGGGCGTCATCCCGTACCCGCGTTCCAGGTCGGCGGTGACCGGCACGTCCACGGCCGCGGCGATGCGGGCGATCATGTCCAGCATCTCCCCGACCGGGGTGGCCTCGCCGTCGGTGTAGCCGAGGCTGTCGGCGATCGCCGCGCTGCTGGTGGCGACCGCTGGCAGTCCGGCTTCGGCGACCAGGCGGGCGCCCCGGCAGTCCCAGACGTTGGGCAGCAGCAGCGGCGCACCGGGCCGGTGCAGGCTGCGCAGGAGCCCGGCCCGGTGCGTGACGGCCGCCGCCTGGTCCGCGGTCGGGCGGGGTTCGGCCCCCGGAGACCAGCTGCTGGGCGGGGTCACTTCAGGGTCCACGGCCGGGCGGTCGCGCCCAGGCGGCTCCAGGCGTTGATGACCGTGACCGTCCAGATGAGTTCGGCGAGCTCGGCCTCGGTGAAGTGCTCGGCCGCGCGGGCGAGCGTCTCGTCGCCGACCGGTGCTTCGCTGAGCCGGGTCATCGCCTCGGCGAGTTCCAGGGCCGCCCGCTCACGGCCGGTGAAGAACGGGGCCTCGCGCCACGCCGGCAGCGCGAACACCCGGCGCGGGTCGTCGCCGCCGGTGACGGCGTCGCCGCTGTGCATGTCCACGCAGAACGCGCAGCCGTTGATCTGGGACACCCGGGTGCGGACCAGTTCGAGCAGTCCGGCATCCAACACGGTGATGCGGGAGGCGGCGTCCAGGGCATTCATGGCCTTGTTGATGTGCGGAGCGAGCTTGTCGACCGCGACACGGACCGGGATGTCGTTCACCACGATGTTCATGAGGCAACGCTATGGCGCAAATGGCTCCCTACTAAGGTCCATTGGTGTGACCGATAGTTGGGCCAATTCCGGTGTCGATCTGCATCTGGACCTCGACACCGCCGGGGGGCGTCGGGCCGGGCTGGAGCAGGCACTACGGGAGGCGATCCGGTCCGGACGCCTGGCCCCCGATACCAGGCTGCCCTCCACCCGGGCCCTGGCCACGGAGCTGAACCTGGCCCGCAATACGGTCGCCGCCGCGTACGAGCAGCTCACCGCCGAGGGCTATCTCCACGCCCGTACCGGGTCCGGAACCACGGTGGCCGGGGTGCCCGGACGCCGCGCCGGCACCACCCCGCCGGCACCCGTCCCCGGCCCTCGCTTCGACCTGCGTCCCGGCAGCCCCGACGTAAGCACCTTCCCGGTCGACGCATGGGTGCGTGCCACCCGCCGGGCGCTGGCCCGCGCACCCGTGTCGAGCTACGACTACGGCGACCCGAGGGGCCGGACCGAGCTGCGCACGGCGCTGGCCGGATACCTGGGCCGCGCCCGCGGCGTACCCGCCGACCCGGCGCACATCGTCGTCTGCTCCGGTTACGTCCAGGCCCTGTCCCTGCTCGCCGGGGTCCTGCAGGGACCGATCGCGATGGAGGACCCCGGGCTCGCCTTCCACCGCGACGTCGTGCGCCACACCGGCTGCGAGGTGCTCGCACTTCCCGTCGACGAGCAGGGCGCTTGCACCGATCAGCTGGGCGGCGGCCCGCTGGCGCAGGCGCGGGCGGCCGTGCTGACCCCGGCTCACCAGTACCCGACCGGCGTGACGCTGCACCCCGCACGGCGCCGCGCGGCGGTCGCGTGGGCCCGGTCGCACCGGGGACTGGTGATCGAGGACGACTACGACGGCGAGTTCCGCTACGACCGGCAACCCGTAGGCGCGCTGCAGGGCATGGCGCCCGAGCACGTCGCCTACGTCGGCACCGCCGCGAAGACGCTCGGTCCGGCGCTGCGGCTGGCCTGGATGGTCCTGCCCGAACGTCTCGTCGAGCCCGTCGCCCACGCCAAGCGCCTCACCGACCTGCACACCGAGACCATCGGGCAGCTCAGCCTCGCCGAGCTGATCACCAGCCACGCCTACGACCGGCACATCCGCGCCTGCCGGCTGCACTATCGACGCCGTCGCGACCTGCTCATCGAACGCCTCGGCCGCCGCCATCAACTGCACGGCATCGCAGCCGGCATGCACGCCCTCATCCCCCTACCCGCCGAGGGTCCCGACGAGGACGTCATCATCGAACGCGCTGCCGCCCGCGGCCTGGCGCTCAGCGGGCTCCGCCCACACCTGCACACCCCCGGCCGGGCCACGGCCACGGGTTTGATCGTCGGCTACGCCGCTCCCGGCCAGGCCGCCTACCCCGCCGCCCTCGACCTGCTCGCGCGCACCCTACGGGGCCGGTAGCGGGGTGAACCGCCGCGCACCACAGCACGGGTACAGCGAGTTGTGCGTCAAGGCCGGGCACGCGGGGCCGCTGATGGAACCGGCAGTGTTCGTGCCCGCACCACGCCGCCGCTCATCGTGAAGGCGCCGGGCGCAGGACGGTATCGTCCCGCAGTAAGCCGATCATCTGGCACCGAGCGCCCGAGGAGGCCCTGCCGTGACGAGCCGCGAGGAAGAGACCGGGCACGGCCCGGGCGCACGGGACGTGGTGCGGCTCGCCGTCGTCGTAGGCGCACTGGGCGTGGTCTTCGGCGACATCGGCACCAGCCCGATCTACACCATGCAGACGGTGTTCAACCCCGCTGACCCGCACCCCGTCCCGGTCAGCGTCGACAACGTGTTCGGCGTCGTGTCCCTGATCTTCTGGTCCGTGATGATCATCGTGACGGTCACCTACATCCTGCTGGCGATGCGCGCCGACAACCAGGGCGAGGGCGGCATCATGGCGCTGATCACGCTGCTGCGCCGGTGGAGTTCGCGCGGGGGCCGCCGAGCCGCGGCCGTGCTCGCGGCGCTGGGCATCTTCGGCGCCGCACTGTTCTTCGGCGACAGCATGATCACCCCGGCGATCTCGGTACTGTCGGCAGTGGAAGGGCTCAAGATCGTCAATCCGGACCTCGAAGCGGCGATCATCCCGATCACGGTCATCATCATCGTCGCGCTGTTCGCCGTGCAGCGCCGGGGCACCGCCGCCGTCGGCCGCGTCTTCGGCCCGGTGATGATCGCCTGGTTCCTCGTCGTCGCCGTGTGCGGGATCGGCGGCATCACCCGCCACCCCGACATCCTCAAGGCACTGTCGCCGACCTACGCCCTGGACTTCCTGATCGGCCACTTCGGCATCGCGTTCTTCGCTCTCGCCGCGATCGTGCTCGCGGTCACCGGCGCCGAAGCGCTCTACGCCGACATGGGCCACTTCGGCCGCCGCGCGATCACCCGCGGCTGGCTGGCACTGGTACTGCCGGCGTGCGTGCTCAGCTATCTCGGCCAGGGCGCCCTGATCCTGGCCGACCCCGCCAACATCGGCAGCCCGTTCTTCCTGCTCGCACCCGGCTGGGCGCGGCTGCCGATGGTCATCCTGGCCACGGCCGCGACCGTCATCGCCTCCCAGGCCGTGATCACCGGCGCGTACTCGGTCGCCTCACAGGCGGCCCAACTGGGTTACCTGCCCCGGCTGCGGATCGCGCACACCTCCGAGGCGACCATGGGCCAGATCTACGTGCCGTGGATCAACTGGCTGCTGATGGTCTCGGTGCTCACCCTCGTGTTCGCGTTCCAGACCTCGGCGGCACTGGCGTACGCGTTCGGCATGGCCGTGACCGGCACCATCACCATCACGACCCTGCTGTTCTTCTACGTCGCCCGTCTGAAGTGGGGCACGCCCCGCTGGCTGCTCGGCATAGGCGCGTTCCTGCTGCTGGGCGTCGACCTGCTGTTCGTCGCCGCCAACCTGACCAAACTTGCCCACGGCGCCTGGCTGCCGCTGCTCATCGGCCTCACCGCGTTCACGATCATGACCACGTGGCAGCGCGGACGCGAGATCGTCACCGCCGAGCGTGCGCACAGCGAAGGAACGCTGCCCGAGTTCGTCGAGCAGCTGCGCGCGGCCGGCGCGTCGACCGCGACGGTGCCCGGCACCGCGGTCTTCCTCAACCGCGGCAAGCAGACCGCGCCGCTGGCGCTGCGCGCCAACCTCGAACACAACCACGTCCGGCACGAGCACGTCGTCATCATGTCGCTCGAGACCGACACCGTCCCCCGCGTGCCGGCCGAGGAACGGGTCACCGTCGACGACCTCGGTTACGCCGACGACGGGATCACCCACGTGACCGCACGGTTCGGATACATGGACACGCCCGACGTGCCCGCCGCGCTCAGCACGCTGGACCCCGCAACGACCGAGGGGCAGCTGCAGCTCGACGACGCGTCCTACTTCCTGTCGAAGATCGAGCTGCGGCGCGGCACGTCACCGACCATGGCGTCATGGCGTAAGCGGCTGTTCATCGCAACCTCGTACATCACCGCCGACGCGGCCGCGCACTTCGGCCTGCCCCGCGACCGCACCGTCATCATGGGCTCGCACATCGACGTGTGACACCGGTCGTCGCTGCAGATCACGCACCCGAACACGAGTGTGGCCGGCCGGGGATGTCGCCCGGCCGGCCACACGTTATGCCGTACTCGTCCTACGGAGCCGGGTACTGCGTGACGAACACCGGCCCGCCGATGCGGGTCGTGTCAGCCGGATCGCCGAGCCCGTTGACCACGTGGTCGATCGTGCCCGCGCTCAGGTTGACCGTCATGATGTGGTGCAGCTGCACACCCGGCCGGTTCGGCACCTCGAAACCGTTCTCGGTGTGGATGGACGGGTTGTTCTGGTTGAACACGTACACGCCGCCGCCGTAGAGGGTGTGCGTGCGCACGTGATCGCCGACCTTGTAACCCGCATAGCCTTCGACGTCGCCGTTCATCCAGTCGGCCTGCGTCGGCGGGTCGTAGGGCAGCTCGTTCTGGTACAGGATCGTGCGCCCGCGCTCGCCGTTCCAGACGGTGTTGTACTTCTGGAAGTGCTCGACGAACAGGCCGTTGGCGTTGACGTTGTCACCGTTGATGACCGCGCCGTACCGGCCGGTGTTGGTATTCCACCGCTCGGTGTCGGTGAAGCCCTCCACGCCGTGGTCGCCGCGCCACACCCAGGTGTGGTCGATGAGCACGTTGTCGCTGTTGACCTGCAGCGCGGTGTCGGTCTTGCCGATGTGCGGGCCGCCGACGCGGAAGTACACGTCCGACAGCGTGGTCGGGTTGTTCGGGTTGGACCAGCGCAGCAGGTTGTGCTTGCGGCCGACGCGCAGCAGCACCGGGGACTCCTTCAACCCCGCGTCGACGGTGACGCCGGCGATGATGACGCCCGGCACGTCGGCGATGTCGAGCGGCACGGCGCCGTTGACGGCCGTCAGCGTCGCCTGGCCCAGGCCCAGCACCACGGTGTCGGGCCGCCAGACCTCGATGCTGCGGGCGATGTCGTACACACCGGGGGTGAGCAGCAGGTTCTTGCCGAGCGCGAGCGCCAGGTTGATCTTCGCGACGGAGTCGCCGGGCTTGGCGACGTAGAAGTCGCTGAGCGGCACGGTGCGGCCCGGGGTCAGGCCGTCGGCCCACGAGATGCCGCTGGTGTCGAACCGTGCCGAGGGCACGCGGACCTGGTACTTGCCCTGCGCGTCCACGAACAGGTACGGCTTCTCCCGGCTGACCGGGGTGGTGTCCAGCGTGGTGTAGGGCGGGTTCGGGAACGCCTCGTCGCTGGGGGCGCCGACGACGCCGGAGAAGACCTGGTTCCACACGGCGTTGGACCAGCTGTCGACCTGGCTGTTGCGGATCAGCCACTGCTGCTGCGAGCCGTTGACGACGGTCGGCAGCTTCGAGTCGGCGATGAAGCCGCCGCTGGCGTACTGCGGGCCCGCGGTGCAGTAGTCCATCAGCGACAGGTTGGCACCGGTGACGTTCATGCGCCGCAGCGAGACCGCCTGCGACACGGCCCAGAAGTTCGCCGAGGAGCGGCACCCGTCCTGACCGGCGGAGTTGACGTTCAGGGTCAGGTTGGACAGGGTGCGCCAGAAGTTGACCAGAGCGAGGCAGTTGCCGGTGCCGCCGTCGGCCAGGCAGCGGTTGTAGACCTCGACCTTGCCGTTGATCACGACGTCGGTCGGCGACGCGCCGAGGCCGGCGATCTCGGTGTAGTAACCCACCTTCACCTGGAGGGGCTGCTCCGCGGTGCCGTAGGTGCCCGGCTTGAACAGGAACGCGTACCGGTTGGGCGCCATCTCGTTGTCGACCTGTGCCGTGTGCACCGCGTCCAGGGTGGCCTGGATCTGGCTGACGGGCATGCTCGGGTCGAAGACGGTGACGTTCGCGCCGAAGTTCGGCGCGGCGGCCGACGGCGGGGTCGCGGCGGCGGCCGGGCCGGTGGTGCCGGCGACGACGATCGCGGCGGCAAGCGCCGTCTTCAAGCCGAGCGCCACCTTCCGGCGTACGGCGCGGCGGCCCGGGGACGGTGCCGCTACGGCACTGCCGGGACTCTTGCTCATCATGGGGTGCAGGTCCTCTCTGCTGGACGGCTCGGCACGGTGACAGCGCTCTCGCCCATGCGAGTTGGGCGTGACATGGAATTTCGATGTCGGAGAGAGCGCTCTCCCGGGCCAATCCTCTGGAGCGTAGCGGAGCGGACTCATTCTGGAAATCTCCGTTGTGGACGCTGCGACATCGATCCCGGTTTGCCGGAACAGCTGCCTTCCTCGCATCTCGCCCCACTTGGCACCGACCATCCCTCCCGATGAGATGGCCGATGGTGATCTCGCTGAGCGATCAGGCGAACTGCGCAGACGCCTCGTGCGCTTCGACCGAGAGGTACCCGGACAGCGCACGGAGGAAGTCCGGCGCGTCGAACATCTCGCCGGCGGACGCGACTCCGCTCGCCCGCATCCGACCGTCGAGAATGCGGCGCACCGCTTCGACCGCCAACGGCGCGCTGACGGCGTAGATGTCCTGGCCGCTGGCGACGACGCGGCGTTGCGTGTCGCCGGAGCGCACGATGACATCGACGGTGAACGTCTGCGCGGACCGGCCGAGCTCGTCGACCGCAGCCGGTGCGGGCGTGTCCGCGGCGGCCAGGTCCCGGGCCGCTTCGATGGCCATGTAGGTGCGCACCTCGGGAATGGACAGATGACTGGGCACGGTGACGACGTCGGCCATCGTGAACTCGCCCAGGACGGGCCGGGTGCCCATCGGAGCCGGGAAGTCCCAATCCAGCGTCGGCAGGGCCCGCTCGTCGACGAAATACTCCAGCCGGCCACCGGTGTAGCGGACACGTCGGCCGTCGCGGCGTTCCCGGGAGACCGTGCCGGAGACCCGGGTCCCGGCCGTGGGGTGCCAGCTGTTCAGCCCGTACGCGACGTGCGCCTCGTCGGCCGCCGTCCAATCACCCATCGCCGTCGTGACCAGCAGGTCGCCGAGCCCGCCGAAGAACGCCATCGCCGGGACCACCGCGACACCCGCGGCCTTGGCCCGGTCGGCGAACTGCGTGAACGTGTCGACGTTGGCCTCGATCTCGGCCGCCACGTCCACGTACGGGATCCCGCTGCGCAAGGCGGCCTCGATCACCGGGCCCGCGGTCGAGGCGAACGGGCCGGCACAGTTGACGACCGCCGCCGCACCCTGCAACGCCCGGTCGAGCGAGGCCGGATCGTCCACGGACGCCACCCGGTAGGCGAGCCCCGGATGCGACGCGGCCAGCGCCTGGAGCCTGCCCGCGTCACGACCGAGAAGCAACGGGACGAAGCCGCGATCGCGCAACTCCGCCACCACGAACCGGCCTGTGTGCCCGTATGCGCCGAACACCGCCACGGTCTGCTTCGCATTCATCTGCCTTGCCTCCGATGTCCCTCAAAGATCAACTGAAGACATCCTCTCAGCGGCGACCCGTCCCCAGCGAGTGTCTGGAACGCCAGGCCCCATACACTTTCGGACATGGCCACCATCGCGCTCGCCGCCACCGAAGGCATGCTGCACTTCGAGGTCGCGATGGCCTGCGAGGTCTTCGTCCGCGACCCCTCCGGCCTGGCTGACCCGTGGTACGACCTCGTCGTCTGCGGCCCGGGGCCGGTCGGCATCGGCAGATTCCGCATGGAACCCGACGACGGTCTGGACCGGCTCGCCCGCGCCGACACCGTGATCATCCCCGCCGTCGAAGACATCGACGCGGATCTGCCACCCGACCTGATCGACGCAGTCCGCGCAGCACATGAGGCAGGCGCCCGGATGGTCTCGCTGTGCACCGGCGCGTTCGTGCTGGCCGCCGCCGGGGTCCTCGACGGGCTGCGCGCCACCACGCACTGGGCCCACACCGAGGCGCTGGCCACCCGCTACCCCCGAGTGACCGTGGACCCCGACGTGCTCTACGTCGACAACGGCAACGTGCTCGCCTCCGCCGGCAAAGCCGCCGCGATCGACCTGTGCCTGCACCTCATCCGCCGCGACCACGGCTCGACGGTCGCCAACGCCGTCGCCCGCCGCCTGGTCGTGCCACCGCATCGCGCCGGCGGCCAGGCCCAGTTCGTCACCACCCCGGTGCCCGCCCGCGACGACCACCCCATCGCCAACCTGTTCGGCTGGGCGCTGGAACGGCTCGATCGTCCGCTGACCGTAGAGGACCTGGCCCGCCAGACGAACATGAGCTCGCGCAACCTGGCCCGCCACTTCAAGTCGGCGACCGGCACCACCCCGCTGCAGTGGCTGTCGACGCAGCGCATCCGCCGAGCCCAGGAGCTGCTGGAGAACACCGACAGCAGCATCGACGTGATCGCGGAGGCGGCCGGCATGGGTACCGCCACGACGCTGCGCCGACACTTCAACCGCACCGTCGGGGTGCCTCCGGACGCCTATCGCCGCACCTTCCGCAGCACCGGGCACGCATCAGAATCGTGAGCACCATCCTGTCGGCGGCCACAGTCACCCGGCCGCCCGACGACGTCCCGCCGCGGCCCTACCGGTGATCATTCTCTGTGGATACGCCCTGCTGGACGACGGAGGTCACCTGCGCCTCGGCCGGCAGCTCCCGCTGACCGTCGGTGGCGAGTGAAGCCTGGCGGGACGGATCCGGACGTCGGCGCCGGCATTGGAGCATCCTCTCGTGCACGTCCCCGAGCGCGTCGACCACCTGGATTCTCATATCCAGGTGGTCGAGGCGCTCGAGCCCTCTCGCTCCGAAAGAGACCAGCTCGATGCCGTCACTCGGCCGTGCTGTCAATGGGATCACCGCGCCCTTGCCCAGCTCGAGTACATGGATGTCCTGGCCCATGCGCAGGCCGATCCCCTTCAGCGCTGCGATCGTGGCGTACCAGTCAAGCCATGGGCTGAGCCGAGGATTTGGCTCGTCCGGTCGCGGTGATTCCTGCAATCGGTATTCGACCCGCTTCACGACCGCCCGGCCGCCACCTGCATTACACAGGCGAACCGTTTGCGGCGAATCGACGATGTAGTCGCTGTTCCCTCGATGCGCTGCCCAGCTAAGCAGCGGTAGCGTCGACAGGGCGTACTGATTGCGAGTGACGAGGATGCCGGTGAGCAGCGCCGCGAGAGTCGCGCAGGTGGCCGGGTCCAGGATCGTCAGTCGCCACGGCCACTGGGTCCGCTGGGGCGCGTCGAGATTGGCGCGCAGGACCTCCCAGGTAAGATCCATGACGAAGAAGGCCAGCAGGAGCCGCAGGGCGTGCACGGAATTCCTGTCACGAGATATACGACGCTGGTCCCAGTGATCGGTCATGGGTTCTCCCGACTCGGTCGCCCGTGAGTGTCACGCTAGCAACGACACGCAACGACAACCGTCAGTATCGCAGGCCCCCGACTGTGCGTTGAAGTGCAGTGACGGCCTGCCCCCGCAGTGACCGGGGGCTCCATGGCGGACAGGTTGAAAGCATGTCCACCGCATAAATGGACGAGAGGCGACAAATATCGAATGGCAGCAGACCCTGACCCCGAGCACCGCCCGCGACCTGTGGTCGACGTTCCCCAACATCGCCGAACTCGCCCCACCCGACCGCGAACAGTTCCTGACCAGGCTGGTCGCGCTCATCGACGACCAGGGCGGACAGGTCGACGACCCGCGCCTGACGGTCGTCTACACCGCCGCCCGCACCGCGGCTTGAGTGCCGCGCCGCCGCTGACGGTCGCGCCGCCGCTCACGTCACGGAATCCCGGCTTCGGCCCCGCCGGGCCCGGGACCCGCTCCCACGATGGGAGCGGGCCCCGGGCGCACGTTCAGGACACGTCGCGGGAGCGGGTGAGCAGGGTGCCGACGAGGCCGGTGACCACCGCCCAGCCGACCAGCACCAGCGCGCCCACCCAGTAGTCCGGCTGGCCCGGCAGGCTCGTGCCGCTGGTCATGAGGCTCGACGCCAGGGACGGCATCGCCCACTGGACGTTGGCGAGCCATTCCCAGTTCAGCCAGGCCGTCAGCACGTTCACGATGATCGACACAGCGGCCGTGCCGACCGTGTAGACGACCATCGCGGTGATGGTGGCGCCGATCTGGCTGCGGATGAGCACGCCGATGCCGATGCCGATCAGCGCCCACAGCGCGTACGCCAGGCCGTTGAGCAGGACGGCCCGGATGACCTCCCCGTCGCCCAGGGCCGGGGTGATGCCCTCGGCGTCGAGGAAGATCGCGGTCGCCGGCACGGTCACCGCCGTGGTCACCAGCCACAGCACGATGCCGAACACGCCGCCGGCCACCGCCTTGGCCACGATCACCGAGGTCCGGTGCGGGGTCGCCAGGAACGTCGTCGTGGCGGTCTGGTGGTGGAACTCGTTCGTCACGGTGATGATGCCCAGGAGCATGACGAACATCAGCCCGAAGTACTGCCCCGACGTCACCATGTACGAGGTCAGCGCCACGGGCTCGGCCAGCGCCGACAGCACCGCCGCCTGCTCGGGGTCCATGTTCTGTCCCGCCTCGACGGGCGGCTGCAGGACACCGAAGTGCATGTTCAACGCGTTGATCGCGAACGCCACCACGAGCAGGCCCACCGCGCCGAGCGCGAACAGCCACCACACGTTGGTCGTACGGATCTTCAGGAATTCGCTGCGGACGAGCCTCACCGGATCGCCTCCTTGCCCGCTGTGAGGTCGAGGAAGACGCGCTCCAGGTCGGGGCGTTCGGTGACCAGTCCGTGGATGGCGACCCCGGCGCGCAGTGCGGCGTCGCCGACCTGCTCGGCAGTGACGCCGGTCAGCACCAGCGCGCCGTCGTCGCGGCTGCTGGCAACGCCGGCCAGCGCCTCGAGCAGAGTGTCGGGGTGGGGGGTGCGTACGCGTACCGTGCCCGCACTGCCCGCGTTCCCGATCACGTCGGCGACCGCGCCCTGCGCCACCAGCCGGCCCGCGGCGATGATGACGACGTCGTCGGCGAGCAGTTCCATCTCCGACAGCAGGTGGCTGGAGACCAGGATGGTGCGGCCTTCGCCGGCGAGTTTCTGCAGCAGGTCGCGCATCCAGCGGATGCCTTCGGGGTCCAGGCCGTTGGCCGGCTCGTCGAGGATCAGCACGCGCGGGTCGCCGAGCATGGCGGCGGCGATGCCGAGCCGCTGCCGCATACCCAGCGAGTAGCCCTTGAACTTGCGTTTGGCCGCGGGGGTCAGCCCGACCAGCTCCATCGCCTCGTCGGCGCGGGAGGCCGGCAGCCCGGCTGCGGCGCAGATGACTCGCAGGTGGTTGCGACCGGTGCGGCCCTTGTGCGCGCTCGACGCCTCCAGGACGGCACCGACCGCTCGCAGTGGCTCGGCTAGGTCTGCGTAGCGGGAGCCGCCGATCGTCGCGGTGCCCGCGGTGGGCGACACCAGATTCAGGATCATTCGTAGAGTGGTGGTCTTACCTGCGCCGTTCGGTCCGAGGAAGCCGGTCACACGCCCCGGCTTGATGGCAAACGAGAGGCCGTCGACGGCTTTGACCTGTTTGTAATGTTTGGTCAGGCCGGACACGACGATCTCACCATCGGTGATCACATTGCCCATCCGGACAGTGTGCGTGGTCGTGGCAAGTCCGGCCATCGCGATTTCCGTCACCATGGCGCCAGTCGCCGTCATGGCCCGCCGCGGACTTCGGTTTCCGGGTCGATGGGAGTTTTGACCGCACTTCCGGCCGCCGTCGCGGGTTGGTCGGGGTTCGTGGCCTTCGAAGAACGCCTCGTGCCCGCCGAGCTGATCACGGCATAGTCCCGACTGCGCCGTGTGGGGCAGATAGGCCGGCACGGCCCGCGCCGCCTGCCGCTGCCTGAGCAGCCTGCTCGATCTTCGCGCGGTATGTCGCGCGGGCCGCCGTGTCGATCTCTTCCTCGTACTCGGCCCTCAGCCCGGTCCGGCCGTCGAGCTGCTCACGCAGGATGTCAGCGTGGCCGGCATGGCGGGTGGTCTCCTGCAGGATGTGGATCATGATGTTGAAGAGATTGACGTCGGGACGCGACCACCAAGGCACGTGGCCAGGCGCGTCGATGGCAAGCTCTCCGATCGTCGCGTCCGCATGCTTGCAGGCACGCTGGTAGAAGTCGATGATCTGTTCGCGTGTCTCGTCCGGGGTCGCCCACAGGTCACTGCCGTCCGCGTCCTGCCATCGCCCCAGCGGCTCCGGGGACGGGCGGCCGAAGACCTCACCGAAATACCAGGCCTCGCAGGTCGCCACATGCTTCACCAGGCCGAGGAGATTGGTTCCCGTCGCCGTCAGGGGACGCCGGATGTCGTACTCGGACAGGCCGTCGAGCTTCCAGACCAGCGTCTCACGGATCGTCTTGAGGCGGCTGTGCAGGAAGTCCTTCGCGAAACCATCGATCATGGCGACGAGCTTGCCACGCGGCAACAACAGGAGCCACTCCGGAGTTCACCGAACTGTGGCGTCGAAACTCGTGGACATGAAATCCAGCGACGATCTTGTGGTGCCGAATCCGGCGGTTACAGCCGCGCGCTGGTTGGAGCGGTCCGCGGCGGTCGGAGCATTGGACCCGCCGACGCATGCCGCGGACGAGTTCGCTGTCACGACTCCACCCTCGGCGGTGGACACTCCCCCGCCAGGACGACGACCAGGTCCTCCCGCGGACCGAGGAACGGGTCCCTCGCCCGGCTGACGGCACCGGCGCGCGGATGGGGCAGCATGACATTTGTCCAAAGGGGAGGAATGATGTCCATAACGCCCATCCGTGCCGCCCTCGGCACCGCCGTCGCTCTGATTCTGCTGGGCGGCGCCGCACCCGCCGGCGCCGCCACGGGCGCGACCCTGCGCCCCCAACTGGAAGCGATCACCGCGGCCGGCATGCCCGGAGTGTTCGCCCAAGCCGTCAACGGCTTCCGCCGGCACTCCGCGGCCGCCGGAGTCGCCGACGTCACCACCGGCGCACCCACCCGGCCCGACATGCGGCACCGCGTCGGCAGCATCACCAAGACCTTCACCGCGACCGTCTTGCTCCAGCTCGCCGGAGAGGGCCGGCTGAGGCTCGACGAGCCTGTCGGCCACTACCTGCCGGCGTACGCCGTCGACGGGGTCACCGTCCGGATGCTGCTCAACCACACCAGCGGGATCGCCGACTACGACCACGTCATCTTCGCCACCGATGCCTTGCTGGAGGCCAACCGCCACCGCACGTTCACACCGGCCGAGCTCGCCGCGGTCGGGCTGGGCCAGCCCGCCACGGGCACTCCGGGCGCGGCCTGGTCCTACTCCAACACCAACTACGTGCTCGCCGGAATGATCCTGGAAAGAATCACCGGGCGGTCGGTGGCGTACGAGATCACCAAGCGGATCATCCGGCCGCTGGGCCTGCGCCACACCTACCTGCCCGGCACCGGCATCCGTATCCACGGCCCGCACGCCGCCGCCTACATCCCCTGGTACGACGGCATACTGCTCGACTTCGCCGACTACAACATGTCCTGGGCGTGGGCCGCGGGTGAGCTGGTCTCCACGACCGGCGACCTCAACACGTTCTACCGGGCGCTGCTGACCGGCAAGCTGCTGCGGCCCGCCCAACTCGCCGAGATGCAGACGACCGTGCCGTGGGTGCCCGGCGCGCCGGAGTACGGCGGGTACGGCCTCGGCCTGTACTCGAACGCGCTGCCGTGCGGGCTGGTCTGGGGGCATGACGGCCTCGTGCTCGGCCACGCCACCATCTCCTGGCACAGCCCCGACGGCCGCCGCCAGACCACCGTCGCACAGAACATGACCCACTACGTCGCGCCCGGGCAGCCCGACCCGATCGCGGACGCCACGATCGCCATGCTGACCGCGCAGCTGTGCGGCGAGCAGGTGGCCACGGCCCGCGCAGGCGTATGCCCACACCTCGCCGATCTCGCCTTCCGCCGCTGAGTGCGCGCCGACGCGGCACGGGTTCCGTGCCGCGTCGGCGTTTCCGCGGCTGCCGACCGCATGCTGTGACGTCCTGGGGCCACCGCTCTACGAAAGCACCTTTCGACCCGATCGGCGCCGGGTCACGGCCCCGGCGACGGCGTCGAGGGCGAGGAAGCCGAGAAGGGTCCAGCCCAGCAGCGGCAGGGCCCACCCGACCGCCACGGCGACCGACCCGGCGAGCACCAGGGCAGGCGCGGGGAGGTGGCGCCAGGTTCCACGCGCCGGTGGCGCGCCCAGCGCCGGGCGGGCCGCGTCGCGAGTGGGGCGCCGACGCCACCACATGCGATAGCCCCACACGAGGACGGTGATGAGCCCTGTCGCGACGAGGGCCAGGGCGATCTGGTTGGCGAGGCCGAACAGCGCGCCCATGTGCACCTGGATGCCGATCGTGGTGAGCTTGGACAGCAGCGGCTGGTCGGCCCAGCGGACGGCGTCGATGACCTGCCCGGTGCTCGGATGGACGGCGATCTTGTCCTTGTGCAGGGGCCAGGTGTTGTCGATCTGTTCGACGGTCCAGGCCTGCCCGGCATCGCCGGGGGTGATGGTGGTCGGCCCGGTCAGCCCGGCTGTCGCGGCTGCGGCGGCGATCGCGTTCAGGTCGGCGCCGGTGTCGCCGCCGGTGGTGCCGCCGCCGTGGTGTCCGCCCGGGTCGGGCGGTGTCGTGCCGTCGAGTCCGGTGTGCAGCGGGACGGCGTCGGAGTTGAGGGCGGAGCGCAGTGCCCCGAAATTTGCTCCGGCGTACTGGGACCAGGTCAGGCCGGTGGCGGACAGGGTCAGCAGGAATGCGGCGAGCCAGATGCCGGTGGCGGCGTGCAGCGAGCGGGTGCGGCGTACGCCCTTGGCTGCGCGTTCGGGCAGGAGCAGGCGGCGTGCGGTGCGGCGGCCGCGCTGGTGCCGCCACCAGAGCACGACGCCGCCGAGGACGAGCGCCCAGAGCCAGGAGGCGGCGAGTTCGGAGTAGAGGCGTCCGGTCTCGCCGAGGTTGAGGTTGGCGTGCATCTGGTCGAGCCAGGTGGTGACGGGGGTGGCGCCGAACCAGGTGGTGAGCACGCCGCGGACCTGTGCGGTGTAGGGGTCGATGTACACCGTCCGCTGCTTGTCGCCCAGTTCGGGCAGGCTGAACTCGACCTTGGTGGTCGCGTCGGGGGTGCCGGGGAGGTGCACGGCGACCAGGGTGCCGCCGGGCACGACCTGTCGGGCGGCGGTGACCTGCTGGGCCAGGGGCACGCGTGCGGTGGCCACGGTGTCGACGTGCAGTTGGTCGTGGTAGGCGATCTGATCGATTTGCGGGGTGAACGCGTACAGCAGGCCGGTGAGCGCTGCGAGCAGCAGGAAGGGTGCGACGAGGAGGCCGGCGTAGAAGTGCATCCGGCGTAGCAGCGGCCCGAATCCGCTGTACAGGGCTGATCGGGCCGCGGGTTCGGGGGCGTGTTCGGCGGGTTCTGTGCGTGGTGCTGCCGAGGTGGGGCTGGTCGTGGTGGTCATGGCGGGCTCCATCCGGCGGGCGTCCCTGGGCGGCGCCGGCCAGGGTGTGGAGCCCACTGGTCGCGTAGTATGCGGCGTTAGTTCCCTTAAGTCGAGATTTAAGGGTGCGGGTCAGGCCGGTCGGCCGGGCTCCGCCCACGCCTGCGGGTGCGGGTCTGCGCCGTCCTCGGCCGGCAGGCCCCACGCCTGCTCGAGCTCGTCGACCCGCCGAGGCCGCGCCCGTCGAGGTGCCGGCACGTCGCTCATCGACCCGCGGCTGACCAGTGCGGCCAGGGCCGTGGTGATCGGCACGGCGGCGATCAGGCCGATCGTGCCGACCGCCGAGCGCACGATCTCCTGCGCCAGGAACTCGTTGGTCAGCATCTCCCCCAGCGGCGCGCCGCCCGCGGTCAGCAGCAGCAGGGTGGGCAGCGACGCGCCTGCGTACGCCAGCACGATGGTGTTGATGACCGAGGTGATGTGCGCCCGCCCGACGCGCGACGCCGCCCGGTACAGGGCGGCGAATCCCAGTTTCGGGTTGGCGGCGGCGAGTTCGGTGACGGTGTAGGCCTGGGTGACGGTGACGTCGTCGAGCACGCCGAGCGCGCCGATGAGGATGCCTGCCAGCAGCAGGCCCGGCATGTTGATGTCGGCGTTGACGAATGTGACGTACAGCGACTCCTCGCTGGCCATGCCGGTCAGGTGCAGCAGCGACACCGACAGCGCCGACAGGCCGCCGGTCAGCGCCAGGGCGGTCAGCGTGCCCAGCACCGCCATCGAGGTGGGCGCGTTGATGCCGTGGGTGAGGTAGAGCACCACCAGCATGATCACCGCTGAGCCGACGATGGCGACCAGCAGCGGCGAGCTGCCCTGCAGGATCGCCGGGACGACGAACATCAGCAGCACGGCGAAGGTGAATGCGAGCCCGACCAGCGCGAAAACGCCGCGCCAGCGCCCGAACGCGATCACCGCCCCCGCGAACGCCAGCGCCAACGCCCACAGGCCGCCGGTGCGGTCGTGGTCGACGATCTCGTAGTTGATCACGCCCGGCTGGTCGAACGCCTCGGTCTCCATGACGAGGACCTTGTCGCCGGCCTCGACCTCCGGTGCGCCCGGACCCGACGGGATCGAGGTCGTGACAGCCTTGCCGTCAGCCAGCCGCACGACCACCTCGCCGCACACCGGTGGTGCGGTCTGCTCAGGGGTCTGCACCGGCGGCTCGGCGGCATCGGCACAGTCGATGACGCGCACGGACGCCACGACGCCGTCGTGGTTGACCGCCCCGGCCCACGGCTCTGACTTGAGGTCGCCGGGCCACAACAGGATCAATCCGACAATTGTCGCCACGGCGGCCGGAATCAGCGCGGCCAACGTCAGCCGGGTGGCCCGCCGACTCACCGGAACGCCGGCGTGGGAGTGCGAGTGGGAGTGCTGGGCGTGTTCGTGCCCGGGGTCACCGGCGAAAGCGCCCAGGTCGTGCGAGGGGGTCACCGGAGGCTCCTCGGCGGTTCGGCGGCCGCGATGCCCGGGGCAGGGCAAGGCGGCGTCGCTGTCAACGTCCGGACAAGTAAACCACGCAGGTCAGGGTGGTGCTCATGGCGAGAAGACGCGGTGGCCACGCCCCACGCACTCGGTGCGCTGGGGCAGCGGTGACGGCGTCCCGGGCACCGACAAGGATCAGCAACCCGCCCGGGCGGCTCATGCCCACCTCCCCGTGGCGTCAGAGGCACGTCCTTCCGGAGGCGCGTCGCCGGCACAACAGCCGCCCGGCCATGGGCCGGCCGCGCGAGACAGTCCGATGTGGGCGAGTAAGGAAGTTGTCGGGCGGGCCGCAGGCCCATAGCGTTTGCCGGGCAGCCTCACCACAGGGAGCCATGTGAACCCCCCACCGCTCACCGCAGATCCCGTCGTCGACACCCCCGCCGCCCCGGCCGCCCCCCACGAGGAGCAGCGTGTCGCCTGGGCCGAGCTGTTCTTCGACCTGATCTGGGTATTCGCGATCACGCAGATCACCACGACCCTGGCCGGTGCGCACAGCGCGGGCGAGGCGGCCCGTACGCTGCTGCTGTTCCTGCCGCTGTGGTGGGGCTGGGTCGGCACGACGCTGGTGGCGAACCTGGCCGGCAGCCGCGTCGACCGGGCCGCGGGCCGGCTCGTGCTGTTCGGCGCCGCCGGCTGCGGACTGCTGGTGTCGGTGTCGATCGCGCAGGCGTACGGCGACCACGCCGTCCTGTTCGCCGTCGCGTACGCCGTGCTGCGCCTCGTGCTGTGGGCGGTCCGCAGCGGACTGGACGGCGCGCCCCGGCGGCCCACGCTGGAGCCGTTCGCGGTCGCCCTGTTCGTCAGCGCCCCGCTGTACCTGGCCGGCGCCGTGCTCGGCGGGCCGTGGCAGACCGCGCTGTGGGCGGCCGCCGCGCTCATCGAGCTCAGCAGCCCGCGGCTGCTGCGCCGGCGGCTGAGCGGGATGCGGTTCGAGACCGCGCACCTGCCCGAACGGTTCGGGCTGGTGCTGATCATCGCGTTGGGCGAGACCGTGGTCGCCACCGGCAACCAGGCCGCCGCGGGCCGCCTCGGCACGCCGGAACTGGCCGCGCTGCTGCTCGCGTTCACTCTGATCGTGCTGCTGTGGTGGACGTACTTCCACTACGGCGCGCCCGCGGTCCGGCACAGCCTGGAGCACACGCCCGCGCAGTCCCGCATCGTCACCGACGTGTTCAGCTACGCTCACCTCGGCTACGTCATCGCGATCGTGTTGGTCGCGGTCGGCCTGAAGAAGCTGCTCGCCCATCCCCTGGGCGTGCCGCACAGCCTGCCCGAGCTGCTGCTGGCACCCGGTGTCGCGCTGTACCTGTGGGGATTCTGCTACGCCCGCTGGCGCATGTTCGGCGCGGCGACCCTGCAGCGCGTCGCCGCCGCGGTCGCCTGCTGCGTTCTCGCCGTGGCGGCCGTCGTGCTCCCGATCGCAGCGACGGCCGCGCTGCTGGTCGCCGTCCTGCTCGCGCTCAACGGGTTCGAGGCCTGGCTCATCCGCACCCACCGGCCCCTGCCGCTGCTGCGGCTGCCCCGCAGCCGCGTCACCACGGAGAGCTGAACCCGACCTCGCGGCAGCCGTGGGGCGTGACGGTGCGGCCCGGTGGGCATGAGGACGTCGGACAGCCTGCCGGCAGGCCACGAGGGTCCGATACCGAGCGACCCGTGCTGCCGCAAGAATCCAAGGTCCGCGCCCCGCCCGGTGCGGCCGGTGTGAAAGGAGGTCACGATGGTCGCCGCTGCCCGCAGCCCGCAGGCGCGTGCCCTGGTCGCCGACGCAGCGGACACGCAGCGGACCGCCCGGACACTGCTCGACGCCGAGCAGCACCTCGTCACCGAGATCCGTGAGCTCGCCACCGGCCACCGCCGGCAGCTGCTCGACGAGCGCCTGCATCGGGCCGACATCTCGCGGCTGCGGGAGGCGGCCGGCGGCCGGTTGCGCCTCGGGCCGCTGCAGGCGGCCGGGTTCACCACCGTAGGTCAGCTCATCGCCCGACGCCACCAGCTCCACCAGTACCCCGGCATCGGGCGCACGACCGTCACCCAGCTCGAGGCGGCCATCGAGGCCCTGGCCGAAGCCGTCGAGGCCGACACGGTGCTGCGCCCCGACCCCGACCGCCGCTCGCCGGCCGACACCCACCTGCTGCGCTCGCTGCACCGGCTGGCCGTCGTGCGGCGACGGGTGCGGCCCGTGCTCGGCCGAGCCGGCGAGCTGCACGACGCCATCGCCGGCAGCATCGACGGCGCCCGGCGCGCCAACAGCCGCTGGCGCGGCCTGTTCCGCGGCCGCCAGGGCCGCCAGGCCGATCGCGAGGCGCTGGCCTCGCTCGAAACGGCCCTGCACTCGCCGCGGCTCGACACCGCCCGCACCAGGGTGGTCGCGGCCGCGACGGCGCTGACGCGAGAGCCGACCGACAAGCAGTTGTGGCAGAAGTACCAGGCCGACGCCGCGACCTACCTGACGTTGCTGGCCGAGGTGACCGGCCGGGAGACCGGCGGGCAGGGCCCGGCCGAGCACCTGCCGTCCGACGACGCGGCCCGCATCGACGAGTTGCGCCTGGACACCAGCCTGCTGAATTCCACGCTGCGTGGCTACCAGTCGTTCGGCGCCCGGTTCATGCTCGCGCAGCGCCGCGTGATCCTCGGCGACGAGATGGGCCTGGGCAAGACCGTCGAGACGCTCGCGGCGATGTGCCACCTGGCCGCCCAGGGCGAGCGGCACTTCCTGGTGGTCTGCCCGCCGAGCCTGGCCGGCAACTGGATGCACGAGATCCGGCGCCACTGCAAACTCGTCCCCCGTCTGCTCTACGGCGGCGACGTCGCCAAGGCGAACGCCGTCTGGCGTGCGCAGGGCGGCGTCGGTGTGACCACGTACACGGCGCTGGACCGGCTGGACCTGAACGGCGTCAAGGTCGCCATGGCCGCGTTCGACGAGGCTCACTACATCAAGAACCCGGAGGCCAGGCGCACCCGGCAGAGCCGCCGCCTCATCGAGCGGGTCGAGCGGGTCGCGCTGCTGACCGGCACCCCGCTGGAGAACCGGGTGGCGGAGTTCGCCGTGCTCACCGAACACGTCAACCCCGACATCGCCCGGCAGGCCGCCGCGGCGCCGTCGGCCGACGCGTTCCGCCACGCCATCGCACCGGCGTACCTGCGCCGAAACCAGTCCGACGTGCTCGCCGAACTGCCCGCCCGGATCGAGAACGTGCTGCCGGTGACGTTGGCCCCGGACGAGGTCAGCGCCTACCGCAAGGCCGTCTGGGAGGGGCACTTCATGACCATGCGCCGGGCCACGTTCGGCGACCCGGCGCGGACCTCGACCAAACTCGACCACATCCGCGAGATAACCGATGAGGCGCTCGCCGAGGGGCACAAGGTCGTCGTGTTCTCGTACTTCCGCGACGTGCTCACCGCGGTCGCGGAGACGCTCGGCAAGCGGGCGCACGGCCCGCTCACCGGATCGACGCCTCCGCTGCAGCGCCAGCAGGTCATCGACGCGTTCACCGCCAGCCGGAAACCATCCGTGCTGGTCAGCCAGATCGAAGTGGGCGGCGTCGGGCTGAACCTGCAGACCGCCTCGGTGGTGATCCTGGTCGAGCCGCAGTGGAAGCCCAGCACCGAGGAGCAGGCGATCGCCCGCTGCCACCGGATGGGCCAGGTCCGGCCGGTGCAGGTCTTCCGGCTGATCGCCGAGGACACCGTGGACACCAGCGTGCGCGAACTGGTCGCGGCCAAAGCCGCGATCTTCGACGAGTACGCCCGGCGCAGCGCGTTCAAGGACGCGAACGCGCAGGCCGTCGATGTGAGCGACAACGACAGCACACGCGCTGCCACCGAGCGTTTGATCATCGAGAAGGAGCGGGCGCGCCTGCGGGACCAGGGCGACGAGTAGCCGACCGGCAGCGCATCGCCGACACCGGCTTCGAGGCGTCGGCAAGCGGCGAGATTCTCTATTGGGCACAGGGCACAGGCGACCCGCAGCAGGCGGTCGCCGCCTGGATGACAGCCCCGGCCACCGCGCGATAATCAGCGACTGCCGCCTCACCCACGTCGGCACCGCGGCCCGCTCCGCGGGCGGCGAATACGCGGCAGTGGCCGACTTCGCGGCACCGTGACGGTCGACTCGACCACCTGATGTCCGTCGACGGCACCCGCGCCGAAGATCACGACCAAGGGACGTACCCAACTGCGAGTCGGGATTGGCTCTGGTGTTCTGGCCTGCGAAGGTGGTCGCGTTGGTCCGTGCAGGAACGGTGCTCGCCGAACGGTATCGGCTTGAGCAGCGCGTCGGCAGCGGCGGCATGGGTGAGGTGTGGCGGGCCTTCGACGAGGTGCTGGGCCGCACCGTCGCGGTCAAATGCCTGCTGGATGCGCGGCCGGACGACCCGAGCTTCGTCGCCCGGTTCCGGGCCGAGGCGCGCATCATGGCCACGATCAGCCACCACGGGGTGGTGGAGGTGCACGACTTCGGCGACGACCCGGCTGTGGGCGTGTACCTGGTCATGAAGTACATCGAAGGCGAGTCGCTGGCGCAGACCCTGGCCCGGGTCGGACGGCTGAGCGCCGAGGCGACGATGCGGCTGGTCGCCGAGGCCGCCGCGGCGCTGCACGCGGCCCACGAGAAGGGCGTGACCCACCGCGACATCAAGCCCGGCAACCTGCTGCTGCGTACCGACGGCAGTACCATGGTCACCGACTTCGGCATCGCCCGGTCGGCCGGTGCGACCGGGCACACCGCGACCGGATCACTGGTCGGCACCGCCGGATACCTGGCACCTGAGCGGGCGATGGGCCAACCGGCCACCCCCGCGTCGGACATCTATGCGCTGGGCATCGTGGCCTACCGATGCCTGGCGGGCCGGCTGCCGTTCGCCGGGGACAGCATGGTCGAGCTGGCGCTGCGCCATGTCCACGACGAACCCCCGCCGCTGCCGCCGGACGTGCCGGCCGGTGCACGAGCGGTCGTCGAGCGGGCGCTGGCCAAGGACCCGGCGATGCGCTGGCCCTCCGCCACCGTGATGGCCCTCGAGGCGCGACGCGCGTCGGCGCAGGATCCGCTCCAGGACCGGTCCGCGGCGGCATCAGCGCTGCCCGTGACGGCAGCGGCACCGACCCGGCCCCAGGCCGTGGTGCCGGTGCCGACCAGCAGCCAGCCCGTTGCCGGCAGGCGCCGTGGCCGGCGACTGCTCGTCCCCGCGATCGTCGGCCTGGCCATCGCGGTCGCCGCGGCAGCCGCGATCGTCCTCAACCGTCCCTCCGACCCACCACCCCAGACCCTCATGACGAGCCCGGGCCTCAGCACCCCGAGTCCTGCCGGAAACGGTGACGCCGTGATTCCGCCGGCGAGTCCGAGTGCCACGAGTCCGGTCCCGAGTTCCGTCCCGGGTTCCGGCGCCCCGAGCCCGAAGGCGAGCGCCCGCAACACGTCGCTCACGGCGCCTAACAACCTCACGGCGACACCGATCAGCGCCGGCACTATTCGGCTGCGCTGGAGGGACAGGTCGTCCGGTGAAGGCGGCTTCACCATCATCAACGGCAATACGTCGAGGAACGTCGCCGCGAACACGACCGCGTACGACTGGACCGGGCTGGCGCCTGCCACCCACTCGTGCTTCAAGGTCCGCGCGTACGACTCGTCCGGCGTCTCGGCCTACCACCCGGCCGCGCAGCTCGACTGGGTCTGTGCCACCAGCCTGTCCGGCTCGGGACCGGCGGCGCCCACGGGCCTGAGCGCGACAGCGGTCGGCACCGGGACCGTCCGTCTGCAGTGGACCGACAGGTCGCCGGACGAGGACGGTTTCACCGTCACCAACGGTGCCACGTCGAGGAATGTCGGTGCCGACACGACGACGCTGAACTGGGACGGCGTGGCCCCCGGTACGCACACGTGCTTCAAGGTCCGCGCGTTCCACTCCGCTGGCGTCTCGGCCTACGACCCGCCCGCGCAGAGCGATTGGGTCTGCATCACCACACCGGCCACATAGTCCGTGCGGCGTCGGATCAGGCCGGCGGGCTCCCGGGTTCCGCGGTGGCGCGGACGCTGTCGCGGATCAGCGCGATCACGGTGTCGGCGGTCCGGTCCAGGTGGCTGCGGCCGTCGGGCAGGCGGGCCTGTGGGCTGATGTAGCTGCGCGGTCCCACGTGGGTGGCCGGGTCGAGCCAGTGCACCGTGACCTTGCGTGCCCGGACGGCCCGGTTCCACCCGCTCCAGCGGAACAGCGGCCACCGCTGCGGGAAGATCCACATGCCGGCTCGCTCGATCCAGTCGTCGGCAGCGGTCAGCCGGTGGAGGTGCCGGGCGTGGCTGATGTCGTTGGCGCCGTTGTAGAACCCGCCGAGAGTCATCAGCCAGAGCGGGCAGCGCAGCTCGGACCACAGTTCTTCCACCGCGCCGGTGGCGACCTGGGCGCCGCCGCTGTAACTGAGCAGCACCACGGGGATACCGCTGTCGGGCCGGTAGCCGCCGAGCCGGAGCTGCGTGGCGATCTGCGAGCCGACGGCACGGTTGTACAGGGGACGGTACCGGCGGTCGGCGGCCACGAAGATCTGCATCACGTTGTGCAGGAACAGCACCAGCCCGATGCGGCGGCGCAGCCATATCCACACCGGCCGGTTGGCGAGTGGATTGGCCAGCGGAGAGTAGGGCTGCACCTGGCCCAGCACCCTGAGCTCCGGCGCCTTGCTCAGCAGGGATTTGACCAGCTGGCCGCCGTCACGGGTGTCCTGGAAGCGGCGCTTGCCGATGCCGTCCAGGTAGACCAGGTAGGCGTCCGGCGGGCGGTCCGCGTCCGCGCCCCGGGCGTAGGGCACGCGGGTGGGCAGCTCGGTGGTGGGAGTCCGCCAGCCTGCGGCATAGGCCAGCACCTCGTAGCGGGCGAGCAGGGCTTCGGCGAGCAGCACCGGCCCGATCCCGAGGAGCAGCAGCAGGAGCGCGAACTCGATCATGTGAGCGGCGCCGGTGCGCTGGTCCTGTTGAGCCTGGCAACCAGGCGGCGGACGCCCTCGACGGCGACACCGAGCGCGACCCCCGCGACGGCGACGCAGCCTGCGGCTTCCCACCAGCCGATCCCGGCCACCGGGACGAGCGCGGTGGCGAGGCCCGCTCCCACACCCACCATGAGCAGCAGGTGCAGCAGCGGTCCGAGCAGCGGGAACGCGAGGATCGCGGCGAGCAGCAGCGGGGCGGCCAGGCCGGGTGTCCAGACCAGCACGCCCTCACCGGTCGGAGAGGTGGGCAGCACCAGCTCGGCGAGCGTCCATGCGGTCAGCGGCCAGAGCGCGAACACTGCGGCGTCGACGAAGGCGCCGGCCACCACCAGCCACATCGCCCGGGTCTGCGATACGCCGGACAGGCGTGCCACCACGGGCAGGAGACGACCGATGGCCTCGGACAGGCCGGCGAGCAGCAGCACGACGGCGACGAAGGGGGTCACCGGTCAGCCCTGCGACGTCAGCTTGGCAGCGCCCGGCCTGGTGACGCCGGTCTGCCGCAGAAGACGTTCGAGTTCATCGGCGGCACGCGGATAGCCGCTCGCCTGACGCTGGGCGTCTTGCAGGGTGCTCACGGCGGCCTGGAAACGGGGCTCACCGAGCAGGCGTTCGGCGAGGGCGCGCACGGTCTGCACGTCGGCGTCCTCGGTGCGGATGGACAGGCCGGCCTCGAGTTCGACGATGCGGCGGGCCACCAGCGCCTGGTCGGCGCCCTGTGGGACGGCCAGCATCGGGACGCCGGAGTACAGGGCCTCGTTGACGCTGTTGACCCCGCCGTGGGTGATGAACAGCGCGGCGCGGGCCAGCACCTCCAGCTGCGGCACGGAGCCGTGGGCGATCACATGGGCCGGCAGCGGACCGAGTTCGGCGGGGTCGGTGTGTCCGGTGGCGACGACCACGGTGCCGCCCAGCGGGGCGAGCGCGTCGGCGAAGCTGCGCAGCAGCCGGGGCCCGGCGTCGAACACCGTGCCCATGGAGACGTACAGCACTGGATCGCGCAGCCGGTCGAGCGGGAACGACGAGTCGGCCGGGCGGGCGCCGATGCTCGGTCCGACGAACCGGTAGGACTGGTCGAAACCGGCGGCATCGGGATGGAACGCCCGCGAGGTGTATACCAGGTTGAGCGGTTGGCGGATGTCGGCCAGGTCGATCAGGGGCACGCCACGCACGTCGTACCGGCGGCGCAGTTCCCAGCGCGACCTCAGGTAACCCCACGCGCTGCGGGGTCTGGCCGCCGCTGCGGCGAGCAGCCCCCAGGACGCGCGGGTGGGGCTGGGCACGTGCCGGTTGAACGCGAACGTCGTGAACGACGACGCGGCCGGCACGTCGAGTTCCCGGGCCGCCACCGGCCCCCACAGACAGGCGGAGTCGTGCACGATCAGGTCGGGCCGGGCGCGGCCCAGGTCGGTGAGGACACCGGGCAGCACCTGCACCGCGGTCCGCGCCAGTTGCTCCATCAGCGTGACCGCACTCGGCGGGCCGGAAAGCGGTATCTCGTCCCCGGCGTAAAGGAACACCTTCGCGCCGGTGGCCGCGATCTCGTCGGCGTAGGCGGGCGTCGTGTGGTACGTGACGGAGTGGCCACGACGGACGAGCTCGGCCGCGAGCGGCAGCGTCGGGTTGATGTGACCGTGCATGCCGATGTTGAGGAACGCGACTGCGCTCATCGGCCGGCCTCGGCCGGGGAGGGAGTCAGTGTCCGGCACCCTGTGGCGATCATGATCCGCTTCACCTCCGCGACAGATCATCGCGCTCGTTCGCGGCCAGTATCGCAGCCCCGGATGATCCACTCGGCCGGGACCCCAGGCAGTGATCGAGGTCGTCGCCGCGCATGCAGGCATCTCACGGGCAGGGTGCGGTGCCCGGAGCAGTCCGGGCCAACCCGCTTCCGCGTACCCGGCGGGCCGGTCCCTCGGCCGTCAGAGCGCGCCGCCGTTGACCTGGATGACCTGGCCGTTGACCCAGTGACCGGCAGGACCGGCGAGGAACGCGACGACTTCGGCGATCTCTGCCGGCATGCCGAGACGGTTCGACGGAGCCTGGGCGGCCAACCGGGACAGGGTCGCCTCGTCCTTGCCCTCCAGGAACAGTTCCGTCGCGGTGGGGCCGGGCGCGACCGCGTTGACGGTGACGTTCCTGCTGCCCAGTTCCCGTGCCAGGATCAGCGTCAGCGCCTCGACCGCACCCTTGCTGGCGCTGTAGGCGCCATAACCGGGCATGGCCAGCCGCACCACCGCGGTGGAGAACGTGATGATCGCGCCGCCGTCGCGCACGCGCCGGGCGGCCTGCTGCGCCACCATGAACGTGCCCCGGATGTTGGTGCGGTACAGCTCGTCGAGCACCGCCAGGTCGAGCTCGGCGACCGTCGAGGTGCGTCCGAGTCCGGCGTGGGCAGCGGCATGGACGACCACGTCGACCCCGCCGTAGGTCGTCTCGGTGGTGTCGAACAGCGCGGCGACGGAGCCCTCGTCCGAGACGTCGGCACGCACACCGAGTGCCGTCCCGCCGGCCGCGGTGATCTCCTTGGCGACCGCGTCGGACTCGCCCTGGTTACGTGAGCTGACGACGACGGCGAATCCGCGGCCGGCCAGCAGACGTGCCGACTCACGGCCGATGCCGCGTGAGCCGCCGGTGACGACAGCCACCCCCAGCTGCGCGTCGTCCGCGTTGCTCGTCATGGCGTTGCCCCCGTTCTCCGCCCCGCCGCGGGGCGGCAGCACTGGTGACGGGCCGGGACGGTCCGTTATGTTCCTTTGGACCTTAACAAGCCGTGTGCCGGCCAGGTGCACTATGCCGCAGCAACGCCGTCGCGGCGGCGGCAATCGGGCCTATGCTGCAGGAACAGGGGGTGCGTCATGCCTGGTAGCGGTACACAGGGCAACGGAATGTCGACCGGAACCCGGCTGGCGATCTTCACCGTGCTCGCGGGCGCCACCGCGGCCGGGGTGGCGGGCGCGCTGCTTCGCCGAAACCGCCGCGAGACCGTCGTCGCCGAGAAGGACCTCGGACCCAAAAGCACCTTCACCGCCGCCTCCGCGCGGCGATGACCACGGCGACGGCAGCCGCCAGGCTGATCACCGCCAACGCCGCGAAGGCCAGCAACGTCTGCCCGTCGGGGTGGATCACCGACTGGCCCCGCTTGGCCTGCCAGGTGAGCACCACGAACCCTCCGGTGTAGCCGAGCCCGGCGACGCCCACCAGCCGAGCGCGGACCCGTTCGCCGGACAGCCGACCGTACCGGGTCGCCAGTATGCCCAGAATGGCCGTGACGAGCAGTAATACCTGGATGCCGTGCAGCCCGAAGAAGTGCGGCACACGCAGATCGCCGCCGGTCGTGCTCCAGTGGGTGACGGGCATACCGCTGCCGTCGGGATCGCCGATGCCGTGGCCACCGGTCATGGACACCGTGTGTCCGTTGGCGTCGGTCACCGTACGGGGCGTGGCACCGGAAGAGTTGCTGAGCCAAACGGCCACGACCATGCCGGCGACGGCAAGTCCGAGCCCGGCGCGCAGGGCGCGGGTCAGCGCGCGGTCGCCGGCGCGCTGGATCAGGAGCAGCACCGCGATGGCCAGGGTGGTCAGCAGCAGCGGCATGACGCCGAAGTTGAACACGGTCCGCACGGTCCGGGCGACCGGGTCGGTGTTGGCGTTGAAGTGGCTGAAGGTGCCGTGTGCGGCGGCGTAGGCGACGGCGGCGACGTCGAGCAGCCCGGCGACCGCGAAGACGGTGCCCAGCCACCACCCGAAGCGTCTGCCCTTGCGCAGCCTGCTGAGCAGCCATGCCAGCGTCAGGCCGTACACCCCCATCGCGAAGCCGAACTTCATCGGCTTCAGCCAGACCGATTCGCCCATGAGCAGGCGATCGTCGACGAACATGGCTACGGCGCACGCCAGCACCAGGGCGAACATGGACATCGCGTGCACCGTCAGCGGGCGATGCCAGCCGCGCATCGCGCTGACGGCTGTCGTGAGGATGGTCAAGGGATGCTCCCGAACGCGGCTCTTGATGGCTGGTTTCGTACGGCCTGGCCTTGCTGCCGCCGTACTTCCATCAGCCTCGCGGAGCAGGCCGCGCCGAACCATGCGGTCGACCCCCGGGTCCGCCCGGGGGTCTGCCCCCGCAAGCGCACCGCACGCGCCGGGCGGGTGTCAGAGGGATTTCGGCTGGGAAGGCGCGACGGGTGAGCCCGATGGACGTGGTCGAAGCACCAGCCGCTCGAGGATGGTCAACGCTGGGGAGGTGGCCCCTGGGTCGCGGCAGTCCGCTGCTGTGCCTGCGTGATCCGCCGCACCACGCGTGCGGCGAGAAACGCCGCGACCACGACCGTCACCGTTCCTGCCGTCCACAGCGGATAGGCCACGATGCGCATGTCCAATGCGGTCTTCTCGAACACGCCACCGTCCGAGGTGACGACGCCGTACAGCCGGATGAGTCCGTCGAGAAGCACCGCGAGCAGCACGCTCGCCCACCATCGGCCCACCGGGGCCGGATGCGCGCCATGGCCGCCGGCCCGCTGCACGTCCCGCACCACGAGGTAAGGAATGACCAGATTCGCCGCCGGAACGAACCATCCGCCGACCGCCCAGCCGGGTGCCCACACCGGCGCGCCACCCAGACGCTCCGCGTTGCGCCGCGCCCGGTGGAGCCAGATGATGAAGGCGGCGGCCGCGACGAGCAACCCGACGATCCACGACCGGTCGGCCACAGTGGTCGTCATGCCCCGCGGCAGCAGATGGTCGAGGAGTTCGTACACCATCAAGGCGGGCAGCACCGGATCGGTGTTGCCGTGCACCACCACCTCGATCCGGTGCTCGTAGTGTCCCACCGCGACGATCGTGCGCAGCACGTCGAGGACGGCCCACACCAGAAGCGCGGCCACTGCCAACCGGGCCACGCCGCGTCCCGTCCGCTGCCGGGCCCGGCAGGTCGCCCGGCGGTCGATGGCTGGTCGTCGGTTCCACAGGCGCTCATCCCTTTCGGAGGTCACCGGCGAGTATGCCCGGCCCGCGACGCTGACAGGCCCCGCGATCTTTGCGGCAGCGCGGCCAGGACCGGATCACGCGCCGGGATCACCTGCGCATGAAATCGCGGTCCTCGCCGTCCTGCTCGTGCCTGTCGGCGCAGTCGGCGCGGCCGGAATGTGGCGCACCCTGCACCCGGCGACGCCGCAACCCTAGGCTCCGACGCACTGTATGGAGCACAGCGGCGGCGACAACCGTTGCCCCGGCCGCTGACGGGCCGAACCAGCACGGCTACCGCTGTCGGACCCAGCGCTTAACCTCGATGTGAGTCGCTGTCCCGGCGGGCAACCGTGCTGGACACAGCGGCGGGCATTCGAGGCGCTGCCTGGCATCGGGACGGTGAAACCCATGGTCATTGCTCGATCGCTCCACCGACGCTCTCCTCACGCGGGCCGGCTCGAGATCGGCATCGCCGGGTCCCGGCGGGCAGGTGAACCATGACCACTCGGGTGCACCCGTCCAGCCGTGGCCTGCTCCACGCCACCATGCTCACCCTGCGGATGGCGGTCGCCGACCTCACCAGTACGCAGGCATGGAACCGCCTGCTCAGGGTCGCGGCCCGCCACCCGGGCCGCAGCGTCGACGAGGTCCTGCTGATCGCCCGGCAACGCCCGGACGCCACCGAGCTGGCCACTTACGACCAGTGGCGCGCACGAGGCGTCCACGTGCGCCGGGCCGAACGCGGCCTGGCACTGCTCCCACCGTCGGACGACTCCGGCGAGGCCTCCGACATCGTCAAAGTCTTCGACATCACACAGACCAACGCGGCGCCTTCACCACGGCCCCCCGCACCCGATCTGGTGCCCGTGGTCGCAGCGCTGGCGGCGCTGGCCGACGAGGCCGGGCTGACCGTGCGACTGCGCCAGGGACTCGTGACCGCGGTACGCACCGACGGCCACCGCCTCGACCTGGCCGCGAACCTGCCGATCTCCGCGACCGCCGGTCACCTGGTCCACCACCTGGCCCAGCGAACGCTGCCCGCAGGCCCGGCCCGCCACGTACAAGCCGCAGGCGTGGCCCAGATCATCGCCGGGCGATTCGGCCTGCAGCCACCCGACGTCACCGTGCCCGAGCCCCGCCGCTGGGCGGAGATCCTGGACCCGGCAGCTCCCGACCGCGCCATCGTCGCCACCGCTGCGGCGATCATCAGCGCTGCCGACGCCCTCACTGCCCGCCTCCGGCACGCGCTCGACCGGCCCACGGCGGCGCCGGTGCCACAGCGCCGTTCCGCCCATATCCCGGCGCCACGCCGCCCGGACCCGACGGCAGCCGCAGCGCCGAGCGCCGCAGACCGAACCGCCCTGTACGCCGCCAACGCCGCCGCCGCCGCGTTCTACGCCACCCACCTGCCCGCCAGCCGCGCCGCAGCCGCTTACCTGCGATCACGGGGCATCGCCGCGGCCGCTGACCCCGACAGCAGCTGGCAGCTCGGCGTCGCCCCGCCCGGCGGCGACGCCCTCCTGCAGCACCTCCGCGCACTCGGCTTCTCCCACCGCGTCCTGCTCGACGCAGGCCTGGTCGCCGCGAGCCGGCTCCACGGCGGTGGCCTGTACGACCTGTTCCGCGACCGGCTGATGTTCCCCATCCACGCCCCCGACGGGCAGATCGCCGGGTTCACCGGACGGGACCTGTCCGGGCACAGCAAGGCCAAGTTCTACAACACCCCCGCGACCTCGATCTTCCGCAAGAGCGAGCTGCTCTACGGCCTCGCACTGCAGCTGCGCGAGAACGGCCCCCCGACACAGTTCGTCGTCGTCGAGGGCCCGACCGACGCCATCGCCGCTCACCTGACCTACCGCGCCCTCGCCGGCGAGGGCGTCACCACCGTCGCCGTCGCCCCGTGCGGCACCGCGTTCACCGCGGCTCAGCTCGCCCTGCTCGCCGCCGGCGCCGGACCCGACACTTCGCTGATCATGTCGTTCGACGCCGACAATGCGGGCGCCAGAGCCCTGGACCGGGCCTACCCGCTGGCCGTCACCTGGCCGCACGGCCGAGTGCTGGGCACCGCACCGGCCGGGTGCAAGGACATCGCCGCGCTGCTGGCCGCCCGCGGCGCCGACGAGGCACTGCTGGACCTGCTCGCCGCCGAGCGGCCGCTGCCGCTGCTCGGCGTCGCGCAGGCGCTGGCCAAGGCCTTCCCCGAGGGCTTCCACTCCGACTGGCCGGAGGCCCGGGTCCGCGCCTGCCGCACGGTCGCCCCGTACCTGCTCGACGCGGTGCGCCACGGCGACGTCGATCTGCTGCTGCAGTCAGCGGCAGCGCAGCTGTCGCTGGCACCGCATGAACTCAGCCAAGGCGTGGCCCAGCACTACGGAAGCGACCGGCCTGATCTCGGAGCCGGACCACCTCGATAAGACGCTGGTCCGCGCTCTCGTTGGCGAGTGGCTGCTAGCGTGCCGTTTTCATGAGGTCCGAGAAGTCTGTCCTGGGTAGGGTCGCCATCTGGCTCGGCGTCGCCGGCCTGGCACTCTTGATCATAAGTTTCGGCGACCGGGTGACCGCCGAGATCGATGGTCAGCACGGCCGCCTGTACCTATTGATCACCGGTTTGTTCATTCTCACGTGGGCGGTCGTGTCCGTGGTGGGAGCGGTGATCATCAGGGAGCTGAGGGAGCACGAACTGACACGCCGCCTGCTGAGGAGCGGCGAAGCGGAGTAGCCCGGAAGCGAACCTGTGCAGCGGTCCGGCGGGACTGCCGGTGTTCAGGCAGGGATGTCCTGGGGGCCGCGGTGAACGGTGCGGCTCACCCCCGGCTGCAGCGCGCAGCGCCGGGCGGCGGTGCCCGCACCCACCGCGGCGAACAGGGCGACCAGCCCACCGCCCAGCCACCCCGCCAGCAGCAGGACGGTCGCCAGCACCACCGCTGCGGCGGCCAGCGCGAACCCGACCCGCGCGGCGGTCCGCCTGCGGTATTCCACCGGCGGGCAGGCGACACCGATGCTCAGGCCCGCCACGAACACCGGATCACCGGCGCGGGTCTGCTCAGCCAGCCCCTCAAGAAGTGCCTGTTCCTCCGGACGCAGCGACATCGCACCCACCTCCTCCTGTGCCCACCTCCTACCCAGCGCACGCGGTCGCATACCGCTCGCGAACCGCCGAACATTCCGGCGCAGCCGGTGCGGCGGGCGGCTACTGATCCGATGCCCCGGTTTGGCAACCGGGGCATCCGGGGTACGGCTGAGGCATCGACAGCAGGAGGCAGAAGATGTCGACCATCACCGATCCTCGCGATCCGGTGCAGCCCATGCCGGCACCGGAGCCGCCCCAGCCCGCTCCCCCGCCCACACCTCCACCACCGGCGCCTTCGCCGATCCCGCCGGTCCCACCGCCGCCTATGTGACGACTCGGCAGCCCGCGGGGAGGAGCCCGATGGCCACGTGCCGCCGGGGGTCACACTGAGCACGGACCCGACGGAGGTCCCGCACGTCGTGCGGGACCTCCGTCGTGCTCGGGGCAGCGAGGCCGCGCATCTTGCGCGGATGCTTGCGCGCAGAAAATAGATATCACTATGATAGCGACATGGCGGGTGAACGGAAGCAGCTGTTGCTGCGGCTCGACCCCGCCGTGCACGACGCGCTGGCCAGGTGGGCGGCAGACGACCTGCGCAGCGTCAACGCGCAGATCGAGTTCCTGCTGCGCCGGTCCCTGGCCGACAACGGCAGGCTGCCCGGTGGCGTCGGCGAGCCCAGGCGGCGCGGACGTCCCCCCAAGGACCCGGACTGAGAGAGACAGACATGGAGCTCACCTCACAGGTCTATCTGCTGGCCTACAACACCGACAGGCACAAGCTCACCTGCAACGGTTACCTGGGATACGTTCTTCGCGCCGCAGCTCTGACCGAGCTCCTCCAGCTCGGTGCACTGTCCGATGCCGACGGTAAGGCCAAGCCGACCAGCGTCCGCGTGACCGACCCCATGCTCGCCGACGTGCTCCGGGACCTTGCCGACGCGCCCAAACTCAAGAGCTGGGCGCACTGGGTGCACCGCGCACAGACGCCGATGTTCCGCGCGGTGCAGCAGCGGCTGGCCGATGCCCGCCTCATCAGCACCGAGCGTTATCGGATGCTCGGTCTCTTCCCGGCGACCAGAGTCAAGGTGCACCAGCATCGGCTGATCAGCGAGCTGCGGTCGACGGTGTCCCGCACGCTGAGCGCAAGCAGGGCCCACCCGCAGGAGGCGGCGCTGACGGCGCTCGCCGCCATCGGGGAGATCCGAATCGCGGTCAGTCGGGCTCAGGCCCGCGAGCACAAGCAGCGCATCGAACAACTGACCGACCAGGCCGGGCCGGCGCTGCCCGCACTGCGCAAAGTCATCCGCGACCACCACGCCGCCACCTCCGGCGGAGGCTGATCAACGGAATCGAAAACGGCGAGCGCGTCGCCGAGTCCACGGCCCGGTTCTCGGAGCCGCGAGCTCGAGGCGTGCGGCTAAGGTTTCCGGATGAGCGATCTTCAACCCGTGGTCTGGCTGCTGGCCGGGCTGCCGGGGACCGGCAAGACCACGTTTGCGCTCACCCTGGAGAAAGCAGGCGTCGTCCGGCTGTCGGTCGACGACCGGATGACCGCATTGCACGGCCGCATCGGCAAGGACTACGCCGAGCACGAGCACCTCACGCTCCTGGCGCCGGTGGTGGAAAGCGTGCGTCGACAGCTGATCGAACTCGTCCAGGCGGGTCATTCGGTCGTCCTGGACCACGGATTGGGACGGCGGGCGCAGCGGGAGGAGCTCAAGCAGCTGGTCACCGAGCACGGCGGAACCTGGCGCCTGGTCACCTTCCAGCTCGACCGCGATGAGCTGCTACGCCGCCTGTCCAGACGTAACGAGGATCCGGCGCACGTGGCGATCACACCGCAGCTCCTCGACTGGATCGCCGAACACAGCGAGGCCCCGAACGGCGAAGGTGAGGAGCTTCCGCCGAACCCGACCCACGGCGTCACGGGTCACGCACCGGTTCGACCGGCGTGATCAGGGCAGGTTGACGCAGGCCAGCCGGGCGCCCGCCATACCGGCGTGGCCGGCCGCGGTCTGGGTCGCCTCGGCGTGGACGATCAGTGACTGCGGCGGGTTCTGCTGGTTGAACGGCCACTGATGGGTCGCCGAACTCTGCGCACTGCCGTCCGGCCCGGTGGTGAAGTCGAGCCACCCCGCCACCGGGGTACGAGAAACGTGCGTGGCCGTTCGGGACGAAGACCTTGCACCCTGACGGCTCGACTCACGCGCGGGGCAGAATGAAAAGGGCGCCCCAGGAGGTGGACGATGCCGAACAAGACGCGCTGGATCATCGACCTGGACATCGAGGAGGTCCAGGAGGAGCGGTGCACACGCGCGGTGGCGAGGCTGCGCCGTGACGGAACGAGCCTGGAGGGCACAGGCACCGCCCACCGCCATCCCCGCGACCTCGACCTGGCACGCGTCGGCGACGATCTCGCAGCCGCTCGAGCCCTGGTCGAACTCGCCAGCCTGCTGCAGACCGACGCCGCACAGGTCCTGGAGAAGTTCGGCGCGACACCGCCGCCGCCGACTGCCTGAACCGCGGCGCGAGGTGTGACCGGCTCGGAACCCGGGTACACAGCACGTCGAACGTTCGTGCTCCGCGCACAGGACGGCTGGTGTGATGGCTGGTGGCGGTGTGGACGGCGTCGATGCGGTCGTGGTGGGCGCCGGACCGAACGGGCTCGCCGCGGCGGTGACCCTCGCTAGCGCCGGGCTGCGGGTGAGCGTCTTCGAGGCCGCCGACACGGTAGGCGGCGGCGCCCGCACCGAGGAGCTGACCCTGCCCGGTTTCCGGCACGACCCGTGCTCGGCCGTGCACCCGCTGGGGGCGGGCTCGCCGGTGCTGCGGTCCTGGCCGCTGGACCGGCACGGCCTGCATTGGCTGCACCCGGAGGTGGCGCTGGCGCACCCGTTCCCGGACGGCACGGCCGCGACGCTGTCCCGCTCCGTGGCGCAGACCGCCGCCTCGCTCGCGATCGACGCGCAGCAGTACCGGCGGCTGGTCAGGCCGTTCCTGGGCCGCTGGGACGAGCTGGCACCGGACGTGCTGCGCCCCCCGCTGGGAGCCATGCCCCGCCACCCGTTGCTGCTGGCCCGTTTCGGTATCCCCGCAGCGCTGCCCGCTGCCGTCCTGCTGCGCCGGTTCCACGGTCCGCGCGCGCGTGCGCTGCTCGCCGGACTGGCGGCGCACACCACCTCACCGCTCAGCTCGCCCGGTAGCAGTGGCGTCGCGTTGACGTTCGCCCTGGCCGCGCACGCGGCCGGGTGGCCGCTGGCCCGCGGCGGGTCCCAGGCCATCTCCGACGCCCTGGCGGCCTACCTTCAGGAACTGGGCGGGCGGGTATACACCGGACACGCGGTCACGAGCCTCGACGAGCTGCCGCGGGCGCGGGCATACCTGCTGGACGTCGTCCCGCAGCACCTCGCCGAACTGGCCGGCGCCCGGCTGCCGGAGCGTTACCGCGACCGGCTGCGCCGCACGCGACGCGGCCCGGCCGTTTTCAAGATCGACTATGCGTTGTCGGGACCGGTGCCGTGGACGGCACCGGCCTGCCGGCAGGCGGGCACCGTGCACCTCGGCCCGTACGACACCGACGTCGCCGACTCGCTGCAGGCCGTGCACCACGGCGCCGCACCGGACCCGCCGTTTTTGATCACGGCGCAACCCAGCCTGTGGGACCCCACGCGCGCCCCGACCGGCTCCCACGTGTTCTGGGTGTACGCCCACGTACCCAACGGCTGGACGGGCGACCTCACGCCCGCGATCGAGGCGCAGCTGGAACGGTTCGCGCCCGGTTTCCGCGACCTGGTGCTCGCCCGAGCCGTCGCCGGGCCCGCGGAGATCCAGCGGCGCAACCTCAACTACCTCGGCGGCGACATCGCCGGCGGCAGCTGCGAAGGCCTGCGACTGCTGTTCCGGCCGAACTTCGCACCGGTCCCCTACGCCACCCCGGACCCGGCCGTGTTCCTGTGCTCGGCGTCCACGCCGCCCGGACCCGGTGTACACGGCATGTGCGGTTTCCACGCCGCCCGAGTGGCGCTGCGGCGGGTCTTCGGGGTGCGGCTGCCGGGCCCCGGCGAGGGCTGACATGGACTGGTTCACCGCACCCGAGTACTGGTGGAGCCGGCTGCTGTTCCAGCGCGGACTCGCCGCCGTCTACCTCGTCGCGTTCCTGGTGGCCGTCAACCAGTTCCGGGTGCTGCTCGGCGAGCACGGCCTCACCCCCGTGCCGCGGTTCCTCGCCCGTACGCCGTGGCGGCGCGCGCCGAGCATCTTCCACCTGCGCTACTCCGACGGCCTGTTCACGGCCGTGGCATGGACGGGCGTAGCGGTGTCCGCCGCGCTGCTCGTCGGTGTCGGCGACCTGGTGCCGCTGTGGACCGCGATGGCGATGTGGCTGCTGCTGTGGCTGCTGTACCTGTCGATCGTCAACGTGGGACAGCTGTGGTACGGATTCGGCTGGGAGAGCCTGCTGCTGGAAGCGGGCTTCCTGGCGATCTTCCTGGGCAACGCCCGGGTCGGCCCGCCGGTCGTCATGCTGTGGCTGCTGCGCTGGCTGCTGTTCCGGCTCGAGTTCGGCGCCGGGCTGATCAAGCTGCGCGGCGACCGCTGCTGGCGCGACCTGACCTGCCTGTACTACCACCACCAGACCCAGCCCATGCCCGGTCCGCTGAGCTGGTGGTTCCACCACCTGCCCCGCCCCCTGCACCGCGCGGAGGTCGCCGCCAACCACGTCACGCAGCTCGTCGTGCCGTTCGGATTGTTCCTGCCGCAGCCGGTCGCGAGCGTGGCCGCCGGGACCATCATCGTCACCCAGCTGTGGCTGGTCGCGTCGGGCAACTTCTCCTGGCTGAACTGGATGGCGATCGTCCTGGCGGCCTCGGCGCTGGACCTCTCCCCGCTGCTCGGGTCCGGCACCGCCACGACCGGACCCGGCTGGTACCAGTTGCTGGTGCTCGCCGCCGCGGCGCTGGTGATCGCGCTCAGCTACCGGCCGGCCCGCAACCTGGTGGCGCGACACCAGCTGATGAACCACAGCTTCGAACCGCTGCACCTGGTCAACACCTACGGCGCGTTCGGCAGCGTCACCAAGCTCCGCAACGAGATCGTCATCGAGGGCACCGACGAGACCCACCCCGGTCCGCAGACCATCTGGCGGGAGTACGGCTTCAAGGGCAAACCCGGCGACACCCGCCGGCTGCCGGGGCAATTCGCGCCGTACCACCTGCGCCTGGACTGGCTGATGTGGTTCGCCGCCATGTCCCCGCTGTACGCCCACCCCTGGCTGCTCGACCTGATCGGCCGCCTGCTCACCGGCGACCGCGCGCTGCTGCGGCTGCTGCGGACCAACCCGTTCCCCGGCAAACCGCCGACCTACGTGCGGGCTGTGCTCTACCGCTACCGGTTCACCACACCCGCCGAGCGGCGCGCCACCGGCGCCTGGTGGCACCGCACCCTGATCGACGAGTACGTGCCACCGGTCACTCTGCGGCACGGCGTCCGAACTCCACACGGTCCCTGACGACCCGCTGCCGTGAACACCGACCCGACGCCGCGAAGTTCGGTCACTGCTCGTCGAGGAAGAGTTCTTCGATCCTCAGCTCGAAGAGCTTGGCCAGACGGAAGGCGAGCGGAAGGCTCGGATCGAACTTCCCTGTCTCGATGGCGTTGATCGTCTGCCTGGAGACGCCCGCACGCTGAGCCAGGTCGGCCTGCGTCCAACCCCGTTCGGCGCGTAGGTCCGTGATGCGGTTCTTCATCGGTATCGGAGCTTGCCGACGGCGAACGCGACCATGAAGACGACTCCCATGAGCGCGGGAAGGACGGCGACATTGACGTCGCGGGCGACGAGGCCAACGGCGTCCGCGACGACGTAGGCGAATCCGACGACCCACCCCACGCCGAGGGTGACCGCCAGCGCATCCTGCATGATCTTCCGTTGCAGCTCATCGAGTGCGTGGAGAAAGCGCGTGAAGGCGACGATCCAGCCGATGCCGACGGCCAGATTGACGGCGACGGCGACCCAGCTCGCCACCTGCTGCGGCGGATCCCACAGGAGTCGGGGGCCGAACTTGGCCAGGGCAAGGCTCGCCGCCCAAGCGAGCGTCCAGAGTACGAGTCCGACGGACGCCTTGAGCTCGTTCTGTGCTTGCACGGGCGGTCTCCTCCGGTGCGGTGTCAAGGACACTTGACACACTATGAGACGGCGTGCCGTGATGTCAAGTGTCCTTGACATCGAGCGCCATCTCGCGGCAGCGACATGGGTAAACGAGTAGCCACCCGGCAGCGAGCACCGACCCACAGAGCCAAACCTGCTTGCACCGCGAGTTCACGTCGGTGATCCTGAGCGCCGCGATCGGCGCCGCTGGTCCCGTACGAGCAGGAGTGTCGTGTCCGCTCAGCAGATCCTGCTCGCCCTGGCGGGTAACCCGGCATTGCCACCCGAGCACGTCGACAGGCTCATCGCGACAGGCGACGCGGCCGTGCTGACGGAGTTGGCCGACGGGCAGCCGCTCACGCCGGCCCAGATCGAAACCCTCGTGGCGACCGGCCACCGCGACGTCCTGCTGGCACTGATCAAGTCAGAACACCTCATGATCCAGCAGATCCCGCCTGATGACCCGTGGCTGCTGCTCGCCGCCGTCCACCGGGACGACGCACCCGCCGACCTGCTGCGGTCGCTCGCGTCATGCCCGGACGTCGCGGTACGTCACGCGCTCGGTGACCAAACGCTCGAGCGGCGCGACATCGCCGAGGCACTGGCCGGCGATCCGGTCTGTGCGGTGGCCGCCCACGCCGCTCGGCTCTGGGAACTGCCCGAGAAGCTCGCCTTTCGGTTGGCCGACCGGACCGAAGCGTGCGTCCGGATCGCCCTGGCCGCCAACGGCAACGCGCCCGCCCGGCTCCTGGCCGACCTGATCGACCACGGCGGATCACCGCCGATGAACCCGTGCCCGCATCAGCCGGACGGACCGGCCGCCCGGCAAGAGGTGCAGCGGGTCGCGGCGGGCAATCCCACGACGCCCCTCGACGCGGTCGAGCCGTTCACCGTCGCACCGAACCAGCCGATGGCGCTCGCGCTCGCGACCCGTCCCGATCTCACGGACGAGACCTACGACCGTCTCGTCTCGCTGGAAGACCACCAGGTGACGATTCGTGTCGCGATCAACTGGGCGGCCCCGCCCGACCTGCTCCGCAGGCTCTACGACACGGACGCCGGCCACTGGCGCGGCGCTGTCCTGGCCAACCCGCGAACGCCGCTGGACCTGCTGGTGCGGCACAGCCGCGAAGGCGGGTCACCGAGCACGGACTTCCACCCGGCACTCGACGAGCTGGGCGTCCTGGCCGCAGACGCCGATCCGCGGGTGAGGCTGGTCGCGGCCGCCAGTCACCGGCTTCCTGACGACGTACGCGCAGCGCTAATTGACGACGCGGACTTCGACGTGTCGAGTCGGGCGGTCCGCAGTTCCGCGGTGTCCGCCGAGCAGATCCGGGCGGCCGCCGCCCGGCACGGACCCGCGATGTTCCCGGCACTGGCCGGCCTTCGTCGCTGCCCGCCCGACGTCCTGCTCGCCATCGCGACGCATCCCCAGGCACCGGCCGAGGCGGTCACGACCGTCTCCTGGAACGAGGCGTCGCCGCCCGCCGCGCTGGAGGCATGTCTGCGGCATCCGGCGAACGCCGTGTGCGTGGCAGGCAACCCGGCCACACCGCCTGACGTTCTACTGGAACTGGCAGCCCATCCCGATCCCGAGGTGGTCCTGGAAGTCGCCCGCAATCCGGCCATCCCGCCCATGGCCTGTCGACGGCTCGTGGAGTCCGCCGACCAGACCAGGACACCCGGGATCTGATCCCCGGGCCGACGGTCACGTGGCCATCGATGCCGCCCGTCGACGAGTACATGTCGCCTGTCGCGCTGCACCACGACCATGGTTTCGGCGCAGTCCGAGATCGCCTAGGTCCCGGCCACACGTCGCGTCTTCCTAGCCGTGGCTGCCCTGGCGCTTCCGGCCCTTCTTCTCCGCGTGGCCGCCGAACTCGCTGCGCATCGCCGACAGCACCTTGCCGGTGAACTCGCCGAGTCCCCGGGATTCGAAGCGCTGGTTCAGGGCCGCGGTGATGACCGGAGCCGGCACGCTCTCGTCGACCGCGGCTATCACGGTCCACCTGCCCTCGCCGGAATCGGAGACGTGTCCGGCGAAGTCGTCGAGCTGCGGCGAGCGGGCCAGCGCGGCGGCGACCAGGTCGACCAGCCATGAACCGACGACCGACCCTCGTCGCCACACCTCGGCCACCTCGGCGACGTCGATCTCGTACTGGTAGGCCTCGGGGTCGCGCAGCGGCGCGGTCTCGGCGTCCACGACGTGGTCCCGCTTGCCGACGTCGGCGCTCTTGATGATGCTCAGACCCTCGGCGATCCCGGCCATCATGGCGTACTCCACGCCGTTGTGGACCATCTTGACGAAATGTCCGGCGCCGTTGGGTCCGCAGCGCAGGTAGCCTTCCGGCGCGGTCCCGCCCTTACGCGTCCGGCCCGGTGTGGGTTCGGCGTCGCCGAGGCCGGGTGCGATGGTCTTGAAGATGGGATCGAGCCGGTCGACGACCTTCTGCTCGCCCCCGATCATGAGGCAGTAGCCGCGTTCGAGTCCCCAGACGCCGCCGGAGGTCCCGCAGTCCACGTAGTGGATCTTCTTTGCTGCGAGCTGCCGGGCGCGGTCGATGTCGTCGCGGTAGAAGGAGTTGCCGCCGTCGATCACCACGTCGTCCGGTGCGAGCAGCCCGGCGAGTTCGTCGAGGGTCGACTGCACGATGGCGGCCGGCAGCATGAGCCATACCGACCGGGGCTTGTCCAGCTTCGCCACGAGATCGGCGAGCGACGTCGCGCCGACCGCGCCCTCGGCCGCGAGTTCGGCGACGGCGGCGGCGTCGATGTCGTAGACGACGCACCGGTGCCCGTCCCTGATGAGGCGGCGGACGAGGTTGGCGCCCATCCGTCCGAGACCGATCATGCCCAGCTGCATGGGTTTGGCGGTGGCCATCGCCTGCTCCTATCCCTTGAGGCGCCGGTAGCGGCGGATGAGCGCGTTCGTCGAGGAGTCGTGGCTCAGGTCCGGCTCGGTGCTGCTGGTGAGCTCGGGAACGATCTGGGCCGCGAGTTGCTTGCCGAGCTCCACACCCCACTGGTCGAAGGAGTCGATGCCCCAGATCGTGCCCTGGGTGAAGACGCTGTGCTCGTAGAGGGCGACGAGGCAGCCGAGCAGGTACGGGGTCAGCTTCTCGGCGAGCAGGACGTTGGTGGGGCGGTTGCCCTGCATCACCCGGTGCGGCACGACGTCGGGGGCCGTGCCCTCGGCCCGCACCTCGTCCTCGGACTTGCCGAAGGCCAGCGCCTGGGCCTGGGCGAACACGTTGGACGACAGGATGTCGTGGTGGTCGCCCAGGGGGTTGAGGCTCTTGCCGAATCCGATCAGGTCGACCGGGATCAGCCGGGTGCCCTGGTGGATCAGCTGGTAGAAGCTGTGCTGGCCGTTCGTGCCCGGCTCGCCCCAGTAGACGGCACCGGTGTCGTAGTCGACGAGGTCGCCGCCCAGGGTCACGTGCTTGCCGTTGGACTCCATCGTCAGCTGCTGCAGGTAGGCGGGGAACCTCTTCAGGTATTGCTCGTACGGCAGGACGCCGACCGTCTGCGCACCGTGGAAGTTCGCGTACCAGACGGCCAGCAGGCCCATCAGCACCGGCAGGTTCTCCGGCAGCGGTGCGCTGCGGAAGTGCTCGTCCATCTCGTGAAACCCGGCGAGCAGGTCGTGGAACTGCTCCGGCCCGATCGCGATCATCGTCGACAGCCCGATGGCGGAGTCCATCGAGTAGCGTCCGCCGACCCAGTCCCAGAATCCGAACATGTTCGCGGTGTCGATGCCGAACTCCGCGACCCGCTCCGCGTTGGTCGAGACCGCCACGAAATGCTTCGCGATCGCGTCCTGGGTGCCCAGCCGGGACACCAGCCAGTCGCGGGCCGAGTGGGCGTTGGTGAGGGTCTCCAGGGTGCCGAAGGTCTTGGACGAGATGATGAACAGGGTCTCGTCGGCGGACAGGTCGCGGGTCGCCTCGACGAAGTCGGTGGCGTCGACGTTGGACACGAAACGGAAGGTCAGGTCCCGGTCGGTGTAGTGGCGCAGTGCCTCGTACGCCATGACGGGTCCCAGATCCGAGCCGCCGATGCCGACGTTGACGACGTTCCTGATCCGCTTGCCGGTGTGGCCCTTCCAGTCGCCGGAGCGGACGCGCCGCGCGAAGCCGGCCATGCGGTCCAGCACCTCGTGGACCTGCGCGACGACGTCGACACCGTCGACGGTCAGGGAACCGCCCCTGGGCATGCGCAGCGCGACGTGCAGCACCGAGCGGTGTTCCGAGACGTTGATCGGCTCCCCCCGGAACATCGCGTCGCGGTGCCCGGCCAGGCCGGACTCCTCGGCGAGGCGTACCAGCAGACGCAGCGTCTCGTCGGTGATCAGGTTCTTCGAGTAGTCGAGGTAGATCCCGGCCGCTTCGGCGGTCAGCCGCTCACCGCGGCCCGGGTCGGCGGCGAACAGCTCCCGGAGACGAACTTCGCCCAGCTCGGCGCGGTGCGACTCCAGCGCCTGCCAGGCGGCACGGTCTCGAAGGGGGACGGTCGGCATCGCTGTTCCTCTGGTCGACTTTCAGGCATACGCACTTCGCGCCCATGGGGACACGTTAAGCCCTCTATCGTCCGTTTCAGGAAGTTCCCAGCGATTTGCTCTACGAGGGTGCCGCGCCTGGCCGCCGCGCCGGGATAGGCGAGGCGGCCAGGCGCGGCAGCGCTCAGCCGATCGTCGCCCGCAACGCCGGAAGGACCCGGCGGCCGAGCAGGTCGACGCCGGACATCGGGGTCAGCCCGTGCGGGGTGCCGAACTCGACCCGCGACGCCCCGGCGGCGAACACGGCGTCGGCCTGCGCGGCGACCTGCTCCGGCGTGCCGGAGAACGCGAACAGGTCCAGCAGGTCGCCGCTGATCAGCGCCCCGGCGGCATCATGCTCGCCGCGGGCGACGTGCTGCTGTACGCGGGTGAGCAGCTCGGGGTCGATCTCGACGGTCGGGTCGAGGTCGGCGACGACCGCGATGTACATGGCCACCTCCGTGCGGGCCAGCCGCCGGGCCGCCGCGCCGTCCTCGTCGACGACGGTGACCGCACCCAGCGTCACGCCGACGTCGGCCGGGGACCGGCCGGCGGCCGCCGCGGCCGTGTCGACCCAGGCGCGCATGGTCTTGGCCATGGCCGGGTTGGCCGAGCCGCCGACCTTGATGTCGTCGGCGACGGCGGCGGCGAGTTCCGCGGTCTTCTGCCCCCAGGTGCCGATCAGCAGCGGCACCCGCGGGCGCAGCGGCGTGTAGCGCAGCGCGGTGCCCGCCGCGATGGTCAGCTCCCGGCCGGTGTAGCCCGCCGGGTCCTGGCCGAGCAGCAGGTTGACCACGTCGACGGTTTCGCGCAGCCGGCGCAGCGGGCGGGCCTGCGGCACGCCGACCTGGTCGAGCCAGGTGCCGCGGGCCAGGCCGAGGTAGGCCCGGCCGCCCGAGGCGATGTCCAGCGCCGCGGCCTGTCCGGCGATCTCGGCCGGGTGCATCGTGTACGGGTTGAGGCAGGCCGGTCCGAGCTTGATGCGCCGGGTGTGCTGGGCGGCCACCAGCAGCGGGAAGATGGGCGGCTGGTACATCAGGTCGCCGAACACCGACAGCACGTCGAAGCCGTGCTGCTCGGCCAGCTCGGCGATGGCCGCGTACTCGCCGGCGGTCTTGTCGGACTGCACGCCGAGGCCGATCAGGCGCTGGGTCATGTGAGTTCCTCGGTGGGGATGGTGCGCCGGCCGGTGCGCTCGATGCGCATGATCAGCCGTTCGTCGGGGTCGGGGCAGGCGACGTGGCTGTCGGTCTCCAGCCAGTCGCCGGGCGGCAGGGGCCGCTGCTTGGCCGGCAGCAGGGGCAGGCACGCGGCCAGGGCGTACAGGCAGAAGTGCTTGCCCTCGGGGATGGACAGCCGGTTGGACTCGGTCAGGTCGATGTGGTCGCCGACGTGCATGCCGCACACGGAGCGGCCCTCGATGCGTTCCACGACGACACGCAGGTCGTACAGGTCGGTGACGGGTCCGTCGGTCATGACACGGCCTCCGCGTGGTGGTGCACGATGCGCCAGCCGGTGTCGTCGCGGCGCAGCACGTCGGTGACCCGGAAGACGGCGTCGGGGCTGCCGTCGGCGTGCCGGGCGCGCAGCACGTACCGGGCCAGGCCGGTGTCGCCCCAGGTCTCGGTCGACAGGTCCTCGGGCGCGACCGTCACCGATGCGGACACCGGCCCGTCGGACGCGGGACGGGCCGCGGCGCGCTGGTCGCGCAGGGTGTCCAGCTGCGCGACGCCGTGCAGCATGGCCGGGGCGTCGGACTCCCAGATGGTCAGGTCGGGGTGCAGGTGGGCGTCGAAGGCCGGGCGGTCGCCCAGGGCCTGGTACATCGCGGTGATGACCGGGGCGATGTCGGGGGTCGTCATGGCCGCTCCTGGTGGTCGAGTTCGGTGAGTACGGTGCGCAGCGGGTCCAGGCCCATCGGGCCCAGCCGCAGCGCGTCGGCGTGGAACCGCTTGCGGTCGAACGCGGCTCCCGCGCGGCGCTCGGCGTCGCGGCGGACCTCGGTCCACAGCCGTGCGCCGGCCTTGAACGCCAGCGCCTGGCCGGGCCAGCCGAGGTAGCGGTCGACCTCGAAGCGCGCGGTCGCGGTGTCGAGACCGGCCACCGTGGACAGGAACCCCACCGCGAACTCGGGGCTCCAGCGGGTCTGGTCGGTGATGCCGTTGCCGTCGGGGATGGGCACGTCCAGGTGCAGGCCGATGTCGATGACGATGCGGGCGGCCCGCCACATCTGGCCGCAGAGCATGCCGAGGCGCTCTGCGGGTCCGGCGTACAGGTCGAGTTCGTCGGCGAGGCGCTCGGCGTAGTGCGCCCAGCCCTCGGCGTAGCCGTGCACGTGGCACAGGTGCCGCTGCCAGGGGTGCAGCTGCTCGGTCGTCATGGTGATCGCGTGCTGGAGGTGGTGTCCGGGCAGGCCCTCGTGGTACAGGGTGCCGACGTGGCTCCATACCGGGATCTCGGCCTGTCCGCCGGGCACCGCCCACCAGATGCCGCCGGGACGGGTCAGCGTCGCGTCGGGCGGGGTGTAGTACATGACGCCGGAGGCCGCCGGGCTGATCCGGCACGTGACCTGCCGGGTTGCGGCGGGGATGTCGAAGTGGGTTCCGTCGAGGGCGTCGGTGACCTGCTCGACGCGCCGGCTGAGCCATTCCTCCAGCGGAGCCCCGGTGGCCACCCGCCACGCCGGGTCGGCGTCCAGCGCGGCCATGGCGGTGGCCGTGTCGGGGTGGCCGAGCTGCAGGGCGACCTGCCGCATCTCCTCGGCCGTTTCGCGCAGCTGCGCCCAGCCGTAGGCGTAGAGCTCGTCGAGGTCGACCTCGGCGCCCAGGAAGCTGCGGGAGGTCACCGCGTACATCTCGCGGCCCACGCCGTCGACGGTCCCTGCGCGGGGGGCGAGTTCGTCGCGCAGGAAGTCGACGAACCGTCCGGTGGCCGCGGCCGCTTCGCGGGCACCGGCGGCCAGGCGGTCGCTCAGCGCACCGCCGGAGTAGCCGCCGACCAACCGGCCGTAGAAGTCGTCGGTGGTGATCCAGGCGGTGGCCTGGTCGGCGACGGCGAGCACCTGGCGGCGGGCCACGAGGTGGCCGCGGTCGGCGGCGGCACGCAGGGTCGCGGCGTACGCGTCGAGGGCCCCGCCGAGATCCTCCAGGTGCCGGGCCACGACCGCCCAGTCGTCCTCGGTCTGCCGGGGCAGCTGGTCGAAGACCTGGCGGGTGAGGTGCACCGGGGTGGCCAGCGGGGCGAGCAGGCGGGTCGTGAAACCGGCGTCGTGCAGCGCGAGATCGCTGTCGAGCCGGTCGAGCAGCGCCGCCCGCAGCGCCCGTTCGGCGGTGGTGCCCGCGGTGGCCGTGCGCACCGCGGCCAGGGTGCGGCGGTCGAGGTCGGCGCGGGCGGCGAACCCGGCCGGGGACAGGTCGCCGAACCGGGACGGCAGCGGCCGCCCGACCACGTCGGCGGCGTCGGGGTCCACGGTGGCCAGCGCCGCGAGATAGGCGTCGGCGACCTTGACGATGGTGGTCATCGGCGGGCCTTCCCGGTCGCGTTCGTGTCGTCGCGGTACACGACGCCGTCCTTCATGACCAGGCGCAGGGTCCGCAGGGCGGAGATGTCGCGGGTCGGGTCGTCGCGCAGCACCAGCAGGTCGGCGTGCTTGCCCGCCTCGACCGTGCCGAGCCGGTCGTCGGCCCCGAGCCACTGCGCCGGGCGGACGGTGGCGGACTTGAGCGCGTCGGCGACGCTCATCCCGGCCTCGACCATGAACTCCAGCTCGCGGACGGTGGCGGTGGTCTCGTCGTATCCGGCGTGCGGCGGCATGTCGCTGCCCATCGCGATCGGCACCCCGTTGCGGATGGCCAACTGCAGGCTCTCCCAGTGCCGGGGACCGGCGGCCAGTGCCCGGTCCATCAGCCAGCCGGGCACGCCGGAGTCGCGGAAGAACTGCTCGCATCGGCTGACCACGATCGTCGGCACGTACCAGACGCCGCGGGCGGCCATCAGCTTGGTGACCTCGTCGGTCAGCTCGTAGCCGTGCTCGACGCAGTCCAGGCCGAGTTCGACGGCGCGGCGCACGGAGTCGGCGGGACCCGCGTGTGCGGTGACCTTGCGTCCCCAGTCGTGGGCGACCTGGATCACCGCGGCCATCTCGTCGTCGAGCAGCTGCGGGGTGTCGATCGACTCGTGCTGCCCGGCGATGCCGCCGGAGATGCACACCTTGATGAGGTCGGCCCCGGCGCGGATCTGCTGGCGGGTGAGCTTGCGGAAGCCGTCGGCCCCGTCGGCCTCCAGCGCGTCGGCGTCCCAGCCGTGCCCGCCGGTGCAGCACAGCGCGTGTCCGGCGGTGAAGATGCGCGGGCCGTCGACGGCACCCCGGTCGATGGCCTTGCGCAGCGCGAAGTCGGCGTAGCGGCTCTCCCCCACCAGGCGGGCGGTGGTGATGCCCGCGTGCAGGGTGCGCCGGGCCGAGTCGGCCATCAGCAGCACCAGTTCGGCCTGGTCGGAGCGGTGCACCTCGTCACCGAAGTGGCCGGGCAGGCCCAGCGACAGGTGCACGTGCATGTTGGTCAGGCCGGGCATCACGTACCCGCCGTCGAGGTCGACGACGGTGGTGTCGCCTGCTTCGGCGAGCACGTCGTCGACCGGGCCGACAGCGCGGATGAGGCCGTCGGGTCCGATCCAGACGCCCTGGTCGGACTGTGCGGTGTCGGTGACGGCGTCGTAGACGGCGCAGTTGACGAGGACCTGCTCGGTCGGGCGGTTCATGCGACCTCCTTACTGGTGTACGGGCTGCGGAACGTTGAGCCAGCAGGCGACGCTGCCGGCGCCGATCTGCACGGTGGGGGGCGCTTCGGCGCAGCGGTCGAACGCGTGCGGGCAGCGCGGCGCGAAGCGGCACCCGGCCGGCGCGTTCGCCGGGTCGGGCACCTCACCGGCCAACGTCGTGGGCAGGGTCGGGGTCGCGCTGATGCGCGGCACCGCGTCGATCAGGGCACGGGTGTACGGATGGCGCGGCTCGGCCCACAGCTGCCGGGTCGGCGCCGTCTCGACGATCTTGCCGAGGTACATGACCGCGGTGACGTCGGCGATCTCGTGCACCAGGGCCAGGTCGTGGGAGATGAACAGCATGCCCATCTCCAGCTCCCGGACCAGTCCCACCAGCAGGTTCACCACCTGCGCCTGCGAGGAGGCGTCCAGCGCGGTGACCGGCTCGTCCGCGATGATCACACGGGGCTGCGGGGCCAGCGCCCTGGCGATGGCCAGCCGCTGGCGCTGCCCGCCGGAGAACTGGTGCGGGTAGCGGGTGGCGGCACTGGCCGGCATCCCGACCCGTTCCAGCAGCTCGGGGATCCGGTTGCGGCGGGCCGCGCCGGTGACGTCGGCGGGCACGCCGTCGAGCAGCTGCTCGCCGACAGCGCGGCGCGGGTTCAGGGAGGCGTACGGGTTCTGGAACACCATCTGCAGGCCGATCTGGTCGGCTGCGCGCCGCCGCCAGCCCAGCGGGGTGACCGGCCGTCCGGCGTAGCGGACCTCGCCCGCGCTGGGCGGGGTGAGCCCGGCGGCGACCCGGGCCAGCGACGACTTGCCGCACCCGGACTCGCCGACCAGGCCGACGATCTGGCCGGGCGCGACCGACAGGTCGACGCCGACGACGGCGCGGACCGCGTCCCGGCCGCGGGGTTTGTGTTCGACGTGCACGCCGTCGATCTCCAGGAGTGTCACGCGGCTGCCTCCAGCTCGGGTCGGATCACGCAGGCGGTCTCCCGGGCGGGGCCCGCCTGGAGCAGCGGCGGCACGGCGGTGCGGCAGTCGTCGCGCACGTGCGTGCAGCGAGGGCTGAACGCGCAGCCGGGCGGCAGCTCGCCGGGGGCGGGCGGGCCGCCGGGGATCGGGGTGAGCGTGGCGGTGGACTGCCCGCCGTGCGGGCGCGCGCCGAGCAGCGCGGCCGTGTACGGGTGCCGCGGCTCGGTGAGCAGCGCGCCGGTCGGTCCGTTCTCGACGACACGACCGGCGTAGAACACGTAGCTGCGGGCGGTCAGCGCGCTGAGCACGCCCAGGTCGTGGGTGATGAACGCGACGGCCAGTCCCGTCTCGCGGCGCAGCCGGTCGAGCAGGCCCAGGATGCCCGCCTGCACGGTGACGTCCAGGGCGGTGGTCGGTTCGTCGGCGATGAGCAACCGCGGCTGCGCGGCCAGGGCGCTGGCGATGGCGACGCGCTGGCGCATGCCTCCGGAGAACTGGTGCGGGTAGGCGTCCAGGGCCCGTTCCGGGTCGGGCAGGCGGACCTGGTCGAGCAGGTCGATCGCGCGGCGCTTGGCGGCTTTGCGATCGACGCCCAGATGCACCCGCATGTGCTCGGTGAGCTGCCGACCGACGGTGAGCATGGGGTGCAGCGCGGCGCTGGGGTCCTGGAACACCATGGCGATGCCCGCGCCGCGTACCCGCTGCCAGCCCTTGCGGTCCAGGTTCAGCAGCTCGGTGCCGTCGAAACGGGCCGAGCCGGTGACCGTCGCGCCGGGTGGCAGCAGGCCGAGCACGGTCTGCGCGGTGATGCTCTTGCCGCAGCCGCTCTCCCCGGCGATGCCGACGAGTTCTCCTTCGCCGACGGTCAGCGAGACGTCGTGCAGGATCGGCAGGGGTCCGCGGGGTCCGGGCAGGGCCACGGCGAGGCGGTCGATGTCGAGGAGTGCGCCCATCGTCAGCGTCCGTTCATGTAGCGGGGGTCGAGGCGGTCGCGCAGCGCGTCGCCGAGCACGTTGAAGGCCAGCACCACGGTGAGGATGGCCAGGCCGGGGAAGACGCTGACCCACCACATCGACAGGTCCTGCGCGCCGAGGGCGACCATCGAGCCCCACTCGGCGGCCGGTGGGCGCGGCCCGAGGCCGAGGAACGACAGCGCGGCCAGCAGCAGTACGGCGTTGCCGAGTTCCAGGGTGGCCAGCACGATGGCCGGGCCGACGCTGTTGGGCAGCACGTCGCGGCGCAGCGTCCGGATCGGGCCGACGCCCAGCAGGCGGGAGGCGTTGAGGTAGTCCTCGCCGCGGATGGTGAGCACGGCGCTGCGGATGACCCGGGCGTACACCGGCCAGGACACGATGACCAGGGCGAGGATGGCGTTGCCGGTGCTCGGGCCGAAGGCCGCGGTGACCGCCATCGCGAGGATGATCTGCGGGAACGCGAACACCAGGTCGGTCAGGCGCATGACGGCCTCGTCGAGCAGCCGCCCGACGTACCCGGCGACCAGGCCGAGCAGCCCGCCGAGCAGCAGGGCCAGGGCGACGATGGCCAGCGCGAGCGGGATCGACAGGCGCGCGCCGTGCACGACCCGGCTGAACACGTCGCGGCCTAGGGAGTCGGTGCCGAACCAGTGCGCGCCGGTGGGCGGCTGGTAGGTGTCGATGCTCTGCGCGATCGGGTCGTAGGGGGCGATCAGCGGCGCAGCCAGCGCGATCAGCAGCCAGGCGGCGAGGATCGACAGGGCGACGACGGTGACGGGCTGGCGCCAGATGGGGCGGCCGGTGTCCGCGCCGCGCAGCCGTCGCAGCCACGAGCGGCGGCGCAGCGACTTGGCGGCCTTCGGGTCGGCGTGGGCGAGTGTCGTCATGAGATCCGGATCCTGGGGTCGATGAGTCCGTACAGCAGGTCGACGGTGAGGTTGACCAGCGTGTAGACCAGGGCCACGAACAGGCTGGCGCCGAGGATCGCGGGCAGGTCCAGCGCGCTGGCGCTGCGGTAGGCGTACTGGCCCAGGCCCGGCCAGCCGAAGATGTTCTCGACCAGCACGGTGCCCGACAGCAGCGACGCGAACGCCAGGCCGGAGACGGTGATCACGGGCACGAGACCGGCGCGCAGCAGGTGCCGGCGCAGCACGAGGCCGGTGGGCAGGCCCTTGGCGTACGCGGCCTTGATGTAGTCCTGGCCGAGCACTTCGAGCATGGACGAGCGCACGAAGCGGACCAGGATCGCCACGGTGAGGCAGGTCAGCACGAGGATCGGCAGCAGCAGGTGCTGGGCGGCGTCCCAGGCCAGTTCCCACTGCCCGGCGAGCATCGCGTCGACCGTGTACATGCCGGTGACGGTGTCCGGCGGGGTGAAGCCCGGGGACAGCCGCCCGCCGCTGGGGGCCAGGCCGAACCGGTAGAAGAACAGGTAGAGCACGACCAGCGACAGCCAGAACGGCGGGGTGGACAGGCCGAGCAGCGCGCCGACGCGGATGAGCTGGTCGGTGAGGCGGCCGTTGCGGACCGCGGCGAGCATGCCGATACCGGTGCCGAGCAGCAGGGCCAGCAGCATGGTGGGGATGGCCAGTTCCATGGTGGCGGGCACGTACTGCAGCAGGTCCTCGGCGACGGCGCGGCCGGTCTGCTGGGAGGTGCCGAGGTCGCCGTGCAGCAGGTTGCCGAGGTAGTGCAGGTACTGCACGTACACCGGCTGGTCCAGGCCCCACTTGGCCTGGAACGCCGCGACCGCGGCCGGGTCGTTGAGCGCCTGGTCGGACAGGTTCGCGGTGACCGGGTCGCCGGGCACGACCTGGACCAGGCCGAACGTCAGGACGGTGACGCCCAGCAGCAGTCCGATGGTGATGACCAGCCGTTTGGCGACGTACGCCAGCACCGGGCGGCGGCGGCGCGGGCGGGGCCCGGGGGCGGCCGTGACGGCCGCTCCCGGGGTGCCCTGCGTGACCGTGGTCATCGCGCTTCCGTCTTGCTGCCGATCGCGGCGATGTCGATCTGCCAGCCGGCGGGGGTGTACTCGACCCCGGTGAGGTTGGCGGTGGCGACGTTCATGCCGGAGTTGTTGGCGATGACGATGTAGGGCGAGTGCGCGTTCATCTCGCGCTGCCAGTCCTTCATCGCCTCGGCCCGGGCGGCCGGGTCGAGGGTCGCCACGACCTTGTCACCGGCGGTGATGACGCTCGGGGCGGCCCGCTCCACGGTCCATCCGGCGCGCAGCGCGCTGCCCGCACCGGGGGCCATGTTGTTGATCAGCGAGTCGGCGACCGGGTAGTTCAGGCTCTGCGGGGTGAAGCCCATCGGCATCTTGCCGCTGCGCATCTGGTCGAGGAACGTGGTCAGCGGCTGGGGGTTGAGTTCCAGCTTGATGCCGGCCTCGGCCGCGTCGCCCTGCACCTTGGTCGCGACCGTGCCGAGGTCGACGCCCCGGTAGGTGATCGTCGGGTAGCTGAACTTGACCGTCGGGTCGGTGACGCCGGACTCGGCCAGCAGCGCCTTCGCCTGGACGACGTCGCGCTTGCTCTCCTCACCGGCGGGCAGCGTGCCGGGGAACGCCGGTGCGACCAGGCCCGCGCCGGGGCCTGCGCCCTTGCCGAACAGCTGGGCGACACCCTGGTAGTCGATCGCGGAGCGCAGCGCCTGGCGGAACTTCGCGTTCGAGGTCAGCGGCGACACGGCCGGGTCGGCGTTGAGGATGAGGTAGTACACGGTGTCCTGGATGCCGGAGGTCTGCACCGTGTCCGGCAGGCCGTCGAGCAGCTTGCCGGAGATGTCCAGCGACACCTCCGCGCCGGAGGCCCGCGACATGGTCAGCTTCTGGGTCTGCACGTCCATGTTGCGCAGCACGACCCGGTTGAACTGCGGCTTGGTGCCCCAGTAGTTCGGGTTGGCCTCGAGCACGACCTGGGAGTTCGGGTCGTAGGACTTCAGCACGTACGGTCCGCTGCCGGCCGAGGTCTTGTCGAGGAACTGCTGGGCGGTGTCGGCCGAGGCGGCGTCGGCGGCGTCGGTGGCCCCGTTGGCCTTGGCGACCTTGGCGTTGACCACGCCGGTGGCCGACATGGCCAGCACGACGGGCACGTTCGGGTTGGGCTTGGCCGAGGTGACCACGACGGTGCGGTCGTCGGACTTGGCCGCGGTCAGGTCCGAGACCATGACGGCGGGGCTGGCCTTGACGTTCTTGAGCCGGTTGAGCGAGAAGACGACGTCGTCGGCGGTCAGCGGCGTGCCGTCGGAGAACTTCACGCCCTGGCGCAGCTTGAACGTGAACGTCTTGGCGTCGGCCGAGGCCTCGTAGGACTCGGCCAGCCGCGGCACGAGCTTGCCGACGTCCGAGCCTTCGAAGGTCAGCAGGGTGTCGTAGAGGGCGTGGGTGGTGGTGACGCCGGTGGCCTCGTACACCCGGCCCGGGTCCAGGGTCTTCAGGACGAACGAGGTGTTGATGGTGAGGGTGTCCGTCGTGCCCGTGCCGCCGCTGGCGCCGCTTCCGGCGGTGCATGCGGCGGTGGCGGAGGCGGCGGTGAGGGCCACGAGCGCGAGCGCTGCGGCGCGGAGTCGGCGGGTGTTCGCCGGCATGCGGTTCCTACCTTCCTTGGGGCCGGTCCTCGGGAGCTGGGAGAGGAGGCTCTCCCGGGGACCGGCAGTACCGGGTGCCGGCCTGCGGCCGGCGGCACGCCTGGGGTGTGCGGACCCGGCCGGCTTTACCCGGCATGGGTGGCACGTGTTTGATGTGGACGGACACGAGTCGGTCCGGCGATGTATCGAAAGGGCAGGTGGTGGAGTGAGACTCGCCACCCGCTCTGTTTGACCACGCTAAACTAGCTCGTGTAGTTTAGTCAAACAAGTTCAGCGATACTTATCTGAGATGGAGGCGCCAATGCTCGGTGACCGGCTCCGCGAGCTGCGTACGCAGCACGGGTACACGCTGCGCCAGTTGGCCACCGCGGCGGACGTCTCGTCAGCGCTGCTAAGCCAGATTGAAAACGGCGCGACCGACCCCAGCCTGTCGACCCTGCGCAAACTGGCCCGCGTCTTCGACACCTCGATCGCCATGCTGTTCAGTGAGCCTGATGCCCCCGCGGTGTACGTCAGCCGCCCCGGCTCCCGCAGCCGCCTGGCCGCCCCACCCGGGCAGATCTCCTACGACCGGCTCACCCCCGGCCGCGGCGACCTCGAAGTGCTCCAGGCCGACCTCGCCCCCGGCGACGCCAGCTCCGCCCAGCCCTGGGCACACCCCTCCACCGAATGCGCCATCGTGCTCGCCGGCACCGTCACCGCCGAGATCGCCGGTACCACCTACGAGCTGGCCACCGGCGAATCGGTCACGTTCGACTCCCGCATGCCGCACCGCTACCTCAACACCAGCACCGAACCCGCCCGCCTGGTCATCGCGGTCACCCCGCCGACCCCCTGACCCGACCGCACCACCACGCAGCCCGCGCACCCCCGCGGGCCGCTGCACCCTGCGCCAAGGAAGGCCCGAGCATGAACCGCGACAGCGTCGACTGGCACGGCTACATCCCCGCCGTCACCACCCCGTTCACCACCACCGGCGAACTCGACCTCGACGCCTGGACGGCACAGCTCGACTGGTTCGCCGCCCAGCGGCTGCACGGCATCATCGTCGCGGGCACCACCGGCGAGTGGTTCAGCCTCACTGAACAGGAACGCGCCGAGCTGTTCAGCACCGCCGCGAAACACGTCGGCGACCGCATGACCGTGCTCGGCGGCTGCAACGCCTACACTCCCGCCGAAGCGATCCGCCACGCCGAAGCCGCCAAGCGCGCCGGCCTGCACGGCATCCTGCTCACCCCGCCGCCGTACGTGGTACCCAACCGTGACGAGACCCTCGCCTTCTACCGCCAGGTCTCCGACGCCGTGGACATCCCGCTGTGCGTCTACAACTGGCCCCGCGGCACCGGCGTCGACCTCGACACCGCCCTGCTCACCGAACTCGCCGCGCTCGACACCGTCGTCGCGGTCAAGAACTCCACCCCCGACTTCGGCGGCTTCGTCCGCGGCCTGTTCGCGCTGCGCCGCCAGGTCCGCTACTTCGGCATCCCCACCGACGACATCGGTATCGGCCTGCTGACCAACATCGGCGGCGACGGCCTGATGGGCGCGGGCGCCGTGCTCGGCGCCGACCACTCCGACTTCTTCCGCGCCGTCGCCGACGGCGACCTGTTCCGCGCCCGCCGCCTCGGCGCCCGCGACCGGGTGCTCATGAACAGCTGGTTCAACGCCGACTACGGCGCCAAGTTCGCCAGCGCCCAGGCCATCCTCAAGTACGCGCTGACCCTGCGCGGCGTCCCGGCCGGCCACGTCCGCGCGCCACTGCTGCCGCTCACCGAAGACCAGCAGGGCCGCGTCCGCGCCACGCTCACGGAGCTCGGCCTGCTCTGATGGCCCACTACGACACGGCGGTCATCGGCGGGGGCCTGCTCGGCTGCGCCATCGCCTGGCACCTCGCCCGCGCCGGCACCCGCGTCCTGATCGTCGAAAAGGACCAGGTCAACCGGCACGCGTCCGGCCAGAACGCGGGCAGCCTGCACTTCCAGCTCGAATTCCGCATGGTCGAACACGGCGACGACGCAGCCCGCCTCGCCGCCCGCGCCCTGCCCCTGCACCTGGACGCGCAACGCACCTGGGCCGGCCTCGAAGCCGCACTCGGCGCACCCTGCGGCGTCGCGCTCCGCGGCGGGCTGATGCTCGCCGAGACCCCCGCCGAGGTCGCCGCCCTCGACCGCAAGGCCGCCCTGGAACGCGAGTACGGCCTCGACGTCCAGGTCCTCGGCGGCCCGCAGCTGCGCGAGCTCGCGCCCTACCTCGCCGACACCGTCCGGGCCGCCGGTCACCTGCCCGGCGAGGGCAAGGCCAACCCGAGGCTGGTCACCCCGGCGTTCGCGCACGCCGCCCTGCGCCACGGCGCCGAGCTGCGCACCGGCCACCGCGTCACCGCGCTGCACCGCGACGGCGGCCGGTGGCGGTTGAGCACCGGCGACGGCCGCTCCGACACCGCCGACACGGTCGTGCTGGCCGCCGGGGTGTGGACCGCCGAACTCGCCGCGATGGCCGACGTACGGCTGCCGGTGTTCCCGGTCGGCCTGACCATGAGCGCCACCGCCCGCACCGCCCCGCTGCTGCCCCACCTGATCCAGCACGTGGGACGCAGGCTGTCGATGAAGCAGACCGCCGAAGGCAACGTGCTGCTCGGCGGCGGCTGGCCCGCGAAACTGGTAACCCGCCACGGCCGCACCGACCTCGACCGCAACCCCGAACTCCGCTACGAGTCACTGACCGGCAACGCCGACGCGGCCCGGGTCGTGCCCGCGGTCATGCGCCTGCCGATCATCCGCTCCTGGTCCGGCATGACCACCCTCACCCCCGACCAGCTCCCGCTGCTCGGCCCGGTCCCCCGGCGACCCGGGCTGCACGTGGCCACCGGCGGCTCCGCGTTCACGCTCGGGCCGACCTACGCCCGGCTGCTCGCCTCGACGCTGCTCGGCGACCGGCCCGACCTGCCGCTGGACGACTACTCCCCCGCCCGGTTCGGCGCGCTGAACTTCGTCTGACGCGGCCGTCCACACCCTGCCTGGAGCGCTGAACCTTGTCCGACACCGCCACCCCTGCCCGGCCCACCCGCACCGGCCTGCACCGTCCCGACCCGACGACGATCATGGTCGATGGCGAGCCGGTCACCGCCCACCCCGGCGAGTCGCTGGCCACCGCACTGCTGGCCGCCGGCCGCCGCACCACCGGTGAAACCACGTCGGGCGCGGGCAAGGCCCCGTACTGCAACATGGGCGTCTGCTTCGAATGCGTCGTCACCGTGGACGGCCAGCCCTTCCAGCGCTCCTGCCTGATCCGGGTCCGCCCCGGCCTGATCGTGCAGACCGGCCCCGCCCGATGAGCAACCCAACCGACGTCGTCGTGGTCGGTGCGGGCCCGGCCGGGCTCGCCGCCGCCGCGACCCTGGGCCGCCACGGTGCCCGCGTGACCGTGGTCGACGAGCAGCAACGCCCCGGCGGGCAGATCTACCGGCAGCCACCGACCGGCCACACCCGCACCGGCCGCCGCACCGAGGCGGGCCGGGCGCTGCTGGCCGAGGCCGCCGCCGCGCCGCACCTGGACTGGCTGCCCGACACCGTCGCCTGGGGCGTGTTCGGCACCCGCGCCGGGCTCGACGACTACGCCGGACCCGCGCCCGCACCCGGCCGCCTCCGCCTCGGCGTGCACACCCCCGACGGCGGGCGCACACTCGAACCGGCCGCCCTCGTGCTGACCGCCGGCGCCTACGACCTGCCCGTGCCGTTTCCCGGCTGGACCCTGCCCGGCGTGCTCACCGCCGGTGGCGTGCAGACCTTCCTCAAAGCACAGGGGCTGCTGCCCGGACGCCGCTTCGTGCTCGCCGGCGGCCACCCGCTGCTGCTCGTCGTCGCCGCCCAGCTCGTCGCCGCCGGTGCCCACGTCGTCGAGGTCGCGTTCAGCCAGCACCTGCGGACCCTGCTCCCCGGCCCGCGTGACCTGGCAGCCGCCGTCGGCAACGCCGCCAAACTCGCCGAAGGCGCGGCCGCGCTACGTCACCTGCGGCGCGCCCGGGTGCCGGTCCGCTTCGGCACGGTGATCCGCGCCGCCCACGGCGACCCCGAACTCGACGGCGTCGTGCTGTCCCGCGTCGACGCGGCGGGCCTGCCCGTGCCCGGCACCGAACGCACCGTCGCCTGCGACGTGCTCGCGCTCGGCTACGGCTTCGTCCCGTCGACCGAGCTGGCCCGGCAGGCCGGGTGCGCCGTCGCCTGGCGACCCGCCGAAGGCGGCTGGATCGTCGACCACGACGACTGGATGCGCACCTCCGTACCCGGCATCAGCGTGGCAGGCGAGCTCACCGGCGTCGCGGGCGCCGAGCAGGCCGAGGTCGAGGGCCGCCTCGCCGCGTACGGCACGCTGCAGACCCTCGGCCTGCTCGACGCCGACCGCGCGGCGGCCCTGGCCCGGCCGGTGCGGCGGATCCTCGCCCGCCGGCGCCGCTTCGCCGCGGCCGTCCTGAGCCGGTTCGCCCCCGACCCGGCAGCGCTGAACGCGCTGGTCACCGACGACACCGTGCTGTGCCGGTGCGAGGAGGTGACGGCCGGCGACATCCGCCGCGCCCTGTGCGACCACCCCCACCTGGGCACCGCCAACGCGGTGAAGCTGCTCACCCGCGCCGGCATGGGCCTCTGCCAGGGCAGATCCTGCCAGCCCGCGGTATGCCGGCTCATCGCCGAGCAGACCGGCCGCTCGCCCGAGCAGATCGGCGCGTTCACCGCGCAGCCACCGGTCAAACCGGTGCCGCTGGCATCCTTGGCAGCCGCCGCACGACAGCACGACGACCAGGGCTGAGATCGGCTCGGCCGGTGGCACACCCGGCTCCGGCGCGCGGTTCAGGAAGCCGGGCGCTGCACTGAGGACGGCAATGCCGGCTTTTCGGCCCGGCACACCGGGGACGGTGCGACATTCGAGGGGCACCCCGTCACCGGCCGAAAGGACTCCACGTGACGTCTTCACTGGTGTTCCTGGGCCACTCGACGGTTTTGCTCGACCTCGCCGGCATCAGGGTGCTCACCGATCCGGTGCTGCGCAGGCGCCTGACGTTCCTGCACCGGGTCGTCGCACCGGTGGCACCCCGCGATCACGCCGACATCGACGTCGTCGTCCTCTCCCACCTGCACCACGATCACTGCGACCTGCGCTCGCTCGCCCTGCTCGGCCGCGGCGTGCGCGTCGTCGCGCCCGACGGCGCCCACCGTTTCCTCCGGCGGCGGGGATTCGAGCGGATCGTCACGCTGAAGGCCGGCGAGTCCCACACGATCGGCGCGGTGACGATCACCGCGACCCCGGCGGTGCACGACGGCAGGCGCGAACCCTTCGGGCCCCGGGCCGACGCGGTCGGCTACCTCATCGCCTCCGGGCAGACCGCCGTCTACTTCGCCGGCGACACCGACCTGTTCCCCGGGATGCGTGAGCTGTGCCCCGACCTCGACCTCGCCCTGATCCCGGTATGGGGATGGGGACCCAACCTCGGGCCCGGACACCTCGACCCGCAACGCGCCGCCGAAGCCGTCGCCCTGCTGCGCCCACGCCGCGCCGTGCCCGTCCACTGGGGCACGCTTTTCCCGTACGGGCTGAAGCGCTTCTACCCCGACCGGCTCCGCGAACCCGCCCGCGCCTTCGCCGCCGCCGTCGCAGCCCGCGAGCTGCCGACCGAAGTGCGGGTGCTGGCCCCGGGCAGCGGGCTGACATGGCAGCCCTGAACTCCTGGCGCCCTTGGGCGCGCCTGCGCACGGCGATCCCGGTCCTGCTGCTCGACTGGGCCGCGCTGAGCATCGCGATCGCCGTCACGCCGGGCCTGTCCGCGAGCACCGGGTGGGACGTCCTGCTGGCCGCGGTGCTGCTCGCGATCGCCGCTGCGGTGCTGCGGCCGCTGCTCGCCGCGTTCGCCGCCCGGCTCGGCTGGGCCGGTGTCGTGCTGGGATGGTTGACGATCCAGGCGGTCCTCGTCTACCTGGCCCTGTCCCTCGCCCCGCACATCCAGGTGAGCGGCTTCTGGCCGGCGTTCTGGGCGTCGTGGATCTACGCCGTCCTGGTCAGCACCGGGATGTGGGTGGTCACCGCGGGCGACGACTCGGCGGTGCTGGCCCACCTGCTGCGGACCACGCGGAAGACCCGCCGCGAAGCCCGCACCACCGCGGTCCCCGGCGTCGTGATGATCCAGATCGACGGGTTGTCGGCGCCACTGGCGCGCTGGGCGATCCAGGCGGGCAACCTGCCGACGCTGACCCGGTGGATCCGGTCCGGCAGCCACGACCTGGTCGAATGGCACGCCCAGCTGCCCGCCACGACACCGGCGAGCCAGGCCGGCCTGCTGCACGGGGCCAGCGCACACGTGCCCGCCTTCCGCTGGCTGGAGAAGGAGACCGGCCGCCTCGTCGTCACCAACCACCCCAAGGACGCCGAGTACGTCGAACAGGGCTTCTCCGACGGCCGGGGCCTGCTCGCCGACGGCGGGGTGAGCCTGTCCAACGTGTTCTCCGGCGACGCGCCGGTCAGCATGCTGACCATGAGCACCGCGGCGCGCAAGGGCGCCCGGCGCGGCCCGACCCGGGAGGTCAGCGCCTATCTCGTCGACCCGTTCGGGCTGACCCGCTCGCTGGTGCTGACCGCAGGCGAGATGGTCAAGGAGGTGTTCCAGGCCAGGCGGCAGCGGGCCCGCGACATCGAACCCCGGGTGCATCGTGCCGCGTCCTACGTGGCGCTGCGCGGCGTGACCAACGTGCTGCTGCGCGACCTCAACCTCAACCTCGCGGCCGAGCACATGATGCGGGGCGCGCCGGCGATCTACTGCGACTTCGTCGACTACGACGAGATCGCCCACCATGCGGGGCCGACCCGGGCCGAGTCACTGGCCTCGTTGGACGGCATCGACTGGGTGCTGGGCACGCTGGAGAAGCTCGCGGCGAGCACCCCGCGCCCGTACCGCATCGTCGTCCTTTCCGATCACGGGCAGAGCCAGGGCGCGACGTTCCTCCAGCGGTACGGGATGACGTTGGAGGCCCTGGTCCGGCGGCTGATGGCGGGAGACGGCCCGGAGGTGGCCACCGCACCGGACAACGAGCAGTGGGGCCGGGTCCGTGCCCTGCTCACCGAGGTCAGCGGCGAGCAGAAGGTCGTCGGCAAGCTGACCGACAGCGTGCTGCGGGCGCAGGAAGAGCCGCCCGCTCCCGGGCCGCCTCAGGGTGCGGACCTCGTCGTCGTCGCGTCCGGCAACCTGGGCATGGTGTATCTCGCCCGGGAACGCCGACGGCTGACCCTGGAGGAGATCGAGTCCCGACACCCGAACCTGCTGACCGGCCTGGTCACCCACCCGGGCGTCGGGTTCGCGATGGTCAGGTCGAGTGCCCGCGGACCGGTCGTCCTCGGCCGCGACGGGGTGCACCGCCTCGCCGACGGGCGGGTCGACGGCTCGGATCCGCTGGCCGCGTTCGGCCCGCACGCCGCCGACGACCTCCGGCGCCACGACATGCTGCCGCACGTCGGCGACATCGTGCTGAACAGTCTGCTGGACCCTTCGACCGGCGAGGTGGCCGCATTCGAGGAGCTGGTCGGCTGCCACGGCGGGCTGGGCGGATGGCAGACCCGGCCGGTCCTGATCCACCCGGCCGCCTGGGCCGCATCGACGTCCTTCATCGGCGCGGACGCGGTGCACCGGCAGCTGGTGCGCTGGCTGGAGGACCTCGGCCTGCGGTCGCAGCGGCCTGCTGTTGCGGATCCGGCTGGCCGGGAGGAGGGTTGATCGGACCGCTTGAGCGTTATGCTGGCATTTGACCGGCCGCACCGGAGGGAGCCGGAGGAGCGATGAGTCAGGACAGCGAGCAGGGCGACAGGATCGACGGCGTCGGCGAGTGGGACGCGGTCGAGGACGATGGCGTGCTCGACGCCTCCGACACTCTCGACGGCGATCCGGTCACCGATCCCCTCGACACGGGCGTGGCACCGGCGGACCGCTGGTCCGGAGCCAACCGCTTCGGCACGACACCGGCCGAGGCGCTGGCGGGCGAGTCCCTGGAGCAGCACCTGGCCGAGGAGGAGCCGGACATCGATCCGTACGCCGAGGTGGCCGACGACGAGGACGAGCTCATCCGGCGGGGCTACGAGCGCGAGCCGCGCGCCGGCCGGCTCGTCGCCGACGACCAGGGCTTCGGCGAGGACGAGCAGGCCGAGTCGATCGCGTGGGACGTTGGCATCGACGGCGGCGGCGCCAGCGCCGAGGAGGCCGCGATGCACGTGGTGGACGATCCCGACGGTCCGGGCGAGGGCCCGCTGGACTGAGGCCGGCCCGCCGACCGCGCCTGGCGTGCGGTCGAACGTGCCGTCCCCGTCACAGCAGTTCTGCCAGCATCCGGGCAGCGCGCGCGGCGCCGTCGCGCTCCACCGGCCGGTAGGCGACCTCGCGCCCGATCTCGTCCGCGATGGCCTTGGCGAGGACTTCCGGCGTCAGATTCGCGTAGTCGAGGCGACGTCCGGCTCCATAACGCTCAAGCCGGTGCGCTACATGGAAGTTCTGCTCGAAATGGTGCCGCAGCGGAATGTAGATGAACGGGCGGCCCGCCGCGGTCAGTTCCATGCACGTGGTCAGACCGCCCTGGACCACCGCCAGGTCGCTCGCGGCCAGATGCCGGTGGAGATCCGGCACGAAAGCGCGCACCTCGAGGCCTTCGACCGGCTTGACCGACGACGGGTCGATGCGCGGACCCGTGACGACGAGCATCCGCAGCCCCGGCACGAGCCTGGCGGCCTCGCCGTAGGACTCCACGACCCGGCGCAGCAGGTGGTGGCCGACCCCGGAGCCGCCCACCGTCACCACGCAGACCCGCTCGCCGGGCCGGTAGCCGAGTTCGGCGCGCAACGCCTCCCGGTCGGCGACCGTGCCGGGATCGAATCCGGTCACGTATCCGGCGAAGTCGTAGTGCTCGCGGGTCCACTCCCGGATCATCGGCAGGTCCGGGCCGAACCGCTCGTCCACGACGTCGTCGGGGTTGCCGACGAAGATCGCCCGGTCCCTGATCCGCGGGTAGCGGGCGATGTGCTCGATCATCTCGGCGTTGTAGTCGGCCGTGACCAGCGCCTCGCGTGGCCCGCCGTCGGGCATCGGCAGGAATCCCACGAAGTCGGTGAACCACGCGTACGCGAACCGTTTGAGTTCCGGGTTCTCGTGCAGGAAATGGTCGACGTCCCAGGCCTCGTCGCCGACGACGAGGTCGTAATCGGTCTCCCGCACGACGTCGTGGAACACCATGAAGTTCGCCAGCAGCACCTCGTCCATGCGCCGCAGCGCCTCGAAGCAGTGCAGGTCGTGCTCGCCCGCCTCGCCTTCGATGTGCGCGGACTCGTTGGCCAGCCACCGGCTGGCCGGGTGCAGCCGCTCCCCGGCCTGTTCGAGCACCTGCGTCACCGGATGCTGTGCCAGCCAGTCGATCTGCACGTCGGGATGGCGCAGCCGCAGCTCCGCGGCGATGGCCGCGTCGCGGCGGGCATGGCCCAGGCCGATCGGCGAGCACAGGTAGAGCACCCGCTGGCGCCGGTGCCCGAACCGCGACCAGGTCCGCCGCTGCGAGGCGGGCGTGCGGAACCGCTGGGCGAAATCGTGGATGAGCAGGTTCACCTTCACCGGATCCCGGGCGAGCGGGAGGTGGCCGGCGCCTTCGAGGGTCACCAGGTCGCCGCCGGTCAGCTCGGCGAGGACCCGGCTGCGGTGGATGGAACTGATCCGGTCGTCGTCGCCGTGGATCAGCAGGACCGGGCTCTCGATACGCTCGCACCACCCGGTGAGGGTCTGGTTGTCCGGCCACGGGGCGTGGCTCTTGGCGACCAGCACCTCCGGCGTGGTCTGCCGGCCCCAGCCGACGCCGTCCTCGATCTGCTTGGTGGAGTGCGGCTCGCTGAAGCACTGACCCATGAAGAACCACAGGAAGTCGTCGTGGTTCTCCTTCCAGTACTCGCGGTTGTACTTCAGCCAGTGCTCCGGCGGATCGGTGCCGAGCACCGGCACCTGTGACGGCTCGAGCGCGGGAGCGGGGCCGTCGACGCGGTTGTAGGTGGCTCGGGCCGAGTCCGGGCTGGGAATCGGCACGGTCGGGCCGATCAGGATCGTGCCGTGGACCCGGTCCGGATGATCGGCCGCGATCCCCAGCGCCCAGTTCGCGGCCATGGACAGCGCCACCGGGACGGCACGGGCCGTCCCGGTGGCGTCAAGGACCTTCAGCGCGTACTGCACCTGAGCATCCTGCGCGTAGGCGGCCGGGTCGAGGGGGCGGTCGGAGCGGCCGTTGCCGGGGCCGTCGTAGACCACCACGCGGTGGTGCCGGGCCAGGTAGGGCACCTGCGCCTTCCAGAACCGCTTGTTGATGACGGTCCAGGTCGGCATGAGCAGGATGGTCACCTCCCCAGCGCCGTACACCTCGTAGTGGATGCGCACTCCGCGATGTTCGACGAACCCCTCGACGTCGGCTTCCCGAGCCCGCATCCTCAGGCCTCCACCCGCTCGGACACCGCACGAGTCCGGGGGATGAACCGGGGCACCTGCCGGGCGTACTCCTCGTAGGGCTCGCCCAGGCTCTTGCGCAGGTCGTGTTCCTCGAACCGTACGGCGATTAGGATGTATCCGGTGGCGGCGGCGGCGAAGAGCAGGTGCCCGACGGTCATGTCGGGCGTGGCCCAGAAGGCGATGATGAAACCGACCATGATCGGGTGGCGGACGATGCGGTAGAGCATCGGCTGCCGGAACCCCGGCTCGGCGTAGGTCGCCTCCCGGGCACGGGCGAGCACCTGCCGCAGCCCGAACAGGTCGAAGTGCCCGATCAGGAACGTGCTCAGCACGAGCACCCCCCAGCCCAGTCCGCAGACCGTCCACAGCAGGACGCGCAGCCACGGTGCCTCGACCGACCAGACGTCGGCGGTCAGCGGCCGCCACTGCCACAGCAGCAGCCCGACGGCGAGGCTGGACAGGAGCACGAACGTGCTGCGTTCGATGGCGGCGGGCACGAAACGGGTCCACCACCGTTTGAACCACGGCCGGGCCATCACGCTGTGCTGCACCGCGAAGACGCCGAGCAGGCCCGCGTCGACGGCTACGGCGAGCCACGCCGGTCCGGTCACGCCGTCGTCCACGCCCTTGGGCACCACCGCGTTGGCCAGAAAGCCGATCGTGTAGACGATCGCCGCGAGAAACGAGGCGTAGGCGAGCACGCCGTAGCCGAGTGCCAGAATCCGCCGGGTCATGGCTCCTCCTCCTCGTTCGGTCGACCGACCGAATCTGCGGTACGTTAACATTCGGTCGACCGACCGAACAAGGGATATCGATTGACCAGCGCATCAACGAAGATCATGGACTCGGCCCGGTCATGCCTGCTGTCGGAGGGATACGCCAACCTGTCCACCCGCAAGGTCGCCGACCAGGCGGGCGTCTCGCTCAGCCAGATCCACTACCACTTCGGCGGCAAGCAGGGCATGGTCCTCGCGCTGCTCGACCACGAGAACGCGCGGCTGGTCGACCGGCAGCGCCAGATGTACGCCGCGTCCGAGCCGCTGTGGAAGCGCTACGAACAGGCGTGCGACTTCCTCGACGACGACCTGGCCTCCGGCTACGTACGCGTGCTGCAGGAGATGATCGCCGCGGGCTGGTCCGACGCCATGGTGGCGCAGCGGGTGCTCACCATGCTGCAGAGCTGGATGAACCTGCTCGAAGAGGTCGCCCGCGAAGCCGAGACCCGGATCGGCTCACTCGGCCCCTTCACCGCCGCCGAACTCGCGGTCCTGGTGGGCACATCGTTCCTGGGCGGCGAGGCGATGATCCTGCTGGGCGACGACGGCTGGACCGAGCGGGTCCGGACGTCACTGCGCCGCGTCGGCGACCTCATCCGCACCTGGGAGACCCAGCCGGCCACGTGACGTCGGACGGCCGGCGGCCGTCATGGGATGTCCATCGGCGACAGCGGTGGCTCTGTGGCGTGGCCGGTCCAGAACATGTGCCAGAGCGTCCGGGGCAGCTTGCGCCATCCCGCGGCCTTGATGGCCGTCTTCGCCGCGACCCCCGCGAGCGCAAGGCCGACGAAGCCCACGAGCCACTGCACGGTCCAGATCCACAGACGGGTGTCCTCCGCGGCGTGCCCGCTCAGGCCCGACGTCCAGATGACGACCTGGGCGATCGGCAACCAGGAGACGACGATCAGCCCGACCCCGGCACGCAGCCGCAGGACGGCCCGATTCACTCCTTTCAGCACCTCCTGATGGTAATCGCCATGATGGGGGTCGCCACGCACGCGAACACGGCGATGCACGACCCGCAGGGCTGGGGGCCCGGCACCGTCGAAGGCGGTGACCGGACCGGTGCGGCACCGCACCGGCCCGGTCACACCCCTATGACCAGTGCTGCGTACTCAGGCGACGGCAGCGCCGAACCAGCGAGGCAGCTCGCCGGTCAGGTCCCGCTGATCGTCACCGACCCACGCCACGTGCCCGTCCGGCCGCAGGAGCAGCGCAGGCACGTCCAGCTCCTCGCTGACGTCGACGACGTGGTCGACCCGATCCGCCCACCCCGCGACCGACAGCCGTCCGGTCTGGTCGAGCAGCAGACCGCGGCCGTCGTGCATCAACCCGTAGAGACGTCCCCGCTTCAGCTCGACGTCGCGCATCCGCCGGCCGAGCAGCTCGTGCCCGTCGCCGAAGTCGTAACGCACCCCGATCGCGGTGATCTTCTCGATCAGGTGCCGGTTGACCTGCTCGAAGTCCATCAACTCCGAGACCAGCCGGCGTACCGCCCGCGCACCCGGCTCGGTCGACATGAGCTCCATCTGCGCACGGGTGTTGTTCAGCACGTCATCCGCCACCGGGTGCCGTTCGCTGTGGTAGCTGTCCAACAGCCCTTCCGGCGCCCAGCCGTCCAGCTCGGCGGCCAGTTTCCAGCCGAGGTTGAACGCGTCCTGGATACCCAGGTTGAGGCCCTGTCCACCGGTCGGCGGATGGATGTGCGCCGCGTCCCCCGCCAGCAGCACACGCCCGACGTGGTAGCGCTCGGCCTGCCGGGTGGCGTCACCGAAACGCGACAGCCAGCGCGGCGAATGCACGCCGAAGTCCGTACCGGCGAACCTCCGCAGCTGCTGCTTGAACTCCTCCAGGGTCGGCGGCGTCGAGCGGTCTTCGGCCACCCCCTCGGCGGGCACCACCACGCGGTACACCCCCTCCCCGAAGGGGCCGAGGCCGAACCGCTTCTGCGTCTTGCGGACCTCGGCCACCACGGCGGCGACCTCCTCCGCCGGCACCCCCACCGCCATCTCGCCCAGCAGTGTCTCGTTCCTGGACGGCTCGCCGGGAAAACCGACACCGAGCAGCTTGCGCACCGTACTGCGGCCCCCGTCGCAACCGACGAGGTAACGCGAGCGCAGCTGCGTACCGTCGGCCAGCTCGACGCTCACCCCGAGGTCGTCCTGGCTCAACCCGACCAGCTCGCAACCGCGCCGGACCTCCGCGCCGAGCTCGGCGGCGCGCTCGGCCAGCAGGCGATCGCTGACGGGCTGCGGGATGCCGAGCACGTAGCCGTGCGCGGTGTCCAGGCTGGGCGTGGGCTTGTCGATGCCGGCGAAGAAGCCACCGAGCGGGTACTGCTTGCCGTTGGCGAGGAACCGCTCCAGCAGACCGCGCTGGTCCATCACCTCGATACTGCGCACGTGCAGACCGAGCGCGCGGACGAATACGGCCGGCTCCGCCTCCTTCTCCAGCACGAGCACCTGCACGCCGTGCAGCCGCAGCTCACAGGCCAGCATCAGACCGGTCGGCCCGGCACCGGCGACGATCACGTCGATCATGAACCCCCACTTTCCACAACGTCCGCACTTCCACCAGGTGCTCCGCATGGTCCGGCGGCGCACATTCGTGGAGCACACGTGCTCCGCGAATCCCTGATTTACGCAGGTTCTGGCTTCAGCCGGACATTCTGCGGCACAACCCCGGTCTTGCCACAAGACCCCCAGTGCGATATAAGTTAGAAGTGGCAGGGAGCCAGTGCTCTCCTGCCTTTGTTTTTTGCGGTGCGCCTGTGCGCCACGTTCTGCCCGCTGGTGGCGTCCGCCCGGGGCACTGCGAACGTATATAGCCACCGTTCAGGGCCTCGCGATACGCCTCTCCGATCACGTCCTCGGCGAAGATGTCAATGCTCGGCGTCCTGGCCCGGATGTTCATCCCTCACGCCACGGCGGCGCCCGCTGGTGGTAGAGACACGGTCTGTGGTCTGCGACCGGATCTCGGTCACCAAAGGGTTGAAATGACGACGATGGCTAAGCCTGGGACGACGGTCACCAGCGACTCACCGCACGACAGAACGCTGCTGCACGCTGCTGCTGGCGGCGGCGGGCGCACCGTTGGGCACGCTCGCGTTCCTCGGCGACGAATTGCCGGACGCGATGTAGCCGACAGCACCGCCGTGTTCCCCAGATCGCGGTGTCCGCTCGGCGAACCGGGCGGACACCGCGTCACGCGGACGGCCTGCCGGTCGTCAGCTCCACGCGATGGAGAAGCTGTTGTCCGTGAACGCGGACGAGCCGTTGGTCCCGCTGATCTCGAAGCCGAACTGGGCCTCCCCGACGGTCACGTCACCCCACCAGCCCTGAGTCCGCAGCCAGTTCAGGATCGCGCGGATGTCGATCGTGCCGGAGTTCGTGTTGCTGGTACGCAGGAACGAGAACACCGCGTTGGCGCCGTTGGAGCCCCGGTAGATGTTCCAGGTGTGCCCGCCCAGGCTGACGTTGCGGAACGCCGGCACGGCGCCGTTGGCGTCGTACTGCTCGGCGATCGGGCCGACCGCGCCGCTCCAGTTCAGCCACAGCATCACCTCGTAGGCCCAGTTGTTGGCCCAGATGTCGTACGTCGTGGAGTAGTCGCCGCTGCCGGGCACGCTCACGTTGAAGGAGCTGGTCATCGAGGATATCGAGCTGACGGTGCGGTTGACCGAGCCCCTGACGGTGTGCGGGTAGGACTTCACGCCCGACGTCCTCGGGTGGTTGGCGATCACACCCCAGCTGGTGCCGGAGCGGGCCCAGACCGTCTGCGAGCCTGCACCGGAACCCCAGATGTTGTTGTAGACGGTGTAACCGTTGTTGGTCCAGGTGTCCCACTGGCCTGAGGCGCTCCACACCGCGTCCGACGGCACGCCCGGTGTGCCGCTGCTGGGCGACGGCGTCACCGAACGCGACGGCGACGGGGTGACCGAGCGTGACGGTGACGGCGTGACCGACCGGGTCGGGCTGGGCGAGCCGGAGACACCGCCGGTGCACGCGACACCGTTGAGGGTGAAGCTCGTCGGCACGGGGTTGCTGCCCGTCCACGAGCCGTTGAAGCCGAACGACGTGCTCGCGCCGGTGCCGAGCGAGCCGTTGTAGTCGACGTTGCGGGCGGTGACCTGCGAGCCGCTCTGGGTCAGCGCGGTGCTCCAGTACTGGGTCACCTGCTGGCCGCCCGAGTAGGACCAGACGAGGGTCCAGCCGTTGATCGGGTCGCCGAGGTTGGTGACGTTGACGGAGGCGCCGAAGCCGCCCGGCCACTGGTTGCTGACGGTGTAGACGACGCGGCAGCCGGTGGCCGCGTACGAGGGAAGTGCCGTGAGCACGCCGGTGCCGACGGCGGCCAGGACGGCCGCCGTGACTGCCGCGGCGGCGGAGGTGCGTCTGCGCATGACTGGTGACCCTTCTTGAGTCGGTCGCCGGGGTGTCCGACCGGTCGACGCGCTGGCACTGCGTGCGGCCTTGGCCCGGACCGGTGCGACCTGGCGGGATTCACCGGGGCGACGCATTTAAGTTTATCGTATTAACAAACTTAAGCGCTCGCGCCGACGGGGTCAACATCCCGGACGATGCGCACAAGGTTGGCATTGACATCCATAACTCCCCACCCTAGCCTCGCCGGAGAAAGCGCTTTCCATCAAGTGGCGCCGGCGAAGCCGCATCTTCGCCTCCGGGCGGCGTCTCGACGTGTCTCGACGGAGGAGGAAACACATGCGGCCCGAATACGGACGCACACGACCCGGACGCCGGTGGCGTCCACTGCTGACCGTTCTCATCACGGCGACGCTGACCGTGACCGGCGCACTGGCGACCAGCCAGGCGGCGAACGCGGCGACCGTGGACACGAGCGCGGTCTACGTGCTCGTCAACCGCAACAGCGGCAAGGCGATGGACCTGTTCAACTGGTCCACCGCCGAAGGCGCGCCGGTCAACCAGTTCACCCGCAACGACCTGGCCGTGCAGCAGTGGCGCTTCGTCGACGTCGGCAGCGGCTACTACCAGATCCGCTCGGTGCACAGCGGCAAGGTCCTGGAGCTGCCCAACGCCAACGACGGCATCCAGCTCGTCCAGAACACCGCGGTCAGCGGAAACACCCGCCAGCACTTCGGCGTCAGCGACTCCGCCGGCGGCCACGTGCGGTTCATCAGCCGGCACAGCGGCAAAGCCCTCGAAGTGTGGAGCTGGTCCACCGCCGACGGCGCGATGATCTCGCAGTACCAGGACCTCGACGGATACAACCAGCAGTGGCAGCTCGTCAAACTCGGCACCGGCGGCGGCACCGGATGCGGCAGCGGATCCTTCAACGCCGAAGCCGTGCTCAGCGGATCCACCTGGACCGCCCGCAACGGCGGCAGCACCGTCTACACCGGCACGGACCTGCGCGCGGCGGTGCAGGCGGCGGTGAACAGCCTGTCCGCCGGACGCACGGCCAAGCAGCGCGTGGTCGTCCGCGGCTCCGGGTCGATGAGCGCGAACGCCCGCATCTCGCTGCCCAGCTACACCACGATCGACGTGTGCGGCACCATCAACGTCACCGGAACCGGCAGCGGCGACCAGGCGCCCATCTACTCACGAGGCACCACCCAGGTCGAAGTCCAGCACCTCAACCTCACCGGCACCCCGCTGTACGGCATCTTCATGCGCAACGTCACCGACGTGATCCTCGGCCAGATCGACATGCGGCTGTCGGCCGGTCTCGGCGTGCGCATCGACAACCGCGGCGACACCAGCCAATGGACCCGCAACGTACGCATCGACAACGTGTACGTCTCCGGCGCGAGCTCGCACGCCGTGGAGACCTACGGCGTGGACGGCCTCACCGTCGGCACCGTGACCGCCCGCAACGTCGGCGAATCGGGGCTGCTGCTCAACCAGACCATCAACGCCACCGTCGGCACCGTCGACGCCGAGAACGCGGGCGCGGGCACCGGCTACGCGGCGTTCCGCATGGCCAACCGCAACGGCCGGATCGGGTCCAGCTACTCCACCAACGTCCGTGTCGGCACCGTCCGGGCCCGTGGCGGCGGCCGCGGCATCTTCTGCGTATCCGAAAGCGGCGGCGCCGCGATCGACCGGGTCGACATCGCCAGCACCGGCAACAACGCGATCCTGATCGAGAACTGCTACAACGTGAACATCGCCGCCAACGGCGGCACGATCAGCGGCGGCGGTGAGGTCCGGCTCGCCGAACGCACCGAATTCGCCGGCAACCGCGACATCACCCTGCGCAACTTCACCCTGGTCAACAACCGCATCGTCGAGAACCCCTGTGCCGACAACCTCGTCATCTCCGGCGTCACCCTGAACAACTCGACCATCACCAGGTGCTGAGCACCCCGTGACACGAGCGGGGCTGTCGCATCCCGACAGCCCCGCTCCCCCACGCGCCTCACCAGGCGATACGTCAAGGATCGATATCTGACACCCCGCCCACGGCGTGTCACCCCCGCCACCGCGCGACTCGGCGGCACCATCGAGTCATGAGCCGCGCTGCACATCCTGCCGCCGTCGATGTCGCCGAGCAGCTCGACTACTACCTGGTCTTCCCCAACATCCGGGCCCGCGAACGAGGACTGCCACCGGAAGGCATCGTCGTCGAGGAGTTCGTACTGCGGCCCGACGGCACCACATCCGCCCTGGACAGTGCTGGTTGGACCGTCGGCGGCACCTGGTGGAGCGCGGCGGCGTTCAGCCGGGGCCTGCGCGACGACGCCCGCCTACAGGCCAGAGTGACTCCCGTCGACCGGGCGAGCGCGCAGGCGGCGTACCGGCTGCTGGGCGGCGGCGAACTGCTGCCGGAGCCGGAACTGCGCCGCCACTTCCTGGACCGGCTGGACCTGCCCGCCGCCGCACCCCTGAACCTGGTGCCCACGCAGGCCACGGCCGAACGCCGGATCTACCGGGTGCTGCTCGCCGGTGAGCTGCCCGAGGCAGGGCTGGCTGTGCTGCGCAGCGGGTGGCGGATGCAGCCGTTCGACCGCGCCGACGACGCCGCGAACCGCATCGCCGGGCGCACCCGGCGCACCCTGGACGGGCAGACGGTGACCTGGACACTGCGCCGGATCGGAGGCGACCTGGCCTGGGCCGTCGACCTGGCCACCGACCGGCCCGACGACACGTCGGCGCACAACCTGGCACCGCTGCTGTGCCGCCTGCGCACCGACGCCCGCAGCCAGGGCCTGATCCCAGTCACCGTGGAACGCCTGCGCTGACCCGTATCGGGGGGTGCTGCCGTCGCCGTCGACCGGCGCTGGCCACCGTCGTCTAGTCTCGCCCCGGGCGGCCTCGCATTCGGCACGGCCGCGAAAGGACGCGGGGATCTGATGACCGAGCGCAGCGTCGAGCAGGCCCCGCCGCCACCGAGCGGGCCGACGGACGACCAGGCGGCGCACGATGAGATGATCCAGAACCCGCCTGCACAGGCGGAAATGGACCAGACCCGGCCGGACGTGGACTCGCCCGCCACCGGAACCGAGCCCGAATCCGGGTTGTCGCGCACGGGTGTCTGGCTCGTTCCAGTGCTGGCCGTCGCAGGACTGGTGGCGGCCGTGATGCTGGCCCGACCGCAGTCCGAAAGCGCCCCGCCGGTAGGCTCGCCCGCCGGCGACGACCGCTGCCGGGCGGCGATCTGCCTCAGCCGGCCGCGGATTGTCGGGAAGGACGGCCGCTCACCCACCGACGAGCAGGTCTTCGAAGAACTGGGCGCCGTCAACTCGAAGCTGGCGCTCTCGTGGCACCTGCACGCCTCGCCCGTGAGCCTGCCGACCATCCCGGAACGCAGCGGCTACACCGGTTTCACGCTGTTCGCCACGTGCACCGGTGACGGGGCGTTGACCGTCGTCATTGAGAGCCGGAGCAAAAGGGTCGGGACCATGAAGGTCGGCTGCGACGGCATGGTCGAATCCGGCCTCGGCTTCGCAGATGTGTCCGAAGCCCTCGTCAACCCGTACACCTTCCACACCTCGCTGGAAGGCAACGTGACCGATGCGGCCTTCTACGTCATCGGCCGGACGACAATCCTCGGCTCGCCATGACATCCTCCCCGTACCCGCGGTCGCGTTGCGACACCTCGCCGACGTAGCAGGCCGGTGCTGACCCGCGGGATCAGCTCATTCGTCAATACGGGCGCCGCAGGCCGTGCTCCGACAGCGCCTCCTCATACCGGTCCAGGATCTCGTCAAGGTCACCGATCACGGAACCGAGCTCATCGAGAGCGGTGGCATCGCCTGGCGACCGGCGCAGTGCCCCAGCCGCCGCGACCAGCTGCGCACGGAGGGCTGCGAGGGTGTCGCCCTGGACGAGGACGCCGGGGAACGCCCTATGCGGCAGCCGTACGATCGCGTTGTTGCCGCCGTCGGTCAGCAGCTCGGCCTCGATCAGCTCCATCTGACCCGGTCATCCCTCGCCATGCAGCTGGTCACAGATGAAGGCGACGGCTGTCGCGACGTCGGTGCAACGCGCCGTGTCATCGCCTTCGATGTAGAAGGGTGGCTGCCCGTCCTCGTGCGAGTCCATCTGGACCAGATCGTAGGACGTCGAGTCGCCCAGGAAGTACACGTTGTCGTCGTCACCGGCGTGTTTGACCGTGATGCGCTCGACAACCAGGTCTGGGATGTGGTGCCGCACGCCGTCGAGGACGTCATCGAGTGGCCCGCCTGTACGGTCCTCGGGTGCCCACGGACGTCCGCGGAACGGAGGTCTACTCATGACGGCCAGCATGCCCCGCATGTCAAGGGTTACCGAACGCATGAATGAAGCATTCACCGACCCAGCACGAGACGAGTTGACATTGTCCCGGCCGTTCAGCACAGACCATCTCGGTCGATTACGATCCCGGCCGTGAGCACCGACTTCAACGACGACGAAGGCTGGTGGGCGGTCGGCGCCCACGTCTTCACGATCATCTTTTCGACGCTCGCCGTCTGGCTGTCGGTGGAGTACCTGTTCCGCGTGGTGCCCGAAGACGCCCTGGTAGTAGGCCTGAGCTGCTCAATCGGTGTTCCCCTTGGACATCGGGTGTTTCACCGTATGCGTCGCAGGTTCCTGGGGCGTCGCCAGCGAACCGAATCGTGATCACTGTCTGACGATCCACGAGACGCCATCCCGAGAACGTCCGGAGCCGCGCCGTCTCACATCCTGCAGTCCACGGACCGCGGCTCCCACCCCCGCAAGGAAGCGAGCGCCGGCCGGCGTCAGCGCCGGTGAATCGAGAACCTCCGCCAGGGAGTGCATGACCTGGCTCCGCAACGTCGCGACGTTGTGGGAGGCAAGGTCGTGCAGTCCAGGATCGTGGCACAGTCGACTCCAGAGCCTCGCAACGGCGGTGAAGGCGTACAGGCCGTGGATCACGCCGACGAGCGGCCGTGGGTCATCGCGCCAGGCGACCGTGTATCGCCTGGCATCGGGTTCGCACAGGACGAACACGTCCATCAGCGCATTGAGCTTGCTGTGCTGGAATTCGTGCACCATGGCCACGGCCAGGTCCGCCGGGCTCACGGGTTTCGTCGTGGCGAATCCACCGAATGCGTCGGCGTGAGTGATGCTGGCAGCCAGGTCAGGCGCTGAGCGCAGCGGCACCATCGACACGAGGCCGGTGGCCAGTTCTCCGGCCATCGGCGGTGCATAGGTGGTCAGCAGCCGCCAGGCCCCGGTGATGAGTTCCGTCCAGTCGTCCCGGGTGGGTCCGTCGAGGCGCTCGGACACCGGGTGATCGTGACAGTCGCGGTAGGGATCGAGGTCGTCCACGGTGATGCGGAGGCGCATGTCGCCATGACCGCACTCGACACGGTGAACCGCCCGCCATCCGGGCCCGTCGAGATCTACTGCGCCGCAGGACGAACGCCGGCGGTTGGCGGATGCCAGCTCGCCGAGGCCCGGCAGCTGGAGGAGTGGTTCCGTCAGCAGGTCAGCAGGCGCGTCGAGGCCGCTTCGCAGCAATGCGGCGGCGGCCACCGCCCGGAAGTGAGCACCGTCGCCGTCGCGGAGCCGGGTGTGGCGTCCCGCCCATGCCGCCACCCACGGATAGGCGAGGACCTCCTCACCGGCCGTGGGTGAGGCCTTCTGGGCACGGCTGAAAGCGTCGGCGGCGGATTGCAGTTCCGGATCTCGCGAAACGATGTCGCGAATCAGCATCAGCGTACGGCTGACACGCATTCGCCGCAGCGAGGACACTGCCCCCGAATCAAATGTGCCACGAGCGATCGAGTCGAGCACCGACAAGGAAATCGGATGAACCGAATACATCATCACACATTGATCGCCGAGTTCCAGCTCCCCGCGGACACGTTCGGCGACTCTCTTACCAGTGAGACCAGCGCCTGGACGGCCTGAAGGAAATCCGGATCCTCGTTGCGGAGAAGTTCGGACAACCGCTCCTGCGACACGTCATAGAACGATCTTGGCGAGGCGTCGGGCGGGGGGTTCTCCATGAATCGTCTCCTCGACCGTCGCCCATTCAGCGGCCAGATGCTCGCCGTTCAGCGTACTTCGGCGAGAGCCGATGCGAAAGCTGCGCTCGCCCGATGAGACGTCAGCTTTGATACAGTGTGGACAGTCTGGACGTGCCAACGTGGAGGCGCCGCTTTGACCACAGTGGTCTTCGTGCACGGGACAGGGACCCGAAGCCCGGCGGCGCGGAACACCGTCCAACGGTTGGCACACGGAATACAGCCTTTCGGCGACGTACGCATCCTGTCGTGCCTGTGGGGAGACCGGCTCGGGGCGTCACTCGGCAGGACGGGCAGTTCGATTCCGGCGGGCCTGTCGGAGCGCGGCGTCGAAGGCATCCCCGACGACATCGCCATCTGGGCCGCACTCGAGCACGATCCGCTGTTCGAGCTGGACATGCTGGGCACGGAACAGCGCCACGCCGAGCTGCCACCCGGCACCACCCCCGCCCTGCCGTCCGTGCGCGCAGACGTCGAACGCATGGCCCGCGACCCGGCCGTACGCGCGGACCTGGCCGATGCCGGACTCGACGCCCACTTCTTCGACGCCGCCGATGAGGTGTTGTCCTCGGCTCCCGCACGCACCGCGCTGAGCGCTCGGCCATCGGCACAGACCCGAGCCGCCCTGTCGCGGGCGCTGGTCGCGGCGGCGATGCGTCGCGCGGAGAACGAGACGCAGGGACCGCTGTTCCTCGACGGCGATCACCGGGACGCCCTCGTGGAACTCGTGGCCGCCCGGCTGGGCGGTGCCAGCGACCGAGGCCAGGTCGGCGAACGGGCCGTTGCTGCCGCCAAGCGCCTCGCCACCGACTTCGTCGTCAGCAGGAAGGTCGACCGGTCGCGTCTGCTGATGACCCGGCAGGCGACGTCGGTCGCCGGCGACGTCCTGGTGTACCTGAGCCGCGGAACGGCCATCCGGGAGTACCTTGCCGAAACACTCGCCGGCATCGACGACGAGGTCGTCGTATTGGGTCACAGTCTCGGCGGCGTCATCGCCTTCGATCTGCTGTGCCAGCGCCCGTGCCCCAACGTGACCGCGCTCGTGACCGTCGGCTCACAGATCCCCTATCTCTACGAGCTCGATGCCCTGCCCGGCCTCGCACTGCACGCGGAGGACCGGCTTCCGCCGCACTTCACCACGCCGTGGCACAACGTGTTCGACCGGCGTGACGTGCTGGCGTTCACGGCCGCACCGATTTTCGGCGCTCAGGTGACCGATTGGGAGATCGACAGCCGGACCACCTTCCCTCGCTCGCACAGCGCCTATTTCGGCAACCGCCGCTTCTTCCAGGTGCTCGCCGTCGCGCTGGGCCTCGCATGACGCCCGATGTGCAGGCCGTTCTGGTCGGGGTGGAGACCTACGCCGCCGGCTGGTCGCTCGACGGCCCGGCCAACGATGCCTGCAGAATGGCCGCTTGGCTGCTGGCAAGGGGCGTTCCCGCGGACCGGATCACCCTGGCGGTCACCCCGCTGGAACGCAACCGCGCCGCCGTCGAGCAGCTGGGCGTGAAGATTGTTCCTGCCGATCAGGCATCCGTGTTCGAGCTGTTCGCGGAGGAACTGCGCCACTCGTCGAGCGACCTGCTACTGGTCCTGTGGGGCGGCCACGGCGTGGTCGACGGCGAAGGTGACATGCGGCTGTTCTATGCGGACGCGTCGACCCACAACAAGCGCAACGCGGACTTCAGCTCGCTGCTGGCTGCCCTGCGCAGCACCTATTACCCTGGCCACCCACGTCAGGTGTTCTTGGTCGACGCATGTCAGACGCTGGCCGAGGAACACGGCTACCGCACCAGCCTGCCCGGTCAGACGTTCGCCAAAGGCGCCTTCGTGTACGGCCGGCACCAGGAGGTCCTCTTCGCCGCGAGCGTCGGCGAGGCGGCAGCCAATGACGACGTCCGGCGGTCGGGCGTCTTCTCGGCGGCGGTGATGGACTGGCTCCGGGAAAACGAGCCGCCGTTCCCTCTCGACCTCGCCGAACTGGCGCGAGCCATGGACCGCAGGTTCAGTGACATGCGCGCGAATGGCCGCGTCAATCAGGCACCGAGTTATCTGCGGCTCAAGACACCGACCCACGACGAGGTGGTGTACTCCCTGGGGGCCGCAGCGCCGCAGTCACTCAGCCTGCGAGCAGTGCTTGCCATCGTCGAGCAGATGGAACAACTGCCGGAGCTGCTCGACGACCGCAACCGGCAGCGGATGATCCTGATGATGGCGCCGGCGATCCGTCGAGCCGTACGTTATTCGGACTTCCACCGCACCCACATGGTGGAGTGGATCCGCGCCTGCGAGGCATACGCCACCGGCCGCACCGCGCTGCTCGACACCTGGCGTCTGAACGTGCTTCCCGAACGCCTGGGCCCGTTGCTGGCGGTCGTCGACCGCGAATGGCCCGAGCCGTCGGGCTGAACGGTGTCGGAACATTGTCACCGACCCCCGCCGGTCACGGTTTTGAGATACCCGCTCCGTGCGGCAGAGTGCGTGGAGCACGTCACACCCCGAAGTAGATCGACGCACAATCTTGTTCGAACGGTCGAACCGTACACACGCATCCATCGATACCATGTGAAGAGCTGGCGTTGCCCGTGTTGGCGCAGTGTGAGGTAAAGCGATGACTGATGAGGTCAAGCGCAGCTCCGGCGAGCGGCTGCACACACCCCGCCAACTCTCCATCAGGGAGCGCATCCCGCTGCGCGCCGCCGTCGAGAAGGTCGAGACGCTCACCGATCCGCAGCGTCGCACATCGGTCGTCAAGGAGTTGCGCCGCGAACTCGGCGACAGGTTCAAGCCCGCCAGCCCGGTCGCGGCCTGGGATGTCGTCGAGGCTTGTCTGGAGATCGGCGAGATCCGGGTTCTCCTGCTCGCGCTCGAACTGCTGGGCACGGACGAGAAGCAACAGGCGAATCTGACCGCCGTCGTCGACAAACTGCTTCCCGAGACCGTCTTCGATGCCCTCGATCAGCGCCGGCTCGCCGATGCGCTCTCCACCGTCGAGCCCGAGATCGTGAAGTATTCACTGATCAGCATCGCCGGGGCTGGATATGTCGACACCCACACGACTGCCACCGACTTCATCGTCGCGCTGCACTCCGCCGGTGACCAGCCCGATCGTGACCGGGTGGTGCTGTCGTTCCTGGAGGCTGTCGCGCATCGGGCCGACGAATCCGTCTACCTGAGTCTTCACTTGATCGTCCACGATGCGGCATCCGGCGCCGGGCTGCCCGACCTGGCCAAAGATCTCTGTGCGCAGACGAGCACCTACATCAAGACGTATGGCGTCACCGGTGCTCCACCAGATCCCGCCCGCAGCGACACTGAACCGGACGATATAGTACAAGTTGACGCAAATGTTTCGGGAGACGACGTGATAACCATCGCGACTACGACGGTCATAACGTCGCTACCTGCGGTCTATGGCGGCGTGCCCGCGCAGAACGCCCACTTCGTGGGACGCGCCGGCGTCCTCGAGGAGATGCGTCGCACGCTTCGCAACAACGTCCGCGCCGCGGTCCTCCCGCACACCCTGCACGGGCTGGGAGGCGTCGGCAAGAGCCAGGTCGCCGTCGAGTACGCCTACCGCTACAAGGGCGACTACGACCTCGTCTGGTGGATCCCATCCGACGACGAACGGTCCATCCGGCGCTCTCTGGCCTCGCTCGCCCTCCGCTTGAACCTCACCGAGAGCACCGACGTCCAGCAGCAGATCGACGCCGTGCACGACGAGTTGCGCATCGCCCGCAGGTTCCCGCGCTGGCTGCTGGTGTTCGACAACGCCGGAGAGCCCGAAGTCGTCCGACGCTACCTGCCCCGCGGCAACGGCCATGTGTTGATCACGTCGAGAAGCAACACCTGGAAGAATCAGTCCGCCGTCGTCGAGGTGGACGTCTTCAGCGAGCAGGAGTGCGTCGACTACCTCACCAGTCGCTGGGAAGGACTGTCAGAGGCCGACGCGCTCAACCTCGCCGACAAACTGGGCCGCCTGCCACTGGCGCTCGATCAGGTCTCCTCGGTGCACCAGCAGACCGGCATGCAACTGCCGACCATCCTCGGGCTCCTCGACAGCAACCCCGCACGCATGCTGGCCGAACCACCGACGGATTACCCCGTGTCCGTCGCGATGAGCTGGCGGTTGGCATTCACGCAGCTCAAGGAGAACAACCCCGCTGCCGCTCAGCTGCTCCAAATGTGCGCCTTCCTCAGTTCCCTGCCGATCTACGTGCCATTGCTGCGACAGGGCCGCGGGGCGAACCTTCCCGCGCCGCTGAGTGACCTGCTCCGCGACGAGTACGAGTTCCGAAACGCGGTACGCGACATCGGCAAGTTCGCGCTGGCCCAACTCGATGTCAAACGTGACTTCCTCACGATCCACCTCCTGGTGCGCGTGGTGTTGCGCGACGGCCTGAGCGAAGAGGAGCGCGAACCGATCGAACATGCCGCGCACGAGGTGCTCGCTCTGGCGAACCCGGGTTCGCCAGACCGCAACGACACCTGGACGCTGCACGGTCACATCGCGCCGCACGTCATTCCGTCAGGCGTCATACACTCACCCGACTCCCACGTCCGGCAGATCGTTCTCGACCAGATCCGCTACTACTTCGCGATCGGTGACTACGAGGAGAGCCGCCGACTGGCATCCATCGCAGTCGACAACTGGAGAGGCCGCCTGGGACCCGACGACCCCATGACCCTGATGGCGAGCTTCAACCTCGCCAACGCCCTCCGCGTCCTGGGTTCCTACAACGAGGCCCGCAATGTCACCGACGACACCGCTCAGCGCATGTACCGCACGCTCGGCCGGGAGCATGGCTACTCGCTGCGGGTCGCCAACAGCGTGAACTACGACCTCCGTCTGGCCGGCAGGTTCGCCGAAGCGCTGGCGATGGACACCGAGGTGCTGTCGCTACACCGGCAGGTCCTCGGTGACGGAGATCCGGCGACCATGCGCGCCGCGCACAACCTGGCCATCGACCTGCGGCTGACCGGAGACTTCGACGCCGCGTTCACGCTCGACGAAGAAACCTACAAGAGTCGCCGTACCGTCCTCGGCGAGGACAATCCCGAAACCCTGGCCTCGATCAACGCCCTGGCCCGTGACATCTACGGACAGGGCCGCTACCGACAGGCCTTGCAGATGCAGCAAGCACGGCTGGCCGCGTTCGAACGACGGTTGAACCCGGGCAACCGGTTCGTCCTCGTCGCCCGCCGCAACCTCGCCGTACTGCTGCGAAAGGTGGGCGAGCACGCGGCCGCCCTGGACGAGGCCGAGAGCAACCTCAAAGCCACCCGTGACGAGGTCGGTGACACCCACGAGTTCACGCTCGCCGCCTCCGTCACGCTCGCCAACACGCTCCGCGTGGTCGGCGAGATCGAGCGAGCGCTGGCGACTTTCGAGACCGCCCTCGACGGATACCGCACCAGGTTCGGGCACACCCATCCGTTCACCCTGGCCTGCGGCGTGAACCTCGCGATCGCGCTGCGGCAGACTCCGAGCCGTGGCGCCGCGGCGCTGACGCTGAACAGCGAGCTTCTGCCGGTCCTGACGGAGACGCTCGGCGACTCCCATCCGTATACCCTCTGCTGTTCTGCCAGCCTGGCGAGCGATTTCGCGCTCGCCGGACGCCTGACCGACGCGCGGGCGATGTCAGAGGAGGTGGTCAACCGTTCGAAGATCACGCGAACCACCAACCACCCCTACACGTTGGCCTGCCAGGCGAACCTGGCCCTCGACCTCAACGCCGTCGGCCAGCATCAGGATGGAGCCCTGCTGAAGTCCGAGACGGAGACGATGCTTCGCCAGCAACTGGGTCCGGAGCATCCGGAGACCGTAGCCGTGGAGCGGGGCAAGCGCGCCGAGACCGACATCGAGGTGCCCAACCTCTGACCGGCGGTTCACTGCCGACACCGTCCCTCGGGAAGGTCCGCATGGACCGGGGATGTCAGGCCGCCGGTGCCAGGCCCGCCATCAGGTCGGCTGCGGTCACCCGGCGCCAGGACACGCCGGGGTCGCCGTCGACGAGCAGCGCCGTCGAGCCGTCCGCCACGTCGCCGCCCACGAGCGCCGACAACCGCCCCTCGTCCTCCGTCGCCGCGAACACCCGGCCCACGACGTCTGGCGCGGCATCGCCGGTCGACGCGGCGGCCGCGGCACGGATCGCGGCGACGGCCACAGCCGGGTCGTCGGCCTTGACGGTGCTGGCGGTGCCGTCGGCGTGGACCACGTGGATCCGGTCGGCTCGCGCCGCCGCGTGCCAGGCCGCGACATCGAGCAGGGACGCGCGGCTGCCGTCGCGGAAGTGGTCCCACAGGTCGGCGGCGATGCGGCCGAGCCGGGCGCTGTGCGCGCCGATGCTGTGCCCGTAGCCCTTGGTGGACAGGCTCGCGTCGATCCACATCACCTCGCCGGTGGCCACGTTCAGGACCAGCGGCGCGAGGGACTTCGCGTCGCCGCGCAGCCCGAACTTCTGCATGACCCGGCCCGCGTCGAACCGGCGACCGCCCTCGACCGGCACCGAGAACCCGGCGAACGCGGCGTCGAGCAGCTCGAACGGCACATCGTTGTAGCTGAGCACGACCGGCACCGCCCAGCGCACGCCCGCCTCCGCGAGCGCGGCCCGGTGCAGGTCGAGGTATTCGGTGGCGCCCTGCGGAGCCGGGGCGGACGTGAGGTCACCGGAGTGGATCGCCGCGGTGTGCTCGAACCGCAGGCGGGTGTAGTCGCAGTAGCCGACCGGCGTCCAGTCCTCGTCGTAGAAGCCGCAGGACAGGTCCAGGTCGACGCGGTGCTCCTTGCTGTCGACCCAGTGCAGGAAGAGCCGCAGCACGTCGGCTTCGGCGAGCGTACGCACGCTGCCGCGGGGCCAGCCGGCCAGCTGCGCGGACCCGGCGCGCTCCCGCGTCGGCGCGGGAATCCCCGCCAGCGCGGCGTCGAGCACGGCGACGTCGAACCGGTCCAGCTCGACCGCTCGGCAGGCGAGCTCGGTGTCGGTGATCGCGCGGACCCGGGTGATCGCGTCGGCGGGCAGCGGGACCCGCTGCTCCGGCGCGGTCCAGGTGCGTACGACGTCACCCTTGGGGAAGAACGTGCGCCGCGGGGTGCCCGGCTCGGGACCGACGGTGGCCGCGGGCCGCGCCGCACGAGCCGGTGTGCGTACGGCGATGACGAGCGCACGGCGCAGCGGGGCCCCGACCACGCCGACCTCTGCCGCACCCTCGGCACCGACTGCCTCCGCGACCGATACGTTCTCGGGCACCGCGGCGGCGGCGGCCCGGCCGTGCAGGGCCGCAGCGTCCCGGCCGTGCAGCGCGGCTGCGGCCGCGGCCAGCACGTTCGGCGACACCCGGGACACGGTGCGCGCCAGCGCGTCGACGACCGAGCGCTGCGCGTCGGGGTCATCGGCGGCCAGGCGCAGCAGGTGGTCGGCGCGCCGCCACAGGTCTCCGGGACGCTGCACCAGCAGGGTCGCGGCGGCCGACGCGTCGCCGACGGCCACGGCGTCCTCGACCAGCGCGGCGAAGGTGCGCACCCGCACCGACACGGTGCCGCCGCGGTGGTACGACAGGACGAACCGCTCGGGCCGGCGGGCGTGCGCGTCGACGATCGCGAAGCCGAGCGGGCCGTGTGCCGGGGCACGGGTGCCCCGCAGGGTCGCGAACACCACCGCCGCACACGGGTGCGTGGCGACGTGCTCGTAGGGGTGCAAACGCTCGGCCAGCCGCTTCCACACCACCGGGTGGCGGGCCATGTCCTCGGCGGCCGTGGCCGGGTCCAGCCCGTCGACGAAGCTCAGCACGGCACGGCGCAGGGGCCGCGGCAACGCCCGCACCTTCGGCACGTCCACGGTGAGCCGCGGCTCCGTGACCGGCCGGTAGGCTCCCATCGGCCCGTCGGCGGCGGGCTTGCGAGGCAGGACGAGACCGGCGTCGCCACCCGAGTACGCCCACAGCGCACGGGCGATGTCGGTGACGGTCGACCAGCGCGCCGCGGCCTCGCCCAGCACGTGCGCGTAGGAGCCGGTGAGCGCGGTCGCGTGCAGCGCCCACGCGATGACCACCGCGAGGGTCTCGCGGGCCGGGACCTTCTCCGGCAGCCAGTCCAGGCGGCCCGGCGCGGTCGCCGCCACCAGGATGAACAGGTCGGCCAGGTCGGTCGCGCCGAGGGCGGCCGTACGGCGGACGAGTTCGTCACGCAGCCGCGTCGCGGTGGCCGCCGGGGCCCCGTCCAGGGTGATGCGCCGTAGCCGCATCGGCTTCACCGCCGGAACGGCACCCGGCTCCGGCTCCGTGACCAGCACATACGGGCTGATCGAGGTGAGCCGCCGCCCGCAGACGGCACAGGCGGAGAAGACGGCGGGATCGAAGCACTGCTCGCAGACGAGGTGCCCGCAGGGGTCCAGCGGGCGCACCGAGCCGGCGGTCCCGCACAGCACGCAGGGTGCGGCGTCCGTCTGGAACAGGTGCACCAGGAGCCGGTCGACGAACAGGGCCTCCGGGGACTCCGGCGTGTCGGGGAAGCTGTGGAACAGCGGCACGTGATCACGGTCGGCGCCGACGGTCTCGTCGGCCACCGCGCATACCCAGTCGGCCCAGCGCATCCGTGCCGACGCGTCCAGCCGTTCGAACCGGTCCCGCAGCGGTGCGGCGAGCAGCCAGCCCCGGGCGGCGAGGTCCGCCTCGAACGCGCGCACCCACGCCGCACCGTCGGCTGTGGGCTCCGCCGCGACGGGCGCCGGCAGCGCGATCACGCCCGCACGGCGCAGCATGACGGTCGCGAGCGCGTCCATGCGTGTTCCTCCAGCTGCCGATGAGGGATGCCGGTGCACCGGCGTGGAAAAGCCGGGTCGGTGAGTCGGAACGCTAGTTTCGTCAAAGAAGGAGAGAAGGAAGCGCACCTGGGAGCCGACCCGGCCCGCCGATGCTATGACGGCCGCCGCACGCCCGCCACCCGATTACGCGGGCGACGTCCGGCACGTCAGCCCGCGCCGCCGGCGGCGTAGTGGTTGATCGACCGGCGCGCGAGCCGCGGTTCGGCATCGGGGAACGAGCCGTCGCCGAACAGCACCCGCGCGGCCATGGCACGCCCGCCGCCGACGCGCAGCGCGGCGACCGCCGCCTCCGCCGCCGCGGGGGACCGGATCCCGGCGAATGCGCGTCGCAGCAGCAGTCGGCCGCGGAACCGGCTCCGCAGCGCCGCACCGTCGTAGCGGCTCAACTGACGCTGGTCGCCGGTGCGCAGGTATCCGGCGGCCACCGACGCGGCCAGTTCCGACATCCGCAGGCACGGGTCCAACCCGCCCGCGGTCAGCGGTGACACCGCACCCGCCGCGTCGCCGACGAGCAGGCCGGCCGGGCACGCGAGCCGCCGCAGCACCCCGCCGACCGGGATCGGGCCGCCGCGCCGCTCGACCGGACCGGTCGGCGCCGTGCGGCCGGGCGCGTCGGCGGCGAACTCGTCCAGCAGGTGGCGCACCCCGGCGCGCATCGCGTCGGCATATCCCGCGACGCCGACGTGCGCGTGCCGGCCGTCGTCGATGACCCAGCCCAGGTAGCCCGGGGCGACCCGGGGGTCCAGCACGCAGTGGAACGCCGGGGTGGTGGTGCCCGAGGCGATCGGGTGGACGAGTTCGGCACCGACGATGAGGCGCCGGTTGACGTCCAGGCCCAGGTCACGAGCCACCCGGGAGCGTGCGCCGTCCGCGCCGACGATGAACCGGGCGCGCACCGGCTCCGCGCCTTCGAGCCGCACGACACCGGCCGTCGAGCCGTCGTATCGCACACCCAGCACGATCCGTGCCCCCGCCGACTCCGCCGCGAGGCGCGCGTGCTCGTAGACGCCCGGCATGTCGGCCACCCGGTACTCGTCGCGGTCGCTGGTCAGCCGGATCGGCGCCCGCCGCGACGGCGGATACAGCAGCACGTCCCGTACGCCGGGACCGAGCAGGTGGTCCGGCAGGTCGAAGTCCTCGAGGGTACGGCGCACGAAGATCCCCGTCGTGCGGATGCCCGCCGACAGCGACCTGCGGCGGTCGACCACCATCACGTCAAGCTCACGTCGCGCGAGCAGGCGGGCCGTGTGCAGGCCTGCCAGACCGGCACCGACGACCAGTACATCCACTGTCTGCATACCTAGAGACGCTAGGTATCGAAACCCGCCCGGAACGGTCTCGTCACGTTATCCACCTGCTTCCTGCACAGTCTCGCCACACCTGAGCCCCCACGGTTCACGGGAGCTGGAGGTAGACGCGGGTCCAGGGCTGGTCGTCGAGCAGTCGCCAGCGGTGGCCGCCACCGGCCGTGTCCTCGGCGAGCAGCACGTCACCGGGGCCGAGGCGGAAGGTCTCGCCGTCGCGGGTGGTGAACTCGAGCGTCCCGGTGAGCGTCACCACGTACTGGCGGCGAGGCGCGTCGTGCCACGCGAGCTGCGACCCCGGCGGGCTCTGCTGGAACCGTGCCGCGGTGGTGGCCAGCCAGCCGGTGGCCGCGTCCGGTCCGAGCGCGTCGAGGCGCATCGTCGACTCCTCGACGTGGGATCGCCCGTCCGGGCCCGCGAACAGGCGGACCAGGCGGATCACGTCAGCACCGCCGTGGCCCGGGGGTCGCTGTCGGCCAGCCACCTGCGGCCCAGCCGGGCCAGCTCGCCATCGCGGCGCAGCGCCTGCTGCGCGCCGTCGATCTCGTCGGCCAGCGCGGCGTCGTCCGTGGCGACCGCGACGGCCAGCAGCTCAGTGGTGATCCCGGTCTGCACGATCCGCAGCGCCGGCCGGTCGGCGATCAGCCGGCGCAGCACCGGCTCCAGCTTCATGAACGCGCCGAGCCGGCCGTGTTCGAGGTCGTCGAGCGCGGTGCCGATCTCTTCGTAGGCGTACGCCTTCACCGCCCCGACCTTGCCCGCGGCGAGCAGTTGCTCGGCCACCGGCTGCGACGTGTTGCCGCTCTGCACCCCGAGGGTCAGGCCCCGCAGGTCGTCGCAACCGTGCACGCCGGGAGTCGCGGCGGCGTCGACCACCAGGCTCTGGCCCGACCGCAGGTAGGGCTCGCACCACCGGGCCAGCGTCTTGCGGTACTCGGTGACGGTCGCGCCGGAGGCGACCACGTCGATGCTCCGGCCGAGCTCGGCGAAGATCCCGTCGAAATTCGACCCGTCGTAGCGCCGCGCCACCAGCGGCCGTCCCAGTTCGGCCGCGATCGCGGTCATCCAATCGATGTCGAACCCCGTAGGCGGCGGCCCCGCCACCTCGAACGGCGGATTGGGGAACGCCGACCCCACCCGCAGCGGCACACCAGTCACGCTGTCCAAGATATGCGCGTTTGGCACGATCAGCCCGTTGTTCGGGCTGCCTCGGCCCGCGTAGCCGTCGCCGCCGGCCCCGACCCCGGCAGGTGATCCCCTTGCCGCTTCGCCGCCTGACGGTCAGGCCGCCGACGGTAGCGTGATGCGCAGGATCTGCATGTCGGTGCCTGCTGCGGTGCCGCCGCTGACGACCCACAGCGTCCCGCCCGCACCCGGCTCTGCCGTGTACAGCTGCCCGTAGGCGCCGACCAGCACCGCCTGCACGTTGGCCAGCGCATCGCCGTCGAGCTCGGCCCGGTACAGCCGCGAACTGCCCGCGCAGGCGAGGTAGACGACATTGCGGACGAACGCCATGCCGCCGCAGGAACCCTCACCGGCCGCGAACGTGTGCTGCGGCGCGACGAACCCCGGCGTGGCACAGCCGGCACCGGACTTCGACTCGGTGCCCTCGCACGCGGGCCAGCCGTAGTTGCCGCCCTTGACGACCAGGTTGGTCTCGTCCGCCACGGCGTCACCGGACTCCTGCACCCACAGCCGGCCCCGCGCGTCGAAAGCCAGGCCCTGCGGATTGCGGTGGCCGAGACTCCAGATGTAGCCGCCGAACGGATTGCCGGCCGGGACCGTACCGTCCGGATTGAACCGCAGCACCTTGCCCGCGAGGCTGCGCTGGTCCTGCGCCAGCCGCGGGTTCCCGGCGTCGCCGGTGGCGGCGTACAACTTGCCGTCGCGGCCGAACCGCAACCGTCCGCCATTGTGGAACTTCCCCCGCGGAATACCGACGACCAGCGACTGCATCGACCCGCCGTCCAGCTCGTCGCCGCGCAGGCGCAGCCGCACGATCCGGTTGTCGGACGCCGTCGAAAAGAACACGTAGATCCAGCGGTCCTTGGCGAACGTCGCCGCCACAGCCAGGCTCAGCAGGCCTCCGTCGCCGCCGGTGCTCGCCGCGCCGGGCACCACACCCAGCGGGGTGACCTGGCCGCTACGCGGATCCATCCGCACGATCTCGTGCGTGTCCCGGCGCCCGTAGAGCACCGAACCGTCGGGCAGCTCGACCAGGCCCCAGACGACCCCGGTGTCCTTGGCCACCGGGGTGACCGCGCACAGCAACGTGCACGACGAGCCCGCGGTGACGTCGATCCCGGCGCTGCGCGACGACACGTTGCCCTGACCGTCACGGGCACTGACCTGGTAACGGTGGCCGGCGGACGCGGGCACGCCGAGGTCGATGAAGGAGAACTGCGGGCCGCCCGCACCGGCGACGGTGCCGACCTTCGCCCCGTTGCGGAAGACGTCGTACGCGGCGACCTCGACGTCGTCGGTGGCGGCGTCCCAGGTCATGGTGACGGTGGTTCCGTCGGCGGTGGCCTTCACCCCGCCCGGCGTGCTGGGCGCCTTGGCATCCGAACCACACTGCGGTGGTGTCACCGACACCGTCTCGCCCGCCGGTGACACGTTGCCGGCCTCGTCGCGGGCCTTGACCTGCACGCTCCAGGTGCCCGCGGGCACCTCCGTGATCACCACGGACCGCGTGGCGCCGCCGACGGTGGTGACGACCCGACCGTCGCGATGGACCTCGTACCCTGTCACGTCGGTGTCGTCCGTCGACCCGGCCCAGCTGAGCGCGACCGACTTGCAGGTCGTCTCGCCGAGGCTGAGTGCACCGGGCGCGGACGGCGGCTGCACGTCCGGCGGCGGCTCCGGCCACCGCACCACCAGCACGGCAAGACCGACCACCGCGATCAGCAAAAGCCCGCTGATCAGCCGGGAGCCGCCGGAAGCCGACTCGACCGGCGACGGAGCGACGGGTGTCATTTCCGGAATGTACTAGCCCCACACCCCGGGCACCAGACCTCACCGAGGTGGACGGTCGACCACTCCACCGGGCCCGGACGGTCGGCCTCAGGCGAGCCAGAACGAGTCGTGCTCGACGAAGAACGCGGCCCGCTCCGCATCGGTCATGGCGCCGAGGTTCGGCAGGCCCTCGAAGTACCCTTCGCGGGGCGCGCCCGGCGCGAAATGCAGCAGCATCGACGCCGGCTCTCCGGATTCGTTGCGATACCCGTGGATGCCACCCGGCGGCACGTGCACGTAGTCACCGGGCACGGCGTCGATCCAGCGGGTGCCGTCGCAGATCCGCATCGTGCCGGACAGGATAAAGAACGACTCCGAGATCGAACGGTGAAAGTGCGGCTCAGGACCGCTCGGCTCCGGACCGATCTCCCAGCGGTACAGGCCGAACAGGCCGTTCGTGGACGCACCGGTCGACAGGTAGTGCACCGTGTTCCCACTGCTGTACGTCAGCTCCGGCGGGCTGCCGACCGGCCGGTACATCGCGCTGACCTCACCATGATCAGCCGTATAGACCGCAGGCGGATACGACATGATTCGACCCTGGACGAACCGGCGCAGGCCGCGTCCGAGATTCCGCGAAACGCGGTCCCACCAGCGCCGACACCGTCGTCAGACCGGCACACTATCCTTCGCATACCGCCTGGCCCCGCAGGCCGGGACGAAGGAGTGCGCACCATGCAGAACGACCCCGCCGCCCCGGTCGTCGATCCCGCCCACGCTCGGCCGCATCCCACCGCCGGCGAATACCGGTCGGCCGTCGAGCAGGCGCGCCGCGCCGCCGCCGCGTACTACGCAGGCGAGCAGACCCCGCTCGACGACGCGGACTACGACGCGCTGTACGCCCGGATCGTGGCCAGCGAGCGCGAGCACCCGCAATGGCGGGCCGCCGACTCCCCCACCGCGGTCGTCGGGACCCCCGGCGGCGACGTCGAGCACAGCACGCCCATGCTCAGCATCGGCAACGTCTTCGACCGCGAAGGCCTGCACGACTGGGCGGCCAAGCTCGACAAGGCACTCGGCCGCCCGGCCACCCCGTACACCGTCGAACCGAAGATCGACGGGCTGGCCATCGCCGTGCGGTACGCCGAGGGCAGGCTCGTGCAGATCGCCACCCGCGGTGACGGCTACACCGGCGAGGACGTCACCAGCCAGGCCCGCCTGATCGCAGGCCTGCCGGCGCGGCTGTCCGCGCCGGTGACCATCGAGGTCCGCGGCGAGGTCTACATGACCGACGCCGACTTCGCCAAGGGGTGCGACCTGCGGCTCGCCCACGGCGAACCGGTGTTCGCCAACCCGCGTTCGGCGGCCGCCGGATCACTGCGGGCACAGCGCGTCTACGACGTCCCCCTGTCGTTCATGGCGTACGCCGCACACGGCCTGCCCGACGAACACGCCCACAGCCACTCCGCGGCGATCGAGCACCTCGGGGCCCTCGGCGTCGCCACGACCGCGTCATCCTCCGCAGGGCTGACCGTGTGCACCGACATCGAACAGGTCACCGCCGCCGTCGCCGCGCTCGGGGCACGCCGGGGCGAGCTCGGTTTCGGCATCGACGGCGTCGTCGTCAAGGCCGACCTCACCGAAGACCAGGCGCAGGCCGGGTACTCGACCCGCGCGCCGCGCTGGGGCATCGCCTACAAGTTCCCCGCCGACATCCGCACCACGAAGCTGCTGCGCATCGACGTGCAGGTCGGGCGCACCGGTGTCATCACCCCCGTCGCCGTCCTCGAACCGGTCCAGGTCGGCGGCGTCGTGGTCACCTCCGCGACGCTGCACAACTTCACCGACCTGCAGCGGCGCGACGTGCGTGCCGGTGACACCGTGCACGTCCGCCGCGCAGGTGACGTCATCCCGGAGATCACCGGCGCGGTGCACGACGCCCGGCCCGCCGACGCGGAGCCGTACACCCCACCGGTGTCGTGCCCGCGCTGCGGCGGCGACATCGACCGCAGCAACCTGCGGTGGCGCTGCGGCCGCGGCCGCGCCTGCGGTGAGAAGGCGACCCTGCTGTACTACACCAGCCGCGACGCGATGGACATCGAAGGCCTCGGCGAGAAGATCCTCGACGCGCTGCTCGCCGCCGGCCACATCACCGACGCCGCCGACCTGTACGGCCTCGACGTGCCGACCCTGGCGGCAATGGACCGGCTCGGCACCGTGTCGGCCACGAACCTGGTCAGCAGCATCGCCGCGACCAAGGCCCGGCCGCTGTCACGCGTGCTGACCGGCCTGGGCATCCGCATGACCGGCCGCACCCTGTCCCGGCGCATCGCCCGCCATTTCGGCACCATGGACGCCATCCTCGCCGCGACTCCGGCCGAGTGGGAGCAGGTCGACGGCATCGGCAGCGAACGGGCCGCGGTCATCATCGCCGAACTCGCCGAGGTCGCGCCGCTGATCGCCAAACTCGCCGCGCACGGCGTCAACATGACCGAGCCCACCGGCCGGGCCACCGCCACCGCCGCCGAAGCCGACACCGCGACAGACGCCGTGCTGCCGCTGCGCCGCCCGGACGGGACACCGATGACCGTCGTGGTCACCGGGTCCGTGCCCGGCCTGACCCGCAACCAGGGCAACGAGGCCGTCGAAGAACTCGGCGGCAAGTCGTCGGGCTCCGTGTCGGCCAGGACGGACTTCGTCGTCGTCGGCGACGGCGCCGGGTCCAAGGCCACCAAGGCCGCCGACCTCGGGCTGCCGATCCTGGACGCCGACAAGTTCGCCCAGCTGCTCACCGCCCACCGCACCGGGGACCACGACGCCGCCAGCGCGATCCTCGACACCGTGGTGCGCTTCACGCCCGCGGACGACCTCGCCCCATGAGCTTCGGCACCTACGCCCGCAAGGTGCGCGACCCGGCGCTGCCGTACACCCGACGGGTGGCGGCTCTGCGGTCGTGCGTACAGCTCTACCGGCCGATCGGCTTCCACGCGACATTGAGTTTCCTGGAGGAGCTCGCCGGACCGTACCAACGTGATGAGCCGGCGCTCCTCCGCGCGCTCGACGCGCTGACGCAGAGCCGCACCGGCTGGCACGCCGACCTGCGTGAATACGCTGAGATGCGCCGCCGGGCCAAGCGGCTCGGCCGACGCAGCCCTCGGTCCGGCGATCGTGACCCGAGCGCCTTCCCGGGCACCTGGCATGGCGCAACCCAGCCGGCGGCACTTCACGCGCTGCGGCACTGGCGGCGCGAACGGCTGCCGGCCCTGCTGACCGTGCCGGACGAGACTGCCGAGGCCATCAACACCTGTGTCGAGGCTGCCCTCACCTCCGGCGGCGCCCTTGCGCCACAGCATCGGCAGCTGCTGGCAGGCGGCATCGTCGAGCTGCGACGACGCATCGACACAGACCTGTGGCAGCACGACTCGGCGGCCTACTACCGCGCCTGGAACCTCAGCAAAGTCGCCCGGCTGGTCGAGGACGCCACGGGACCGGGTACACGCTCCAGCCGGGCAGCCGAGGTCATGACGCCTTGACCGCGACCGCTGCGCACGACGGTCGTCAGGCGTCGAGAAAGCGGTGGATCAACGACATCGTGTACGGAAACGACGGCAACTCGGCCACCGGCACGTTCCGGAGCTCCGCCCGGCTGAACCACCGCGCCTCGGCGATCTCGCCCGGATCCAGCCTCAGGTCCGGATCGGCCACGACGGCGGAGAAGCCGACCAGCAGCACCGACGGGCCGCTGAACGACCATGGGTGGCTACCGGTGTACGCCAGCTGCATTGGCACCAGACCGGTCTCCTCCCACAGCTCCCGGACGGCCGCCCCCTCGAGCGTCTCCCCAGGCTCGACGAACCCGGCGACCAGATCCCATTCATGCTGGTACGGACCGTACGTCTGGCGCACCAGCAGAAGCCGGTCGTCATGCTCGACGGCGACGACCACGACCGGCGACATGGCGTTGGGCACGTGCCGCAGGGTCGAGCACTTCGGACAGCGCCGCGTCGTGAAGCCTGGCCGGTCCTGCAGTTCGCCGCCGCATTCCCCGCAGTGGCGATTCGTGTGCCGCCAGCGCACCTGGTAGTAGCCGCGCGCGACGGCGGCGGCGACTGGCACGGGCAACTCGGCCGTCAACGCCAGCCACGAACGCAGCGACACGCCGTCGGCTCCCACTGCCAGCTCGCCCGCCCAGACCGGGCGCCCGTGCAGCACACCGATGTGGAGTACGTCCAGATCCGGCAGCGTGGCGACGGTCGGCAGGGTGCCGTCGGGCGAGACGAAAACCCGCCCGTCGACGGTCGCCGCGACCAGCAGGTCATCGCGGTCCGCGATGACGGACGAATCATGACCGGGCAGAAACGGCAGCGGCATCGCGGCACCCTACCAACCTTCACGGTCTGGGTGCTCACGCCGACGCGAAGTCCCACAGGTGATCGTCGTCGAACTTCACGAACGGCCACGATCGTTGACGACGATGTGGCCATCGTCCCCGCGTGGACCGACCCCCGCTCGCGCACCGAGACCCACGTGCTGCTCAGTACTCGGAACCTCAAGCGCTTGGGCTGCGTGAACCACGGAACGGACATGCCCTCGGCTGCCTCCGGCCGATCGCCGCACCCGGACGGTGGCTCACCCATGACACCCGTACCGGCGCCCTCCGGCTGTGGCAGCTACGCGAGCCATACACCAACGAGCTTGAGGGCCAGATCACCCTGTGGTGACCTGCGACCGCACCACGCCGTCGTGCAGCCGCCTCAGCCGCGCCGCCGGAAGGCGTGCGCACTGGAGCGGCGAGAGCACCGCATATGTCCGGTCGAGACACCACGGCATGCGTGCTACCGGCGCGCAAGCATTACGTGCCGCTGACGTGCGGATACGGCAGTCACACTTCGTCTCTGAGCAGATCATATGAACGGCGGGCTGACCTGCTGGTTAGATCACGCCGTGACGGCGGTGGAGGAGTTGTTGGCGGAAGCGGCGGCGGACCCGTGTGCGGCGGCGTGGGGCGCGTTGTATGAGCGGGCCTGCCAGGAGGGCTTTCACGAAGTAGAAGAGGCGTTGCTCATCGTGCGGCTAGTGCCGTGGCCGCATACGTTCACCGGCTTGGAGCACTATTCAGTCGACGATCGCCGATGGATGCGGTCGCACCAGCGTGATCAACCTGTGACGTGTCGGAAATGGACGCGACGGCCGCCCGCGGGTAGATCACTTGGCTTGTGACAACACAAACGAT